>NZ_JAKSXV010000093.1 GCF_022829345.1 Methylobacterium sp. J-090 | reverse complement strand
CCGGATCCGTCCCCGCGGGTCCGCTTCCCCCCGCCCACGGCTCGATCCGCCGTCACCTCGCCCTCGGCCTCGGCCTCGGGGCGGCCCTGGTGGTCGGGGTCGGCGGCTGGGCCACCGGCACGCAGATCTGGGGCGCGGTGCGCCCGCCGGGCCAGCTCGTGGTCGCATCCGACGTGAAGAAGGTCCAGAATCCCACCGGCGGCGTCGTCGGCGAATCGCGCGTGCGGGAGGGCGCGCGGGTCAAGGCCGGCGCCGCGCTGATCCTCCTCGACGCGACCCAGGTCCCCGCCAACCCCGACATCGTCCTGAAGGCCCTCGACGAGCTCTCCGCCCGCCGGGCCCGCGACGAGGCCGAGCGCGACGGAGCCGGGCACATCACCTTCCCGCCCGAACTTCTCGCCCGCCGGGACGGCGACCCGGCGGTGGCCCACCTCATCGACGGCGAGACCCGGCTGTTCACATCCCGTGTGGCGGGCCGCGCGGGCCAGAAGGCGCAGCTGCGCGAGCGCGTCCTGCAACTGCGCGAGGAGATCAACGGGCTGACCGAGCAGGTCACCGCCAAGGCGCGCGAAATCGGCTTCATCACCGACGAGCTGAAGGGCGTGCGCGAACTCTACGGCAAGAACCTCGTCTCCCTGGCGCGGGTCAACGCGTTGGAGCGGGATGGCGCCCGCCTCGACGGCGAACGCGGCCAGCTCGTCGCCGCGACGGCGAGTGCGCGCGGCCGGATCGCCGAAACCGAACTCCAGATCCTGCAGATCGACGGGGACATGCGCACCGAGACCAGCAAGGATCTGGCCGAGATCCGGGGCAAGTGGTCGGAATACCGGGAGAAGCGCGTCGCGGCCGAGGACCAGCTGAAGCGCATCGAGATGCGCGCGCCGCAATCGGGCATCGTGCACCAGATGACGGTCCACACCATCGGCGGCCTGGTGACGCCCTCCGAGCCCGCCATGCTCATCGTGCCCGAGGCCGACCAGCTCGCCGTCGAGGTGAAGATCCAGCCCCAGGACATCGACAACGTCCGCCTCGACCAGCCGGCGGTCCTGCGATTCCCGGCCTTCAACCAGCGCACGACGCCGGAGATCGACGGGGTGGTGAGCCGGGTCTCGGCGGACGTGACCACCGATCCGAAGACCGGCATGAGCCACTACACCGCCCGCATCCGCCTGCCGCCGGACCAGGCCGCCCGTCTCGGC
>NZ_JAKSXV010000092.1 GCF_022829345.1 Methylobacterium sp. J-090 | reverse complement strand
GAGCCCGGAGCCGAGATGCCCGCCCGTCACCGACACGGCCTCGATCATCTCCGCCCGCACGGCCTCCGCCACCGCCGGAAGATCGCTCTCCGGAAGAAGGCGAAGCGCGGACGTCTCGGACAGTCCGTCCAGAATCGAGGTTTCTTGCTGGGACACCGAAAGCACCCTCACGTCCGGAGGAAAGACATGCGCGCAAGAGATTGCGGCAAATGAGTTTTTTGAGTCAGCGCCAGGAGCCTGGAAGCTTCGCGCGCTGATCGTCCGATCCGCCCGGCCATCGCTATTCGGTGTCGAGGGGCGCCGTGCCGGCGGCCTTGCCGTCGGCACCCAGGGTGATCTTCTGGATGCGAGCCTCGGCCCGCTGCAGCAGCGCATCGCAATGGCGCTTGAGCGCCTCGCCGCGCTCGTAGATCGCCACGGACTCGTCCAGGGGCACGTCGCCCTTCTCGAGGCTGCGGACGATGCCTTCGAGCTGTTCGAGGGCCCGTTCGAACGGCAGGTCCCGGATCGAAGCCAGATCCTGTTCGGCGGCGCCAGCATCGGTCGACGCCGGAACGGCGGAGCGCGCTGAAGTCATTCCAGTCTACCCTTCATCGTGCCGGTTTAAGCGCGGCCTCGTCCCCGCGACAACCCCGCGAGCCCGTGGACGAGGCGCGACCGGATCGATTCGCCGCCGGGGGCGTCGTTTCGGCCACACCCGCCGTCCTGATGATCCCCTTGCGGACCTGTCTCCAAGATCCTGTCGCATATGGCCTATCCGGCGATGATCGATCGCGCCGGGGTGGTCCGCCCTCAGGCCAGGGCGAGGGTGAACGGCGTGCCCTCGAAGGCGTCGGCGCCGCGTCCGATCCGGGTGATGGCGGCGCTCATGCGCCCGTCGCGGCCGAGCATCCGGTCGGCGATGGCGACGAACAGGGGGTTGGGCGTGGCCGAGGGCGCGGCCGCCCGGAGGGCGTCGGCGATGGCGCCCTCGTCGCGCTCCGGCGCCAGGGCGCAGGCGGCGATGTACGCGGCGGCCGTCGAGCGGCTGATGCCGGCGTAGCAGTGGATCACGAGCGGGTCGGCCCGGTCCCAGGCCGCGACGAAGTCGAGGATGCGGCCGATATGGCCCTCGTCGGCCAGGACGTGGCCCTCCAGGGGCGCGGCGATGTCGCTGACCTCGACGACGCAATGCCGGCCCTCGGCGATGGAATCGGGCCGAGGAATGGCGGTGCCGGCCTTCATCAGGGTCATGAGACCGCGCGCGCCCGTCCCCGCCAGGGTCTCGGGCAGGCGCGACAGGGGGCAGACGTGGAGCGTGGGCATCAGGCTTCCCAGAGGGCTTCGAAGCGGGCGAGGAAGCGGGCCTGCGCCGCGTCCGTCGGCCACGGATCGAGCAGGGCCTCGGCCCCGGCGGTGAGCGGCCCCGGATCGCCGAAGATCGTGGCGGCCTCCGGGCGGTCGAAACCCGCGAGGCGGATCGCCTCCCAGTAGGCCGCGATCCCGTCGGCGCGCTTGACGAGGCGCACCTCCTCCGGGGCGGGCTCGGGCAGACCGAAGCGGGCGCGGATGGCGGCGAGCAGGCGCCGCTCCACCGCCTTGTAAGAATCGCCGATGGCCGCCTTGAACGGCGAGATGATGTCCCCGATCACGTATTCGGGGGCGTCGTGCAGGAGCAGTTCGAGGCGCCGCGCCGGGGCGAGATCGGGCCTGAGCCCGGTGCCGATGGCCTCCACCAGCAGGGAATGCTGGGCCACGGAGAACACGTGCGGCCCGGCGGTCTGGCCGTTCCAGCGGGCGACGCGGGCGAGCCCATGGGCGATGTCGGCGATGGCGATGTCGTCGGGCGACGGGTCGAGGAGGTCGAGGCGCCGGCCCGAGAGCATGCGCTGCCAGGCGCGCGAGCCGCTCACGCGGCGCCTCCCGGGATCTTGCCCGAAGTCCGGCCCAGGGCGGCGCAGGGCGCGTGGCGGTGGCAGCCGACGAGGTGGTCGTTGACCATTCCCACCGCCTGCATGAAGGCGTGGACGATGGTCGGGCCGCAGAAGGCGAAGCCCTCGGCCTTCAGGGCCTTGGCCATCCGGCGCGACACGTCGGTCTCGGTGGCGATGCCGGCCCGCTCGGTGGCCGTGCCCTGAACCGGCGCACCCTCGACGAAGTCCCACAGGAATTGCGAGAACCCGGGGCCGCGCTCCTCGATGGCGAGGAAGGCCCTGGCGCCCGCGATGGTGCCGACGATCTTGGCGCGGTTGCGGATGATGCCGGTGTCGCCCATCAGCCGCGCGACGTCCGCGTCCGTGAAGCAGGCGATCGCCTCCGGGTCGAAGCCCTGGAACGCCCGGCGAAACCCCTCGCGCCGGCGCAGGATGGTGATCCAGGACAGGCCAGCCTGGAACCCGTCGAGGATGAGTTTTTCGTACAGGGCGCGGCTGTCGCGCTCTGGCACGCCCCACTCGGTGTCGTGATAGGCGACGTAGACGGGGTCGAGGCCGGCCCACCAGCAGCGGGGGCAGCCGTCGGGATGGTGGATCAGGCCGGAGGATTCGGAGGGCATGGTCCCGTCTTAACCGGAGAACGGGCCGGGAACAAACATCCCCTGCGTCACCCGGCCTGCGCCACCTCGGGGAAGGCGAAGGTGGCGAACGACGGCTTCTCGACGCCGAGGCGCGCGGCGCCCGTCCGCAGGGGCTCGCCCGTGGCGAGGGCATCGGCGAGGCGGTCGAGGCGCAGGAGGGCGAGGCCGCGGGACCCCGCGACGCTACCCACGGTGCCGAGGCCGCGCTGGCCGGCGGTGATCTCCGCACCCGTCACGAGATCGCCCTCGACGGCGACCACGGGCACGACCCGGGTGCGGGCGGTGCCGCGATGCTGCATGCGCGACACCACCTCCTGGCCGACATAGCAGCCCTTCCTGAAATCGACGCCGCCGAGCTGGTCCATGAGCGCCTCGTGCGGGAAGGCGTCGGAAAAGGCGAAGTCGCGCCCGCCCTCGGGGATGCCGAGTGCGATGCGGTGGGCGTGGTAATCGGCCTCCGTGGCGTCCGCCGAGAAGGCGCCCTGCGCCGCGTAGAGGCGGGTGCCGAGCCCCGCGAGGCGGCCGTCCGTCACCGCATCGGTGTCCATCGCGGTCCCGGCACCGTCCCAGGCGGCGGCGACGCTGATCGCCGGATCGAGGGCGAGGGCCGCCTTGGCGCGCAGGCGGTAGAGGGTGAGGCGCTTGAGCAGATCGGGTGCCCGCGTCGCCTCTGTGTCGAGGCGGTAGCCGCCGTCGATCCGGGAGATCAGGAAATCGAACAGCACCTTGCCCTGGGGGGTGAGCAGGGCGCCGAGCCGCGCCTCGCCCGGCGCCAGGGTCTCGACGTTGCAGGTGACGACGCCCTGCAGCAGGCCCGTGGCCTCCTCGCCCGTGACGGTGACGAGGGCGCGGTCGGGCAGCAGGGCGATCGGCATGGCGGCTCCAGGGATTCCGGTGGCGTTGCGCACCACCCTCGCCTGACATAAGCCGCCGCCACCCGCGTCTCAATGTGGAGCCCCCTGATGGACCAGCCCTTCGACCTCGTGCTCTCCGGCGGCACGATCGTGAATCAGGATGGGGCGCACGGGGCCGATCTCGGCATCCGGGCCGGCCGCATCGCCGCCATCGGCGACCTGTCGCGGGCGGACGCCGCGGAACGACGCGACTGCACCGGCCTGCACCTCCTGCCGGGCGTCATCGACAGCCAGGTCCATTTCCGCGAGCCCGGCCTCGACCACAAGGAGGATCTGGAATCGGGCTCGCGCGCGGCGGTGATGGGCGGCGTCACGGCGGTGTTCGAGATGCCCAACACCAACCCGCTCACCACCAGCGCGGAGGCGCTGGCCGACAAGGTCGCACGGGCGCACCACCGGATGCATTGCGACTTCGCGTTCTGGGTCGGCGGCACCCACGAGAACGCCTATGAGGTCGCCGAACTGGAGCGCCTGCCGGGGGCGGCCGGCATCAAGGTGTTCGTCGGCTCGTCCACGGGGTCGCTCTTGGTGGAGGACGATGCCGGCGTCACCGAGATCCTCAAGCGCACCCGGCGCCGGGCCGCCTTCCACGCCGAGGACGAGCCGATGCTGCGGGCGCAGGTGAATCGGCAGGTGCCGGGCGATCCCGCTTCGCACCCGGTCTGGCGCTCGCCGGAAGCCGCCCTGAAGGCGACGGAGCGCCTCGTGCGCATCGCCCGCGCCACGGGCGCGCGCATCCATATCCTGCACATCTCCACCAAGGAGGAGATGGTGTTTCTGGCGCAGGCGAAGGACGTCGCCACCTGCGAGGTGACGCCCCACCACCTCACCCTCGACGGTACGGAAGCCTATGCCCGCCTCGGTACCCTCGTTCAGATGAACCCGCCCGTGCGCGACGCGTCGCACCGCGACGGCATCTGGCACGGGCTGTCCCAGGGGGTCGCCGACGTGCTCGGCTCCGACCACGCGCCGCACCTCCTGTCGGAAAAGGCCAAGCCCTATCCGGCCTCACCCTCGGGGATGACCGGGGTCCAGACCCTGGTGCCGATCATGCTCGACCACGTGGCGGCCGGGCGCCTGTCGCTCGCCCGGCTCGTCGATCTCACCAGTGCCGGCCCCAAGCGCCTGTTCGGGATCAGTCGCAAGGGGCGCCTTTCCGTCGGCTACGACGCCGACGTGACCGTGGTCGATCTCAAGCGCCGGGAGACCATCCGCAACGACTGGATCGCCTCGAAATGCGGCTGGACGCCCTATGACGGCGTCACCGTGACGGGCTGGCCCGTGGGCACCCTCGTGCGCGGCGTCCCCGTGATGTGGCAGGGCGAGCTCACCGCGCCGTCGCGGGGCGAGGCCGTGGTGTTCGAGGAGACCCTGGCGCCGCGGGGGTGATTTTTTCGGGCGGTTCGGATTGGAGCGCCGCCCCTCTCCCGGGCGCATGCAGCGTGAGCGGAATGCGACCCGGGACCCAGCGCTGATGACGTCTCCGGTTGATCCGTTCAGTCTCTGGCGAGCGCGGGTCCCCTCTCCTTCCAGGAGAGGGGGCCTGTCGTGCTCTGCGCCGACCTGTCGAGGCTTGCGAAAACTGCGCCGCTTCGCGGCACTTCGAGTGCTGGGTTCCGAATCGCCTTCTACTGCGTTTCGGGCGTCCGGGACAGGCGCGTCGGCGAGCCCGTCCTTCACGCCGCCTTCGGGGCCGCGTGCACCACCGGTACCGCCGGGGCGCCCTCCCACTCGGAATGGGGCGGGATCGACTCGCCCTTCATCACGATGGTGAGCGGGCGCAGGCGGGCATAGGCGCCGACCCTGGTGTCGTAGAGCACCGTCGAGAACGCGCCCACCGAAACGCCCTCGCCGACCACCACCCGGCCGACCTTCATGATCCGGTCCTCGTAGAGGTGGGTCTGCAGGGCCGAGGTGCGGTTGATCGTGGCGTAGTCGCCGATGGTGACGCAGTCGAACTCGGTGATGTCGGTGGTGAGCATGCACACGCCGCGGCCGACCTTCACGCCGAGGAGCCGCAGCATCCAGGGCAGGAACGGCGTGCCGACGAGGTGCTCGAGCAGCACCTTGCCGGCGAGCCCCCAGTACAGAACCGCCACGGCCTCCGTCCGCATGGCCCACCACGACCACATCGGCCGCATGCCGGGCTTGTAGACGCCCATGAGCAGCCATTTCACCGCGATGACGGTGAAGGACTGGATGAAGGCGATGGCGACGCTGACCAGGACGAAGGAGACGGCGAGCCCGGTCCAGTCCTGGGCCAGGATGGCGGGGTAGAAGTACCAGTCGATGGCCGAGATCGCGAGGGTGATGAACAGCATCGGCGAGAACGAGGTCGAGAACGCCTCGAAGATGCCGCGCCGGAGTTTGGGGCCCAGCCCCGGCTCGTAGGTCTGGAGGTCGGAACCGAGGTCGACGCGCTGGCGGGCCGGCAGCTTGATCGGTGGCGAGCCGAACCAGGTGTCGCCCGGCGCCATGAGGTCGTTGGCCGGGGGCTTCGACTTGATGCCGATGAGGACGTCGTCGGGGATGACGGCCCCCGGCGGCACCACGGCGTCGTTGCCGACGAAGACGCGGGCCCCGGTGTGGACCTCGTGCAGGTGCATCCAGCCGCGTCGGATCTCCTCCTCGCCGAACACCACCTCGTCGGCGACGAAGTTGCGCATGCCGATATCGGCGAGGTCGTGGCGGCTGCCGAGATTCGTCGAGATCTCGGCGCCCTGGCCCATGCGGGCGCCCATGAGCCGGTACCACGCCCGCATGTAGACCGTGGCGAACAGCGACGAGAGGGTCTCGAGGGTGACCTCGGCGGCCAGCGCCACCGTCCATTTGCGCAGGTAGAACCCGCTGTGGATCGAGTGGGTGCCGGAGGTCGCGCGCGGCAGGATCGCCCAGCGGATGCCGGCGATGAGGAAGACCGTACCGGCCGTCATCAGCATGGCGGTGGGCCAGGTCAGCAGCGGCAGGTACCAGTGGTAGTCGATGTCCGTGAGATCGGACAGCGAATCGCTGAGCTGGTCGAAGATGTAGAACGCCGGGAAGATCGGCAGCAGGCCGATGGCGGGGATCGCCGCCAGCAGGAAGGCGTAGAGCACCCCGAAGGCGAGGCGCCGCCGCGGCGAGGCCGTGGCGGGCTCCGGCAGGAGCGCGGGATCGACGGTGCCGACCTTGGCGCCCGGCGAGCCGTCCCAGGCCTCGGCCCGGCCCACCACCGTGCCGGTGGGGATCGTAGTGAGGTCGCCGATCTCGGCGTGGTCGCCGATGACCGTGTCGGGGCCGATGACGCAGGAGGCGCCGATGGCGACGTCCGCCCCGATGGTGACCCGGCCGATGATGAGCTCGTCGCCCACCACCTCGGCGTTGGCGATGACGAGGCGTCCGCCGAGCGAGGCGCCGGCCCCGATGGTGACGAGGTCGGGCGCGCCGATCTCCGCGTCGGAGATGAGCGTGTCGTCGCCGATCTTCGCGCCCAGCAGCCGCAGGTAGAACACGATGGCGGGCGAGCCCTGGAGCCACTTGATGTGAACGAGCGGCGTCAGGCGCTGGGCCAGCCACCAGCGGTAATAGTACACGCCCCAGAGCGGGTAGCGCCCGGGCCTGGTCCGTCCGAGGATGATCCACTTCGCCGCCACCGCGATGGCGGCCGTGACGGCGTTGATGCCGATATAGACCAGCAGCAGCACCGCGAGTTCGCCGAAGAAGCCGAGGCCGCCGCCCGTGAGCAGGAGGTAGGTCACGAAGATGCCGAGCCATTGCGAGGTGGCCAGCGCGATGACGAAGGGGAGGGCGGCGGCCTGGGCGAGGCCGCAGAGGAAGCGCCGCTTCAGCGAGGGCGGGGCGAAGCTGAGATCGCGCACCGCCATCTGCGTGCCCGCCCCGCCGGTGCGCGCGATGAGGGCGTCGGCCATGGCCCGCAGGGTGCGCCGTCCATAGACGTCCTGAAGGGTGATGGCGGCGAGCGCCGGCGCCTCGCGCACGGCTCCCACGAAGCGGGCGGCCAGCAGGGAGTGGCCGCCGAGATCGGTGAAGAAGTCGCCCTCGAACGGGATCGCCTGGTTGCCGAACACCTGGGTGGCGGCGGCGAGGAGCGCGGCCTCGGTCTCGTTGCGCGGGGGCTCCTGCTCGCCGGACGTATCGGCCACCGTGAGGGTCGCGGCGCGCAGGGCCTTGCGGTCGACCTTGCCGGAGGTGAGGCGCGGCAGAACCTCGGCCACCTCGAAATGGCCCGGCACCATGTAGGGCGGCATCTGCTCGGAGAGGGTGTGGCGCAAGCGGCTCTTGTCGATCTCCGTGCCGCGCTCGGGGACCAGGAAGGCGACGAGACGGTCGACCCCGTCGTCCTGGCGCAGGACCACCGCCGCCTGGTTGATGCCGGGCAGCACCTGGATGCGCGACTCGATCTCGCCGAGCTCGACCCGGAAGCCGCGGATCTTCACCTGATCGTCGATGCGGCCGTGGAACAGGATGTTGCCGGCGGCATCGAGGGAGACCGCGTCGCCCGAGCGGTAGAGCACCGGGTCGCTCCCGTCCGAATCGAACGGGTTGGCGATGAATTTCTCCGCCGTCAGCTCGGGGCGCTGGAGGTAGCCCTTCGCGACGCCGGGGCCGCCGATGAGCAACTCACCTTGCTGGCCGGGGCCGAGAAGTTCGAGGGCCTCGCCCGCGACGTAGACCGAGTAGTTCGGGATCGGGCTGCCGATGGTGACGGGCGTGCCGGCTTGCATCCGCGCGGCGGTGGCGACCACCGTCGCCTCCGTCGGCCCGTAGGTGTTGAACAGGGCGCGGGCCTCCGTCGCCCAGCGGGCGACGAGGGGCTCGGGCAGGGCCTCGCCGCCGAGCAGCACGAGGCGCACGGTGGGAAGATCGCCCGAGATCATGGCGAGCAGGGTCGGCACCGTGTCGAGCACCGTGACGCGCGCGCGCGCCAGGATGCCCGGCAGGGCCTCGACATCGCCCATCATCGCCGGGGACGCCACGAACAGGGTCGCGCCGACGAGGTAGGGGACCCAGATCTCCTCCATGG
Source organism: Methylobacterium sp. J-090 (assembly GCF_022829345.1). Lineage (GTDB taxonomy): Bacteria > Pseudomonadota > Alphaproteobacteria > Rhizobiales > Beijerinckiaceae > Methylobacterium. Next base: position 12,094 of record NZ_JAKSXV010000092.1, on the reverse strand, counting down.
AGAGATCGAAGGCGACGGACGCGCCCTGGAACACCACGTCGTCGGCCCGCATGCCGTAGAGGGCGTTTCCGGAGCGCAGGAAGTGGCAGATGTTGGCGTGGCTGATGACGATGCCCTTGGGCACCCCCGTCGAGCCCGAGGTGTAGATGAGGTAGGCCGGGTGCTCCGGCGTCAGGCCGGCGGCGCGCGGATCGGGCCGGGGCGCGTCGGTGGGCGTCTGCGCCAGCAGGGCCTCCACGGTGAGGGCCGGCGCGGCGTCGGGCGCCTGGGGCGCCAGGGCGGGCGAGACGAGGAGGGCCTTGGCGGCGGCGTCGGTGAGGCACACGGCGACGCGGTCGGCCGGGGCCTCGGCGTCGAAAGGCAGCCAGGCGGCGCCCGACAGGGTGATGCCGATCTGCGCCACGAGGAGATCGGGCCCCCGCGCCATCCACAGGCCGACGACATCGCCGGGGCCGATACCGCGATGCGCCAGCCCCCGGGCGATGGCACCGGCCCGCGCCTCGACCTCCGCGTAGGTGAGGGCCGGGTGGGCGCCGTCGGCGCTCGTGCGCGCGCCGTCGACGAGGGCCGGATGACCGGGCCGCGCGGCGGCGCTGGCGCAGAAGATCTCGCCCAGGACCTCGTCGCGGATGAGGTCGGGACGGATCTCGCCGCGCAGGATCGCCTTGCCGGACAAGACCTCCTGTCCGGACAGGACCTCCTGCCCCGACGGGACCCCCTTGCGCGCGGGCCCCTCCGCCGGGGGCCGGGCCGTCTCGGCGAGACTGGTCATCCACTGCTCCGCTGCCGATCCCGGCCCGCTGACGCAGCAGGCCTCGGAATGCGCTTCGTTGGCCGGGTAAGGCGCCCGGATCACGCCGGAATCGCGGCGCTTCTCGAAGTTCGGCAGCGCTCTAGCACGTTTGGGCGATCAGGAACCGGGCGTGATGCGAAGCCGCATTGCGGACCGCCCCCCTCAGGCCCAGCGCCAGGACGCGCCCTCGATGACGAGCACGCCGCCCTGGCGGATGCCCATGCGCGGCGCCTCGCGGACGCCGAGGCAGCCCCGGATCACCAGGATCGCCCGGGCGACGCCGCCATGGGCGACGATGCAGGCCGGGCCCTCGAGGGCGGCGAGCGCGGGGGCGACGCGCTCGACCAGCATGGCGTAGCTTTCCCCGCCCTCGCCCGGCGGCCGGTAGCCCCAGCGGTCGCGGTCCCGCGCCAGGGCCCGGGCCGCGTCCCTGCGCCGGATCTCGGCCCAGGTCGAGCCCTCCCAGGTGCCGAAGCTGATTTCCTTCAGGCGCGGATCGGTGCGGTAGGCCTCCGGCGCCAGGTCCAGGCGGGCGCGCAGGGCTTCCATGGTGCGGCGGGTGCGGGCCAGGGGGCTGGCGACGAAGTCGAGGCCGGGCAGATCCGCGCCCGCCGCCCGCATCAGGCGGTCGGCCGCCTCGTCGGCCTGGCGCAGGCCCTCGGCGTTGAGGGCGATGTCGCGCTGGCCCTGGAGCCGCCCTTCCGCGTTCCAGTCGGTCTGGCCGTGGCGGACGACGTAGAGGGTCGGGGTCACGGGGCGGCCCCCCGGGGCGCACCGGAACGGCCGCGTTTGGGGATCGTTGTGGATCTCAAAGTCTCGGTCGATTTCAAGATCCTGCGCGCCCCGCTCGTCAGAGAACGAATTTCCATATGCCGCACAAGCACATCAAGCGGGCGTCCAGCAAGTCCGGAGCCGGCGGGGAACCCGGGGGAACGGTGGCGGAGGAGGGCGGTTCCCGCAAGCCGCGCACGGCCTCCGGCCCTGACGCCGCCCCGGGCCTCGTCACCGTCGCGCCGGGCCAAGCCTCGGGAGGATCGGCTTTCGATCTGTCGGCCGTCGATGCGGATGCCGATGGCGGCCTCGACAAGGCGGCGGCCAAGGAAGCGTTGATTGTGGAGCGCGCCCGCATCGTGTCCCTGCAGGAGCGGCTCTACGCCGAGCGCGCGCGCAGCCTCCTGGTGGTGTTTCAGGCCATCGATACCGGCGGCAAGGACGGGACCATCCGGGCGGTGTTCGAGGGGGTGAATCCGCAGGGGTGCCGGGTGTGGCCGTTCAAGGTGCCGAGCGCCGAGGAGGCCGCACACGACTTCCTGTGGCGCTACCACGCCAGGACGCCGGGGCGCGGCATAATTGGGGTGTTCAACCGCAGCCATTACGAGGACGTGCTGGTGGTGCGGGTGAAAGGGCTCGTGCCGGAGCCGGTCTGGCGGGCGCGCTACGGCCAGATCAACGACTTCGAGCGGATGCTCGTGGCCGAGGGCACGACGATCCTGAAGTTCTTCCTCCACATCTCGAAGGACGAGCAGAAGGAGCGCCTGGAGGCGCGCATCGCCACGCCGGAGAAGCACTGGAAGTTCGATCCGGCCGACCTCGTCGAGCGCAAATCCTGGGACGCCTACCAGGCGGCGTTCTCGGACGCGCTGACCCGGTGTTCCACACCGCACGCGCCGTGGCACGTGGTGCCGGCCAACCGAAAGTGGTTCCGCAACCTCCTCGTCGCCCGCACCATCGCCGACACGCTGGAGGCGATGGACCCGCGGTTCCCGCAAGCGAACGGCGACATTGCCGGGATGCGCGTGCCGGATTGACAGCGTGGTGGGATCGAGGACTATATTCCGGCTGATCGCCGAGTCGAGGTCATGCGCGGCGATCGACGGGAGTTCGCGGGCATGCTGGCCGTTCGTGACGTCGCCGTGTCGGGCTACCGGTCGCTGCGCGCGATCCGCTTCCCGGTGGGTCGCCTCTCCCTGTTCATCGGTGCCAACGGGGTCGGCAAGACCAACCTGTACCGGGCGCTCGAATGCCTGCAATCGGCCGCCGCCGGGACCCTGATCCGGGATCTCGCCGCCGAGGGCGGCATGGAATCCGTGAGCTGGGCCGGGGAGCGCAAGCTGCACGAGTCGGCCCGAATCCGCTGGTGCGTCGAACTCGACGACCCGGTCAGCGGCCTGGCGTACGATTATGCCGTCGAGGTCGGCTTCAAGCCGCTCGAGGGGGCGGCCGGCTTTCCCCTGGAGCCCGACCTCAAGACCGAGCGGCTTCGCCTGATCTCCGGTCGTCGCCCGGCCACGATGCTCGATCGCGCGGGGCCGGGCGGGTTCGTACGCGACGCGGAGGGCCTCAAGCGCAGCCTCGGCTACGATCTGCTGCCGTCCGAGACCGTCCTCGGCACCACCCAGGATGCCGGCGCCTATCCGGAACTCTATCAGGTGCGGAGCGCCCTGACGGCCTGGCGCTTCCACCATGATTTCCGCACGGACGCCGCCTCGGCCCTGCGCCGGCCCTGCCTCGCGGTGACGGCGCCCACCCTGTCCTCGGACGGCTCGGACCTTGCCGCGGTGTTCGCCACGCTCAAGCATATCCGGGAAGACGTGGTCGACCTCGCCGCCGCCGTCGACGACGCCTTTCCGGGCGCCCGCCTCGATCTTCCCCTGCCGGGGCGCGAGGCACGATTCGGCATGGTGTTTCCCGACTATCCGAAGCGGACCTTCGAAGCGTCCGAACTCTCCGACGGGACGCTCCGGTTCCTCGCCCTCGCCGGCGCCCTGCTCGCCTACCGGCTTCCCCCCTTCATCGCCCTCAACGAGCCCGAGACCAGCCTGCATCCAGACCTGCTGGCTCCTCTCGCCCGCATGATCGTCAAGGCTGCCGAACGCACGCAGGTCTGGCTCGTGACCCATTCCGAACGGCTGGCCGACGCGATCCTCGAAGCGGGGGGCGCAAAGCCCCACCGCGTGATCAAGCGGGAGGGCGCGACCTGGATCGAGGGGCTCAGACTGTTCGGCGATTTCGCGGATGACGCGTGAGGCGAAGGGTTCCTCGCCGAAATGGCTGTGCCGACCGACCGGACTTGCCGACCACAATCGAACGTCTTAATGATTAGCATCCTAATTATATGGAGGCTCGTCATGTCGGACCCGCTGGTGCTCTTCGCCCGGATCACGCCCAAGCCCGAGCATCGCGCCGCCGCCCGTGATGCCGTTCTGAACATCCTGGCGGTGACACGGTCCGAACCGGGCTGCCGCCGCTTCACGCTGCACGAAGACCGGGACGGCGACGGGCCGCTCTACCTCTACGAAATCTGGGACGACGACGCGGCGCTCGCCGCCCACCATGCTCAGCCCTATACGTGCGCCGTGTTCGACCAGTATCGGACGTGGCTCTCCGGGCCGGTCGAGATCACGCGGCTGCGCAGGATCGGCGAGGAGGCTCCGTGTTCTTCCTGAAGGACCTCCCCACGCGGCAGATGCTCCAGACCTACCATGAGCGCTACCCCGGCATGAACGCCGAGGCTGTAGCCGAGGCGCTCCGGCTCCTGAGGCGCGGGAGCCTGCTGATGCGCGCGTTGGAGGCGTATTTCACGGCCCACACGCTGTCGCAGACGCGCTTCCTTGTCCTGATCGTCATTGATCGGGAGCCTGGGCAGGAGGGTCTCCTAGCCAGCGCGATCGCCGACCGGCTCGACATTTCGCGTCCCGTCGTGACCGAAACCGTCAAGGCCCTGGTGCAGGCGGGCCTGCTCGGCAGCGTTCCGGCGCCCGGAGACGGTCGGGCCAAGCGCCTCACGTTGACGCTGGCCGGGCGCGCGGTGCTCGCCGACCTCCTTCCCGGCTACTTCGCCCTCATCGCCGACTTCATGGCGCGCGAGGGCGATGGGACGGCGTGACCCGTGTCCTCAATCCTTGTCGAGGCTGAGGTCCGGCGCGTCCGGGTTCTTCATGCCGACGACGTGGTAGCCGGCGTCGACGTGGAGGATCTCGCCGGTCATGCCGCGGCTCATGTCGGAGACGAGGTAGGCGGCGGTCTCGCCGACCTCCTCGATGGTGACCGTGCGCCGCAGGGGAGCGTTGTACTCGTTCCACTTCAGGATGTAGCGGAAGTCGCCGATGCCGGAGGCCGCCAGGGTCTTGATCGGGCCGGCCGAGATGGCGTTGACGCGGATCTTCGAGGGGCCGAGGTCGGCGGCGAGATAGCGCACGGAGGCTTCCAGGGCCGCTTTCGCGACGCCCATGACGTTGTAGTGCGGCATCCACTTCTCGGCGCCGTAATAGGTCAGGGTCAGGAGCGAGCCGCCGTCCTTCATCAACGGCTCGGCGCGCTGCGCGATCGCCGTGAACGAGTAGCACGAGATCAGGAGCGATTTGGTGAAGTTCGCCTCCGAGGTCTCGAGGTAGCGGCCGGTCAGCTCGTCCTTGTCCGAGAAGGCGATGCAGTGGACGACGAAGTCGAGGCCTTCGGGAAACACCTGCGCCGTCGCGGCGAAGACCGCGTCGATGGAGGCCGGGTCGGTGACGTCGCAATGGCCGACCACGTGGGCGTCGAGTTCGCGGGCGAGGGGCTCGACGCGCTTCTTCAGGGCGTCGCCCTGGTAGGTGAAGGCGAGCTTGGCCCCGTGCGCGGCGGCGGAGCGGGCGATGCCCCAGGCGATGGAGCGGTTATTGGCGACACCGAGCACCAGGCCGCGCTTGCCGGCCAGCAGGCCGCCGACGTGATCGTGAACCGGATTCGTGTCCGCCATGAAGTCACCTGAGCCAGAAGCGTCCGCTGGGCGTGACGAGGCCCGGCCGGAGGGACCGGACGGACGGCACGCGCCGCGCGCACTCTTGAACGGCACGCGCCGCGGGCACTCTTAGCGGAGGCATGGCGGTGACGGAAGTCCGTGATTCTTCGTGCGGGTTCAACCCACCCGCGCGGCGCGCCGGGCCTTGGCGTAGTCGGTGAGTGCCGGGTCCTCGGCGTCGGGCAGGGCGATGGCAGTGGTGGCGAACAGGTCGCCCCGCGTGCCGTCCTTCTTCGGCAGGCCCTTGCCCTTGAGGCGGAAGGTGCGGCCCGAACCCGTCATCGCCGGAATCCGCATCTCGACGGCGCCCGTCAGGGTCGGCACCCGGATCGGCCCGCCGAGGACCGCGTCCTCGAGCGGCACCTCGACGGAGGCACGCAGGTCCGCGCCGTCCGGGGTGAAGCGGGGGTGCGGCAGGATGCGGATGGTGAGCAGCGCGTCGCCCGGCGCGCCGCGCCCGGCCGGCGCTCCGAGGCCGCGCAGGCGGATCACCTGACCGTCGACCACGCCGCGCGGCACCACCACGTCGACGTCGCGCCCGCCCGGCAGGGACAGGCGCAGCTTCTCCTCGCTCGCCACCTGCTCGAGGGTCACGCTGAGCTCGGCCGCCACGTCGTCGCCCTTGGCCGGCTCGCGGGGTGCGGCCCCGGCCCCACCGGCACCGGCCCGGAACGCCTCGCCGAACAGGTGCGAGAAGATGTCGTCGCCCATCCCTCCGGGACCGCCGGCGCCGCGTCCCCGGGCCGCCTGCTCGAAGCCGAACCCGCCGGCGCGTCCGCCGCCGCCGAAGCCCTCGAAACCGCTGGCGCGGGGCTTGCCGTCACCGTCGATCTCGCCCCGGTCGAACTGCCCGCGCTTGCCCGCGTCGCCCAGGATCTCATAGGCCGAGTTCGCCTCGGCGAAGCGGTCCTTGGCCTTGGCGTCGCCGGCGTTGCGGTCGGGGTGGTAGGCCTTGGCGAGCTTGCGGTAGGCCTTCTTGATGTCGGCTTCGCTGGCGCCCTTGGGCACGCCCAGCACGTCGTAGGGATTGCGCATCGGTCAACACTGTCTCGGTGCCGTGAGGAGCCTGGCCGTGAACAGCCTGGCCGTGGGGAGCCGGCGGTCCCCTCCGTCGGAATCATCGCCCCCGATGTGGACGGTTCGACTCGGCTTCGCAACGCGGAGCACCCAAGATTTCGCCGGCGCATCATCGAAGGCGCCGTTCTTCAGGCGTCAGATCGCCGCCTTCGTGCCGCGCACCCGCTTCAGGGCCCACTCGCCGCCCGACGGCTTGCAGCCGGTGCCGCGCAGGAACCGGCTGCGGCCGGGGGCGATCACCGAGGCGAGGAAGTCGCGGCAGATCTGGTCGTTGGAGACGTAAGGAAGGCCCGTCGGATTGACGGAGCCGCGCAGGCTCGTCTCGGGGTTGTCCCACTTCACCGGCCGGCCGTTGCCCTGCGGATCGAGGGCCACCGACAGGGCCGCGTGGGCCCGGCGCCAATCCTCGGTGCCGAGGTCGTGCCCGAACCCCTCCGGGTGCCGGCCGATGCTGCCGGTGCTCGTCGGCTCTGGCGGCGGGGCGGCTTCCGCCGCCGTCTCGGCCTGGAAGGTGATGATCGGCAGGCCGCAGCCCGACAGGGGCAGGAAGGCGAGGGCGGCGAGCGTCCGCCATGTCCGCCTGGTCCCGATGCCCCGGGTCGAAATCCCAACGGCGGGGATGTTGGCCGCCGGCCCTTTCGTTCTAGAGTCGCACCGACGCATTACACCTGAACTCACGACGGGAGAGGACCGACGGCCAACCGCGCCCCACGTCGGTGCCCCCCGACCCGGATCTCACGCTCAGCAGGATGTTCGCCTTGGATCGGTTAAGGATCGATGACCCCGCCCCCTCGAACGACTTCACCCGCGCCGCCGATCCGTGGGCGCTGTTCGGCGCCTGGATGGCCGAGGCCGAGGCGTCCGAGCTCAATGACGCCAACGCCATGGCGCTCGCCACCGCCGGCTCCGACGGCCTGCCCGACGTGCGCATGGTGCTCCTGAAGGGCGTCGATGCGCGCGGATTCGTGTTCTACACCAACACGGAGTCGGCCAAGGGCGAGGAACTGGCGCAGAACCCTCAAGGAGCCCTCGTGCTGCACTGGAAGAGCCTGCGCCGGCAGGTCCGGGCCCGCGGCCCCGTGTCGCCCGTCACGCCGGCGGAAGCGGACGCGTACTTTGCCAGCCGGGCCCGCGACAGCCGCATCGGCGCCCATGCCAGCCGGCAGTCGCGGCCGCTCGCCGACCGCGCCACCCTGGAGGCGGAGGTCGCGGCGCTGGCCGCCCGGTTTGAGGACGGCCCGGTGCCGCGCCCGGAGAACTGGGTCGGGTACCGCATCGCGCCGGTCTCGATCGAGTTCTGGCAGGACGGCCCGTTCCGCCTGCACGACCGGGTGCGCTTCACCCGCGCGGGCGACGGCTGGACGGGCGCGCGGCTCTATCCCTGACGCCACGCGCCGCCCGTGGTGCGGCGCGGGATGGACCCTGGATTTTAGGGCCGGCGCCCCTTAGACCTTGAGATCGGCGTGGCGGGTGTCTTCTGGTTAACCGCCTCCCGATCCTGAAGGAACGGTCTTGGCCACATCCTCCAACGAACGCCGCCGCGTCATGCTGCTCACGGGCGCGAGCCGCGGCATCGGCCACGCCACGGTCAAGCGCTTCTCGGCGGCCGGCTGGCGGGTCATCACCTGCTCGCGCCACGCGTTTCCCGAGAACTGTCCGTGGGAGATGGGCCCGGAGGATCACCTCCAGGTCGATCTCGCCGATCCCGAGGATACCATGCGGGGGATCAGGGAGGTGGCCGGGCGGCTGGCCGACGAGGGCGGCCTGCTCCACGCGCTCGTCAACAATGCCGGCATCTCGCCGAAAGGCGCCAACGGCGAGCGCCTCGGCGCCATCGCCACGGAGTTCGGCGACTGGCGCAAGGTGTTTCAGGTCAACGTGTTCGCGCCGCTCCTCCTGGCGCGCGGCCTGTGCGAGGAGCTGACGCGGGCCAAGGGCTCCATCGTCAACGTCACCTCCATCGCGGGCTCCCGCGTCCATCCCTTCGCGGGGGCGGCCTACGGCACCTCGAAGGCGGCGCTGGCCGGCCTCACCCGTGAGATGGCGAGCGATTTCGGGCCCCTCGGGGTGCGCGTCAACGCGATCTCGCCCGGCGAGATCGACACGGCGATCCTCTCGCCCGGCACCGACAAGATCGTCGCGGGCATCCCCCAGCGCCGCCTCGGCACCCCCGACGAGGTGGCCAAAGCCATCTACTTCCTGTGCACCGAGGCCTCGTCCTACGTGAACGGCGCCGAGCTGCACATCAACGGCGGCCAGCATGTCTGAACGCGGGGGGCTGCCCGCGCTCCTCGCTGCCCTGCTGGTCCTGACCCCGTCGCTCCCGGTCGCCGCCGAGCCCGTCGCCACCCTCCTCGACCTGCCGTTCGCGGCGAGCGCCCTGCGCGGCCCCGGCAGCGAAGTCGCCGTGGCCGTGGCGACCTCCGGCCTCCTGCCCCTGGCGCGGCCCAAGGGCGGCGCGTCCGAGGACGGCGCCCCCATCGCGGTGGTCTGGGGGGAGGCGGGGGGCGCCGCCCTCGCCCTCGTGGATGGGCGGGTGACCGTGACGCTTCTGGGCCGCGAGGCCGTGGAGGGGCTGGCCGCCGCCGAGACCCCGCGCGGGGCGCTTGCCGGCTCGCGCCGGGCCATCGCCGGGGCCCTGTCGGCCCACCTAGCCGAGCCGGTGACGGTCGGGGGCCGCACGGGGGCGGGCGCCCTCGTGATCCGCGAGCGAAAAGCCGTTCCCATGAGCGCCGAGCCGAAGCCCGTGCCGGTGGCCACCGCGACGGTGCGGCCCGCCCCCGACGCCGCCTTCGCCCTGCGGTCCCCGCAGATCGCGGCCTTCGACGGGCGCCCCGCCATCCTCGCCGTGACCGAAACCGAGGGCGGTTCGTCGCTGGCGGTCATCGAGCCCGCCGAGGCCGGCTGGAGCGTGCGGGCGCGCGGCCCCCTGGAGGCCGGCAAGCCGCTCCAGGTGGCCGGCATCGCGGATTTCTCCGGCACCGGCCGGCCGCAGATCGCCGTGACGGGGCCGACCGACGGGGTCACCCGCCTCCGGCTCTGGGCCTACGAGGGCGGGGCTCTGCGCGTTCTTCACGCAGCATCCGGCTACGATGCCGCGGCACTTGGCTACGATGCCGCGGCGCCTGGCGAGGGCGGTCCCGGCCTGTCGGCCCTCCTCCCCCGCGACGGGGCCGTGGACCTCGCCCTGCCGGTGGCGGACCGCTCGGCTCTGGCGATCGTCTCCCTGAAGGGCGCCGTGACGGAGCGTGCCCGCGTTCCCCTGCCGGCGCCCGCCGCCTTCGGCGTCGCCACCCTCGGGACGGGACCGGCCGCCCGCCTCCTCGTCGGCCTCGCCGACGGGCGCATCGCCGTGGTGAATCCCAAGCCATGAATCCCAATCCATGACTGAGACCGTTTCTCCCGACGACGCCACGCGCCTGTTCCCGACGCGTCCCTTCGTCGGCGCCTCCATCGCGGTGATCCGGGGCGACCGGGTGCTGCTCGCCGCCCGCGCCAACGCGCCCATGCGCGGCGTCTGGACCCTGCCGGGGGGCCTCGTCGAGGCCGGCGAGGCCCTGGCCGAGGCGGCCCTGCGCGAGCTCCGCGAAGAGGTCGGCCTCGCGGCGGAGGTGGTCGGCGTGCTGCCCCCCACCGAGATCATCCTGCGCGCCGCGGACGGCCGGACGCGCCACCATTACGTGGTCCATCCCCACGCCGCCCTGTGGACCGGCGGCGAGCCGGTGGCGGGACCGGAGGCGCTGGCCGTGCGCTGGGCGACCCTGGCGGAGCTGGCCGGCCTCGACACCACGCCGGGCCTCGACGGCACCGTGGCGGCCGCCTTCGCGCGGGTCGCCGCCCGAGAGATTTCCGAGATTCCCGAGACACCTGGGACACCTGGGACATCCGCCGCGTGACGAAGCCCGGACCGGTCCCCGTCTTCGGCCTATGCCTGTGCCTCGTGACGATCCTGGCGGCGGTCCCCGGCGCCGAGGCCCAGCAGGGGCGGGGGGCGCCGTCCCGCGCCGCGCCGAAGAGCGAGGGCAAGAATTCCGAAAAGGAGCCGGCCCTCGCCCCCGAGCCGCCGCCGGCGCCCTACGACCGCGACCTGATGCGGCTGTCCGAGATCGTCGGGGCCCTGGCCTTCCTGCGCGAGCTCTGCACCGACCCGGACGCGGCCCAATGGCCCGTGCGGATGAAGGCGCTCCTGGAGGCCGAGGGCGTCACCCCCGGCCGCCGCGACCGCTTGGCCGGCGCCTACAACCGGGGCTATCGCGGCTACGCCCTGACCTACCGCGTCTGCACGCCCTCCGCCCGGGAGGCGGCCGCCCGGTTCGTGGCCGAGGGCGAGCGCCTGTCGCATGCCCTGGCCAGCCGGTTCGGTGGGTGATGCGGCCGGGCCACACTCCGAAGGCCACTGGTTAATTCGCGCAATTCGAGCGCCGACGTTAACCGCTTCGCAATTCCTGGCTTTGCGGGCCCGATTCTGCGCCCTATCATCCTTGGAACCTGCCGAGCGGTCCTTCGGCGCCAACGATAGCCTGGCCATGCACGCTGAATCAGCCCCCGCGCCCTTCGAGGCGGATCTCGACGACAAGCGCGCCGCGCTCGGCTACGTGTCGGAGGCGTTCGCCGAGGGCTGTCTCGACGGCCTCGACGGCGACTGCATGGCCCAGGCCGCCCTGTTCGCGGCGTTCCAGGAACTGGTGATGACCTACGGCGAGGAGGCCACCGCCCGCTACGCCGAAGGTTTTCCGGACCGCATCCGCGGCGGCGCCTTCACCACGGCCCCGCAGCATTGAAGGGGCGGTGACGACCCTGCCGGACCGGAGCGCGCGGCGGGACGTCGCCTTTCGTGAGATCCGGGGCCGATCCCCGAGGGGCCTCGCCCCTTGAAATCCCTGCTCGGGTCCTGGCCGTTCTGGGCTTTGCTCTCGGCCGCCTTCGCGGCCCTGACCGCGATCTTCGCGAAGGTCGGCATCGCCAACGTCAATTCCGATTTCGCCACCTTCATCCGGACGATCGTGATTCTCTGCGCGCTCGGTGCCATTCTCGTCGGCACCGGGCAGTGGCAGCCCCTCGGGTCGGTGTCGGGCCGGACCTACGTGTTTCTGGTCCTGTCGGGACTCGCCACCGGGGGCTCGTGGATCTGCTACTTTCGCGCCCTCAAGCTCGGCGAAGCCAGCCGTGTCGCGCCCGTCGACAAGCTGAGCGTGGTGCTGGTGGCGATCTTCGGGGCCGTCTTTCTCGGCGAGCGGCTGTCCCTGGCGAACTGGCTCGGGGTGGCCTTCATCGCCACGGGGGCCGTGCTGGTGGCTTACCGGGGCTAGGGCGTCTCTGCAAAGGGTTCACGGGCGTGGTGATCGCCCCCATGTTGTCGGGATGCGACGTTACGAACTGACTGATGCGCAGTGGGAGCAGATCGCCCCGTTGCTGCCTCCGCAGAAGCCGCGCACGGGCCGGCC
>NZ_JAKSXV010000090.1 GCF_022829345.1 Methylobacterium sp. J-090 | reverse complement strand
GGGGCGGGCCTCGCCGCCGCCGGCCTCGTCCTCCTCGCCGGCGCGTTTTGAGGCTGGGTTCTTAGACGAGTTTTGGTTGATCAGTTTCGTGGAATTGGTCGATCGTTGAAAGACGAAGTGCACGCCGGGCTCCCTCTCCTTCCGGGGAGGGCGATCGCAATAAGGTTTTCCCGGCCTTCGAACGGGAAGCAAAGCGCTTCGAACGGGCGCGAAAGGCCCCCTCTCCTGGAAGGAAAGGGCGGGTGAGGTGTGCGAACTCTCCGGAGAGTCCACGACCCTCACCCCAACCCTCTCCCAAACAGGAGAGGGGGCCCGTCGTGGTTCCTCTGCGATCGCCCTGCCTGGAAGGAGAGGGAGCCCTGGTGCAACGACGCGATCCGA
>NZ_JAKSXV010000089.1 GCF_022829345.1 Methylobacterium sp. J-090 | reverse complement strand
TGACCATGTCGCCCGCCTTCGCACCGACGGCGACGCCGAACCCGTTGCCGATCGCGATCGACCCGAGCGGCGCCCACCCGGTCTCGATGCCCTCGGGCATGATCTTGAGTTTCACCGCAGGCGGGCCGGGACGAAGTCCCGCAAGAGGGGCGACCTCTCTGGACAACGCGCTCCCCTCATCCGACTTGGCTCGCGGGCCACCTTCTCCCGCAGAGGGCAGACGGATTTGTCGACGCGACGTCAGCGTCCGACACCGAAAATCCTTGACAATATTCCTATTTCGTGGTTCAGTCTGGCCACCCGCCGCCCACACGGGAGGCCCGCCGGCGGACCGGCTCCGGGGGCCCGGGCGCCGGATACGGTCGCCCCGTTCGCTGGCCCGGTGTCCCCGGCGCCGCGTGCGGAACCGCCGCTGCGGCGGCCGACTAGTCAGGGCACGGCGCCCCGAGCCCGCCTCGTAGTGGGCGGACCGTCCACTCTCGCGGTGCGCCCCCGGGTCCCGGAGCCAGCCACAACACGGCCCCCCCGTCCAGGGCACCTTGCGTCGCCGATGCGGCCCGGGGCGATGGCGAAACCGGGCCATCGACGCGGGGCACCGTCTCCTCCCCCCGAGCCCCCCGACCCGGTCCGCCGGCGGGCCTCCCGTGTGGGCGGCGAGTGGCCAGACTGAACCACGAAATAGGAATATTGTCAAGGATTTTCGGTGTCGGACGCTGACGTCGCGTCGAAAAATCCTTCTCCCCTCTGCGGGAGAAGGTGGCCCGCGAGCCAAGTCGGATGAGGGGAGCGCGTTGTCCAGAGAGGTCGCCCCTCTTGCGGGACTTCGTCCCGGCCCGCCTGCTCCGCAGGCACCCTCTCCCGCAGAGGCGACCGAGATTCACACCTCCGCTCGTCAACGGTCTTCGCAGGCCGCGACGGGTCGGCGTGATACCTCTTCCGGTTGATCACTTCGGATCGAACGGTCGCGACGGAACTCCCTCTCCTGGAAGGAGAGGGTTGGGGTGAGGTGTGGGACCTATTCGGAAAGTTCGCACACCTCACCCTGTCCCTCTCCTTCCAGGAGAGGGGACCCGCGCGTCACCTCGACCTTCAGCGGTCCGCACGAGGGAGAGATCGAACCGACCGATAGGCCACCACATCCTCCGTGCGGTTCAAGCCGGGACGGGCGGACCGGCCAGATGCGGGATCGCCGGAGCGGGCGCCGCGAGGGAATCGGGGCGGCGCTCGGAGAACCGCAGGGCCGCGTCGAGGGCGCCGTTCAGGGACGTCACTAGCACGTCGGCCGAGACCGTGCGCCGGAGGCGCTCCAGGGTGGACGGGTCGCGCTCGCGCCAGAACCCGACGAGGACCCTCACGCCCGGAATCGCCCGCCGCGCCTGGCGGACATTGAGGCGGATCTGCGAGAGGCTCACGGGTTCGAGATAGGAGAAGCACACCATCGCGATGCCCTCCACCACCGGCGGCTGCTCGCCCTGGCGCAGGGCCGCCATGGACATGACCTGCGCGGCCAAGCCGTGCTGGCCCAGGATCTGGCTCAGCATCAGGGTCGCGGCCTCGTCGAACGGGCCGCGGCTCGATACGCACAGGACGGGGCGGGGGCCGCGCCAGCCCGGCGCGAGGTCGGCCTGGGCCCGGACGATGGCGGCCACCTGACGGTCGGGGCCGACGGCGGCCACCGCCGCCGAGGTCTCGCTGTTGCCGGTCTTGGACCGCCCGCTCTTGGCCCGCCGGACCGGCCGGGTGCCGAGACGCGTCACGACGGTGCGCAGCGAGGTGCCGACCTCGCCCTGGCGCTCGCGGTCGAGGGCCCCGCGCGCCAGATCCTCCTGCGCCATCAGGAGACCGGCGAGCACCACCTCGTCGTAGTAGGTCACCAGGGCCCGGGCCTTGAGGAACAGCTCGCCCTGGTCGATGGCCTCGGCCGGATCGCCCGCCAGCATGCGCTGGTAGAAGATCTCCGGCGGCGACAGGGCCGGCTGGTCGCCCAGGATCACGTCGAGGAACCACAGGCGCTCGATGTGGCGCCCCAGCACCACGAGGCAGACGGTGATGGGGGTGGCGAGGACGAGGCCGATGGGCCCCCACAGGAAGGCCCAGAGGGTCGCCGCCAGGATCACCGCGATGGGCGAGAGCCCGGTGGAATGGCCGTAGAGCAGGGGCTCGACGACGTGGCCGGCGATGGGCTCGACCACGAGGAACAGGGCCGCCGTGGCGATGACCATGGTCCAGCCCGGGTCCACGGCCGCCGCCACCACGAGGGGCAGGAGAGCACTGATGGCGGCCCCCACGTAGGGCACGAAGCGCATGATGGCGGCGAGCACGCCGAACAGGATCGGGTTGGGCACGCCGATCCACCACAGGCCCACCCCGATGACGAGCCCGAAGGCGATGTTGAGGCAGAGCTGCGCCAGGAAGAACCGGCTGAGGCGGCTGACCGCGTCGTCGATGGCCGCCGTGGTCCGGCGCAGGTCGCCCGAGCCGGCGAGTCGGATGGCGCGGTTTCTGAGGTCCTCGCGCTGCAGGAGGATGAAGATCGTGAAGATCAGGATCAGGCCGGTGGTGGCGAGCGGGTGGAGGATGGGGGCCGCGAAGGCACCCAGGGTTCCGAGCAATCCGACCTTGGCCGCCGCGATCTGCACGTGGAGCGGACGGTCGAGGCTGCCGGCCTTGGCCGCCTCCGCGGCGGCATCCTTCACCTCCGGCTGAAGCTGCGCGCCGATATCCTGCGCCATGTCGATCACCCGCGTGAGGGTGCCGCTCCCGGCGGTCGCCTCCTTCAGGGAGGCGATCTTGTCGCGCATGGTGAGCTGATAGCGCGGCAGGTCGGCGGCGAGCTGCGCCGCCTCGTTGGCGATGAGCAGCGCGACGCCGAGCAGCGCCCCGAAGGCGGCGATCACCACCAGCATCACCGCCAGGGCGCGGGGCACGCGGATGCGCCTCAGGAGGCGCACGGCCGGAACCAGGACGAAGCTGAGCAGGATGGCCAGGGTCACCGGCACGAAGATGTCGCGGCCGAGATAGAGCGCCGCCGCGATGGTGATGACGAGGAGGCAGGACGCCAGGGTCGTGAAGACCGGCATCGCCTGCCGGAGCAGGCGGGCGGTGATGGGATCGTCGCTCATGGGTACGCTACGGTCTCGTCAGGGGGAGAGCGACGCAAGTGTCGGGAAGGCTCGAACCGCGGGCGAGAGGATTCGGGCCGCGGGCGACGGCGTTCAAGCCGCCGGCGCCGGCGAACCGACGGCGGCGTTGATCTGGGTCAGCAGCTTGGAGAAATCGACGGGCTTGGGGTGGTAATCGTTGCACCCCGCCTGGATCGCCTTGTCGCGGTCGCCCGACATGGCATGCGCGGTGAGCGCGATGATCGGGATGCCCTGCGTGTCGCTGCCCGATTTCAGCACGCGGGCGGCGGACCAGCCGTCGAGGATCGGCAGGTTCATGTCGAGGAGGATCACGTCGGGCCGGGCCGTGCGCGCCTGCTGCACGCCGGCCTCGCCGTCATGGGCGAGGATGACCTCGTAGCCGCGCCGCTTCAGCCGGCGGGACAGAAAATCCCAGATTTCCTCATGGTCTTCCACCAACAAGATCTTGGCCATCATCCGCTCCCCTGAATGCCTTCGTGCGCGGGATCGACCGCGCGGACCGATCCACGCCAACCGCCCCGCATGTCCCGTGCCCGTTGAGGCCGGGGGTCGATTCCCACGGTCCGGGCCGGCGCGCGGGGAGGAGCCCCGGCCCGATGCCGGCGCCCCGCACGCCTGTGCCGCCCTGAACGCCCATCCACGGCCGAGGCCGACCGCACCTGACCGGTGCCGCCGGACTCTTCACCGTGCTGTGAACGCACAAGTCGTGCGAACGGTCCCAACCGACCGGGCCGATCGCGCAGGGGTTCATCGGGACGGACAGGGGGGTTCATCGGGACGGGGCGGAGACGTCGGGGCGCCTCACGAAACGCCCGACCACCGCCGGCTCCCGCCTCGAGCGCCACGGCCCGGCGGGAGTTTCGTGAGGGACCCTCAGTGCCGGGTGGACGGGGTGGAGGCGGGCCCCGGCAGGAGGCCGCTATCCTGCATCACGATGAGGCCGAGCATCGCCGCCAGCAGGGTCGCCAGGGAGGCGAGGCGGCCGAGATGGCGCTGCCGCACGATCATGACGACGAGGACGACCAGGAGCGCGAGAAGAAGCAGGAGGGTGAGCATGTCGAGCCGTTCGGGTGGGGTTGTGGGACGGTCATAGCGCCATTCCGCCACAGGGGGCTATCAGTCCGGGATCGCCCCCCGATCGGTCCCCGAGAGCGCCTGCGCCACGGCACCCGCGAGGCCGGCGGCCTGGTTGCGGATGTCGGGCACGGCCGTGCATTCCCACAGGACGCCGCGCAGGAGCGGCCCCACCACCCAGAGGGGCGCGGCCTCGGCCGGCCCGAGGGCGCCAGGAGTCAGCGCCCTGAGATCCGGGGCGGCGTCGAGGCCGATGCCGAACGGCCCCGGGCGCACGAGGCCGCGCCCCATGAGCCGGCGGATGAAGGGATCGTCGGTCTCCGCCACCCGGCCGATGCCGGTGGCGTCGAGGATGCACTGGACGGGGAGGCGCTCGTCCCCGGCCGAGCCGCGCGGGCGCAGGGTCACGACCGCCGCGTCCGCCGTGTCGGCGACGGAACGGATGCGCCCGGCCCGCACCACCAGGGTGCCCCGGGCGATCTCGTCGGCGATGGCCTCGGCCGCCGGTGGCGCCGTGCGGTGGCGATGGACGTCCCAGAACGGGCGCAGATGGCGCAGGAAGCGGGCGCGCTCGGGCGCCGGCAGGTCGCGCCACAGGGCGTCGGTGACCGGACGCAGGGCGTCGATGACCCCGCGCCAGCCGCTTCCCCCCGCCTCCGCCCGGACGATCTCGTCCCGGATGCGGGCGACGAGGGCGGGCAGCGTCGTCACCCCGGCGAGATCCGGCATCGGCCACGGCCGGGCGGGGGCGTGGGCGCTCGGCAGGAGTCCGCGCCGGGACAGGGCGACGATGCGGCCGGAGAAGCCGTGCCGCCGCAGGGCCGCCACGGCATCCACCATGGTCAGCCCCGTGCCGACGATGAGGACCGTCCGATCGGGATGGAGGCGCCCGAAGCTCCCGGGCGACCACGGATCGGCCTGGTGGCGGCTGCGCGGCGCCTCGGGGGAGCCGAGGTTGCCCATGGCGAGGACGGCGCCGGCGATGGGGTAGGACGCGCCGCCCTCCGTGCGCAGGGTGTAGCCGCCGGGCACCGGCTCGAGGTCGGTGACGGCATCGTTGACGAGATCGAGGCGGGGCGGCCCGTCGCCCCCCGTCACGGCGCGGGTCAGCAGCTCCGTGAGGTAGCGGCCATACAAGCCGCGCGCCGCGAAGGTCCCGCCCGGCGTGACGCGGATGCCGGCGGCCTCGGCCCCGTCGAAGGCCGTCGCGGCGAGCCATTCCGAAAAGTGCTCCGGCCGGTCGGGATAGGCGCTCATGTTCGCCGCCCGGACGTTGAGGAGGTGGTCCGGGTTGCCGGTGGCGTAGGCACGCCCCCGTCCGAACGTGCCCGCCCGCTCGCACAGGAGCACGCGCCGCTCAGGCTCCAGGCGCGCCAGGAGCTGGATCGCGCTCATGGTGCCGCTGAAGCCGGCGCCGATCACGGCGACGGGACGCATGGGCTCCCTCGATGTCATCCGATCCCTAGCTCCCTGGACACGCCGCCAGATTAGGAGCGTCCTGTAAAACGAACAAGACCTGCAGCCGAGGATCAAGATCTGCGGCAGAGGATTGAGGGATACGGGTCCGATCCGTCTCCGAACGGGTCCCGATTCACGCGCATGGGGTACGGGATGTCCCTTAAAACGAACGTCCCGGCGGGCCGGACCAAGCGTGTCGGGCCGCCTTCCGACGCCCTACCAAACGCCGAAACCTTCCGGTAGCCTCGGACGCGGCGCGACGGCGGGGGATGCATGAACGGGACGCGGCTCCATCCCGGCACCCCGGCCCTCGGGGCGGTGCTGGAATTGCTCAAGCCGGTGACGTGGTTCCCACCCATGTGGGCCTTCGGCTGCGGCGTCGTCGCCTCGGGCGTGCCCCTCGCGGGGCATTGGGGCGTGGCCCTGACGGGCATCCTGCTCGCCGGTCCCCTGGTCTGCGCCACGAGCCAGGCGGTCAACGACTGGTTCGACCGGGAGGTCGATGCCATCAACGAGCCGCACCGGCCGATCCCCTCGGGCCGCATCCCCGGCCACTGGGGCCTCGTCATCGCGGTGGCCTGGACCGGCCTGTCGCTGGCCGTGGCGGCGAGCCTCGGGCTCTGGGTCTTCCTCGCGGCCGTCCTCGGCCTGGCGCTCGCCTGGGCCTACAGCGCGCCGCCCCTGCGGCTGAAGCGGAACGGCTGGTGGGGCAATGCCGCCTGCGGCCTGTGCTACGAGGGCCTGGCCTGGGTGACGGGGGCGGCGGCGATGCTGGGCGGCGCCCTGCCGCCGGCCACCTCCCTGATCCTCGCCGCCCTCTACAGCGCCGGGGCCCACGGCATCATGACCCTCAACGACTTCAAGTCCGTGGCGGGCGACCGCCAGATGGGCATCCGCTCCCTGCCGGCGCACCTCGGGCCGGCGCGCGCCGCGCGGGTGGCGTGCTGGGTCATGGCCGTGCCGCAAGGGGCGGTGATCGGCCTCCTCCTGGCCTGGGGCCGGACCGTCGAGGCGGGCATCGTCGCGGCGCTCCTGGCCGGGCAGGCCGCGATGATGCGCCACTTCCTCGCCCGCCCGACGGAGCGGGCCCTCTGGTACAGCGGCTTCGGCGTGCCCCTCTACGTGTTCGGCATGCTGGCGAGCGCCTTCGCGGCGCGCGCGCTGGCCTGACGGGCGGGGGCCCGGCCACCGCCTTGACCGAGCGGAGGCCGTATCAGATGGGCCGGGACCCGCGGGCCGCGTCGTCGTCGGCCGCCAGGAAGCCGGCCAGAACCCGCGCTGGCGTCGTGTAGACGATCCGGAGCACCTTCGGCATCGGTCCGCAGCCGATGCAGACGGCGTAGTCCCACCGTTTCCAGATGCGGGTGTTGCGGGCGTCCACCGCCTGCTGCCGGGCCTGACCCAACCGGATCAGGCGCCGGGTCTCGGCCGCCTTCTCGTCGCTCGCCGGGTCCACCGGGCGGGAGGCGGGTGCGGGATGCGTCCGGGTGTCGTCCTGCGCGGCAGCGGAGGTCGGGACCGGAACAGCGAGAGACGAGACGGCGAGAGACAGCATAGCGAGAGGCGAGGCAGCAAGGCGCATCGGACGATCCTTCTCCTTCGGCGGGTATTCGCATCTTGTTACGACTACGATCCGAAGTTTCTCCAGGTTTCATCGGAACGTGATTTTTTCACTGCCTGCGCGAAAACTGTCTTTTGCAATCTTCGCGCGCCGGATGCTTGAGCCGCCCACCTGCCTGACCATCGTCCGGCCCCGGCCGGCCGGCTCATCCCGGGCCGAGGATCGTCCGCCGCCCGCGTCGGGAGGCGACATCGGGCCGCCGTCCACAACCGGCAGGCCCTCGCGCGTCGCACGAACCCTTGTCGCCCCCGCGGAAGTCAGCGAGGTTGCAACCGGGGCAACGCAGCCATGCGTGCACCCGACGGGGATCGACGCGGACGGAATGCGGGACACCAGCCAAGCAAGCGCCAAACGCGCGGGTCGAGCAAGCGCCGGGCGCGCGGGCCAAGGGAGCGCCGGGCGCGCCGGTCTTGGGCGAACGACGCCCGCGGACGGCCACGCTTTGGTCCGTTTGATGCTAGGCGGGTCCGTCCGGGCACGCCCGGGCCTCGCCGAACCGTCTCCCACCGCCATCCCTGCCCCTCCGGACATGCCTGCCCGCGTCACGGACGCCCCCCGCGCGACGCCCGGCGTCGCGCGCCACCGGTGGACCGGGCGGGCCGGGCGAGCCGGCATGAAGATCGACGCGATTGATGGGGCCGCCGCCCCACCCACAAGGAAGACGATGCGATGAACTACAACTGGAACTGGAGCATCTTCTTCGAGGCGTCGCCCGAGGGCACCGGCACCTACGCCGACATGCTGCTGTCGGGACTGGCCTGGACGATCGTCACGGCCCTGTGCTCCTGGGTCATCGCGTTCCTCCTCGGCTCCCTCATCGGCGTGATGCGGACCCTGCCGAGCCGGACCGCCAACGCCGTCGGCACGGCCTATGTCGAGCTGTTCCGCAACATCCCCCTGCTGGTGCAGATGTTCCTCTGGTACTTCGTGCTGCCCGAGGTGCTGCCGGAAGAGTGGGGCTCCTGGCTCAAGCAGCTTCCCAACGCGCCGTTCTACACCGCCGTGCTGTGCCTCGGCTTCTTCACGGCCTCCCGCGTGGCCGAGCAGGTCCGCGCCGGAATCCAGTCGCTGCCGCGGGGCCAGAAGATGGCCGGCACGGCCTTGGGCCTCACGGTGGGGCAGACTTACCGCCACGTGCTCCTGCCCAACGCCTACCGCATCATCCTGCCGCCCCTGACCTCCGAATTCCTGAACAACCTCAAGAACACCTCCGTGGCCCTGACCATCGGCCTGCTCGAGCTCACGGCCCGCGCCCGCGCCATGCAGGAATTCTCGTTCCAGGTGTTCGAGGCCTTCACCGCCGCCACAATCCTCTACGTCCTCATCAACGTCGGAGTGATCTTCATCTCGTCCTGGATCGAGCGCCGCGTCGCCGTCCCGGGCAGCCGCTGAGGGTGCCATCCTCGCCTTCGCCCCATCAGAGGTAGCCTCCCATGCTCACCAATTTCGATTTCTCCGTCATCACCAGCTCCCTGCCGTACCTCTTCTTCGAGGGCATGCGCTTCACCCTGACCCTGACGGCCCTCGCGGCCGTCGGCGGCATCGTGCTCGGCACGTTCATCGCGATGATGCGGCTCTCGGGGCTCCCGGTGATTCCCCTGGTGGCCAAGGGCTACGTCAACCTGTTCCGGTCCCTGCCCCTCGTGCTGGTGATCTTCTGGTTCTACTTCCTGGTGCCGTATCTCGGCCAATGGGTGACGGGCGCCGATCGCCCGATGACCGTGGGGGCCTTCACCTCGTCGCTCGTGACCTTCACCCTGTTCGAGGCGGCCTACTTCTCCGAGATCATGCGCGCGGGCATCCAGTCGATCCCCAAGGGGCAGGCGGCGGCGGCCTCGGCGCTCGGCATGACCTACTGGACGTCCATGCGGACGGTGATCCTGCCGCAGGTCTTCCGCAACATGACCCCGATCCTGCTCACCCAGACCATCGTGCTGTTCCAGGATACGTCGCTCGTCTACGTGCTCTCGATCACCGACTTCCTGGGCGCGGCCTCGAAGATCGCCCAGCGCGATGGACGTCTCGTGGAAATGTATCTCTTCGCGGCGGTCGTCTACTTCGCGGTGTGCTTCGCGGCTTCGCTGGCGGTGCGTCAGTTGCAGAAGAAGATCGCCATCATCCGCTGACCGCCCGTCCCTTCACAATCTTCCATCGAGGATCGCCCCATGCGCGCCCCCCTGAACACAGCGTCGGCCCCGTCCGTGACCACCGGCCCGATGATCACCATGACCAACGTCAGCAAATGGTACGGCGACTTCAAGGTCCTGACCGATTGCACCACCGCCGTGAACAAGGGTGAGGTCGTCGTCGTCTGCGGGCCGTCGGGCTCGGGCAAATCGACCCTCATCAAGTGCGTCAACGCCCTGGAGCCGTTCCAGGAGGGTCAGGTGGTGGTGGACGGGACCCCCGTGCGCGACAAGCGCACCAACCTGCCGAAGCTCCGCGCCCGGGTCGGGATGGTGTTCCAGCATTTCGAGCTGTTCCCGCACCTCTCCATCGCCGAGAACCTCACGCTCGCCCAGGTCATGGTGCTGGGACGCGACCGCGGGGCCGCCCTCGACAGCGGCATGACGCTGCTGGACCGCGTCGGGCTCTCGGCCCATGCCAAGAAGTTCCCCGGCCAGCTCTCCGGCGGCCAGCAGCAGCGCGTCGCCATCGCCCGGGCGCTCGCCATGAACCCCATCGTGATGCTGTTCGACGAGCCGACCTCGGCGCTGGACCCCGAGATGGTCGGCGAAGTCCTCGACGTCATGGTCCAGCTCGCCCGCGAGGGCATGACCATGATGTGCGTGACCCACGAGATGGGTTTCGCCCGCAAAGTCGCCAACCGGGTGATCTTCATGGACAAGGGCGAGATCGTCGAGGACGCCACCAAGGACGATTTCTTCGGCAACGCCCGTTCGGAGCGCGCCCAGAACTTCCTCTCGAAGATCCTGCAGCATTGAGGGCCCGGCCCCGGCGGCCGGGCGCCGGCGGCGCCCGATGCGCGGGAATGGGCCGCCAGCCCCGGTGCCCTTGACCGGCGCGGCGTTCTGGGGCCGGCTCGACGGACGCGCCGGCGCCGGGCCGGCGCCTTTCGGGTGGGGCGCATGGGCGGACGAACCGCTTCCCGCATGAGATCGCTGCTGGCGTGGGGCGGTCTCGCCCTCGCGGCGGGCCTCCTCGCGGGCACCGGCGCCGAGCTCCTGCCGCGGGCGCATCTCGCCTGGCGGCTCCTCGGCGCAGCCGACGATCCGCCCGCCCTGGCGCGCCTGCGCCTCGAGGCCGTGGCGACGCCCGACCGCGTGGCCGACGCGATCGACGCGGCGGTGGCGGCGCAGGACGACACCCTGGCGCAAAGCTTCCTCGAGCTCGCGGACGGGCGCGGCATCCCCGTGGACGCCGCCCGGCGCGCCCGGGTCGCCGCCCTGGGGGAGGGCGCCCCCCTCCGCGCGGCGCGGGCCTTCGCCGACGGCGCCCTCACGGGGCAGGCCGACAGCGGGGTCGGCCTCGCCGGCGCCTTCGCGGCGGACCTGACCGGCCTCGGCGACCTGCGCGCCCTCGCGCGGGAGGGCGGGCATCTCCTGCGCGACGAGCCCCACGATCCGATCGTGCTCGGACTGGCGGGCGTCGGGCTGGCGGCGACGGCGGCGACCTACGCGGGCGGCCTCGGCGCCGTGGCGCGGGGCGGCGCGACCCTGCTCAAGACGGCCCACCGATCGGGGCGCCTCTCGCGTCCCCTCGCCACCCATCTCGCCCGGCTGGCGCGGGAGAGCGTCGATCCGGGCGCCGTGCGCGCCCTGGCGCTCGCCGCCGGCCGCCTCGACCTCGCCGGGGCCCGCACCGCCGCGCGGGCCGGCCTGCGCACGGGCGCCGTCGCCGAACTGACGGCGCTCGGCGGCCAAGCCTACGCCCTGCAGGGGCGGATGGGGACGCGCGGCGTCCTGCAGGTCCTGTCGCTGGCGCGGTCCCCGGCCGAGGTCAGCCGCGCGGTTCGCCTGGCGGAGGGCATGGGGCCCGCGACGCGGGCGGTCCTCAAGCTGCTCGATCGCGCCGCCCTGGTGATCGGCGCCGTGCTGATGGAGCTGGTGCGAACGGTCGGGCTGGCGCTCGGCTGGTGCTGGGGCGTCACCCTGTTCTGCCGCCGCCTGGGCCTCGCGATCGGCCGCCTGATCTGGGCCGAGCCGCGCCGGGCCCGAACGCCGTGCGGCGCAGGGATCGGGCACCGGGCGCCATCCCCCCTCGCCACGGCCGCGGGCGCCTGATCGGACGAAGACGATCCCGATTCTGCGGGAGACGCAAGGGGGCTGGGCACGGGATGGCGGCCTGCGTGTCGAGGCCGGCCCGACACCGGGGGCACGCGTCCGACTGCTTCTCCCGAGTCCCTTCGCGGTCCTGCGATGCGCGCGAGGACCTCGTTCATGACCGCTCGCAGGAACGCTTGGAACGATGGCCGCTCGGAACGGAAGTGACCTTGCCCGAGTCCGACGCGTGTGCCTGGCGGACCCGACATCCGCCCACGCAACCGCGTCGCCGGAGAATGGGCTGCTCCCCCAAAGGGTTCGACAACGCTGGGAAAACCGCGCATGTCCGCGGTTCGGAAACCTCGCGGGCCGCGCCCAACGATGATGAGCACTACGGCTACGCCATAGCCCTCTAAGGCCGCAACACGCTTGCGGGCGTTCGGCGGAGATTGGCGGCCGGCAGACCGACGCTGAGACTACTGTGAACGCGCAAGTGCCAGCATGTCGCGAGCGGCTTGCTGCGGATTAAGGAGCCGACGCGCTGGCCCGCCGCCGATCGTCTCTCCTTCACAGTAGACGAAAATTGTGCGTGAGCCATTGGCAGCGTCGATCATACCGGCATTTGAAGAATAGCACTGCGGCTTGTCGATGAGGCTTATCATCACCTGATCGGAGCGAGGCCGAACAAATACGGACGTATGCATCGCCGAACCGCACTGACCGATGATGCAGCGCGTCGAACGGAAAAGCGCAATCTGCTCAGCTATGGGCAACTGTTCTGGTGAGACCACGGAAACGCCCTCTGCCTCCATGTAGTCCGTGATCTCAGTCTCGTTGAGCAGTCCTTGACTGCTATGAAAATGTTGCGCCTTTGATAGATAGACGATGTTACGCGGTCTCGGTTGCTCCAGACCCTTCGTCAGCCGATCGCCGACGGTGTTCATAGTCTGCGCATAGACTTTGTGGATGAGGTTGCGCTCGACCATGGCCGGGTGGGCGACTATCAACTCACGGATGCGAACCGGCTTTTCAAAATGGGCGAAATCCTCTTGCGAGACGCCGACCGCGCCGAATAACGGCCGGAAGAACGAATAGTGCTTAAACCAGTGAAACGGAGGCCCCTCGGAATGGCCGAGAAGCGGTACGCGGTTCAAATTGATTTCGGAAAGAGCCCACGCACGGGCCATGCTTGAACAGAGAAAGTGCCCATAATGGTTGATTAGATTGCCGACGTAGAAGTATTGCTGAGTCGGTGCGTAGGAAATATTACTTATTTCATGCAAACATATTTCGTTCTGCCCGCTTATCTCAAAATTAGGCAAATAACTAAACGCGGCGCCGGGGACCAAATTACCATCCTGGTCATAGACGCCCCAATGGTGATTGGCCCAAAAACTACCCCCATGCTCAGAGGAGAGGCGCATGGGTGCGAAAACGCAGTCCTTATAAACCTCAATCTTTGGGTTTTCAATCAGAAGTGGGGTCGTCTCGTCTTGGACGGTAACAATCTGCATTTGATACTCCGAGCCGCTGACCCGCGGCGACCAAGAGATGCCATTGGGAAACAGAGCACACAACCAGAAACCGGGCTACCTCATGCCAATCGGCGATGATGGGGACGCACGGGTTATTCGGTGCGGCCGTCGTGATTCGATGGGGCGGACCGGAGGGTTTGCCGTGTCGGCTTGCGTGCCGCTGCGTAATGACTTCAGCGCCGACGACCTGCGTCGGCGGGCCCGGGCGAGCCGGGATGCCGGCCGGAGCCGTCGGCTGTTGGCGCTGGCGACGATCGACGAGGGCACCAGCCGCATGCACGCGGCGCGGAGCGGGGCCGTGAGCCTACAGACGGTGCGCGATCGAGTTCTGGCGTTCGACGCCGCTGGACCGGACGGTCTGATCGACCGCAAGGCGCCCGGCCAGAGGCCGAAGCTGGATGCGGCCCGGCGACAGGCGCTGGCACAGGTGATCGAGGAAGGGCCGGATCCGGACCGGCACGGCGTCGTGCGCTGGCGGCCGAAGGATCCGGCCGCCTGGGTCTACGCCAGCTTCGGGGTGAGCCTCGACGAGAGCACGGTGGGCCGCACGGTCGAGGCGCTCGGCTTTGCCAAGCTGTCGGCGCGCCCGCGCATCACGAGCAGGATCCGGCCGTTTTGGCGGCGTTCAAAAAGGCCTGCCCACGGCCGTAAACGCGATCCGCGCGGGCCGGACCGCCTGGAACAGCCATCGAGATGTGGTGGCAGGATGAGGCCCGGACCGGCCGGAAGAACACCCTGCCGCGCCGATGGGCACGCCGTGGCAGCCGCCCGTCGGCCCCAAGGCGTGATCCTGGCTTCGATAATCGGAGCACCGTTGCAAGCCGGTCAGTCCAGCCGCCCAGGCCAGTCTCCAACCGTCTGAGACGATCTGCGCGCCGATCCAATCCAGAGCACAGCCAGCGCAATCCACCGTCGCCCGCGCGCAACGGTCTCACTATCCGTGTCGAGAGCCCTGATGAGATGCTTCTGGCCGACCGCCGCAACGAGATGGGCGGGCACCCGCACCCGCACGTACCAGCGTCCCCGACGACGTTGCGGGTATTCCGCCTGGTGCACTGCTGACCTCGCCCCTGAACGGCCTCGGTGACATGGTGTCACCGAGGAGGCTGGGAGCGAAGACTAAAAACCGTCTTCTGACAGTGGTTTATAGGTATCTGGCGGAAGGGGTGGGATTCGAACCCACGGTGGAGTTGCCCCCACGGCGGTTTTCAAGACCGCTGCCTTAAACCACTCGGCCACCCTTCCAAACCCTTGCAGGAATTGGAGATTTTCCCCTCAGACTTAGGCGGGGAAATCGCCTTCTGCTACCGCTTTGCTACCCAATCAACCGGCGGCCTTCTCTATGGCCGCGCGCAGGGCAGCGTCAACCTTCGCAGCAGCGTCCTCCTGCATCCCCGGCAGCACGTGGGAGTAGAGATCCAACGTGATGCCGACGCTCGAATGCCCGAGGCGCTCCTGCGCGATCTTCGGATGGATACCACTCGCCAGCAGCTGTGTCGCGTGGCTGTGCCGAAGATCGTGGAAGCGGACGCGGGGCAGGGCGGTCGAAAGCGCCAGGATCCGCGTGAACTCGTGGGTGAGGCTGTTGGGCTGGACTGGCGCGCCGTCAGCCTGGGCGAACACGTAGGTGTCGTCCGTCAAGCGCACCCCGATCCTCAGAAGCTCCTCGGCCTGCCGAAGGCGATGCAGGCGCAGCTCCTCAAGGGCGTACGAGGGGAGGGCGACCCGACGCGACCGGCCGCTCTTGGTCTCTTTCGAGCGCGTGCCGGCGCGGGTCTGCTCGGTGCTCTCGACGATGGCGAGCTGCCCGGCAGCGAAGTCCACAGCTCGCCAGCGCATGGCCGTTACCTCCCCTCGGCGCAAGCCGCAGAGCGCGCCGAGCAGGACGGGCACGAACATCCGAGTCGGCCGGAAGTGGGCGAGCAGGATGACCGTCTCGTGGGCATCGAACGCCCGCATCTTCGCGCGCTCGACCTTCGGCGGATCGACGACGTCGGCCGGGTTATGCGCAAGAATGCGCCACTTCACAGCCTGGCCCAGCGCTTGGCGCAGGATGCGGTGCATGTGGTGGACGGTGCGCGGGGCCAGACCTCCCTTGCCGTCACGACGCCCGCTCACGAGGGCCTTGGTGTAGGCCGCGGAGATCTGCTCCGGCCGCAGCTTCGTCAGGACGGCACTGCCCAAGAGGGGCACGACGTTCTTCCTGGCGAGCTCGGTGTAGCGCTCGTGGGTGCGGGGCGAGACCTGCGAGCGAATGTGGTCGAGCCATCGGTCGATGAAGGCCGCCAGGGTCTCCTTGCCGGGCTCGACGTAGTCCCCGCCCTGCATCTCGGTGATGAGGCGGGCGCACTCCTTCTGCGCCGTCCGCTTCGTACCGGTGAACGAGTGCCACTTGCGGCGGCGCTTGCCGGTGTCCGGGTCCCGAAGGTCCAGGATGATGGCCCATTTGCCGGGCGAGCGCTCGCGGATGTGGCCTTTCATTTTGGCTTCTCTTGTTTCAGGCGCCGCGCCATCTCGGCTCCAGCTCGATACTCGGCCATCTGGGCAGCCATCTCGGGGACAACCCGTTCAGCTTCCTTGGTCGCTTCTTCCGCATTCAACCCGAGGGCCTGCATCACTCCAGTACGGCTCAGAAATGCCCAGACCGACGGATCAGGGTTCTTTTCGATCAGGTCCTCGAATCGCGAGCCGGCCGCGGCCAGTATGGTCGTGATTGCAGCCAAATGAACTGCCGAGTTCGAGTGCTTCAGATCAGAAGTGGTGGCACCAAGGATCGAATAGAGCGCCTTCATAAGAGCGGTGTTTGAGTCGCCGTAGATCTGAAGCGCCACAGCCTTCCTATCGAAACTGAGCTGCATCCGGTGCTCAATTTCTTCGCTCACCGAGCGCCCAGACTCCTGCGCAGCGGTCTCGAGCTGCGCCCGTAGGCTGCCACGGGTGCGGAACGTGAGGTTCCCGGACTTCCGCTCCTCCTCCGGTATCGAAGGCCGTCCACGGCGTTTCGCTTCACCCTCTGCCATCAGATCTCATCCTCGCTCAATAAGTGCACGTTATATCGCGTGCACTCTCTTGACAAGGCGTACCAAGCCCGTCCATCTATTAAGCACGCAAATGCGCGTGCTTTTAATTCAGGAGATCGCGACATGGCATCGGGACCGGCGGACGGCACCAAGCGTAGGACCATGAGTGTCGAGGAAGCAGGACGACAGCTCGGCCTCAGCCGAAACTCTGCCTATCAGGCAGCGGGGAGGGGAGAGATCCCGACGATCAAGATTGGACGGCGACTGCTTGTCCCCATCGTGGCGCTCGAACGCCTTATCGATCCGTCCGCGAGCATTCCGCAGGGGGATGCTTGAGCCATGAAGAAACCCGCGCATCGCGGGGCGACGGCGGGTCTCTCGAATGCTTTCCGGCAAGTCAGCGTTGAGAGATATGCCTCAGAGCCCTCGACCCTTCAAGCTGAAAAACTTGCTCGCCGCTTCGGTTTGAGCCCGGCCGTTGCCGCCCAGGTTGCCGAGCTGGCCTTCGCGGTCTCCGATACTTGGGGGAGCCGCGCATGAGCGCCTCCCCCTCAATCGCCCACGGCACACCCGAGGCCCTGCGCGAGTTCGTGCAGGAATGCCTGCACATGACGGCGTTCTATGCCGGCATGGGCGTGGACTATGCGGCGGCCGGTGATGATGCCGGCCTGCGCTATTCCACCCGCTGCGCCGCGGCGGCCATGCGACAGGCCCTCTCCGTCATGAAGATGCTGGAGGGGCAGCGATGAGCACCTCCGCACGGATCTGCGTGACCTGCCGAAGCTTCTGCCCGGCCGGCACGTACAAGGAAGTTCAGGAGAAGACGAACGGATCTCGGGTCATCCTGGAAAAGCTGAAGGGTGAATGTCGAGCCCGCCCGCCGAGCATCGATGCCGATGGCTACTCGACCATTACCACCGGCGTCTGGCCGACGGTCCCGGGTGACGAGTGGTGCGGAGAATGGGCGCCCCGTGGCGCCGGAGGTGCCGCATGACGCCCTTCACCCTCGACGAGCCCGTCTATCACGACCGTTTCGGCGACGGTGTCGTGCGCTCGTCGACGGGGCACAACGTCGAGGTCGAGTTCCCGGGGCTCGGCATCACCAAAACGATCCTGTCGGCCTTCCTGAGCCGGCGTGCGCTGAAGGCGCTTGGCCGAGCCCCCGACGGGAAACCCGTCGAGCTCAACACAGTCTGCGGTGCCGAGCTTCACGCCCGGCCCATCCCGGTTCGCGAGTTCCACGTGCCGGGTCTCATCCCAGCCAGGACCGTGACGATGATCGGCGGGGACGGCGGCGTCGGCAAAAGCCTGCTCGCCAAGCAACTGGCATGCTCGACGGCGCTGGGATGTGAATGGATCGGGCACCAAGTCGAGCCGGGCCGAGCTCTCTACCTCAGCGCTGAGGACGACCTCGACGAGGTGCATCGCCGGCTGGCCGACATCGTTAGGGGCTACGGCTGCGAACTGCGTGACCTGTCGGACCTGCGCATCGCGCCCCTGGCCGGCGAGGATGCGGTCCTGGCGGCGCCGGCCGGCCGAACCAACATCCTGACAGCGACGCCCCTCTGGCAGGCCCTGGAGACGATGGTGGCCGACTTCCGGCCCCGACTCGTTGTGCTCGACACGCTGGCCGACCTATTCGGCGGTCAGGAGAACGAACGGATCCAGGCGAGGCAGTTCATCGGCCTGCTGCGCGGACTGGCCATCAAGCAGGACACCACCATCGTCCTGCTCGCCCACCCTAGCCAATCGGGCATGGCCAGCGGCTCGGGGACGTCGGGCTCGACCAGCTGGAATAACTCCGTCCGGAGCCGGCTCTACCTGGAGCGGGCGCTGCTCGCCGACGAACGCGGCCGTATGGCCATCGAGGCCGATCCAGACCTCCGCATCCTGTCGACGAAGAAGGCGAACTACGCGAACGTCGGTGGGCAGTTCCGGGTGCGCTGGCGGGAGGGGATGTTCTGGCCAGAGGATGCCGGGCCGAGCACGGCCTTCGACAAGGCGTCCAGCGCTCTGCAAGCCGACTACACGTTCATGAGCCTGCTGGCGGATTACACGCAGCAGGGCCGGCATGTGAGCGCGACGCCCTCGGCGAACTTCGCGCCCAGCGTCTTCGCCAAAGACCCGGCCTCGCGGGGGCTGAGTAAGGCGGTCCTGGCCGCCGCGATGAACCGGCTTTTCACGCTCAACAGGATCACGGTCGAGGAATTCGGGCCGTTGTCACGCCGTCTAAAGCGGATCGTTCAGACGCCTTCAGAAGGAGGTGATGATGATTAATAACCTTCAGACGCCCTTCAGACGGTCTTTAGTCCTACAATTTTGGGCTTCAGACGCCTTTCAGACGGTCTTCATACCGGCTTCAAACGCCCTTCAGACGCCTTCACACCTACACCCCTTCCCTTACAGGGAAGGGGGCCTGGAGGGCCCCCACCCTGATCGGGAAGGGTACGCGCTCGAAAAACTGAGGCGCTTCGGCGAGGCGGCCAGCTCAGCCCACCAGCCAATGGAGGGCGAGCATTGCCACCGCACCGACGATGGCGATGCCGAGCAGCGTGACGCTGCTGACCTGATCGACCTTGTCGACGGTGTTCCCGACCCGGTGCTCGGATTTCATCGAGGTGCTCTCGGCGCCTGCGCGATTGGCGCTGGCGTTGACGACATTGTTCGTCGGCCGGCCTGCATCGGCGGCGGGGTAGGTGCTGACGGTCACGGATATCTCCTGTGTGATCAGCAGGGGCAACGTCCGGCGCGCGGCAGATATCGGGGCGTGGGGTGCGACTCGATCGCGGTCCCACACCATCCACCTATGGCTGAAGGAGAGTTGCCGTCAGGTCATCGTCCAGTTGAAGGCGAGCATCCCCACGGCTCCGATGACCGTCAGGCCGAGCAGCATCGTCGTGATGAACTGAACGCCTTTGCCCTCGGCGTCGTGCTCCAGCTCTGCCTCTGGCCTGTCGGATCCAGTGCGATCGGTATCGGTATCGCGGAGCCGGGTTGTCGGTCGGCTGGCATTGGTAAACGGGCGAAGGGTCATGGATCCTGTTGGGTCGTGCCTGGTGGGGATGTGCAACGCACCACGAGCCAATGCGATCGAACACAAGGGCGCGACACGATCGCGGGGCGGCATGCCACTCAGTGGATAGAGCCCCGATACAGCGGATAGCTACCTCCCCTGCAGTCCCAGGGTCCTTGGTAGGCCCCGCCGACCCTGAGGGTCAGCGCGAGTGCAGTAGGTCACCAGCTACCAACTTTGAAATTCCCTTTTTATGTTTATGCCCGGAGCTCAAAGATGGCTCAGATCGTCAATCGCAAACAGGCCGCAAGTTATTGTGGTGTAAGCCTTCCTACCTTCGACGTGTGGATCCAGAGGGGGTGCCCCTTCGTCCGGCGCGGAAGTAAAGGAAAAGAATGGAAATTCGACCTTGGGGCGGTAACAGCTTGGCGTGACCGCTACTGCGCCAAGCCAAGGGAAGTCGTCGCCCACGGCACCGTGATGGAGCTCGACACTGCCGAGCAGGCCGCGGTGATCCGGGCGGTGGGCCACCTCATCGCGCAGGTCGGCACCATCGCCGTCGATGCCGCGATGGAGGCAGGGGCATCTATCGAGACGGCCTACGTCCTGGAGCAAACCGTCACCACTCGCCTCGGCGACGCAGCTGAGGCCCATCTGGCTAGCGCCAAGATCCAGCCCGTCGACCTGGTCGAGACGTTCTGTGCCGCTGGCATGGAGGTCGATTTCGGGGCACTCGCCGCAGCGCACGGCAAGTCCTTCGATGAAGACGCCTGCGAGGCCTACCTTCACGCCCACACCCGGGGGCAGGCATGAGCCGCAACCAGCCCCCCGAACCCATTGAGCCCATCAACTTGCGGGAGGAGCACCAGGGGCTCACCCGCCCGAAAGCCTACGCCGAAGAACGTGTTCACGGTCATGAGCCAGGGTTTCACAGCCCCAATGACGGGAAGATCTACTGTGAGCCGGGTGGGGAAGAAGGATGGGTCAGGCGCCCCGCCGATTCTGTTCAACGACTCAGGTCAGGCTCATGAGCGACCTCAGCGCTTCGCGCTTATCCGACCCAACGCTCGTTGCCCTCATGGCAGATCTTGCCGACGCGCATGAGCGCCTGCGCCTATATCTCGCGAGTTGCGAGCGGCTTCCCGATGGAGCGCGCGGCGACGACATGGCATGGCCGGAAAATCCCGGGCACCCAAGTCTCATGTCGGTTCGAGAAGCGGCGGAACGCGCGGGCCGAGACGATGACACCATTCGTCGTTGGTGTGTCGCCGATGGAATCGGCAAGCAATACGGCTCACGTTGGCGCGTATGCATTCGAAGGCTTGCGGCAAAAATCGGATAATTCCGCAGTAAACTTGCGCAATGCGGTTTTTGCGGGAAATGCGTGCTTGCACGTGCGGTTTTAAATCGCTCGAATAGCCTTTAGAAATAGGGGCACATACTGCGATGCTGCTTAGGACACCCAAGCACCAGAAGGTAAAGGCTACCGATGCCGGTGAGGCGGTCGAGGAACTTCGCCGCGATCTGGCGAAAGCCGAGAGCGAGCGAGCAGATGCTGTTCGCGTGCGCCATGATCTCGAGGAGCGGCGTTCCGAAGTGGTGGACGGCGGCGATGTGAATACCCTCGAAGAGCATGATCGCGCCATCGAGAACGCGAAGCGCCGGATCGACGTGGCTGAGAGTGCGCACGCCCGGCTGACCTTGGCAGTTCAGGCCGCCGAGTGGGCAACGGAGCAGGCCCGGCGCCAGGCGATCTATGACGCCGGCACGAGCGCCATGGCGCAGGCCCGTACCATGATCGCCACGGAATACCTGCCGGCCGCGCGTGCCCTCGCTGAGATCGTGAGAGCGGCGGTAGATCTTCGCGACAAGGCAGCGAAGGCGAACGATGAGCTTCCAGAGGGCGTCGAGCCGATCAGCCTCATGGCTGAGCCGGCGTTCAACGGGCGGCACTATGCCGGCAGCCCAGATCTCACTGAAGAGCGCGTCTACTTCGTGAATAAAGCGACAGGCGAGCGCGCTGGTCGTTTCGATGCTCCCGAGATGCACGCCAACCAGGGACGGTGGGAACGGCGCACGGAGGTCGTTCCGCGGGACGCTCCCGCAGTCCCGGCCGAGCCGCACAAGTCGGTGGTCGATTACCTCAACCTGCCCGGCCTCACGCCCGACGGCTACATCTATGCGGCGCCGTTTTGGGGTCGCCCCCGTACCTAGAAGCGAGATGGACCATGATTTCGAACAAGTCCCTGCGAGCGTTTCAGGATCTCGCGCCGATCACCGCGGAACGGGAGCGCACCCGTATCCGGGCCGAGATTGATGCGGAGATGGACGCCACGCTGGCCGAGGGTGCGGCGCGCCGGGAGGCCGAGGCGGGCCGCGCCATTGCGTTGCGTGACACCCGACAGGCGAAGGCCCGTGCGCACATCGCCGAACAGGAGCGCCTGATCGCTGAGGACGCGACGGCGGAGCACGAACGACGCGCAGCAATCCGTGCCGAGGTCGAACGCGACGTGCGCGCCTGGGAGCGTCGGGTCACCTGAGGCGACATGGAATTGCGCGGCTAACCCGAAAGGGCCTCCACCGCGCCGTTGAGGGCGAACCGGTCAGCCCAATAGCGACAAGCCGGCCTGTCTGAAGCTCGATCCATCGCCATGGGGGGCGGACGACCCAAAGGCCAGCAAGACCGATCCCGCTTCCCAAGCCGGCGGGAACACAGAGAGCCGCAGTGGTGGATCAAGCCGCTGCGGCTCGTCTCACCGCTGAGGAAAAATTATCATGGCGACCGAACCAAAGAAGACCGAGCCCGCGCCCGACCCGACGCCTACCGAGATCGACAAGGCGGTCTGGAAGCCCCCAATCGACCCGGGCGATGCCGGCGGCGTCGGCAATGGGGGCGAGCGCAAGATTGCGCCGGACACCCTGCACGAGGCTATCGATGACGTGACGGCCTTCGAGGAAGCGGTGCGCCTAGCTGGGCGGCCGTAGCCCACGCCTCGAGCGCGCGATGCGGGATACCGAACTGGAGAGGGGTGACGTAAATGTCTGAAGCCGATTCCCTCAGAATGGTGGCCGAAGTTGTAGACAAATTTTCGTCTCCACTTCGCAACCTCCGCAACATGCTTCAGGGCATGTCGAAGGACGGCGGCGCCCATACCAAGGTGCTGTCCGACGGCCTGAACAAGGTCGAGGGCGCGGCGAAGTCGGCCGCCCAGACGGCCACCACGGTGCTCAACCCGGCGCTCGCCACCATCGGCGTGACCGGGCTTGGCGTGACGGCTGCCCTGGCCGGCATTCAGGCCGCCGTTCGCAACTTCACCACGAACGCCTCCGGCCTCGGCCAGCTCGGCCGGGATACCGGCATCGCCGCCCAGCAGCTGCGCGACGTGCAGTCGATCCTCGGCAAGGTCGGGGTGGACGCCGGATCGTCGGCCTCGGGTATCCAGGCGTTTGCCGAGAGCATGCGGCAGGCCCGGGCCGGCATCGGTCCGATCATGGAATTCCTGCGCACGCAGGGGAAGACCACCGAGGGGCGCGCCTACTTCAATCGGTTGGCCGATGACCTGATGCGGTCGAAGGACAACGGCGAGGCCCTGTCCAAAGCCCTGAAGGGCCTGGAAGGGATCGAGGACCCGGCCGGCCGGCGCGTCTACGCCGAGCAGGTGCTGCGCATGGGCGACGCCGCGCGCCTCGCTGAGAAGCACCGCGGCACCATTGACGAGCAGCTGGCCAAGGCCGGCAAAGAAGCCGGTCCGCTCACCCCGGAGATGGTCCAGAGCGCAGAAAATTACGACAAGGCGATGAGCGGTCTCGCCGCCACAATGAGGAAGATCGGCACCGCGATCGCAATGGAGCTTGAGGGCCCGCTGGCGAAGGTCGCGGTCACCATGAAGAGCTTCTTAGACGACGAGCGTAAGGGCACCACCCCTGCCATTGTCCAGACCATCCGTGATGCCGTTGCCTACATCGAATCCATCGACTGGAACGGCGCGTTCGCCCATCTTCGTGAGGGCTTCGGCGAGGTCAAAACCGAGCTCGGCGGGGCCTTCAAGCAGATCCGCGACCTCATGGCCGAGTTCGGCGCGAAGGGCAACGGCGATGCGGTCTCAAGCGTATTCAAGGAGATCGGCGCCGCGGCCAACGACACGGCACGAGCGATCCGTGCGGTGGCTCTCTCCATCGGTGTTTTGAAGGATCTGAAGAACCTCGACTTCACCGAGGCCGGCAAGAAACTAGCCGAGATTGACCGCGCCACGGATGCCAGCGTCGGCAAGCGCAGCAACGCCCAGCCGTCGAAGCCGACGGACGCGCAGACCGAAACGATGCTCGGCATCATCACCGGAGGGAAACCCGAGGATGCAGCCAAGGCTCAGCGCGAAGCGGAGGCCCACCGTCGGGAGCAGGGCAAGCTCATCGACGAGATGCGGCGCCTGCGCGAGGCCCTGCCGGACAAGAAGCCGGGCGAGGCCACGGTGCAGCAGCAGTCGTTCGATGCGGCCGCTCCGCTTGGCGGCCTGATCCAGAAGGCGTCCTTTGGCGGCATGGGCGCCATGGCTCGTGTCGGTAACAGCATGGCAGCCATCCAGGGTGGCGGTCGAGGCTTGGATGCCCAGGGCGACCCCCAAGTCATGGATCGGTTCCGGGCCTACCGTGAAAACCGGGGCATCCAGAGCGATGTGCCTAGAGCAATGCGCGGTGTCGGGCGGGCCCTTGGTGAGGTCGGGCGCGAGCGGCAAGAACGGTGGGGCGGAGGCGGTCTGCCCGGCGACCTACCGCGCCGTTTTTCAGGCCGCCCAGACGATACCCGAGGCGTCGTGCAATCCGGCCCCTTCCCGAACCGCAATTTCGGCGGCGGCAAGTTCAATGTCCTGTCCGGCATGCCGCCCCTCGGGATCAGCCGCGGTGGGCCGGCGGATAGGGTGGGCCGGGCCTTGCGCGGCGAGCCGTCGGCAGAAATCGGGCCTTTGCAGGGCGCAAACCCTGGCGACTACAAGGACGTGCTGGACCACATCGCGCGATCCGAGGGTACGGCCAACCGGCCCGGCGGCGGCTACGATACATCCCTGGCGCTTGGGAAATTCCTGCCGGGTGGCAAGGAGCAGAACTTGACCGGCAAGACGCTGGACGAGATCGACACGCTCCAGACCGGCATGCTGAACCATCCGCAGAACGGCTTCAATTCCAGCGCCATCGGCCGGTATCAGGTTGTCCGGACTACCCTTCGCCGGATGCGTCGAAAGCTCGGCCTCAACGGCGACGACCTGTATGACGAGAAGCTACAGGATCGCATCGGCGCCGAGCTGGCGCGCGCGCGCGGCGCGGATCCGACCGGCCTCAAGAACGAATGGGCCTCGCTCGTCGGAGACAAGAACCGGCGCGCCGTCGAGCTGATGCAGCGCGTGCCCCGCGGCGCCTCAACCGTACCCCAGGACCGTCCTGCCCCGGCGCAGCGCGAGAGGGCTGACGGCGAAGGCTTCGCCGCACGTCAGCGTGCCATGCGGTCATTCGAGCAAGGCGAGGCCGTGCAGGGCGCCGAGAGCTTCGCGGAAGCATACAAGCGCCGGCAGGCCGCCGCTGATAAGCAGCGCATCGACTTCGAGGGCGACGGCGGCAAGAGCCTGATGGCGAAGGCGTCCCGATCGGCGATGCTCAACGGCGGCGGGACGAACGTTCGCGGCGACGTGTCGGTCATTGTGAACAAGCCCGGGCCCGACACGAAGGTCAGCACCTCGGCGAGCGGCAACCTGTTCCGCGACGTGAAGCTCAATCGCGGGGCTACGATGGCTGAAGCGAGCAAGGAGAACTAACAGCCCGCGCGGCAGCGGACCGAGTCCACCATCGGCGAGGTCTCGCCAAAGGTGCCGACTTCTACGAGCTGGTCTCGACGCCGCCATGTGAAGACGCACCGCGCGAGGCCGGTCCCTGAGCAGAAGAACATCTCGGGACGGCCGGTGCAGCGCTCATCTTCCTGCTCGCAGGTCGCGGCGCCTTCAAGGCGGATCGGCTCCCAGCCCAGTCCCTTGAGGCTCGCCCGGGCGTCCTCGTAGGGCGTCCGCTTGGGGAAGGTCGGCAAACGCTCAGCGGCCTCCACCGGAGCGGCTAGGACGACAATGGCGAGGGCGATCAGGGCAGGGCGCATCCCGGCAAGATAGCCGCCGGGGTGCGGTTGTCGAGATTGAGGCAAGCGCTACATCGCTGATATGCCAAACCTCAACGCTCTGCTTGACCGCCTGAAGGCGCGCCAGCGCGACCTCATTATGCAGGCGGCGCAATCTAACATACTGCCACCGGACGGCATGCTTCGGCAGATCGCGGACCTAGAGAATGCGATCGCGGCCGTGGAGGCAGTGGCGGAGGAGGAGCGAGGCTCCTAGGCGCCGAAGAACGCTTGTCGAAGCCAGCACCGCGTGCCCGAGCGTGCTAGCTGCGAAGGCCTCAAGCGATGCTCCGCCCACTCTGGCTCGTTAAAGGAGGCGTGTACGGAGGCGCCGCATCGGCCTGCGACCGCTCAGCCTCCGCTGCTAGGCGTATCTCATCCTCAATCGCATCATCGACGGCGTGGATCTGCTCCTGAAGCTCCAAGAGCCTCTCCCCGAAACCTGACCCATCGGATGGCTTGAAGTGCTGCCCCGCCGAGTTTTTGCGGAACTGAGTGCACTCAATGGCCACCTCTCTGCGCTTCGCAACGAGCGCGCTGCGGAGGGTAGCCAGATGCTCGAGGTGGGTCTGATCGTCAGCCATGGTGCCCCTTCGGCGAAGCTGGAATGCCTCTGCCGCGGGGTAGGATAGATGCTGGGGTGCGGTTGTCGAGATTGCCTCAATAGGAAGAAGGCCGGGTTCGGACCGACCTTTTCCTAGTTCCGTTTAGCGCTCGCTAACCGGTCCGACCGGGATCCGGAAGGCCCGCTTTCCATAGTTCCGGGCCCAGAGCACAGTCCCGTTAGGAAGTGTGATGAACGGACGGAAGATGAATTGCTGGCCCTCAGCGGGCGGCTTGGGGGTATCAGCCATGGTGAAATCCTTACATTCCATGGTTGACCGAGAGCCGCCGCGGACCTAGATATTCCCTTCCCCAAGCGAACATCCGAGGGCCGGCGACGGCCCCCGATCGGTTGCAGTGAACCTTGTGGTTCACCGTGCGCGCCCTGCCTTCACAGGCGGGGCGTTTGCGCATGGGCATCAATTAGAGTCGTCCCACCTGGATTGCAACCCCAGGAGTGGATTCCATTAACCATTTCGAGTGGTTTGTGTTACGCTTCCACAGGCATCACGCTAGAGTGGGGCATCGGGGTCGTGAATTTCCACGTTGGAGGCCGCGCCATGGACGACGCGACCTATAAGAACCAGCTCAAGCGCAAGGGGGAGCTCCTTGTCGAACTCAAGGCCGTGGAAGAGTATCTCCGGGCATACGAAAACCTGATGAGAATCAGCGCTAATCGAGGTGCCACTCCTCAGGATACCGCGGTTGAAACGCCGAGCACGCCTAAGCGTCGAGAGCGAAACATCATCGCGCCAGCACGCCTCGCCAAGCTTGCCCGCGATGAGATCGTGTCGCGAGGGAAACCCATGACCCGCGGTGAATTAGTCGACGCGTTTGATGCGGCAGGAATCCCACTCGCTGGCAGCGACAAGGCCAAGAATATTGGCACGATCATGTGGCGCTTCCGCGATGAATTCCTGAACGTACCTGGCCAGGGGTATTGGCCGAAGGATGTACCGAACGACGCGATCGAAGGCGCTGGTCGCTAGCGTCTTGTACGGCCGCACCCCAGCCCCTTTGCCATTCTGATGAATGCAGAGAGAACCAGCCTCGCTCTTTCGCCCATGAACTGGCTTCAGCGGCCAAGCAGGGCCGGATGCCCCATCCTCGGCATCGCCGCCGTCATCACCGACCTGATCGACGATTCGACTGAGCGCGGCGGGAAGTGACCACTTCCGGTTGGGAAGCGCTGTCGTCAGCCCTTGGCCGGCTAAGA
This sequence comes from Methylobacterium sp. J-090, assembly GCF_022829345.1. Classification (GTDB taxonomy): domain Bacteria; phylum Pseudomonadota; class Alphaproteobacteria; order Rhizobiales; family Beijerinckiaceae; genus Methylobacterium. Next base: position 193,937 of record NZ_JAKSXV010000089.1, on the reverse strand, counting down.
TTTCACCGGCTGGGCGGCGACATCCTTCGCCGCCACATCGTTGGCATCCCGCGCCAGTCGCTCAGCCTTCAGGCGAACGATTTGGTCGTCGCGTGCCGTCTCTCGCACCCTTACCTCTTCCCAGACTTGTCCTGCGGTATCGGCCCTCTCGGCCGCCTTGGCAGCGCGGGTGTCAGCGCGATCCTGGCTGCCGCTCTTGTCCTGGGCCATTGGGGATCCTGTTATGGCTAAAAGCCCGTGCCGATACGACGCCGCCGCTCGTCTCTAACGCACGCTTTCAGCATGACGATGCCGTTGCAGCTGAACATCATTTTTCGCCCGCGGAACATTGGATGCAACCGGCATTCAGTTTTTCGCTGGAGCAGCTTAGTCCTAATATTTGACCACGTCACGTCGACAATAAATTTATGCGGCGGCCATCATATGATGGTTTTGAAAAATCGAACTCATGCAAAAGGTCTCGATAGTCGAGGGCCTAATTTTTTCTAGCCGAGCATTCCCTTACGGCAGCCCTTAATTGGGAGGAGGACATGCGATGCGTCTCCCGAAATCAAAGATTTTACCAATGAGTGTTGACTGGCCAGTTGTAGAAATCATCTCGTTCGCACTGGCTCCATTCCTGCTATTTGGGGCCGGTTGTTTAATTTGGGCATGATCAGATAATACCGTCATATGACGACATGTTAGCAATAAAAGCGGGTAGAATCTATTTCGAGCGACGGGGTGACCCCCTATCTGCGCTTCTTGTCCCTCCTAGGACCCGACCTTCACCCGCCCGGAGCAATCCGAGGCGGGTCTTTTGTTGCGTCGGCATGAAATACAAATTTTTAATCGACTATCTTCGGCTGCACTGCGCAACTTTTTTCATTATAATCGCGTATTAATCCAGAGAAACTACAGATTGTCCCTTGAGGATTTCAAATGCGCGTCATTTGTTTAGTTTTCGCTGCATCGGTCAGTCTCGCAACGCCAGCCTTAAGCCAGGGAAAACCTCAGCCGCGACTGCCCACTTCTCGACTATCGGATCTGACAAGTGACGAGAAGGCAGCCGAAATCAAAAGACTCATTGAGATCGCTCAGGCTAGGCAGCTAGCGGTCGATGAGCGCAACACCCGGATCTGGCGTCGCTGGGATTATGCCGTTTGCATCGGATGCGGACCGGTCCCGAAAGGAATGCGGATCGTCTATACGACGCCAGCGCGCGTGCTGGCTGGCGTCATAGCGGCGGATGACGATGCTCGGAACTCAGCGCGTCGGCTCTGAGTGGGTACGACACTCCATTTCGCCCAGAAGGGTAAGACACGCACGCGACGCCCGCTCAGCTGCTTGGCGAACGCGAGGCTACGCGCAACAGGCAGTTAGATTTCGCTCGTCTCAACGGCGATCGCCGCGTTACCGAGCCAAGCTATCACAGCCTCAAGCGACTTGAAGGAGTGCTCAACCTCGCTGAAGGGCGTGGGCCTTCGGTCTGGCAGGATCTCTTCGAACAGCTCGGCAATCCAGCTCTAAGGCCAGCCCGAGGGAGTGACGTTGCGAACGACGCCGCCGATGATCTCTCCATCATGCGCGAGATCGTAGCTGCCAGGTGCGAGCTGATGGAGGGTGTAGCGCATGGCCGCTATCACTCGGTTGTCGGCTTCGAATTCTTCGCGGCAGCAGCCTCCTCGACATCTCGTGCGAGCCGCTGTGTCTTCAACCGCGCGGTCTTCTCGTCGGTGATGGCCTTCTGAACTTCGACCTCGCTCCAAACCTGCTCGGCCATATCCGCTCGCTCTGACTCTTTGGCAGCCCTGGTTTCAGCACGGTCCCGACTTCCAATCTTGCCAGGGGGCATGGGTGATCCTTCAGATAGGGGGGGCAGAAAAACGAGTGCCGCCGGAAACCAATTTGGTTCCGTGAACGTACCTACCGCCTCCGTGGGCATTCGAACCTGGGCCAGGAGATGAAGCTGAGGATCGAGAGGGGTCTGCGTACTTTCCACAAGTCATAAGCATGGCGAACTCTGATATCAAATATGAGCCCGCCACCTTTGGCAAATTCGGAAATCGCTCGAATCATGAACCGCATTCGTCGCTTGCTTTGTACGCAACCGGAAGGCAGAGCCGACACAAAACGGAAGTACCCCAATAATCAAATCGCACCCATGAAAAACTTTTTTTATTTATGCTTTGTCGGATTAATACTAGCTGTCATAGTCAGCCTGATAGCGTACTTTGCCGTGGGCATTATGGTCTAGTAACCAACGTCTCGCGGTGGTGAGCTATTATTTCGAGAAAGACCATTGGTGCGACAATTTGATGCTTATGTGATTTATTCGGAGATATATTTTAACGAAAGCCTACTCTAAACAGCCCACGACCCAATCACAGGATTGTGAAAGGCTGCGGACCGATGTCCTATTTTGTTGTTGCGGTGCTGGGCGCAGTCAGTGGCACGTTCCTGTCATGGTGGCTTCTGCTGCCTATTGTGATGACCATAGCTCTAGCTATTGGCATTTCTGGAGCCATCAACCATCTTGATGCGACAGATGTATTGCTAAGAACAATTTACTTATCCGGCGTTCTTGAAATTAGCTGGCTTATGAGCATATTTTGTGCGGCTTTTTTGAAAAACGATCGAGATAACAGTTCAATTACAAAAATAAAAGTCGATCATAGCAAGAATAATCAGCCGGACTGACGAAGGCTAAACTTCATAGCGATAGCGGCGATGCTTCTATTTCCTGGCGCGTTCCGCTCACCCCAATCGGGGATCTGGGCCATCATTGCGGGGCGTTCCATCGTACCCCTCCATCCATGACGCGCGTTTCTCACTATCGCGAGGGTAGGGGCAAGAATCTTTCGGCCGACCATGGATTCGGGCCTGGGCACCTTCCTCGATGGGGTCCGGATGGGAATGCTGGGTTTGGGCCATGGCGGTGCCTCCGCATTCAAATGTGCAGGATCAACTGCACCAAAATGAAACGTGATCCCGCGGCATATCAAGCATTCTCAGCCCTTCGTTCACTGGAACGGCCGGAGCGCGCGAGCCAGCCGTCCGGGCTCTGCAGCAGCCTCTGGCTCGGGCCCTTCGGCTGCCAGCATAATCTGCCCAAGGAGAGACGGCAGTTCCTTGCCGTGCTCCTTCAGCAGCAGGCCGGCGTCGAGCAGCGAGCGGATGTCATCATCTCGAACTGGGCGCTTCATGATCTGAGCGTCCAGCACTCGATCTGCGAGGAGCGTCGCGAGCCGAGAGACCTCAGCGAGGCGGCTGGTTGGGTCGGGGATGATTGCAACCGTTATCGGGCTTTCGCTCATCTCGATACGCCTCCCGGCGCGATAGCCTTGCCTGCGGATTATGGGGCGAGGGTCGGCTTGACGTGAGCGAGCCGGAGCAGGGCGTCCTTGTCGACAGACAAGGCGGTCGCGATCTCGTTCAAGGCTCTATGCTCGACCTCACTGATTCCCTCGTAGTCGGCGGCATCAGACGCGATGAGGAACACGCTGTTCCGCTGGTCGATGGACCGGTCGGCGATGGCGGCCACGCGGCTCAGATTGTCAACGCGGCCGACGCGAGTCCGCGCGCGTGCGATGCCGTCGAACAGCTCGGCCTCCAGCATCAGGGTATCGTAGCCCTTCTCGATGATGGGATTGGCTTTCATGGCCGCCAAGGCGACCTCTACCTCCTCCTCATCGACCTCGCTGTCGGCGACGATGACGTTCGCCGCGGCCGACACTGCAGCATGCATCAGCGTCTTATCGCCGACGTAGGCCGTGACACTCTGGATGAGGTTCTGGAAAATGCCCATCTTGGACTCCTAGGGACGGATCACTTGAGGGACCGCGCGGTGGCAACGCTCAAGGCAGCTATAGGTCGCGGTTCGATTTATTCGCAATAGAAACCCTGGTTTCTCGCAGCTCGCACGGCGGTGGGCATTTCCTGCAAATTCAATTAATCGCGAGCCGAAACACCGTTCAGAACGTTGAAGTCTGCTTCAACCATGTGGCGGCAGATTTCTGCGGCGTGATGGCAGCACGAAAGGTACCATTATGCGCAGATCGCTGATCGCCACTGCAAGCCTGATGGCATTGGGAGCCATCGCATTCGCAAGCTCGGTTTCAGCTGCGGTGGTTGGCCCGATGCCAGCACTTGCGACTTTGACAGAGCCCGTCACTCAGGTCCGCATCGACCGACGTATGATGCGTCCGCGGATGTCCTCGCGTCGGATGAATCGCCGCATGAGCGGTCGTCAGTTCCAGCATCGCCGGATGTGGGGGAACTGATTGAGTGACTAAGCCCCGCCGCAACGTAGCGGCGGGGCACCTCAATGCTTTGATCCCATCGCGCAGCGGGCTTGCCCGAAAGGGCGATTAATTAATTAAGCTTGCGACGCGCTACATCACTCAACTGATCGACGTGCTGACAGCGCATGCGTAACGCCCCCGCCGCCCGAAACGATCAAGGTCTGGCAGGATGGGACGCCTATCTCACGCTTAAGCCGGTTCGCAACTTGGCTCGACATTGCGATTGGGGCAGCGGGTCATAGTCGGTTCGATAGGGCATGGCCGGCCTGCCGTTATCAGGAAGTGCCTACCCACCTTACAGGCTGTACGCGGCGACCTCCGGCACCTCGCCGAACCGCCCGGCGATCGTCGTGCTCATGCCGGTATTGCTTCCCCCACCAGTTGGTATCGCTCGGTGAGTTTCATCAAAGCCTGGGCGAGCTCTGTCAGATTGGTGGATGCGGCCTCGACCTCGCGGGTGCCAGCCGCCGTTTGCTGGCTCGCCTGCCGGATGTTTTGGAGAGCCCCCATCACCTGCTCAATGCCGAGCTGCTGCTGGTTCGTCGAGGCGACGATCTGCTGGAAGGTCTGGACGCTCTCCTCGACCTTGGCGGTGATCTCCTCAATGGTCCGCTGGGTGGTGTCCGAGCGGGCCTTGCCGGCGGCGGCGCGCTTGACCGCCTCTTCTGTGAGCATCACCGACGTGTTGATGCCGCGCTGGATCTCGCCGAGGATCGTGCGGACCTGCCCCGTCGCCGCCTTGGCCTGATCGGCCAGCAGCTTCATCTCCGAGGCCACGACGGCGAAGCTCCGGCCGCTCTCGCCGGCGGCGGCCGCCTCGATGGCGGCGTTGAGCGCCAGCAGGTGGGTGCGCTCCGCGATGTCGTTGACGGTGGTGATGATGTCGCCGATGGCCTGGGTCTTCTCGGAAACCGCCACGATGTTACCGGCAACCGCCTCCGCCTGCTCGCGAATCGCCTCCATGGCCCTGGCGGTGTCGGCCACCGCCCGCAGGCCCTGACGCGAGGTCTGAGCTGTGTTTTGCGCAGTGGCGATGACATCGCCAGCCCGCTTGCTGATTTGCGTGCCCGTCTGAGTGATCTCGTCCATGGTCGCAGCCGTTTCCTGCACGGCGGCGAATTGTTCCTCGACGGAGGCCGCCTGCTCCTGCGCTGAGGCGCTGATCTCGGCCGCTGCGGCGTTCAAATCGGAAGTCGCAGTACGGTTGGTCTGCGCCAGGTCGGCCAGCCCAGCGACCATGCCGTTCAGAGTACGACCCAGACGCCCAAGTTCGTCGTGTCGCTGCATGGCGACTCGATCGGTCAGATCCCCGGATCCAACCCGTTCGGCAAAACGCGTCACAGCACCGAGCGGGCGGACGATCAGGCGATGGATGGCAACGCCGATGCCGAGGCAGATCAGGAGTGTGAACAGGGCACTGCCCCAGAGCACGAGCCATGCGTTTCGTTCTGCCGCGGCTAGGAGCATGTTCTGCCGGACGCGTTCCTTCTCCTCCAAAGCCTCAATGGCCGCGAGCTTATCGCGAAGGGTATCGAATAGCCGCTTGCCGGAGCCGTCGGCCTCAATTTTTACAGCGGTCGCTCTCGTAGTGGGATCGGCGGCCATACGAATAGCAGCCTCTCCTATGTCCACCTGCCAAGTGCGCGCGGCTGTCACGGCGTCGTTCAGCAGGGGCGAGGGCACAGCGCTTGCGCCAATCCGGGCAGCGAGACGGTCGATCGTCTGGTCCAGGGCAGGACGGCCTGCGCGATAAGGCTCAAGACTCGTTTCTCGTCCGGTGAGCAGGTAGCCTCGCAGCCCGGTCTCTTGGTTAAGCATTGCAGCTCGGAAGGCATCGAGATCGCGCAAAACCAACGTGACTTGGCGTCGAGCCTCGGTTGCATCATGCACCTGGTTGAAGGCTGTCAGGACGAGGCCGCTACTTAAAGTTGCGACCAAAGCGATGGCGCCGACGGCCCCACCGAGGGTGCGGTTGAGGCCAAACGTGTTCGGCATTTTCGACTGGACCTTGCACAGAGACTACAGATTCTACCTGCACAGCCAAATGCGCTCTTGGCCTGCCACGCCTTCATAACGCGGCAGTAGCTGTTGTCCCAGAGGAGAAGCCTTCATCCTGATCAACGTAGCACGGAACGGGATCGAGAAGGTGCAGTACGAGTCCGGAGCGCGGTTCTCGCGCGCAGCCCGGCCGGCCAGTTACGTTGATCTGCTGTTCTTGAAGGCGAGCCCGCATGGGTGAAAAGCGACGGGCCGCGTTACATCTATGACAGGGCCTGTAGCGCCACCACAATACGATCCGGCAGCGGATCGGTGAGAGGCAGCGGACATAGCTCAGCAAGGGCAGCAGCGATTCCGCAGAGGAAGGGCGAAAACCGTAGCCGCCCAGATCGGGGAACCCAGATCTGCTGCATGACCCTGATCATAGGACCGTTAGGGGCTGCCTTGCACGTTCGCTGACGGGCAGATCATCTGCCCGCGAGCGAGCTAAAGTCTGTAGTCAGCCAATGGTTGCGCGCTGGCTTGTTTCACCGCCCGAACAGCCAGATCGGGACCGCGCCCGTCGGCCGGCCCGGGGTATCGCGGTAGTGGGCGGTGTTCACGAACGCGATCCGCCCAACGGTCCAGGAAGTCGACGCACTTCTCATGAATACCTGCCCAGCTTGTTGGGTCAAGCCCAGGCCCAGGCCCAGGCACGGCACGACGCTCGGCCGAAGGTTCAGGAAGCCCTGGCGCCAAGCCTGCGGGGCGGCGGGGACGATCTTGGGTGCGGCTGACATGGGGTCCGGTGTCTGGTGGCCGGACGGGATAGACGGGCGCCGGGCCGGGGGCTACGGCTCAGGTGTCGCAACTAGCCAAGCGCATTTCGACAGAGGTGAAAAAGGCTTCTAGATCAACGAAGGCAAATGATGCGATTTGTCGAAACACCCTCTGAAAATGCTGATTTTCCAGCCATCTCTTAATCAGCGGGTCCAAGGTTCGAACCCTTGTGCACCCACCATTTAAATCGCTGGCTCCATCGCGATTTCATAAAACGTCTGGAGTGCTTCGAGCCTCGCCCGGAAACCCGGTCGAGGCTTTTCCTTTTGAGCCAGATGTCCCGGATTCTGGGCCAAGTATCCCTGAACGTCATCCCGGCTGGGGTCGTGTTGCGCCGCGGCCACGACGACGGAGGGAGTCCCTGCCCGAGCGAAGACGGCGCGCGGGATGCCTCGACCTGACGTCGCGTCGGCGGCATGCAGACGAGGCCTAGGGTCGGGACAAGGGTGGGACGGATGACGGGCTTCAAGGGCGGTTTGATGGGATCGCTTGCGATGGTCGCTGCCCTGGCGGGCGGGACGGCTCAGGCGGGGTCGGCCGCGCAGCCGGGCCAGACCGTCGGCCTGCCCGCCGGCGCGCCGTTCGCGGTGGGCCTCTACTTCGTCAACACATCGAGCTTCGGCATCCGCAGCACCGAGCCGCGCGGCACCGAACTCAACATCAACCTGCCGAGCTTCATCTGGGCGACGCCGTGGACCCTGGCGGGCGGGCGCCTGCAATTCGTCGTGCTCCAGCCGATCGCGGCAACGAGCAGCCGGGGTGCGCCCTATCAGAGCGGCATCGGCCAGACCCTCCTCGCGGGCCAAGTGGCCTGGACCCTGAGCGAGCACGTCCATGTCAGCTACCTGCTCGGCGCCTACGTGCCGAGCGACACGCGGATCGTGATCCAGAACGCCGTGCTGCACCAGCGCTTCGCCGCCACCTACAACGGCGACGGCCTCAACCTCACGGCCCACGTGCTGCACGGCATCCTGCTGGACACGGTGTCGCCGCTCGGGACCTACTATCCGGACTTCCTCAACCTCGACCTCACGGCCACCAGGAAGTTCGGCAAATGGGAAGTCGGGCCCGTCGCCTTCGCATCCACGGACCTGCCGACGACGCGCCGACCCGGCACCCAGCGCCAGGGTCAGGTCGCTGTCGGTGGATTGATCGGCTATGATTTCGGACCGGTGAATCTCCAGGCCTACGTCACCCGCGACGTGGCACAGAGCAACTATGGCGGCGTCGACACGCGCGGATGGCTGCGTGCGATCGTACCGGTCTACAAGGACGGCGGCGCGGAGCCGCTTCGGCCGATCTTTTCGCGCTGAGCCCCGACGATCGCGGCTTGCGCATCCGATCCCCTCGACACGACGAGAAGGCCGGCCCCGTTCGAGGCCGGCCTTCTTGATTCCGACCTGACCCTTCACCGGTTCGCGGCGGGGGACAGGCTCATGCCAAATCCGATGGATCCCTTCGGGATGGCGGATTTGGGTTTCGCTCGGGCGTCGCGCACGGGCTCGTCTGATCCAGCCGCCGCTCCGATCAAGCGGAGGCCGTATCAGGTGCGGTCCGATCAGTACTTGCGGACGATGGGCTCCGGCATGGGCACAGGGGCCTCGCCGAAGGTGTAGCGGATGCCGCCGTAGATCGAGAGCGGCTGGGCAAGCGTCGTGGTGCGCACGTCGCTGACCGGGTACCGGTTGGCCACCAGGCCCGGTTCGAAGAACGTGCCGAACGTGGTGTAGCGGTTGTTCGTCAGGTTGGTGGCGTAGCCGAACAGTTCGAGGTTCCGGTTGACCCGGTAGCTCGTGTTCAGGTTGAGCACGTAGTAGGCGGGCAGCTTGCGGTTCAGGTTGGATTCGTCGCCGCGGTAATAGGCGGACGAGAAGGCCTGCATGGCCATGCCGACGCGCCAGCGCGGCAGAACCTCGACATCGAAGCCGACCTTGAACTGGTGGTCGGGGATCAGCGGGACCTTGTTGCCCGGCACCACGTCGATCGCGCCGTCCACCGACAGGGGGTTGTTGGGCGAGGAAAGCGTGCCGTTGAAGCGGAACGTGGCATCGATCAGGGCGTAGTTCGCGTAGACGGTCAGCCAGTCGGCGACGTATTCGAGACCGACCTCGACGCCCTGGCGACGGGTCGCCGGCACGTTGACGAAGTAGCCGCGCGCGGCGTTGCCGGGGGTGGCGAGCGACAGGATGTCGTTGGTCAGGTCGGTGCGGAAGGCCCCGACCTTGTAGTTGACCAAGCCGCCATCGTAGAAGTTCGGCAGGGCGCCGCGGAAGCCGACCTCGTAGGTCTGGCCCTCGACCTGCTTGAGCGGCGGATCGGCAACGAGGGAGTTCGGCAGCAGGCAGGGGCGGAGCGGGTTGGCGCAGGCGAGTTCGAGGGGCGTCGGCGCGCGGTTCGACTCGGAGTAGCCGCCGTAGAGGTTCAGGCCCGGGGCGAAGCGGTAGGTCAGGCCCGCCACCGGGTTGATCTTGTTGAAGTAGTGTGTGCCCGTCACGTCCGGCGAAAAGCCCGTCTGATCCTGGCTCGAGATGCGGGCGAAGTTGAGCCGCGCACCCGCCGTCAGCGAGAGGGCGTCGGTGATGTCGATGGTGTCCGTGGCGTAGAGGCCCATGTAGAGGTTCGAGCCCGTGACCGAACTCGGCGCGATGCCGAGCGCCGCGGCCGTGCGCAGGAAATCGGTGCCGAGACCCGGGACTGTGCCGTAGGCGGCGGTGAGCGGGTTCGTCGTCACCGACAGGTCGGGGTTGATCACACCCAGGGTGCTCGACGACTTGAAGCCGTAATCCGCGACGTCGATGGAGCCGCCGACCACGAAGCTGTTGTTGAAGCCGAACACCCGGTCGCGGTTGGCCGCCTGGAGCGTGCCGCCGTAGCCCGTCGCCTCGGTCTTGGTGACGTCGAGGGTGCCGTAGGGCACGCCCGCCGTGAACGGGATACCGTTCGGGGCACCCCGGCCCAGCATCAGGAACTGATTGCGGAAGTCGAGCTGCGACTGGCCGGCCGAGGGGCTGAAGCCGTCATCCTCGAAGCAGAGGCGACCGCGGAAGCTCGACCGCGTGCTGCAATTCTCGAAATCGCTGTCGTTGCCGTCGATGTAGCGCTGGCTGAAGCGCCGGAAGTAGGCGTTGCCGGAGATGTCCCAGGTCGGCGAGAGGTCGACGCGGCCGGTGAGCTGGATGGTGCCGACTTCGGTGGTGGTGGTCTGCGGGTAGGTGAAGATCGCCCGCGGCTCCACGTGGGTGAAGTCCGTCGGCGTCGCGGCGGCGGCCCCGAAGTAGGTCCGCGCCATCTGTCCGATGAGGTGGAACTCCGAATCCTGCGTCCGGTAGCCGACATCGCCGTAGACGCGGCCGATGGTGCTGGGGCTCTGGAAGCGCCAGCCCCGGTCGTTGAGGCCGTCGCCCGCGAAGTAGATGCTCCAGGGGCCGATCATCTTGCCGTGCTGCAGGGAGCCAGCGATGCGCCCGTCCGAGCCGCCGAGCGCGGTGACTTCGGTGCCCTGCCAGTTGAAGCCGTTCTTCATCTGGATGTTGATCGCGCCGCCGAGGGCGTTGAGGCCGAAGACCGGATTGCCGGTCACGACGTCGATGCGGTTGATGGCGACCTGCGGGATCAGGTCGAGGTTGACCGTGTCGCCGAAGGCCTCGTTGATGCGGACGCCGTTCTGGTAGACGGCGAGGCCCTGCGGCACGCCCGTGACCGGCGAGGCCTGGAAGCCGCGATAGTTGATGTCGACGCGGTTGTTGTTGCCCTGGCTGTCCGAGAGGTTGAGGCCGGGCACGCGCCGGGCCAGGGTCTCGACGGCGTTGAAGGTCGCCCGGTCGAAGTTCAGGTCGGCGGCCGTGACCGTCTCGACGGTGCTGGGAATCTTGTTGAGGGGCAGCGCACCGCCGCGCAGGCGCGAGGTATCCGGAATCTGCAGGGCCGGCCCGCCCGGAGCCTGGAGCACCGGGACGCTGGGGGCCCCGCTTCCGGACGCGACGCCGACCGGGGTGGTTGCCACAACGCTGATCTCGCTCAGGGAAACCGAGCTCTGTGCCTGAGCGACACACGGTAGCAAGGCTACCGAAGCGAACAGGCTGTACCGCAGCGAGCGCATGATTCTTCCCCGACCCAAGACCGTTTTCGTAGCCGCCGCCTTCGAGCAACGTGTGCAGCTTTCATGGGCGAAGGGGCGCGGACAGGGCAATACCGTCACGCTCGACCCGGCAGCTTCAGCAGCCTCTAAACTGCTGAATGACTAGGCGCGTGATGTTCATGTCACATTGTTTCCTTATCCCGCAGGATGATCGCTGGACAAGTAGCAATACAAGTCGGGATAATTCGGCAATCGCTCCGCCCGGTTTCGCGCGGTTGAGTCAACATGTGTATCATGAAGAGGATCGGGCACGAATCCGTCGACGACCGAAAGATATGCCGGGATCAGCGTGTGGAGCGGTGAGGGAAATCAAAGTCTTGAAATGTCGGATCGACAATTCTATAGCCTTGGGTTAATAAGGCAAAGCCAGGTAAGATCAGAAATTCCAAGGTCGATCATGCACGTTTAGCGCATGAAGCGCCGTATGAGATGATTTCGGCCCTGACCCGGTAATCCCCAGGGCGGCGCCAATTCAGATCGGCCACGTTGGGTACTGGGTTGGCGGAGGCCCGCTCTTGCAGCTCGCCCGTGCCCGCCCGGCTCGCGCCGTGGCGGGCTTGTCGGCGATCGATCCAGATCGCGGCTCAGCAGCTGAGGCGCCGTCCTTCACGACGGCCGAACTTCTGATAGTGCGCCAGGGCCGAGGTCAGCTGCCCGTTGCGAAGGGCTTGGCGAACATCGGGGTTGCACCGGATATAGGCGCTCTCGTCGAAGCCGCCGTATCCCGAGTCCCGCCCCCGGGAGCCCCGGCCCCGGTCGTCGTCATCGTCGCGTCCCCGGCGCCCGTAATCGCGGTCGCCATAGCCGGACTCACGCCCGCCGTAGCCGGAGTCGCGCCCACCATAGCCATAGTCACGCCCACCATACGGCTGGGCGGAGGCGACGCCCACCGCACCGATCAGGCTCAGGCCGACGGCCGCCACTGCCAAAAGAGACTTCATCGCGCGTCTACTCCCTCATCAAATGAATTAACGGTCCGACACCGATATCGGTTCGAGTGTGAACGTCAAATGCATAGTCTTCGGCGGGCTCGATCAAAGGCCCGGACGTCGACCCCGGCAGACATCCCGTTGCGCCATCACGCGACAACGCGATGTCAGTCCCGTCGGGTGAACACATGGATGATCTCGCGGCCGGTCTCCGAGCCGTCGAAATCCGCGAGCGTCCGGGACAGGGTCAGGCCGCAGCGATCCGCGCTGCCGGCGATCTCGTCGCGACCGGCGGCATGATAGACGAGGTCCTCCCGCGACTGGCGCGTCACGGTCCCGGCGGCATCGATCAGGGTGTAGTCCATCACCTGACGGAAGCGGCTGGTCGCTTCGTCGAAGGTCCGCTCGACGACACGGATTCGAACCTGATCCCCGGCGGCGTTGTAGGGGCCGGACAATTCCTCGTCGCCGAGGGGCCGGCGCAGCATCGCGGGGGCGGGGAGGTGGATCGCCGCCTGTCCACCGGGCCGCAGGTGCTCGGCCACCACCGCGAGGGCTCGCGCCCGTGCCGCGGGATCGGCGAGGTGCGCGTAACCGTAGAACGGGATGATCACGGCATCGAACCGGCGGTCCAGGGCCACGCGGGTCATGTCGCCCTGCATCAGGGCGATCCGGCGTCCCACCTCCGGCGGCAGGCGCTCGCACTTCATCGCCGCGCGCTGGATCATCGCCGGGGCCAGATCGACACCGAAGACGCCGTAGCCCCGCTCCGCCAGGGCGATCACGATGCGGCCAGTGCCGCAACCGAGCTCCAGCACCGAGGCCCCGGCGGGGCCCGCCAGGGCGGCGTAGAAATCGATGTCGCCCCGGAACGGATAGGCGTTGGAGACGACATCGTAGAAGGCCGCGCTGAGACCGGATTCGTGGTAGTAGTTCAGATTGGCCATCGGGTGTCCAAGCGACCGTCCTGTGCCTGCGCCTCACGCCGTGCAGGCGTCTCGCGCCCGGGTCTTCGTGGGCCTCAGGCGCCGGGTTCCTCGCGGCCGATGCGGCTGTGGCGGCGGCTCCAGCTGAAATAGATCACGAAGCCGAGGGCGAGCCAGACCAGGAGACGCAGCCAGGTCTCGCCATCCAGCGACACCATCATGGCAAAGCAGCTGACGATGCCGAGGATCGGCACCAGGGGCACCAGGGGGGTGCGGTAGTCGCGCCGCGCGTCGGGTTGGGTCCGGCGCAGGATGATGACGCCGGCGCACACCAGCATGAAGGCCAGCAGGGTCCCGATGCTGGTCATGTGACCGAGCTGAGAGATGGGCAGGAAACCGCCGAGCGCGCCGGTGAACACCATGAAGAACAGGTTCGAGCGGTAGGGCGTCTTCCAGGTCGGGTGGATCTTGGAGAAGAAGCCCGGCAGCAGCCGATCCTGGCTCATGGAATAGAACACCCGGCTCTGGCCGAGCAGCAGCACCAGGATCACCGTGGAGAAGCCCGCGATGACGCCCAGCGTCACGAGGCTGCGCAGCCACGGGAACGGCGTCTGCGCGATGGCGGTGTTCACGGGGGCCGCGTCGCCCTTCATCTGGTCGTAGTGGACCAGGCCGGTGAGCACGCCCGCGAAGGCGATGTAGATCACCGTGCAGATGGCGAGCGAGCCCAGGATGCCGATCATCATGTTGCGCTGGGGGTTCTTCGCCTCCTGCGCCGCCGTCGAGACGGCGTCGAAGCCCACATAGGCGAAGAACACCACGCCGGCGCCGCGCATGATCCCGCTCCAGCCGTACTCACCGAAGGTGCCGGTGTTCTCGGGGATGAACGGCACATAGTTCTGCGCCTTGATGTAGAACAGGCCGACACCGACCACGACGGCCACCACCGCGAGTTTGATCATCACCACGACGGCGTTGACCCGGGCCGATTCCCGGATGCCGATCATGAGGAGGGCGGAGGCCGCCACGATGATGAGGATCGCCGGCAGGTTGACGAGCCCGTGTGCCGTCACGCCATCGACCGTGTAGGTCTCGAACGGCGAGTGGACGAGGCTTGGGGGGAGATTGATCCCGAGGGAGTCGCGCAGGAAGCGGGTGACGTAGCTCGACCAGCTCACCGACACGGTGGCGGCGCCGACGGCATATTCGAGGACGAGGTCCCAGCCGATGATCCAGGCCACGAGTTCGCCCATGGTGGCGTAGGCGTAGGTGTAGGCCGAGCCGGCCACCGGGATCATGCCGGCGAGCTCGCTGTAGCACATGCCGGCGAACGCGCAGGCGATGGAGGCGATGGCGAAGGAGATCACCACGGCCGGGCCCGCATGCTCGGCCGCCGCGATGCCGGTGAGCGAGAACAGGCCCGCCCCGATCACCGCGCCGATCCCGAGGGCGATGAGGCTCCAGGGACCGAGGGTGCGGGCGAGCTTGTGCTCACCGCCCTCCGCGTCGGAATTCAGGCGTTCCAGGGACTTCGTCCGGATGAGGTCGTCCGCCAAACCGCCCGCCATGCATCGTCTCGCTTCTGGATGTTCGTGAGATGGTGGCGACGTTAACGCAAATTCCCCGCCACACCAGTGGGTTGCGGGGGCTTGTTCCGCCCTTCCCGCCTGAGATCGCCGCCCGGGGACGCTCAGTCCCGCCGCGCCCGGGCGGCGGCGAGCGATCCCCGGGCCAGGTCCTCGAGGATCGCGTTCGCCGCGCGGGTGATGGCCGGGCCAGCAGCGTGCGGCGTGCCGGCATCGAAGGGCGGCGATGGCGCGTACTCCGCCACGAGCTGGCTCGTGCGGGCATGGTCCGGATCGCGCAGGCGGGCGGCCAGGGCCAGGGCGAAGTCGAGGCCGGCCGAGACGCCCGCCGCCGTGCAGCGGTTGCGGTCGAACACCACGCGGGCCTCCACGGGGATGGCGCCGAAGAGGGGTAGGACGCTGTCGCGCACGCACCAGTGCGAGGTCGCCCGGTAGCCCGTGAGCAGGCCGGCCGCACCCAGGATCAGCGAGCCGGTGCACACGCTCGTCACCCAGGCCGCGCGTTCGGCCCGGTCGCGCAGGAAAGCGAGGAGGGTCTCGTTCCGCATCTGGCCGGGGGTGCCGTCGCCACCGGGCACGAACAGGACGTGGAGGTCGCGCGGGCAACTCGTGAAATCCGCCGTCGCGACGATGGCGAGGCCGGTATCGCTGGTGACCGGGCCGCGATGCTCGGCCACGAGGTGGATGCGCGGCCCGGCAAGACCGGACAGGAGGTTCTGCGGACCGACCACGTCGAGGGCGGTCATGCCGGGGAACAGCAGCATTGCCACGCGCAAGGGCGGGGGCCGTGACCCTTCCCGTCCCGCGGCCGCCCGGCCCGACGCCGCCAGACCCGCCGCGGCGAGGCCTCCGGCGGCCAGGCCCGCCAGATCGCGACGGTTCGGGCCGGCCTCGTCCGCCGGCCCAAGCGTGGGGCCGGCGCGACGGTCCATAGGGTCAGGCGGACTTGAGATGGGCGGCGAGATGCTTGTTCATCTCGAACATCGTGCACTTATCTTTGCCGAAGACCTTCTTGAGCTTGTCGTCGGCGAGGATCTCGCGCTTGTTCTCAGGGTTCTGAAGCTCGTGCTTCTTGATGTATTCCCAGACCTTACTGACCACCTCGCCGCGCGGCAGGGAGGCGTCGCCGACGACGGCGGCCAATTCCGGGGAGGGCTTCAGCGGCTGCTGGAGGGCGTTGGGCTTGGCGCCTTCCGCCTTGGGGGCGGCGACCTTCTTACCCTTTACGGGCTTCTCGGCCGCGGCCTCGGCGCTCTTGTCGGTGCTCTTGGCCGCGTCCTTGGCCGGGCTCTTGGTCGTGGTCTTTGCCATGGATATCCTCCGAAGGTTCGGCTGCGAGCGCCGGTACGCCCACGGCACGAGGCCTCGGAGCGCATAGCTGCAACAACTAAGCGGTGCCGCGACCGTTCCAAGGGAAAACCGCCCTGTGCTTGGACACCGTCCACAGGGAGCGTGACCTATGAACAGGATTCGATGCCCGCTCGGCGATGCAGTGCGATGCCGCTGCGTCCGAGAACTTGGTCGGTCCGCGCTCTGTACTTGGGCGGCGCGGCCCTGGCTTTCGTCCGGGGCGGCCCCCGGTGGACGGGCGGACAAGGCGGATAAATCGCTGACCCGGAATGACTTTCGCCGTTGGCACCGGGTCGGCGACGCTCGGGCGGACGGTGCCTCGGCCAGGAGCGTCGGTCGGCTTGTCCGGCCCGCCGCTCGGGTTCGCCCGGTGGCGGCGCGGGGACGGGCACCCGCGTTGTGCACAGGAAAGGTCGCGACAAAAATATTCTCCTCATCGTGCGCTTTTCGTTCCGATTCACCCTCGGCAACGATGCGTTAAGCCATCACGGGGGAGGGTCACCCCATGATCCTGTCCGTTTTCGCCCTCGCCATTGGTGCGGCCATCACCCTCATCGGGGGGCTCGGAGCCGTGATCGCCGCCGAACCGGGCCGCGAGCCGGACGTCCCGCGCAGCGCCGGCTACGTCTGACGGACATCATGGGAAGGCCGGGCCGGGGAACCGGGCCGGGGCACTCGCGCGTTTTTCGCTTCAGACACCCCGTCGCGGAGCGAGCCGATGCCGACAGACCTGCCCAACGAGCGCCACGTCCGACCCTCCGGATCCCTGGAACTCGATCCCGGGGCGGAGGGCATCGCCACCGACGAGACGCCGCGCCTCATCGCCTCCGATCGGGTGGAGGGCACGGCGGTCTACGATTCCGAGGGCGAGCACCTCGGCACGGTGCACAATTTCATGGTGGACAAGGTCTCGGGGCAGGTCGCCTACGCCGTGCTGTCGTTCGGCGGGTTCCTCGGCCTCGGCGAGAGCTATCATCCGCTGCCGTGGCGATCCCTGCGCTACAGCGTCGAGCTCGGCGGCTACGTCGTGGATATCGACAAGGATACCCTGGCGCGTGCGCCGACCCACGGGGCCGGGGACGACCCCTTCGCCGATCCGGCCTTCGGCGGCCGCCTCGACGATTACTACGGCGGGCGCCGCCGCGTGGCCGCCTGAAGCGATCCGATCAGGCCGGCCACCTTTCCGGGGCCGGCCCGTGACGTCCGGGAATTCGGCGGGCTTCAGAACTTGCCGCCGACGCCGACGCCGCCCGAACCGAGGCTCGGCGTCATGCCGCCGCCGGAGCTCGAACGGCTTTCCGCGGTGCCCTCGAGGTCCTCGCGGCGGATGCGCCGCTCCTCCGATGCCGTCGTGCGGGCGGCGCCGCCGGCCGAGCGCGGCAGGTCGAGGCGCCGGGTCGGCGTCGTCTGGAGCGGAGCGTCATCGGGATCGACCCGGGCCGAACGCGGACCCGCCGCATTCGGCACGGAGCCGCGCATGGACGGCGGCGGTCCGACATCGCTCGCCGGCATGACGCCGCCGCCGCCGCCGAGCGCCTGGCAACCCCCCAGGGCGGCGGCGAGAAGCACCGTGGCGCTGGCTTTCCGGAAGAGGGGCATCGGCACAAGTCCTCGAACGATCAGGCCCCACGCGCGGCGGGGATACGTAGGGTTTCGTCTCTCTACGCCGCGGATTTGGCGAAAACCAGACTGCGAGGGATGGATCGTCAGGGATGGGGAAGGCGTCGTGCCGGCCGATTGCGAAGCGGGAAGCGGGATGGCAGACGGTTGCGTGAGGGCCATCGGTGCACGGCATCGGCCTGGTTCTTGCCCCTGGTTCTCGCCCTTCGGAGCTCCGGGGCGACGCGCCTTGGGTCTCGCCTTCACAACTTCGCCTTGGTCGTTGCGCAGTGACACCGGGCCCGCCCTCGCGGGAAATTGCCGGACGGGTCCGTGTTCTGCGCAAGGGCCGGCGTGATCATCGCTCGGGGAACGCACGTGTTCAGATTTATCCGGATGATCGCCGCGACGACGATCGGCCTGGGGGCCGCATCCGCTTTCGCCGAGGATGCCACGCCCGGGGGCAGACCCGTCGAGGCGCCCGCCGCATCGGCCCCGCCCGCTGCGTCGGCGCCGCCGACCGTGACGCCGCCGCCCGCTTCCACGGTCCAGCCGCCTGCCGGCCCTGCCGTCGCGCCCACCCAGGGCGGCACCACGGCCCCCGCTCCGACGCAGAATGCCGCTTCGCCCCCAAGTTCTGTGCCGGCGCCGAACTCCGTTCCGCCCCAAGGTCCAGTCGTGCCCACGGGGACTCCCGCCACCGTCCTCGACACGGCGGATTACGAGGGTGTCCTCGGCAAGGCCGTGCGCAGCGCCACCGGCGAGGATATGGGCCGGATCATCGACATCGTCCTCGACAAGGACGGGCGTCCGCGCGCCGCCATCATCGATTTCGGCGGCTTCCTCGGCGTCGGCTCGCGCAAGATCGCCGTGGATTGGCGCTCCATGCGCTTCACCTCCGACGGCAAGCCGACGCGTCTCGTCCTGCAATTGTCCCGCAATCAGGTCCGGGTCTCGCCGGAATACAAGCCGGGCGAGCCCATCGTTGTCCTCGGTCCGGCCAGTCCCGCCGCGCCCGAAGGCGACCAGCAGGCCGCCGCGCCGCCCGTGGCGCCCCCGGCCGCCACCCCTCCCGCCACCCCCGCCGAGAAGCCCCCCGAAAAGCCGGCCGAGAGAACGCCGGAGAAATGACGGTTCCCCTCCCGAAGGACCGCCGTCCCCTCAAGCCGAGGGAGGTCGCCCGGTCCGAATTCCGGCCGCGTCCCATGCCCCGGCGCGAGGCCCCTGCCGATGCCGTGGAGGGCTCCGCCGATATGAAGGCGATCTCGCGCACCAGCAGCCGGGGCCTCGACGGCTTCGCGTTCTTCGTCGCCAACCTCCAGACCGGATTCGGGCCGTTCCTCGCGGTCTACTTCACCCAGGCGAAGTGGACCCAGTCCGATATCGGCTTCGCGCTCACCATCGGCAGCCTCGTCAGCCTGCTCGGCCAGGTGCCGGGCGGTGCCTTCGTGGACGCCATGCGCTCCCTGCGGTTCGCCGCCGGCTTCTCCGTGGTGGCCATCGCGCTCAGCGCCTTCGCGCTGGCCATGTGGCCGAACTTCCTCATCGTGCTCCTGGCCATGGCCGCCCATTCGGCGGCGAGCTGCATCCTGACGCCCGCCATCGCGGCCATCAGCATCGGCCTCGTCGGCCATGCCCGCGCCGGCGAGCGCCTCGGGCGCAACGCCAGCTTCTCGGCCCTCGGCAACGCCGTGGCGGCCGCCGGCATGGGAGCCTGCGGCTACTACCTGTCCAACGACGCGGTGTTCTATCTCACCGCCTTCCTGATGATCCCCACGCTCGCGGCCCTGTCCTTCATCCGCGCCGACGAGATCGGTCCCGTGACGGTGCCGAAGGCGGCGGTTGCCGGCGCCGTCGAGCCCCGGCGGGAGAATGCCGTTCGCGCCCTGCTCGGCAACCGCGCGCTCATGTGCTTCGGCGCCTGCATGATGCTGTTCTTCCTCGCCAACGCGGCGATGCTGCCGCTGGTGGGCAGCATGCTGACCCTGCGCGCCAGCGAGACCGCGACCGCCCTCATCGCCGCCTGCATCGTGGTGCCCCAGGTGGTGCTCGCCGTCTCGGGGCCGGCCGTGGGGCGGGCCGCCGAGCGCTGGGGCCGCCGGCCCCTGCTGCTCATCGGCTTCGCCGCCCTGCCGATCCGGGGCCTGCTGTTCGCCTATACCAGCAGCCCCGAGCTCCTCGTGGCGATCCAGGTGTTCGACGGCATCTCGGCGGCGGTGTTCGGCGTGATGGTGCCCCTCGTGGTTTCCGACGTGACCCGTGGCACCGGGCGCTTCAACATCGCGCTCGGCGCCGTCGGCACCGCCATGGGCATCGGGGCGGCCCTCTCGACGTCGCTCGCCGGCATCATGGCCGATCGCCTCGGCAGCCATTCGGCCTTTCTCGGCCTTGCCGTGGTCGGCTTCGCGGGCTTCGTGATGATCGCCCTGATCATGCCGGAGACCCGGCGCTCTGCCGGCGCGTAACCCTTCGAGGAGACGGCGGCGGCATCGAATTCGCTTGCCGCTCAAGCGACGTTCAGGTTTCTTCGCTAGAACGAACGAAGCTGTACGTTAGCCTGCAACGCCTGCGCGAGCTTCGCGTTGCGAACCTTGGGGACACAAAGTTTCGTGCGGACCGCGCACGGGCTTCGTTTGAAGGACAGGGTCCGCAAGGTCTCCTGGGAAACGGGATTGTCACCGCGATGGAAGACCTGTGCGTCTATGCCGACAGGCCGTTCGCCTTCGTCGCGCGCTACCTGCGCCGCCGGGCACTGCCGCATCTCGTGATCCTGTGCGCCGTGCTCGGCGCCGTCGGCTTCTCCGTCAGCACCGATTACGCCCTCAAGGGCGTGGTCGACGCCCTGAGCAAGGGTCCCGAGGCCGGGCTGATCTGGGGCGCGCTCGCCCTCCTCGTCGCCTTCATCGCCGCCGACAACATGCTCTGGCGCGTGGCGAGCCTGACCGGCTCGTTCACGTTCGTGGGCGTGACCGGCGACATCCGCCGCGACCTGTTCCGGCACATGACCGGACACTCGCCCTCGTTCTTCGCCGACCGTCAGCCGGGCACCCTGGCGTCGCGCATCACCGCGACCTCGAACGCGATCTTCACGGTCGAGAACATGTTCGTGTTCAACGTGATGCCGCCCTGCGTCGCCGCTTTCCTGTCGATCCTCTACATCGGCACCGTCAGCCTCACGATGGCCCTCGTGCTCGCCGGCATCTTCGCCGCCGTCGTCGTCCTGATGTTCAAGATGGCGGCCGCCGGAAAGCCGCTCCACCACGACTTCGCCGCCAAGGCCGCGAGCGTCGACGGCGAGATGGTCGATCTCGTCGGCAACATGCCTCTGGTGCGCGCCTTCTCGGCGTTCAAGCGCGAGTACACCCGCTTCGACGGCACCATCGGCGTCGAGATGCGCTCGCGCCGCTCGTCCCTGCTCTACCTCGAGAAGCTGCGCATCGTTCACGCCATCCTGACCGTGCTCGCCGTCCTCGGCCTGCTCTACTGGGCCATCACCCTGTGGGAGGCCGGTGCGGCGTCGAACGGGCAGGTGGTCCTCGTCTGCACCCTGGGTATCCGGATTCTGGCCGCCACCCGCGACCTCGCCGTCGCCCTCGTGGACGCGACCCAGCACACCGCCCGCCTGTCGGAGGCGCTCCACACCCTGCTGCAGCCCCACGACCTCACCGACCATCCCGAGGCCGTTCCGCTGTCGGGCACCGGCGCGGAGATCACCTTCGACCACGTCGCGTTCTCGTACCCCGACGGTCGTGCCGTGTTCACGGATTTCGACCTCGCCATCCAGCCGGGCCAGCGCGTCGGGCTCGTGGGCAAGTCGGGCGGCGGCAAGTCGACCCTGTTCTCCCTGCTTCAGCGCTTCTACGACGCCCAGGGGGGCCGCATCCTCCTCAACGGGCAGGACATCCACCGGGTGACGCAGGATTCCCTGCGCGAGGCCATCACCGTCGTTCCCCAGGATGTCTCGATGTTCCACCGGACCCTGCGGGAGAATATCCGCTACGGCCGGCCCGACGCGTCCGACGAGGATGTGTGGAAGGCCGCCGCCGCGGCGCACTGCACCGATTTCATCGAGGCGCTGCCGGAAGGGTTCGACACCATCGTGGGCGACCGCGGCGTGAAGCTCTCCGGCGGCCAGCGCCAGCGCATCGCCATCGCGCGTGCCATCCTCAAAGACTCGCCGATCCTGCTCCTCGACGAGGCGACCTCGGCCCTCGACGCCGAGTCCGAGGAGGCGATCCGCCATGCGCTCGCGAATCTCATGAAGGGCCGCACGGTCATCGCCATCGCCCACCGGCTCTCGACCCTGAAGGATTTCGACCGGATCGTGGTGCTGGAGGGCGGCCGCATCATCCAGGACGGCTCGCCGG
The DNA here is from genome assembly GCF_022829345.1 of Methylobacterium sp. J-090. Lineage (GTDB taxonomy): Bacteria > Pseudomonadota > Alphaproteobacteria > Rhizobiales > Beijerinckiaceae > Methylobacterium. The sequence goes on along the minus strand of NZ_JAKSXV010000089.1, from coordinate 171,942 downwards.
ACAAGCTGACCCATCTCGACGGGTTCTACCGTGAGCTGATGAAGAAGGAATCCATGTCCCTGTCGCTGGCGGCGGCCTGATACGGCCTCCGCTCGATTGGAGCGATGGCTGGATCGGACACGCCCGCGCGGCGTCTGGGCGAAGCACAGATCCGCTGTCCTGAAGGGATCACCCGGATTCGGTGCGAGGGCGGTGGCCTGGGCCGGCTAACGGTCTACGGCTCGGTGCCGCCCAGGGTTCGGAGTGCCTTGATGATCGCGTTGGCGCGGTAGGGTTTGGTGAAGAACACGCTGCCCGCCGCCAGGCGTGGCGGCGTCTGGGTGAAGCCAGTGGCGTAGATGATCGGCAGGCCCGGGCGCAGGCGGCGCGCGGCCTCGGCGAGCTGCCATCCATCCATCTCGCCGGGCAGGCGGATATCGGTGAATAGGATGTCGATCGCCGCACCGCTCTTGATGAGATCGAGGGCGATCTCGGCCGTCGTCGCCTGGGCGACGTCGAAGCCCGCATCCTCGAGTTCGGCCGCGACCACCTCGAGGAGCATGGTCTCGTCCTCGACCATCAGGACGCGGGGGGGGACGGTATCGGTCATCGCGTATCGCGTCTCCGGTCAGGCGAAGCGGGGGGGCGTCAGGATCGACGGCAGGCGCGGGCGGCCCTCGGCCGTGTGGGCGACCGGTTGGGCCACCGCCGCGTCGCGGTCCCTCGGGAGGTAGACCGTCACGGTGGTCCCGTCACCGGGGCGGCTGTCGAGAACGATGTGGCCGCCCGACTGCTTGGCGAAGCCGAAGGCCTGGCTGAGCCCCAGGCCCGTGCCCTCGCCCACGGCCTTGGTGGTGAAGAACGGCTCGAAGGCGCGCGCGGCGACCTCCGGGCTCATGCCGCAGCCCCCGTCCGCGACGCTGATCCGGACGTGGTCGACGGCCGGCAGTCCGGGATGGTGCGCGGCTTCGGCCGCCGGGACGTTGCGGGTGCGGATCGTCGCCCGTCCGCCCTCCGGCATGGCGTCGCGGGCGTTGACCGCGAGGTTGAGGAGGACGTTCTCGAGCTGGTTGGCATCGACGCGCACGGGCCAGAGGTCGGGGGCCAGGTCCATCTCCGGCGGCTCGACGGCGTTCAGGGCGCCGCGCAGGAGTTCGGACAGGTCGCCGATGAGGCCGTTGACGTCGAACCGGGTCGGCTGCAGGGGCTGGCGCCGGGCGAAGGCGAGCATCTTCTGCACGAGGCTCGCCGCCCGCTCCGCGCCCTTGAGGGCGTTGCCGCGCGCCCGCTCGGCGGCGCCCTCGAGGGGCGTGCGCCCGAGGCGGTCGAGGTTGGCGATGACGACCCCGAGCAGATTGTTGAAGTCGTGGGCGACCCCGCCCGTCAGGGCGCCGATAGCCTCCATCTTCTGGGTCTGGCGCAGCATCGCCTCGACGCGCTCGCGTTCGGCGATCGCCGTCTGCAGGGCATCGAGGGCGGCATCGCGCTCCCTGACGCGGGCGACGAGTTCGGCGTTGGCGCGCCGCAAGGTCTCGGGGGAGGGCAGGGCTAGGGCGCGCGGCAGCAGCACCCACAGCAGGATGCCGGTGACCAGGGAGATCACCGCCGTGAACGCCTTGACCAGGGCCTCGGCGGCGTAGTCCGGCACCCACAGGGTCCAGATCGCGAGAAAATGCGTGGTGCCGCAGGCGAGGATGAAGCCCGCGAAAGCCCAGGCCATCCAGCCGAAGGCGACGTCCTTGCGCTTGGTGACGAACACCCCCAGCGCCACCGGAATGGTGAAGTAGGCCAGCCCGATGACGAAGTCGGAGACGACGTGCGTCCAGATCAGCTCCGGCCGCCACAGCAGGCAGATGCCGTGGGGCGAGAGGTTGCTTCGGTCGAGGAAACTCCCGAGGGCATCGAACATGGCACGGTCTCAGGATCGGGCGGGACGGAGCGCGGCGCACATCAAAGGAATCAAGCGCGCACGATGGCGCGTTTTCGTTGCCGGCGAAACCGGATCGACATTCGATCCGCGGTTTCGTGCGGCTCGGAGCGGGGTGGGGGTCCAGGCGACCCCGAGCTCTACGCGACCCCGACCTCTATTCGACCACGACCTTGTACCCCTGGCCCGCCCGCAGGGCCGCACCGCGGTCGAGGCCGTTGAGGACGAGGAAGCGGTCGGCGGCCCGGTCGGGGACGAGCATGCGCTGGGCGAGCCCCTCCACCGTGTCGGCGGCGGTGGCCGTCACCACCTGCAGACGCAGGGGGCGCAGGGATTGGGTCTCGGCCGCGCCCACGGCCGCGAGGCTCTCGGTCCAGCGCCGGAAGGCGGCGTCGGGGTCCGTCGCCCCCTTGGCGGCCATGATCATCCGGAAGGTGGTGTCGCCCATGCGGATGGCGGCGAGACGGAAGGTCCAGTCCTTGCCGCGCGACAGTGCGGTGACGGCCGGGTTGCCGCCGATGGTCCGGTTCTCCGTCGATCCCGGCTCGACGGCGTCGTTCCAGGTCGCCTTCAGGACCTCTTCGAGGCCCTGTCCGGCCGGGTTCTCCACCTGATCGAACAGCAGGCGGCGGCTGCCCTCGGGCGTGGTGCCCAGGACCGCGTTGCGGGTGTTCTCGATGGTGAACCCGTCGGGTACCTCGAAGGCGATGCCGAGGCCGGGATGGAGGAAGCGGCGGCCGCGTACGAGGCCGTCGCCGGGATTGTCGCCGTAGGCGATGCCGTCCACCGCCGCGAGGTAGCGCGCCCGCTCATCGACCCCGAGGCCCGGCGCGCCGATGAGGCGCGCGGCCCGAGTAACGAGGGTGATGCGCTCCTGCGTGCCCGGATGGGTCGCGAGCATGTCGGGCTCGCCGGCCTGGCCCGTCCCGGTCTTCATGCCGGTGGTGCGGCTCAGGGAGCGCAGGAAGCGCCCGGCGCCGAACGGGTCGTAGCCGGCCCGCGCCAGGGTCTTCACCCCGGCGCCGTCGGCCTCGAGCTCCTGATCGCGGGAGAACCGCGCCAGGGCGAACTTCGACTGGCTCTGGAGCTGCGCGCCCGTCACCGGATCGTTGAGGACGTCGGCCACCACCTTGCTCACGAGCTGCGAGCGGAGCGCCAGTTCCGTGCGGGCCGTGGCATGGCGCAGGGTGACGTGGGCGATCTCGTGGGACAGGACGGCGGCGATCTCGGAAGTGTCGCTCGCGAGCGCCAGCAGGCCCCGGGTCACGTAGAGGCGACCGCTCGGCAGCGCGAAGGCGTTGATCACCGGCGAATCGAGCAGGGTGACGGCGTAGGTTTCCTCCGGCCGGTCCGTGGCGCGCACGAGGCGATCGGTGACCTCGGTGAGGAGCTTCAAGGCCGCGGGGGCGCGGTACTCGCCGCCGAAGGAGGCCACCAGCTTGGCGTGGTCGGCGTCGGTCGCGTTGCGTTCGCGGCCGGTGACGCGCGGCGCCTCCGGCGGCGCCCTGACGACGGCCGGCTGGAGGGTCGCCCCGGTCAGATCGCCGATGCAGCCCGAGACAAGGACCGACAGGAGCAGGACGCCCGCGCCCATGCGGACGCGATCACCCGTGCGGACGCGACCCCCGGGATTCGCCGCCGATCCGCTCCGTGTGCTCGACCCCCGCGTCATGGCCCCCAACATACCGATCAGCGCCCCTGCGCCGCGTCCAGGATTTCGATCATGTCCGCGCTCGCGACATCAAGGGTCGGACCGCGCCAGACCTCGACGACGCCCCGGACCCGGACGAGGCGCTCGCGCAGGGATACCGCACTCAAACCACGTTCCTGCAACTGGCGCCAAGTGCGTTTCGACACGGTTACGGTGAGCCCGTCCTCGCCGCGCCGGGCGAAGTCGAGATAGGTTCGCCGCGCCCGCTCCCCGACCCAGAGGACGCGCCCGCTGGCCACGACGAAGCGGCCGAGGCGGGTGCGCAGGGCGGCGCCGTCCCGGGCGTCCTGATCCGCCTCCCGCCACAGGCCCCGCCCGGCCCCACGCGCGCCCGCCTCCACGGCGAGAAGCCCGGGCCGGCACAGGCTGTCGCGCTCGCCCGCGTCGACGGCGGCGAGCCCCGCCTCGACGAGGCCCCCGGCGAGGTCGGCGGTGCCGTCGGCCCCCGTGGCGTCGAGATGGACCCGGCCCCAGCGGTCGGTCTCGCCGCGCGCCACGAGGGTGAGGGGCGTGCCCGCATGGGCGAGCAGCCAAATACGCGCCGCCTGCGCCCGGTCCGGTGCCTCCGGCCAGCGCAGGCCGTCGAGGACGCCGCGCGCCCCGGAGGCGAAGGCGAGTTCGCCCCGCGCGTCGACGGCGGTGAGGGCGGTGGCGGGCACGGGCGTGGTCCGGCATTCGGGGGCGACGGCCCCGGCCGGCGACCCAGCGCCGAATCCGGCGGCGAGGACCGTCAGGACGCGCGCGCCGAAGGCATGACGCCGATCCGTCCTGCGATCCGTCCTGGTCCTGCGATCCGCCATGATGGAACGCTCCTCCCGCGACCCGAGCGGGCCGTGACCCGAGCCGTCATTGTGGTCTCCGCCACCCCGAGGACAAGCAGGGTGCGGGCCGCGGCAGGCGTTTCGGGCGCCCTGCGGCAGGCCCGCAACACGGCCCCATCGGCGTGGTTGGCTTGGCCCCGGCGTTGGTGCTAGGAAGGCGTCGGTGAGTCTCCGTAGCTCAGCTGGACAGAGCACAGGTTTCCTAGACACAATTGGGCGCCGCGAGGGGAAACCGCGCGGCGGATCCGCTCAAATTCGGGGAAAGCCCGAGGGTCTGCCCAATCGCAGGCCCCGCCGATCCCGAGCCAAGCCCGTCATGCTCCCGCGAAGGGGCGGCGGGAAGGTGTAGAGACTAGACGGGCGGCACCTAACGGCACCTTCGGGCGCCCATGGTGAAGGGATAGTCCAGGCCACGAACGCACCCGCGAGGGGGCGGCGGCGGAAGCCGAAGTGGTATGAAACCTGGGGTCGCAGGTTCGAGCCCTGCCGGGGACGCCACCATTCACTCACGCCCGTGCCGCAGACGTTGCGGAATCGCGTGGCCTTAACCCGGTCTTCACGGGAATGGCCGAGCCTTTCTTCCGCAAGCTCCGGCGGGAGGCCGCGGCACGGAACGGGCAGGATGGCAGGCCAGAAGACCGACGCGCGCGACGTGCATGTGGGCCGGCGCATCGCCGAGCAGCGCAAGAAGGCGTCGCTGACCCAGAAGCGCGTGGCCGAGCGCTTCGGCATGTCCGCCGCCCAGCTGCAGAAATACGAGAAGGGCACCAACCGGATCAGCGCGCTCCACCTCGAGAGCTTCAGCCGGATGATCGGCGTGCCCGTCACGTACTTCTTCGAGGATCTCGTCCACACGGACGCCGAGCCCGATGCGGCCTTTCACGAAACGCCTCAGCAGCCCTACGTCGCCGGCGACAGCTGGCAGGGGCTCGTGGATGTGGTGGCCCGTCACGTCACGGAGCATTTTTCGGAGGAACGTCGCCGCGAATTGTCCGCCGCGATCCAGGCGCTCGACGCCAAGCTCAAACGTTGATTGGCGGACGATTCGTTCTTTTTATCGAACGCGTCCGGTTTTTCGGCTTGACCGTCCCGGTTCCCGGTGCAAGAACCGCGACCTTCCGTAGGCCGGGGCAGACGCATCGTATGAGGCGCACCCGAAAACCGGGTGTACCTGTCCCATGGCACGTTCCAACTACCTATTCACGAGCGAATCCGTCTCGGAAGGGCATCCGGACAAGGTCTGCGACCGCATCTCCGATACGGTGGTGGATGCCTACATCGCGGCGATGCCGGAAGCGCGTCTCGGCGTCGAGACCCTGGCCACCACCAACCGTATCGTCATCGCCGGCGAGGTCCGCGGTCCGGATTCCGTGACCTTCGAGCACCTCACCGAGCTCACCCGCGAGGCGGTGCGCGACATCGGCTACGAGCAGTCGGGCTTCCACTGGAAGAACAACGATATCGCCATCCACCTGCACGCCCAGTCGGCCGACATCGCCCAGGGCGTCGATTCGTCCGGCAACAAGGACGAAGGTGCCGGCGACCAGGGCATCATGTTCGGGTACGCGTCCGACGAGACGCCCGAGCTCATGCCGGCGCCGATCTACTACGCCCACAAGATCCTCAAGGACCTGGCCGACGCCCGCAAGGGCAAGCAGGGCGACGCGGCCAAGCTCGGCCCCGACGCCAAGAGCCAGGTCACCGTGCGCTATGAGAACGGCCGCCCCGTCGGCGTGACCCAGATCGTGCTCTCGACCCAGCACGTCGACGAGTCCCTCGATTCGGCCGACGTGCGCGCCATCGTCGAGCCCTACATCCTGAACGCCCTGCCGAAGGATTGGGTCTCCGAGGAGACCGTGTGGCACGTGAACCCCACGGGCAAGTTCGTCATCGGCGGCCCGGATGGCGACGCCGGCCTCACCGGCCGCAAGATCATCGTCGACACTTACGGCGGAGCCGCGCCCCACGGCGGCGGTGCCTTCTCGGGCAAGGACCCGACGAAGGTCGATCGCTCCGCCGCTTACGCCGCGCGCTACCTCGCCAAGAACGTGGTCGCCGCCGGTCTCGCGACGCGGGCCACCATCCAGCTCGCCTACGCCATCGGCGTCGCCAAGCCCCTGTCGATCTACGTCGATCTGCACGGCACCGGCCAGGTGGACGAGGCCAAGCTCGAGGACGTGCTCATGAACGCCTTCGACCTGTCGCCCCGCGGCATCCGGACGAAGCTCGGCCTCAATAGGCCGATCTACGCCCGCACCTCGGCCTACGGCCATTTCGGGCGGGCGCCCGAGGCCGATGGCGGTTTCTCGTGGGAGCGGGTCGACCTTGCCGACAGCCTCAAGTCGGCCCTGTCCTGATCCCATGACCATGGGGCGGGATGAACTCCCGCCCCTCCCGGGCGGGGACGTCGTGGAGGGCGCCGACCGCGCCTTCTTCGGGCGGCGCAAGGGCAAGCGCCTGCGGGCGGTCCAGGAGCAGCGCATCGCCGAGCTCCTACCGAGCCTGCGGGTGGCCCTTCCGCCGGACGCCGCCCCGCTCGATCCGGTCGGCCTGTTCCCTGTCCCCGTCGACGAGGTCTGGCTCGAGATCGGTTTCGGCGGCGGCGAGCATCTGGCCGCGCAGGCGAAGGCTCATCCGCGCGTGGGCATCATCGGCGCCGAGCCCTTCGTCAACGGCGTCGCCAAGCTGTTGCGGGCCGTGGATGACGGTGCCCTTCGAAATGTCCGTGTCTGGGACGAGGACGCGACGGCACTCCTCGCCGCGATCCCCGACTGTGCCCTGTCGCGGGTCTACCTGCTCTATCCCGATCCGTGGCCCAAGCGCCGCCAGCGCAAGCGCCGCTTCGTCTCGGACGAAGCCCTGCGCGAGGTCGCCCGCGTCCTCAAGCCCGGCGGCGTCTTCCGATTCGCCAGCGACATCGACGATTATGCCGGCTGGACCCTGGTGCGGACCGCCCGCTGCCCCGGCCTCGCCTGGACCGCCGCCTCCGCCGACGACTGGCGCCTGGCGTGGCCGGATTGGCCGGGCACGCGCTACGAGGCGAAGGCCCTCGCGGCCGGGCGGGCTCCCACTTATCTGGAGTTCCGGCGGGTCGCGACCGACTGACAACACGTCGCTCCTGTGGGAGACGTGTTTCCGTGGAAGGTCCCTCTTGCCTTCCGCCCTGCGAAAGCTTTGCATGCGCTCGGCGCAGCGATGCCCGGGACCGACGAAACGTTCCTGAAAACCGGGAAAGTCTTCGCGCGTCTCCGGCACGGTGTCGTGAGCGGGGTTGCGGATTGGGCGACGCGGCGGAACAGAACGGGATAGGCCCGGCCTCGCCTCACCCGGGCGAAGCCGCCGACGCGGCTTTCGCGGCGGCGGAGATCGGCCTCCTCACCCTGGACCTGCAGGAGGGTCGCATCCGGGCGGCCAATCCGCATCTGTGCATGCTGATGCGCTATCCCGCCGGCGACCTGACCGGTCTCGCCCTCGCCGATCTTGGGGAAGCGACGATCCCCGTGCCGGCCGGCCTCCGCCGCTGGCGCGCCGCCGACGGCAGCAGCGTCTATGTCCGCATTCGGCCTTCGCCTTCGACCGGTGCGGGGCAGGTTCTGGTGGTCGATGAGGCCGAGACGGACGATCTCGTGTCGGCCGTCGAGAACCAGGCCGCCTTGACGACCGCGGGCGTCGGGGAATGGCGTTTCGATGGGGAAACGCGTCTCGTGTCACTCTCGCGGCGTGCCGCGCATATCCTCGGCGACCGCCCAGGCGTCGGTCTTCCCTGGGCGACCCTGCGCGCCCGCTTGGAGACGGACGAGATCGCACGGGTCGAGGCTCAGGTCCGGACCGCCCTTGCGGAGGGCGGGCGGTTCGCCCTGCAATGCCGCCTGCGCCGGGCCGATGACGGGAGCGAAATCGATCTCAGCCTGCGGGGCGAGGCGAGCCGCGGCGGTGCGGACGGGCCCGCCGCCATCGTCGGCGTGGTGCAGGACATCACGGCCCAGGTCGCCGCCCGCACGGCCCTGCATGCTGGCGAACAGCGCCTGCGCATCGCCGCCTCCCTCGCGGCCCTCGGCATCTTCGAGTGGCACATGCTCGACGACCAGGCGGTCTGGGAGAACGCCCGCATGTTCGCGATCTTCGGGCGCACGGCCGAGGACGGGGCGGTGGGCAAGCGCGAGTTCCTGGAGCAGATCCTCCATCCCGACGACCGCGCCGCCTTCCGCTCGGCGATCTCGAATGCCCTGCGCGGCGATGCGGTCTTCAAGGCCACGGGCCGCATCAGGCGACGGAGCGACGGGGCCTGGCGGATCATCGATCTCGCCGGCCGCTTCGAGCGCGACGCCGCCCACCGGCTGCCGCGCCGGCTCATCGGCGTCGTCGCCGACGTCACCGAGCGGCGCATGGCCGAGGAACGCCAGACCCTGCTGATCCGCGAACTGCACCATCGGGTGAAGAACACGCTCGCGACGGTGCAGGCCATCGTCGGGTCCACGGCCCGCACCGCCTCCAGCATCGAGAGCTTCTACGAGGCGTTCGTCGGGCGGATCATGTCCCTGGCGCACACGCATTCGGTGCTCACCGAGGATACCTGGCAGACGGCGTCCCTGCGCAGCCTCCTCGTCAACGAACTGAAGCCCTACGCCGACGGCGCCCTGGACGGGGCGGGCGACGATGCCCGAATCCGCCTGGAGGGCCCGCCCGTCGACCTCGCCTCCGAGGTCGCCGTACCCGTCGGCATGGCGATCCACGAACTCACCACCAATGCGGCGAAGTACGGCGCGCTCTCGACCCCGGACGGGCGCGTGACGATCGTCTGGAGCCTCGCGCCGGACGGCCCGGCCGAGACCCTGCGGTTCGACTGGGTCGAGAGCGGCGGTCCGCGCGTGCGCCCGCCGACGCGCCAGGGCTTCGGCTCGCGCCTGCTCCAGCGTGTGCTGACGGCACAGGTCCGGGCGGACGTGGCGATGGATTATCCGCCGGACGGCTTCCGTCTGCGCATGCTGGCGCCGCTGCCCGTGCGCAACACGGTGCTCAACCCCCTGGCCTGAGGGCCGCGCCGGGTCGGGGTCAGGCGGCGCCGCGCGCGTCGTTTTCGCCGCCGGCCTCGACGAAGGCCTTCAGTTCGTCGAGGGACTCGAAGCTGAAGCGCCCGCGCGGCGTCTCGGCCTCGATGGAGCCGTTGGCGTACATCACGTAGGTGTTGCCGCCCGACGCGTAGGTTCCGACGATTTCGGGTTTTTCCTCGACGGCGGGCGGGGGAGGGGGCTCGGGGGTGATGTCCGCCATCGTGTCGAGGGTGGGATACAGGCGCACGGGCTCGCCGGTCGTGTCGGGGCCGGCGTCGAACAGCGCGAGGGTGCGCTGGTTCTCCGGCGCGGGGGACGCCTCCGCGACGAGTTCGGGCTCGGCCGGGGGCGGTGCGGCCAAGGATCCCTCACGATGCGCGTCGGGGACCGTCCTGGTCTCGTCCTCCGGCGGCAGAAGGTCGGGCAGCGGCGGCTCGATCTCCTCCGGGGTCGGCGGGGCCGGCAGATCGGGTTCCGGCGGATGCACGAAGGTCGGCTCCGGCCCGCGGCCCCGCGGGTCCGCATGGAGCGCTCCGCTCGATATGCCGGGCTCGAGGCCCGTGGTTCCGAGTCCGGTCGCACCAAGCCCTGTCGCTCCCAGACCCGCTGCTCCCAGACCGGCCGCCGCACCCATGGCGTCGAGGCCGAAGTCCCGCGGGTCGGGGCCGCCGAAGCTCGGCCGCTGTCGGACCGGCCGACCGTCGAGCGCGGGCATGGTCGACGGCGCGATGGTCGAGGCGGGCTCGAACAGGTCCGGCTCGGGGTCGCGGGACGGCAGGGCCGCCGCCGTCCTGGGCTCGGCCGAAGGCGCCTCCAGGCGCAGGGCGCCGAGGCGCCGTCCAAGACCGCGCAGGTGGCTCGCCACCGCCGCCAGGCCCAGGACCACGGCCCCGGCCGACGCCGTGGTCGCGCCGGCGACGGTCATCGCCATGCCGCTCTCGAGGCGCACGAAGGGAAACCCCTGGACGACCGACGCGACACCGCCGACGATCATCAGGACAGCAAGCGCGAACAGCGCAATGATCATGGAACTCTCGAAAAACGCCTGCACCCGGAGTGCGGCGCGCACAGTAAGGCCCTGCCGGCATTTTGCAAAATCGAAACGCCGGCCACAGGCCACGGGCCGTTCGGGCGTTGCCGCAGCGCAGGCATCGACTTACGTATCGGCGCGTTGGTTCGCAGGCGGCGGGCCGATCGTCGCGCCCGCCTTCGCCGCCACGCCGTACGACCGGAGAGAGTGCCGATGACCTTCACCCTGCCCGAACTGCCCTACGCCTACGATGCGCTCGGCCCCTACATGTCGAAGGAAACCCTCGAGTTCCACCACGACAAGCACCACAAGGCCTATGTCGATACGGGCAACAAGCTGCTCGAAGGCACGGGCCTCGAAGGCAAGAGCGTCGAGGAGGTGCTGGTTGCCGCCTACGGCAACAACCAGCCGCTCTTCAACAATGCCGGCCAGCACTACAACCACATCCACTTCTGGCAGTGGATGAAGCCCAACGGCGGCGGCGCCGTGCCGGGCGCGCTCGCCAAGAAGATCGACGAGGATCTCGGCGGGTTCGAGAAATTCAAGGCCGACTTCATCCAGGCCGGAATCGGCCAGTTCGGCTCCGGCTGGGCTTGGCTCGCCGTCAAGGACGGCAAGCTCGAGATCCAGAAGACTCCCAACGGCGAGAATCCCCTCGTCCACGGCGCCAAGCCGATCCTCGGCGTCGATGTCTGGGAGCACTCCTACTACATCGACTACCGCAACCGCCGGCCCGACTATCTCAAGGCGTTCATCGAGAACCTGGTGAACTGGGAGCACGTCGAGAAGATGTACGGCGAAGCCACCGCCTGATTGTTTCATAGGATGTGCGCCGCGAGCCCTCGGGCTTGCGGCGCTTTTTTATTGCCTGTCTATCAATGCGCGGCCTCTCCCTCGTGGGGAGAGCGGAGCCTCGTTCCACTCTTCATCTTCGATTGCACCCATGATCCGCTCCATCCTCTCCGTCGGCGGCTGGACGCTGGTGTCGCGGGTCACGGGGTTCGCCCGCGACGTGGTGATGGCCGCGATTCTCGGCGCCGGGCCCGTGGCCGACGCCTTCGTGGTGGCGTTCCGCCTGCCCAACCATTTCCGGGCTATTTTCGGCGAGGGGGCGTTCAACACCGCCTTCGTGCCGACCTATGCGGGCCTCGCCGAGGCGGCGGAAGCGGGCGCCGCCCGGCGCTTCGCCGACCGCATCTTCACCCTGATGCTGCTGGTGCAGATCGGCTTCCTGGCACTCGCCATGCCGGCGATGCCGTGGGTGGTCAAAGCCCTGGCGCCGGGCTTCTCCGACGATCCGGAGCGCTTCGCGCTCGCCGTCTCGCTGACCCGGATCACCTTCCCGTACCTCCTGTTCATGACCCTGGTGACCCTGTTCTCCGGGCTCCTCAACGCGCAACGGCGCTTCGCCGTGGCGGCGGGCGCGCCGGTCCTGCTCAACCTGTCGATGCTGGTGGCGCTCAGCCTGGCGTTCCTGTTCCCCAACGCCGCCTACGCCGCCGCCTGGGGCGTCTCGGTCTCCGGCGTGCTGCAATTCGCCCTCGTGTGGTGGGCCTGCCGGCGCGCCGGCATCGCCCCGACGCTGGTCGCACCCACCCTGCGCGATCCGGTCATGACGCGGTTCTTCAAGGTGCTCGGACCGGCGGTGGTCGGCTCGGCCGGATTCCAGATCGCGTCCTTCGCCGACACGATCATCGCGAGTTTCCTGCCCATCGGCGCGGTCTCGGCCTTGTACTACGCCGACCGGCTCTACCAGCTGCCCTTCGGCGTCATCGCCATCGCGGCCGGCACGGTGCTCCTGCCGGAGATGAGCCGGCGGATCGCGGCCGGCGACGCGGCCGGCGCGCATGCGGCGCAGAACCGGGCGGCGGGCTTCTCGCTGGCCCTGTCGGCGCCGTTCACCATCGCCTTCCTGATCCTGCCGGGTCTCATCATGGCGGCCCTGTTCCAGCGCGGCGCCTTCGGGGCCGAGGACGCGGCTCGCGCCGCCTCCGTGCTCGCCGCCTACGGACTGGCGCTGCCCGCCGTGGTGCTCCTGCGCAGCGCCCTGCCGAGCTTCTACGCCCGCCAGGACACGATGACGCCGCTCATCGCGTCGCTCACGGCCATCGCCATCAACGTCGGCCTGAAGATCGTTCTCACCGGGCCCTACGGCGTCACCGGCCTGGCGCTCGCCACTGCCATCGGCCAGTGGGTCAACCTCGCGATCCTGGTGGCGCTCGCCTGGCGGCGCGGCTGGATGGCGCCGAGCCGGGGGTTCGGCATCACGCTCATCGGCGTCGCGACCGCGTGCGCGGCGCTCACCGCCGTCGCCGTCTACGGCGTGCCCATGGCCGAGGGCCTCGTGCGGGCCCTGCCGCACCTGCGCGAGGTCGCGGTCCTGGGCGTCGTGGGCGCCGCCGGCGCGGTCGTCTACGCCGTGCTCCTGCTCGCCACCCTGCGGATCTTCGGCCTCAGCCTGCGCAGGCGCTGAAGCGCGCCGCATCCCCGTTCTCCTCGACGCCGACTCATGGTCGGGATCGAGGCGGTCCGGCGGACGACCGCCGCCGCGCGGTCGCGCGGGCAGACCCCGATGGGCCGGGCCCATCGAGGCCTGGTCAGGCCGCCCGCACCGAGGCGAGGAAGTGCGAGACCTGGGCGCGCAGGTCCTCGGACTGCCGCGAGAGTTCGGAAGCCGAGGACAGCACCTGGGCCGCCGCCGCCCCGGTCTCCTCGGCCGCCGCTGCGACCCCGATGACGTTGCGGGTCACCGCGCCGGTGCCCGTGGCCGCCTCGCTGACGTTGCGCACGATCTCCTGGGTCGCCGCCCCCTGCTCCTCGACGGCCGCCGCGATGGAGGTCGCGACGTCGCTGATCTCGCGGATGCGCGTGGTGATGCCGCCGATGGCCGCCACCGCCTGACCCGTCGAGGTCTGGATGCGGCCGATCTGGCCGGTGATCTCGTCGGTGGCCCGCGCCGTCTGGTTGGCGAGTTCTTTGACCTCCGCCGCCACGACGGCAAAACCCCGTCCGGCCTCGCCGGCCCGTGCCGCCTCGATGGTGGCGTTCAGCGCCAGCAGGTTGGTCTGGCCCGCGATGGTCGAGATCAGAGCAACCACGTCACCGATCTTCGCGGCGGTCTCGCTGAGGTCGCGCACGAGGGCGGCGGTCTCGCCCGCCTCGGTGACGGCGATGCGCGCCAGGTTGGCCGACCCCTGCACCTGCCGGCCGATCTCCTCCACGGACGAGCCGAGTTCCTCGGCCGCCGCCGCGACGGTGGTGACGTTGGTGGCCGCCTCGTCGGCCGCCGCTGCGACACTCGTGGAGCGCCCGGCGGTCTCCGACGCCGTCTCCGACATGCTGCCGGCGGTCGCCTGGAGTTCGGTCGCCGCGGCACTCACCTGCGCGACGATGCCGCCCACGGCCGCCTCGAACCCTTTGGCGAGCCGCAGGGTCGCCGCCCGGCGCTGGGCCTCGGCGTCGAGGCGGGCGAGGCGGGTCTCCTCCTCCAGGGCGCGGGTTGCGATGATGTTGTCCTTGAACACCTGGACGGCGCCCGCCATCGCGCCGATCTCGTCGCCGCGCCCGGCCCCCGGCACCTCGGCCGCGACATCGCCCTGCGCGAGGCGGTCCATGGCCCGGGTCATCCGCTGCAGCGGCGCGCTGACGCCCAGGGCGAGAAGCACCGCCGCGCCGATGGCGCAGAGGAGCGCCACCCCGACGAGGATCGTGGTGGTCAGGACGGCGGTGTCGTAGGTTTCCTGGGCGTGGACGCCGCTCGTGCGGGCCGTCCGGTCCTCGAGGTCGATGAGCTTCTGGAGTTCGCCCAGCACGAGGTTCACCCCCGTGGACAGGACCGTGTTGAAGGTGCGCTGGGCATTGGCGGTGTTTCCGGCCCGCACATCGGCGGCCGCGCCCTCCCGCAGGGCATTGTAGGCCGCCCACTGCGTCTCGAACGCAGCATAGAGCGTCCGGGCTTCCGGGCTCGCCGGCCGTGCCGCGAAGGCGGCCTGGACATCGCGCATCTCGGAATCCCGCTTGGCGAGGGTGGCCGTGATCTCGGCGCGCAGGGCGTCCGTATCGGCGCTCACGAGCCGGGCCCCGTTCGTCCGCGTGCGCAGAATGAGGACTTGCATCTTCGCGAGAAGTTGAACGGTGGGCAAATGGTCGTCGCGCATCTCCCGTGCGACGGTGTTCACGGCATTCAACTGGAAGAGGGACAGGGCGCCCAGCGCCAGCACCAGCAGGAAGATCACGCCGAAGCTGAGGCCGAGCTTCGCGCGGATGGATAGAGTCTTGAATGACATCGCTCGTCTCGACCAAGGGGTCCGGATAAGCTCCATCAAGTTTGCCAGTTTCCTGAAGGCTCCGTTAAGGATGCCTCGCAAATCGTCACCCGCCGGCACGGCGGCGCGGCGGGCGCTTTTCGGGAGACACGCCGCCCTGCCCCCCTCGCGGCGAACCGGCCTACCCCGTCACTCCCAGCCCAGGGCCGCGCCGACGAGGCGCTTGGCGTCCGGACTGCTCCATTCGGCCGGCCCTTTCATGACGCCGAGCGTGCAGCCCTTGGCATCGACCAGCATCGTCGTCGGCAGGCCCTGGGAGCCGGTGTCCTTCTGGATCGCCGGCAGCACCCGGCCGCCCGGATCGGCGTAGTTGGCGAGGTGCGCGATGCCGTTGTCCCGGAGCCATTGCGGCGGCTTGTCGAGGTTGCGGGTATCGACGTTGATGGCCACCACGGCGAAATCCGGGCCGCCCATCTCCGCCTGGAGCCGGTCGAGGGCGGGCATCTCGGCCTTGCAGGGGCCGCACCACGTCGCCCACAGGTTGACCAGCAGCAACCGACCCTTGAGGGCGGAGAGCGTCGTGTCGGCGCCGTCCGGGCCCTTGAACGTCAGGTCCGGGGCCGGGCGGGGCGTCTCCGCGGCCTGGAGCGCCGCGACTTCGCCGCGGGCGAACGGGGCCAGCCGTGTGATCGTTACGGCTGAGCCGGCGCACGGACCGGTGTTGCCGCCGGTCGGACCCGTCCCGTATACGGCAAGCCCTACGCCGAGGGCGGCGGCGAGGACGGCCCCGCCGGCGAGCATCGCCTTGGTGCCGGGCATCATCGTTGCTTGCTCCGATGGGCGAGCAGGACGGCTGGAAGGACGTTTGAGAGCATGAGCAACCGGATGTGGGGCGGGCGCTTCGCGAGCGGCCCCGCCGAGATCATGGAGGAGATCAACGCCTCCATCGGGTTCGACAAGCGCCTCGCGCCCCAGGACATCCGCGGCTCCCTGGCGCACGTGACCATGCTGGGGGCAACTGGCATCCTGCCGCGTGCCGATGTGGCGGCGATTCAAGACGGTCTCAAGGCGGTGCAGGCGGAAATCGAGGGCGGCGGCTTCGTGTTCCGGCGCGAACTCGAGGACATCCACATGTCCGTCGAGAGCCGTCTCACCGAAATCGTCGGCCCGGCCGCCGGGCGCCTGCACACGGCGCGCTCGCGCAACGACCAGGTCGCCACCGACATGAAGCTGTGGGTGCGCGACACCCTCGACGGCCTCGACGCCCAGGTCGCCGACCTGCAGAAGGCCCTGGCCGAGAAGGCGCTGGCGCACGCCGGCACGGTGATGCCCGGCTTCACCCACCTGCAATCGGCCCAGCCCGTCACCTTCGGCCACCATTGCCTCGCCTATGTCGAGATGCTGGCGCGCGACCGGGGCCGCTTCCGCGATGCCCGTGCCCGCCTGAACGAGTGCCCGCTCGGCGCGGCGGCGCTCGCCGGCACCTCCTTCCCCATCGACCGGCACGCCACGGCGGCTTCCCTCGGCTTCGACCGGCCGACGGCGAATTCCCTCGATTCCGTGGCCGACCGCGACTTCGCCCTCGAATCGCTCGCCGCCGCCTCGATCTGCGCCGTGCACCTCTCGCGCTTCGCCGAGGAACTCGTGGTGTGGACCTCGGCGCAGTTCGATTTCGTGCGCCTGTCGGACGGCTACACCACCGGCTCGTCGATCATGCCGCAGAAGCGCAACCCCGATGCCGCCGAACTCGTCCGGGCGAAATCCGGCCGGGTCATCGGTGCGCTGACCGGCCTCCTGATCGTCATGAAGGGCCTGCCGCTCGCCTATTCGAAGGACATGCAGGAGGACAAGGAAGGCACCTTCGACGCCCTCCAGGCCCTGTCCCTGTGTCTGGCCGCCATGACCGGCATGGTGCGCGACCTCGAGCCCAACGCCCCCGTCCTCGCGCGGGCCGCCGGCTCCGGCTACGCCACGGCCACGGACCTCGCCGACTGGCTGGTGCGCGAACTCGGCCTGCCTTTCCGCGAGGCCCATCACGTCACCGGCCGCCTCGTCGGCACGGCGTCCGCCCGCGGCGTCGGGCTGGAGGAACTCACCCTCGCGGAGATGCAGGCCGCGGAGCCCCGGATCACGCAGGCGGTCTATGCCGTGCTGGGTGTGGAGAACTCCGTGTCGAGCCGCACGAGCTACGGCGGCACCGCGCCCGACAACGTGCGAGCTCAGGCCACCCGCTGGCTCGAGCGGCTTGGCGACGCCCCCGCGCCGTGAGAGCTTGAGGAAAAGCTGGACCGTGCCGCATGGCGTTCACGGTCCAGCTATGTGATCCTGCCTAAACCACGCCCGGACCCCTTCGGAGATCGCGCGCATGCCCGTCGAGAGCTGTTTATCGCCGGACGACACCCAAGTTTTCGCCGCCCATGCCACCGCCCACATCGACGCGACCCTCGATCGCCTGGGCGAAGCCGAGCGTGCCGCGTTCTGGGCGTCCGTGCGCAAGTGCTACAACACGCCCTACAACGATCCGAAGCCGCGCCCGTTGCCGGCCACGGCCCTGATCGCGCAGGCCCTGATCGCCCAAGCCCCGATCGCCCAAGCCCCGGCGGAGGCACCCGAGCGCCTGACGCCGGGACGCGACGTGCCGGATCGCGAAATCCCGGATCTCGGACTCCCGCGCGAACTCCCGGATCTCGCCATGCCCGTCGCGGCGATGCGCGGGCCGGGCCTCGGCACCGAGGCCCACGTGTCCTGAGTCCCGGCAGTTCGCGTCATTGGCCGGCGCCTTCCGGGCTCCCGCTCCGCCGCCGCATTTCCGGACGATGGGCAGGCCCTCCCGGCCGCCTCGTCCCACAAGGTTTCCCCATGCTCCTCGACGTCCGGCGCTGCCTCATCCTCGGAATTGCGACGGTCCTCCTGTGCGGACCGGCGGATCGGATCGGTGCCGGATCGCTCCTCGGCACCGGCCTCGCCCGGGCGCAGGAGGCGGCGCCCGAGGAGGCCGAGAGCCCGCGCAAGCGCCGGCGCACGCGCGAGCCGAGGGGCGCGGCCAAAGCCGTCACGGCACCGGGGATGCAGCAGGCGACGCCCGTGGCGATCTTCGGCGACTGGAACGTCTTCGCCAGCGGCCAGGGCAAGACCCGGGTCTGCTACGCCATCGCCCAGCCGACGACGCGCTCGCCCAAGACCCTGAAGCGCGACACCGCCTACCTGTTCGTCACCGTGCGCAAGGCTGAGAACATCCAGAACGAGGTCGCGGTGATGCTGGGCTTCCCGGCGAAGCCCGCCGGCAGTCAATCCGGGGCAGCGGCGAAGCCCAACGCGGCCGCCACGGACCCGGCCATCCACCTCGGGGCCACCCGCTACGGCCTCGTCACCAAGGACAACAACGCCTGGCTCCAGAACCAGGCCGAGGAGGCCCGCGTCGTCACCGAGATGGGCCGCACGGCCAAGCTCCAGGTCAAGACGACCTCCCTGCGCGGCAACCCGACCAGCGACGAATACGCCCTGGCGGGTTTCGTCGAGGCGATGAAGCGCACCCGCGACGAGTGCAAGTAGCGCGTGCAAGTCGCGCGCAGGCGAGCGCAGCGCCCCGGGTGAGGGGCGCTGCGCTTCATGGGGCGGAGCTCACGGGATATCAGACCGCGCGCAGGTGTCCCGCGCCGGTTGGACGGCCCCGGGACGGGGCGCCGGACCGGGCCCGGAACCGCTCGCGCGCGGCGCGGGCCGCCTGCTCGACGCTGGCGAAGACGGTCCCGTCGAGGCGGTCGAAATCCCGCTGCGACGAGAAGAACCGCACCCCGCCGCGCTCCGGCACGGCGATCCCGGCCGTGACCTCGCCGATCTCGATGATCCGCGTCGGGGCCGCTTCGACCGTATGATCGGCGTAGATCGGATCGGCGTGGAGCCGGTTGCGGGCCCGGGCGGTCTGGAGATCGAGGAAGGGCGGGGCCGCGTGGCGCTGGTTCAGGGCACGGGCGGTGGTGTCGGCGTGGTGATGCGACATGGGAGCGGACTTTCCTGAGGCCGGCGTCGGGCCGGGCGTGGACGGGCTGGATGCATTTCGAAGATCAGCATCGACAGCCGTCGCAGGCGTTCAGGATTGGTCGGATCGGGAGGGTCTTCAGCACGGCAAGTCATCCTCATCGAGCAAGGACCACGAAGCGCGGGCGCGTCGCGGTGCTTTAGCGTTTGGTGACGCGGCGCAAGCTACACACTTCAAATCACCGCGGTGCGACAGCGGTGAAAGCCGCCGCCGAACACTCTGAAGATGCTGCGCGGGGGCCGGTTCGTCAACGGATCGATCTTTCGAAGGTATGGCCCGACGTGGCAGGAACCGCTCTCCGCCGTGGCCGCCGCGATGGTTTCCTCCGGCCGGCCGGTCAGGCCGATGCGACGAGGGCCGCGAAGCTGGAAAAGTCGTCGAACACCCGCGCGGCGCCGGCGGCGACGAGGTCCGCGCCGCTGCGGTCATGGGTCCAGTGGCCGCCGCCGGTGAAACCGAGGACCCGCATTCCCGCCGCCCGCGCCGCCTGCACGCCCGGCACGCTGTCCTCGACGACGAGGCAGGCCCGCGGGTCCGCCCCCATGGCGGCGGCGGCGTGGAGGAACAGGTCCGGCGCCGGCTTGCCGCGCGCCACCATCGTCGAGGAATAGACCCGCTCCGCGAACAGGGGCAGTAGCCCCGTCAGCCCGAGGGTGTGGGCCAGGCGAACCGGATCGCTGCTGGAGGCGACGCAGTGCGGCAGCGCCAGCCCTGCGACGGCCCGCGCCACGCCCGGCATCGCCGTGAGGCCGGCGTCGAAGGCCCGCAGGGTGTCGGCCTTCACCGCCGCGACGAAATCGTCCGGTACGGTGACGGGATAGTCGCGCGCGATATGCGCCATGATCGAGGTCATGGAGGTGCCGGCGAAGCGCACCCGCACGGTCTCGACGTCGATGGGCACGCCGATGCGGTTGAGGCCGGCCGTGAGGCGGGCGAGGCTGATCGGTTCGCTGTCGACGAGCACGCCGTCGCAATCGAAGATCACCAGGGCGAGGGGGGCGTGGGCATCGCCGACGGGTCGCGGCGCCGTGGCGGTCGATGTCTGGTCGGTCAAGTTTCGATCCCGGAAGAGGCGCGCCGGTTTCGCACGGTCGGCGGCGGGCCGGCAACGGCTGGTACGGGTCGGCTTGCACGGATCTGCGCCCACCCCTACTCAGGCACGGGCCGGCGCGATGCCGGCGGGTGTGACCGGGTGCGATGCTTCGTTTCCTCAGCCGCTTTCTCGGCCTCGTCTTCCTCGCGGGCGGCTTCGTCGGCTTCGTCTATGACGGCGCCCGCTCCATCGCCAACAACGGCGTGCGGATGACGAGTCTGAGCGACCTCCTGTTCACCCTGTTCAAGGATCGGGCCAGCGCCCTGCAGGGCACCGTCGAGGGCGTCGCGCCGTGGCTCTGGCAGATCCTGGTCCTGCCCCTCACCCTGGCCCCGGCCGCCCTCCTCGGCCTCGGCCTCGGGGCGATCCTGCTCTGGCTCGGCCAGCCCGGCCGCGAGCCCATCGGCTTCCTCAGCCGTCCGTGAGGCAGGAGCCGTCCGCGAGGCCGGAACTGTCCGCCCGAGGGAGGTGCCGACGCGCACGTGGCGCGTAGGCGACCGTTTGCGCGGCGTGTTGCGGGCCTTATGATCCTGACTGTCCGCGCGCGCGCCGATGCCACGCATCATGTCCGCCGCGCCACGGGGTTTCAGCATGTCTCGTTTTCTCGTTGCCGCCCTCGCCCTGCCGCTCTTGGTGGGGGCCGCCCTGGCGCAGGCTCCCGCCGCGCCGGGGGGCCGTACCGTGACGAGCACCGGCGTCACCAAGCCGCCGGGTCGGGCCGGCGCGCCGTACACCCGTGCCAACACCGAGGCGGACATGGCCAAGGCCCAGCGGGCGGCTGCGACTCGTGACAAGGCCTGGGACTCGAAGATGCGCACCACCATGGGCTCCATCTGCAAGGGCTGCTGAGGCGAATGGCTGCCGAGTCGGCCCCGGCGGAATGATTCGCTTCGCGGGCGTTTCGAAGCGGTTTCCCGGTGCGCCGCGTCCGGCCGTCGAGGCCATCGACCTCGCGATACGGGAGGGCGAGACCTGCGCCCTCATCGGCCCCTCGGGCTGCGGCAAGTCCACCACCCTGCGCATGGTCAACCGGCTGGTGGATCCGGATGCCGGCACGATCCACCTCGCGGACGCGGACGTGGCCCGGATCGATCCGATCCACCTGCGCCGCCGCATCGGCTACGTGCTCCAGGGCGTCGGCCTGTTCCCCCACCGGAGTGTCGCCCGCAACATCGCCACCGTGCCCGAACTGCTGGGTTGGCCCAAAGCCCGCATCTCAGATCGGGTCGACGCGATGCTCGACCTCGTCGGCCTCGACCCGGCGGAGTACCGGGAGCGCCGGCCCGACGCCCTCTCGGGCGGGCAGCGCCAGCGCGTCGGCGTCGCCCGGGCGCTCGCGGCCGATCCGCCGGTGCTGCTCATGGACGAGCCGTTCGGGGCCGTCGATCCCGTGGCGCGCGCCCGCCTCCAAGTCGAGATCGGCGCCATCCTGAAGCGCCTGGGCAAGACCGTGATCCTCGTGACCCACGACCTCGACGAGGCGGTCCGCATGGGCGACCGCATCGTCCTCATGCGGGCCGGCCGCATCGTCCAGGCCGACACGCCCGATCACCTGCTGGCGCGGCCGGCCGACGCGTTCGTGGCGGATTTCATCGGTCCCGACCGGGCCCTGCGGCGTCTGGCCGGGCTCACCGTCGGCGCCCTGGCCGAGCCCGGATCAACCGGGGGCGCGCCGGCCATCGCCCACGACGCGTCCGTGCGCGATGCCCTCGCGCTCATGCTCGCGACGGGCACCGAGCATCTCACCGTGACCGGGCCGGACGGGCCGTCCGGCCTCAGCCTCGCGGCGATCCGCACGGCCTCGGCGCCCGCCTGAGGGGCGGGCGCCGGTCGCTCATTGGCCGGGCGTCAGCTTGAGGATCTTGCCGCCCGGGCCGTCGGTGACGGCGTAGACCGCGCCGTCGGGGCCGACCTTCACGTCGCGGATGCGGGCCTCCAGGGGAATGCGCTCCTCGGTGACGACCTTGTCGCCGTCGAGCTTGACCGCGACGAGACCCTGGCTGACCAGACCGCCGATGAGGAAGGCGTCCTTCCAGGCCGGGAACTTGTCGCCGGTGTAGAGCGCCATGCCGGAGGGGCCGATCACCGGATCCCAATAATAAACCGGCTGCGCGGTGCCGGCTGCCTGGGTCTTGCCCTCGCCGATCTTCTCGCCCGAATACTCGATGCCGTAGGTCACCTCCGGCCAGCCGTAATTCACGCCCGGACGCGGACGGTTCAACTCGTCGCCGCCGCGCGGGCCGTGCTCCACGGTCCAGAGGCGGCCCTGCGGGTCGAGGGCGGCCGACTGGACGTTGCGGTGGCCATAGGACCAGATCTCGGGCTTGGCCTTCTCGCCGCCCGTGAACGGGTTGTCCTTGGCGGCGTTGCCGTCGGTGTCGATGCGGAACACCTTGCCGAGGCCGCTGGTGAGGTCCTGAGCCTGGACGCGGGGGCCCTTGTCGGAGCGTTCGCCCACGGTGACGAACAGCTTGCCGTCCGGCGCGAAGACGAGGCGCGAGCCGAAATGCTTGTCGCCGTCGTAGGTCGGCATCTGCCGGAAGATCACCTTGACCTCGTCGAGGCGGGCCGCGCCCTTGTCCTCGATGAGCTTGGCGCGGGCGACCGTGGTGCCGTTGCCCTTTTCGCGGGGCTCGGCGTAGCTGAAGTAGATCAGCCGGTCGGCGACGAAGCTCGGGCTGAGCGCCACGTCGAGGAGGCCGCCCTGGCCCCGTGCATCGACCTTCGGCACGCCGGGGATCGGCGCGCCCGGGGTGCCGTCCTTGGCCACGATCCGCATGGTCCCGGCCTTCTCGGTGACCAGCATGCGGCCGTCGGGCAGGAACTCCAGCGCCCACGGGCTGTCGAGGCCCTTGGCCACGGTCTCGGTCTTGACCTTGGTGGCCTCGGCGGGCTTGGGCGCCCGGGTCTGGTTGGGCAGGAGCGGCTTGTAGGTCGTGTTGGGCGCTTCCGTCTCGGCGGGCGTCGTGCCGGCGGCGTCGGAGGTGGGCGCGCTGAAGGCCTCGCCCTCGACCCGCGGCTGCCGGGGCGCGGCGGCGCCCGCCTCCTGCGCGATGGCGCCTGCGGGGAGGCCGGCGAGGGCGAGGGTGGCGAGCAGGGTCTGGGAGATGCGCTTCACGTCGGATTGTCCTCCATGGCGGCGAGGTGCCGTGTCAGATTTTCGCCGTATCGGGTCGGCGTGTCGGGTCGTGTCTTTTACCGTAACCGGCGCCCCGGCGCGCGAGGCAGCCGAAAGCGCCCCGGCCGGTCGCTGAGGCCCATGCGGGTCAGGGGGAGATGGGGCGAGCGCGGGCGTTTGGCGAGGCCCGGTCTCCGTCGGCAACCGATGTTCGGGGCAGCCGGAGACCCTGCGTGCCGCCGCCACGGTGGACAAGGGTCGCCACGGTGGACAAGGCATGAGGCGGACGGTGTCCTGCCCCGCGGGGGCCGCGGACCGCCTTGACCGTCCGGCCCCGCGTCGCCAAGTCTCACGATGAGGCGCCGCCCGTAAGCGGCGCACCCCGCCCAGGGCCGTCCGGCCCGGACGGACCGCGCTCCGGCGCGAACGTGAAAGGGACCAAGATGGCGACGGTGAAAGTGACCGACGCGAGTTTCGAGCAGGACGTCCTCAAGTCCGTCGAGCCCGTCGTAGTGGATTTCTGGGCCGAGTGGTGCGGTCCCTGCCGGCAGATCGGCCCGGCGCTCGAGGAGATCGCCACCGATCTCCAGGGGCGGGTGAAGATCGCCAAGGTCAATGTCGACGAGAACCCCGGCATCGCCGCGCAGTACGGCATCCGCTCGATTCCGACGCTGCTGATCTTCAAGAACGGCGAACTCGCCAGCCAGAAGGTCGGCGCGGCCCCCAAGGGTGACCTCTCGCGCTGGATTCAGGCGAGCGCCTGAACCGACCGACCGCTTCCGACGAACAGAAGGCCCGGTGCTCGCGCACCGGGCCTTTTTTAGAGCATTTTCCGCCGAAGTGGTTGCCGGTTCGGCGTAAGAAAATGCGATACACAACAAAGGGATAAAGTGTTTTCTGCGATCCAAGGATCACAGAAAACGCTCTAGGCCGCAATGATCCTGCATCGGGGCGGCGGGAGCCGGAAACGAAGGAAGCCCGGCCTTTCGGCCGGGCTTCCCAAGTTCCGTGATTCGGAAGGTTCCGAGACCCGGAAGGAGTTTGGCCTAGTACGAGCCGAACTTGTAGTTCAGGCCGGCGCGGATGACGGCGAACTCGGTGTCGCGGCCACGGGTGCCGCCGGTGGCGGTGGCGTAGGGGGTGCCGGTACGGAACTGCAGGCCGGTGCTGTTGGACACGGCGAACACGTTGCTGGCGGCAGTGCGATCGAGGTTCACGTACAGACCTTCGACCTTCAGCGTCACGGCGGACGAGCGGAAGAAGTTCAGGAACGAGTCGGTCGGGAGAGCGTACTCGATACCACCGCCGGCGGCGTAGCCGGTGCGGAAGTTGTCGTTGCCGCGGAAGCCGCCGAACGAACGCTCAGCGCTGCCGGCGCCGTAGGCGAAGCCGCCGGTGCCGTAGAACAGGACGCGGTCGAAGGCGTAACCGATACGGCCGCGCACGGTGCCGAAGTAGTCGAGGCTGGAGATGCCGTTCGGGTTGACGAACGTCAGGTCCGGGTTCGGGGTGCCGACGAAACCGGCGACGCGGTTGCGGTCACGACCGAAGTCGACGTACTGGGCGTCGGCCTCGACACCGACCACGAAGCCGGAGCCCGGGGTGAACTGGTAGTTGTAGCCGATCTGGCCACCGCCCGTGAAGCCTTCCTGCGAACGGCTGTTGTTGTAGATCACAGCGCCGTTGCCGCCGACGAGGCCGGGAGCGCGGAAGATGCCGGAAGCACCCGTGGCGACGACGGCCGGCGTGGCGACGTCGTTACCGGCGTCGAAGCCGTAACCGGCGTTGAAACCGGCGTAGAAACCGGTCCAGGTGAACACCGGCACCGGCACGAAGACCGGCGGCGCGGCGCGGCGCGGAAGGTCGGCGGCCGTGGCGGCAGCCGTGAGAGCCGTGAAGGCGGCGAAAGACGTCAGAAGCTTTTTCATTATTGATCCCCAGCGAGTTGCCCGATCGAAGGAGAAACTAACCGACTTTCTACGGCCAAGATGTAGCGTGGGTGCCACACCGGCCGGAGCGATGCAGGGCCGGCGCCTGCGAGGATTGCGGCGCTGTCATGTCGGGGGCGTGCCGTTGGCGGTCAGCACAGCGCCCGCGAGGTAGAGCGAGCCGCAGATGAGGATGCGCGGCGGCCGGTCGAACACCGTGGCGCACAGGCCCTCCAGCGCCGCCTCGATGCCGGAGGCCACGTGGGCGTCGAGGCCGACCTCGACGGCGATCTGCGCCACCTCGTCGGCGGGGCGCGCCGCCATCTGGCCGGCGATGGGCACCGCGACGAGGGTCCGGGCGAGGCCGACGAAGTTGCGCAGGAAACCCTCCGCGTCCTTGGTGCCGAGGAGCCCGACCACGAGGACGAGGGGCACGTCGCTGCGCTCGCCGAGATCCGCCATGGCGGCGGCGAGGATGCGGCCGCCATCGACGTTGTGGCCGCCGTCGAGCCAGAGTTCGGCGCCCGCCGGCACGAGTTCGGACAGGCGCCCGCGGTTGAGCCGCTGCAGGCGTCCGGGCCAATCGACGGTGTCGAGGCCCCGCTCGATGGCGGCGATCCCGATATCGCCGAACCCCGCCGCCCGCAGGGCCGCGATGGCGGTGCCGGCGTTGGTGAGCTGGTGGCGCCCGTTGAGACGGGGGCGGGGCAGGTCGAACAGATCGACCTCGTCCTGGAACACCAGGCGCCCGCGCTCGGCATGGACGGAGAAGTCCTGGTTGCCGACCCGGATCGGATCCGCCCCGATGGCATCGGCCAGCCGGCACAGGACCGAATCGGCCTCCACGTAGTCCTGGGCGGCGATCACCGCCGGGCAGCCGGCCTTGAAGATTCCGGCCTTCTCCGTGGCCACCGCCTCGACGGTGTCGCCGAGATACTCGGCATGGTCGCGCCCGATGGGAGTGACCACGGCGCAGGCCACCCGGTCGATGACGTTGGTGGCGTCCACCCGCCCGCCGAGGCCCACCTCCAGCAGGAGCACGTCGGCGGGCGTCTCGGAGAACAGCAGGAAGGCGGCGGCCGTGGTGATCTCGAACACCGTGATCGGCTCGCCGGCATTCGCCGCCTCGCAGCGGGCCAGGGCATCGGCGAGCTGATCCTCGGGCACGTAATGCCCGCCGCCCACCGCGCCGATGCGGATGCGCTCGTGAAAGCGCACGAGGTGAGGCGAGGTGTAGACGTGGGCGGCCAGGCCCCCGGCCTCGAGAATCGCGCGCATGAACGCGATGGTCGAGCCCTTGCCGTTGGTGCCGGCGACATGGATCACCGGCGGCAGCTTGCGCTCCGGGTGGCCGAGACGTTCGAGCAAGCGCTGGATGCGACCGAGCGACAGGTCGATCGTGCGCGGATGCAGGGCGAGGAAGCGCGCCATCAGCGCGTCGGAGGAATCCATGGGCGGGGTCGCGTCGGGGGGCTCAGGCCGGCTCGGCCACGGGGGCCGGCCGGGGCGGGGTGGGGGCGTCCTGCTTCATGAGCAGGCCGCACAGGCGCGCGATGGTCTCCTTCAGGGCGTGCCGGTGCACGACCTGGTCGATCATCCCGTGCGCGAAAAGGTATTCCGAGCGCTGGAAGCCGTCGGGGAGCTTTTCGCGGATCGTCTGCTCGATGACGCGCGGGCCGGCAAAGCAGATCAGCGCGCCGGGCTCGGCGAGATGCACGTCGCCCAGCATGGCGTAGGAGGCGGTGACGCCGCCCGTGGTCGGGTTCGTCAGCACCACGATGTAGGGCAGCTTCGCCGCCCGGAGCCGGCGGATCGCCACGGTGGTGCGCGGCATCTGCATGAGGGAGAGGATGCCCTCCTGCATGCGCGCGCCGCCCGACGCCGAGAACAAGATGTAGGGGGTGCGCTTGTCGAGTGCCGTCTCGGCGCCGCGCACGAAGGCCTCGCCCGCCGCCATGCCGAGCGACCCGGCCATGAAGGCGAAGTCCTGGGCCGCGAGAGTCATGGGCAGGCCGCCGACCCGGCCGAAGCCGATCTTGAAGGCGTCGGGCATGCCGGTCTTGGCGCGCGCGTCCTTGAGGCGGTCGGCGTAGCGCTTCTCGTCGCGGAACTTGAGGGGGTCGGCGGCGACTTCCGGGAGCGGCACGTCGATCCAGGTGCCCTCGTCGAACATCATCTTGAGGCGCGCCTGGGCGCTCATCTTGAGATGGTGCTCCGAGCCGGGGATGACCCAGTGGTTGCCCTCCACTTCCTTGTGGAAGACCATCTGCCCGGTATCGGGGCACTTGACCCAGAGGTTCTCCGGCGTCTCGCGCTTGAACAGGGTCTTGATCTTGGGGCGCACGACCTCCGAGATCCAGTTCATCGGCTCAACCATCATCGTGATGCCGTCCTTGTTCGCGAAATTCCGGTGTCAGGCCTTGGCCGCCCGGCGCACGCCCGCGGCGAGATCGCGCACCAGGGCGCTCACCGCCTCCACGGTCCCGGCCTGGGCGCGGTCCTCGCCGTCGAGGCTGCCCCGGAGGGCGTCGATGAGGGCGGACCCCACGACGACCCCGTCGGCCCCCCGCGCGATGGCGGCCGCGTCCGCCCCCGTGCGCACCCCGAAGCCGACGACGACGGGCAGGCTGGTGTGGCGCCGGATGCGGCCGACGGCGTCGGCCACCTTGCCGAAATCCGGGGTCGCCGTTCCGGTGATGCCGGTGATCGACACATAGTAGACGAAGCCGGCCGTGTTCGCGAGGACGGCGGGCAGGCGCTTCTCGTCCGTGGTCGGGGTGGCGAGGCGGATGAAGGCGAGGCCCTTGGCCAGCGCCGGCAGGCACAGCTCGTCGTCCTCTTCCGGCGGCAGGTCGACGACGATGAGGCCGTCGATCCCGGCCGCCACGGCGTCGTCGAGGAAGCGTTCGACGCCGTAGGTGTGGATCGGGTTGAAGTACCCCATCAGGATCACGGGCGTGCCGGCATTGCGTTCGCGGAAGCGGCGGACGAGGTCCAGGGTCCTGGCGACGCCCTGGCCGCCCTTCAGGGCCCGCAGGCCGGCGGCCTGGATCGCCGGGCCGTCGGCCATGGGATCGGTGAACGGCAAACCGAACTCGACGATGTCGGCGCCCGCCTCCGGCAGGGCTTCCAGGACCTTCAGCGAGGTCTCGGGATCGGGATCGCCCGCCATCACGTAGGTGACGAGGGCCGCGCGCCCTTCCGCCCGGCAGCGGGCGAAGGTCGCCGCGATGCGGGTCTGGGCGGTGCCGTTGGCAGAGCTCGGTTCGGTCATGGACGCTTGCGCTCTCGCGGCCGGCCCCGGGGCGCGGGACGGTCGGGCTTTCGGATGGAGCCGTCGCGCCTACACCATCGCGACCGGCCCGTGAAGCGCGGTCCGTCCGCGCCGGGTCCGGGGACTGGCTCAAGACATCCTTAAGCGCCTTTCGAAAGCCGGCGTTCAACCCCGACTGGCATCCTCCGCCCGATGTCGCGGACGGGCCCGTCCGGTCGCGCCGGGGAGAGACGCATGACCCTCCAGGCCCTCGCGCCGATCTTCGCCGTCCTGGCCGCCGCCCTCGCCCTCATCATCCTCCTGCGCCGGCGCGCCATGCCGGTCGTGGAGCCCGCCGAGGTCGAGCACCTCCATGACCGCATCCGGCGCATCACCGAAAGCGAGGAGCGCTACCGCGCCCTGGTGGAGGCGACCACCGAAATCATCGTCCAGCGCGACGCCCTCGGGCGGATCACCTTCGCCAATGCGGGGTTCGGGCGGCTCGTCGGCGCCGAGCCCTTCACCCTCGTCGGCTCCACCGTGGACGTCGCGTGCCGGGAGCGCGGCGGCGTCGAGGAAGGCCAGGACGGGGTGCGGCGGGTCGAGATGCGCCTGTCCCCCGTGGAGGGACCGCCGCGCTGGTTCTCCTTCATCGAGATGCCCGTCTCCGGCCCCGATGGCGGGACCCAGTGGCTGCGCGCCGGCACCGACATCACCGGTCGCATCGAGGCGGCGCGGTCCCTCGATGAGGCCCTGACCCGGGCCGAGGCGGCCAACGTCGCCAAATCCCGCTTCCTCGCCACCGTCAGCCACGAGTTCCGCACGCCGCTCAACGGCATCCTCGGCATGGCCGACCTCGTCCTCGACACCGGCCTCGATCCGGAGCAGCGCACCTATGTCGAGGCGGTGCGGACCTCCGGCAAGGCGCTGCTGTCGCTCATCGACGGCATCCTGGATTTCTCACGGATCGAATCCGGCCGCCTCGATCTGTCCGCCGCGCCGTTCGATCTCGCGGCCCTGGCCGAGGGGGTGGTCGAGCTCCTGGCGCCACGCGCCCAGGACAAGGGCATCGAGATCGCCCTCGACATCGCCGACGACCTGCCTCCCCGGGTGATCGGTGACGCCGACCGGGTGCGCCAGATCCTCGTCAACCTCGCGGGCAACGCCGTGAAGTTCACCGCGACGGGGGGCGTCGGACTCGAGATCGCCCGCGACGGCGACGGGGTCGCGCTCACGGTGTGCGACACGGGGCCGGGCATCCCGCAGGACCGCATTCCGATCCTCTTCGAGGAATTCGAGCAGGGCGACGGCAGCGCGAGCCGGCCCCACGAGGGCACCGGCCTCGGTCTCGCCATCACGCGCCGCCTCGTCGCCCGCATGGGCGGGCGGATCGAGGCGGAGTCGACGGTGGGCCGCGGCAGCCGCTTCACCGCCATCCTTCCCCTGGCGCAGGTACCCCGGGACTCCGTCCCCTCGGCCTCCGCCGGGACGGCGCCGTCCATGGCCGGACACACGGTGCTGATCGTGGCCGATTCGCCGTTCCAGGCCCCGTTCCTCGCCCGCCGGTTGTCATCCGCCGGCGCCTCGGCCGTGGTGGTGGCCACCGAAGCGGCGGCCCTGGCGGCGCTGTCCGGGACGCCGTTCGACGCGGTCATCGCCGATCGGTCCCTGGGCGACGCCGCCGTGCGGGCGCTCGCCCGGGCGGCCAAGGCCCGGGGCGTACGCTGCAGCCTCGTCCTGCTCTCGCCCTTCGACCGGCGCGGGTTCGGCTCCCCCGGGGCGGCGGGTTTCGACGGCTACCTCATCAAGCCCGTGCGCGCCCGCTCCCTGTTCGACCGGCTCCTGGCGCCGGCGCTCCCCGGCGCGGCGCCCACCGGCCCGGGCATCGCCGCCCCGATCCCGCCGGCCTGCGTCCCCCGGGCCGGCATCCGCGTCCTCCTGGCGGAGGACAACCCCATCAACGCGCTCCTCGCCACCCGGGCCCTGGAGCGCCTCGGCGCCACCGTGTTCCCGGCTCGGGACGGGTTGGCGGCCCTGGCGCTGTTCGCCGAGGGCGGGGCCTTCGACCTCGCCCTCATCGACATCCGCATGCCCGGCCTCGACGGCCTCGAGACCGCCCGGCGCATCCGCGCCCTGGAGGCGGGGCAGGGCGGTCCGCCGCTCCACCTCGTGGCCCTCACCGCCAATGCCGGCCGCGACGACGAACGGGCCGCCCGCGCGGCGGGGTTCGACGGCTTCTTGGCCAAACCCCTCAACCTCCGCGCCCTGCCGGCCCTCTTGGAGCGCCGGTCGGCGGCGTGAGTCCGCGGCGGAGCGTGGCGCCGCACGATCGTCGGTCGCGGGATCGCCGCCCGTAGGTCGAGGGTCGAGGGCTCGGCGTTCTCCGCAGAAGGAGAGATTGTTGGCCTGACGCACGACACCCCCGTCGGGGACGCCAGCGGGTGTCTCAGCGCGTGATCCGCGTCGACGCCAGGGCGGCCTCGAACAGCTTCTGCATCGCCGTGTTGATGTCGCCGCCGGTGGAGACGGGGAAGAACAGTCCGTCGCTGGCGCATTGCCTGAGATTCTCGGGGATATTGGCGGCCACGGGCGCCACGTACTCCTTGTAGAAGTCGTTGTTCGGCAGGGGCAGGTAGGTGGTGTAGATCACGCCGATCCGGATGTTGCGGTTCTTCATCGACGTGCACAGGGCCGGATCGATCGCCCCAAGGAAGCGATCGGTCCACCAGGTCTTCTTGTCGTAGGGACCCATCACCTTGCCGTCTGTCACGGCGTCCTGCACCCCGTCGGTCACGAAGAACAGGAATCGGATCGGTGCGTCGGCGGTGACGCCGCTGCCGCTGTTGGGGATCTTGCCGGCGATCTGCGGCAGGGCGCGGATGTAGGACGTCTGGGTATCCCGGTCGTCCGGATAGGAATACGCCAGATCGATCTTGCCCGCGCTGGTCCTGACGGTGGAGAGCGTCGTCGTCAGGGGGGCGACTTCCGTGAAGATGTCGCTGAAGGTGTAGATCGCCATCCGGTACTGGTTGGGGAATTTTGTCTTCTGGACCGCCGTGTCGACCAGTGACTGAGTCGCCTCGCGCAGATTGTCGATCCGGAGTTTGA
This sequence comes from Methylobacterium sp. J-090, assembly GCF_022829345.1. Classification (GTDB taxonomy): domain Bacteria; phylum Pseudomonadota; class Alphaproteobacteria; order Rhizobiales; family Beijerinckiaceae; genus Methylobacterium. The sequence goes on along the minus strand of NZ_JAKSXV010000089.1, from coordinate 140,619 downwards.
TGTTGTTCTTCTTCGCGAGATAGTAATTATCGTCCGTATCGTCGACGGTCTTGCCGTTGACCACCTTGGTCTCGTGGCAGGCGAAGGCGCAATTCTTGCGGCGATCGCTGGTCTGTTTGGCCGTCAGCTTCGTCAGGTTGTCGATGTCGGCCTGGGTTGCGCCGAGGCCCATGGACGGCGAGTTGTCGAGGAGCAGGTAGAAATCCGTGTACTGCGAAATGGTTCGCTCGCCTCCCGACCGCCCGGCGATGGGCATGGCGGCGACCTGCATCATGGAACTGAGCGTCGTCTTCACGGTGGCGCCGTAGGTCGCGGTCACCCCGAGCTGGCCCGTGGCGTTGACCGGCACCGGTACCATGACGAACGACGTGATGGTCACGCCGGAGAGCTTCGACGCCTCCGTGCGGAACTGTGTCTCGGCGTTGGCGATCGACGCCGCGGAGATCGTGTTCGTCTTCTCCGCCATGAGCGCGAGGACCGCCGCGTCGAGGCTGGCGTCCAGCTGCACCTTGGCGGCGTTGCGCCGGCCGTAATCGACGGCGGCACCCGAGGCGAACAGGATCGGCACCGCCATCAGGATAAAGAGGATGGCCACCTGGCCTTCGCGCGCGCGGAGAAATCGGCCGCGCGCGCGCAGAAACCGGAAGCCCATGCGCGCCACGGGTTTCGCGTGGGCTTCCGATACCCCCTCGACCGGGGCGGCGGGCGGCATCGGGTCTAGAAGGTCGGACATTTGGCACCGTTGGGCATCACCACTTCTCCGGTGTCGAGACGCTGGGCCCAGGGCACCTGCCGCGCGAAGACGATTCCCGCCGCGCCGAAGATCGACCGATACAGACTCGCCCCCAGGACCGGCGTGTAGGCGAGGCTGACCTCGACCAGCACGTAGCGAGCGCCGTCGTAGCGGAAGGTCGCGGGCGTCGCCGGAAGGGTGCCGGTGCCGTTGAGGGTGAGGGGGGCCCGCTTCGTCGCGTTGCGGGCATAGCTCGAGCAGACGCCGCCCATGAGCGTGCCGGAGACCTGCTCGACGCCCATGGCGTTGATGATGGTCTGCACGTCGGTCGTGCCGTAGGGGCGCATGATCACCCCGGCGGCGTCGAGGATGCCGGAGATGCGGGCCTCGTCGCTGCTCGCGCGGCCGGCCAGATCGGCGATGGTCCGCGCGTAGATCGTCACCTTTCGGCTCGTATCAATGGCGCGCACCAACTCGGTCACGCCGAAGAAGATCAGCAGGAGAAGCGGGACCACCAGGGCGAACTCGACCGCCGCGACACCGCGGACGTCGCACCGGAGGCGAGCGGCACCGGCTCGCATCATCACGAGCAAGTCGCGCTGGAGTTGAACGGCTCCACCTGAAACACCGTCGCCGCCTGGAGCACGCGACGCCCGTTCGGCAGGAACGTTCCCGCGATGCCCAGGGCCGGGACGAACACGGGGATGTCCACGGCCGCCTGAGCGATGATCACCGCGTTGGCGCGTCCACAGGTGTAGGTCGCGAAGCTCGGGTTCCAGCCCAGGGCCCCCGTGTTGTCCGCCACGACGGCATCGACCGGGGCCGCCCCTCCGAACGTCGCCGCCTCGGTGATGCTGACGCGCACGTTGGCGCAATTGAAGATCGTGATCGGAGGCTGTCCGATGGGGTTGCACAGGGCGCTGCGAAACCGATCGAGCAGGGCGGTCTTGTCGGTCGTTCCGACATTGGCGACCTGGAACTGCCCCGTGTAGATCTGCCGACCGGCGTCGGTGACGGCCTGTTGCAGGATCTCCTGGCTGAAATACGTGAGTCCGGCCTCGAGGGAGGCGCTCGCGATCAGCAGGAACGGCAGTGCCAGAAGTGCGAATTCCACCACGGTCGCACCGCTCCGGTCCTGCCCGAATCGACGCTTGCCCCGGGCGGTGCGGCCGGCTCCGGTCCCGTTGCCAGTGATGGAAGAAATCATCTCATGAACTCAAGACGGTGAGCGGCTCCGGGTCCTCGTGTTGTCGCGCGCGCTCGCCGAACCGGCATCCGCTTCGGCGAGTGGGCGTTCTGGATTCCCGGTGTTGCGGTCGGCTCGATCATGCGGAGCGAGACGTTAAGATTTTCCGTTGCGCGTCTCCGAAACGCCGGGACCCGGCCGGAGACCGTTGGAGAAGCGGGGTCGAGCATCCCGAGGGCGGCGACACGCGCGTTGACAGGTCCGGGCCGGCGCGCGAACACGGGCGCCATGGCCGCTTCCCCGCCCCTCGACGCCCCGCCGCCGGACGCCGCGTCCGCCCGCACCGACCGCCGCGTCCTCGGCGGGATTCTCGCCCTCGTCCTCGCCACCGTGCTGATCGGAACCCTGGCACCCTCCGCGCACCGGCCCGCCGCCGTGACGCCTGGTGCCGACCTCACCTGCGCCGAGTGGGGCGACGGCTGCCGGGTCTGCCAGCGCCGGGAGGAGGGCGCCGCCTGTTCCCTGCCGGGCATCGCCTGCGTGGCCGGCGAGACCCGGTGCCTGCGCCGCAGCGGCGGCTGACCCGGGCGCCGTGTCCGCGTCGACCTTTCGGTTCGCCCCGAGTCCCAACGGCCGCCTGCACCTCGGCCACGCCTATTCCGCCCTGCTCAACGACCGCCTCGCCCGCGCCGCGGGCGGGCGCCTCCTGCTGCGCATCGAGGACATCGATCCCGGCCGTTCGCGCCCGGACCTCGTCGACGCCGTCCTGGCCGACCTCGCCTGGCTCGGCCTGCGCTTCGCGGCGCCGATGCACCAGTCCGCCCGCATGGCCGCCTACCGGGCAACGCTCGACAGCCTCGCTGCCCGGGATCTGGTCTATCCGTGCTTCTGCTCGCGCTCCGAGGTCGCTGCTGCGGCGCGGCGTGCCGCCGGCGACGGGCCGGTTCTGCGCGATCCCGACGGCGCCCCGCTCTATCCGGGCCCCTGCCGTCACCTGTCGGCCGACGCCGTCGCGGCGCGGCTCGCCCGGGGCGAGCCCCATACCTGGCGCCTCGCCATGGACCGCGCGCTTGCGGCGCCCCCCGGACCGCTCGGCTTCTCCACCTTCGACCCGGAGGGGGCGACGGGGTTCGTTGCCGCCGATCCGGCCCGCTGGGGCGACACCGTCATCGCCCGGCGCGACGTGCCCGCGAGCTACCATCTCGCCGTGGTGACGGACGACGCCGCGCAGGGCATCACCCACGTGGTGCGCGGCGCCGACCTCCTGGCCGCCACCGACCTGCACGTCCTGCTCCAGGCGCTCCTGGGCCTGACGCACCCGCGCTACCACCACCACGCCCTCCTGCTCGACGCCACGGGCGCGAAGCTCGCGAAATCCCGCGGCTCGCGCAGCCTCGCCGATCTCCGGGCGGAGGGCGTCGCCGCCGCGGCGGTCCGCGCCCGGCTCGGGTTCGGCTGAGCCCCCTTGTGTCGCGCCCCGGTTTGCGCCTCTGATCGCGAAAAATCCGTCCGGGAGAGGCCCGTGTCCGACCGCTTCAACGCCGCCGCCCATTGCCTGTCCGAAAACGCCCACCTGCGGCCGGACAAGGCCGCCCTCGTCATGGCCGGCCCGGACGGGGCCGCCGCGATCCTCACCTATGCCGAGGCCGACCGGGCCGTGCGCGCCCTCGCGGCCGGCCTCCTCGGCCTCGGCCTGGAACCCGGCGCGCGGGTGATGGTCCGCCTCGGCCACGAGGCGGATTACGTCCTGACCTATTTCGCGGCGCTGGCCGCCGGCCTTGTCGCCCTGCCGGCCTCGCCCCAGCTCACCCCCGCCGAGGCCGCCTTCCTGGCGCGTGATTCCGGGGCCGCCGCCATCGTCGCCGGCACGGACGTGGTGCTCGATCCCGAGAGCGCGGCCCGCCGCCTCGTCCTGCGCCCGGCCGACATCGCCGCCCTGAAGGCCGGGGACCCGTTGCCGGCCTACGCCGACACGGCTGCCGAGGATCCTGCGATCCTGGTCTACACGTCGGGCACCACGAGCCGCCCCAAGGGCGTGCTCCACGCCCACCGGTCCGTGCGCGGCCGCCGGCCCATGTACACCCACTGGCTCGGCCTCACGGACACGGACGTGATGCTGCATGCCGGCACCCTGAACTGGACCTACACGCTGGGCGTCGGCGTCACCGACCCGTGGGCCTGCGGCGCCACCGCCGTGCTCTACGACGGCCCGCGCGATCCGGTCCTTTGGCCCGCCCTCATCGCCCGCCACGGCGCCACGATCTTCGCCGCCGTGCCGAGCCTCTACCGCCAGATCCTCAAGTACGGCGATCTCGCCGCCCACGACCTCACGCGGCTCCGCCACGGGGTGACGGCCGGCGAGGCCCTGCCGGCCGAGCTCCTCGCCGCCTGGGAAGCGGCCACGGGAAAACCCCTCTACGAGGCGCTCGGCATGAGCGAGATCTCGACCTACGTTTCTAGCGGGCCGACGATCCCCGTGCGCCCCGGCTCGCCCGGCCGGCCCCAGCCCGGGCGCCGCGTCGCCATCCTGCCGACGGAAGGCCTGCCCGAGCCGCTGCCGCCGGGCGAGACCGGTCTTCTCGCCGTGCACCGCTCCGAGCCCGGCCTGATGCTCGGCTACTGGAACCGGCCCGACGAGGACGCGGCGGTCACCCGGGGCGAGTGGTTCACCGGCGGCGACCTCGCCAGCCTCGATGCCGACGGATACCTCCGGTTCCACGGCCGCAACGACGACCTCATGAACGCGCTGGGCTACCGGGTCTCGCCGGGCGAGGTCGAGGCGGTGCTCGCCCGCCATCCCGATGTCGCCGAGGTCGGGGTGGCCGAACTCGCCGTCCGGGCCGATCTCTCGGTCATCGGCGCGTTCGTGGTGGCCAAGGCGGGAACGGACCCGGCGGCCGAGGCCCTCCTGGCCTTCTGCGCCCAGCACTTGGCCGCCTACAAGTGCCCGCGCGAGATCCGCTTCTTGGAGGCCCTGCCGCGCACGCCCAACGGCAAGGTCCAGCGCCGCCGCCTCGGGCAGGCGCCGCTGGCTCGGGCAGGCGTGACGGTTGTGGCGGGGGAGGGCGCCCGATAGAGCGAGGGCCCAGATCAGGAATTCCCGCCCCGATGGCCGCCCCGCGATGACATCCCCCGCGACGACCTGCCTCCCGCTCTCCGTCTTCATCATCGCCCGGAACGAGGCCGACCGCATCGGCGCGACGATCCGGGCGGTGCGCGACCTGACGGACGACCTCGTGGTGGTGGATTCCGGCTCGACCGATGGCACGCAGGCGCTCGCCGAGTCGCTGGGGGCCCGGGTGATCCACAACGACTGGCCGGGCTACGGCCCGCAGAAGCGCTTCGCGGAAGAGCAGTGCCGCCACGTCTGGCTCCTCAACGTCGATGCCGACGAGGTGGTGCCCGCGGACCTGGCGGCCGCCATCCGCGCCGCCTTCGCCCGGGGCGAGCCGGCCCGTCCCGCCTACCGCATCGCCATCGCGGAAATCTTTCCCGGTGAGGGCCGCCCGCATCCCTGGGCCTACCGCCTGACGCCCGTGCGGCTCTACCGCAAGGATCGCGGCCGCTACTCCCCGTCCCCCGTCCACGACCGGGTCGACCTCGCCCCCGGCGCCGGCATCGGCACCTTGCGGGGCGTGATCCACCACTTCTCCGTGCGCTCGCTCGGCGACCAGCTCGACAAGCTCAACCGCTATTCCGACCAGCAGGCCGACGACCTCGCCGCCCGCGGCGTCGCGATCCCGACCTGGCGCCTCTTCGTCGAGCTGCCGGGCAACTTCCTCAAGGCCTATCTCGGCCGCCGCCACTTCGTGCGCGGCACCTACGGCTTCCTCACGGCCATGAACTACGCCATCTCCCGCCACCTGCGCGTGGCCAAGCACTACGAGCGCCGCCGCGCGGATTCTCGCGCCAACTCCGAATCCCGGCTTGACCGCCCCGACGCGAAATTCTAGATCGACGGCCTGCGGAGACGTGGCCGAGCGGCTGAAGGCACTCGTTTGCTAAATGAGCATACCCCGAAAGGGGTATCGAGGGTTCGAATCCCTCCGTCTCCGCCAGATACCTGTTCGCCACCGTTCGCAGCAGTCCTATAACCCCCTTAAATTGCACGACTTTCTGCCTGGTGCCGTTCGCGCCGGGCCGCTGGCGTTCGCCCAAATTCGCGTTTACGATGTGGGTAGCATCGTGGGTGAGTCAGTGCAGGGAAAGCTTACGGCCATTGGCGTCGCACGCCTGAAGACGCCCGGCATGTACGGCGACGGCGGTGGCCTATGGCTGCAGGTTACCGGCAAGGGCGCCAAGAGCTGGATCTTCCGGTTCACCCTGCGCGGAAAATCGCGAGAGATGGGCCTGGGCTCGGCTGGCACGTTCACCCTTGCTGAGGCACGCGATAGGGCGCTGGCCTGCCGCAAGCTCTGCGCCGACGGGCTTGACCCAATCGAGGCCAAGCGGGCGCAGCAGGACGAGGCCCGCCTTGAGGCGGCACGGGCCATGACCTTCGAGCAGTGCGCCGCGGCCTACATCGAGGCTCACAAGGCCGGCTGGCGCAACGCCAAGCATGCCGCCCAATGGACGGCGACCCTCACCACCTACGCCTATCCCGCCTTCGGCGGCCTGCCCGTGGCGGCGGTGGACACCGGCTTCGTGATGCAGGCCGTGCAGCCGGTCTGGACGACGAAGCCGGAGACCGCGACGCGCGTCCGCGGCCGGATCGAATCCATCCTCGATTGGGCCACGACCCACGGCTACCGGCGCGGTGAGAACCCGGCCAGGTGGAAGGGGCACCTCTCCAACCTCCTGCCGAAGCGCTCTCGGGTGCAGAAGGTCGAGCACCACGCCGCGCTGCCGTACTCCAAGGTGGGCACGTTCCTGGCTGACCTGCGGGCCCGCGAGGCCATGGCCGCCCGCGCCCTAGAGTTCGCCATCCTCACGGCCGCCCGCACCGGCGAGGTGATCGGAGCCCGCTGGTCCGAGTTGAACCTTGAGGCCGCGGAGTGGACCGTTCCGGCCGAGCGGATGAAAGCTGGCGCCGAACACCGGGTGCCGCTGTCAGCGCCCGTCCTGGCGATCCTGAAGGGTTTGAGCGAAGCCGGTCGCGGCGAGTTCGTGTTCCCCGGCGGCCGGCACGGCAAGTCGCTTTCCAACATGGGCATGCTGATGATGCTGCGCCGGATGGGCCGTGAGGACCTGACCGTGCATGGCTTCCGCTCGACTTTTCGCGACTGGGCTTCCGAGACGACGCACTTCCCCTCCGAGGTGGTCGAGATGGCCCTGGCGCATGCCATCGAAAGCAAGGTCGAGGCTGCCTACCGGCGCGGCGATCTGTTCGCAAAGCGGCGAGCGCTGATGGATTCCTGGGCGGCCTTCACTGAATTGGATCCGGCCTCAACGTGACTGCTGATCCTGCCATTGGGTTCACGAGCGCGAGGGATCGTGTTGCGCGTCGGCTGCAGCAGCTTGGCGAAGATCTGCGAACCTTTTCAATCGAATCCGGCACTGTGAACGCTGAGGTGCAGATTTCATTGGCCATGGACGACATCGACAATGGGTGGCGTCAAATTTTGGCATCTGCGGAAGGAATCGCCGGTACCGATGCTGCCGTGGCTCTTGAGCTTCTGCTGGGATTGGAGCGCATTATCGATGGCGCGTTCCTCAGCGGCACGCTTTTGACGCGAGACGAGACCGTCGCTCGTCGGTTCGAGCCCAAAGCTCCCATGCTTGCTCGGGCTGCACGTGCTCAAAAAAATGAATCTCGCTTCGATAAGCAGGTCCAGATCATCAAACAGGAAATCAAGGCTGCAGGAGTTCAACGGGGGAATCTATCCCCGGACGGATTGGCGGCGTGGATCCTCGAGCCGGTTAACAAACGGCTGAGGGAAGAGGATCTTGTGCCTGTATCGAAAACGACGATCTGGCGTCGAATCCGGGACTTCAATCTATAAGACTGAAGCGATCTCGCTTCATATCAATAGACTGAAGTGATTGATATCTAGACGCTTCTCAAATGTAGGCCCATCTTTATCCCGAGCCGCTGGAACGCCAGCGGACAAAACTGGATATCGCCATGCACACGCACAGTGTTCAGGCGCCGCAGGGAGACCTGCGCGCGCCAACGGAGAAGCTTGCCTACACCATCGTCGAGGCACAGTACGCCACCGGGCTAGGTCGCACGACGATCTATTCCCTGGTCGCGGAGAAGAAGCTTCGCACGATCAAGGTGGGGAGTCGCACCCTGATCCCGGCCGACAGCCTCCGCGGGTACCTGGCCTCGCTCGAGCAGGAGGCCGCGTGACGCATGGCCGAAAATAAAAGAACCCCCGGCGCGGGCACGCCGAGGGCTCTGGAAACTGTCTGCTTGGCCGCTGACAACTCCAGAGATATCGCACCCACTTCATTCCTTCAAGCATCCCGCCTCACGCGGCGGTTCAATCTTTCGCCGTCGCTCGCCGCCCAGGTGGCCGAGCTGGCCTTCGCGGTCTCCGATACTTGGGGGACCCGCGCATGAGCAATCAACGCACCGTCGCTACCGTTCGCAAAAACAACTCCGAGGAGATCCGCGTCAGCGTCGTCACGGGCGACGGGTTCACCCTGGTGGACTTGCGGGTGTTCGCGGCCCCGAAAACCTCCCACGGCGAGCCCTACCCGACCACGAACGGCATTCGTCTCGCCAAGTCCACGCTGCCGGCTCTGATCCAAGCCCTGCAGGCCGCCGAGCGGGAGGTGTCCCCGTGACGGCACCCTTGCCGGCTTCGACCCCGACCCCGCCGACGGCCATCGACTCCGAACGGGCGTTGCTCGGCGCGATCCTCGTGAACAACGATGCCCTGGACCGTGCCCGCGACCACGTGCAGGCCCAGGATTTCGTAGACGAGCTACACCGCGCGATCTTCGAGGCAATGTGCATGCGCCGTGACAGCGGCGAAGCCATCGACTTCCACCTCATGACGGCGGTCCTCGGCAATGCGGATCTCGGCGGCATGACCGTGGGTACCTACCTCGGCAAGCTCGCTGGAAGCGCCACCACAGTGAGTGGGGCGCCCAGCTACGCCCGGCTCATCGCCCAGGCCGCCCGCATGCGGAAGGTGCTGGAAACCGCGCAGGCCGCCGTCGGCGCCATGACAGCCGGGTCCGTCCACAACCCGGCTGAGTTTGCAGCCTGGATGATTGAAGCCCTGGACGGGGTGGCCAGTGCCGGCCTGAGCGAGAGCGCCAAGCGCGTCACGCTGGGCCAGGGCGTAGCGAGCGTGATGACCCGGGTGGATCAGGCTCGCCAGGGCAAGGGCACAGTCGGGGTGACGTACGGGGTGCCGAGGCTCGATATCGCGACCCTGGGCATGCGGCCGGGGCAGTTCATCGTGCTCGCGGGCCGGCCCGCCATGGGCAAGACCACCGTCGCCATCCACATCGCCTTGTCGGCCGCACGGCGCAGCGGCGCCGTCGGGTTGATGTCGCTCGAGATGGGCGCCGAGGAGCTGTCCGAACGCGTCCTGGCGGCCACGGCCTATTCCCCCCGCGATCCGGACCCGATCACCTATCGCGCCATCGCCGAGGCCCGTGGGCTATCGAATGAGGCAACGGCCCGCCTGCACGAGGCGAAGTACGCCTGCGCCGACACGCCCCTCTGGATCGAACAGCAGCCCGGGCTGACCCTGTCGCAGATCGCGGCCCGCACCCGGCAGATGAAGCTGAAGGCCGAGCGTCAGGGCATTCCCTTCGCCGCGCTCATCATCGACCACATCGGCCTGATCCGGCCGTCCAAGCGCTACTCCGGTAACCGCGTCCAGGAGGTGACCGAGATCAGCAGCGGCCTGAAAGGGCTGGCGAAGGAGCTCGGCATCCCCGTGGTGGGCCTGTGCCAGCTCAACCGCGAGGTGGAGAAGCGCCCGGACAAGCGGCCGTTGCTATCGGACCTCCGGGATAGCGGGTCGATCGAACAGGACGCCGATGTCGTCCTCGGGCTGTTCCGGGAGAGCTACTACCTTGAGCACAAGGTCGGGCGGACGGATGAGGAGGATATCCGCCTCCTTGGGTGCCAGAACGAGCTCGAGATTGAGATCCTGAAGCAGCGCTCGGGTCCCACGATTCGGATCACCTGCTTCTGCGATGTCGCCTGCAACGTGTTGGCGGAGGCTGTGCGATGAGCACCCTCCCGACCATGCCAGTCGGCGTCGACCGGCACATCGCCGACACCGCCCACATGACGAACGAGGAAGCCGGCGCCTATTTCCGCCTGCAGATTTTCGCTTGGCGCTCGCCCGGTTGCTGCCTGCCGGACGATGACGCTCGGTTCGCCCGCATGCTCGGCACCACCCTGAAGCGGTGGGCCAGCTTGAAGCCGATCGTGCTGGCCAATTGGGCCCTCGAAAATGGTAATTGGAGCAACGAACAAGTCGCTCGCGATCATCAATTCGTAAGCGAAAAAGTCGAGAGAAAACGCGTCGCTGGGAGGATGGGCGGACGGCCTAAGCCATTGGAATTACAGGATCCGGTTGGGGCATTAGGTTCTGTAATTGAGAAGGAAAACGAAAGCGAAACGAAAGCAGCTAAAGCTAAAGCTAAAGAATCCCCTATATTCCCCATCGGGGACGAGGATCCTGAAGGCTTCGCCGAGTTCAAAAGCGCCTACCCGAAACGCAACGTTGCCTTCCCGACGACGTACGCCCGGAAGCGTTGGCTCGAGGCTCGACGACGTGGGGCCACGCCGGCCGAGATCGTCGCTGGCGCCAAGGCCTACGCCGCCGAGCAGGAGCGCATCGGCAAGGCCGGCACCGAGTTCGTGAAGACCGCCGACACCTGGCTGTATCAGCGACGCTGGCGGGACTATGCCCCGAAGGTCGACGAGGCCGCCCCCGTGGCCGAGATCTCGGCCGAGGTCTGGCGCGATCGAGTTCGCGCCTGGAAATCCCGTGGTGGCCACTGGCCCTGGCAGCAACGCACTGAGCCGCCCGACGACCCGCGGACGAAGGTCCCGCCCAGCATCTTGGCCGAGTTCGGGATCCGGCACCTCGACGCACGGGCCACGCCCGAATTGCTCGCGGGGACAGGCTGATGGTCACCGGTCTCGAAACCTTCGCCAAGGTCCGCGCCCTTCACGACCGTACGGATAGCCCGGGTGAGAAGGCAGCCGCGATGCTGAAGATGCAGACTCTTGCCCGGAAGGCAGGGATGAGCGTCGAGCAGGCCGTGTCCACTTTGGACGCGCCGCCCCCGAAACCGTCCAACTTCTTCGAGGACCTGTTCAACACCCCGGAATTTCGCGCCGAGCGCGCCAAACGTGAGCGTCAGCGCGCAGCTAAGCGTCGCGATCTTCTAATGGAGTACGGGTCGGAAGACGCCGTCTGGGCCGATACGGACCGCGAGGCTGCGCTTCGTCGGGCTTGCGAACCGCTGTTGGGCCCAGGTCAGACGTGGAACACGATCTATCGGCTGGATGGGTGGCATGGATACGACGCTCGATCCCAGATGCCGGAGAGCGTCCGCCGGGCGGTCACCGAGGCATGGCCCCTTCCGACGACGACAGCAGCAGCCTGGGCCGAGTACGAGGCCGCGGAGAAGCTCGACACCGACCGTTGCGCCTTCTGTCCGGACTACTCGGCTCATTCGTGGGCCGAGGCACGCCGATACATCCTCGAGGATCTTTGTCAGACCCTGCCGGCGCAGTCGCTCAACGACATCCGCGCCCGGTTTTCTTGGATGGAGCACGTCGCGAAGCTCGACATGGCTCGTTCGTGGAAGGAGCAGGAGCCGGTCCTGACCACCCTACGCGCCGACATCGAACGCATGGCCGCTCGCATCCGGGACGATGCTGCACCTGTCCAATTTGGACAGGACCGCACGAGCAAATCAGCCCGCTCCCCCGATCCGGGGACCGCATCAACACCTGTCCAATCTGGACACTTCCGGCGCACCAACGCCGACAAGCGTCGCGACGTGCTGGCCCTGCTCAATGCCGGAAATCTCGGCACTGCCCCCCTCGCAGATCGCGAGATCGCCCGCCGAGCCGGCGTGTCTCCTCAGACCGTGGGCAACATCAGAAGGCGCGGTCATGACTGAGGCCGAACGTCAAATCCTAGAGAATGCCCGGTCCGCTTGCTTGGCCAGCGCTGATGCGATCGCAGCCATCCTGGCTGGGGCCAGCGCCGCTCCCATCCCCACGGCCCCGAAAGATGCCTTCGTGCCCCTGAAGACCGCTGCGGCGGCCTGGGGCGTGGGCGAGGACGCTGCCCGCAAGAGGGTGAAGCGGCTGAAGGTAGAGGCGTCCGCCATGGTCACGAAGCGCAATGGCGGGCGCTGGTGGGTGCATCGGGAAGCACTACTGTGAGCCGGTGGAGGTTAATACTTTCCCCCACCCGCGAACACGGTACAGCTCCCCGACTCTGCGTGCCTATTTAGTCATCGACTTGTACTTGAAATTCTACCCAAGCCATAACATAGCCATTTGCATCTTCGGTGGTTCCAGACGCTTGAACCCGCGTTGACACCTTGCCTTTTGTTCCAGGCGCAAGTGATTGAGCCTTTTGGTGCGCATTTTTAAGTGCCTCGGTGGCACCTTCGCCATACGCTTTGAACGGGCCATGCAATGCCGGCATCAATATTCCTCCCGAATCGAGCACCAAGCGCGGTGATCGAGAAGCTGATGCTAACGCGACTTCAATGCCTCGGTCGAGTTCTCTGGGTCCTTGGAGACCCCACCCGGTGTCGAGGGTCAGCGCGAGTGCGGCATCTGTCTAGGTTTGAGGCGTCAAAACCGGGTAACAGGTAACAGGGTAACAGGTAACACCGCCCTCGGACGCACGAAGCTTTCCCGTTTCATTCCTGTTTTTCCTGTTTTGCATAGGTGACCACCTGTGCCGGCCTCCCGATACTGAGGCCATGAATGCAGACGCATCCCCCATCACGAATGCCGCTCCCGGTTCGGGTCATGTCCCGGTCGAGCAGCGTGGCGGCGCCGGCAGGGTTTCATCTCCCCTTGCCCGGCGCCGTTCCCCCTTTGCCGCGAAGGATCGCCTCATGGGTATGTTCAGCCGTGACCCGATGAAGGCCGCGCAAGCCGACCTCGTGAGCCTGACGGCTCGCCACGAAGGCGTGCTGCGACGCCTCGCCGACGCCGCCACCAAGGCCGATGAGGCGGCGGCCGAACAGCGCCGGCTCCTCATCGAGACGGACGGGGCCGACGCCGTGGCCCTCAAGAAGGCCGGCGACACCTGCCGAAAGACGGCTGACGATCGGGCGGCCCTGGAGGATGCCGCGCGCGTCCTGGCTGAGATGATCGCCGAGGCGCAAGCTAGGCTTCAGACCGAGCGGGACCGCATCGAGCGCAGCCGCATCGCCGACGAGCGCCTGGCCCACGTTGCCCGCATCGAGGCCGCCGTCGCTAAGGTGGACACCGCCTCGCGCGCCCTCGCCGAGGCGCACCGGGCCATGGCCGCTACCGTCGAGGCCGGCGTCGACCCCGACCCCATCGGCGGGCCGAGCGCCTTCGTAGGGCAGGTCACAGCCCTGGTGCTGCACGTCGCTCTCCCGCGGGCCTACACGCCACCCCTGACCTACTTCGATACTGCGACCGGACAGTTCACCGTGACCACGCCGAGTGAGGCGGCGGCCCCGATGCTCGCGGCCCTGCGCCAGCGCGCCGAAGACATCCGAGGCGGGGCGCTGGCGGCGACGATGCCCGTGCCGGCCTTGGCCCCGCCGGTACCGGTCCTTGTGCCGGAAGAGGTGGTGTTCTTCCTTCAGCCGGCCGGCTTCCGGGGCAACATGAACCAGTGGTGCGAGGTCGAGGCCGGGGGCTGGATGGTCCCGGCGCCGGTGGCCGCGCGCGCCTTCGCCATGAAGGTCGGCTTCCGGCCCGGCACCGCGCAAGCCACGGCCATCAGCCGGCTGCTTACCGAGGCCCCGGGCCACGGCCTGGAGCTCAACGAGGATGCCGGCGAGGTCCGGCGCATCCCCATCAGCCGCAACGGCAAGGACCCGCAGCCCGCCCGCGAGCGGGTCGACCTTCAGATCAGCATGCACGACTGGATCGCGGCCGAGCGCGCCCGTCTCGTCGGCGGATCGGCGGTGCCGGCATGATCGCGGCGCGCCGGGTCGAGGACGCGGACGGCACCATCCATCTCGACTGGACGCCGCCCGCCAAGGAGGCAGTCGTCTCGCTCATTCGGGGCGGCGCCATCCACATCGCGGGCTCCATTGAGCCGGCGAACGGATGCAACGCCGCGAGCGTGCGGCGCGCCTTGGCCGATTGGCCGCGAGGCGAACCGGTCGTCGTGGAGATCGACAGCACCGGCGGCAATCTGGCCGAGGGCGTGGCGATCTATCTGGCTCTCAAGTGCGACCCGCGGCATGTCACGATCCGCATTCCTAAGCAGGCCGCATCCGCTGCGACGGTCATCGTGTGCGCGGGGGACCGCATCGAGATAGCGGAGGCGGCGCGCTTCGAGATCCACGACTCCCGCTTCGTCGACACGAAGGGGTGGGCGCTGACCTCGGCGAGATTGCAGGTCCTCTCCGACACGCTGGCCGAGGCGGACGCCCAGATCCGGGACATCCTCGGCACGCGCTGCAAATGCTCCCGCGGTTGGCTCGCAGACGCCATGCACCAAGAGCGAACCTTCACCGGCCACGAAGCCGTCGAGGTCGGCTTTGCCGATGCCGTGATCCCCAACCCAGAGGAATCCTGAAATGGCCGAACCCGCTCCCGATACTTTCGCCGACCTCGATTCCCTAGCGGCGAAGGACACCCATGGCCGGCTCTGGCGCTGCCCCGATGCGGCGGTGTGGAGCTACCCGGGCGCGCCGCTGGACGCCTCCGCCAAGACGCTGCGGGTGCCGATGGAGAGCGTGCCGGATAGCCGCGTTCAGGCTGCCCTTGCAGCCGAGGCGTGGGCGGTGGCGGCGCTCGATACCCTCGCCACGCCGATCCGCGTCCTGGCGGTCGTGAAGGCCCCGCCGGAAGGCGTTCCGTCTCAGGTCCCGATGCGGACCCTCGATCTCGGCACCGCCGCCGCCGCCACGGCGTAGCCGCAGCACATGAAATCGAAGGACCTGACCATGACCGCCCCCGCTCCCCTGACCCACACGCTTTCCCAGCCGATCGAGATCGATGGCGCCACCATCACGGAGCTGACGTTCCGGGAGGCAACCACCGCGGACATCCTGGCGGCTGGTCTGCCGGCGTCCCTAAACCTCGCCTCCGACCCGCCGAGCGTGGACATCCACGAGCGCAAGATGGTCGCGATGATGAGCCGCCTGGCCGCCGTGCCGCCCTCGACCGTGACGCGGATCGCCCCCGCCGACTTCGTGGCCTGTGCCTACATGCTGGCCGGCCTCTTTCTGCCCGGCTCCGCACGAGCCTGACAGCCGCACACCCGTAGCCACGAGAGGATCACGCCATGGAAGCTCTGAGGCTCGAGGCCGAGGTTGTCGACAAGTTCTCTGATCCGATGAAGCGCCTGCGCACCCAGCTGCAGGTCCTCGGCAAGGAGGGCAAGGAGCACGGCCGCACCCTCGGCGAGGGCTTCACCCATGCCGAGCGCGCCATGGCGAAGACGGCGGGCACGGTTACGAACGTTCTCAACCCGGCCTTGAGCTCGATCGGCGTCACGACCCTTGGCGTCACGGCGGCCCTCGCCGGCATCCAGGCGGCGGTCCGAAGCTTCACGACAAATGCATCTGGGCTGGGGCAGCTTGGTCGAGACACGGGTATCGCGGCCGAGCAGCTGCGCGACATTCAGAGCGTGCTGGGGAAGGTCGGCATCGACGCCAACCAGTCGTCCGCCGGCATCATCGCGTTTGCCGAGGCGGCCCGGCAGGCCAGGGGCGGCGTCGGCCCGTTGATGGATTTTCTCCGGACCCAGGGAAAGACGACCGAGGGCCGAGCCTACTTCGGAGGCATCGCCGACTCGCTCATTAAGTCGAAGGATGCCGGCGAAGCCTTCATGAAAGCCTTTAAGGGGCTGGAGGGCATCAAGGACCCGGCCGACAGACGCGTCTACGCCGAGCAGGTGCTGCGTATGGCGGAGGCCGCACGGGTCGTCGAGAAGCATCGAGGGACCATCGACGAGCAGATGGCGAAGGCCAACAAGGAGGCTGGCCCCCTGACGCCTCAGATGGTGCAGAGCGCAGAAGCCTACGACAAGGCGATGAGCGGGCTCGCGACCACCATGAAGCGGATCGGCACCGCGATCGCCATGGAGCTTGAAGGCCCGCTGGCGAAGGTCGCGGTGACGATGAAGAGCTTCCTGGACGACGAGCGGAAGGGCGTCACACCAGCAATCGTCCAGACGATCCGGGACGCTGTGACCTACATTGAATCCATCGATTGGAACGGAGCGTTCGCCCGGCTCCGCGAGGGGTTCGGCGAGGTCAAGACGGAGCTTGGTGGAGCCTTCACGCAGCTCCGCGACCTGATGGCCGAGTTCAGCACCAAGGGCAGCGGGGACGCGGTCTCGGGGGTGTTCAAGGAGATCGGTGCGGCGGCAAACGATACGGCCCGAGCAATCCGCGCGGTGGCCCTATCCATCGGCGTGCTGAAGGATCTGAAGAACCTCGATTTCAGCGAGGCTGGCAAGAAGCTGGCTGAGATCGATCGGGCCACGGACGCCGGCATCGGCAAGCGCAGCAATGCCGAGCCCACCAAAAAGCTGACGCCCGAGGCGGAGGCCATGCTGGGCACCATCACCGGCGGCAAGCCCGAGGACGCCGCCAAGGCTCAACGTGAGGCCGAGACCTACCGCCGGGAGCAGGGCAAGCTTACCGACGAGATGCGGCGCTTGCGCGAGGCCCTGCCGGACAAGAAGCCGGGCGAAGCGACGGTTCAGCAGCAATCGTTCGACGCCAGCACGGCGCCCGCTCTTGGCGGCTTGATCCAGAAGGCGTCCTTCGGCGCCATGGGCGCGATGGCCGGCGTGGGCAACAGCATGGCGGGGCTCGGCGGCCGAGGGCTGACTGCCCAGGGCGATCCCCATGCAATGGACCGCTTCCGAGCGTTCCTGGAAAACCGGGGGTATCGAGGCAACGTGCCGGAGGCCATGCGCGGGGTCGGGCGAGCCCTGGGCGAAGCTGGGCGCCAGCGCCAGGAGAGCTACGGCGGCGGGGCACCCTCGCAGTCGGGACCATTCCCGAACCGCAACTTCGGCGGTGGCCGCTTCGGCGGTCTCGGCGGCAGCCCGCTTGTGACGCGCCCCGATGGCCCGGCTGAGCGCGTCGGGCGGGCTCTGCGCGGCGAGCCGCAGGACACCGGCCCCCGCGTCCGATCGCAGGGCTCTGTTCCGAAAGAGCAAGACGCGCGTGCCCAGCGAGCTATGGCACGCCTCATCGCCCGCGGTTGGACGCCAGAGGCTGCATCAACGGCGATCGGACAGGCGGTCGAAGAGAGCGGCGTTCGCTCGGACGGCCCTCTTGGCGACACGGAGAGGTTCGGCCGCGGGGACGACGCCGCGCACGGCATGTTCCAATGGCGGGCCGAACGGTTTCGGGCGCTCAAGAAGTTCGCCGAAGGCCGCAACGTTCCCTGGACCGACTTCGACGCTCAGGTTGATTTCTTCGATGAGGAGACCAAGCGCCGCTCGACGGCAGCGGAGCGCAATTGGCGTAACGAAACAGACCTTGGCCGGGGGAATCGGATCGGTCAGATTTTCGAGGGATACAAGGGACCTCTTCAGGCGCAGCGCGAGCGCCACGCGCGCCGCCAGCTTGATCTTTACCGTCGCGGCGGCGTGACCCTTCCGGAGATCGAAACCACGGCGGACCGCCCGGATCGATCGAAGGTAGGACCCGAGGCCGGCGCCGACTTCGACCGCGCAAAGCGCTTCTACGGCGACAAGGCCGAGCCTGGCCAACTGCGCATGTTCAGCGATCCCAGGTTCAACGACATGCGCAACAGCTTGCGCGGCATGCGGAGGGGCAAGGACGGACTTGGGGCAGCCAACGAAACGCTCGGTGGGCTGGCCGAACAGCGCGCCAAAAATGAAGAGGATATGCGCGGGATCGGCAAGGCATTCGCCAGCATCAACGAAAGCCCCGCAATGAGGAAGGCGCTCAAGTCCGGAGTCGCCGGTGGCCCTACGATCAAGGCGGACACCCAGGTCGGCGTCATCATCAACAAGGCTGGGCCGGACACGACAGCCAGCACAACAGTGGGCGGCAGTCTTTTTCGAGACGTTAAGCTAAACCGCGGAGCGACAATGGCGCGGGCGAGCCAGGAAAACTAGTCAACAAAAAGCTCGTTATCGTAGATCGATTTGGCGCGACACTTGTGCCAAGTCTTTTCGGACTGCATCTGTCCGACGCGGCCAAAGCAATACCCTGCCTGAAGCAAGCGACCGTACAGCTTGTCCCGAAGTGGACATGCTGCAGAAGTCACCAATTCGTCGCTTGAGCCCTGGCACTTCGACGTGGCGGCAGCCTCTGCCCGTAGGAGTTCCTGAACCGTAGGTGTTCCACGGCTCAGCGCGGGAGCGGCCAGGACGACAAGGGCGAGGGCGAGCAGGGCAGGGCGCATCCCGGTAAGATAGCCGCCGGGGTGCGGTTGTCGAGATCGGCGGTACGGATGAGGGCAGTCATCTATGGGTTCGCGTCGCTAGTTATGCAGTCCGTAACCTCGACCGCTCCCGGCAGATATCGATGGTGAGCAGCCCAATATGATCGATGCTCTCGACGCTCGGCTACAGGCGCATCGATTGGCTCGTCACGAACGCCGCCTAATCGTTAGCGTGTCGAATCATTCGAACGATCTCGGAAATACGTTCCTCAAGATCAAGCACAGAAAGGTCTACTCCGGCGGATGAAACGATGCGCGCCACTTTGACCTTGTCGATGCTTTCTTCCAACTCTGTGATGTTGCTCGATGTGGCGCCGTTTTTCCTCCTCTTTGGTGTCCGCCGAAAAAATAGCGCATGGTCAAACCGACCGCCATTAGCAGGTCGAATATAGGTTTTCTGATTGATGCTTTTAACGGCGGCCTGAAGTACATCGTGGCCGATGTAGTTCTCAATCTCACGGCCAGCCGTTACCCAAACAACACCTCTGCCTGCGCCGACTTCTTTAACAATACGACTCTTCGTTTCGTTGATCTCGTCGACGTCTGATTTTCTATCGCTGTCAATGACGATTGCCAAATTGCGATTTAAGCTTTGTAAAGAAATAAATTCGTTAATTTCGTCATCGTTTGCGCTTAGATGAGACAGCAAACGACCACCGTAGAACATTATCGAGTAATGGATACCCTCGATAAATTCAGGTGCGATACTTTCTATCCAAACTTTGATATAAATACGGTCGGACGGTCCCTCGACCCAAATTACAGCATTTGACTGAACAATATCTGAGGCCTTGTGTCCCAGATCTAAGCAAATATCGAATTTTTCATTACGAAGTATTGTCTCACGTATATGGGTTTGCTTGCCGTCATGGCTGACGTGAAAAATTGCTGCACCAGGCGTGTCGATAAAGCTTGCTGAGTGTGTGGCAATAAAATACTGATTATCCGTTTTATCTCTAAGGTAATTCATCAGCTTCCGCTGCAGCAAGGGATGAAGGTGTATTTCGGGCTCTTCAATGCATACTATCTGTGAATTGCTGAAGGTACAGAAAGCAGCAATCATAACGACTTCGTGGATACCGGTTCCCAGTGATGCAAGCGGTAGGATCCTGCCGTCCATGTGCACCAAAATGTGCTCTCGATCGTGTGGTACCTCAATCTTGGCATCTTCGCGCACTGTCACGGTTTGCAGGAAGCTGTTTATCTTCTCGAAAAGTTCCAGTTCATGACGGCGATCATGCCTGGGATTTTGGACTTCGGCCAATCGATCAATCAGCCCGCGACCGCTGAAATCTGAAAGCCCTTCGCCCTTCGGACCAATTTGCCGGTATGCTGGGATAAGTCGTACCGGGGGGAGGATGAATTGCTCAGTTTCCCGAATACGTTTGAAGATCATTTCCGCCCAACCTTCGATGTCGCCACCAGAGCCATTGGGAAAGAAATACCGGAAGAGTGATGCCCACTCGCTTCGATCAAAAATCTTTGTGAGTTCGGTTTTGTTTAATTCAGGACCAAAGCCAAGATTATCTCTATAGGGAATATTGCTATCAAACCAAATGTGATCATTCTGTTCTAAATAATTTACAAATCTCTGAACAAGAGGCTGAGCGTGCATTTGCAAATGAGGGGCGACAAGATTTTTCATTAATCGCTCAGAAAACGAGCTTGATTTCACTCCGAGTGCCATCGAAATTTGACCTGATTGTCCATAAGAATACTCTTCTAAAGCATCAATCGGCTGTCGTGAATCATGACTATGCCGAGATTGAAAAATTGGAGGCAGGTAATTTGAAATAAAGTTTAGTACAGCAGACTTTCCAGAATTGTTTGCACCAATAAAGAAATTGAATTCCTTGAAGGGTGCAAGAATTTGCTCGTCTGGCCCGATCCCACGATAATTTCTCAACTTTAACCCTTGCAAGTATATCGGCATCACTATCCAATCTTTATTTGTTTTTGGGGAAATGGGATTTTTGATAGAGTTTCACTGAAATGCGAGGCTTTACTCGGATGATTCTCGACTAAAATTTGTCGAAGCATACGCCCGGATCTTCGCCGTTTTGCTTTAGGAAGATGACGTCAGCAGCTTCAGGAATTAGTGCCCTGCCGGCGCATCCTCCGTAAAGGATTTGATTCCGTCCTGAGCGACCGTGCGCTCGAAAGCCTCGTAGGCTTCCAGATCGGTCTCAAACGTCTCGGCCCAAACAATGTGGCTGCTATCCAGGCCAACAACCTCCAGCGTCCATTCATCCTCGGTCCCGGCAAACCGATAGATGTGAACCGTCACCGTCTGGCCATTGCGCGTTATCGCACCGCCAAGTGGCGAGTGCTCGATCTCGGGATCCAGAATGGCCACGGGCGACGCTCCTAGTTTTCGCTACCTGCATCTTGCCGCTTCCTCAGCCGCACGCCAGCCCCTCCGCCGTTTTCTGGGATGAACTCGACGCCGGCGGCTTCGAGGGCAGCGAGGATCTTGTCCCGCGTGTCGGCATAGCCTCCTAGATCTCCGCCGCCTGTTTCAAGCCGGGCAACGGTGGGCTTCGAGACGCTCGAACGCTCGGCCAAGTCGCCTTGCGACCAGCCTAGGAGCGCGCGTGCTGCTTTCACCTGCCTGATCGATGCCATGCCAACCTGATATTTTTGATATTGACTTCGGATCGTTCTGACCTGATATCTAAATTATCAGGTTCGGCTCTGAAGAGCAACGCGGCCGAGGCCTGACCCCTGCGCGAAAGCGCAGCCCCACGCACATTCCGACGCCCTCAGCCCCGGAGCACACCGGTTATGGCAATGCCCACGCTCGTCCCTTTGCATCTCAAACGCCGACCCACGGACGGCCTCTATGCCCGGCAGGCACCAATCCTAGAGGCTGACGAGCACACACCTGACAGTGCCGAGGATTGGCGCGTCACGGCGCCGGTCCGGCCGGACACGCCCCACGTCCGCGCCCTGCGCTTCCTCGACCTCATCGGGGAAATGGCATCGGCTGTCCTCATCATCGCCGGGGGCGTGATCGCCTACGGCTTCGTGCATCTGGCTTGAGGGGAGGCGAGCATGAGCACCGCGCGCAAAACCCGCCCCGACAACGAGTCGCCCAGCCTGCGCCAGCGTGCGAAGGCGTCCAGGGCAACTGCGGCCCGCGTAATTCACGGCAAGCCGGAAGGGCCGACCGCATCGCCAGGCCTCGTAGCGCTGGTGGACGAGTGGCAGGAGAACATGCGTCTGCAAAACTATGGCGACCTCAGCGACGAGGAGGCCGAGCCAATTTTCCGTCGCAACGATGAAGTACAAAGGGCGATCCTCGCCTACCCCGTAAAATCAGTTGTCGATCTCCGTATCAAGCTTCCCGTGTTTCGCGATGAGCTGGAACATACCAGCGGACCAAGGGGACCTCACGGTAAAGAGGCACTAGACCATGCCGCTTGGGTCGGGGTGATCCGGGACATCGAGCGGTTGGCGCCAGCGCCCTTGGGGACGGTCCCTATTCAATGCGCCGCCGGACAGATTGCGGATCTGATGGAGGAGGCGATCCAGTATTGGCACGAACTTGATAATGCTGGCCCACAGGGCGCTATTGCAGCCGCCAATGCGCTCCGTGTTGAGCGAAAAATTCAAATGCTGGGAGACGCCGTCAGCTATGCTCGCGCCGCTTCGCCTGGCGGCATGTTGTGTCAGCTCGCCATCGCATCCCACGCCATAGAATCCGTGCTGAATGGCGTGGAGCATCTCCGCGAGCCCGCGCAGCAAAGGGCTGAGCGGTGCCTCCTATCCGTTGCGGCCGCTATCTGTTCCGTGACGGGCATCGCCCGCGATGGCTACGGCGCAGGATATCATATGCCGGCGCGATACGACGAGTTGGCTACCCTCTCACCGAAGGTGGTCTGACATGACCAACGTCGTTCGCTTCCCGGCTACCCGACGCGTCCCGGCCGCAACCATCCCACGCGAGGAGTTCGAGCGTCTGGCCGAGCTAGCCCTCGACGTCGTCGACCGCATTGTTGCCCTGCTCGACGCAACGGACGGCGACGCGGATCTCGAGCCTGACGCTGATGGGGAGCCGTCGCTCGGTGCCCCTGAAGAGCACGACAGTCAGGTCACATGGCTGCGTGGCGGGGATCGGGACATCGAGGCGTCGTGACATGCCGACCTCAGTCGTCCCGCGATCTAAGGCCGAGGACCAGGACCGTCACGACCACTGAGCCTGCGATGATGAGGGACAGAACAATCTGATCCGTCGGGTCACTGCTGAAGGCGTGAGCGATGGCAGGCCCGAGCAGGGCACACCCGCCACCGGCGAGGATCGCGACCGTTCGTGGTGACATCGGACCACCTCGTCAGGGCCGATCGGGGCCCATGCCGAGGCAACTGCCGGCCGGATCGTTTGTGCGCCCGGCGGTCCGCGACAGTTCGCAGCCGTTCATGGCGATCCGCGTTGAAGACGTGGGTTAATATGTGGGTAGATATCAATACCGGAAAGCTAAATCCATGAAATTAAATGAGAAATTCTACCATGAAGGCGGACTCCGTCTCCGCCACTCTAAGTCATTGAAATAATCGATGTTTCTGCCGTGATGTCAGCGCATCATGGCACAGGGCCCCGTCACAGCCTGGACTTCGGTCCTGGCTCAGATCCGGGGCGCCTGTGTACGTCGTCAAACGCGGTGACCGTTTCTGGTTTCGTAAGATCGTCCCGGTAGGCCTCGTCGACGTGCTCGGCATGGCCGAGATCCGCCGGTCGCTGCGTACAGCCAGTGCCCGCGACCCCCGCCGTCCGCACGAGGCCGAACTCACATCTTCATCGAGTCCTTGGACATGGTATCGACCGCGAAGGCCGGGGCTCCGGAGATTGCGGTGGCAAGGACGGCGGCGGCGACCCGGAGGAGAGTGCTCATGGGCGGTGAGCCTTCTGGGGCGTACCGAACGGTTCGGCGGTACTGCAAAGTCTTTCGGAGGGGCGCCGATGACGATTACAGGTCAGGGCAGCGATTTTGCCGCGGCCTTGTCTGAGCTCTCCCGCGCTGCCCGCACGATGGCGGCCCGCATCGCTGCCGGAGTCAGCAGTTCCGGCAGGGCCTCGCCGCGCGGCAGGCCGGGCCCGTAGACGGCCAAGAGCGGGATCCCGAAGCGTCCGAAGCGGCGCAGGAAAGCGAGGATGGCCGGATCGGCCTGGGTCCAGTCCGCCCGCATCGCGACCGCGTCGGGCGCCGACAGGCGCGCGCGGATCTCCGCGCGATCGAGGGTGGTGACGTCGTTGATCCGGCAGGTCAGGCACCAGGACGCCGTCACGTCGACGACGACGACCTTGCCCTCCGCCACCAGGGCCGGGATCGCCTCGGGGGCGAAGGCGCGCCAGGGTCCGTCCTCCATCCGAGCCACCGGGGTGATCCGGAAGCCGGACGGCCACACCGTGACGGGGACGAGCGCGAGGACGAGGGCCGCCGTGACCAGGCTTCGGCGGCGATCGGGACTGCGCCCCCGTCGGCTCAGGGCGAGCCAGCCGAGGAGAAGGGCCAGGATGCCCGCCAACCCTATCGCCCGAGGGATGCCGTCCACCGCGGCGAAGACCGTCATGAGCCACGCGGCCGTTCCGAGGAGCAGGAGGCCGAACCCGCTCCGCAGCCGGACCATCCAGGGACCCGGTCGCGGCAGCAGGCGCGTCCAACCCGGTTTCAGCGCGAGGAGCGCGAAGGGGAGCGCCATTCCGAGGCCGAGTGCCGCGAAGACCAGCAGGATGTCGACACGTCCCCGGGTCAGCGCGAAGCCCACCGCGCTTCCGACGAACGGGGCCGAGCAGGGCGTGGCCAGCAGGGTGGCGAAGGCGCCGGTGAGGAAGGCCTCCGACAGGCGGCTGCTCCCGCGTAGCGATCCGAGCGCGGCGAGCGGGCGGGGCAGCCCGATCGTGACCCATTCGAACAGGCTCGCGGCGAACAGCACCGTGAGCAGGGCCATGCCGGCGAGAAACCACGGCGCCTGGAACTGGATGCCCCAGCCGATACTGGCGCCCGAGGCCTTCAGGACGATCAGAACCAGGGCGATGGCGAGGAAGGACGCGACGATGCCCGCCGCCGTGGCGAGGAGTTCGGCCCGGACGCCGCGTCGATCCCCTCCGGCTGCCCGCGTCAACGTGAAGGCCTTCAGGGACAGGACCGGCAGGACGCAGGGCATCGCATTGAGGACGAGGCCTCCGAGCAGGGCCGTCGCCAGGATCGCGAGCCACGCATCCCAGCCGATGCCGTCCATGGGCGGAACCGTGAATTCGGCGCTGCGCGCGCCATCGACCAGGGTGACGCGCAGGTCGGTCTCCGCGACGTCCGGCGGCAGCCTCAGGGCGATCCGGGCCGCGTGTCCGCCGTCGGACAGGGCAACCGCCGGAGGGGCGGTCACGGCCCCCTTCGGGCCCTCGACGAACAGGTCCGGCGCCACGAAGGCGCGGCGTTCGCTGGTCACCCGCAGGACCAGGCGCCGATCGTCCGGCGCTCCCTCGCGGGCCTGCCCGACGACGGCGAAACCCGCCGCCTCCGGCGGTCCGGGAACAAGCGCGCGCGCGGCCCCGATCAGTCCCGCTTCCGCCGAGGGGCGATCCGGTCCCGCCGGCAGCGCGAGGTCGAGGGTCGCGCGATAGGGCACGCAGACCTCGCCGCAGACCGCGTGCACGAGGCGCAGGCGCAGATGCGCGGCCCCGTCGCCGCGCCGCGCGAACCGGAGGGGCAGGACGGTGCCGGATTCGTACACGAACGTCTGAAGGTCGCCGACGGCGAGGCGGCGCGGCGCGGGCCAGGCGATGGCGTCGAGCACGAGCCCGTCCGATGCGCTCCCGTCGAAGGTCGGGGCGAGGCCGGCATCGCCCGGGCTGCGCCACGCCCCGTGCCAGCCGTCACCGAACCGGAACTCGAGGGCCGCCTCGACGGGCGCTCCCGGGCTCACGGCGTCCGTGGCCGTCACGAGCCGCACCGCCGCCCGGTCGTCGCCGATCCACGCGGTGGACGCCGCGCGCGCCGGGAAAGTTTCCAGGAGAACGAGGGCGAGGCACGCGAGCAGGCTTCGCCGGACGAGGTCGCGCAGGACCATTCTCAGGCGCTCGCGCGGAGCAGGCGCCTGCCGAACCCGGCCCCGGCCCCCGCGAGCAGCGCGACCGCGAGCGCGTGCAGGGCCAGATCGTTCAGCGCCATGGCGAAGGGGTGGAACAGGCCCAGGACCGAAGCCGCGGCGGAGGCCGCCGCGAGACCCGCGAGGCCGCCGCTCAGGGAGGGATGGAGGGCGTAGCCGTTCCGCAGGATCGCGGCGAGGAGCAACGCGAAGGGAACGCCGAGCCCCAGGATGAACCCGACGCAGGCGCTGGCTTCCGACAGGGAGATCGGTGCTCCGTGCGCCGCCCCCGCCCCGGAGACACTCGCCCCGATCCAGAGCGCGAGGCTCGGCGCGGGCAGGAGGGCCCAGCGCGGATCACGGTCGGGCAGCGTCGCCAGGATCGCGGCCGCCGCCGCCGTGACGGCGGTGGCGATCGATCCGACGGCCGCCAGAACGAGGTCCGGGTCGGCGGCGTGGCGGGACAGCGCCCCCTTCAGGTCGGCGACCGCCGCGAGGCCGGCGCCGGGGAAAGCGACGACCAGCAGCCAGCCGAGCATGCGCCGGAGCGGTGAGCCGAGGCGCCGGACCGGAACGAGGCTGCGGGCCAGCGCGTCGATCAGGCGGGCATGAGGCAAGGCGCCGGGGCTCGGCTCCTCGTTCCGAAGGGGCATGTCTCAGGTCCCCGGCGAGAGGCGTGCGGCTCCGAGGATGCGGCCGTCCGATTGCTGCACGATCACGGCGGCATCCTGCCCGGCCGGCAACGCCTCGCTGAACTGTAGGGGCTCGCCCGACCAGGTGCCGAGGGTGCGCAGGGAGCGCACGACATTGGCCTGCACGAGGGTGCGTCCGCCGTTCTCGCCCCGTGCCACGGGGGTGCGCAGGGCGTGGTCGAAGCCGACGAGGGTGACCCGGGCGCTGCCCTTGCCGGAGCCGACCGTCACGGCGATCTGGCCGTTCCGGCGCGCGACGGCGATCTCGGTTCCGGCGCCCATCTCGGCACGGGCTGCCGCGACGGCCGAGGCAGCCGCCGCACGGCGCGATCCCACCACCCTCCTGCGGCCGTCGATGACGAGCTGCGGCGTGAAGTTCCCCTCGCCGAGACGCCCCGCATAGGTCGCCTGCCGCTCGGTCGCGCCCTCGAAGGACGCGGTGTCCTTCCAGCCGAGATCGTCCCAGTAGGTGACGTGGAAGCCCAGCGCCAGGAGGTCGTCGCGGCCGGCCAGCTCGCCGAGCAGCGCTTCCGCCGGCGGGCAGGACGAGCACCCTTGCGACGTGAACAGTTCCACCACCACGGGCCGGGCCAGGGCAGGGCCGGAGACGAGCATGACCGGCGCGAGTGCGAGGAGGAGTGGAACGAGGCGGGACGACATGGCGTGCTCCGTGACGAGGCGGGATATTCGTCATTCGTCGCAGGCAACGCTCGGTTACAATCGATCGACAGCGCTCTACGGTTCCCGATGCGTCATCGGCCGAAGTCCGGATCGAAGTCCGGATGTCGAAAGAGCGTATCGCGCTTCTCGACAATTCGGCACTTGATCCCGAACTGGCGCGCGTCGCGCCCGACCGGATCGAGGCGACGCGAGGGCAGGCATTCCGATCTTTGCGTAACCGAATCGGGGCGGCCGGCGAACCTTCATAAGGTCCGTATGCTCACCTGCCGAAACTTTCCGCGCGGTCGATCGTCATCGGAACAGAAGGGATGCTCGGCGATGCCTGCGCACCAAGCGCCCTCCGACGTCGAACCCGCGTCGGCCCCTCGTTCCGGTTTGCCGATGGACCTCGATGAGGCCGGCGCCCCGCCCCCCTTCCGCTACGCTGCCGTTCCGCGCCTCACGCGGTTCTCGGACGTGCTCGACGAGGCGCGCTACGTCCCGGTGCCGGATGCGTGGTGGATCGCCCTCTGCGACGTGGTGATGTCGACGCGGGCGATCGAGGAGGGGCGCTACCGGTCCGTGAACATGGCCGGGGCCGCCCTGATCGCGGCCGTGCGCAACGCCCTGCCGGAGGCCGACATGCCGTTCGTCTTCGGCGGCGACGGTGCGACCCTGCTGGTCTCACCCGAGCATCGTCGGACGGTCGAGACGGTCCTGGCCGCGACCGTGACCTGGGTCCGCGAGACCCTCGGCCTTGAATTGCGGGCGGCCCTGATCCCGGTCGCGGCGGTGCGGGTCGCCGGCCACGACCTGCGGATCGCGCGCTACGCGGCCTCGCCGACGGTCGATTACGCGATGTTCTCCGGCGGCGGCCTCGCCTACGCGGAGGCTGCCTTGAAGCGCGGGCTCCATGCGGTCCCGGCGGCCCCGGGGGGCGCCAGGCCCGATCTCACCGGCCTGTCCTGCCGGTTCGAGGCGGTTCCGGCCCGAGACGGCCTGGTCCTCTCCCTCATCGTCCTGCCCGAGGGGGGCGCCGACCGGAACGCCGTGCTGGCGGTCCTCGGCGAACTTCTGGCCGAGGTCGAGGCGAGCCCCGGCATGGGACGCCCCGTGCCGGAGTCCGGTCCCGCGATGCGGCCGCCGTGGTCGGGCCTCCGGGAAGATATGCGCGGCGAAAGCGCGTCGGCGGGGTCGCGGCTGCTCCGACTGGCGAGCCTGTTCCTGTCGCGCGGCGCGGCCTTCGCGCTGTTCCGCCTCGGCGTGCCGTTCGGCCCCTTCTCGCCGCGCCGCTATCGACGGCGGCTGGCGGCCAATGCCGATTTCCGGAAGTACGACGATGGGCTTCGCCTGACCGTGACCTGTCCGGTCGCCACGGCGGATCGGATCGAGGCGCGGCTCGCGGCCGCGCGAGCGGCGGGGCTGGTGCGCTACGGCCTGCACCGCCAGGAGGCCGCAGTGGTGACCTGCATCACGCCCTCCCTTCTGCGCGACGACCACGTCCATTTCGTCGATGGGGCCGATGGCGGTTACGCCCGGGCCGCCGCCATGCTCAAGCGGCAGCCATGACCGGGCCGGAGATCCCGTTCCTCGCCGGCCTGGACCCGGAGGCCGCCGCCGCGGTGCGGGCCCGCATGGTCTCGGTGGCGGTGGCCGGGGGAAACACGCTGTTCGCGCAGGGCGAGGCCGGGGACGCGCTCTACACCCTGGTCTCCGGCGCCATCGGGATCTCGACCGAAGATCACGCGGCCACGCCGCGCCGGATCGCCCGGCTGCGGCCGCCCGAGAGTTTCGGCGAGATGGCGCTGCTGTCGCCGGCCCCCCGATCGGCCACGGCCACGGCCCTGCGGGATTCCAGTCTGCTGCGGCTGAGCCGCGCGGATTTCGAGGATGTGGTCGCGCATCATCCCCGGATGCTGCTGTACTTCGCGCGACGGCTCACCGAGCGCATGCGTGCCACCCAGTTCGGAGAGGCGGTGCGCCACAGGCCGCGCAGCTTCGCCGTGCTCGCCGTCACGGAAGGGCTCGATGCGGCGGCGTTCGGGGACGCCCTGGCGGCGGCCCTCGACGCCACCCTGCCGGGCCGCACCGGCTGCCTGACACGCTGGCCGGACGGCGCGGACGAGACCTGGTTCCACGACTACGAGACCCGCCACGCCCGCACGATCTTCGTGGCCCACGAGGTCGGTTGCCCGTGGTGCCGGCTCTGCCTGCGCCATGCGGACCACGTCCTGCTGCTCGCCGAGCCCGGCCGGCCGCCGCGCCACGGTGCCGCCGCCTGGCTCGGGAGCCTGCGATCGGACTGGATCCGGATGGATCTCGCCGTCCCGCAGGACGCGGATGCGGTTCTGCCCCGCCCCCTTCACCCGGGTGTCGCCGCCTTGCCCGCCGCCCTGCGCATCCCGGTCCGGGCCGGCAACGCGGGCGATCTCGGCCGGCTGGCGCGCCTCGCGAGCGGCACGGCCCGGGGCCTCGTCCTCGGCGGCGGCGGCGCGCGCGGCCTCGCCCATCTCGGCGTGCTGCAGGCCCTGGCGGAGGCCGGCTACGCCCCCGACTTCGTCGGCGGCACCAGCATGGGCGCGGTGGTCGCGGCCAGCCTCGCCATGGGTCTCGGCATCGACCGCATCCGCGCACGGACCGTCGACTTCTTCGTCGGCCACAATCCCCTCAACGACTACACGCTGCCCTACCACGCGCTGACCCGTGGGGCGAAGGTCGATGCGGGTCTCGCCGCGTGGTTCGGCGGTGCCCGGATCGAGGATCTCTGGCTTCCCTTCCTCTGCGTCTCCTCCAACCTGACGACCGGCACCGCGATGGTCCACCGCACCGGCGACCTGCCGGGAGCGCTCCGCGCCAGCATCGCGATCCCGGGCCTGCTCCCGCCGGTCTGCACCGAGGAGGGCGTCCTGGTGGATGGGGGCATGATGAACAACCTGCCGGCCGACGTGATGGCGGGCCTGGAGCGGGGACCGGTGCTCGCCATCGACGTCGGCAGCGACCGCGCCTTCGGCGAGATGCCGACGCGCTCCTGGCGCGGACGCCTGATCCGGCGGATGCTCGGCGCGCCCGACGCCATGCCGGGCATCGCGCCCCTGCTGTTGCGGGCCGCGACCGTGTCGGGCGATGCGCAATCGATGATGGCGGTCGGTCACGCCACCGCCCTGCTCAAGCCGCCGCTGGCCGGCATCGACCTGCGGGCCTGGTCGAGCTTCGAGGCCATCGCGGAGATCGGCTACCGCCACACCAAGGAGGCCCTCGCGCAGGGGCGTCTGCGCGCCTGGACCGAGGGCGGCGGACCGCTGCGGCCATGATCGAGCCGGGAACCCCCGTGCGCCAGCGCACCCGTCCGGTCGCCCGCCCGTAACCCGGACGTGCGCGTCAGCGATGGTCTCAGCATCGCAACCGATTCATCGAGGACGCGCCGCCATGAAGGTGCTGATCGCCGCCACGGCCCTGACCGGGCACATCAATCCGCTTCTCAGCCTGGGCCGGTGTCTCGCCGCCCGGGGAGACGGCGTCGTCATGACCACCGCCGAGCGGTTCCGCGAAAAGGTCGAGGCGGCGGGCCTGCGCTTCTCACCCTACGACGACGGCGATGCCGCCGCGTACCGCGAGACCGACCTGCCGGCCGGCCCCGAGCGCTACCGGCGCGAGTTCGCGCGCCGCTTCATCGACCCGATTCCGGTCCAGGCCGAGGCCCTGCGCCGCCTCGTCGCGGCCGAGCGTCCCGACGTGATCGTCGCCGGCAGCCTGTTCCTCGGCGTGCTGCCGATGCTGCTCGCCTCCGAGCCACGTCCTCCGATCATCGTCCTCAACGTCAGCTTCCTGTTCCTCGACCGGCCGGACGACGCGCCGGTCGGCCTCGGCCTGCCGCCGGCCCGAACGGACGCGGAGCGGGCCCATTACGCGGTCCTGAAGGCCGGGATGGACGCCGCCTTCGTCGATCCCGTGCGCGCCCATGCCGACGCGCAACTGGCGCGCCTCGGCCTGCCGCCCCTGCCGGCCTCGCTGCCGCACTCCATCGCCGTGCTGCCGGACCTGTTCCTCCAGCCGACCGTGCCGGACTTCGAGTACGATTTCGGGACGCTGCCGCCCAACCTGCGCTTCGTCGGCCTGCTGCCGGCGCTGAGCGCCGCGGTGGCGCTTCCCGACTGGTGGCAGGCGCGCGACCGGGCCAAGCCCGTCGTCCTGGTCACGCAGGGCACCCTCGCGAATGCCGATTTCGGCGAACTGGTCGAGCCGACCCTCGCGGCCCTGGCGGAGCGCGACGACCTGCTCGTGGTGGCGACCACGGGCGGGCGCCCCGTCGAGGCCTTGCGCGGACCTCTTCCGGCGAATGCCCGGGTGGCGCCGTTCCTGCCCTTCGACGCGATGCTGCCGGAGGTGTCCCTCCTCGTCACGAACGGCGGATACGGCAGCGTCTCGCAGGCCCTCGCGGCCGGCGTGCCGATCGTCTCGGCCGGGCTGACCGAGGACAAGGCGGAGATCGGCGCCCGCATCGGCTGGTCGGGCGCCGGACTTAATCTGGCGACCAACGCACCGGCGATCCCGGCGCTGCGCGAGGCGATCGAGACGGTGCTGGCCCAACCCCGCTACCGCGCGCGGGCCGCATCCCTGGCGCGCGCCTTCGCGGGGCTGGACGCCGGGTCGGCGGTGCTCGCGGGCATCGACGAGGCGGTTCGCACCCGCTCGAGCCTCCGGGGGATCGCCGCATGACCGCCATCCCGATCCTCGGCCGTGCCGGAGCCCTGGCCGGAGAGACGGCGAACCGGGACCACGAGGGCTGGCGAACGTCCGGGCCGATCGCGTTCGCGGCCACGCTCGTCCTCGCTGCCGTCACCGGCCTGCCCCTGGGGTCGGTCGCCAAACTGATCCCACGGGCGGACGATCCGTCCGAACCGTTCCTCGGCCTCTGACCGTCAGCGAGGTATCGCCATGACCGACCCCATCGCGTCCGCTCCAGGCGAGGCCGCGCCGCTTCGCGTCGTGGTCGACCTCAACCGGTGCCAGGGCTACGCCCAGTGCTGCTACGCGGCGCCGGGCGCCTTCGAGGTGCGGGGCCACGAGATCCTGTTCTACGACCCCGCTCCGCCGCGCGCACGACGAGGTGAGATCGAGCGGGCCGTCCAGGCCTGCCCGGTCCGCGCCATCAGCCTCCAGGCGGATCGCGGAGACACGCCGTGAGCGCCGCGGAGGCCGGCATCGTCGTCGTCGGCGCGTCGCTCGCCGGTCTTCGGGGCGCGGAGGCCCTGCGCCGCCACGGCTATGCCGGCCGGCTCACCCTCGTCGGCGACGAACCGCATCGCCCCTACGACCGGCCGCCCCTGTCGAAGCACGTCCTGTCCGGCGAACTGGCACCGGATGCCACCGTGCTGCCGGAACGCGCCGCCCTCGATGCGCAGTGGCGGCTGGGCCATGCGGCGGTCGCCCTCGACCGGGACGCGAAGGCGATCCGCCTCGCGGACGGGTCGGTGCTCGCCTACGAGCGGCTGCTCGTCGCCACCGGCGCGCAGGCGCGGCCCTGGCCCGCCGCCTCGGGTGGCGGGCTTGACGGGATCTTCACCCTGCGCGGCCGGGAGGATGCGGCCCGGCTGCGGACCGCTTTGGCCGAAGGGCCTGCCCGCGTCCTCATCGTCGGCGCCGGCCTGATCGGCTGCGAGGCGGCCTCCTGCTGCCGCGATCTCGGACTGCCCGTCACGCTGGTCGATCCCAATCCGACGCCGCTCGCCCGCTCGCTCGGCACCTGGGTCGGCGGCGTGATCGCCGATTGCCTGCGGGATGCCGGCGTAACCTTTCATGCCGGCGCACAGGTGCTCCGCTTCGCGGGCGACGCCGCGGGCCGGGTCGCTCGCGCCCATCTGGCGGACGGGCGCGCGGTCGAGGCCGATCTCGTGATCGTGGCCCTCGGCGCGACGCGCGCCACGGATTGGCTCTCGGGCGCAGGCCTGATGGCCGATGCCGGCGGCGTGACCTGCGACGGCACCTGCCGGGTGCTCGGCGCCGATGGGACGCCGTGCCCGGACATCTACGCCGCCGGGGACGTCGCGCGCTGGCCCAATCCCCTCTACGGCGGCCGGCTGATGTCGGTGGAGCATTGGGGGAACGCCGTCGCGCAGGCTGCGCACGCCGCGCGCAACATGCTGGCGCCTTCCGAGGACCAGCAGGCCTATCACCATCTGCCGGCCTTCTGGTCGAGCCAGTTCGGGATCAACATCAAGGCCGTCGGCCTGAGCGCGGGCGCCGACGCGGTCGCGATCGTCCAGGGCTCGCGCGCATCGCGGCGCTTCCTCGCCGTCTATGGCCGCGCCGGACGCAGCATCGCCGCCGTCTCGTTCGATCAGGCGCGCTGGCTCCCCGCCTATGCCGAGGCGGTCGCGGCCGGCCAAGCGTTCCCGCCGATCCGCGATGCGAGCGACCAGGGCGGCTTCCTCGCCATGGCGCCGGGCTTCCCGCCACCGCGTGCCGCTCCCACCCCCATCGAGGCCCACCATGGCTGAGGACACGCTGTTTTCCGAGGTCCTGGACCCCGCCAATCGGGCGGATCCCTATCCGATCTACGCGCGGCTTCGCGAGAACCCGGTCGCGCCCCAGCGCGACGGCAGCGTCGTGGTGAGCAGCCACGCGGCGATCCGCAGCCTGATCTTCGATCCGCGCCTCAGCTCCGAGGATCTGCCGCCCTCCCACCGCCCGCGCACGGGCAACCCGCTCAAGGATTGGTTTCTCAACCCCATCAAGGACCGGATCGCCACCGCGCACCGCCCCCTGATCTTCCGCGATCCCCCCGACCACGACACCCTGCGCCACGCCGTGATGCGCGCGTTCTCGGTGGCGCGGGTAGAGGCGCTGCGGCAGCGCGTCGTGCGGGACGTGGACGCCCTCATCGACGCCTGCCGGGGGCGTGACGAAGTCTGCCTCGTCGAGGACCTGTCCTACCCGCTCCCGGTCTCGGTGATCTGCGACCTGCTCGGCGTGCCGGAGGCCGACGAGCCGCGGTTCCAGGCCTGGGCGACGCAGCTTGCCACCGCCCTGGAGCCCGATGCCCGCCACGACGAGGCCAGCCGGCACCGGACGGTGGCGGCCTTCGACGCGATCTCCGGCTACATGCGCGCCCTGATCCGCGAGAAGCGTCGACGCCCCACCGCCGACATGCTCAGCGCGCTGGCCGCGCCGGGCCCCGACGGCAAGGCCGTGATGGGTGATTTCGACCTCATCTCGACGGCGATCCTGCTGCTGGTGGCGGGCCACGAGACCACCGTGAACCTGATCACCAACGGCATGCTCACCCTGCTGCGCCATCCGCAAGAGTTGGAGCGCCTGCGCGCCGATCCGGAGCGGGCGCCGCGGGTGATCGAAGAGCTGCTCCGCTACGAGCCGCCCGTGCATTTTCGGACCTGCAAAGCCCTCGGGACCATCGCGGTCGCGGGACGGATCATTCCGAAGGGCGCGCCGGTCATCCTGCTCTTCGCCGCCGCGAACCGCGACCCGGCCCGCTTCGACGATCCGGACCGTTTCGACCCGGATCGGGAGGACAACCAGCATTTCGGTTTTGGCGGCGGGCTTCATTACTGCATGGGTGCACCGCTCGCGCGGATCGAGGCGGAGATCGCCCTGGTCGCCCTCTGCCGCCGCCTCGTGGCCCCACGGCTCTTAGCCGATCCCCCACCGTACAGGCCCGGGGCCTCCCTCCGTGGTCCCGAGAGGCTCGGCATCGGGATCAACGGGATCGCTCCGCATCCCGGGTAGAAAACCTGGACGAAGCCGAATTGTCCATCGTCAGCTTCATCGACCATTCTGCCGGAAGCAAACCGTCGCGAGACCACCCAGGCAGTCGTAGGCCTCCGCTCCATCGACAGCCTGGACGCGGACCTTCCCAGGGCCTGCCCGGGGGGCGGAAGCGGGATCTTCCTACAAATCGCCTGTGCAAGGCAGAGTTCGGCGGGCATCGCCCCGTGTACCGGCTTCGCAACGACCTGGCTTGCGACCGGAGGGAAAGTGCAGAGACGATTTCGACCGCCTTGCTTGGCGGCATAGAGCGCTTCATCGGCGCGCGCGATGAAGTTGTCCTGATCGGTGTCCTTTCTCAAGCAGGCGGCGCCGATGCTGGCGGTGACCTTCAACTGCGTATTGTCCGGCAGAGCGATGGAGCCATCGGCAATCTTGTGGAGCAGGCGTTCGCCGAGCGTCGTCACGTCGTCGAGATCACTGTCGAGTGCGACCACCAGGAATTCCTCGCCCCCGTACCGCACGACCCTGTCGGAGGTTCGGCAAGACTGGAGGAGCAGGCCGGCGACGTGCTTGAGAACGAGGTCGCCGACCGGATGACCATACGTGTCGTTGACGTGCTTGAAGTGATCGAGGTCGATGAGCAGGGCGGACAGCGACCGCTCCGTCCGCCTTGCAAATGCCACCTCGGCTCCGATCATCTCGTCGAGATACCGGCGATTGAAGGCGCCGGTCAGCGGATCCCGGATCACGTCGCTTTCCAGTTTCGCGATGCGGACGATGTCGCGCGTCGTGGACGCGGAAAGTTGGGCGACGATGAGGACGAAGGCCCCGCCGGCGAGCAAGATGGTAGAGACGATGATATCGGCAATTCTGACGACGGTACTGGACAAACCCAGGATACCAAAAGCTGCATAGCCCACCATGAAGAGAATGATGAGCGAGCTGAGGACACGCCACATACGATGCAATCGCCCCTCGCGTACCAGCGTGAGGATGTCTGAGATCGGCTTCAGCGATGCGGCCAGCAACGCTATACCGATAATAATCATGAGGGAGCTGAGCCAGATCATAGGCTGACTGTGGCTTTAAACAATGAAAATGGAGTTTATTCGCTGATTAAATATTCGTATTCATAGGATATATCAACAGATGTCTGCAGTCGCTCAGGCTGAGGCTTGCTCCTGACACTCGATTCCGAGGAAGATTCCGCGGGTATGGACGCGCATGACGGCAGGCCGCGAAGTGACGCGCAGGATCTGCGCCTCCCCACGCGATCGATGTCCAAGATCGCCCGTCAAGCCGAAATGATGGCGGCGCTCTCGATTGCTGCCCGGATTTTCCGGGGGTTGCGGCGGAAGCCCGCGACGATGGTGCTCGCCGGGCAAATGCTGCCGAATACTGCGGCGCGCGGGCGTCAAGCGCCATATCAGCCCAGATTCAGGGTGCGCGAGCCCCGGGGCTCATCGCCCCGCGCGCCGCGCGAGGCGCACGGACGCGGGGAACCCCGGCCGGTGCACCTGCGAAAGGGCACGGTCAGCGGCGACAGCGACCTGCCGGGCCGCGGTAGAGCCCGGGCGGGCAGCCACGGGGGGCGCCGGTGAGGGCGCCGCGGATCGCGCCACGCGGCCCGCGGTTCAGGCGACAGCCGCCGAACACGCCACGGTGGGCACCGAAGCCGCATCCTCCGCGAACCTGGACGACCGGTGCGTCCAATCCAATTCCGGCGGCGGTCATGGGAAGTGCCTGCGTCGCGCCCGCGACGAGCAGGGTCGCGGCCGCGCCGGCGATGAGACCTGTGAGCTTCATGGCGATTCCTTGTTTGCTGCGGACGCGGCGCCTCGGCCGGTCCTTCGGGGAAAGGTCTTCGGGCCGGGGCCCGACTATCGGGACCACCTGATATCGGGATTACTTGAATTCGGGATCATTTGGCCCGGCAGGGCCGCTCCGACGGCGTGACGCGTCCGTCATGGTCGGCATCGAGCCGCGCGAAACGCTTGGCGAATGCCGCGTCGACCTCCTGCGCGGTGAGGAAGCCGTCTCCGTCGGCGTCGAGAGCCCGGAAGCGCCCCGCCGGATCGTATGGCCCCCTTCCGGGGCGGGCGTCCCACCAGGCCGACCACTCGGATCGGCTGATACGCCCGTCGCGGTCGGCATCGATCCGCATCAGCCGCGTCCGGTTCCGTGTCTGGAAGGTCGCGAGGTCGACGCCGCCGGGTCCGTCGGCCGCCGTCGGGGGCCTGGTCGTGGGTGTCTGGGCGTCGGCGCCCGTCGCCGCGATGAACGCGGCGAGCGTCAGGCAAACGGCTCTCTTCGCCATGGGAGTTCCTTCGTCGCGGGAGGATCGGCGGGGCGCGCACCGGGCGGTACGTCCCCGACGCCTGTGAAACCGAGGTCACCAGCGGCGATGCCAACCACCATGCCATCCGCCGCGCCATCCGACGTGGCGGTAGCCGCCCCAGCGATGCCAGCGGGGTCCGCCCCAGCCGAAGCGGCGCGGGCCGTAGAAGGACGGCCGGTAAGCGTAGGGGGCGTAGAACGGTCTCCACCCGAGATTGGGTCGGCAGTAACCACGGAACCCGCGGTGGAACCCGAGGCCGCAGCCGTCGCGGGCCTCGGCCGTGCCGGCCGTCGCCAGCGGGGCCGCCAGCCCCGCCGCCAGCAGGGCCACCGGGAGAAGACGCTTCAGCAGCGTCGGCGCACGCAACACGTCCTTCGTCATCGTCTCGTTCTCCAAGCATCGGTTGCCAGGCCCCCACCGTGCCGGCGGCCTGTCACAGGCGTTTGCCGAGGAGAGCCGAAAGCGTCGCGATCGGTCGCAGATCCGAGCCGGCCGATACACTTCGCGACATCATTTTCGTGAGGCGAGCGGCCCGACGCGCTAAACCGGGTGATCAAGAGGGGAGGGGACCATGGAAGACGCACACGTCCTGGTGGTCGACGACCACCGCGATATCCGCGATCCGCTCGCGGCCTATCTCAAGCGGCACGATCTCCGGGTCAGTGTCGCCGCGGAGGCCGCGTCCGCTCGTCCGATCCTGGCCGCCGGCGCCATCGATCTGGTCGTCCTCGACGTGATGATGCCGGGCGAGGATGGGCTGTCGCTCTGCCGGCACATCCGCGAGGCCTACGACACCCCGGTCATCCTGCTGACCGCCCTGGCGGAGCGAACGGACCGGATCGTCGGCTTGGAGATCGGGGCGGACGACTACGTCACGAAGCCCTTCGAGCCGCGCGAGCTCCTGGCGCGCATCAAGAATCTTCTGCGCCGCACCCGGGCACTTCCGCGGACCCGCGACGAGGCCGACGGACGAAAGCTTTTCTTCGACCGTTGGGTACTCGACACCGGCCGTCGCGAACTCGTCGACGAGTGCGGTGCCGCCGTGGCGCTCAGCACCGCCGAATTCCGCCTTCTCGCCGCGCTGACGCGCCATCCGAGAGTGGTGCTGTCCCGCGACCAGCTGCTCGACCTGACGCGCGGCCGCGCCGCCGACGGGTTCGACCGCAGCATCGACAATCAGGTCAGCCGGTTGCGGCGGAAACTGGAGCGCGATCCCGCCAACCCCGGCCTTCTGAAGACGGTCTGGGGCGGAGGCTACGTGCTGGCCACCGAGGTGAGGACCCTGCCGTGAGGCTGGCGCCGCGGTCGCTCGGTGTCCGGCTGGCGCTCCTGCTCCTGCTGGCTGTCGTCGGGGCGCAGGCCGTGGCCTTCACGATGGTCGCGCTGGAATCCTCCCGGGTCGGTCGCGCGGTCGCCCGGACCCAGTTCCTCGACCGGGCCGCCACCCTGGTGCGCCTCCTCGATGCGGTGCCGGCCGATGCCGTTCCGGCCGTGCTCGAAGCCTACGGTTCCCCGCGCCGCAGTTTCACCCTCGACGCCACGAGCTTCGTATCCGAGAGCGCGATGGCCGACGACGCGGCTCGGCTCGCGCACCGCCTCGACCGGCGTCTGGCGGCGGGCGCGGGACAGGCCCGGATCGCCCTGGTGGATCGGGACACCGATCCCGATGCCCCGTCGGACCACGGCGCCGGCAAGCTCCAGGCGCTTCGCGTCTCCGTCCGGCTCGGCGATGGCCGTTGGCTCAACGGCGAGGCCCCGCTCGCGCTGCAGACGCCTCCCTGGATACGCATCGGGCTCATCCAGGCCGTGGCCAGCGTCGTCGCCGTTCTCGCCGTCGCCGGCATCGCCATGCGCGGAATCGTCGGACCCGTCTCGGCACTGGCCCGAGCGGCCGAGATGGCTGGCCGGGGCGCGGTGGTGGAACCGCTCCCGGAACGCGGCCCGCAGGAG
Source organism: Methylobacterium sp. J-090 (assembly GCF_022829345.1). Classification (GTDB taxonomy): domain Bacteria; phylum Pseudomonadota; class Alphaproteobacteria; order Rhizobiales; family Beijerinckiaceae; genus Methylobacterium. The sequence goes on along the minus strand of NZ_JAKSXV010000089.1, from coordinate 101,709 downwards.
CTGCGCACCATGACGGCGGCGTTCAACGGGATGCAGGCGCGCTCGCGGGCCTTCGTCGCCGACCGGACCCGGATGCTGGCCGCGATCAGCCACGACCTGCGCACGCCCATCGCCTCGCTCTGGCTGCGGGCCGAGATGGTGGAGGATGCCGACCTGCGCGGCGCCATGGTGCGCACGATTTCGGAGATGGGGCGCATGGTCGACGCCACCCTGGCATTCGCGCGTGAGGATGCGCTCGTGCAGGACAGCGGTCCCCTCGACCTCGCCGCGATGGTTCGAGCCCTCGTGGCCGACCACGCCGTCCTGGGGCGCGAGGTATCCGTGGCCGCTCCGATGCACCTTCCGTTCCACGGCCGGGCGATGACGTTGCGTCGTGCCCTCGACAATCTCGTCGACAACGCCGTCCGGTACGGCGACCGCGCGCGGATCACCCTGGAAAGCGGGCCGGACAGCGTCAGGATTCTCGTCGACGACGACGGTCCGGGCATGCCGCCGGATAGGGTCGAGGAGATGTTCGCGCCATTCACGCGCCTCGAGGTCTCGCGCAACGCGGAGACGGGCGGGACCGGACTCGGACTGGCCATCGTACGGTCGGCGGTCCGCGCCCATGGTGGCGATATCAGGATGTCCAATCGCCCGGGAGGCGGCCTTCGCGCCGAGATCACCCTATCGACGCGGGAGCCCGGCCCGTCCGATGAGCGCCCAGCGTCGCGAAGGGCGATGCCGGACGTCGTGGGGCGCGGCCACCTTTGACGCGTCTGGCGGTTCCCGAACGGCTTCCCGACCCTGCTGCGGCCATGGGCTTTCCCGGGAGCGTCCGGTCGCGACGGCGACCGCGCGCCCACCGGTCGTCGGAGCCGAATGACGGGCCCGGTCGGGCGCGTTGCGACGGCTCGGCCGACACCTTTATCTACGCGGGCAGATACCTACGCGGGCAGGATGACCACTTTCGTCTTGACCGGCGTTCGCGCGTAGAGGTGAATCATGTCCTGACTGAGCAGGCCGACGCAGCCGCTCGTGACGCCCGTGCCGATCGATTCGGGCTCGCTGCTCGCGTAGATCGTGTAGAGCGTATAGGCGCCGTTCTGGTAGAGATGGAGGGTGCGGGCGCCGAGGGGGTTGTCGAGGCCGCCCGGCATCCCGCGGGCGTATTTGGCGGCCTCGGGCTGACGCCGGATCATCTCCTTGGGCGGTGTCCAGGTCGCCCATTCGGACTTGCGGCCGACATAGGCGTCCCCGCTCCACAAAAACCCGTCGCGGCCGACATTGGCACCGTAGCGTGTGGCGGTTCCGTCGCCCTCGATGCGGTAGACATAGAAATTGCCGGGGTCGACGACAATCGTGCCGGGCGCTTCCTTGGTTTCGTAACGAACGGTCCGGCGATAATACTTCGGGTCGACCTTGCTGATATCGGCCGCCGGGATCGGGAATTTCTCGTCCGGCATCGGTCCGTAGACCTTCGCCGCCTCGGCGAGGATCGTGCCGTCGGATGTCGCGCAACCGGCCAACCCCAGCGCGCCGCACCCGACGAGGAACGACCGGCGGCTGAGAACCCCCGCTCGACGTCCGAGAAGGGCGATCCCGCCGCCCTCGGCATGTCCACCGTCCACGATCATGATCCTCGACTTCCCACGTCAGGCGGCCGGATGAGAGAACGCTGCGGCGTTCCCTGACGAGCGTCAGGCCAAGCTTAAGAGTGCCGCGACCGGGCTCGACTGGCAAGCTTGAGTTTCGCCGCAGAGGGCGTGCGGTGTGCGAAAGCCAGCAGCGTCCGCCCGCGCTGGCTTCGAGCAGGACATTCACGTCGTCCTTTCGGCGAAACCTTACGGTTCGGCGGCCTTCCATGGCCGCGCGCTGGGGCGGACCGGCGCGAGGAGCCTCGCGCGGGCACGCGATCTTTCATCGCGACTCCGAATTGGCTTCGAGATCCTTGCCCCGCGTCTCCGGCATCAGGAAGGCCGCGATGGTCCCGACGATGCTGAAGGCGACGAGGTAGTAGGCCGGCGCTATCTTGTCGCCGGAGAGCGCGATGAGCTTGTTCACCACGTAGTTCGTGCTGCCACCGAAGATCGAGACCGAGAAGGCGTAGACGATGGACAGGCCCGCGCTGCGCACGGCCCGCGGCAGGGATTCCGGGATCGCCACGATGATCGCCGCCGCGTTGATCGAGGACAAAGCCGACAGGAGGAATGTCACGGCGTAGACCGACGGACCGGTCGGGTCGCGGACGAGCCAGGCGAAGGCGGGGACCGTCAGGAGGACGATCACCGCGCGCGGCCAGATCATCACCGCGCGGCGGCCCACGCGGTCGGCGATCCAGCCGCCGAGGAGCGGAAACACGATGGAGGCGAGGCCCAGCGCGATCGGCACGGCCGTCGAGACCGTCTCGGTCAGCCCGAGGGTCGCCTGGGCATAGACCGGCATGTTGGTGCCCACCGCGTTGGAGACAGTGGAGGCCGCGATGACGAGGAAGGTCAGCACGAGGAGCCGGCCGTGTTCGCGCACGAGGCGCCGGACGACGGCGAAGGTCGAGTCCGCGGCGGCCGGATCGGCTCCCTCGCCGGCCGTCTCGGGCAGGTGGCTGCGGATGATCAGCCCCACGGGCACGACGCCGATGCCGAGGGCGAACATCACGCGCCAGCCCCACGTCCCCATCGCCTCGTCGCCGACGGCGAAGGTCAGGGCGGAGGCGACGAGGCCGGCGATCAGGGCGGCGCAGCCCTGGCTGGCGATCTGCCAGCTCGCGACGAAGCCCCGGTGCCGGGGCGGCGCCGCTTCGAGGAGGTAGGCGGTCGAGGGACCGACCTCGCCCCCGAGGGCGAGGCCCTGGATGAGCCGGCCGACGATGACGATCGCCTGCGACCAGCCCCCCAGGGTCGCGTAACCGGGGGTGGCCGCCAGCATCAGCATGCCGATCGCCATCAGCGCGATGGTGATCAGCATCGCGGGCTTGCGTCCGGCCCGGTCGGCGAACGCCCCGATGAGGATGCCGCCGATGGGACGCATGACGTAGCCGATGCCGAACAGCGCCAGGGAGGCGAGCAGGCTGTCGGTGGCGTTCTGTGAGGGAAAGAAGGCTTCGCCGATCGGCTTGGCGAAGAAGGCGTAGATGGTGAAGTCGTAGAATTCGAGGGCGTTGCCGAGCACGACGGCCGCCACCGCCTTTCGTTCGAGGCGCGGCGGCGTCCCGTCGGTCGTCACATCCGTGGTCATGGGCGGCCCTCGCGCGTCAGCGTGGCCTATGCCGGCACCGGCGTGAGAGTTCCACGGGGACGATGCCGGGGGGCGGTCGGAGCCCTGTCTCTTCTCGCGGATGAGCCGCCCCAGCCCGATCGGGATCGACGTCGATCCTGGAGGATGAGCGCTTCCCGGACCCGTCGGTCCATGACGGCGAACTGCACGCCTGCAAGGAAGCCATCGTCGCGCATCGGCCACGGTGGTGGATCGAATGAAGTCATCCGCTGTCCGGCATCACGCGGCTGTTGACAGCGCGGGCGTCGCTCCAGCAAGTGAACTGTAGTCAAGGTTCTCGCCGTCACAAGACGGTGAGCGAAGAGGGAATTCGGTGCGGCGCGCGAGCGCCTATGCCGAAGCTGTCCCCGCAACTGTAAGCGGCGAGCCGCCCGTCGATCAGCGTCACTGGTGAGACCTCACCGGGAAGACCAGACGGATGGCACCGACCCGCGAGCCAGGAGACCTGCCTCGACTGAGTTTCCCGCGCGAAACTCCCGCTGCGCCGTCGTGTTCAGAGAGCGAACCGACTGCGACCGGGCGTTTGGTGAGGAACTCCGGAACGTATCTCGTGGGCGGGGTGTCCTGACGGGTTGCATGCCATGCGCGGCATCCCGTCCGCGTGCGCGCCTGCGCCCCCTCATCGGCATCCCCGCAAGGTTCGGGGAAGGACCGATGATGACACCAACCTCTGCTGCCGGGGCGAACTGGCCCGATGATTCCCTACGCTTCGACGACCGGCCGCCGCCGGGACGGGCGGGCCCCCGGCCATCGCCCGAGCCCGACGGCGTCGATCCCCTCGAACGCTACGCCGCGGGCATCGACACCTCCGACTACGTCGCGCGCGTCGCCCCCCTGATCCGGGCCGCCGTGCCGAGCATCGGCGACCTCCTCGACATCGGGGCCGGCGGCGGCCAGCTCGGTGCGAACCTGCGGGTGCCGGGCCAGGCCTGGAGCGTCGTCGAGCCCGCGCCCGTGATGCAGCGCCGGCTGCAGGCCCTCGATCCCGCGCCCCGCCTCGTCCGCAGCGGCTGGAAGGAGGCGGGCCTGCCCGCCGCCTGCGCCGACACCGTGCTCGCCGCCAACATGCCGGCCCCGCTCACCGATCCCTCGGCCTTCCTGGCGCGCTGCCGCGAATGGGCGCGCCGCACCGTGGTCTGGCTCGTTCCCGCCCAGCACGGCCCGCGCGGCATCTGCCTCGCCGGTTGCCTGCCCCAGGCTTGGCACGGCGAGGACGAGACGCCCGGCGTCGACATCGTCCTGCGCGGCCTGTCGCCGAGCGAACAGCCGGCCATCGTCGCCGAGGTTGCCTGGACCTTCACGGCCGTCGTCGCCGACGTGGCGCGGACGGCGCGTTCGCTGGCCGATCGCCTCGGCTGGCCGCCGGACGATCCGCGTCGGCCGGACCTGCTGGACCACCTCGCCGCCCAGGCCGTGCCCGTCCCGTCCGGCCATCGCCTCGCCGTCGCCCGGACCTCCGCCGTTCTCGTGTGGAGGACCCCTTCGTGATGCCGCGCTCCCTCGCCCGCTTCACCGTTGCCCGCCTCACCCTGGCCTGCCTCGGCGGGACAGCCCTGTCCCCCGTCGCCCAGGCGCAGGACCAAACGTCCGTGACCCTGGACCAGCTCGTGGTCACCGCCACCGGCCGGCCCGAGCCGCGCTCCGAGATCGCCGGCACCGTCCAGGTCATCGACCGCGCGATGATCGAGACCTCGACGGCGAAATCCATCACCGATCTCCTGGCCGAGAACGCGGTGGGCTTCTTCTCGGAATGGACGCCGGGCCAGACCTCCATCAACATCCGCGGCGGCGCCACCGACGGCCAGGGCAAGGACTTCAAGAGTCAGGTCCTCGTCCTCATGAACGGCCGGCGCGCCGGCACCGCCAACCTGTCGAAGCTGTCCATCGCCGACGTGGAGCGCATCGAGATCGTGCGCGGCCCGTCCTCGGTGATCTACGGCAGCCAGAACATCGGCGGCGTCATCAACATCATCCTGAAGACCGGCCGCACGGCGCCCGGCACCCTGGTGGAGGGCATCGGCGGCGTCTGGGGACTGGCCCAGGGACGCGCCCAGACCGGCGGCACGGCCGGCCCCATCGACTACTATCTCGGCGTGTCGGGCGCGCAGCGCGACGATTACTTCGCCGGGACGGGGGGCGGCCGCATGGCCAACACCCAGTGGCAGCGCATGGGCATCACCGGGGGGCTCGGCCTCCAGATCGACCCGAACCAGCGCCTGGACGTCAGCCTGCGCACGGACGGCATCTACGGCGTCGGCTTTCGCGGCTCCGGCGGCAACCTCTACAGCCGGGACGACCGCATCAACGGCTCGTTCGACGCGAGCTATTCCGGGCGCACGGAGGACGACCGCTTCAGCCTGTTCGCTCAGGCCTACAGCGTCACCGACGAGGACCGCTTCAAGTGGGCCTCGCCGGTGCAGCGCGGCGGCAACAACCTGCCGGCTCTGGGCACGGCGGCCGATTTCAACACCCGCTTCCTCGACATCCAGGGCACCCGGTTCCAGCCGCGCGCCCGCCTTCTGCCGGGCAACGACCTGCTGCTCGGCTGGGACTGGGAGACCAGCCGCCTGCGCTCCGACCGGTTCCGCGTCGGCGTGCCGGGCAATCCCCTGGCCCAGGTCTCGCCGCAGGACAACAACCAGACCGACCAGTTCCACGCCCTCTACCTCGAGGACACCCAGCGCCTGTTCGGCGACCGGGTGACCCTGCGGGCCGGCATCCGCCAGACCTACGGCACCACGAGCTTCGACCCGACGCCGTATCTCGCCGCGCAGGTGACGGGCTCGCGCCCCTACGAGGCCACCACCTACTCGGTCGGCGCCACCTATCGGGCCACCGACTGGGCCGCGTTCCGCATCGGCGCCTCGTCGGGCTTCCGCGCGCCGACGGCCACCGAGATCGCCGCCGACTTCAACACGCTCGGCGGCGGGCGCATCTTCGGCAACCCGAACATCCGGCCCGAGACCAGTGAGCAGATCGAGATCGGCACGACGCTCACCAACGGCGTCGCCCGCCTCGATCTCGCCCTGTTCCAGAACACGATCACCGACCGCATCATCACCCGGGCGCGCTCGGCCAACGCCAACACCTCGGACTACGTCAACAACCCTGGCGACGTGGTCATCCGGGGCCTGGAGGCGCAGTTCGAGACCGACATGCTGAAAGTCGTCGGCTGGGAGTCGGAGGTCTGGCGCTGGCGGACTTACGCCAACGGCAACTACAACTTCGACATGAAGGACGAGGGTTCGCTCAGCGTCGCCTCGGCCAATACCCACCGGGTCGAGCGCGTCTACCAGTACCAATTGGCGCTCGGCACCCGCATCGGCCAGGCCGGTGTGCCCTATCCGTGGACGGTCCAGGTCCAGGGCGTGCTGAACGGACCGGTCTGGTACAACACGGAAGAGAACCTGCGCGTCCCCTTCGCCGAGCCCTACCGCGAGTTCATCTGGCGGAAGGACCCGTTCGTCCTCGTGAACCTGCGCGGCGAGGTCGATCTCCTGCCCGGCGTGAAGCTGTTCGCGCAGGTCCGGAACGTGTTCGATACGAACTACCACCCGCTGTTCATCGCCATCGCCGGTCAGACGCCGACGCTCGCCGACCTGCGGTTCTACAACGGCAGCGCCGGGACCTCGTCGCCGGGCCGCGACATCCAGGTCGGCGTCCAGGCGCGGTTCTGATGCGCGGGGCCGCGACCGGTTGTCTGTTGGTTCTGGTCGCGGCCGGCCCGATCCGGGCGGAGCCCGTGCGCGTGGTCGATGCCCTCGGGCGCGGCGTGGTCCTGGCCGCGCCGCCCCGGCGCATCGTGACGATCTTCTCGTCCAACACCGAGCTCGTCGCGGCCCTCGGCCTCACCGACCGCATCGTCGGCATCGACGCCTTCACCCGCTACCCGCCCGACGCCGCGGCGAAACCCGTGGTCGGCGGCCGCCTCGGCTTCTCCGTCGAGGCCATCGCCGCGCAGAACCCCGATCTCGTCGTGCTGACGCCGGCCCGGCAGGCGGTGCACCAGATCCTCGACGCCCTGGAGCGGATCGGCGTGCCGGCCGTCGTGCTGACCAGCCGCACCGTGACGGAAGTGGTGGAGAACCTCCGCCTGCTGGCGCGCGCCACCGGCGTGCCGGAGCGCGGAGAGGCCCTGGCGTCCGGTCTCGAGGCCCGCCTCGGGGCCGTGCGGGAACGGGTCGCGACCCGTCCCTGCCGGCGGGTCGTGATGGTGACGGGGCGCCTCGGCAACGGGCTGCTGCTGAGCGCACGCCGCGACACCTATACGGGCGACGCCATCCTGCGCGCCGGCGGCTGCTTCGCGCTTTCCGGCAACGGGGCCGTCCCCCAGGTCTCGCCCGAAGCGGTGTTCGCCGCCGATCCCGACGTGCTGCTGCTCGCCGGCTCGGCCGACGAGATGGCGGAACTGGCGCGGCGGCCGGGATTCTCCGGGATGCGCGCCGTCGCCGCGGGACACGCCCACGCCGTGCCCCGCACCGAGTTCCTGATCCCCGGTCCCCGCACCGTCGCGGGGATCGAGCGCCTCGCCGGCCTACTCCATCCGGCCGGCGCCCCGTGAGGGTCGTCGCCGGACGCCCGGCCCTCCTCGCCCTCGCGCTCCTCGCCTGCCTCGTCTTCGCGGCCTGCGCCGGCCACCGCTGGGCCGGCCCCCTCGATCTGGTGCGCGCGCTGGCGGGCGATCCGGACCTCGGCGCCCGCCTCCTGGTCGCGTGGCGCCTGCCCCGAATCCTGGCCGCCGGGCTCGTCGGCGCGCTCCTCGGCCTCGGCGGGGCGATCTTCCAGGGCGTGTTCCGCAATCCCCTGGCGGAGCCCTACCTGCTGGGTTCCGCCGGAGGGGCGGCCATCGGCGCCACCATCGCGCTCCTCGTGCCCCTCGGCATCCCCTCCAGCCTTGCGCTCGGCGGCCTGTCCTTCGCCGGGGCCTGGGCCGCGACGTTGCTGGTCCTCGGTGTGGCGCACGGGGCCCGCGACACCGCCGGCCTGCTTCTGGCCGGTGTCGCCGTCGCGGCGATGCTCGGGGCCGTGCGCTCGTTCCTGATGCTGGCCCTGTCGGACGAGAGCGTGAGCCTGCAGGTGGTTCTGAGCTGGACGCTCGGCGGCATCCAGACCCCGACCTGGGACGGCCTCGGCCTTCTGGCGATCCTCGTGGGAATGGCCCTGGCCGCCAGCCTGCCGCTCGCCCGCGGCCTCGACCTCCTCGGCCTCGGGGCCGATCAGGCGGCGGCCTTCGGCCTGGAGACCGGCCGCTTCCTGCGCCGTGCCGTCCTCGTCGGGGCCTTCGTGGTCGCCGTGGCCGTGGCCTATGGCGGGCTCGTCGGCTTCGTCGGGCTCATCGCCCCCCACATCGCCCGCTGGTGGGTCGGTCCCCGGCACCGTGCGCTCCTGCCGGTCTCGGGCGCCATTGGCGCCGGCCTCGTCCTCGTCTGCGACGGCCTCGCCCGCTCCGTCCTGCCCCCGGCCGAGATCCCCCTCGGACTCATCACGGCGGCGGCGGGCGGGCCGTTCTTCCTCGTCCTCCTGCGCCGGCGGATGCGGGGATGAGCGTTCTCGCCGCCGACAACCTCGTGGTCGGGCGCGACGATGCGCGGACCTGCATCCTCGACGGTGTGTCGTTCCGGGCCGAGCCCGGCCGCCTCGTCGGGCTGATCGGCCCCAACGGCGCCGGCAAGTCGACCCTGCTCCGCTGCCTCGCCGGTCTCGCCGCACCCGAGGCTGGTACGGTGACCCTCGACGGGCGGCCCCTCGCGGCCCTGCCGGCCGCCGAGCGCGGGCGCCGGATCGGCTACCTGCCTCAGAGCTTCCACCCGGCCTGGGACTACACCGTGCGGGCGGTAGTGGAGCTCGGCGCGAGCCGGGCGCCGGGGGCGGCCCTGCGCGTCCCCGCCGCCCTGGAGGCGAACGGCCTCGCCGACCTCGCCGAACGACCGTGGTCGCGCCTCTCGGGCGGCGAGCGCGCCCGTGCGCTTCTGGCCGCCGTCCTAGTGGCCGAGCCGCCGGTGCTCCTCGCCGACGAGCCCGGCGCCAGCCTCGACGTCGGCCACCGCGTCGACCTGCTGCGACGGCTGACGCTCTATGCCCGGACCCGCACGGTGATCGTCGTCCTGCACGACCTCGAACGGGCCGTCCGCGATTGTGACCGCCTCGTGCTCCTCGACCGCGGCCGCATCGTTCTCGACGGTACCGCAAACGCGGTCGCGCTCTCGCCTGTCCTCGACGCGACCTTCGGCATCGCCTTCCATCGCGTGTCGACACGCGCGTCGGATGTCTCGACCCTGTCCTTGAGAAGCGGGTCGAGCTGAAGCGGGCCATCACCGGGGCGGTCGCGTCGGGCTAATTCGTCTACCGCACGGGCGACCGCGATGGCGCGGCTTTTGTTCCTGTCCGGCTCGCCCACCCGGCACCGCGATGCGTCTCACGTCGGTCGGCGGTCGCTGTGAAGCATCCGCCGATGCCAGCGGGGCATGCGCCTCTTGGGTGACTCGACTCTTTAAGAAGAGATATTCCGCTAAAATGTCCTCGATGCGTCATGCGCGTCTTTACAATTCTTCGCAGATCGTCCGAAGAAAACGGTTTGACCTATCTTTTATTTACCCGCTCGTCGCAGACTGGCTCCTGCATCCGTCCGAGGCGAACGCCGAGGTGGGAGGCAGGACTGACGGGCCGGAATTCCTGAGGGCGCGGTCGCGACGGGCCGGGTCACGTGCGGGACGCTCCCGCTGACGGGAAAATTTTCGCCGAACGGTGAAGCTCGGAGCGGGTCGTGGGCCTCCCGTCGCCCCGCAATGCCCGGAGCGAGGGCCTGCCGGTCGTCGCGCGAAGACCGATGAGGACTCGGGACATCATGCCGGCCGTCACGATGGATGAGTTTGAGGGGCAACGATGAACATTTCGACCGTCGTCGACGTCAAGCGGCCGACGTCGCTGAACGAGATTTCGGGTTGGCATGACGGCTGTTCGTGGCTGGCCGGCGGAACCTGGCTGTTCGCCGAGCCGCAGGTCGCCGTCGACACGCTGATCGACCTCGAGAGCCTGGGCTGGGCGCCGCTGACGGCGACGGAATCCGGCCTCGAGATCGCCGCGACGTGTCGGATCGTGGAACTGCACGGATTTGAAGGGCCTCCGGCTTGGTGCGCGGTGCCGCTGTTCCGGCACTGCATCGACTCGTTCCTGATGTCGTTCAAGATCTGGAACGCCGCCACCGTCGGCGGCAACGTCTGCATGTCGCTGCCCGCCGGCGCGATGGTCTCGCTCACCGCCGCCCTCGAAGGCGTCTGCACCCTATGGCCGCGCGACGGCGAACCGCGCACGGTTCCGGTCGTCGATTTCGTCACCGGCAACCACGCGAACGTGCTCGGCCGGGGCGAGCTCCTGCGCAGCATCCACCTGCCCGCCGCGGCGCTCGCGAAGCGCACGGCCATGCGCCAGGTCTCGCTGACCCGCTACGGGCGGTCGGCCGCCCTGATCATCGCCACGGTGGGCGACGGCGGCGCGGATTTCCTGCTGACCATCACGGCGGCGACTCCGCGCCCCGTGCAGTTGCGCTTCGCCACCCTTCCCTCCGCCGACGACCTGCGCCGCGCCATCGACGGGCGCCTGCCGCCGGACGCGTACTTCCCCGACGTGCACGGCTCGGCCGCCTACAAGCGCCACGTCACGCAGTACCTGGCCGAACAGATCCGTACGGAGCTCGCGTGACCCAGTATTCCATCAACGGCCGCGCCTACGCCGCCGAGCCGGCGCCCGGTCAGTGCCTGCGCACGATGCTGCGCGACCTCGACGTGTTCGGCGTCAAGAAGGGCTGCGATTCCGGCGATTGCGGCGCCTGCACGGTGCATATCGACGGCAAGCCGTTCCATTCCTGCCTCGTCCCCGCCTTCCGGGCCGAGGGGCGCGAAATCACCACCATCGAGGGGCTGGCGCCGTGCGGCGAACGCCATCCGATGCAGCAGGCGTTCCACGACGCGCAAGGCTTCCAGTGCGGCTTCTGCACCGCCGGCATGATCATGACCGCCGTGACCTTCACGGACGCGCAGAAGGCCGACCTGCCGCACGCCCTCAAGGGCAATCTCTGCCGCTGCACCGGCTACCGCTCGATCAAGGACGCCCTCGACGGCGTGTGCAACATCGAGGCGGACATCGCCGGCAAGGCCCTCGGGGCGAGCCTGCCCAACCCCTTCACCGACACGATCCTCACCGGCACCGCCCGCTACACCATGGATCTCGCGGTCGAGGACCTCCTGCACCTGAAGGTCCTGCGCTCGCCCCATGCCCACGCGCGCATCGTGTCCATCGACAGGCAGGCGGCGCTGGCCGTGCCGGGCGTCGTCGCGGTCTATACCTGGGAGGACGTGCCCAAACGCCTGTTCAGCTCGGCCCTGCACGAGGACCACCTCGTCGATCCCGACGACATCCTGCTGCTGGACAACGTGGCCCGCTTCGCCGGCCAGCGCATCGCCGCCGTGGTGGCCGAGACGGAGGCCGCCGCCGAGGCCGGCTGCCGGGCCCTGCGGGTGGACTACGACATCCTGCCGGCGGTGTTCGATCCCGTCGAGGCCATGCGGCCCGGCGCGCCGGTGCTGCACGACCGGGACCGGATCACCGCGAGCACCAACATCTTCTGCACCCTCCAGGGCGAGATCGGCGACGTGGCCCGGGGGTTCGCCGAGGCCGACGCCGTGCACGAGCAGACCTACTCGACCTCGCGCGTCCAGCACGTCCACCTGGAGATGCACGGCACCATCGCCTGGAAGGGCGAGGACGGGCGCTGGCACGTCCGCACGAGTTCGCAGGCGCCGTTCGCCGTGCGCCAGAAGCTCGCCTACGTCATGGGGATCCCGCCCCGCGACCTCCACGTGTTCACGGAGCGGGTCGGCGGCGGGTTCGGCGGCAAGCAGGAGATGGTCTCGGAGGACCTCGTCCTGTTCGCCACGATGAAGCTCGGCCGCCCGGTGAAGTGGGAATGGACCCGCGAGGAGGAGTTCATCGGCGCGACCACGCGCCACCAGATGACCACCCGGGTGAAGATCGGCGCCCGCCGGGACGGGACGCTGACGGCCCTCGACGTGGAGGTCCACTCCAACACCGGCGCCTATGGCGGCCACGGCAGCGAGACCCTGGCGGCCGCCATGGCGAGCCCGATCGCGGCCTATCGCTGCGCCAACAAGAGGGGCATCGGCCACGCCGTCTACACGAACATGACCCCGGGCGGCGGCTTTCGCGGCTACGGCGCTTCGCAGACCACCTTCGCGGTGGAATGCGCCATCGACGCCCTCGCCCGCGCGCTCGGCATCGACCCCTTCACCATGCGACGCCGGAACGTCGTGCAGCCGGGCGACAACATCGAATCCATCTGGAAGGAGCCGAGCGACGCCAGCTTCGGCAGCCACGGCATCGGCGAGTGCCTCGACATCGTCGAGCGTGAGCTCGCCAAGGGCAACGGCGTACCGAAGCCCGAGGGGGCGGATTGGGAAGAGGGCCGAGGCGTCGCGCTCGCCATGCTGGAATGCGGACCGCCCACCGAGCACCGCTCGGGCGCCGAACTCCACCTCAAGGCCGACGGCACCTACTTCCTCGCCTGCGGCTCGACGGAGATGGGCAACGGCATCACCACGGCGCACAAGCAGATCGCCGCGGCGATCCTCGGGACCCGCGCCGACAGCGTCGGCATCATCAACGCCGATACGGACCGCACCCCCTACGACACCGGCACCTTCGCCAGCACGGGTGTCGTGGTCGGCGGCAAGGCGGTCCACCTGACGGCCGAGGCCATGGTCGAGGACATCCTGGACTTCGCGAGCCGGCACACGGGCGTGCCGGTGGATCAGTGCCGCCTCGATGCCGATGGGGTGATCTGCGGCAACCGGCGCATCACCCTGGTCGATCTGCACGAAGCGGGTACGAAGGTCGACCACCGCTTCGCGGTGAGCCGCCGGGCCTACCTCTCGCCCCGCACCATCGCGTTCAACGTGCAGGGGGTCCGCCTCGCGGTCCACCGCGTCACCGGCGAGATCCGGGTGCTGCACAGCGTCCATGCCGCCGATATCGGCCTGCCGATCAACCCGATGCAGTGCCGGGGCCAACTCGATGGCGCCGTCTCCATGGGCTACGGATGGGCGCTGGTCGAGAACATGGTGCACGACGACGAAGGGCGGATGGTCAACGCGCAGCTGCGCAACTGCCGCATCCCGACCTTCGCCGACACCCCGCGCACGGACATCTTCTTCGCCGACACCACGGACCGCATCGGCCCGCTCGGCGCGAAATCGCAGGGGGAGTGCGGCATCAATCCCGTGGCCCCCGCCGTCTCGAACGCGCTCGCCGACGCCACCGGATTGCGCTTCGCCCACCTGCCGTTCACGCCCGACCGCCTGTTCACGCAGCTCGCCGCCCGATGAGCGGGGAGACGAACAGCGTCAGCATCGTGACGCAGACCTCCGTCCGGCCGGAGAGCGCGGAAGCGTTCGCCCAGTGGCAGGGCGGCACCAGCGCGGTGATCTCGGGGTTTCCGGGCTTCATCGAACAGCGCCTGATGCCGCCCCACCCGCCGCTCCAGGTCGATTGGGTGATCCTGCAGCGCTTCGTCAGCCTCGCGCACGCCAAGGGCTGGCTCGCCTCGTCCGAACGCCAGGCCCGCATCGTCGGCGCCGCCCCGATGCTGGTGGGGCGCGACGATGTCCACATCGTCACGGACGCCGCCAGCGCGGCCCGCACCGCCCCGGCCTCGGCGGTCATCAGCACCCGGGTGAAGCCCGGGATGGAGGACGCCTACCGCAAGTGGGAGCAGAAGGTCGCCGCGGCGCAGTCGAAGGCGCCCGGCCTGCAGGGCTACCGCTTCGAGCCGGCCGTGCCGGGCGTGCAGGAGGACTTCGTCGCGATCCTGCGCTTCGACGGCGATGCCAACCTTCAGGCGTGGCTCGACTCGCCCCAGCGCCGGCAGCTCATCGAGGAGGCGGCCCCGCTGACGGCGGAGTTCCATACGCGGACGGTGCAGAGCGGGTTCGAGCAGTGGTTCCGCGACGCCACGCCGGAGGGCGCCCCGCCGCCCGCCGCTTGGAAGATGAACATGATCGTCCTCCTGACGCTCTACCCCACCGTCTTCCTGTGGGGCCTGTTCGTCGGCACGCCGTTCCTCGGCCGGGTGCTGCACCTCGATTTCCCCGTCGCCCTGTTCATCGGCAACGTCTTCAGCGTGCTCCTCACCGCGCGGCTGGTGCCGTGGACCGCCAACCGGCTCGGCTGGTGGCTGTCGCCGCCGCCGGAGCGCCGCGCCAGCGTCGATCGCCAGGGCGCGGCCCTGCTGATCGCCGCCTTCGCGGTCATGATCCTGGTGTTCTGGAAGCTACTCTGAGCCGGTTTTCGCCGATCCGGAACAGTGCGGCAGCCCATGAGCAAGACCGTAACGGGCCAGGACCGTAACGCGTCACACCTGAAAGCGGGGACCGACCCCGAACGCGTCACACGTCGCGAAGACACGTTTGGGAATCTCGCACATGCTCGCGTTCGCGCCTCGCGCAGGCCGGTCGGTCCTGACGGCCCTGGGAGTGTCGGCGGCCCTGCTCGCCGGGGACGTCACGGGGGGGCGCCTGATCGGTGCCGCCCGTGCCGCCGAGTCGGCGGGCGGTGCGGCCGCGCCCGTGGCCCCGCCCACCCTCTTCAGCTTCTCCGACACCATCGTCAGCTACCGCTTCCAGGGCCCGTCCGCGGAGCCCGGCATCGGTGTGCAGCGCCCCGACGGCACGCCGACGGGCCGGCGGGAGCCCCGCGAGGTGCCGAAGAACGTCGTCAATCTCTTCCACGCCAACGCGTGGACCTACGGCACGAACCTGGTGTCCCTCGATATCCTGCGCTCGGGCTCGCAGGACCCGGCCGGCAACGCGTTCGGAAGCTTCCCGGAGATCGGCGCGACGGAACTCTACCTGCTCTACCGCGGGACCCTGAGCGCGAACAGAATCTTCGACACCGACGTCTTCGCCATTCCGGGCCTCGTCAAGGAGATCGGGCTCGCGTTCGGCGTCGACGCCAACGCCAAGGACACCACCTTCAGTTCGCAGAAGCGCGCCGGCACCTTCGGCCTCAACGTCGCCGTCGACGTGCCCGCCGGGTTCCTGAACCTGAAGGTCCAGGCCTACAAGGAATTCGCCCATAACGGCTTCGCCACCGGTCGCTTCCGCAGCGTCGAGTTCCTGATGACGCCCGAGTTCGAGGTCACCTACGCGTTCCCGCTGGCGTTCACGGGCCTGCCGCTCTCGCTCTCCGGCTTCAACACCATCATCCTGCCCAAGGGCCGCTACGGCCGGACCAACGAGAACCGGACGCAGCTCGAATTCGTGTCCCAGACCAACCTGGTCCTCGACGTCGGCCGGCTGACCGGCGGAACGCCCAACCAGCTCGAGGTGTTCGCCGGGTTCCAGTACTGGCACAACAAGTTCGGCGCCGACCCGCGGCGGACGGTCAACACCGAGGAAAGGGCGTTGATCGCGGGCGTCTCCTATCATCTGAAGTGAGCCCGCCATCCGAGGGCAGCCCGCACCGCGCCGGCTCGGAGCCGTGCCCGATCCGGGGCCTCCGGCCCCCATCGCTCCGGGACGGCGGTGGGGTCAGTTCGATGCCCGCGTGATCGCGCGTTCGACGTTCACGCGGGCCGACCAGTCCTTCGCGCTGTCCTGGCCCTTGAGGGACACGAGGCGGGCGCCGCTCACGTCGACGTTCTTGAAGTCGGCGCCCGACACGGTCGCGCCGGTCAGGTTCGCACCCGACAGGTCGGAACCCATCAGCACCACGTCGGTGAGGTCGGCGTCGGTGAGGTCGGCATATTCCAGGCGCGAACGCCCGAGGTTCGCTCCCTTCAGGTTGGCGCCCTTGAGGTTCACGGAGACGAACACGGCGCGCATCAGGCCCATGGACTGGTTCTTGATGTCGGCGCCGCCCTTGAGGTCGACCAGCGTCGCCCCGGCCATGTTGGCCCCCTTGAAGTCGCCGATGGGCATCGACCGGCTGAGGTCGGCCCCGCTGAGGTTCGCGTCGCGCGCCGTGATGCCGAACATCTTGGCACCGACGAGCTTGGCGCCGGACAGATCCGCCTTGATGAACCAGGCCTGCTCCAGATTCGCGCCGCTCAGGTCGGCGTCGCGCAGGTTCGCCTTGTTGAGGCGGGCGGTGCGCAGGTTCGCGCCTTTGAGGTCGAGCCCGGAGAGGTCGAGGCCCGCGAGCGCCTTGTCGGAGAGGTCGATGGGCTTGCCGTCGGCCTTGGCGATCAGCGCCTCGACATCGGCCCGGGTCATCTCGGCCCGGGTCATCGCGGCTGAGCCCATGTCGGCGCCAAGCAGCAAATCCTGCTCGGCGAGGGCCGGAGCGGCCAGGAGGACCGGGGTGGCCGACAGGATGGAGACAAGCAGAAGGGGGGCGAGGCGGCGCATGGTTTCTCCCGGTGACGCTCGGGGCGGCTCCCGGAAAGAACGTGCTTCCCAACGATGCCGTCCGGACGGTTTTTTGTTCGCTGGCGACGGTGGTACTGGGGTCTCTCCCAACCGTCTGTGACCTAGGTCACCGAGGGCTGTAAATTGCGAGAACCATCGCTTCAACGGGGTATGGCGGCCTCCAACGACCGCTGGTTTTCGGGAGGACGACCATGCAGAGCGCCCATCAGGTCGAGCGCTGGATCGAGCGCTTTCCGCTGGTCCGGAACTTCAGCGCCAGCCATCTTCAGATCGCCCGTGGCACGGTGCATTTCCCGGTGCTCGAGGCCGGCGCGATTGCCTACGAACTCCAGGACGTCTGCGCGAACTATCTCATGTGCATCGACGGACGGACCCGCGTCTTCCGGATGTCCGAGGGCGGAAGGGAGATGCTGATCTACAAGGTCGGCGCCGGGGGGACCTGCGTGCTCACCACTCAATGCCTGTTGTCCGGAGGGGGTTTCCCGGCACAGAGCATCGCGGAAGCCAGGACCGAACTGGCGGCGTTGCCCGCCGATACCTTCCGGCAACTGATGCGGGAGAGCGACGCCTTCCGGGACTTCGTTCTCGACGATTACACCCGGCTCCTGTCCGGGATGTTCGACCTCGTCGAGGAGATCGCCTTCGCGCCCCTGGAACAGCGCCTGGCCCGACGGCTGCTGATCGAGGCCGACGCGGACGGCATCGTCTGGAAGACCCATCAGCAGCTCGCATCGGATGTGGGGAGCGTGCGTGAGGTCATCAGCCGCCTCCTGGGGGAGTGGGCGGAGGTGGGCCTCGTCGAGATCCGTCGCGGTCAGGTGCAGGTGACGGACAGAGCCGGCTTGGCGGCCAGAGGGCCGACCTGACCCTCGCAGACCATCAGGCAGGCGGACCGGCACCGCGATCCCACGCCCGCCGCCGCCCTGTCCGCGCCGGAGCAGCGAGCGGGGCGAATGCGGCGACCGGACGGGGTAACTTGCGGACGGGCGGCCCGCATGATCTCGATGAGAAGACCGGGTCCGGCCCGTCAGGGAGGCACCATGACCGATCCCGTGCAGAACAAGGCGACCGTGATCGCCTTCTATGAACTGATGTTCAACGACGGCCGGCCCCGCGAGGCGATCGCGCGTTACGTCGGCGGTGAGTACATCCAGCACAACCCGCATGTGGCGACCGGCAAGGACGGCTTCATCGCGTATTTCGAGCGCATGGCGCGGGAGTGGCCGGGCAAGCGGGTCGAGGTCAAGCGGGCCATCGCAGAGGGCGATTGGGTGGTGCTGCACTGCCTCCAGCACTGGCCGGGGAGCGACGACTACGCGGCCATCGACATCTTCCGGCTCGATGCCGACGGAAAGATCGTCGAGCATTGGGACGTGATGCAGACCCTGCCCGAGCATTCCGCCAATCCGAACGGGATGTTCTGAGCCGCGTATTCGCTCGCCATCGCCGCACGCGATCGCTCGCGAACGATCCTGTCTGCCCGAGGCGGGAAGCCGACCGGGGATCAGGCGTAGGCGACCCAGCCACGGAACGCGAAGCCCGCGTAGAAGAGGCCGATTCCGTCGAACCCGGCTTCCCGCAGGAGGTGCTCGTCGTCCTCGGGCGAGAGGATCGGCAGGCGGGCGGCGATCCCGGCACGCGCGCTCTCGGCCTGAACGGGATCGATCCCCGAGGCGGTGGCGAACGCGGCGTACCGGGCGAGCCATCGGTCGCGCTCGCCCCCCGGGATGCTGAAATGGGCGGTGACGAGGGGGGCGCCGGGCGTCAGGCGGCGCCGGAGCTCCTTGAGGGTGCGCAGCCGCTCCGCCCGCGCGATGAAGTGCAGGGTCAGAATGCAGGTCGCGGCATCGAACGGGCCGTCCGGCGCGCCGTCGATCGTGCCCTCGTGCCACTGGACCCGATCCGCATGCGCCCCGAGGGTCTTTCGCGCCAGGTCCAGCATCGCCGGGGCCGGATCGACCCCAACGAACGACCAGCCCGGCCGGGCGTCGGCGAATACCTTGAGTTCGAGGCCGCCCCCGGCGCCGAGGACGAGCACGCGGGCCCCGGCGGGCGCCTGCTCCGTCAGGAGCAGCAGGGCCATGCGCTGCAGATCGGCATAGCCGGGCACCAAACGGGGCGGGTTCTCCGCGTAGCGTGCAACGGCCTGCGGGTCGGAGAAAGCATTCATGCTCCAAGGGTATCACGCCGCCGCGGCCCCCGCGCGACGGGCTTCGTGCACCGGGGCATCGGGGCCTGCCCGCTCGTCGGCACCGCCCCGACCATGGCGGAGAAGCCCGGGACCGAGACCACCGCCAGGGTCGGACCCGGCCCGTGTCCGGGCGGCGCCTCCGGGAGCGGGACCCCGGCGACGATCCGGGCCGGGCTCGCGCCGCAGGCACCGGCCGCTTCCACGAGGCCGTGGTCGACCTCGCGGTCCGGCGGAGGCCGCGAGACCACCCGCGCCTTGGGCGGGCGCTCGGGCGGGCCCCTACAGGTAACGCAATCCCGCCCAGGCCGAGCGGCGCTTCAGGGCGACCATCCAGCGGCAGGCCCACCAGAGCGGCAGGGCGAGAACCGCCGCGATCAGCCAGATCTGCACCGGTGCGCCCGCTTCGATCCGGCCGGACGGGCCGGCGAAGCCACATGCGAGGGCGCCGTCGTGGAGCAGGCGCAGCAGGCCGAGATGCAGGAGGTAGAAGAACAGCGGCGCACCGCCGAAGGCGCGCAGCCAGCCGAGGCCGCGTTGCGGCAGGGCCTCGAACACCACGAGGAGGCCGAGGCCGAGGCCCAGCGTCAGGAGCAGGAAGTCGGCCGAGGGCGGGTACTTGGTCAGGTTGACGAAGGACAGGATCGTCAGGAGCGGCGTGGCGCCGCCTTGCCACGGCACCGGCTCGCCGTAGCCGTTCAGGCCCCGTAGGACCAGGAAGGCGGCGAGCGCCGCGCCGCCGAGCGCCAGGAGCCCCGCGCGGCGAGTGGCCGGCGTGACCGGTGCGGCAAAGAGCGGCCCGAGGGCGTAGCCCGCCGCGATCACGCCGATCCAGGGCAGCACCGGGTAGGAGGTCCGCGCGACGCCCCAGGGCAGGTCGATGAAGCCGCGCTGGTGCAGGATCGACCAGAGGAGGTAGCCGGTGTCGCCCGGCTGGAGCACCAGGCCGTCGAGCCCGTTATGGCCGAGCATGATCGCGAGGGCGAACAGGATCAGGGCCGCGCGCGGCAGCCAGAGCAGGGCGGCGAGCGCCACCATGCTGAGGCCGATCGCCCAGATCACCTGCAGGTAGAGGATGGGCGGCAACAGGCTGCGGGTCCAGGCGAGGTTCACCAGCGTCACCTCGAGCAGGATCAGCAGGAGGCCGCGCTTGAGCAGGAAGGCGCTGGCCGTCCACCGGTCGCCGTGTTTCCGCGCGTAGAGGCTGGCCGACAGGCCGGTGAGCAGGATGAAGACCGGCGCGCAGAGATGCGAGGTCAGCCGCGTCAGGACGAGGTCGGGCGGCGTGAGGCCAAGGTCCATGGGATCGCGGACCTGGGCGTGCAGGTAGACGAACTCCCGCACGTGATCGACGAGCATGAGCAGCATGACGAGCCCGCGCAGGGCATCGATGGAGCCGATGCGGGCCCGCGCGGGCGGGACGGTCGTCGGAGCAGGTGTGGCCATCAGAACCGTGCCGTCATGCTGACGGTCACCCGGCGCGGCTCGCCGACGCCGACCCAGAACGTGTTGTAGGAGCGCTCGTAGTAGGTTTCGTCGAAGAGGTTGTCGACGTTGATCCCGAAGCGCAGGTTCTCGTAGCGGTAATAGGCGAGCGCGTCCGTCAGGACGTAGCCCGGCAGCCGGAAGCGCTCATTGCCGCTGTCGCCGAGGCGCGAGCCCACGGCCCGAAGGCCGCCGCCGATCCCGAACCCCTTCCAGTCCCCGGCCTGGACCTCGTAGATGCCCAGCAACGAGCCGCTGTGGCGCGGGATGTTGAGGAGGGGCGAGCCGGGACGCAGCACCTCGTCGCGGGTGACCGCGGCATCGATGAAGGCGTAGCCGCCGATCACCCGGAACTCCGGCGTCACCTGCCCGACGAGGCTGAGATCGAACCCCCGGCTGCGCACGGCGCCGGCGGCGATCTGGAAGAAGAAGTCCGCCGGGTCGGTGGTGAGCACGTTCTCCTTCTCGATGTGGAAGGCGGCGCCCGTCACGCTGAGGCCGTCGAACAGGTCGAGCTTGGCCCCGACCTCGTAGCCGAACCCCGTCTCGGGGGCGAAGGGCCGGGTCGCGCTGTCGAAGCCGGTGTTGGGGCGGAACGAGGCGGCGACGTTGCCGTAGAGGGCCAGGAACGGGAGCGGCTGGTAGACGAGGCCGGCGCGCGGCGAGAAGCCGGTCCGGTCCTGCTCCGTCCGCTCGCCCGCGACCTTGTCCTGGAAAGTCTGGTTGTAGAGGTCGGTCCGGTTGCCGACGAGCAGCTTCCATTCCGGGCTGAGCGCAATCTGGTCCTGGAGGTAGACGGCCGTGTTGCCGACGTTCTCGCTGGCGCTGTAGGTGCGGGTGAACGGCGGTTTGGCCTGCCCGTAGACCGGGTTGAACAGGTCGAGGCCGAACGGGTCGCGGCGCGGGGTCGAGCGCAGGAGGTTCTCGGTGCTGTTGTAGCGCTCGTGCTCCAGCCCGATCAGCAGGGTGTGGGCGAAGGGCCCGGTCTCGAAGCGGCCGACGAGTTCGGCCTGCCCGATGGCGACGCCCCAGGTGAAGTCGTGCCGGCGGAACTCGCGCAGGAGGGTGCGGCCATCGTCGAGGAGCCCCGTCGCGCCGGTCTGCAGGCCGGTGAGGCTGCCGGTGTTGAGATGGGTGGCGACGCGCAGCTGCCAGTCGTTGTTGAAGGCGTGCTCCAGGCGGACCTGCAGCAGCGCGCTCTCTGACACGGAATCGTCGCCCGGCTCGCCGAAGAAGCGCGAGCGCGGGACTAGGCCGAGGCGATTGTTCACCGCCACCGTGCCCCGGTCGAAGGTCTGACGGTTGCGCAGGTACTGCGCTTCGACCGTGATCTTGGTGTCGGGCGTGATCTGCCAGCTCACCACGGGTGCGACGAGGACGCGGTCGCCGTCGACGAAATCGCGAAAGCTGTCCTGGCGGGCGAGCACGCCGTTGAAGCGGTAGAGGACGCGGCCGTCTTCGCTCAGCGCCCCGCCGGCATCGATCGTGGTCCGGGCGGTGCCGAAGCTGCCGAACAGCGTGCCCATCTCGACGAAGGGCCGGGCGACGGGCTGCTTCGTCAGGATGTTGACCGTCCCGCCCGGATCGCTGCGGCCGTAGAGGGCGCCGGTCGGGCCTTTGAGGACCTCGATGGACTGGACGTTCTGGGTGTCGGGCGCGCCGTTGTAGCCGCGGGCGATGTTGAAGCCGTTCTGGAAGATGTCCTGTGTGGCAAAGCCCCGGACGGAGTAGAGGGCGAGGTTCTGCGCGCCGAAATCGTTCTGCTTGCCGACGCCCGGCACGTAGTCGAGGGCGCGCTCGACCCGGGTCGCGGCGGTGTCGACCAGGACCTCCCGGGGGACCACGTCGACCTGCTGGGGCACGTCGCGGCGCGGCGTCACCGTCTTGGTGCCGCTGGAGCGGTCCGGGACCCGGTAGGTCGGCGTGGCGGTGAACGCGCCTTCGACCGAGAGCGCATCGAGCACCACGGCGGTCCCGCCGGAGGATGCCCCCTGGGCGGCGACGGCGGAGGGGATCGCGAAGGACAGGGCCAGCACGGGCAGCAGCGGGATCGACGGTGAACGGGACACGTTGATGGGCCTCGGGCGACGGCAGTGGCACGTCACCGCGAACGAGGCCGAACCACGCACGCGCGCATGCTCCCGCACCCGCCGGGGCACCCCGCCCAGCGCGTTTCGCGTGTGACCACGACTGACGGCAGGTCTCCTGGCTCGCGGGTCGTCGCCCTTCACCGTCTTCCCGAGCGAGGCGGCTCAGTGACGTCGGTGGTGAAGGGCTCGCCGCTTACAGTTGCGGGGGCAGCCGCGGCATCGGGCCCGAAAGCCCTCACCGCGTTCCCTTTTGATCCTCGAACGAGGAACCGTCGCGCTCAGGAGAGCCCGATCGAACGGCGCGGCGTCAATGCCATGCCGCGCTTTTCGAGCCCCTGTGTTCAGAGGGTGACAAGTGCTCGGAGGGTCGCAAGTGGAGGCCCCGCACCGCGAGCCCGTTCACGGACCTCAGGCGGGCCACTCGGCGAGCCGACGGTGGGCGACTGCGGCGAGGAGCAGGGCACCGGCCATGAGGCTGCCGAGGGCCATCAGCGTCTGGCGTTCGGCCGCGGCGCGGGGGAGGGAGGGCGCGAACGACGGCACGGCATCGTAGGCGTCGAAATCGAGGCGCGCCGGGCAGCCGTCGCAGACCGGGCGAGGCTCGAGGGCCTGGGCGAGGATGCGGGGCTCGAAGAACGCACTCAGGTCCCGCCGGTAGGCCGCACCCGCCGACAGGAAGGCGGCATGCCGTCCCGCATCGGTCCCGGCCGCCGTCTCCAGGGCGAGGCCGAGGATTGTCGCCG
The DNA here is from genome assembly GCF_022829345.1 of Methylobacterium sp. J-090. GTDB lineage: Bacteria > Pseudomonadota > Alphaproteobacteria > Rhizobiales > Beijerinckiaceae > Methylobacterium. The sequence goes on along the minus strand of NZ_JAKSXV010000089.1, from coordinate 78,512 downwards.
GCGAGAGGACGGCCAACCGCCGGCCCCAGGCCGCCCCCGCCAGGGCATGCGCGCGCGCGGCGTCCCGATACCCCGCCAGTGCCGTGTCGTAGAACGCGTCGCGCGCCAGGCGCTTGATCTCCGGCGCTTCCACGAGGTCCGGCCGGCGCGCGGCCTCCGGGACCGTCCCGGCAAGCCAAGCCGCCGTGATCCGCGAGCCTTCCGCGCCGGTGTAGAAGTGGGCCTGCGCCCGCCGGCTGGCGTCGATGGCCGCGATCCGCGAGGGCACGGGCGAGAGGGCGTCGACCGCCAGGGCGAGCGCGGTGGGCAGGGCGACCGTCACGCAGACCCAGGCCAGCACGAGGATCGCGAGGGCGGCGACGGCCCCGCGCCAGAAGCTCGCCACCACCGTGCAGGCCGCCACCCAGACGGCCACATAGGCGGCCAGCGCCATTACGAGCAGGGCCAGCGTGCCGTTCCACCCATCGAGGCTGCCGAGACCCCCCGAGACGAGGAGCGCCAGCGCCGTCCCGCCGAGCACGCCGGCGACGGCGACCAGCGCGACGGCTCCGAACTTCGCGCCCGCGACCCGGCGCGGTCCGATGGGCTGGGAAGCGATCAGGCGCAGGATGCCGCGATCCTGCTCGGACGAGAGCCGCGTGCCGGCCAGCGCGATGACCGCGAGCGGCACGAGGTAGACCAGCACGAAGGCGAGATCGAAGGGGCCGAGCCGGAGCTTGGCCGCAGAGCCGGGCTCGTAGGCCGTATCGTCGAAGACCGTGCTGTAGCCGAAGCCGACCCGCATGACAGCGGGCTGCACGTCGGACTGACCGGCGGCGAGCACGGCGAGCGGCGTCGGCGGTTTCACCGCGTGGGCGGCCATGAAATAGGTCATGTAGCCGAAGGCGTCGGTGGGGTCCTGCCAGTAATTCACCTTGATGGGAGCCGGCCTGCCGTAGCGCTCGTGGGCGGCCCTGGCCTCGTGCACCACCCGCGCCCCGTCGGCCGCGGCCTGCGCCAGGGCGCCGCGCTCCGCGGCGACGCGCCCGGCCCCCGTGGACGCGGCCAGGCACAGCGCCGCCACGAGGGCGGCGAGGATCGCCCAGGTCAGGCGCTCGCGCAGGATGAGCCGCAGCTCGGCCCGGAGCAGGTGGGGGAAGCGTGCGGCGCTCACGGCCTCAGCCTCCGAATTCCAGGAATGCACAGGGCTGCGAGCAGGCCGAGCCACAGGGCGAGGACGAGGGCCGGGACGCGTGCGTCGGCCAGGGCGCGGGCGAAGGGCAGGGGCTGGAGGACGAAGGGCGGGATCTCCCGCCACAGGTCCGGCCCGGCGACGAGGACGGCGCCGCCGCGCTGCGGATGGTCGCGGATCTCGGCGTTCATGCGTTCCGAGATCCCGCGCCGGTAGGATTCCACCGCCCAGACGAAGTGGGCGTGCTGGGCGAAGTCGGTGCCGGCGAGCGTCTGCGAGAGGGATTGCAGGGCGACCCGCGGCGACAGGAGGCCGGCCCAGGCGAAGGCCCGCTCCTGGGCCGCGAGGCTGTCAAAGAAGGCGCCGAGCTCGCGGTCGTAGACCGCGAAGTTGTGGCTCTCGTTCTCGGACATCATCAGGCCCCGCAGATCCACGGGCAGTTCGTCGGCGTCGCTCACCCCGTAGCGGGCCAGCACCTCGCGCGCGCGGACGTCGTTCGCCTCCGCGGTCCGATGGGCCCGGAAGCCGGCATCGATGCGGGCCCGGACGTCCCGGTACGCGAGCGCGGGCGCGAAGGCGTCGACACCGGCGCTGGCGAGACGGGGCGCCGCGACGCAGAGGACGACCCAGGCCGCCAGCGCGGCGGCGAGGGCGCCCCGGGCCGTGCGCGCGACGAGGGAGACGAGCATCGCGAGCAGCAGGAACGCGGTGGCGTAGGCGAGCTGCGCCGCGACCCAGGCGAACAGGCGTGGCACCGCCTGCCAGCCCGCACCCTCCTGGCTCACCACCGCGAGCCCGCCGATCCCGAGGAGCGGAGCGCCGACCACGGCGAGGAGGGCGATGAACAGCGCCGTGAACCGACTCGCGAAGAGCCGGCCCGGCGGGACGCCGTTGCCGAGCGCCAGGCGCAGCGTGCCGCGCTTGCGGTCGGCCGCGAAGGCGGAGAAGCCGAGCAGGATGGCGGCGAGCGGCACCACGAGCTGGACGATCTCGGCGACGCTGCCGAGGCCCGAGCGGGCGAGGGGGCCGGCATCCTGGACGGCGCGGTAGACCGCCTCGTTGAAGACGTGCGCCTCGACCCGCACCATCCGACCCGTATAGGGCTCGGTGCCGGGATCGAGCACGGCGAGCGGGGCGGAGGCACGGAACACCCACAGGCCGAAATGATCGGCCGAATGCGGGTTCTTGGCATCCTGGCCGAGCCAGCGCGCGCGTTCGGCCGCCGTCACCTGCCCGACCTCGCCGGCGTAGCGCGCGGCGTCGCGCCAAGCGCCGAGGCCGGTGACCAGGAGCAGCAGGACCAGGACGGAACCGATCCAGCGCAGGCGCGCGTCGCGGGCGGTCAGCGCGAGTTCGGCTGCGATCCGCCTCACGCCGCGCCCCCGGCCAGCCGCTCCATGTAGAGCCGCTCCAGGCCAACATGGTCGAGGGTCCTGGGGGCGATCTCCTCGACGATCCGGCCGCGGCTCAGCACGCCGACGCGGTCGGCCATCTCGCGCACCCGGTAGAGGTCGTGGGTCGCCATCAGGATGGCGGTGCCGCGGTCCGCCGCCGCGCGGACCGTCACGGAGAAGTCCGCCGCCGCACTCGGATCGAGCCCGGAGGTCGGCTCGTCGAGGAGCAGGAGCCGGGCCTGACGCGCGAGCGCCACCGCGATGCCGACCTTTTGGCGCATGCCCTTCGAGTAGGAACCGGCGGGCCGGCGGTGGGCTTCCCGGCCGAGGCCGGCCTCGGCGAGCAGGGCGACGGCGGTCTCCTTCGCCAGGTCGAGGCCGGCGAGCGTCGCGAAGTAGCGCAGGTTCTCCACGCCCGAGAGGCCGGGATAGAGTGCCACCTGCTCGGGAATGTAGGCCACGTGCCGCCGCGCCCCGATGGGATCGGTGCCGGCATCGATCCCGCAGACCCGGACCGAGCCGGCATCGGCCTTCAGGAAGCCGAGGATCAGGTTGACCGTGGTGGTCTTGCCGGCGCCGTTCGGTCCGAGCAGGGCGAAGACCTCGCCCCGGCGGAGCGACAGGTCGAGGCCGTCGAGGGCCGGCCGGTCGCCGAAGCGCTTGGTCGCGCCTCGGATCGCCAGCACGACGTCGGCCTTCGGGGGTGTTGGGCTTGGACGAACGGTCACCGATGCGCTCGAAAGTGTCGGGCGGCGGCCGGGCGGGTGCCCTCACGGGATCGGCCGCATCGGCAACCGGACCCGTTCCTGCACTCCGCCGGGATACCCCGCCCGAGGGACGTTACGTTGTGCACGATGGGTCTCCCGCAAACCCTCGTTGTGTCACCCGCGCCCGCGGCGAACCGGTATCCTCTGCGTCGCAGGAGCACGCCAGCCTCGGGTCGACCACCCGCAGCAAGCTTGACCGTCGAACCTTCGCCGCGCGGCGGAGGGGAGTCAATCGGCCGATCGGACTTTCATGAAATGTTGTAACATTGCGCGTACGGAACGTCCGGCGTAACGCTCCGTGCCGACTCCGTCGAGGGTGGTGAGCCCGACCGCGACCGGCGGGGAAACCACCGTTCGCGTCACCCAGCGACACCCCAGGGGCGGCAGGGCGACCGGCCGGGTGGGTTTCGCCGGTCGTGACCGATCCGAGCCGCCACCCGGCGCCGGTCGAGGGGCCGGCTCGACGGGCTTGGTCCAGTTCGTGCAAGTTTCGCGGGCGCCTGCCGTTCCGCCCCGGGCGGTCGAAGGTCCGGGCGCGGGGCGCCGGGCGGAAGCGGTCTTAGCCGTGCCGTGCGACCCAGCCCAGGCGCGCGTCGCGTCCCCGTCCTCAACCGAACGTGCCATGCCCGAATGCCTCGTCTTCCGCGTGCCCACGCGTCACCCCGCCGATGTCGCGGGGGTGATGGACCTCATCGCGTCCGGCGCCGTGGCGGCGGCCGAGATCGTGGCAATCTTCGGCAAGACCGAGGGCAATGGCTGCGTCAACGACTTCACCCGGCAACTCGCCGTGATGGCCCTGGAGACGGCCCTCGCGGGCACCCTCGGGTGCACGCCCGAGGCCGTGGGCGCGCGGGTCGCCCTGGTGATGTCGGGCGGGACCGAGGGCGGCTTGTCGCCTCACCTGCTCGTCCTGGCCCGCCGCGACGGCGCGCCGGACCCGGATACGGCGGCGCTCGCCATCGGCACGGCCTTCACCGCCGATTTCCAGCCCGAGGAGATCGGCCGCATGGCGCAGGTGGAGGCCACCGCCGCGGCGGTCGGCCGGGCGATGGCCGGGGCCGGCCTGGACGACCCGGAGGACGTCCATTTCGTCCAGGTGAAGTGTCCGCTTCTCACCAGCGCCCGGATCGGTGAGGCAGCGGCGCGCGGCCGGACCGTTTCGACCCACGACACCTACGCCTCGATGGGGTTGTCGCGCGGCGCCTCGGCTTTGGGCATCGCGCTCGCGCTCGGCGAGGTGGACGGGGCCGACCTCTCCGACGCCGTCATCGGCGCGCGGCGCGACCTCTATTCCGGCCGTGCCAGCGCCTCGGCCGGGATCGAACTGATGCGCAACGAGGTCATCGTGCTCGGCAACGCGCGCGGCTGGTCCGGCCCGCACGCCATCGCCCACCGGGTCATGCGCGACGGCATCGACGGTCTCGCGATTCACGGCGTCCTGTCCGATCTCCGCTTCTCCGTCGCGGGCCAATTGGCGCCGGACGACGCCGAGCGCGTGGTCGCCCTTCTCGCCAAGGCCGAGCCGTCGCACGATGGCCTGATCCGGGGGCGGCGCCACATCATGAACGACGACAGCGACATCAACGCCACCCGGCATGCCCGCGCCCTCGTGGGCGGGGTCGCGGCCGCCGTGATCGGGCGGACCGACCTGTTCGTATCGGGCGGGGCCGAGCATCAGGGGCCGGACGGCGGCGGCCCCGTCGCCATCATCGCCCGCGTCAGGGACTGACACCCATGCCCGAGTTCGACCTCGCCATCCGGGGCGGCACCCTCGTCACCGCCGCCGACACGGTCCGCGCCGATCTCGGCATCCGGGACGGGCGGATCGCGGGAATCGCCGAGCGGATCACCGATGCCGCCCGCACCATCGACGCCTCGGGCCTCCTCGTCCTGCCCGGCGGCATCGACAGCCACGTCCACATCGCCCAGGATTCCGGCCCCGGCATCGTCATGGCCGACGATTTCGCCTCCGCCACCCGGGCGGCGGCGGCCGGCGGCAACACCTGCGTGATGCCCTTCGCCCTACAGCCGCGCGGCGCGTCGCTCCGCGAGGCGACGCACGCCTACCGGGCGTTGGCAGAGGGCCAATGCCACATCGATGTCGCCATCCACCTCATCGTCTCGGACCCGACGCCCGCGGTGCTCGGCCAGGAACTGCCGGCGCTCATCGCCGAGGGCTACACCTCGTTCAAGGTCTTCATGACCTACGACGACCTAGTGCTGAACGACCGCCAGATCCTCGACGTGTTCGACGTGGCCCGCCGCGAGGGCGCCCGCGTCATGGTCCATGCCGAGGGCTACGACGCCATCCGGTACATGACCGAGAAGCTGGAGCGCGCCGGGCAGACCACGCCTTACGGCCATGCCCTGTCCCGGCCCCAACTCGTGGAGCGCGAGGCGGCGCACCGGGCGATCGCCCATGCCGAACTCGTGGATCTGCCCATCGTCATCGTCCACGTCTCGGGCGAGCAGGCCATGGAGCAGATCGCTTGGGCCAAGGCGCGCGGCCTGAAGATCCACGCCGAGACCTGCCCGCAATACCTCACCCTGACGGCCGAGGACCTGAAGGGGCACGGGTCCGACGACCCCATGGCGGGCGCCAAATACGTCTGCTCGCCGCCGCCCCGCGACACGGCGAGCCAGGCCGCGATCTGGCGCGGGATCGAGACCGGCGTGTTCGAGATCGTGTCCTCCGACCACTGCCCGTTCCGCTACGACGACAGTGCGGGCAAGCTGAACCCGCGCGCGAAAACCTCGTTCCGTTACGTGCCGAACGGCATCCCGGGTATCGAGACGCGCTTGCCCATCCTGTTCTCGGAAGGGGTCTCGGCGGGGCGCATCTCCCTCAACCGCTTCGTCGCGATCACCGCCACGAACCACGCCAGGCTCTACGCGCTCTACCCGCGAAAAGGCTCCATCGGCGTCGGGTTCGACGCGGACCTCGCGCTGTGGGACCCCAACCGCCGCGAGACGATCCGGCAGGCGAACCTCCACCACGGTGCCGACTACACGCCCTGGGAGGGATTTGCGGTGACGGGCTGGCCGGTGATGACCCTCGCGCGGGGCGAGGTCGTGGCCGAGGACGGGCGGGTGGTGGGCGCCCTCGGCCATGGGCGGGTGCTCGACCGGACCGCGCAGGGCGCCCCAAGTTCATGAGCCGACGGGGCGACTTCCCCGGCGAACCGGCTCTCGTCTGGCCCGCCGCTTGCTGGATGTCCGGAGGGAGAGAATCATGGATGTCGAGCTGATCCGCCTGACCAAGCGCTACGGCAACACCACGGCCGTGGATGCCATCGATCTGAAGGTCCGCTCGGGCGCCTATTGCTGCCTGCTCGGCCCCTCGGGCTGCGGCAAGACCACCACGCTTCGGATGATCGGCGGGCACGAGACGGTGTCCTCCGGCGACGTCGTCATCGGCCCGCATGCGGTGGGCAACGCGACGCCGGCCGAGCGCGGCACCGCGATGATGTTCCAGAGCTACGCCCTGTTCCCCCACCTCAATTGCCGGGACAACGTCGCCTTCAGCCTGAAGATGCGGGGCATGGGCAAGGCCGAGCGCCGGGCCAAGGCCCTCGCCATGCTCGACCTCGTGCAGATGGCGCATCTGGCCGAGCGCCTGCCGGCCCAGCTCTCCGGCGGCCAGCAGCAGCGCGTGGCGCTGGCCCGGGCCCTCGTCACCGGACCCAAGGTCCTGCTCCTCGACGAGCCGCTCTCCGCCCTCGATCCGTTCCTGCGGGTGCGGATGCGGACCGAACTGAAGCGGCTCCAGTCCGAGCTCGGCATCACCTTCATCCACGTCACCCACAGCCAGGAGGAGGCGATGGCGCTCTCCGACCTCGTGGTGGTGATGAACGGCGGGCGCATCGAGCAGGCGGCCGACCCGCGCACGGTGTTCGAGCGGCCGGCCACCGCCTTCGTCGCCCGCTTCATCGGCGGCCACAACATCATCCGGCTGCCGGATTCCACCGAGATCGCGGTGCGCGCCGATCGGATGCGCCTCGGCCCGCAGGCCGGGTCCGGCGCGGTGCCGGCCCGCGTCGTCTCCGTCGAGTACCAGGGCACCAGCGTGCATGTGGGCTTCGAGGCGGACGGCCTCGGCGGGCCCGGCGCCACGGCGCTCACCGCCGTCATCGATGACGCGGCCTATGCGGGCCGCCCGCTCGCCCTCGGCCAGACCGTGTCGCTCGGCTGGGACGCTGCGGCCGCGCACCACCTGAGCGCCTGATCCGTAATCCAACGCCCAGAGGACACCGTATGACGACCACGATCAAGTTCAGCCGCCGCACCCTGCTCCAGGGGGCGGGTGCCACCGGACTGACGCTCGGCGCCGGGCCGATCACCGGCTTTCCCAACGTGATCGCCGCCGAGCCCGTGACCCTGCGCTACCTCGGCACCGCCGTGAACCAGTCCGGCGACATCGCCCGCAAGGTCAAGGAGGATTTGGGGATCACCCTCGAGTACATCCCCGTCGTCACCGACGAGGTCACGAAGCGCGTGGTGACCCAGCCGAACTCGTTCGACCTCCTCGACACCGAGTTCTTCAGCCTGAAGAAGCTCATCCCCTCGGGCAACATCCAGGGCATGGACGCCCGCCGGATCAAGCAGGCCGACAACATCACGCCGGTCTTCACCAAGGGCGAGGTCGCGGGCAAGACAATCGGCGACCAGGGCACGGCGCCCAGGAAGGTGTTCTACCTGGAAGGGCAGAACGCGAAAACCTTCGCCGGCTCGGCCACCGAGTGGATCACCCTGATCCCCACCACCTACAACGCCGACACCCTCGGCATCCGCCCGGACCTGATCAAGCGCCCGATCACGAGCTGGAAGGAACTCCTGAACCCCGAGTTCAAGGGCAAGGCCTCGATCCTCAACATCCCCTCCATCGGCATCATGGACGCCGCCATGGTGATCGAGGCCACGGGGGACTACACCTATCCCGACAAGGGCAACATGACGAAGGCGGAGATCGACCGCACCATCAAGCTCCTGATCGAGGCCAAGCGCGCCGGCCAGTTCCGTGCCTTCTGGCAGGATTTCAACGAATCCGTGAACCTGATGGCGTCCGGCGAGACCGTGATCCAGTCGATGTGGTCGCCCGCCGTCACCAAGGTGCGCAGCCAGGGCGTCGCCTGCACCTACCAGCCCCTCAAGGAGGGCTACCGCGCCTGGGCGACGGGCTTCGGTCTCCCGAAGACCCTGACGGGCCGCAAGCTCGATGCGGCCTACGACTTCATCAACTGGTTCCTCTCCGGCTGGGCCGGCGCCTACCTCAACCGCCAGGGCTACTACTCGGCGGTGCTGGAGACGGCGAAATCCCACATGGAGCCCTACGAGTGGGCCTACTGGATGGAGGGCAAGCCCGCCGAGAAGGACATCAAGGGCCCCGACGGCGGCGTGCTGGAAAAGGCCGGCGCCACCCGCGACGGCGGCTCGTTCGAGACCCGCATGGGCGGCGTCGCCTGCTGGAACGCGGTGATGGACGAGAACACCTACATGGTCCGCAAGTGGAACGAGTTCATCGCCGCGTGAGGGAATTGGCTTGCCATGAACCCTCCCCCTCTGCGGGGGAGGGTGCCCGCGGAGCGGGCGGGAGAGGGGACCGCGACATCCCCGGAAAAAGCAGTGCTCCCCTCTCCCGATCCTCGCTGACGCGAGGGCCACCCTCCCCCGCAGAGGGGGGGAGGGATTGGCGTCTCACGAGGGTAGAGCCATGACCGACACCGCCCTCTCCGCAATGCCCGCCATCGCCAAAACTCCGTCCGCCTCGACGGCCACCGCCGGTCTCACCGCGAAAACCCGCCGCCGCCGGGCGCTGGCCTATCTCCAGGCCGCCCCGATGGCGCTGGTGTTCCTCGTCTTCTTCGTGGTGCCCCTGGGCCTGACCCTGATCGTCAGCTTCTGGGCGTACAACGAGTACGAGATCATCCCGTCCTTCACGGTGCAGAACTACATCGACGTGTTCGAGGGCTGCCTGAACACGGCCGAGGCCTGCACGACGGTGCGGACCTACCTCTCGACCCTGAAGTTCTGCGCGCTCACCTGGGTCTTCACCCTGCTGATCGGCTTCACGGTGGCGTATTTCGTCGCCTTCCACGTCCGTTCGCGCACGATGCAGATGGCGCTGTTCCTCGTCTGCACGATCCCGTTCTGGACCTCGAACGTGATCCGCATGATCTCGTGGATTCCGCTGCTCGGCCGCAACGGCCTCGTCAACGACACGCTGATGGGGATGGGACTGATCAAGACGCCCATCGAGGGGCTGCTCTACTCCGACTTCTCGGTGGTGCTCGCCTTCGTCCACCTCAACACGGTCTTCATGATCGTGCCGATCTTCAACAGCATGGCGCGCATCGACCGCGCGCTCATCGAGGCGGCCTACGATGCCGGCGCCACCGGCTGGCAGACCCTGTGGAACGTGGTGGTGCCGCTGGCAAAACCCGGCATCGCCATCGGCTCGATCTTCGTGATCACCCTGGTGATGGGCGACTTCGTCACGGTCGGCGTCATGGGCGGCCAGCAGATTGCCTCCGTCGGCAAGGTCATCCAGGTCCAGATGTCGGCCTTGCAACTCCCGGCGGCGGCGGCCAACGCGGTGGTGCTGCTCGGCGCCGTGATGCTGATGATCGTGGCGATGACCCGCCTCATCGACCTGCGCAAGGAACTCTGACCGTGAGCGACCGTCCCCGCGCCCCGGCCTTCTACGCACTCGCGGCGTTCTTCGCCCTGTTCGTCGCCTTCCTGTACGGGCCGACGCTGACGATCCTGGTCCTCAGCTTCCAGGGGCCGCAGGGCGGGCTGACGTTTCCGATGAACGGGGTCTCGACGCACTGGTTCGGCAAGCTCTGGGCGGGCCTCGGCATCGTCGACATCTGGGGCGCCCTGTGGCGATCCTTGCGCCTTGGCGTCGTGGTGATGGGGCTCACCGTCGTCATCGCGTTCTTCGCAGGATTGGCCTTCCGCAAGCGCTTCCGCGGGGAGGGCGCGCTGTTCACCGTCGCGGTGGCGAGCCTGATCGTGCCCTCCATCGTGGTTTCGCTCGGCATCGGGCTGGAGTTCCGGCTCCTCGACGACGCCGTGAACGGGGCCGCCGCCGCGACCGGCTGGGGCTGGCTCCAGGAGCACGGCACCCTGATGGGGCTCTACACCTCGGCGCTGGGCGCGCACCTCACCTGGACGCTGCCGTTCGGCCTGCTCATCATGTTCGCGGTCTTCAACCGGTTCGATCCGGCCTACGAGGAGGCGGCGCGCGATCTCGGCGCAACCGGGCCCCAGACCCTGCGCCACGTGGTGGTGCCGATCCTCGGGCCGTCGCTGGTCGGCGTCGCCCTGTTCGGCTTCACCCTGTCCTTCGACGAACTCGCCCGCACCAGCCAGGCCATCGGCGGCCGCAACACCCTGCCGCTGGAATTGCAGGGCCTGACCACCACCGTGACGACGCCGGAGATCTACGCGCTGGGCACCCTCACGACGGCCATGTCGCTCGCGGTCATCGCCACGGCGCTCGGCGCGAGCCTGTACCTGCAGCGGCGCCGGGCGAGGGCCGGGCTGCGTCTCGGGTGAGGGGTCCCGAAGCCATCCCGATCGATGAGGCCGAATGGTGCGCCGGGCTGCCTGCGTGGTGACTCCGGCGGACATCTCGGCCGCGCCTTCGGGAGGCACCGGCCCGGCGGGCGACTTCGTGGCGGCGCCCGTGCGGCGGCGTCGGCGTGACGGCGCGGTGCGGCGCGAGGCGGTTCTCGATGCCGGCCTCGCGGTCTTCTCGACCCGCGGCCTGCACGGGGCGAGCCTCGACCGGATCGCCGAGCGCGCCGGGCTCTCGAAGGCCAACCTGCTCTATTACTTCTCCTCGAAGGAGGCGCTCTACGTCGCCGTGCTGCGGCGCGTGCTCGATGTCTGGCTCGATCCGCTCCAGGCGCTCGATGCGCGACGCGAACCGGCGGAGGCCCTCGGGGCCTACATCCGCGCGAAGGTGACGCTGTCGCGCGACGCGCCGCAGGCATCCCGCCTCTTCTGCCTGGAGATCGTCCGGGGCGCGCCGCTCCTGCGGGCCGAACTCGAGGGCGACGTGCGGGCCCTCGTCGACGCCAAGGCGGCCGTGCTGAGCGGCTGGATCGCGCAAGGGCGGATCGCGCCGCACGACCCCCATCACCTGATCTTCTCGATCTGGGCCATCACCCAGCACTATGCCGATTTCGCCGTGCAGGTGAACGCGATCACCGGCCGCGACCTGTCCGACGCGGATTTCTTCGAACGGACCGTCGCCAGCACGCAGAGGCTGATCCTGGCGAGCCTCGGCCTCCCCTGATTCGAGGCGCGCGCCGGGGCCGGGATGGTCCGGCGATCAGGTTCGCCGCACGCGTGGGCAGATGCGGCGCACCGCGCGGGCACCCGGCGGAGAGTTTGTGCAAATGGTCAAACTTCGCGATTTAAGATTTGACCGCTTGGATCGAGCGGCCATTCTCGTGGAATGCAGCAAAGCTCCGGATCGTTCCGGCACCCTGCGGCATCGAGCTTGACGTCTTCCATGCAACCGCATGGCGCGATGGCATCAAACTGCGAGGTGGCGATGACCGAGCCCATGAACATCGGCGTCTTCATTCCGATCGGCAACAACGGCTGGCTCCTTTCGGAGAACGCGCCGCAATACATGCCGAGTTTCGAGCTGAACAAGCAGGTGACGTTGAAGGCCGAAGGCTACGGGTTCGACTTCGCGCTCTCGATGATCAAGCTGCGGGGGTTCGGCGGCAAGACCGAGTTCTGGGACCACAACCTCGATTCGTTCACGCTGATGTCGGGGCTCGCCGCCGTCACCAGCCGGATCAAGCTCTACGCCACCGTCCCGACGCTGTGCCTGCCGCCGGCCATCGTCGCCCGGATGGCGTCGACCATCGACTCGATCTCGAACGGCCGCTTCGGCCTCAACCTGATCACCGGCTGGCAGAAGCCGGAATACGCCCAGATGGGCCTCTGGCCCGGCGACGAGTACTTCTCGCGGCGCTACGAGTATCTGTCGGAATACGCACAGATCCTGCGCGATCTGTGGGAGACCGGCCGCAGCGACCGCAAGGGCGATTTCTTCCAGATGGACGATTGCCGCCTGAGCCCGCGCCCGCAGGCGGAGATGAAGATCATCTGCGCCGGCCAGAGCAGCGCCGGCATGGCTTTCACCGCGACCTATGCCGACTACAATTTCTGCTTCGGCAAGGGCGTCAACACGCCCACCGCCTTCGCCCCGACCGTGGCGCGGCTGGAGGAGGCCAAGGCGAAGACCGGCCGCGCGGTCTCGTCCTACGTGCTCTTCATGATCATTTCCGACGAGACCGACGAGGCGGCCCACGCCAAGTGGGAGCACTACAAGGCCGGCGCCGACGAGGACGCGATCGCCTGGCTCGGGGTGCAGGGCTCGGCCGACACCAAGTCGGGCGCCGACACCAATGTCCGCCAGATGGCCGATCCGACCTCCGCCGTGAACATCAACATGGGCACGCTGGTCGGCTCCCACGCCACCGTCGCGCGCCTGCTCGACGAGGTCATGACGGTGCCGGGCACCGGCGGCGTGCTCCTCGTCTTCGATGATTTCCTGAAAGGCCTCGACGCGTTCGGGCAGAAGATCCAGCCGCTGATGGCGACGCGCCGGCACATCGCCGGAGACGTGGCCCCGCTGGCGGAGGTGGCGTGATGCAGGGCGACGCCCCCGCCGGGTACCGCGACGCGGCTGGCCGCTCCGGCAGCGTGACCCTCGCCGCGCGGCCGGAGCCGATCGCCTTCGATCCGGCGGCGAGCGCCCTCATCGTCGTCGACATGCAGAACGCCTACGCGACGAAGGGCGGCTATCTCGATCTCGCCGGCTTCGATGTCTCGGCCACGGGGCCGGTCATCGAACGGATCGCCGAGGCCGTCGCGGCCGCCCGGGCGGCGGGAATGCTTGTGATCTGGTTCCAGAACGGCTGGGACGCGGACTACGTCGAGGCCGGCGGACCGGGTTCGCCGAACTGGCACAAGTCGAACGCGCTCAGGACGATGCGCCGGCGCCCGGAGATGAACCAGCGGCTGCTCGCCAAGGGCACCTGGGACTACGCCTTCGTCGACGCGCTGACGCCGGAGCCGGGCGACATCGTCCTGCCGAAGCCGCGCTACAGCGGCTTCGCCAACACCGCCCTCGACAGTATGCTCAGGGCGCGCGGCATCCGCACCCTGATCTTCACCGGCATCGCCACCAACGTTTGCGTGGAATCGACCCTGCGCGACGGCTTCTTCCTCGAATATTTCGGGATCGTGCTGGCCGACGCGACGCATCAGGCCGGGCCGCCGAGCCTGCAGGAGGGCGCGCTCCTCAACATCGAAACCTTCTTCGGCTGGGTCTCCGACGTCGACGCCTTCGCGGCGGCGCTCGCCTCCGCCGCGTGATCGCCAACCGAAAGTCCCAGAGCGATGCCGAAAACCGTCGTGATCCCGCCCGGCACCGGCAAGCCGCTGGCGCCCTACGTCCCCGGGACGCTCGCCGACGGCGTGCTCTACGTATCGGGCACGCTGCCCCTCGATGCGGAGGCCAACGTCGTCCATGTGGGTGACGCGAGCGCGCAGACCCGCCACGTCCTGGAGACGATCAAGGGCGTGGTCGAGGCCGCCGGCGGCACCATGGACGACGTCACCTTCAACCACATCTTCCTGAAGGATTGGGCCGACTACGCCGCGATCAACGCCGTCTACGCCACGTATTTTCCCGGCGAGAAGCCGGCGCGCTACTGCATCCAGTGTGGCTTGGTGAAACCCGAGGCGCTGATCGAGATCGCGTCGGTCGCGCATCTCGGGGCCGGCTGAGCGGATGGCCGCGCCGGTCCATCACGCGGTCCACGGCCGGGCCGGGGGGCGAACCGTGCTGCTCTCGCCGGGACTCGGCGGCTCAGCGGGCTATTTCGCGCCGCAACTGCCGGCCCTGGCCGAGCGCTTCCGCGTGGTCGCCTACGATCATCGTGGCACGGGCCGCTCGCCCGGTCCGCTGGAGCCCGGCCACGACATCCCGGCCATGGCGGAAGACGTGCTGGCCCTCCTCGACCGGCTCGACATCGCGGCGGCCGACATCGTCGGGCACGCCCTCGGCGGCCTGATCGCGCTGCAGCTGGCCCTCGCCCACCCCGAGCGGGTCGGGCGCATCGTCGTCGTCAACGGCTGGGATGCCATGGACCCGGCGACCCGGCGCTGTTTCTCCGCCCGCAAGGCGTTGCTGACCGAGGCCGGCCCCGAGGCCTTCGTCCGGGCCCAGGCGACCTACCTGTATCCGGCGCCCTGGATCTCGGCGAACGCCGATCGCCTCGCCGCGGACGAGGCCCATGCCCTGGCGCATTTCCCCGGCGCCGACACCGTTCTCGCCCGCATCGCCGCGCTCGAAGCGTTCGACCTGACGGGACGCCTCGGCGGGGTGCCGCACGAGACCCTGGTGATGGCCGCGCGCGACGACGTCCTCGTGCCGTTCACCGCTTCCGAGCGGCTCGCCGCGGGGCTGCCGAACGCGGGCCTCGATCTCGCCCTCGACGGCGGCCACGCCCACTCGGTGACGCGGGCCGAGGCCGTCACCGGGACGCTTCTGGGCTTCCTCGATCGACCGTGACGGCGGCCGACGCCCGGGACCCCGCGCCCCAGGACCCCGCGCCAAGGAATGCTACGCCAAGGAATCCTACGCCAAGGAACCCCGCGCGGCGCTCGAGCCAGGTCGGCACCCGCATCGCGAAGCGATCAATCGGACTTCGTAAGACCGATCCGATGGTCGTCGTGTCGTATCAGGGCACGCATCGATGACGCCGACACGGGGGTCGACGCGTCGATGACGCTCACACGGGGTTCTACGCGTCGATGACGCTGACATGGGCCGCGACGACCTTCCAGCCATCGGGAAACCGCAGCCAGGTCTGGCTCTGCCGCCCGATCCGATCCGGTGCGCCCGCGCGCGTGAACAGCGTCATCGCCACGGCGCAGTCTCGTCCGTAGGTGGTGATGACCGTGCCCGAGAGGTCGCGGGCGAGGCCTTGCGGCGAGCGGGACCGGCGGAAGGCGCGGATCGCGTCCATGCCGTACAGGTTCTCGGCCCCGCCGTAGCGGATGGTGCGGGAATCGTCGTGGAACAGGGCTTCGAGCGTCGCGACGTCGTTGCCGACCAGCGCCGCCTCGTAGTGGGCGAACGCGGCCTCGACCTCGGCCTTCACCAGGGGATCATCGATCAGCATCGGGGTCACGCGAGGTTCGCGACGGGCGCGCGGACGATGCCCGCGCGTTCGAGGTACCGGGCGACCCGGAAGGCGAGGTCCTCGCGCCAGGGCGCGGCGATGATCTGCACGCCGAGGGGCAGGCCTCCATCGAGCCAGACCGGCGCGGCGACGACCGGGAGCCCGATGAACGAGATCGGCTGGGTGAACAGGCCGACATTCGCCCGCACCGGCAATTCGACGCCATCGAGGACGAACGTGGTCTGGCCGGAGCGCGGCGCCCGGCAGGGCGTGCAGGGCGCGAGGATGATGTCCACCTCGCGGAACAGGTCGAGTACCGCCGCGCGGTACCAGCGCCGGAAGCGCTGGGCCCGTTCGACGAGGGGCGCGGGCAGCATGGCCCCGGCGATGAGCCGGTCCCTGACGGCCGGATCGAAGTCGCCCGCCCGCGCGCGCAGGCGGTCGAGGTGCAGGGCCGCGCCCTCGGCGGCGGTGATGAGGTAGGCCGAAGCCCGGGCCCGCGCCGCCTCCGGGATCTCCACCGTGCGGGTGCAGGACAGGGCGCCGGCCACCGCCGCGACGGCCGCGAAGGCGTCGGCCTCCCCGCCGCGCGCGAAGAACCCCCCCGCCACGGCGATCCGCAGATCCGCCACGCCCGCGTCGAGGCTCGGACGGACGGGCTCGGGGTCCCGCCGGGCGGCGGCGGGGTCCGCCGGGTCGGGGCCCTGCATGGCATCGTAGGCGAGGGCGAGGTCGCCGGCCGAGCGGCCCATGGGCCCGAGGTGGTCGAGGCTGCCGACGAAGGGAAAGCTGCCGGCGCGGCTGAGGCGCCCGTAGGTCGGTTTGAGGCCGAAGCAGCCGCAGAAGGCCGACGGCACCCGGATCGAGCCGTTGGTGTCGGAGGCGAGCGCCAGGGGCACGAGACCCGCCGCCACCGCCCCGCCGGACCCGCCGGACGAGCCCCCGGACATGCGGCCGGGATCGTGCGGGTTGCGGGTGTTGCCGTCGTGGATGTTCTCGCCGGTGAAGTCGTAGGCGTACTCGCCCATGTTGAGGGCGCCGACGAGGATCGCCCCCGCGGCTTCCATGCGGGCGATCAGCGTCGCGTCCCGCTCCGCCGGCGCCCGCTCCCGGTTGATCCGCGACCCGGCCCGCGTCGGCAGTCCGGCGATGTCGAAGAGGTTCTTGGCCGCGAAGGGCACGCCCGCCAGGGGGCCGAGGGGCGTGCCCCGGTCGCGGGCCGTGTCGAGGCGGTCGGCGCCGGCCAGCGCACGGTCCGCCAGGACCGCGGTGAAGGCGTTCACGGCCGGATCGATCCGGCCGATCCGATCGAGGGCGGCCGCGACGACCGTCCGGGCGCGCACCGAACCGTCCGCGACGGCGGCCGCGATGGACGCGGCCGGCGCAAGGCTCCAATCCCGGTTCCCATCCTGCTCGCTCACGGGACTGTGCCTCATGCCGCGAAGACCGGCGCGGCCTCGGCCTCGTCCGGCAGGGGGAAGGCGCCGACGAGATCGGCGGCGGCGTGGAGGACGCGCAGGTTGGCCGCGATCATGGGCATCCAGGCCGGATCGATCGGCAGGCCGAGCAGGCCGGCGACGGCCCGGGCGTAGGTGTCCGGATCGAAGGCCGGGTCGTTTGGTGTGTCGGTCATGCGTCTCCCCGGCGCGATCGAGCGACGGCGATCGAGCGATGGCATCCTGGCAAATCCTATTCCGCCGGCGCGTGGACCGGCCGCGTCATCGACGGGACCGGGACCGCGCCGCGGGCCGCCACGAAGAGCAGGGCCGCGACGAGCATATAGGCGAGCGCCAGGGTCGGCGTCACGGCAAAGCCGACGGCGGGCCCGTGCATGAAGCCGAAGAAGGTCAGCACCCCGCCGGCCGCCGCGAAGGCCGCGGCCCGAAGGAAATCGCGCTCGATGATGAAGGTCGCGATGGCGCCCAGGATCAGGCCTCCGAGGATCGCGCCTTCGCCGAGTACCGCGAGCCCGTGATAGAGCACCCCGACCTGGCCCAGCCGGTCGAGGCCGACCGCCGCGGCGCTGGTGCCGGCCGCCCCGAGCGCCCCGTCGATCAGGGTCTTGGCCCAGGCCGCGAGATGCGGCGCGAAGGCGAGCACGATGGCGGGCGCGTGGGAATGCGGCGTCTCCTGGAAGGCCTGCGCCCCGATCAGCATGCCGATGTAGAGCAGGATCGGCGAGATCGCGACGATGGGCACCACGCTGGAGATCAGCGAGATCAGGTTCAGCCAGGCGAGAAGCAGCACGACGAGGCCGGTGGCGAAGGAATAGCCGATGCGCCCGCCCATGGCCTTCCAGCCGGGATGGCCGATATAGACCGCGTTGATGAAGGGGTTGCCCATCAGGCAGCCGATCAGGCTGACCGCGCCGTCCGCCGTGAGCACCCGCGTGGTCGGGTAGGCATCGCCCGCGACCTCGGCGCTCTCGACGTTGTCCATCGCCTCGACGAGGTCGTAGATGCCGAAGGGGATCGCCGTCACCAGGATGATCCCGATGAACTCGAAGCCGCCGAAGACGTGACCGAGGGCCGGCAGCGGTACTGAGAACCCGATGCCCGAGAGCGCGCTCGTCAGGCCGGGACCGCTGACCCCGCCGATGTCGATCCCGACGAGCTTCGCCCCCCAGGCGACGGCCATGCCGAACAGGATGGCCACGAGGCCGGCCGGAAGGCGGCCGGGGTAGCGGACGCCGCCGAACCACGCGAGCAGGATGATGGCGAAGGCGACGACGCCGATCACCGGCGTCTGGATCAGCTCCAGCGCCGGGCGCATGGCGATGAAGGTGACGGAGACGCCGGCAAGCGTGCCGAGCAGCGCCGCGCGCGGCGTGATACGGCGGATGACGGGGGCGACGAACCCGCCGATCATCAGCATGAAGCTCTGGATGAACACCCAGGCGAGGCCCGCCTCCCAGGCCTTCACCGGATCGCCGGTGGAGAGCTTGATCGGCAGCATGATCACGAAGACCACGATGAACATGTGCGGCACGCTGATGCCGGAGGGCAGGGCGCAGACGTCGTCGCGGCCGGTCGTCCTGGCGAGGCGGTAGCCGAGCCAGCCGTAATAGGCGGTCGAGAGGAACAGCATCAGCCCGATGGCGGGCAGGATGCGCCCGAAGGTGATCGCGTCGGGCATGCCGAGGACGAAGCGCAGCAGGCCCGTCAGCACCAGCATGTTGACGAGGATGTTGGTGCCGAAGCCGAAGAAGGCGTTCCAGTCGCCCGGAACCCAGAGGGCCGGGCGGCCGGGTGCGCCGGCTGGACTCGTCGTGCCGCTCGCCATGATGCCCTCCGATCGGTCCGGCGGGGCGCGCGCCCCCCGGGAAAACGGGTCAGCCGTGGCGGCCGAGGGCGGCGATGACGCTGCCCGAATCGGAGACCCAGCCGAAGATGCCGCCCTGCGCCTTGATCATCGCGAGGCCGGCTTCGTGGAATTCGGGGATGTACGACCCGCAGGCATCGGCGATGACGACGCAGCGATAGCCCCGGTCGTTGGCCTCGCGGACCGTCGTGTGCACGCAGACCTCGGTGGTCACGCCGCAGACGAGGAGCGTCGCGATGGTGCGGGCCGCGAGGATGTCGGCGAGGTCGGTGGCGTAGAACGCGCCCTTGCCCGGCTTGTCGACGACCGGCTCGCCCGGCCGCGGTGCGAGGGCGGGAACGATGTCGTGCCCGGGCTCGCCGCGGATCAGGATGCGTCCCATCGGACCGGGCTGGCCGATCCGCGCCGTCGGCTCGCCGCGCTCCAGCTTGGCCGGCGGCGCGTCGGAGAGGTCCGGACAGTGGCCCTCGCGTGTATGCACCACGAGGAGGCCAGCGGCCCGCGCCGCGTCGAGTACCGCCCGGCACGGCGGCACGGCGGCGGCCAGGAGGGAGACGTCGTTGCCGAGGCTCTCCCCGAAGCCCCCGGGCTCCAGGAAGTCGCGCTGCATGTCGATGATGACGAGGGCCGTGCGCGACGCGTCGAAGGGGAGCGGGGACGGCTGGGCTTCGATGACGCTGGGCATGCGCAGGGCCTCGCGGGGCCGTCGAGTCGGATCGACCGGCCCCAATCATGTATGCAAGTCGGCCGAAACGCGTGCCCAAACCGCACACATCCGTGCGCGAAGTTTCGGCCTCCGTGGCCATCGCGTGTGCACACCGTCGCGGCGCGGCACCGGACGCCGGAGCCTTCAGCGCGGCGGGCGCGCCTTGCTCGCACGAGCGGGCGCGGCGCTCCGCGACCGGCGGTCCCGCACCCGCTCGCCGGCCGCTTCGCGCGCGGCGGCACTTCCGGCGTCGAGCATCTCGAAGGCGTCCTCGACCACGCTCATATGGACCAGCATCGCCGAGTTCGCGGCCGCCGGGTCGCGGGCGAGGACGGCGCGGACCACGAGGCCGTGCTCGGCATGCGAGCGGGCGAGCCGCCCCGGCGCCTGGAACTGGATGCGACGGTACGGCGTCAGCCGCCGCCGCAGGTTGCGGGCGATCTCGTCGATCACCGAATTGTGGGCGCCCGCGTAGAGAAGGCTGTGGAAGTCCCCGTTGGCGAGGACGTAGCCGTCGTGGTCGCCCGCCTCGGCGAGGCCGCCCATGCGCTCGTGCAGGGTCCGGAGCTGCCCGCGCTCCGCCGGCGTCATGCTCAGGGTCGAGAGGCGCGCGCAGGTCGCCTCGATCTCGCCCATGGCGATGAACAGCATGTCGAGCTGGTCCGGCGTGATCGTCCGCACGGTCGCGCCGAAGCGCGGGCGCAGGTCGATGAGTCCGGTGCCGTTGAGCAGCCGCAGGGCATCGCGCACCGGGGTCCGCGAGACACCGAAGCGCTTGGCCAGGATCTGTTCGTCGAGATGGGTGCCGGGCGCGAATTCGCCCGACAGGATGGCGTCGGCGATCGTATCGGACAGGCTCTCGGAGCGGGTGGGGGACGCAGGCACTGGGGTCTCGGTTCCCGACACGCAATCGGCGCAAGGGCAGCGTGCGCACCGTTGATTAGGACGAGTTCCCCCGCCCCGCAACGGCGTCACCCGCCCGGGCGGGTGTCCCGGCGCACGGCCGCCGTGGGGGCATCTGTTGCGGTTATGTGACGGCGGGCTCCGACGTCGCGCCGATGGCCCGCCCTGGCACGTCGGTTGCGGCCCGCTTCGCAGATTTTGCGGATGAGGAGATCCACGATGGTCGCCAGGGGGTTCACGGCCGCGGCTCTGTCGCTGGGCATGATTGGTTGCGGTATGGCCGCCGATCTCGATTCGAAGAAGCCGAACGTGGCGGAGGCGGCGCCGATGAAGGAGCCGTCCTTCTTCCTGTTCTCGGACACGCAGGTGAGCTTTCGCTACCAGTTTCCGGCGGCCGAGCCGGGTGTGCAGATCCAGCGGGCGGATGGCAGCTTCCGCAACCGCGACATCCCGAAATACATCACCAACATCTCGCACGCCGATGCCTGGGCGTACGGCACGAACTTCTTCTCCCTCGATATCCTGAAATCGACCTCGCAGGACCCGGCCGGGACCACCAACGCCCCGGGCGGTTTCGCGCAGTACGACAGCGGCGCCACCGAAGCCTACGGCCTCTATCGCGGTACCCTGAGCCTGAACGCGCTCACCGGCACCAAGGCCTTCACCGTTGCGGGCCTCATCAAGGACGTGTCGCTGTCCTACGGCTTCGACGCGAACACGAAGAACACCGCTTTCGGCCCGAAGAAGCGCGACGTCGTCGGCGGCCTGACCTTCTCGGTCGACGTGCCCGCCGGCTTCCTGAACATCAGCGCCCACGCCTACAAGGAATGGAACCGCAACGGCTTCAACGTCGGCGGCGACCGCGACGTCAGCTTCGACACCGTTCCCGAGTTCGAGATCGTCTACAATTTCCCGATCACCTTCTTCCCGAACCTGCCCCTGAGCCTCGCCGGCTTCAACAACATCGTCACGCCCAAGGGCAAAGGCATCCGGGACCCGTTCAACTATCCGGGCGGCTACTATCCCGGCACGGGCGTCGAGTTCCTGTCGCGAACGAACCTCGTACTCGACGTCGGCAAGATGGTCTGGAACCAGCCCAACAAGCTCGATGCCTTCATCGGCTTCCAGTACTGGCTGAACAAGTTCGGCAACGTCGACCGCACGACCTTCAAGGGCAACGAGGAGAAGAGCTTCCTCGCCGGCATCGCGTTCCACATCTTCTGAGGGTGGGCCGCGCGGCCCGAACTATGCTCTCCTGCGGGGACACGCGGAATCGGGAGTCGGGATGAACGAGCACATGGGCGGGGACCGCCGTCTCTGGATCAGGGACCCCCTGGCGATCCTCGCGGCGGATTCCGCCGGCGGGATCGTCGTCGAGGGGACGCGCATCGTCGAACGCGTGCCCTCGGGCGGCCGGCCGGCGGCGCCGGTCCACGAGACCCTCGACGCGTCGCGCCACGTGGTGATCCCCGGCCTCGTCAACACCCATCATCACTTCTTCCAGACCCTGACCCGCGCCCACCCGCTGGCGATCAACAAGCCGCTGTTTCCCTGGCTGCAGGCGCTCTACACGGTCTGGGACAGGCTCAATCCGGAGGCGTTCCGCCTCGCCACGCGTCTGGCCTACACCGAGCTGCTGCTGTCGGGCTGCACCACGGCGGGCGACCATCACTACCTGTTCCCGAAGGGGCTCGAGGCCTCCGTCGACATCCAGGTCGAGGAAGCGCGGGCGCTCGGCATCCGCGCCTTCGTCACCCGCGGCTCCATGAGCCTGTCCGTGCGCGACGGCGGGCTCCCGCCGGACGCCCTCGTGCAGGACGACGACACGATCCTCGCCGACAGCGAGCGGGTGCTGTCCCTGTTCCATGATCGCAAGCCCGGCGCGATGGTGCAGATCGGGCTCGCCCCGTGCTCGCCCTTCAACGTGACGAAGCGGCTGATGCGCGAGAGCGCGATGCTCGCCGAGCGCCACGATTGCCGCCTGCACACCCATCTCGGCGAGACCCTCGACGAGGACGCCTTCTGCCTCGCGACGTTCGGGCAGCGGCCCGTCGACTACCTCGAGGAGGTCGGCTGGATGAGCCCGCGCGCCTGGCTCGCCCACGGCATCCACTTCAACGACGACGAGGTTGCCCGCCTCGGCAGGGCGGGCGTCGGCGTGTGCCACTGCCCGACCTCGAACATGACCCTGGCGTCGGGCCAGTGCCGGACCTGCGAACTGGAAGCCGCCGGCTCCCCCGTGGGCCTCGGCGTCGACGGCTCCGCCTCGAACGACAGTTCGAACCTCATGGAGGGTGTGCGCCACGCCCTGATGCTGAACCGCCTCACCTACGGGGCGGAGCGGGTCACCCATCTTGATGCGCTCCGCTGGGCCACGGAAGGCTCCGCCGCCTGCCTCGGGCGCTCGGACATCGGGCGGATCGAGGAGGGACGGGAGGCGGACCTCGCCCTGTTCACCCTCGACGAACTGCGCTTCTCCGGCAGCCACGATCCCCTCGCGGCCCTGGTCCTGTGCGGCGCGCACCGGGCCGACCGGGTGATGGTCGCCGGGCAGTGGCGGGTGATCGACGGGCACCCGGTCGGCCTCGACACGCACCGGCTCCGCGAGGAGCACAGCCGGCTCGCCCTGCACCTGTTCGGCGCGGTCTGAGATGGAGGCCGTCCGCTCCCTTTCCGCCCCTGTGCCGCGCGCGAAGGCGGGGCCGACGCCCCTGTTCGGTGCCTACGGCATCGTCAAGCGGTTCGGCAGCTTCACGGCAAACGACGGCGTCGATCTGGAGATCCGGGCCGGCGAGATCCACGCCCTCCTGGGCGAGAACGGGGCCGGCAAGTCGACCCTGATGAAGATCCTCTACGGCCTGCTCGAGCCGACCGAGGGCGTCGTCACCCACAAGGGCGACATCGTGCAGCTGCCGAACCCGGAAGCCGCCCGCCAGCTCGGAATCGGCATGGTGTTCCAGCATTTTTCGTTGTGCGAGAATCTGACGGTCGCCGAGAACATCGCCCTCGTGATGCCGAAGGATCTCTCGGGCCGGGCGCTGGCCGACCGCATCGCCAGGCTCGGCATCGATTACGGCCTGCATCTCGAACCGGACCGTCCGGTCTGGTCGCTCTCGGCGGGCGAGCGGCAGCGCATCGAGATAGTCCGCTGCCTGCTGCAGGACCCGAAGCTCGTCATCCTCGACGAGCCGACCTCGGTGCTCACCCCCGGCGAGGCCGAAGCGCTGTTCACCGTCCTGGAGCGCCTGCGCCAGGAGGGCAGGGCCCTGCTCTACATCTCCCACCGCCTCGACGAGGTGCGGCGGCTTTGCGTGCGCGCCACCATCCTGCGGGCCGGCAAGGTCGTCGGCACCTGCAACCCCCGGGAGGAGACTGCCCGCTCGCTCGCCGCGATGATGGTGGGCAACGCGGTCCGCGCGGTGACGCCGCAAGAGGGTGCAACCCTCGGCAAGGAGCGTCTGCGCCTCGATCGTCTCGCCCTCCCCGCCCCCGGCCTGCACGCCACGGCGCTGCGCGACGTGTCGCTGAGCGTCGCGGGCGGCGAGATCCTCGGGATCGCGGGAATCGCCGGCAACGGGCAGGCCGAACTCTTCGCTGCGCTCTCGGGCGAGACCCGCGCTCCGGACCGGGAGGCCGTGCGCCTCGACGGCGCGCCCGTGGGCGCCCTCGGCATCAACGCGCGCCGGCGCCTCGGCGCGGGGTTCGTGCCGGAGGAGCGCAACGGCCACGCCGCCGCGCCCCTCATGAGCCTGTCCGAGAACGCCCTGCTCTCGCGCCACCCGACCGCCCCGTTGACCCGGTTCGGCCTGATCCGGCCGGGGGCCGCGCGCGACCTCGCCAGACGCGTGATCGAGGCCTTCGACGTGCGCAAGGCGGGCCCCGATCCCGCCGCCGGCACCCTGTCGGGCGGCAACCTCCAGAAGTTCGTGGTCGGCCGCGAGATCCTGGCCGAGCCCGGCGTGCTCGTGATCAACCAGCCGACCTGGGGCGTCGATGCCGCCGCCGCCGCCCACATCCGGCAGGCGGTCATCGATCTGGCCGCGCGCGGGGCCGCGATCCTCGTCATCAGCCAGGACCTCGACGAGCTGTTCGAGATCGCCGGCTCCATCGCCGTGCTGCA
Organism: Methylobacterium sp. J-090; assembly: GCF_022829345.1. GTDB lineage: Bacteria > Pseudomonadota > Alphaproteobacteria > Rhizobiales > Beijerinckiaceae > Methylobacterium. The sequence continues at coordinate 53,909 of NZ_JAKSXV010000089.1, read as the reverse complement.
CGACGGCACGCTCTCGGCGGCGGTGCCGTCGGCCGAGACGACCCGCGAGGCGGTCGGCCTGCTCATGGGCGGATCGAGCGACGCGGCCCCGGCCCCCGCCCCCTGACCGGGAGACCCCATGCGCCTCGACCTCGTGCCCCGTACACGCCGCGCCCCGGTGCTCGACATCCTCTCGCCGGCCCTCGCCTTCGCGGCGGCGGTGGTGATCGGCGGCGTCATGGTGGCGGCCCTTGGCGTCTCGCCGGCCGACGCCTTCGTGACCTACTTCGTCGCGCCCCTGAGCGAGGTCTGGTCCCTGCAGGAGATCGCCCTGAAGGCCGCCCCCCTGGCCCTCATCGCCACCGGGCTCGCCTTCTGCTACCGCGCCAACCTCTGGAACATCGGCGCCGAGGGCCATTTCGTGGTCGGCGGCCTCGCCGGCGGCTGGGTCGGCGTCGCGACGCACGGCGCGGCGGGCTTCACCCTCTGGGTGCTGCCCGCGATGCTCGTCGCCGGGGCGCTCGCCGGGGCCGCCTACGCGCTGATCCCGGCTGTCCTGAAGGTCCGCCTCGGCGTCTCCGAGATCCTGACGAGCCTGATGCTCGTCTACGTCGCCCAGCTCCTGCTCGACTACATGGTCCGCGGCCCCTTGCGCGATCCGGCGGGCTACAACTTCCCCCAGAGCGTCGGCTTCGACGCGGCGGCGCGCCTGCCCTACCTCATGGAGGGCGAGACCCTGCATGCGGGCGTGCTCATCGCGTTCCTCGCCGTGGCGCTGGCGGCCGTGGTGCTGGCCCACACCCTGTTCGGCTTCGAGGTCCGGGTCGTCGGGGCGAGCCCGCGGGCGGCGCGCTTCGCCGGCTTCTCCGACGCGCGCCTGACCCTGTCCGTCTTCGCCATCTCCGGCGGGGCCGCGGGCCTCGCCGGCATCGTCGAGGTCGCGGGGAAGATCGGGCAGCTCCAGCCCGAGATCTCGCCGGGCTACGGCTTCACCGCGATCATCGTCGCGTTCCTCGGGCGGCTCTCGCCGCCCGGCATCCTCGTCGCCGCCCTCGTCATCGCGCTCACCACCATCGGCGGGGAGGGCGCGCAGATCGACCTGAAGCTGCCCCTCGACCTGACCCGCGCCTTCCAGGGCCTGCTGCTCGGCCTCGTCCTCGGGGCCGACGTGTTCGCCCGCTACCACGTCCGCCTCGTGCCGGGGGGGCCGTCGGGCCGCCCGGCGTCGTGAGTCTGCTCGAACGAGGCCGGAGCCGGTCATGACCCTCGATATCGTCCAGATGGTCCTCGTCACGGTGCTGGCGGCCGCGACTCCCCTGATCCTCGCCGGCATCGGCGAACTCGTCGCCGAGCGCTCGGGCGTGCTCAACCTCGGTGTCGAGGGGATGATGATCTTCGGCGCCGCCGTCAGCTTCGCCGTGGCGATGCAGACCGGCTCGACGGTCCTCGGAGCGCTCGGCGGCGCCGGCGCGGGCCTGCTGCTCGCCGCCCTGTTCGGCATCCTCACCGTCGGGCTCGCGGCGAACCAGGTCGCCTCCGGCCTCTCGCTCACCATCCTCGGGCTCGGCCTGTCGGGGCTGGTGGGCGCGAACTACGTCGGCATCAAGCGCGATCCGGCGCCCCACCTCGCGATCCCCGGCCTCACGGACCTGCCCGGGATCGGTCATCTGGTGTTCGGGCAGGACGGGTTCGTCTACGCGGCGGTCGCCCTGGTCGCCGCCGTGTCGTGGTTCCTCTGGCGCACCCGCGCCGGCCTGATGCTGCGCGCCATCGGCGACGATCACGTCGCGACCCATGCGCTCGGCCTGAAGGTGCGCCGGGTCCGCTTCCTCTCCGTCCTGTTCGGGGGGGCCTGCGCCGGTCTCGGCGGGGCTTACCTCGCGCTGGCCTACACGCCGTTCTGGTCGCCCGGCATGACGGCGGGCCGCGGCTGGATCGCGCTGGCCCTCGTGGTGTTCGCCTCGTGGCGGCCCCTGCGGGTCGCGGCGGGCGCCCTCCTGTTCGGCGGGGCGACAGTCCTCCAGCTCCACGCCCAAGCCGCCGGCCTCGGCCTGCCGGGCCAGTTCCTGTCGGCGCTGCCCTACCTCGCCACCATCCTGGCCCTGGTCTTGCTCTCCCTCGGGCAGCGCCAGGGCGGTTCGCTGGCGCCCGCCGCCCTCGGACGCGTCTTCACACCGAGCCGGTGAACCGCGCCCGCGACCGACCGGATCAGCTTTCGAGAAGGACACCACGATGGGGCGTATGTTGACGGGACTCGGCGGTGCGCTCCTGCGCGGGGCGCTTCTGGGCGCCGCGCTCGCGGTCGGGGCGGGCTCGGCCGTGGCGGCCGACAAGCTGAAGGTCGGGTTCGTCTATGTCGGCCCGGTCGCCGATTTCGGCTATTCCTACCAGCACGATCTCAGCCGCAAGGCGCTGGCCGCGGCGATGCCCGACAAGGTCGAGACCACCTTCCTCGAGAACGTGCCCGAGGCCGACAGCGAGCGCTCCATCGAGAAGCTTGCCCGGTCCGGCGCCGGCCTGATCTTCACGACCTCGTTCGGCTTCATGGAGCCGACCCTGAAGGTCGCCAAGAAGTTCCCGAAGGTGAAGTTCGCGCACGCCACCGGCTACAAGCGCTCCGACAACGTCGCGACGTATTCCGCCCGCTTCTACGAGGGCCGCTACGTCTGCGGGAAGATCGCCGGCAAGCTCTCGAGATCCGGCACCGTCGGCTACATCGCGTCCTTCCCGATCCCGGAAGTGGTGAGCGGCATCAACGCCTTCATGCTCGGCGCGCAATCGGTCAACCCGAACATCAAGATCAAGATCGTCTGGGTGAACACCTGGTTCGATCCCGGCAAGGAAGCGGAGGCGGCCAAGGCCCTGCTCGCCCAGGGCGCCGACATCCTCACCCAGCACACCGATTCGGCCGCCCCGCTGCAGGAGGCCGAGAAGCAGGGCAAGCTCGCCTTCGGCCAGTCCTCCGACCAGTTCCGCTTCGCCCCGAAGGCCCAGCTCACCTCGATCACCGACGACTGGAACGGCTACGTCATCGCGCAGGCCAAAGCGGTCCTCGACGGCACCTGGAAGAGCGGCGACACCTGGGGCGGGATCAAGGACGGCATGGTGGTGCTGGCGCCCTTCACCAACATGCCCGACGACGTGAAGGCCATGGCCGAGGAGACCAGCACGGCCATCGCCGCCGGCAAGCTTCACCCCTTCACCGGGCCGGTGGTGAAGCAGGACGGCACCCTCGCGGTGAAGGAGGGCGACACCGCGCCCGACCCCATGATCCTCGGCATGAACTGGTACGTGAAGGGCATCGACGACAAGCTGACCCAGTAACCCGACCGGTCGGGCATCGCGAAAACCAAAACCCCGCCGGAGCGATCCGGCGGGGTTCTGGCGATCGGCGAAGGTCGGCGATCAGGGGCGCGGCGGGGGCGCCCGGTCGGGCGGCAGGGCGTCGGACGGCGGAAGAACCGGTTCGCCGACGCCGCGCGGCGCCGGGATGGCATCGCCGCTCCGGATCGCCTCCCGCTCGTTGCGAGGGCCGGCGATGCCCTCGGTGCCACCGGGGGCCGTGGCCGGGTCGACACCGGCGGGCGCGCCGGTCGACTGGGCAAACGCCGCACCGCCCAGACCCAAAACTCCGCCGAGACCGAAGACCCCGCACAGGGCGAGGACAGACATCGTCAGACGCATGATCGATAACCTTCCAAAAAGAGTCGGAGCGAATAGGCGAGTTCGTCGTCTCCCGATGAAAATCCATGCGGGACCGGAGACGTTCCTCGGGGTGACACGTTGCGTGAGCTTCAACGGCGACGGTGGCTCCTGTGACGGCGCGCGGCCCGGCCGCGAAGGCCGCCCGGCGCCGTGACGCGGGACTGCCCCGCCGGTGGTGTCAGGCTGGCCTGCGCCCGCGCGCCCGACGCTCCGCCGAGGACGCCCCCGCCGAACAGGCCGCCGGCGAAGAGCCAGACCACCAGGGGAAGGCCGAAGCCGAGGGCTCGGGACGGACGCATGCGCTACGCTCCTGACGCCGGCCGCGCGCCGGATCTGCACGCGTTCGCAGCAAGAGCTATGCCGGGGCCCGTCGCCGATTCGGCCGCGAGTCGACACCCGGATCGGAGGCGACGCCCGGATCAGCTGCCGCGATAGGTCTGATAGCTCCACGGGGTCGCCACCAGGGGCACGTGATAGTGGCCCTCCGGGTCCCCGACGCCGAAGCGCAGGGGCACGATGTCGAGGAAGGGCGGCTCGGGCAGGGCGGGACCGTGGGCGGCCCCGACCCGGCGAAAGTGGTCGCCGAGCCCGAAGCGCAGTTCGTAGGTCGCCATCGGCACGGGCCGTCCGTGGATCAGGGGCAAGTCGGTGCGGCCGTCGGCGTTGGTCACCGCGCGGGCGACGACCGCCGTTTCCGTGGCCGAGACGAACTCGACGAGTTCGACGGCCACCCCGGCGGCGGGCCTGCCCTGGACGGTGTCGAGGACGTGGGTCGAGATCCGGCCCGTGGTGGTCAGCGGCCCGGCGCCGGTCACCAGGGCATTCAGGCGGATCGCGGCGATCCGCATCACCTCGGCCTCGGCAGTCCGTCGTTCCGCGTCGGGAGACGAGGCCAGCCGGCTCTCGACGTTCGCGAGAAGGGAGGCGCGGCCGTGCCGCCCGACGCAGAGGATGAAGGGAAGCCCGAACCTTTCGCGGTAGGCCGCATTCAGCGCCGCGAAGCGGGCGTACTCGGCCTCCGACAGGCGATCGAGGCCGGCCGCCGCCTGCTCCGCCACGGCGTCGGGGGCGATGGTGCGGGACCGCGCGGCGGGTCCGGCGAGGTCGGGATACCCCGCGAGCAGGGCGAGCCGCCGGGCGTCCGAGGCCCCCTGGACCCCGTCGCGCAGGGCGCGGAACAGGGCCTCGACGGTGGGGAAGGGCCGCTGCGCCGCGGCACCCTCGGCCACCCACGGCGCGTGCGCGAGGACGGCGCCCAGCGCCGCCACGAAATCGGGGATCGGAGCGTCGTTCAGAGCTGCGAGCGTCGATGCCATGACGGCCGGGTCCCCCTCTGGAAGCGGGCGATGGCGGCGCATCGCCGGACCGAACGGTGCAGGCAACGGGCCATCCCGGCCGCCCGGCTCGGGCTCCCGCTTGGCACACGCTTTGCCCGGTCGCAACGGCATCCCCGGCGAGGGAACCGCTCACGGCGGCAGAGGCATCGATTCCATGAACAGCGCCCCCACCATCGCCGCCCCTTCCGATGCGGTCGTCGAGCCCACGGGCCCCGTCCCCCTCGGACCCGCCACGGCGCCGGTGGCGAATGTGGCGCCCATCGCCCTCGGCCTGCTCGGCTTGCAGCACGTCCTGGTGATGTATGCCGGCGCCGTGGCGGTGCCGCTGATCGTCGGGCGGGCCCTGAAGCTGCCGCCGGAGCAGGTCGCGATGCTGGTCAGCGCCGACCTGTTCGCCTGCGGCCTCGCCACGCTCCTGCAGAGCTGGGGCCTGCCGGGCATCGGCGTGCGCATGCCGGTGATGATGGGCGTCACCTTCGCGGCCGTCACGCCCATGATCGCCATGGGCACCAATCCCACGATCGGCCTGACGGGCATCTACGGTGCCGTGATCGCGGCGGGCCTGTTCGCGTTCCTCGTCGCCCCCCTCATCGGACGGCTCCTGCCGCTGTTCCCACCGGTGGTGACCGGCACGATCATCCTGGTGATCGGCGTATCCCTGATGAAGGTCGGCGTGAACTGGGCGGCCGGCGGCGTCGGCAATCCCGATTACGGCGCGCCGGTCTACCTCGCCATCGCCACCTTCGTGCTCGGCGTGATCCTGGCGATCACCCGATACGGCACGGGCTTCGTCAATTCGGCCTCGGTGCTCATCGGCATCATCGTCGGGACGCTCGTCGCCGCCGCCTTCGGGCTGGTCGATCTCGGCCACGTCGCCACGGCCTCCTGGTTCGACGTGGTCCGGCCCTTCGCGTTCGGCTGGCCCACCTTCGATCCCGTCTCCGTCGTCACGCTCTGCATCGTGATGATCGTGGTGATGATCGAGTCCACCGGCATGTTCCTGGCGCTGGCCGAGATCTGCGCCGATCCCGTCGACGAGAAGCGCCTGACCCGGGGCCTGCGCGGCGACGGGCTCGGCACGATCATCGGCGGCGTCTTCAACACCTTCCCCTACACCTCGTTCTCGCAGAACATCGGTCTCGTGGGCGTCACCGGCGTGCGCACGCGCTACGTCGCCGTGGTCGGCGGGTTCATCATGCTGGGCCTCGGCCTGATCCCGAAACTCGCCGCCCTCGTCGAGGCGGTGCCGCAATGCGTGCTCGGCGGGGCCGGTCTCGTGATGTTCGGCATGGTCGGCGCCACCGGCGTGCGCATCCTGGGGGCCGTGGATTTCGCCGCCAACCGCAACAACCTGTTCGTCGTCGCGGTGTCCGTCGGCTTCGGCATGATCCCGCTGGTCGCCCCGGCCTTCTTCAAGCAGATGCCCCACGCGCTCCATCCGCTGCTCGAATCGGGCATCCTGCTCTGCGCCCTCGCGGCGGTGACCCTGAACCTGTTCTTCAACGGCCTCACCAACCGGGGGGCCGCGCGCGCGGCCGCCCGGCATCAGGCGGCCTCCGCCGAGCATTGAGAATCATCCGTCCGGCCCGTCTTTCCTGGAGAGAACCATGCCCCTGACCGCCTCCACCTACGGCAAGGGCCGCGTTCGGGTGATGCGGCTCACCCGCGACGGCGACCACCACACCCCGCGCGAGCTCTCCCTCACGGTGCTGATGAAGGGCGCCTTCGACGCCGCCTGGACGGGGGCCGACAACCGGGCCTGCGTCGCCACCGACAGCGTGAAGAACATCGTCAACGTAGTGGCGGCCCAAAACCTCTCCCTCGACAAGGAAGCCTTCGCCGACGCCGTCGCCAGGACCTTCCTCGACACCTACCCGCAGATCGCGGAGGTGCAGGTCGAGGGCTGGGAGACGCGCTGGCTGCGCCACGCCATCGCGGGCGCGCCGCACGGCCACGTCTTCATCCTCGACGGCAACGGAACGGCCTATGTCCGGCTGGTGGCGCGCCGCGACGGGGCCGTGCTGCAATCGGGCCTGCGCGGCTTCACCTTCATGAAGACCACGCAGTCGGGCTGGGCCGATTTCGTCGAGGACCGCTACCGCACCCTGGCGGACACCACCGACCGCATCGCCGCCACTGCCATGGACGCGACCTGGACCTGGACGCGCACGCCTGCCGACATGACGGCGCGCAACGCCCGGGTGCTCGAGATCCTGATGGACGTCTTCGGCACGACCTACAGCGCCAGTGTCCAGGACAGCATGTACCGCATGGGCGAGGCGGTCCTGGCCGCCATCCCGGAGATCGCCGAGATCGGCTTCGCCATGCCGAACAAGCACTACATCCCCATCAACCTGACCCCGTTCGGCCTCGAGAACCCGGGCGTGGTGTTCCTGCCGACCGACGAGCCCCACGGGCAGATCGAGGCGACCATCGGGCGCGGCTGAGGCGCGCCCTCCACCCCGGGGGGTCTGGACGTGGCCGCTTGAAACCGTCCCGTCGGCGAGCGGTGGTTCATCGAGAACGCGAGACGGACAAGTCCGGCTCGCGCGATGCCGAGCGGCGCGATCGGGGAAAGACCCATGCCATGATCGGAGGAAGTTGGACAGAAAACCGGCAGTGCACGATAAGACACTGTCCTCATTGATATTTTTCCCAATCTTTCTGCCGGCAGGCCGCAGGTCGCCTGCGCGGTGCATCAAGTTGATGCATACGTCTTGCGCAGGATGTGTTGCTTTTCGATGCGCCGCTGCACAAATTTCAGGAACTCGGATCGCCATCCGGCCTTCTCCCAGGCCACGGCCCCGAACCTGGGAATTCATCCATGACCGCACGCATCCTCGTGGGCGCCGCCCTCGGCCTCGCCCTTTCCAGCGCCGCTCTCGCACAGAGCTACACCGCACCGGCGGGTATTCCGGCCGCGACCGCACCGGGCGGGCTTGACGGACAGGCGGGGGCCCGCAATCTCGGTGCGATCACGGGTCGCTCCGTCCGCTCCGCGCCCGGTCGCGTCGTCGAGGACGGTGTGTCCACCACCGGCTCGGTGAGGGGCTCGGCGGTGCCGCGCGGCCGCGCCCTCGACTGACGCCGATCAAGCCTCTTCGAGCGAAGAAGGGCCGGCAGCCTCGATGGGGCCGCCGGCCCTTTTTTGCGGTCGCGGGGTGCGGCCCGGCCGGCCCGGCCGGCCCTGTCCCGTCCGGAGCGGAGGCGGACATCCCATGCCGCGGTGGACCCGCGCATTCCGCGCCGGGCTGATCGAAAACTGTGCATACACGGCCGTCGGAATGGGCGGCCGACGGAGACGATTGCGGAGTTTCGCAGAGCAAACCCGCCGGCCGCACTGCCGAAAGTCTTGGCTTCTTCGTGCCGTCGCGACGGCTTAGATTTCGTTCCATCGCAGCGATGCGAGTCGATCTGGAACGGATGCCGTGACCGCACGCTCTTTCTCCCGCAGATACCTTCTCGGTGGTGCCGGCGCCCTGTCGCTCGGCCTGCTGCCCTTCGGCCGGGCCCGGGCCGCCGGTGCCCTGACGGTGGGATTCATCTATGTCGGGCCCAAGGACGATTACGGCTACAATCAGGCCCACGCCCAGGCCGCGAAGGCCCTGAAAGGCATGCCGGGCCTCGAGGTGATCGAGGAGGAGCGCGTCCCCGAGACCAAGGCCGTCGAGAAGACCATGGAGAGCATGATCAACCTCGACGGGGCGACGCTGCTGTTCCCGACGTCGTTCGGCTATTACAGCCCGTATCTCCTCGCCGAGGCGAAGAAGAACCCGAAAATCCAGTTCCGCCATTGCGGCGGGCTCTGGTCGGAGAAGGACCCGAAGAACGCCGGCTCCTACTTCGGCTACATCGCGCAGGGCCAGTATCTCAACGGCATCGTCGCCGCGCATGCGTCGAAATCGAAGAAGATCGGCTTCGTCGGGGCCAAGCCCATCCCGCAGGTCCTGAACAACATCAACGCCTTCCTGCTCGGCGCCCAGAGCGTCGATCCGTCCATCACCTGCCAGGTGATCTTCACCGGCGAGTGGTCGCTGGCCGTCAAGGAGGCGGAGGCCACGAACGCGCTGATCGACGGCGGCGCCGACGTGATCACCTGCCACGTCGACAGCCCGAAGGTCGTAGTCGAGACGGCGTCCCGGCGCGGGGCCTTCGTCTGCGGCTACCATGTCGACCAGTCGCCGCTGGCACCGCAGAAGTATCTCACCGGCGCCGAGTGGAACTGGCTGCCGATCTACAAGGATTTCATCGCGGCGATGCAGGCGGGCAAGGTTCCGCAGAACTTCGTGCGCGGCGGCCTCGCGGACGGCTACGTCAGGATGAGCCCCTACGGCCCCGGCGTGAGCGAGGCGGCCGCCAAGAACGCCGACGCGGTCAAGGCCGAAATGATGAAGGGCGGCTACGCCATCATCAAGGGGCCGCTCAAGGACAACACCGGCAAGGAGATCCTCGCCGCCGGCACGGCCTACCCCGAGAAGGCGGCCGAGCTGGAAAGCACCAACTACCTCGTCGCCGGCGTGAAGGGCTCGGTCTGACGCACCCGCCGGCCGAACACGGAGGACCCCGACGCGTGCGCGCGGATGCCGCCCCCACGGAGATGAGCGCCGCCCCGGCGCGCCCCTCGGCCGGCCTCCAGGCCCGCGCCTGGCTGGCGCGCCGCGCGGAGGCGGTGGCGATCCCCGTCGCCGCCGCCGTCACCGGCTTCGCGCTGTTCGGGATCTTCCTCGGCCTCATGGGCAAGTCGCCGGTCCAGCTCGTCGAGATCGTCTGGCGCGGCGGCTTCGGCTCAGCCTTCGCGCTCGGCAACACCCTGCAGCGCGCCGCCCCCCTCCTGTTCGCCGCCCTGTGCGTGGCCCTGCCGGCCCGGCTCGGCCTCGTGGTGATCGGCGGCGAGGGTGCCATCGTGCTCGGCGGCCTCGCGGCGGCGGCGGTTGCCCCGCCGCTCGCCGCCCTGCCGGCGCCGCTGGCGATCCCCCTGATGGCCTGCGCCGCGGCCCTCGTCGGGGCAGTCTGGATCGGAGCGGTCGGCTGGCTCCAGGCCTATCGCGGCGTCAACGCCACCATCTCCAGCCTGCTCCTGTCCTACATCGCCATCGCTCTCGCCAACCACCTGATCGAGGGGCCGCTGCGCGATCCGACGAGCCTCAACAAGCCCTCGACCCTGCCGGTGGGCGAAGCCCTGATGCTGGGACCGATGCCGGGGATCGGCGTGCATTGGGGGCTCGGCTGCGGCGTGATCGCGTGCCTGGCCGCCTACCTCCTCATGGACCGCACGACGCTCGGCTTCGCCGCGCGCATCGCCGGGGGCAACGTGCGCGCCGCGCAGATCCAGGGCCTGCCCGTCGGTCGGCTCATCGTCGGCTTCACGGCTTTGGGGGGCGCGTTCGCGGCGCTGGCGGGCTTCTTCGAGGTGGTCGCCGTGCAGGGCACCGCCAACGGCACGCTCGCGGCCGGCTACGGCTACACCGGCATCCTCGTCGCCTTCCTCGCCCGGCAGAACCCCATCGCCATCGTGCCGGTGGCGTTCCTGCTCGGCGGCATCGAGGCCTCGGGCGGCCTGATCCAGCGGCGAATGCAGCTGCCCGACGCCACCGTGCTCGTGCTGGAAGGCCTGCTGTTCCTCGTCGTGCTCATGAGCGAGACGCTCTACGGCCGGTTCAAGCTGTTCAGCCCGCACCTCTGGGCGGCCAAGCGCGAGACGGCGCAAGTGCCCGCGACGTCGGTGCCGGCATGAGCCAAAATCGATGAGGGGCGGACGATGAACGAGGATCTCGGCCTCTGGTCCGTCCTGCTCGCCGTGATTGGCGGGGCGATCCGCGTCTCGACGCCGTTCCTGTTCGTCAGCCTCGGCGAGACCATTACCGAGCGCTCGGGCCGGATCAACCTCGGGCTGGAGGGGACCCTGGTGTTCGGGGCGATGTCGGCCTACGGCACCGCCGTGCTGACGAACTCGCCCTGGGCGGGAGTGGCCGTCGCCGCCCTGTCGGGCGCCGCGTTCGGCCTCCTGCACGGATTTGTCTGCCGCCTGCCCCGGGTCAACGACGTGGCGGTGGGCATCGCCCTGATGCTGTTCGGCTCCGGCCTCGCGTTCTTCCTCGGCAAGCCCTTCATCCAGCCCTCGGCGCCGCCGCTGCCGGCGATTCCCTTCGGGTTCTGGTCGAGCCTGCCCCAGGTCCGGGCGGCCCTGCAGGTCAACGTGCTGTTCCTCGCCGGTGCCGCCCTGTCGCTGGTCCTGTGGTGGGCGTTCCGCAACACCAAGGCGGGGCTGATCGTGCGCGTCGTCGGCGACAGCGCGGACGCCGCCCGCGCCATGGGCTACGACGTCGACCGGGTCCGCCTCTACGCCACCGCGACGGGCGGTGCCCTCGCGGGGATCGGCGGCGCCTACCTGTCGCTGTACTATCCGGGCTCGTGGAACGAGGGCGTGTCCTCGGGACAGGGCCTGATGGCGGTGGCGCTCGTCATCTTCGCCCGCTGGAACCCGCTGGCGTGCTTCGGCGCGGCGCTCCTGTTCGGCGGAGCCGGGGCGCTGGGACCGGCGCTCCAATCGGTGGGCGTCTCACAGGGCTACTACCTGTTCTACGCCGCGCCCTACGTCCTCACCCTCGCCCTGCTGATCGCCACCTCGTCGCCCGACCGGGCGCTCGCCGGCGCACCGGGCGAACTGTCCCTCTCGAAATAGGAGGCTCCATGAACGGACTCGGCGGACTGAACAAGTCGCCCAACGGCGTCGTCATCGGCCTCGTGCAGCTGCAGCTGCCGACCGTGGTCACGCCGGCCGACCTCAAGGCCCAGACCGACCGCGTGGTGGCGATGGTGGCCAAGGCGCGGACGAATCTGGCCACCATGGACCTCGTGATCTTCCCCGAATACGCCCTGCACGGCCTGTCGATGGACATCAACCCGGCGATCATGTGCCGGATGGATGGGCCCGAGGTCGCGGCGTTCAGCCAAGCCTGCCTCGACCACCGGATTTGGGGCTGCTTCTCCATCATGGAGTTCAACCCGCACGGAAATCCCTACAACACCGGCCTGATCATCGACGACCGGGGGGCGGTGAAGCTCACCTACCGCAAGATGCACCCCTGGGTGCCGGTGGAGCCCTGGGAGCCGGGCGATCTCGGCATTCCGGTGATCGAGGGGCCGAAGGGGGCGAAACTCGGCCTCATCATCTGCCACGACGGCATGTTCCCCGAGATGGCGCGCGAATGCGCCTACAAGGGCGCCGAGATCATGATCCGCACGGCCGGCTACACCGCGCCGATCCGCGACTCCTGGCGCTTCACCAATCAGGCGAACGCGTTCTCCAACCTCATGGTCACCGCCAACGTCTGCCTGTGCGGCTCGGACGGCGCCTTCGATTCCATGGGCGAGGGCATGATCTGCAACTTCGACGGCGCGGTCATCGCGCACGGCACCACGGGCCGCGTCGACGAGATCATCACGGCGGAGGTCCGCCCCGACCTCGTGCGCGAGGCGCGCATCCACTGGGGCGTCGAGAACAACATCTACCAGCTCGGCCATCGCGGCTACACGGCCGTGAAGGGCGGCGCGCAGGATTGCCCCTACACCTACATGCACGATCTGGCCGCCGGCCGGTACCGGGTGCCGTGGGAGGACGAGGTCAAGGTCGTCGACGGCACGAGCTGCGGCTTTGCCGCGCCGACGCGGTCCTACGGCGCAGCGCAGGCGCCCGGGGCGCGGGAGGCGGCGGAATGAGCGCCTCAGCGGTTCTTGAGGGCCGCCAGCATCTCGCGGCGCAGGATGGCGTTGATGCGGGTCTGGTAGCCCCGGCCCTGGGAGCGCAGCCACGCGAGCACGTCGGAATCGATGCGGACCGTCGTCGCGGTCTTGGTCGGCCGGTAGAAGCGATTGGGAACGGCATTCTCCCAGAAGGCCTCCGTCAGAGGCGGGATATCGCTGTAGTCGATCGCCTCGTCCGGCATCGCGGCGAGCGCTTCCAACTCCGCCTTCTGCCCATCGGTCAGGGGCGGCGGGTTGGCGAGATCGATTTCGTACCTAACGAGCTTCGTCTTCATAGCGCCGCCTCTCGGAACGGTCGGCCTTGCGGGCCGAGATGATGCGAATGATCTCGATCTCCTCACCGACCTCGGTTGTCTCGTGGATCGTGTGGACCACGACGAGCACCTTGATGGCGTCGGCCATCCCGGTGATCAGCCAGCGCAACTCGCCCTCTTCGATCCGATCCGCAGACGTGATGGCGAAAGGGTCGGCAAAGACGCGGGCCGCCGTCTCGAAGCGCACCCCATGCTTGCGTAGGTTGGACGCGGCCTTGCCGGGATCCCAATCGAAGACCCGCTTCATGGCGGGATTGTTACTACAAATCCGTCGGATGGGCCAGAACCGGGAGGCCGTGGTATGAGCGTGGTCCCTGCCGAACCGGGTGCCGGCACCTTCGCCGCCGCCGAGCCCTATCCCTGGCCCTACGACGGCAGCCTCCGCCCGGAGACCACGGCGCTGGTGATCATCGACATGCAGACCGACTTCTGCGGGGTCGGCGGCTACGTCGACGCCATGGGCTACGACCTCGCCCTCACCCGCGCGCCGATCGGCCCGATCTCCCGTCTTCTCGCCGCCGCGCGGAAGAATGGCTTCCCCGTGATCCACACCCGCGAGGGCCATCGGCCCGACCTGGCGGATCTGCCCGCCAACAAGCGCTGGCGCTCGCGACGGATCGGCGCCGGCATCGGCGATCCCGGCCCCTGCGGCCGGGTGCTGGTGCGGGGCGAGCCCGGCTGGGAGATCATCCCGGAACTGGCGCCGGAGCCGGGGGAGCCGGTGATCGACAAGCCCGGCAAGGGCTCGTTCTGCGCCACCGACCTGGAGCTGATCCTCAACGCGCGCGGCATCCGCAACCTCATCCTCACGGGCATCACGACGGATGTCTGCGTCCACACCACCATGCGGGAGGCCAACGACCGCGGCTTCGAATGCGTCATCGTCTCGGACGCCACCGCGGCGACCGACCGGGGCAACCACGACGCGGCGCTGAAGATGGTGACCATGCAGGGCGGCGTCTTCGGCGCCGTCGCCACGTCCGAATCCCTCCTCCGGGCCATGGGGTGAGCATGGTCGACGCGGCTTTTCCCCCATCCACGGCGATCGGCGTCGAGACCATCGGGATGACGAAGCGCTTCGGCGCCCATGCCGCCCTCGACGACGTCTCGCTGAAGATCGAGCGCGGCGGCTTCCACGCGCTTCTCGGCGAGAACGGCGCCGGCAAGTCGACCCTGGTCAAGTGCGTGATGGGATTCTACGCGCCGACCTCCGGGACGGTGCTGGTCGACGGCCGCGAGGCCGAGATCACCAATCCGAAGGGCGCGCAGGCGCGCGGCCTCGGCATGGTCTACCAGCACTTCACCCTGGTGCCCTCGCTCACGGGGGCCGAGAACCTCGTCATCGCGCGGGCCGACGCGCCGGCGGTCCTCGACTGGCGCTCGGAGCGCGCCGCGCTCGGCGACTTCATGGCGCGGATGCCGTTCCGGCTGAACCTCGACCGGGCCGTGGCGGAACTGGCGGCGGGCGAGAAGCAGAAGCTCGAGATCGTCAAGCAGCTCTATCTCAAGGCCCGCTTCCTCATCCTCGACGAACCGACCTCCGTGCTGACGCCGGCCGAGGCCGAGGAGGTGCTCGGCCTGCTGCGCGCCATGACCGATCGCGGCGCACTCACGGTGCTGATGATCAGCCACAAGTTCCGCGAGGTCGAGACCTTCGCCCGCTCCCTGAGCGTCCTGCGCCGGGGCCGCCTCGTCGGCGGTGGCGCCGTCGGTGGGCTCTCGCGCGACGACATGGCGGCGCTGATGATCGGCGAGCGGACCGTGCGGACCCTGGCCGCGCGGATCGGCACGGCGGAGGCCGGCCGCGAGGTGCTGCGGATGGAGGGCGTCACCGCGACCGACCCGTCCGGCCTGCGCCCCATCGCCATCGACAGCCTGCGCGTGCGCGCCCGGGAGATCGTCGGCATCGCCGGCGTTTCCGGCAACGGCCAGAAGGAACTCGCCGACGTCCTCGGCGGGCAGATCCGCGCCACCGGCGGGCGGGTGGTCGTGGCCGGCGCACCGTATTCCGGCACCCGGGCCGAGAGCCGCTCGCGAAAAGTCCGCTTCATTCCGGAAGAGCCCCTGCGCAACGCCTGCGCGCCGCGCATGTCGGTCGCCGAGAACCTCGCCTTCCGCGCCTTCGACCGGCGCGGCGACGATCCCGACAAACCCCCGACCTTGTGGCTCGACAAGGGCGCCATGGCCCGGCGCGCCCGGGACCTGATCGCCCGCTTCAAGGTGAAGACCGCCTCCTCGGAAGCCCCCATCGCGACGCTGTCGGGCGGCAACGTGCAGCGGGCCGTGCTGGCGCGCGAGCTCACCGATCCCGTCGATCTCCTGATCGTGGTCAATCCGTGCTTCGGCCTCGACTTCGCGGCGGTGTCCGAGATCCGAAACCGGATCGTCGCCGCGCGCAATGCCGGGGCGGCGGTGCTGCTGATCAGCGAGGACCTCGACGAGATCCTCGAACTGTCCGACCGCATCCTGGTGATGTCGGACGGCCGCCTCGTCTACGAGACCCCGGCGGCGGACGCCGAGGCCGGCACCATCGGCCGGCACATGGCCGGGCATCACTGACGATCTCCGGCTTTTCGATTTTCTCGAACGTTTCCGTCGAGTCTTTTCGGGTTTTGCGCGGAGCGCTCCGGGCGCATCGTCACTCCATCAGATGACGGCCACAGGCCGTCACGCCGAACCGATGGAGCCCACCATGTCCCGTATCCTCGCCGCCTCCGCCCTCGCCCTCTCGCTCGTCGCCGGCGTGACCGGTGCCGCCTCCGCCCAGAGCTACACCGCGCCCGCCGGCATCCCGTCCGTCACGGCGCCGGGCGGCCTCGACGGCTTCGCCGCCTCGACCCCGCAGAGGCGCTTCGATCGGTCCGCCCCCGGCGCGGTCTCGGGCGGGGACATCGCCACCACCGGTTCGATCCGCGCCTCGCAGGCCGTCCGCGCGCGCACCGCCCGCTGATCCGCCCGAACCCTCGGGGCGGTCCCGAAGCCGGTCCCTTTGGGGGCCGGCTTCGTCGCGTCGGCGTCCGAACCGGCGCTGCCCTTGCTTGTCGAACCCCGCGACGCGCCGGATGCGCCGCGTTCGAGGGGATCGGCGAGGGGCACGACATGCGGACCTCCGGAACCCCGACCCTCGATCAGCTGCACGTGTTCCTGTGCGTGGTCGAGACGGGGAGCTTCGCGGCGGCGGGCCGGCGGCTCAACCGCGCCACCTCGGTGATCAGCTACGGGATCGCCAACCTCGAACAGCAGCTCGGCCTGCCGCTGTTCGATCGGGAATCGACCCGCAAGCCGCAGCTCACCGAGGCCGGACGCGCCGTGCTCGCCGAGGCCCGCACCGTCGCCCACAGCCTCGATGCCCTGCGCGCCAAGGTGAACGGCATGCTGAGCGGGCTCGAGGCCGAAGTCAGCCTCGCCGTCAGCGTCCTGATGCCGGGCGACCGGCTCGTCGATGCCCTCCGCGCGTTCCAGGCGCGGTTTCCGACCGTGGCGCTGCGCCTCAACGTCGAGGCGCTCGGGGCGGTCCAGCAATACGTCGCCGGCGGCCGGGCCGTCATCGGCATCGGCGTCGAGATCTGGGACAAGACCACCGATCCCCTCGAGCACATCGCCGTTGGCGACGTCGAGATGCTGCCCGTGGCGGCGCCCTCGCATCCCCTCGCGGGCGTGGACGGGTCCCTTCCGGGCCTCGCGCGCGAGCACGTCCAGCTCGTCATCGCCGACCGTTCGCCCCTGTCGGAAGGCCAGGAGTTCGGCGTCATCGCGACGCGGACCTGGCGGCTCTCCGACCTCAGCTCGAAGCACACCCTGCTGCTCGCTGGCATCGGCTGGGGCAGCATGCCCGCCCACATGGTGCGGGCGGACCTCGCGGCGGGACGGCTCGTCGAGCTGCACATGCCGGAAGCCAAGCGCCGCCGGCTGCCCTTCACGGCGATCTACCGCACCGACAGGCCGCCCGGACCGGCTGGGCGCTGGCTGATCCAGCGCTTCGCCGAGCAGGAAGCGGATCAGCCAATGCCGGACGACGTGCGCGCGAAGGGCGCGGTCCGGCCCGCCTGACACGATCTGGCAGCGCGCTTGCTCAAGCGTGAGGATAACCCGCCACGGACCGGGGCGGCGGACGGGCACGCGGCGCCCCGTGTATACATTGGAGGCAGACATGGGAGCAGACATGCATCGCGGTGAGCACAAGGGCGCGGGCGACGGCCTGCCGCCGGTCCTGACCCTCGCGGCCCTGCGCGGCCTCTACGCCGCCGGAGCGCTGACGCCCGCCGACGTCGCCGCCCGGGTGGCCGACCGCATGGCGGCCTCGGCCGACCCGGCCGTCTTCATCACCCCCGTCCCCCGCGAAAGCCTGATCGCGGCGGCCCGCGCCCTGATGGCGCGCCACCCGGAGCCCAATGCGCTGCCGCTCTGGGGCGTGCCCTTCGCGGTCAAGGACAACATCGACGTCGCCGGCCTGCCCACCACGGCGGCCTGCCCCGCCTTCGCGTTCACGCCCTCGGAGGATGCCCACGTGGTCGCCAGGCTGAAGGCGGCCGGCGCCCTCGTCACGGGCAAGACCAACCTCGACCAGTTCGCCACCGGCCTCAACGGCACCCGCTCGCCCTACGGCGCGCCCCGCAGCGTCTTCTCGTCCGAGCACATCTCCGGCGGCTCGAGCTCGGGCTCGGCGGTGGCGGTCGCGGCCGGACTGGCGGCCTTCTCACTCGGCACCGACACCGCCGGCTCCGGCCGGGTTCCGGCCGCCTTCAACAACCTCGTCGGCCTCAAGCCAACGCCGGGCCTGCTCTCCACCACCGGCCTCGTGCCGGCCTGCCGCAGCCTCGATTGCATCACCGTGTTCGCCCCGAGTGTCGGGGACGGCGTGGAGATCCGCCGGATCGCCGAGGGGTTCGACGGGAGCGACATCTACGCCCGGCGCATCACGCCCGTGGCCCTGCCGGCCGCCCCGCGCTTCGGCGTACTGACGGGGGCCGACCGCGAATTCTTCGGCGACACCGAGGCCGAGGGCCTCTACGACGCGGCGGCGGCGCGGCTCGAGGCCCTCGGCGGAACACCCGTTCCGTTCGACTACGCGCCGCTGCGCGCCATCGCCGCGCTGCTGTACGACGGCCCGTGGGTGGCCGAGCGCCTCGCGGCGGTCGAGGATTTCTTCGGCACGAACGCGGACGACTTCGATCCGAGCGTGCGCGCCATCGTTGCGTCCGCCCGGCGGTTCAGCGCCGTCGATGCCTTTCGCGGCCGGTATCGGTTCGAGGCCCTCAAGCGCGAGGCCGAGGCGCTGTTCGCCCGCGTCGACATCCTGCTCCTGCCGACGGCGCCGACCACCTACACGGTGGCGGCCATGCGCGACGACCCCGTCGCGCTCAACAGCCGGCTCGGGCTCTACACCAACTTCGCCAACCTGCTCGGCCTCGCCGCCATCGCGGTCCCGGCGGGATTTCGAAGCGACGGCCTGCCCATGGGCGTCACGCTCGTCGGTCCCGGCGGCAGCGACGACGCCCTGTCGCCCCTGGCCGATGCCCTCCACCGCGGCGCCGCCTGCGGCATGGGCCTCGACCGCGCGGCGCCCGTGCCGGACCTCCCCCGCCCGCCGAAGCCGCGGACCGAGCGCGTCGCCCTCGCGGTGGTCGGGGCCCATCTCTCCGGCCTGCCCCTCAACCGGGAGCTGGTCGGTCTCGGCGCGACGCTCGCGCGAAAGACCCGGACGGGGGCCGATTACCGCCTCTACGTCCTGCCCGGCACGGAGCCGGCCAAGCCCGGCCTCGTGCGCGACCCCGGCTTCTACGGCCCCGGGATCGAGGTCGAGATCTGGACGCTGACGCCGGAGGCCTTCGGCCGCTTCGTCGCCGCGATTCCCGCCCCCCTCGGCATCGGCCGGATCGCGCTCGGCGACGGCAGCACGGTCGCGGGCTTCCTGTGCGAGGCCCACGCCGTCGCCGACGCGCCGGAGATCACCCGTTACGGCGGCTGGCGCACCTACCGCGCCGCTGCGCCGACCTAAGCGGAGCAATCCGGTGTTCGCCTCACCAATTCGGTCGATCATGCGTATCGCTGAAGTAAAGAGGTAATGCACGGCCCCCCTCTCCTGGAAGGAGAGGGGGGCCGGTTTGCGATCGCCCGATCCGAAGCGATCGAACGGATCTTGGGTCGAGGCTTGGCCGCGCCCTTGCGTACACGGCGCGGGACGCTTCCCTATCGGAGAGACGAGATGTGCCTTGGTGACGATCCGACCTGCGCGGCCTTCGCGGAGCACCGTCTCCGGTACCGGCGCGACATGCAGCCCGAGCGGCGCGCCTTCCTCAAGAGCGGATTCGTGGCGTCCGGGGGCGCCGCCGCCCTCGCCGCCGGCGGCCTGTCCCTGGTGAGCCCGGCCCTGGCCGAGGCCAGCAAGGGCGTGAGGCAATCGGCGCATTACCACCTGCCCGCCACCGCCGAGACCGTGCATTGGGGCTACTTCAGCAGGAGCCTGAAACCGCAGGTCGAGATCGCGTCCGGCGACTACGTCACCATCGAGACGCTGACCCACCACGCCAACGACGATTCCGAGCGCATGGTGACGGGCGATCCCGGGGCCGAGAGCGTCTTCCTCTGGACGAAGGAGCGGAAGGGCGTCGCCCGGCGCGGCGCCGGCCCCGAGGACGCCAAGCTCGGGCCGGGCGGCGGCCTCGGCGTCCACATCTGCACCGGCCCGGTGGCGATCCGGGGCGCCGAGCCCGGCGACGTCCTCGAAGTGCGCATCCTCGACGTGGCGCCCCGTCCCTCCGCCAATCCGAAGTTCAAGGGCTCGACCTTCGGCAGCAACGCCGCCGCCTGGTGGGGCTACCATTACGGCGACATGCTGGAGGGCAAGAAGCGCGAGGTCATCACCATCTACGAGGTCGATGCCACGGGCGGGCGCGACTGGGCGAAGGCCGTCTACAGCTTCCCCTGGCCCGGCGTCACCGATCCGAACGGGGTGCTGCACCCGACCATCGACTATCCCGGCATCCCCGTCGACCACACCAAGACCACGCGCACCTACGACGTGCTCAAGGGCATCCGCGTGCCGATCCGCCCGCATTTCGGCACCATGGGCCTCGCGCCCGCCGAGGCCGAGATGGTGAACTCGATCCCGCCGAGCTACACCGGCGGCAACATCGACAACTGGCGCATCGGCAAGGGCGCGACGATGTACTATCCCGTCGCCGTGCCGGGCGCCCTGTTCTCGGTGGGTGATCCCCATGCGAGCCAGGGCGATTCCGAGCTCTGCGGCACGGCCATCGAGTGCTCGCTCACCGGCACCTTCCAGTTCATCCTGCACAAGAAGACCGATCTCGCGGGCACGTCGCTCGAAGCCCTCGATTTCCCGATGATCGAGACGGCCGAGGACTGGGTGCTGTCGGGCTTCAGCTACCCGAACTACCTGCGGGACCTCGGCCCCGACGCGCAGAACGCGATCTTCCAGAAATCCTCCCTCGACCTCGCCATGCGCGACGCCTTCCACAAGATGCGGTCCTTCCTCATGCACGCGAAGGGGCTGACGGAGGACGAGGCGATCTCGCTCATGTCCATCGCCGTCGATTTCGGGATCACCCAGGTGGTGGACGGCAACTGGGGCGTCCACGCCATCGTCAAGAAGGCGATCTTTTCGGAACGGACGGCCTGACCGGCCTCAGGTCGCGGAGCGCTCCCGCTCCGCGACCGCCGCCATCACCTGGCGATAGATCCGGTCCGGCGCGAACGGCGTCGCGGTGAGGCGCGCGCCCGTGGCGTCGCGGATCGCGTTGGCGAGCGCCGGGGCGACGGGGTTGTAGGGCGATTCGCTCATGGACTTGGCGCCGAGCGGCCCGACGCGGTCGTAGGTGTCGGCGAACAGCACCCGCGTGTCGGGGACGTCGGCGCAAGCGGGGATGTGGTAGTTGCGAAACGTCTGCGTGACGACGCCGCCCGCCCCGTCGAAGCGGTAATCCTCGTAGAGGGCGGCGCCCAGCGCCTGGGCCACCCCGCCCTCGACCTGCCCGCGGCACTGCATCGGATTGATCACCACACCGGCATCCACGGCCTGGATGCTCGCCAGGATGCGGACCTCGCCGGTCCTCGGGTGCACGGCGACCCGGAACGCCTGGACGTTGAAGGCGACGGAACGCGGCGAGCCGTCGGCCTCGGCCCGCGCCTCCAGCGGCGCGAGGGTGGAGAGCGGGACCGGGCCGGCGGGGGTCTCCACGACGTCGCCCGACAGGCGGCAGGCTTCGGGGTCGACCTCCATCCGCTTCGCCGCCGCTTGCGTGAGGGCTTGGGCCAGGGCCGTCGCGGCGCGAAAATTGGCCTGGCCGGCGACGACGGTGCCGGTGCTGCCGTAGGCGCCGGTGTCGTGCGCGACGGCATCGGTGTCGGCCTGGATCAGGCGGATGCGGTCGGGCGTGGTGGACAGCGCCTGCGCGGCGATCTGAGTATGCACGGTGCTCGTGCCGTTGCCGAACTCGGCCGTGCCGATGGCGAGGGCGTAGCCCTCGGCGTCGAGGCGCAGATGCGCGTGGGCGAAGTGGCCGCGCGGCGGGATCGTGTCGATCATCGCCATGGCCATGCCCTCGCCGACGCGCCAATCCGGCCCCGGCGGCGGCGCGCCCGAATCCTCCGCGAGGGCCGCCTGCGCGAGGTCGAGGCACTGGTCGAGGCCGTAGGAGCCGTACTGGACGTCGTGGGGTTCGAGGCTCGTGGCGACCATCGGGTCGCCCGGCCGCACGGCGTTGCGGCGGCGCATGGCGAAGGGATCGAAGCCGAGGCCGCGCGCCAGCTCGTCCAGGGCCGATTCCACCGCGAAGATCGTCTGGCTCAGGCCGTAGCCGCGAAAGGCGCCCGCCGGCAGGGTGTTGGTGTAGACGCTGACCCCGTCCACCCGCTTGTTCGGGCAGGTATAGGCCGCGATGCACTCGTTGCAGCCGTGGTGCAGCACGCCGCCGGCGTGGTTGGCGTAGGCGCCGGTGTCGGACAGGACCGTCAGCTGGATCGCCGTGAGGGTGCCGTCGGCCTTCGCCCCCATCTTCACCCGCACCCGCATGGGATGGCGCGTGGTCGTGGCCGTGAACTGCTCCTGGCGGGTCAGCTCCCACCGCACCGGCCGCCCGGTCCTCAGCACGGCGAGGGCGACGAGGTCCTCGGTGAGCATCTCCTGCTTGCCGCCGAATCCACCGCCGACGCGGCCGCACAGGACGCGGACCCCGGCCCGGTCGAGGTCGAACAGGGCGCAGAGCGCGTCGCGGGTCAGAAACGGCACCTGGGTCGAGGAGCGCACCACGAGGCGGCCCTCCGCGTCGCGCCAGCCGAGGGCGCCGTGGGTCTCGAGATGGGCGTGCTGGACGCGCTGGGACACGTACTCCGCCTCGTGGACGAGATGGGCCTGCGCGAACCCGGCTTCGACATCGCCGATGGCGCCGTGGGCCTCCGCCGCGAGGTTCGGGTGAGCCGAGAGCGGCGGCGCGTCGGCGCCGGGCGGCGGCGATGCGCGGTCGGCGGGATCGTGCACCAGGGGGGCGTCGGGGCGCAGCGCCGCGTCCGGGTCCAGCAGGGCCGGGCGCACGTCGTAGGTCACCACGAGCGCCGCGACGCCGGCTTCGGCCGCCGCCTCGCTCTCCGCCAGCACGGCGGCGACCCTCTGGCCGACGAACCGGACGATGGAATCGAGGATCAGCGTGTCGGGGGCGTCGTCGGCCGGGTTCTCGTGACGCCCGGTGGAGAAGCGCCGCTGCGGCACGTCCGCGTGGGTGTACACGGCGACGACGCCCGGAACGGCCAGCGCCGCCGCCCGGTCGATGGCCGCGATGCGGGCATGGGCGTGGGGCGAGCGCAGCACCTTTAGGTGAAGCACGCCCGGCATCGCGACGTCGAGGGTGTAGGGCGCCGTTCCCGAGACGACGCCGAGGCTCGCCGGCGCCCGCACGTCGCGCCCGACGGGCGCGTGACAGGTCTGCGGCGCCTCGGCGTCGCCCGCGCCCGCCACCGCGTCGCGGATGGCACGGTAGCCGGTGCAGCGGCAGAGGTTGCCCTTCAGCGCCGTGCCGAGGTCCCGGCGCTGGCCCTGGTCGAGGACGGCGGCCGTCATGATCATGCCGGGCGTGCAGAACCCGCACTGGAAGCCCTGCGCGTTCAGGAAGGCGTCCTGCATGGGGTGGACATGCGTGGGCGGCCCGCCGCCGGGCGGGCACGGGCCGGCCAGTCCCTCGATGGTGGTCACCGCCCGCCCCTGGGCGCGGAAGGCGGGCAGGAGGCAGGAATGCACCGGCTCGCCGTCGAGATGCACGGTGCAGGCGCCGCAATCGCCGGCGTCGCAGCCCTTCTTGACGCCGAACCAGCCGAGCTCGCGCAGGAGGGTGCGCAGGCACTGGCCGGGCCGGGCCGCGGCCTCCTGCGCCTGTCCGTTGACGGTGAGCCTCATCGGGCGAGCTCCTGCCGGATTTCCTCCGCGAGGAGGCCCGTGACGTGGCGCCGCCAGTCCGGTGCGCCGTGGACGTCGTCGTACCAGCCGGCCTCCGGAATCGCCGCCGCGATCGCCCCTCGGAGGGCCTCCGCGCCGGGCGGCGCCGGAAACGCGATCCGCACCGGGCGCGGGGTCGAGGCCGTGACCGTCAGGTCGAAGGCGCCGGACCTGTCCAGGGTCCCGATCAGCAGGGCGCCCGAGCGGCCGTTGGGGCTGAGGGAGATCCGGCGGAACGCGGTCCGCCGGGACAGGGCCGCCGCCGGCAGGGCGATGCTCCGCAGGATCTCGCCCGGCCGGAGGGCCGTCCGCTGGGGCCCGAGCACGAAGTCGGCGACCGCCAGCCGCCGCTCGGGCCCGCCCGGCGCGAGGATCGTGCACACCCCGTCGAGGGCGGCCGTCAGGGCGATCATCGGGCCGGCCGGAAGGGCCATGCAGAGGTTGCCGCCGACCGTCGCCCGGTTCCAGATCTTGAACGAGCCGAGCAGCGCCCGACAGCACCGGCCGACGAGGGGGGCGGCGATCCATGTCGGCGGCAGCTCCAGCCGGTCGAGCTGCGCGATGGTGCAGGTCGCGGCGAGGGTCAGGCCGGCTTCCGACAGGGCGTGCGCCGGCCAGTCGAGGCCGGCGACGTCGATCAGTCGGCGCAGGCCCGGTTGCGGCTCCGAAAACAGCCACGTCCCGCCGGCCAACCACGCATCGCCGGTCCGCCAGGCCGGCAGCGCGTCGGCCTTCCCCAGGGTGATGACGGATGTGACGCCGTTGAGATCCATGGCCCCGCCCGCACGATGGCTCAGCCCGTCAAGCAAGACTCCGTCCACTCATCCGGTGTCAATCCGGCGGGGCTGGCCGGCGGGGCTGGCCGGCCCGGACGCCGCGCATCGCCCGGGGGACACGGGCGCCCACGGGTGGACGGTCACGCCGCCCTCCGTCCGGCCGGGCGCCGGCATCACGGATCGAGGCCCCGGGATTCACCAGCCGTTGGCGTCTGTGCGCTAACCGTACCTCCGGCGACGGGCCGCGCGGCCGATGGGAGACGACCATGCTTCTGGGGCTCTGGCTCGATCAACCGATGTGGCTGATGGTGACCCTGATCACCCTGTTCTTCCTCCTGGTCTCGACCGTCATGGTCGCGATCACCGCCCTGCCGGTCACCCGGCCCACGTTCCTGCGGGTCGTCGACGGCGTCGTGCCGGCCTTCTTCAGTTCGATCAGCATCCTGCTCGCCCTGCTCACCGGCTTCGTCGCCAACGATGCCTGGGAGCGCCAGAAGCAGGGCAGCCGCGTGGTCGAGAAGGAGCGCGCGAACCTCATCGCGGCCTTCGACCTCAGCATCGAGACGACCTCGAACATGGCCGGCATCCGCCAGGCCCTCCTCGCCTACACCGAGACGGTCATCGCCGACGAGTGGCCGAAGATGGCGGATGGCGGATCGAGTTCCGAGCCGGGCGGCGCCGCCCTGAGCAATCTCATGCGGATCATCGCCGATCCCGCGCTCACGGGCGAAGCCGGGGCCGTCGCCCATACGGCCCTCATGACGGTGGCCATGAACCTCCGCGAGGCGCGCGGCGAACGTCTGGCGCTGAGCGCCTCGAAGGAGGACGATTCGAAGTGGCTGACCCTGATCTTCCTGGCCGCCCTGACCCTCGTCTCCATCGGGATGGTCCATGGCGACAAGCACCGCGCCCAGATCCTGACGCTGTTCCTGTTCTCGTCGGCGATGATCGTCACCCTGAGCGTGATCGCGCTGCACGAGCGCCCGTTCGATGGCCCCCTGGCCATCGGGCCCGGGGCGATCGAGCGGGCCAAGGCCGTGATGCTCGCGCACCAGGCAAGGCAGATTGGCGCCTCCGCCCCGACCCCGGCCGCCGGGGGCGAGGCGGCGGCGGTGGCGCATTGACGATCGGAATTCGCGCATGCAGTCCGACGATGCCGACGGGGACCGGCCGGCCGCCCCCGATCGATCCGTCCCGCGCCCGGTCCATCCGGTGACCCGCGACGGCGCGTCCGGGGGATCCTTCGCGTGACCTCCCCGTCGAAGCCGAGCCACCGGACCGGTGACGCGCCGAGGAGCGCGGTGAGTGCCGGCCCCGGTGAGGGAGCGCCCGACTCCGCGGCCCTCGGCCCGAAGGCGCAGGCCGTCCTGGGCCTCGCCGCGGCCGAGCGCGGGAGCGACCCCGTCGCGGGGATGCTGGCGACGCCGTCCGGCGCTCCGGCGAAGCCGCGGGCGCTGCCGCTCTGGCTGCTCCTCGTCGGGCGCGAGGCGGTCCACCGGCGCTGGGGCATCGTCGCGGGCGCGGGCCTAGTCTGGACCGCGCTCGGCGGCGCCCTGGTGATCGATGCCCTCGACGGCGCCACGCACGTTCCCGATCGCTGGTTCGGCCTCCTCCTGGTGTTCGAGGCGCTGAGTTCGCTGGTGCGCGGCCTCGTCGCCACCGGGGCCGCGCGCCGCCTGCGCCTGCTCAAGGCCGCGCTGCTCCTCGTCGTGGCCGTCCTGACGCTTCTCGCCTCGGCCTCGAGCACCTTCCTCCTCGCGATGCTGTTCGGCACGGCCTTCCTGTTCGACGGCCTGTCGCGGATCGTGCTCTCGCACGTCCTGCGCTTTCCCGGCTGGCGCTGGTCGGTGGCGCACGGGAGCCTCGGCGCAATTCTTGGGCTCCTGACCCTGCAGCCCTGGCCGACCTGGTACGCCGGCACCGTCGGGTTCAGCATCGGCACCTTCCTGGTGCTGTCCGGGATCAAGGTCACGGTCCTCGGATTGCGCCTGCGCCGCCCGCCGGAACCCCTCGGGGCCTCCATGCCGGTGCGCGATTCGGAGCGTGGTTCGGACCGCGGGTCGGACATGGTCACGGTCCATGTCTGGACGCCGACCGGGACGGCGACGATCCCGGCCCGGCAGCGGCTCGTCCACCGCTACGTCGTCTCGGTGAACGGCGGGGGCCACATCTCCACGGGGCACGCCGCCCTGGAATGGGCGGGATCGCCCGGCGGGAGCGGCGATCCCCTTCACGACGAGTCCCTGCGCGGCGCTCCCCTGTATGTGAGCCACTACCCCGCCGTGGAGATCGACCGCTCGCCCGACAACCTGCGCGCGACCCTGCGGGCCGGGCCCGAGAACGAGGTGCCGGGCCGCTTCCTGCCGAGCTACCGCGCCGAGGCGGACGATTGGTGCGAGGCGACCGTGACGGTCACCCTCCGGGGCGTCGACGGCGCCCGCCTGCGCGCGTTCTGGGACGCGTATCGCCGGGACGCCACCTACAACCTCGTCGGCCGGAACTGTTCGACGGGGGTCGCCAACGCCCTCGACGCCGCCGTCGAGGGCAGCTTCGGCCGCGACGGCACGCCGTGGCGCCGGCTGGCGCGGGCGGCGCTGAGCCCGGAATTCTGGGCGGCCGCGCTCATGCGCAACGGCGCCGGCGCGATGACGTGGACCCCCGGCCTCGTGCTGGATTACGCGCGCGCCCTGAGCGCCCTGATCGATCCCGTCTCGCCGGTGCCGGCCCTCGGCTGGCACGGCGTCCGGCGGCGCCTCCGGCGCAACTGGCGGGCGGAGACCATCGCGCGCAAGCGCGGGCTGGCCGCGGCGGAGCCCACGGCGGCGAAGGTCGCCTGAGGGGATCCGCCTCAGTCCGCCCCGCGCTCCCGGGGGGGCGGCGCGAGGGTGCGGGAGAGCGCGCGGGACAGGGACAGCATCACCGCGAGGGTCTCCGCCTCGTCCTGCTCGGCCCCGTGGTCGCTGAGCTTGACGATCACCGTTCCGGTGTCGCGGTTGATGTAGATGTACTGGCCGTAGACGCCGATGGCCGCGATGTCGTCGTCGCCGTCCGGCACGTGCCACCACTGCGCCGAGTAGGGCCAACCGTCGACCGCCCGCCGCGCCGGCGTCGCGATCCGCTCGATCCAGTGCGGCGGAACGATGCCGACCGGACCGACCCGGCCGTGATCGGCCACCATCAGTCCCAGGCGGACGAAGTCGCGGGCGACGGCGTTGAGGCAGCAGAAGGCCTTCTCGGTCCCGCCCGGCGCGTCGAGATTCCAGGTGGCGTCCGCTTCCGCTCCCATGGGCTGCCAGATCTGCTCCGCGAGGAGATCCGCCAAGGGCTTGCCGTGGAGGCCGGCGAGGATCAGGCCGAGCACCTCCGTGTCGATGCTGCGGTACCGGCCCCGGCTGCCGGGCCTCGACGACAGGGCGGCGTGCGCCTTGACGAAGGCGGGCAGGTCGCGGGTCAGGTACATCCCGGCGGTGCCGACCAGGGGGTTCCAGGGATCGTAGTTCTCCGGCACCGCGAGGCCGCTCGTCATGTCGAGGAGGTCGCGGACCGTGATGCGGCCGAAGGCGGGCACGCCGCTCAGGTCGGGCAGCAGGGCCGAGACGGGGTCCGTTTCCTTGAGCCGGCCGTCCGCGATGGCCCGCCCCACCAGCAGCGACACCACCGATTTCGCTACGGACCAGGACGGGAACCGCGTCGCCCGGTCGAAGCCGGGCCGGTACCATTCGTGGACGAGGATGCCGTCCTGGGTCACCAGGAAGGCGTTGGTCCGGGTCGCCGCCAGCACGGTGGCGAGCGGCACGGCCGCGCCCTTCCACGGAACCCGTTCGGGGAGCGGGCGGGGCTGGGCCGGCAGCACGCGCGGGGTCGGCGACGCCGCCACCGGCCGGCTCGCGAACCAGGTCCCGACGGCGGAGGGCTTGACGATGGCCAGGGCCGCCAGGGTGACGGGATCGGGCACGCCGATGAGGGCGGTGGCCGTCCAGGCCAGGCCGCCCGGCAGGCCGCCCAGAAGACCGATGACGAGGGCCGGGCCGACCAGCCGGGGGCGGAGCCGCGCAGGGCGCTCGGGATTCGGACGCACCTGGGGGCAGCCTTCACGAGGGGGAATATTCGCCGCCGCGTCCACGCCTCGGGGCGGATGACGGGAGCGCGGGCAACGGGGCCGAGGAAAGATCTAGTGCGGCGCGGTCTGGCCCGACGCGAGGATCGTGACGCCGAGGGCGATCACGGCGATGCCGGCCATCATCGGGAGGGTGATCGGCTCGTCGAACAGGACCGCGCCGCCGAGCGCCGCGCCGACCATGCCGACCCCGGCCCAGATCGCGTAGACGACGCCGATCGGCAGCATGTTCATGCTGTTCGACATCAGCCAGAACGCGGTGCCGTAGCCCAGCACCATGATGAGCGTCGGCACCGGGCGGGTCAGCCCATCGGCGGCTTTCAGGGCGAGCGTCGCCGTCACTTCGGCGCCGATCGCGAAGGCGAGGAGCAGGTAGGGGTTCATGCGCGGGGCGTCCGTGGAAGCGGCCGACCGACGGAACGCCGGTTGCCGCCTGCGCCGGATTAGGACGGCCGGGGTCGTTAAGGTCCGGTGTGGACCGTCCCGGAGCCCGCTTCCGGGCGGGGACCGGCCCCGATCGGACATTTCGCGGGCCGCTTTCCCGGGGGAGGGGGCCTCCGCGCCGTGGGCGGCGCGGGGCCGGCCTAGCGCAGGGTCGAGGATTCGCCGTCCTTCAACGGGCGATCCTCACCGGAGTGCCCGCCCTCGGAGACGTGGGAGTTCAAGCGTTCCAGGTGCTCGAAGACGTGCTCGAAGGCGGCGGTGACGGCCTGCTCGAAAGCGCCGGTTCCTTTGCCCGAGGCTCCTTCGCCCATAGCGGCTTTGAGCCCCTGGAGCAGCGCCCGATGTTTGTCCGTATCGCTCGACATGGCGTTCCTCGTGGCCGGACGGGACGCCGGCATCAGGGGGGCAAGCGCCGATGCGGGCCGCGGTTCCGAAAACAGGGTGGTGTCCCGGGAGGCGAGGCGTGGGGAGACGCGGGCCCGCGGCGAAGCCTCAGAACTCCCAGGTGACGCCCGTGCGGATCACCCGTGCCGGAACCCCCGCGAGGGAGACGTTGGACGGGAAGGCGCCTCGGACCAGGGAGCCGGCGCCGACCACGGTGTCGCGGCCGATCACGGCGTTGCGCAGGATCGTCACGTCGCCCGCCGCCCAGACATGATCGCCGATGGTGATGTCGCCGGGGGGATTGAGGCGTTCGCGGGTCACGACGTCGAGCACCTTGTGGACGTCGCTCGACGCGATGCGGCACCCGTCTCCGAACAGGCAGAACGCACCGATCCTGATGGTCGCGCGCTCATGCGCCGTGATCTGGCTGCGGCCGTTGAACGAACACCACGCGCCGATCTCGACCACGGCCCCTTCGGCCGAGGCGGAGACCGTGAGGCCGTTGAGGTTCGAATCCATCCCGACGATGACCGTCGCCCCCCCGGTGAGGGAGAACGCGGCGGCGTTCGGAACGAGGGGAGCCTCGACGTGAAGGCGATTGCCGCGCCCGCGTATCGTCACGACGGCGTTGCTCTCGTCGAGGAACTTCGGTGCGAGCGTGACCGTGTTGTCGTCCGGGAACTCGATGTCGAGCCTGACAGGCATGGCGGCTCCTGTGATCCCGCGCCGCCCATCCGATGGAGTGGGCGCCCGGACATGTCCAGAGGGCGGGTCGGCCTACCGGTTGAGCGGATTGCCCACGGGCGGCGCGGTGGTCGCCCCGACGGGAACCGGTGAGACGCCGCCCCCGCCGCCGAAGCCGGTCTGCGGATTGCGGTAGCGCTCGATGCCGTGCTGCAGCCGCTCGCCATCCATGTCCCGGACGATCCGGCTGGAGGCGGGCGGCGCCGGGTCGATGACGTGCACCGCCATGTTGGCCTGCACCGCCTCGCCGGATTCGAGGGTCAGGGTATCGCGCCGCTTGAGGTAGTCGGTGCAGCCCGAGGCGCACAGGGCCAGGGCGAGCACCCCGGCCGGCAGCAGCAGGCGTCGCGCCGAACGAAGGGGTGCGCCCCGCATCAGTTGAGCGCCTGCACGGTCCCCTGCGGGACGGCGACGGCCGTGGGCAGGGAACGGTCGGGAAGGATATGGCCGTGCGGGCCGACGGCGCCGCCGCGCTGGTTCACGAACTGGCGCATGTTGCGGCGCAGTTCCATCTGGCCGTTGACGAAGAAATCGACGTCGTTGGCCGGCGTGCTGGTGTCGAGGGGCGTCGCCAGCATCTGGCCGGGCCGGGCCGGATTGACCAGGGACGGCGTCACGATCACCACGAGCTCGGTCTCGCGCTCCTGGAACTCGGAGGAGCGGAACAGGGCCCCCAGCACCGGGATCGACCCGAGCCAGGGCAATTGCTCGATGGACCGGGTGGAGTTGGTCTGCAGCAGGCCGGCGATGGCGAAGCTCTGCCCGTCGCGCAGTTCGACGTTGGTCTTGGCCCGGCGCTTGGTCAGGCCCGGCACGGAGATGCCGCCGCCCACGGCCACCGACAGGGTCGGATCGATGTCGCTCACCTCGGGCTCGAGCTGGAGGTGGATCATGCCGTTGCGCAGGACCGTGGGCGTGAAGCCGAGCTTCACCCCGAACTCCTTGTAGGAGACGGTGATCTGCGGCGCGCCGTTCGAGGTCTGGTTGGCGATGGGGATCGGGATCTCGCCGCCCGCCAGGAATTCGGCCCGGTCACCCGACATGGCGATGAGGTTGGGCTCGGCCAGGCGACGCAGGAGCCCCTTCGTCTCCAGGGCGCTCACGAACAGGTCGAGCTGCCCCGAATTGCCGCGGAACCCCTGGACGAGGCTCGCGAACGGGACGCCGCCCGTGGTGGCGGCATTGACCGCCGAGCCGACGATCCCCGACAGCACGCCGCCGGAGGACGACACCGGGGTCTGGCCGCCGAAGGCGCCGACGCTGGCGAGGGTGCTGCGCCCGCCGAACTCGAACCGCGTTCCGAACTCGCGCCCGGCGTTGCGGTTCACCTCGACGAACCGGACCTTCAGCATCACCTGCTGGGGCGAGCGCACGCGGGTGAGGTTGAGGGTGCCGGGCGGCGCCACCTGCATGGCCCGGTCGACGCTGACCGCGTCCCCGGCGACGCCGCCGAGGATCACCCGGTCGCCCTGGCTCTCCACGCGCAAACCCGGATCGCCGGTGCTCTGGCGGACCTGGGATTCGATGACGCCGGTATCGGGGCGCACCTCCACGTCGATGAGGCCGACGAGCTTGCGCTCGGAATCGATGAGGGAGACGTTGGTGGTGCCGGCGCGCTTGCCGAGGACGTAGAGGGTGCGGTCGCTGATGGGCACCACGTCGGCGATCTCCGACGATCCCACGAGGACGTCGGCGAACGCGCTGCCGACCTTCACGGTCTGGGACTTGTTGATCGTGAGTTTCAGGCGGCTGAGGACCGCGTTGCCGCCCGTGCGCGGCACGGCGCGAACCTGGGCCTGGGCCTGGGCCACGCCGATCTGCGCCGGGAGCGCGCCGGCCGTCAACGACAGCACGACGGCGAGATCGAACACCCGGCGAAATGTCAGTCGAGCCCTTCGCCGGCAACCGATCACGCAAACATCCTTCTGGTTAAGATCAGGTTAAGCGTGCCGGCGTGGCTGCCACAAGATCCGGTGCTGAGTGCCACAGTTTTATCGAGAGAAGAGAGGCGTTCGGGCAACGCTTCCGCGCGGATCGAACGATCAGATCGTGATATCGGCTCAGAACGGAGCGGATCGGGTCGGGCGCCGGGCGGAGCGCAGGATCTGAATGTTGTTCTGGATCACAGTGTTACTGGGGTCCATGGCCAGGGCCTGCTCGAACTGGCCGAGGGCACGCTTGCCGTTGCCGCGCAGCATGTAGGAATAGCCGCGGTTGTTCACGATTTCGAGGGTCTCGCCGCTGAGGGACGTCGCCTGGTCGTAGGCCCGGTCGGCGAGCTCGTAGCGCCCGAGGTTGTCGTAGGCCGCCGCGAGTCCGAGCCAGGCGGCCGCGTCGTCCTTGTTGACCTCCACGGCCTGCCGGAAGTTGCGCTCGGCTAGGCCGTTGTTGCCGGCCGCAAGGTTCACCCGGCCAACGCGATAGGCTTCGTTGGTGGCCGGCAACGTGGGTTCGACGCCTGGAACCAGGGCGATGCCCTCGTCCGACCGGGTCTGGCACCCGGCCAGCCACAGGCAGGCGAAGAGTCCCGCGGCTCGCGCTGCGCGATATGCCGTCATCCACTCGTTATCCCTGGACCCAGCGGCGACACTGCCACACGAACGGCCCGGCTTGTATCCAAGACGGCCCGAAGGCTGGGGAGAAGCATCGGGCCGCTCGCAACACTCCGGGTGTCTCCCATACGGCCGCCGAGGCGAAGAGTTTCACGACGTCCGTCCGGACGTGTCGCGAGGCGCCCGGAGCTCGGAATCTTCGGGTCCCGTGATCTTCGGGTCCCGTGCCGGCACGGTCGGCCTTCGGCCGGACACAGGCCGCGACCGCAGGCTGATCTCTCCCGTTCGGGGCGCCCGGTGCCGATCGACGTTCGCGCCTGCTCATGGCAGACTTGGCGGGGCCGACCAAGCGCGCAGCCCGCCCGTCCCGCGGTTTCGGACCGGCCGTTGCGGGAATGCCGCGCGTGCCCGTCGGTGCGGCGCCGGCTCGTCAGCGCGGGGCCGCGACACAGGTCGCGAGGAAGTCGTCGAAGGCGACGATGTCCGAGCGCCCGACGACCGGCGCGAACACGATGGCGGGGATCGTCGATCCGAACAGAACCGGGGGCCGCCCCGGGCCCGCCCTGCGCAGGAGGAGGTCGATGCGGCTCGGTCCCGCCCTGAGCAGGCGGACGAAGGCCGGCACGAAGGCGCCCGCGGCGGCCCGACCCTCGGTCAGGGTCAGGACGCGCCCGTCGGCGATCTGGACCGGACCGATCGTCGCGCGGGGGGATCGCCCCGCCGATCCGGACGGGCGCGCGAGCAGTTGGCCGGTGGTGGAGGAATCCCCCTCGGGCAGGAGGCGCTGGGGAAGGCTCAACCGCCAGCGCCGCTCGCCGCCCTCGCAGGACAGGACGAGGAGTCCGGCCGGGCCGGACGGGGGCGTCGCACCGGTGCGCAGGACGGCGAGGTCCCGGCCGAACCGCTCCAGGACCCATCCGTCCCCCCCGAGGGTGAGGGTCCGGTCCGGCCCCCGGGGCGGGGGGACATCCCGGTCCTGTCCGAGGGCCGGGCCGGGGGTCGCGGCCAGCGCCAGCAGGAGCGCGCCGAACCCGCGCGGCCTCACGGCGTGCCGGCGCCGGCGGGGTCGCGGCGCCGCTCGGATCGGATGCGCCCGGCGAAGGACAGGTGGCTGATGGCGAAGGCGAGGAACGAGCTCGCCAGCATCACCGCGAGGACGGCGAAATCCGGCCCCTGGATCGCCGCCATGGGCGGAAGCGACACGGGCAGGAGCGACACGGTCCGGAGCGGTCCGCCGAGGCCGAGCCAGGCGTAGGTCAGGGCCGCCGCGAAGACGAAGCACAGGTTGGCGATGGCGGCGACGCCGAACCGGAACCGCAGGACCCGAACCGCGAGGGTGATCGCCGCGAGCGCGGCGGCGTTGCGGAGCGCGTCGATCCCGAACAGGGCGTGCAGGGGCGAGGTCTCCACGCGGGCCGCCTCGAACGGCCGGAAGACCGCGAGGTTGAGGTACCACGCCAGACTCGATCCGGGGCAGGCCGCGAGATAGGCGGCGGCGCCTTCGGCGGCCGCGAAGGCGCCGATGACGACGAGCGAGCCGAAGGTCTGGGCGTTCAGGGCACGCGACATGGCGCATCCTGGCCCCACGGTCGTTAAGGCGAGGTTTGCCCCGGCGGCCCCACCCCGGCCGCGACGGACCGGCGTCAGTGGGTCTCGACGAGCTGCACCACCGGCCGGAGCTTGCCGTCGTCCGCCCGCGGGGTGAGCATGGCGACGAGTTCCACGAGCAGTCCGCCGCCGCTCACCGGCTCCGTGAGGAACACCTTGGCCACGTGGCGCGACAGGCGGGCCGGGCCCGGATCGGCGGAAAAATCGCGGCAATCGGCGATCGACAGGTAGAGCACCCGGCGCCGCGCATCGCTGGCCGGGCGCACGCCGAGATAGCACATGGGGATCGGGCTCTCGCGCACGAAGGCGTACGGTCCCGTGAGCGGGCCGCCCGTGGGCATGGTCTTGCCCATGAGCCGGTTGCCGCGCGTGACCACGGGCTGGGACTCCGTCGCCCGCGTGAGGCCGAGTTCGCGCAGGTAGAGGTCGTAGCGCGTCGGCGCCTCGCGCAGGGCGGTCTGGAAGGTCCGGTCCTTGTCGGCGTGATTCCACAGGATGTACTCGTCGATGGCCCGCGCCGCGGACATCTCGCCGAAGCCGCCATAGGCCGCCGTCACCGCCCAGTCGCCGAGGCCCTGGTCGTAGGCTGCCGACGGCCGGACGATCCGGTAGGCCGCGTCGCGCGGCAGGTGGTAGGGCGGGTTCACGTCGCCGGACGAGGGCGGCGAGGAACAGGCCTGGAGGTGGCGTCCCTGGATCACGTTCGGGGCCGGGGGGAAGGCGGCAAGATCGCTCGCCACCGCCGCGATGCCGTTGAAGTAGCGGTCGAACCGGATGTTGAGCGCGTCGTCGAAGTCGCGCGGGGCGATGTTGCGCCGCAGGGCCACGCCCTGGCCGTAGCAGAAGGCGGGCGCGTCCGAGGCGAGGGTGCGAAGGGTCGTGCGGCTCGCCGCATCGTCCGGCCGGTCGAGGGGGACGACGGAGCCGTTGGCGATGTTGCCGTCCATGCGCAGGTAGTACTGGCGCCCGGGCCGGGCCGCGGCGGCGAAGCGCTCGGGGTCGGACTGGCACATCACCATCGGGGTGACGTCGCAGGCGTAGTATTGCGCCTCCGCCACGGCCCGGCGCCGGATCGGCGTGCCCAGAACCTGGAGCAGGCTGGCGGTCAGGGTGTACTCGGCCGTGGTCGCCTCGACGAACACGGCCCGCGCGCCCTCCGTGTCCGGCAGGGTGTAGGCGGGGTCGGCGCGCAGGTCCGCCAGCGTCGCGGCGAAGCGGAAGGACAGGCGTGGGCTCGCCCGGTTGCGCCGGGAGAACGCGACGCCGTTGGTGAGGGCGTTGCCGGCGGCGACGGCCCGCTCGATGGCGCCGTCGGTCCAGTCGAGCTGACCGGCGGCGGCGAGCGCCGCGGCGTCCACGGTCGCGGCGAGCTGGGTGTCGAAAGTCATCAGGCGGGTGCCGTCAACGGCAAGGCCGAGGAGGCCGAGGAGGGCCGGGATGCAGACGGCGGCGAAGACGAGGACGAAGCCGTCCTCGGTCCGGCCGAAGGCGCGCAGGCAGCGGGATCTCATCGGCGGGTCACCAGATCCTCGCCCGGCAGGGTGGCGGTGGCCTGCAGCGGCAGCGCCTTGGAAAACAGCAGCCCGGCGAAGATCGGATCGAACGCGAGATCGACGATCTGCACGGTGACATCAACGGGGACCGGCGGCGGGCGACCGACATAGCCGAGGCCGTTGGTGGCGTAGGTCACCCGCAGGTTGGCGGGTTCGAGGCGCGGCAGCACCGCCCGCATCGCCAGCAGGATCGGCGCGAGGTTCGCCTGCGAGAATCCGAACCGGCACGAACTTCCCGGGCAGACGCAGCCGCTCGCGAGATCGCAGACCACCCGGAAGACCGGGCACTGGCCCGCCTCGCCGCCGGCCCCGCAGGGGGCGCCGGGCGGGCGCCCGTACCAGTAGGCCGCGCTGTCGGCGGGCGTCAGGCCCGGCCCCTCCGCCACGGAATCGGCCACGATGGCGGCCCGCACGCCGAGGTCGACCGCCTTCGCGGCCAGCCCCCGCTGCCAGAAGTACAGGGACAGGTCGGCCAGGGCGAAGACGAGCATCAGCAGCATCGGCAGCACCAGGGCGGCCTCGACCAGGGCGGCGCCGTCCTCGTTGCGGCGGAAGGCGGTCAGGCTACTGGCCAACGTGCGGCTCCTGATGCCGGGCCTTCAGGGTCCAGCGCCGGAGCGGAACCGGGCCCGGAAACATCACGTCGAAGGCGACGCTCGCCTGCATGGCCACCGTGCCGGCGGGCGGGTCGGGCTGCGGCTCCGCCGTGACCGCCCCGGGCGGCAGGCCGGTATTGGCGAGGATCTGGCTCTCCGTGATCCGCACCGCCCGGGCCGCGCCGGGCGGGCAGCCGGCCTCGCAGGCGGCGTCGGGAACTTGGGCGAGGATTCGGGCGCCGGCGCGCACGGCCCCCTCCATGGCCTGGCGCACCAGGAGCGCGCGCCCGACCTCGAAGCAGCCGTACACGAGGACGACGAGGATCGGCAGCAGCAGGGCGAATTCGAGGATCGCCGCCCCCGAATCCTCGTCGCGCAGGGCCCGCAGGCGTCGGGCGAGGGGCTCACCGGCGAGGGGCTTAAGGGGCTGTGGCACGGAGCACCTTCATCACCGCCGGCGCCAGGATCACGATGAGGACCACGGGAAAGATGAACAGGCCGAGCGGCAGGGTGAGCTTGGGCGGCAGGGAGGCGGCCTTCTCCTCCGCCCGCGACATCCGCCGGTCGCGCATCTCGTCGGAGAAGGTGGTGAGCGCGAGCGACACGTCGGTGCCGAGCTCGATGGTCTGCTGCAGCAGGGCGGCGAAGGAGCGCGCCTCGGGCAGGCCGAGGCGCTCGGCGCAGGCCTTCAGGGCCTCCGGCGTGCTCTTGCCCGCCCGCATCTCGCCGGCCATCAGGTCGAAATTCGCCCGGAACTCGGCATCCGACGCGCCGATCTCGCCCGACGCGCGGTCGAGGGCGGCGTCGAGGCTGAGGCCCGCATTGATGCAGACCACCAGCATGTCGAGGAAGTTCGGGAACACCGCGCGGTAGCGGATCTCGAGGTGGCGCTGGCGCCGGCTGAGATAGGCCCGCGGCAGGTAATGGGCGACGATGAAGAGGACGAGGGCGATGAGCGCCGCCTCGGCGAGGCCCGAACTCGGCAGGAAGCGGGTCACCACCAGGGTGCCCAGCGTCGGCAGGCCGACGCGGAGCCCGAGGCGCGCCAGGGTGAAGATGACCACCGCCGAGGGTGCGAAGAAGCCCGAGCGGATGAGTTCGCGCCGCAGGGCGCGGCGGGCATCGACGTCGAGGCCGAGGCGGGCCGGATCGATGTCGAGCCAGCTTTCCTGGTCGCGCTCGACCTCCTCGGCGGTGGCGGCCGGCGCACCGAGCCCGCCGTAGCGGCGGCGCACGCGCTCGCGCCGGGAGAGGGCGGAGGTCGCGGTGTAGAGCGCGAGCGCCACGCTGGCGAAGGCGAGCACGGTGACGAGAAGGACGACGCTCATGCCACGTCAGACCTTGAAGTTCACGAGGCGGTAGATGGTGAGATTGCCGAGCAGCAGCAGGACGATGGCGACGCCCAAGATCGTGTTGGCGGACGGGCTCACCCAGAACTCGGCGTAGTAGGCGGCGCTGACGAGGTTGATGACGACGAACAGGATGATCGGCAGGCCGCTGAGCGCGTAGCCGCTGAACCGCCCCTCGGCGGTGAGCGCCCGCACGCGCCGGGACAGGCGGAAGCGTTCGCGCAGCATCCGCGACAGGCGCGCCAGGACCTCGCCGAGGTTGCCGCCGGTCTGGTTGGCGATGGAGATCGCCGCCACCACGAAGGCGAGCTCGGGGTGGCCGACCCGGAGGTAGAGCCCGTCGAGGGCCTCGGCGATGCTGCGGCCGTAGTTCATCTCGTCGACCACGAGGGCGAATTCCGGTCCGGCGGGCTCGGGCGTCTCGCGGGCGACGAGGCCCAGCGAGACGGGCAAGGGATGGCCGGCGCGCAACGACCGGACGATGACGTCGAGCACCTCCGGCAGCTGCTCGCCGAAGCGCGCGAGGCGGCGCGCCCGCTTGATGCGCAGCACCATGAGGCACAGCAGGCCCGCGACGCCGAGGCTCGCGGCGAGGCGCAGCCAGAACCCCGGAACCGGCAGAACCAGCAGCAGAAGGACGGCGAGGCCGAGGGTCCGTCCGGCCAGGGCCGCGGAACTCTTGCGCGTGCCGGATTGCAGCAGCAGACGATTCCAGCCGATGACGAGGGCGGATTTCCCGGCCTCGCGGCGGCGCAGGGACTCGGCGGGAGCGGCGACCGCCGGGCCGTCGAGGTCCGCGCGCCGCTGCCGCCGGCGCTTCCGGCCGCGCAGGGCGCCGGCCAGCCCCACCTGGAGCTGCTGGACCGCCACCACCGAGCAGACGAAGATCAGGAGGTAGATCGCCCAGGGCTCAGCCATGGCGTTCTTCCCGGTGACTTGCCTCCCGGCGACTTGTCTCTCGGTGACTTGTCTCTCGGTGACTTGCCTCCCGGTGACTTGTCTCTCGGTGACGCGGCCTCACAGGGCCACCGACGGGTCGAAGGCCTGGGCCGGCATGTCCAGGCCCTGCGCCTTCAGCTCCTGCAGGAACTTCGGCCGCACCCCCGTGGCGCGATAGCTGCCCAGCACCTGGTTGCGCTCGTCGATGCCCTCGCGGACGAAGCGGTAGATCTCCTGCATCTGGATCACGTCGCCCTCCATGCCGGTGATCTCGGCGATGCTGGTGACCCGGCGGCGGCCGTCGCTGAGGCGCTGGAGCTGAAGCAGCAGCTGCACGCCGGACGCGATCTGGCTGCGGATCGAGGTCACCGACATGTTGGCCGCCGCCATGCCGATCATCTGCTCGACGCGGGCGATGGCGTCGCGGGGCGTGTTGGCGTGGATGGTGGTCATCGAGCCCTCGTGGCCGGTGTTCATGGCCTGGAGCATGTCGAAGGCTTCCTCGCCCCGGCACTCGCCGAGGATGATGCGGTCGGGCCGCATGCGCAGGGCGTTCTTGAGCAGCTCGCGCTGGCGGATCTCGCCGCGCCCCTCGACGCTCGGCGGCCGGGTCTCGAGGCGGGCGACGTGGGGCTGCTGCAACTGGAGCTCGGCCGCGTCCTCGATGGTGATGAGGCGCTCGCGCGGCGAGATGTAGGACGACAGGGCGTTGAGCATGGTGGTCTTGCCCGAGCCGGTGCCCCCCGAGACGATGAGGGAGATCCGGCCCCGCACGGCGATCTTGAGCAGGTCGGCCATGGGTGCGCGCAGGGCGCCGAGCTCCACCAGCCGGTCCATGGAGATCGGGCGCTTCGAGAACTTGCGGATGGAGACCAGGGGGCCGTCGACCGCGATGGGCCGGATCGCGACGTTGACGCGCGACCCGTCGGGCAGGCGCGCATCGACCATGGGGGAGGATTCGTCGATGCGCCGGCCGACCGCCGCGACCATCTTGTTGACGATGCGCAGGAGGTGCGCCTCGTCCTTGAAGTGGACCAGGGTCGGTTCGAGCTGGCCGCCGCGCTCGGCGAAGACCGAGCGATGGCCGTTGATGAGGATGTCGGTGACGCTCGGGTCCTTCAGCAGGGGCTCGATGGGACCGAGGCCGATCATCTCGTCGAGGACTTCGGCCGAGAACGCCTCGAGCTCGCGCTGGTTGAGGGCGAGGCGTTCCTTGAGGACGTATTCGGCGACGAAGCGTCCGACTTGGCGGGCGAGGTCCTCGGGCGAGATCTTGTCGATGAGGGCGAGGTTGAACTCGTCGATGATCTGGCCGTGGAGCTTCACCTTGGCGTCGGTCAGGGACGAGCGCGGCGCCGGCTCGGGGGCCGGGACGGCCCTGGTCGCGGCCACGGGCGCCGGCGCGGACCGTTCCCGGGCCGGACCCGACGCCTGGGCCGGGCCGGGCGTCACGGGAGGTCGGCCGAGCGGCGTCCCGGCCTGGCCGGACGGCCCCTCGGACCGGCCCGACGGCACACCGGCCTCGCCTGGCGGAATGCCGGCCTGGCCTGGCGGCATGCCGGCCTGGCCTGGCGGCACCTGCGCCTTCGCGGTGCGCCAGCGATCGGACAATCCGGCTTTCATGGCAGCTCCGTGCAGGGCGGGTCCGTGTCGGCCGGCGTCTCGGATCGGCTCACGCGAGTTTGGCCGCCGTGCCGCACCACTCCGCCACGCGGCCGAGATCACGGGTCAGCCTAGCGTTGGGCGCCATCTCCAGCAAGGATCGACCGGCGTCGAGCGCCGCGTTGGCGGTGGCGCCGTCGCGGCGCAGGCAGAACACGGAGCGGCCGGACAGGGGGCGTTCGATCTGGTCGCGATGGGCGATCCGGCCGAGGAGATCGACGTCGCAGGCGTTGACCGCCACCGCGAGGCGGTCGGCCGGAATCTCCAGGGTGTCGAGATGGGCCAGGGACTGGGTCAGGGCGCGCAGGGCCGGCACGGTCGCGCCGCCGGAGAGCACGACGGCGTCCGACCCCTGAAGGATGTTGTCGATCCACGGCACCCACGCCTTCGGCAGATCGATGAGGATCGCCTCGTAGCGCCGGGCGATGGTGTCGATGAAGGTGAAGAGGATCGCCGGCGGCACGTCGTCGAAGGCGATCCGGCGGGGCGGGCAGGCGAAGACGTCGAGGCGCGGCGTATGCCGGCTGGTGAACACATCGACGAGCTGCTCGTCGAGGCGCTCGGGCTGGGCGGCGATCTCGGCGATATCGAAGCGGGGTTCGATGTCGAGGGCGTCCGCGAGGGTGCCGCCCTGCAGGTTGAGGTCGAGGAGCGCCACGCGCAGGGGCTGCTTGCGCCGGCTCGACAGGCGCATGCCGGTCTCCACCGTGAGGGTGGTGTTTCCGACCCCGCCCTTGCTCGGCAGGAAGCTGACGATCCGGGCGTTGCTCTCCGCTGGCTCCGTGGCGCCCAGGGTCCTCGTGACCTCGCGCAGTTCCCCGGCGGCGTTGTCCCAGCCGATCCATTCGCCGGACTGGCTGCGCACCAGGGCCTTGTAGAGATCCGGCGCGAGGGCCGCGGCGACGTGGACCACGAACGCCCGGCCCTGCTCGGCGCGGGCGAGCTGGATCGCGGCCTCCGCCACGGCGCCCGGGGCGGCTCCGGCCTCCTCCGGCATCAGCACCAGGGGCGTGCGCGCCTTGGCGAAGGTCCGGTCACGGTGCAGGGCGGCGACGTCGGCCACGTACGACACCGTGTATCCGAGGCCCTGGGCGTGCTTGGCCAGGGCCTGCACGCGCGCCGCGCCGCGATCGGCCGCGATCAGAAAACAGTTCACGAAGGCTCCGGATGGGACGGGGAATTCAAGTGCGGCCGGGTTTTTCGACGCGGGACACGCGCGGTCGGCGCTCGCGGGCGAGGGTTCGGGGGCGAGGGCTCGTCCCGCGCGCCCGTCAGTCCTCGGAATCCACCGCGTAGGGTTCGCGCTTCGATCCGTTGCGGATGACGTTGATGGTGAGCTTCGGCGGCGCCGGGGCCGCCGGCGCGATGCCGGGCGGCATCCGCTGCCCGAGTTCGACGCGCAGCCGCGTCTCCATCTCGGCGAGCTGGGCGCGGGCGCCCTCGCCGGCGAGGGCCGCGGCGGCCTCGGACGCCTTGCGCAGGGCCTCGACCTGGGCGGTGAGTTCGGCGATGCGATCCTTGGCGGCGGCCCCTTCGCCGGCCGACAGATCGGCGGCGGTGACGCGCTGGGCCGATTGCGCCACGGGTTCGCCGGTCTGGCGCAGGACCAGGGACAGGCGCCCGATCCCCTGGGCGAGGATCGCCTTCTGGGCCTCGGCGACGGACAGTTCCAGGGTGACGGCGCGGGCGATCGTCGGCTTGTCCTGCCGGTCCCCGGCGACCTGATCGATGGCCAGGACCTTGGCGTTCTGAATCAGGACGTCCGCGTAGGCGTTGTCCTGGGTGCCGCCCTCGCCGCGGGTGA
This sequence comes from Methylobacterium sp. J-090, assembly GCF_022829345.1. GTDB lineage: Bacteria > Pseudomonadota > Alphaproteobacteria > Rhizobiales > Beijerinckiaceae > Methylobacterium. The sequence continues at coordinate 11,835 of NZ_JAKSXV010000089.1, read as the reverse complement.
GGATCAGATCGACCCGGTCGCCCGGCAGCACGAAGCCGGCGACGCCCCGCACCTCGTCGACCCGGACCGAGACCGCGCGCATGCCCTCGTCGATCTGGGTCGACAGGGTCGCGCGCTGGTTGGGGGCCGTGACCTTCGCGGCCAGAACCGGCTCGTTGCGCTGCAGGGGGGCGAGGGCGAGGCGACGCCCGTCGCGGGTCAGGTCGGCGATGGAGGTGAAGGCACCGTCGAGGCTGTCCCCGGCGGGCCAGTCGACCTCCCGGAGGTTGGCCGAGGTCAAGGCCGTGCCGAAGCCGACGGGGGCGGAGGCCACGACCATGCGGCCCTGGGCGGGCCGCCGGGCCTGCGTATCAGCGCTGAGCAACAGCCCGCGCGCCAGGAAGGCGGCCAGGGCGCCGAAGGCCAGGGCCACGCCGAGGGAGATCGCCGACGAGGCCCTCATGACACACGCCTCCGGCGACCGGTGATCCGATCCGGTTCGCCCCGCCCGTCGAGCCCGCGTTCCCGCATCGCGCCGTTCCCCGCTGCCGGGATCACTGGGTCTGCGTGCAATCCGCCGTCGGCGTGGCGATCTTGCAGCTGATCTTGGCGAATTGCGCGTTGAGGCTGGTGCCCGTCGCCGTGAGGCCCACGATGGCCACGAGGGCGATCAGCGCCACCAGCAGGGCGTATTCCACCATCGCCGCACCGTCGTCCTCGCGGCAAAAGCGTTCGATGAGATGCTTCATGTGACCTGTCCCCACAGACGCGGCGCGCCCGCATCGCGGCCGCCTATCCAAGATGGTAAATGATCCCTTGCGGATCGAAACGTGTCAATCGAAGGTTCGATTCCGTCAACCGCTCAGCTGACATTCGCGGTATTAGGCTCGAGCGGCCGGTCTTGTTTCGGTGAGTTTCGTCAAACCAAAGCAATCGTCGCGATCCAGGCCACGGCGATGCTGGGGCCGAACGGGATCTTTGTTCCAGCCCCGTCCCGTCGGGCGGGAAGAAGCCGCAGGGCCGCCCCGATGCCGTAGAGGACGGTCAGGCCGAACAGGATCAGGGCGAACGTGAGGGCGTTCTCCGGTCCGGTCCACAGGCAGGCGGCCGTCATCAGCTTCGCATCCCCGGCGCCGACGAGCCGCGCCGAGAAGGCGCCGAACATCAGGACCAGGACCGCGGCGCCGAAGACACCGTGCCAGGCGGCGTCCTCAACGGTGCCCGACACCAGCGCGGCGAGTCCGAACAGCGCCACGAGGAGGGCGACGGCGCCGTTCCGGATGCGGAACCGCCGGGCATCCTCCACCGCGACGAAGACCAGCACCGCGCAGACGAGGCCGTCGATCAGAACGCCCAAGACGTTGTTTCCGGGTCACCGCCATCCGCGACGGACGCGAGCGGGGATCGCGCTCGAAGCGTGACCCCCGCCCGTGTCCTGAGACGCGCCGCCCGGCGACCGGCCGGGCGGCGCCGCGACGTTCCGTCGTCGGCTTAGCGAACGAGGCCGTTGAGGCCGTTCGGGAAGAAGCCGCCGGGCTGGGCCGTGCCGCTGGCGTAGACGATGGCCAGGACCTGGGCCGGCGTCCGGCTGATGGCGAGGGAGTTGGCATCGGTCGGGACGAGGTCCGGCCGCGCGGCCGTGCCGATCCCGAAGTCGAGGTCGCTCGGGCCGTCGAAGAAGTCGCGCAGATCGGAGATCGCCTGAGCCTGCTGGAACAGGCCGCGGCTCGCCAGCACCGTGCGGATGAGGCCGGCATGGTAAGCCTCGACGGCGAGGATGCCCGCGGCCGCCTCGAGGAACTCGTTGTTGCGCAGGAGCGGGGCCGCGCCCTTGTAGGCGGTGACGCCGACATCCTCGAACACGAAGGCCGCCAGGAGGAAGTTGGTCTCGTTGGCGAAGGCGTCGAAGGTGTTGCCGAGGCCGGAGAAGCGCGCCAGCGCGTTGAAGCTGTCGACGAAGTTGATCGTCGGACGGGCGACACGCGAATTGCCCAGGATCGCACGCAGGAATTTGACGTGCTTCTCCTCGTCGTCGGCGATCTCGTTGGCGTAGCCCTGGACGAGCGGGGTGGCGAAGGAGACCTGACGGCCGCCGGTGACGGCGCCGAGGGTGCCCGTGCCGGAGATGTCGGCATCGGCGAGACCGCGACCGAAGGCGGCCCGGAGGTAGAACTCGGCCTCGAGGTATTCGAGGTTCAGGGCGAAGTTGAACACGTCGGCGGCGCCGACGGAGGCCGTCTGCGCGCTGACCGGACCGCCGGCGGCGCTCAGGAGGGCGGCGCCCGCCGCGCCGAGGCCGAGGGTCCGCATGAACGCCCGGCGTCCAGCGGCATAATCAAAACCGGCGAAATCGTTGGTGGGCACGGAGGCGTTTTCCATGATCGTTGTGACTCCCTTGAGTGATCGCGCGTATCGATCATCCGATGGTACGTGAAACGATGGTTTTGAATCAAGCGGCTACGGTTGAATAAAGAAGTCGCCATGTCTTTCAAAAAACGAAAATCCAGCTTTATCAATGTGTTAATGAATATCTTTTATTGCTCTTCGAAATTAAGCCATCGAAACACTAGAGGGCAACTACGTTTCACGCGACCAGAAAGTTTCAGTTGTACGAAATCACAAATAAGTGATGCGGACTTTTTCGCCTGATTGCGCGGACCGGTACCCCGTGACGACCGGGAAAAAGATCATTCGATCAAGAGGTTGGGCAGGTTTCGGGACGGCGCTCCGGCGGAAAGCCCGGCGCGTCCCGGGCCGCCCGCCGATCACAATCGCGCCGCCGATCCCTTCGCGGGGTTGCGCAGGATGCCGATGCAATGCCAGCGGACGGCGGAATGGTGGACCGGGCCCATTCGGTCGACCGAACCGGACGTCCCGGTGGCGTTTTCGTCGTCGTCCGTCCGGGGTCCAAGCTTCGACGAGGGCGCGGGTCTTTGCAAGTCGGCTTCGTAATTCGGCTCGGCAACTCGGCTTCGCAAGACGGGATCAGGGGAGATCTAGGCTTCGGCTGTGCGTCGGGGCAGGATCTTTACCTTCGGCGGCGCGATGTCTGGTCGATGCGATGCTCAAAGGGGGCGTACCGGACCTCGAGTTCGGTTCGGATGGGCCGCTCGCGGGGCGCCCGCCCTGCGCCGCATCCGGTCACGGGTGACGGGACGTTCTGTGAAGCGCCCGGACCAGGGCCGGTGGGGCGAGGGGGTGACCGGTGACGCCACGGCTGTCAGGGAAGGGAATCCGGGCCGCCTGGGCCAGCGTCGCCCGGCGGGTTCGCCGCGCGTTCGCCGCCGGGCCCGACCGACGGGATCGGCGCGCCGGGGATGGGGCCGGTCACCCGACCGCCGGCGAGATCGCCGACGCGGCCGCCGACGCGACTGACGCGCCGCCGCCCGTCGCGCCCCTGCAACTGCGTGCGCTGGCCGAGATCCTGCGGGAGGCCGGCACCGGCCCGGCGGCGATCGAGACCCTGGTCGCGTATCCGAGGGTGACGGTGCATCTCCCGCCCCTCCGCGTCGGTGCCGAGACCCTCGAGCGGGTGGCGATCCGCGAGAGCGAGCGCCACGCTTCCTGGCGGCAGACCTCCTACCTGTCCCTCCCGACCACGGTCCATGCCATCGCCGACGCCCTCGTCCACGGATCGGCCGGTCTCCTCGGGATCGGCGACGCGATGGTGACCGAGACGACCTGGCATACGGAGCCCGGCCGGCATCGGTACCGGATCGAGGACTCCGGCATCCGCCTCGAGATCGACCGGGTGACGCCCCTGTCCGGCACCCATCTGAGCCTCCTGATGCCCGGCGGAAACAGCTACTGGCACGCCGTCATCGATGGGGTCGCCAAGCTGTCGACCGTCCCCGACACGGTGCTGAAAACGGTCCGGACGGTGCTGTACGCGTCCGACGCCATCGGCCAGGGCGAGCTCCTCGCACTTGCCGGCCTGCCGCCCGGGATCGAGTTCCGGCCGGTCCTGCCGTCGGAGACGCTGCGCGTCGAGACCCTGCTCCTGCCGTGGGATCTGCACGGGGTGTTCGACTACCATCCGGTCCTCAACCGGTTCTTCGATGCCGTGCTGGCGAATCACGTGGTCGACGGGCGCGGCCGGATCGAGCGGCTCTACGTCGATCGCCGGGGCGCTTCGCAGCGAAGGCTGTCGAACGAGGACGCCGTCGTCCACGCCCTCGCGGCGCTGGGGTTCGTGGCCGTGCGCCTGGAGGACCTGACGATCCCGGGCCAGATCAACCTTTTCCGCCAGGCCCGCATCATCGTGTCGCCGCACGGGGCCGGACTGACGAATATCGGCTTCGCATCGCGGGGCTGCATCGTCATCGAACTCATGATGGATGCCTACGCGAACTGGTGCTTTCGCCGGTTGGCCGGGCTTCGAGACCTCACCTACGGCTGCGTGATCGGGGCCGCCCCGCAACCCTGGGCCGACCTCAATCCCGCATTCCACGGCCAGACCTGGGAGGTCCCCGTCGCCGATGTGGTGAGGGCGGTCGAGGTGGCTCTGTCCGGGCAACCCGCGCGGGGTCCGTAGGGCCCACCGCGGCGTCCTGCGGGGGCGTGGCAGGCCGGGTCTTCCCCGGTCACGCCAGGGCGGGTTCGGCGGGGTTCGGCGTCGCCCGGCGCGAACCCACCGCCTCGGCCAGCAACTCCGCCACGAGATCGGCCTGGGACACGATGCCGACGAGGCGGTCGTCGGGGCCGACCACGGGCAGGTGGGAGAGGCCGGCATCCTGCATCCACGGCACGAGGTCGGCGATGGGCGTCTCAGGGCGGACGGAGCGCACGGGGCTCGTCATGATGTCCTCGACGCTGCCGTGGGGCGCGCGGCCCCGGGCCAGGGTCAGGGCGACGCGCCGGGCGAATCCGAGTCGCGGGCCCGGCCGCTCCCACACGGTCTTGTCCAGGAGGTCCGTCTGCGTGACGATGCCGAGGATGCGCGCGCCCTCGTCGGTCACCGGCAGGGCCTTGACCCGGTGGCGGCGCAGGAGGTCGAGGGCCTCGTGCAGGGGCGCGTGCGGCGCCACCGCGATGACGTGGCGGGACATGATCGCCGCGCAGGTGACCGGGCCGGCGGCGCGGCGGCGGTAGGCCGCGAGCTGCGCCCCCGCCAGGATCGCCTTGAGGTCGTCGCGCCCGATATCGAGGACCTGATCGTAGGCGTCCAGCACCGCGTCGAGGTCGGCCGGGGTGACGCCGCCGCGGGCGGACGGGGCCGGGTCGGCGCTTTTCTGAGACCCCGCATGCGGGTAGGCGCGCCCGGTGAGGTTGTTGAACAGGATCGCGACGGAGAGAAGCAGGATCGAGTTGGCGCCCACGGGCCACAGGACGAAGCCGTAGCCGAGGTCGTGGATCGCCGGGCCGCCGAGCACCGCCGTGAGGGCGACGGCCCCGCTCGGCGGGTGGAGGCAGCGCAGGGTCGTCATGAGGCCAATGGCGACCCCGATGGCGAGGGCCGCCGCCAGGGCGGGATCGGCGATGGCGTGGGCCGCCGTGACCCCGACGAGCGCCGCCACGAGGTTGCCGCCGAGGATCGACCAGGGCTGGGCCAGCGGGCTCGCCGGCACGGCGAAGAGCAGCACCGCCGAGGCCCCCATGGGCGCGATGAGGGCCGGCCAGGCCGGGTCCGGCCCGAGGGCGAGCCGGCCGACCAGCCCCGTCACCAGGATGCCGACGAGGGCGCCCGCGGCCGAGCGCAGGCGCTCGCGCCGGCTCAACGGCTGGGTGTCCGGCAGGAGGTGACGCAGGGACAGGCGCATCGTCGGAACGGGCCTCGGCGCTGTTTTGCGGGGCGTGACGGGAGACTCTAATGCGGCAAGGGAGCCGAGCATCCGAAGCGTGTCGGATAGGAAGTTCACTGGATCAGCGAGCGATGCCAGCCCGAGAGTCTTTCAGGACCCATCGCCTTTCGAATCGTTGTCTTCGTATCTCGCGGGAAACACGGGTCCCCTCTCCTGGAAGGAGAGGGACAGGGTGAGGTGTGCGAACTCTCCGAACAGGTCCCACACCTCACCCCAACCCTCTCCTTCCAGGAGAGGGGGCCTGTTGTGCTTCACGCCAACGCACACGCCTGTCGAAACCAGCGACAGAGCGGATGTGTGTGTCCAGTCATCAGGCGTGGAGAGTGGAAACGCGCACAGGTGTTCGACGTGGCGCCCACAACGCGGACGGCGCGCCCATGGGCGCGCCGCTTCGTCGGGTGGAGGCCTTACGTCAGACGGCGCGGGCCTGGTGCAGGTGCTCGATCTGCTGCTGGGTGTAGCCGAGGTCGAGGAGCACCTCGTCGGTGTGCTCGCCGAGCAGCGGCGAGGCCACGATGTCGACGGTCATGTCCGAGAACTTGATCGGGCTTCCCACCGTCAGGTACGAGCCGAGCTTCGGGTGCTGGACCTCGACGACGGTGCCGCTTGCGCGCAGCGACGGATCGACGGAGAGTTCCTTCATCGACAGGACCGGCGAGCACGGGATGTCGAACTTGCGCAGGATGTCGACGGCCTCGAACTTGGTCTTGTCGGCGAGCCAGGCCTCGATGATGGCGAACACGTCGAAGATCTTGTCCTGGCGGGCGCGGGCCGTGTTGTAGGCCGGATCGTCGATCCACTCCTCCTTGCCGATGGCCTTGCAGATCGGTGCCCAGGCGTGACCCTGGATGGTGAAGTAGATGTAGGCGTTGGGGTCGGTCTCCCAGCCCTTGCACTTCAGCACCCAGCCGGGCTGGCCGCCGCCGCCCGCGTTGCCGCCGCGCGGCACCACGTCGGTGAACTCGCCGTGGGGGTACTGCGGATACTCCTCGAGGTAGCCCAGCGCGTCGAGGCGCTGCTGGTCGCGCAGCTTGACCCGGCAGAGGTTGAGCACCGAATCCTGCATCGACACGGCGACCTTCTGGCCGGTGCCGGTCTTGTTCTTGTGGTGGAGCGCCGTGAGGATGCCGATGGCCAGATGCATGCCGGTGTTGGAATCACCCAGAGCCGCCGCGCTGACGGTGGGCGGGCCGTCCCAGAAGCCCGTGGTGGAGGCGGCGCCCCCGGCGCACTGCGCCACGTTCTCGTAGACCTTGAGGTCCTCGTAATGGTGGCCGTCGGAGAAGCCCTTCACCGAGGCGAGGATCATGCCCGGGTTGAGCTCCTGGATGCGGGCCCAGGAGAAGCCCATGCGATCGAGCGCGCCGGGGCCGAAATTCTCGACCATGACGTCCGACTGCCGGATCAGCGTCTCCAGGACTTCCTTGCCCTCGGGGGTCTTGGTGTCGAGGGTGAGCGAACGCTTGTTGGAATTCAGCATGGTGAAGTAGAGCGCGTCGGCATCCTCGACGTGGCGCAGCTGGGTGCGGGTCACGTCGCCGGAGCCCGGACGCTCGACCTTGATCACGTCGGCACCGAACCAGGCCAGCAGCTGGGTGCAGGCGGGACCGGCCTGGACGTGGGTGAAGTCGATGATCTTGATACCCTCGAGCGGCTTACTCATTGCGGCGTTCTCCCTGATCGTTCGGTGTCGGACACGAAATCGTTTCGGTATGGCCCGCTTCGGCGCGGGCTCTTCGTTTTGGCCGTGTGGCGTCTGGCCCGGTCAGGCCGTCTCCACCGCGCCCGGCGAGGGCGCGCGGGATTCGAATTCGGCGAGGCGGCGGCGCAGGTCCCGCTCCTCGGTCCAGCGACGGGTGTCGTCGCGGATGACGGCGGAGATGCCCGCGACCGTTCCGTCGGGGCCGTGCAGCATCCCCACCGTGAAGGCGATGGAGAGGGCGCGGCCGTCCTTGTGCACGGCCGGCACCCGCAGCACGTCGGCGCCGTACTTGGTGACGCCCGTCCGCATGGTCTCGAAGTAGCCGTCCCAGTGGCGCCGGCGGTGGCGCTCCGGGGTGATGATGTCGAGGGACTGGCCCATGGCCTCCGCGGCGCTGTGGCCGAAGATGCGCGTCGCGGCGGCGTTCCAGACCACGATGGCGCCGCTCGCGTCCGACACCACCACGGCGTCACCCATCGTGCCCACCAGGTCGGCGAAGTCGATGGCCTGCGTCGGGGAACCCATGGATTCCGCCATGCCTCAGCGCGGGTCCGCCGCCGTCTTGTTGCGGAGCAAGACAATCGTTCGCAAGTGCAGCATGGACGGGACGGGGTGGTGCGGGCGAATATCCGAGCGCATGATCGCTTCCTCCGGGCATTCGGCAGTCGTCGGCCCTTGGGCGGGCCTGACGAGGACTTGCTTTTTCTGTCTGCCTGTTGTTGGTATTTGGTATGCCAAGCATTTCGGACTGTCAACCGACCATTCCGGCCCCCGGCGAGGTGGCGTCGCCGCCACCGGGGCTCGACCCCGTCCTTCTCGACCCGGCCGTGGGGCGGGGGCCGGGCATCCGCATCACCCAGGAGGCGGCGTACCGCTTCACCGTGGATTTCGGCGACCTGATCGCGGGTCTGGTCGTTGACGAGGCGCCGCCCGCCGGCGAGGGCCTCGGGCCGTGCCCGGAACAGCTCCTGGTGGCGGCGGTCTCGAACTGCCTGTGCGCCAGCATGGTGTTCGCCCTCGGCAAGTTCCGGCAGGAGGCGGGCGGCGTGGCGGCCGACGCCCATTGCCGGATCGTGCGCAACGCCGAGGGGCGCCTGCGCATCGGCGGGATCGAGGTCGCCATCGCGCTCGGCCAGCCGGCCGAAACCCTGCCGCGCCTCGACCGGGTGCTCGAGCAGTTCGAGCGCTTCTGCACCGTGTCGCAGAGCGTCGAGGCCGGTATCCCCGTCGCCGTCACCGTCCAGGACGGAACCGGGCGCCGGCTGCGCTGAAGCGACCCATTCCCACGAGGAGACATCCGCGATGCCCACAGACACCAGCCGCGCCGACGCACCCGAGGACCTCGCTCGCCTGTTCAACGCCCGCGCCAATGCGGGCGACGTCGCAGGTCTGGTGGCGCTCTACGAGCCCGACGCCGTGGTGGCCGCCGGCGCCGTCGTCGCCACGGGCCACGCCGAGATCGAAACGTTCTACACCGACCTGCTCGCGCGCAAATCCGAGTTTCCCGCCGTCGAGACCCTGCCGGCCCTCCGCAACGGGGACCTCGCCATGACCTTCGCGCGCCTGCCCAACGGGAATATCTCCGTGGAGACGGCCCGGCGCCAGGCCGACGGCGGCTGGCTCTGGGTGATCGACCAGCTTAAGATCAAGCCGCTCCCCAAGGGGGAGTCCGCGTGACGGACGGCGTCGCCCTCGCGCCCGAACTGACCGGGCGCCTCGGCTTCGCGCATCGCCTGCCGGTGGCGCCGCCCCTGCCCCCCGGCCGGCACGCGCTCGGCCTGTTCGACACCCGCGACGCGGTGCTGGTGGTGCCGGACGGCCTGATACCCGGCCGGCCCGTGCCCCTCGTGGTGCTGTTCCACGGCGGGGGCGGCAGCGCGGAGAAGATTTTGCCGATGCTGGAGGCCCATGCGGCGGCCGAGGGCTTCCTGCTGCTGGCCCCGCAATCGCTGTTCCCGACCTGGGACCTCGTCATCGGCGGTCACGGGCCGGACCGCGAGCGCCTGTCCGAGGCCCTGGCCGCGGTGGCCGCGCGCTTTCCCCTCGACCCGGCGCGCTTCGTCTTCGCGGGCCATTCCGACGGCGGCAGCTACGCCCTGTCCCTCGGGCTCGCCAACGGCGACGTGGTCACCCACGTGGTCGCGTCCTCGGCGGGGTTCCTGTCGGTCCACCTCCAGGCAGGCGCGCCGCGGATCTTCCTGTCCCACGGCACCCGCGACGAGCAGATCCCCATCGACCGCAGCGCCCGCCCCCACGCCGCCCGCCTGCGCGCGGCCGGCTACGACGTCACGGTCGTCGAGTACGACGGCCCGCACGCTCACCAGCCCGAGGTGGTGGCGCAGGCCGTGGCGTTCTTCCGCCGTGCGGCGGACGGGTGACGGAGCGCCGGGAAAACCCGTGCGGAGCGGCCTCGGGCCGGCGCGCATCCGGCTCGCGCATTGTCCGCCGAAGTGGTTGCCGGTTCGGCGTAAGAAAACGCTCTAGCCCCGCGACCGCGCCTCCGCCTCCCGTACGCCCGCGAGGTCGGCCGGCGTGACGGCGGCGAGGGGCCGGGCGATCCGGAACGATCGGGTCGGTTCGCGGGCGCGCATCACCAGCACCACCGTCGCGACATCGGGACAGCAGGCCGCGTCACACGCGACCTCGTTCACCGACACGGCGTCGTCCGGCGTCAGTCCGAGCCGCGCGACCAGCTCGGCCTTCACCCGCGCGGCCTCGGTCGCGCGGACGGCTTGCCGCAGGCGCAGATCCGCCCGGCTGACGAATCCCATCAGGCGCCGCTGCGCTGCCAGGCGGGGAACGGATCGGGCAGGTGCCGGAACGGTACCGGATCGAAGCGCCGGGGCGAGGCCGGGCCGACGAGGTAGGCATCCAGCGCCGCGGTGATGGCGTCGCAGTCCATGCCGGTGCCGATGAACACGAGTTCCTGGCGCCGGTCGCCCCAGACTTCGCTCCACACCGCCCGCATCTTCTCCGCGAACCCGTCGATCTCGGGCCAGCGGGCCCGGGGCACGGCGGCCCACCAGAACCCCATGGCGCCGACCTTCGCGACGGCGCCGGCGAGCGAGAACTCGCCGACCCAGTCGGGCCGCGTCGCCAGCCAGAAATGCCCCTTGGCCCGGATGAGGCCCGGCCAGGTGGCGTGGACGAAGCGGTCGAACTTCTCCGGGTCGAACGGACGGCGGGCCCGGTAGACGAAGGACGCGATACCGTATTCCTCCGTCTCCGGCACGTGCGCGTGGGCGCCGTAGAGCGCCTTGAACCACAGGGGATGCGCCTGGGCCCGGTCCTCGTCGAACAGGCCGGTGTTCAGGACCGCCGCGGGAGCGACGCGGCCGTGATCGGCCTCGACGATCCGGGCATCGCCGTTGAGCCCGCGCACCACGGAGCGCACCAGCGCCAGCTGCGCGGGCGGCACGTCCCCGGCCTTGTTGATCACCACCACGTCGGCGAACTCGATCTGCTCGACCAGGAGATCGACGAGGGTGCGGGTGTCCTCCACGGCCGCCGTCTCGCCGCGCTGGCGCAGGAAGTCCTCGGAGCCGTAATCGCGCAGGAGGTTCACCGCATCCACCACCGTCACCATGGTGTCGAGGCGGGCGACGTCCGAGAGCGAGCGGCCGGCCTCGTCGCGGAACGAGAACGTGCTCGCCACCGGCAGGGGCTCGGCGATGCCCGTCCCCTCGATGAGCAGGTAGTCGAACCGGCCCGCCTCGCCGAGGCGGCGCACCTCGGCGAGGAGGTCGTCGCGCAGGGTGCAGCAGATGCAGCCGTTGGTCATCTCCACCAGGCGTTCGTCCGTGCGCGAGAGGTCGGCGCCGCCGGCCCGCACGAGGTCGGCATCGATGTTCACCGCGCTCATGTCGTTGACGATGACGGCGACGCGCCGCCCCTCGCGGTTGTTCAGGATATGGTTGAGGAGCGTGGTCTTTCCCGCGCCGAGGAAGCCCGTGAGGACGGTCACCGGAAGGCGGGCAACGGGGGTCTGCATCGGCATCCTGTAGTTATGTAATGTTATAACACTACATATGTTAGGACCCCGGGCGGCGCGGTGTCAACCGGGACTGGTATGCCGATCGGCCCGCATGGCGGGTCGCCGAACGAAAACGGGGCCGGACTTTCGTCCGGCCCCGCATTCTGGATGGTGGTGCCGACGGTCAGGCGGTGACGATGCGCGGCGCCTGAGCGGTCTCGGTTGCGATCTGCGCCTGTGCGACGACGCGTTTGCGCCAGGGCTTCAGGACGGCGATGGCGAGGAGCGAGGCGAGGACGTTGGCGCCGGCGGCGACGAGGAAGACGCCGTCCCAGCTGTTGGTCGCCTGCTGGAGGTAGTTGGCGACGGGGACCAGGAGG
>NZ_JAKSXV010000067.1 GCF_022829345.1 Methylobacterium sp. J-090 | reverse complement strand
CGCGACGAGTGCCTGAACGCGAACTGGTTCTTGTCGTTGGCCGACGCGAGGAGCAAGATCGAGACGTGGCGGCGGCAGTACAACGAGAGCCGTCCTCACACAGCCCTGGGGTGGCGAACGCCTCAGGAATTTGCCTTGGCGGCGGCCCTGCAGGCCGCCGAATGAGACCCGGAAGCTCACCTTCCGGCTGGACCAAAATCCGGGGGACCCTCAGACCGACGATGCACTAACTTCGAACATGGGCCACCGAACGGGGGCAGGCCAGCAGAGCGAGACGCCTTCCTTCGCGCCCCGTGGACGGCCCGCTCCCTTCTGCGCATGCATCTGTCCCACTATGCCGACTACCGGCTCCAGCACGAGTTGCCGAACCCGCTCGACCCGGCGACGCGCGGCCTCTGACATGGCAGGTACGATCGGGACCATACGCCTGCTCTTCGCCATCCAACTCGTCACCATGGCGGCGATGGAGATGAGCGGGCCGTTCTGGCCACTGCGCCTGAAGGAGATCAGCGCTTCGGACCTCGCGTTCAGCATGGCGGCTACGGGCACCTACGTCGCCCCGATGCTCGGGATCGCCCTGACCGGCAGCCTCTGGGGGCGAATGGGGGACCGCTACGGCCACAGGCTGATGATGCTGCGCGCCCTGGCAGGGCTGGCCCTGACCCAGCTCGGCCTCGCCCTCGCTGGTGATCCGTGGACGATCGTGCTGCTGCGCTTCGTGCAGGGCGCCTGCGCCGGGTTCTCGGCACCGGCCCAGGCCTACGGGGTCGACCTTGAGACGCCGGAGCGCCGCGGCCGTCTGTTCGCCTTCCTGCAGGTCGCAACCAACGTCGGTTCGCTGGGCGGTGCCGTCCTCGGCGGCGCCATTCTCGACCATGCGAGTTTCTTCTGGATCAACGCCGCCGCCTCCGGGTTGTGCGTGGCCTGCGCCCTCGCCGTGCTCGCTCTCCTCCCACCCTCGGCCGCGTCTCCCAAGACCGCGTCTCCCAAGACCGCGGCTCCCAAGACCGCGGCGCAAGATGCGGCGCCGATCGCCACCGTCTGGCGCAATCCGGTTATCCGCGGTCTCCTACTCGCCCATGGCTGCCTGCTCGCGAGCCGGCTCCTGCCACAGATGCCGTTCGCGCTCTACGTGCGCTCGGCCTTTGGGGCCGAGAACTGGGAGATCGGCCTCTGCTACGGCGTGATGGCGACCGGCTTCGTCGCCTCGGCAGCGCTGTGGTCGCGGGTGTTCGAAAGCAGGACGCTGCGCGGGACATTAGGCGGCGTCGCCCTTGTGGCCCTCGCCTGTGCCGGCGCCGCCCTCGTTGCGGGCGTGACGAACAGCATCGCCGTATTCGCGGCGACTTACTTCATCTGGGGAGCGCTCCTCGGCGCCACGACTCCGGTGCTGACCGGCCTCATCTCGCGCGAGGCTGCGGTCAACAGGCAGGGCCATATCCTCGGTGTCGTCCAGAGCATGACCCAGGCCTCCTCGATGGCGGGCGTAGCGCTCGGCGGCCTCGTCAACCAGGCGGCAGGTGCCGCCGCCGTCTTCCCCGCCGTCTCAGTCCTGTACCTACTCTCCTGTGGGCTTCTGCTCCGAGCGCGCTCGACAGGAGCCGGCGATCTCGGACGCTGACGTGGAGGCCATCCCCATGATCGACCCCGATTGCGCGCTCTTCCCGGTGAAGCTGCTTCGCCCTACGGAGGAGGCGATCCCCGCGCGCGCGCGCGAGGTCGTCGCGATGATCCTGGCGGATCAGGCCTGGAAGCAGCCGATCTGCATCGAAGGAACGGTGCACGCCCTCCTCGACGGCCACCATCGGCTTGTAGCCGCACGGGAGCTCGGCCTCGTCCGTGTCCCCGTCCAAGTTTTCGATTATGCTGAGGTCGAACTGCTCTCGTGGCGGCCGGACTTTGCGCCAACCCGCGCCGAGGTACTGGCCCGCGCTCTGAGCGGCGAGTTGTACCCGCCCAAGACGACGCGCCATGTCTTCCCGCCTCGCCAAGTCTGGTCCGTCCCCCTTTGGACACTCCAGGGGCTGCGCGGCCCAGGCGAGGTTCGCTTACTTCGTCGATGCCCGGCGGACCTGCCCTAAAATGGGACGGTCTGGTTGGAGCCGGGCCGCTGATCCGGCGGCTGGTCCCGCCCCATATCTGACCTTGGCCGGGAGCCGGCCAGGAACGGACCTCCGGCCAAGCCGGACGTCGTGGATGACGCCTTGACCGCCGGCCGCCCCAGCGGTGCGGACGACGACACGGGTCGTCCACCCCTTTGCGTGCCGGATTTGTCAGCAACTCCGAACCCGCAAAACCCACCCGGTCCGGTGCAACGCGCCCACCGCACGATGCCGAACAATGGTAAAGCTGCATTCCTCCTGCCCAGGCAGACGAGGCGGTACAATCGATCTCTTCGGCTTTCTTGCACTGCCGGGGAGGCCTTTCGGACTCGTCACCCTGTCCCCCCCTTCCTGGAGAGGGGACCCGCGCTTCACCGCGTCCTTCGGCCAGACGCACGGGGGACCGTACCGATCGGGCGGCGGTCGCCTCACTTCAGGTCGAGGTTGCCCACCCGGCGCCACTGGCGCAGGGGGGCCGCCATCTTCGGTCCGCCCCGGCCGTCCACCGCGCCGGTGTAGTAGCCGGCGCGCTTGAGCCGCTCCTGCAGGAGGCGGATCGTGTCCTGCGACCACGTCGCGGCGCGAGTGACGATCTGGCTCGCCGCATCGCCGGAATCCGAGGCCACACCGAGCAGCAGCATCTCGGCGGCGGCGGCGGGGTCCTTGCGCACGCCGCCCCGGCCCTCGTCGAGGAGGATCGCCGCCGGCACGAAGCCGCGCGGGTCGCCGAGCTCGGTCGCCTTGCGGAAATAGGCGAGGGCGGAGCCCGGCTCCGTCACCAGCCCCTGCTGGGCCAGCACGCCGAGATTGTAGGTGGCGATGGCCGAGCCGGCCTCGGAGGCCTGCTTCAGCAGGGTGACGGCGCGGCCCGGGTCCTTCCGGACCCCCACCCCCTCCATCAGGGCCACCGCGAGGTTGATGGCGCCGTCCGGGCTGCCGCCGCGGGCCGCCGTCTCGTACAGGGCGGCGGCGCCCCTGGGATCGCGCGGCAGGCCGTCCCCCGTCTCCATGAGCAGGCCGAGGCTGACCATCGCCCGCAGGTTTCCCCGCGCCGCCGCCTCCCGGTAGTAGCCGATCGCCGCCTCGCGCTCGCCGCGCGCGGCCAGCGCCCGGGCGAGGAGCGCCGTGTAGTGCGGCATGTCCGGATGGCTCTCCCGCGCGGCCCGGCAGGCCTGGATCGCCGTCTCGGCGTTGCGGCCGAGCTCGGCCAGGGGGACGCCGGCGGTGTTCGCCGTGGCGTCGCGGGGATGGGTCGCCGCGCGCTCGCACAGGCTCTCGGGCCGGACGTCCGAATCCTCCGTCGTCGGCAGCGCCTGGAGCAGCTCCCGTGCCTCGTGGGCGTGGCGCCCGTCCGGGCGGCGGCTGATGTAGAACTCCACGAGCTGGCGCAGGCGCGAGCGCTGCGCGAAATCCCACAGGCGGTCGTCGGACACCCGGTCGCCCTCCGGCGTGCTGCGGATCGCGCCCGGCGCGGCCTCCGGCGGCGCCGGCGCGAGCGCCATCGCCTTGACCTCGTCGGCATGCGCCCCTTCGGGATAGCGCGCGAGGTAGATCCGCAGCAGGGCCGGGTCGCGGCCGGCGGCGGCGAGCTGCCAGAGCTGGGTCTCGGGTGAGGCCGCGGCGGCCTGGCCCGGCACGAAGGCGAACTGGCTCGTGAGGGACGAGTTCTCCCACGGCACCTGGAACCCGCCGGTGGCCGCGATCACGTCCTTGCGCACGGCGATCATCATCGCGGCGATGTCCTGGCCGCGCGTGGCCACGTGGCTGAGGAAGGCCTGGGCGAAGGGGCTGTTGCGGCCGCCGCCGTCGAAGGCGACGTTGTCGGGCTGGGTGGCGTAGGCGAACAGGAACCCGGCGGCGTTGCCCATGCGGGCGAGGCCGTTCGGCACGGCCGCGTCGGACGTGCCGGCGGTGCCGCGCAGGGGATTGTTGCGGCAGGCGTCGAGGAAGACGAGGTGGATGCCGCGCCCGCCCTCGAGGCGCTCCGTGATCGTCCGCAGGTTCAGGGTCGCGGTCTCGACGTCCTGCCGGCTCCGGATGCTGGCATCCACCGGCACGAGGTAGTTCTGGCCGTCGACCTGGAAGCCGTGGCCGGCATAGTAGACGAGGGAGACGTCGGCCGTGCGGGCCTCGGACTGGAACCGCTCGACGAGGCGGGTCATGGCGCCCCGGTCGAGGTCGACGCCCTGGAGCACCGTGAAGCCGCGGGCCTTCAGGGCCGCCGCCACGTCGCCCGCGTCGTTGGCCGGGTTCGCGAGCGGCTTCAGATTGCGGTAGCCGGTGTTGCCGATGACCAGGGCGACGCGGGTCTCGGCGCGCGCCGGCCCCGCGCTTACGGCGAGCCATGTGCCCGCGAGCCAGGCCGCCGCGAGCCAAGCTGACACGAACCGAGCCGCCCCGGACCGCCGCGGCGCCCCGGGGGCGCCCGCGTCCCGCGCCTCAGAGGCCGACGGAGCGCGACAGCCGGCTGTCCACGGATTGCAGGGCGGATGCGATGGCATTGCCTTCCCTCCTCTGGCGCTGCGCCACCGCCGGCTCGTCGGCCCGGATCAGGGCGATGGCCTTGCGCACCGCGACCACGGCGACGCGCACGGCCTGGCGCGCCTCGGTGATCGTCCGCGCCGCCCGGATTTTCTGCGCGGCCTGGCGCACGACGGCCGGGATGTTGCGGAAGGCCGGCGGAAGCTGCGCGAGGCGCAGCTCGAGCTTGCCCGCATAGGTGTCGAGGGCGCCGCCGACGCAATCCGCATAGGCCTTCACCCGGCGCCCGTCCTGCCGCTCGCAGGCCGCCATGGCGGCGTCGAGCTCGGCCGAGGCCCCCTTGAGATAGCCGAGGGTGGCGCCCTTCGCCCCCGCCGGCTCGCCGACGCCGAGGCTCGGGCCGCCGCCTTCGAGGTTGGCGATATCGAGGGTGTCGTTGCGCGGAACGACGGGCTGGAAGAGGTTGGGCAGGTTCCGCGTCAGGGTCGGCGCGTTCGTCGCGACCTCCAGCGGCGTCGGTCCCTGCGGCGTCGGGGGCTGCGTCACCGTGAGAAGGCCGGGCAGGTAGGTCACCCGGTAGTTCAACCCGCCGAGGGCGCTCGCACCCGGCCCGGTGCTGACGAGGCCCGTCCCGACTGCATTGCTGGCGACGATGGGGTAGGGGCTTCCCGCCACGGGCGCCTCGGCCGGCGCACCGTCGCTCGTCAGGGTCACCCGCGTCACCGTATCGCCGTTGCGCAGGTCGGCGCGACTGAAGTTGAATTCGGATCCGTCGAAGGCGAGGTTCGTGCCGAACGGCTTGGTGGCGTCGCGGGCCGTGATCGTGAGCGGCGCCGGCGTGATGGTGAGCTGTGCGTCGACGGTGTTGATCGCGTAGCCGATGGGCGAGGTGAGGGTGCCCGTCCTGGTCTGGACACCGGTGGCATAGGTGCCTACCCCCGCCGTCACGGGGGTGGCGTCGGTCACCGACGGGGTGCCCGTGTAGGCCTGGGCCGCCGTATCGTTGTTGACGAGCCCCGTGATGGTCGGCGTGGCGGTTAGCGTCGTCGAACCGTACTCCCGGGTCCCCCCCGTGGCCGTGACGGTGAGGATGGGCCGGCTGGTGAAGATGAACTGGTTGCCGGCCTCGGTGATGGTGGCGGGCGGGTTGGCCGAGAAGCTGCGGGCGTAGAGGTTGCCGCCGGGAAGGCCGCCGCGCGTGTCGTTGGCGTAGTCCTGGCTGTAGACGAGGGATCGGCCACCGGTCTGGATTCCGGTGGCGCCGGCATTGTTGGTGAACAGTGTGGTTGCGACCACAACATCCCCGCCGCTGCGCAGGAACCCGGCCGCGCCGATGGTGATCGGGCCGGCCGAGGCTGTGGACCCCGCGCCTGCGATCTGCAACCGGCCCGTTACCGTGATCGGCTGATCGACGGTGAACCCGGCCGGATTCAGAAGCTCGATGAAGATCGGAACGCCGGCGGCGGCGAAGGTGGGAACGCCGCCGATGACGCCGCTGTTCGTCAGGCGAGTGGTGAGGCCGGTGGTGTCGATGGCCGCGGTGGTGGCCACGCCCCGGCCTGCCCGGACGTTGAGGGTGAGCGCGCCGGCACCCGTGGGCGCGTCGGCGAGGGCACCGCCGTTGAGGGGCGCCGGAAGAATGGCGGTTACCGCCTGGGCGGTTCCGGCCAGCGGCGCCAAAGCGATATAGTAGGTGCCGTTCGCGCCGGTCTGGGTCGCGGATTGCGCGCCACCGGCGAGGAGCGTGACGGTCGTTCCTGGAATCGGCGCTCCCGGATCGGCCGCGGCCTGCGCGATGCCCGACACCGCGAGGATTCCGGTGGGGAACCGCCAACTCAGGTAGGGGTAGGTTCCCGCCGCCCGGCTCCAGATCGTGGGGTTGAAGCCCCCGGGCAGCGCGCCCTGAAGCTGCGCCGTCGTTTGCCCGGTGCCCCCCGCGCTGGTCAGCCGCCCGCTGGTCTGGGCGTCCCAATAGGCGTTGGTGACGGTGGCCTGCCCATTCGCCGTACCGACAAGACCGCCGAGCGTTCCGGCCCCGGTGACGAGACCGGTGGAATAGCTTTGGTCGACGCTGGCGCCGAGGCCGGCCGCCGCGGTGATGGACCCCACCAGGCCGCCGGCGCTGCCGGCCGCCGCGGCGTTGCTGACAAGGCCTGTGGCGTAGGTGGCGCTGATGGTGCCGCGATTGACCAGATCGCCCACGAGACCGCCTACTGAGCCCGCGCCGGCCACTGCTCCGTTGGCGTAGGATTGCTCAACCCGCCCGTTCTCAACCGTCCCAACGAGGCCGCCGATGGCGTTGAGACCGCTCGTGCTGACACCGCGTACGACGCCCGAGGCAAAGGACCGGCTGACGAAGGGTGTGTCAGCGCCGACCTGGCGCACGGCACCCACAAGGCCGCCGATGCTGCTGCCGGAGCCAGAGCCGGTGACGTTGACCGACGTGGAACCGTTCGTGATCGCGCCGTCGAGCAGGCCGACGAGGCCGCCGACGTTGCCGATGCCGTCCACCGAGCCCAAGCCTGTCGTCGCGTTGACAGCACGTGTGTTCGAAACGTTGACGATGGAACCGCGGGTCGCGCTGCCGACGAGGCCGCCGACGTTGTTCCGGCCGTTGAGGACGGTGCCGAAAAGAGCGATGTTGCTGAGCTGTGCGTTGGTCGTGACACCGAACAAGCCGACATTGTCCAAGGTCGGCTGGTTGATCGTGAGGTTCGAGATCCTCAGGCCCTGCCCGTCGAAGGTCCCGGAGAAGGCCTGCCCCTCGCCGAGGCCGCCGATGGGCGAGAAGCCGCTCGCGGCAGCGGCGTCGATGTCGCGTCCCTGCGCGTAGCTGCCGGTCAGGTTGTTGCGCATGTTCTGCAGGTCGTTGGCCGTGTTGACGAGCATGTACGATGCGACCGACCGAGTGCCCGTAATCGCTCCAGCCGCATTGATCAGACTGGCCGTGTAGGGTGTTGGACCAGTGTAGCTTGTCGTGTTGACGCCGCTGCCCGCCGGATTGCTCGCCGGATTGTAGTAGACCGCGATAGGGGCAGCCGCGTCGAATGCGACGATCGAAGTCGGCCTGAAATCGACCGTGCCGATTCCCCTTCCGCTATTGTCCGCCCGCAGGATCAGGCCGCCTCCCGTCGGTACGGCGATGGATCCCGCCGGTGCCGACGGCGCATTATCCGTGGGACCGACCCTAATGCTGTTGAAGGCCGACAGGGTCAGCGTCGTCGCTGCGTTCCAGGTCACGTTTGTCTGCACGGCGATGTTGCCGTCCTGCCCACCGGCGCTGTTGGCGGCCCCGGTGGTGACGGTGACGTTGGCCTTGGCCAGCGCCATCGCAAGGTCGCTGGCGTTGATGACGCTGTTGTCGGCGTTCGGCGTGAAGCCGTCCGTCCCCTGGGTCTGGCCGGCGGTGCCGCCGCCGGAGATCGTGACGTTGTAGGGGTCGAGCAGCAGGGTGCCGAAGGCGCCGTGGGCCGCCGAGAGGTCCGTGGTGCCCGTATAGGCGAGCAGCCCCTTGCTCGACACCTCCGTCGCGCCGCCGTCGCCGAGCGTCGCGCCGCCGCGCGCGCGGATGGTGCCGGCGAACGCCGTGCTCCCGTCGGACCACACGACCACGTCGCCGCCCCGGCCCGACCGGCCGGCATCGGCGCTGAGGGTGCTGGCGGAATCCACCGTCGTGACGCGCGCCCGCTGGAGGGTGCCGCCGCCCTGGAAGTCGCCGCCGACCCGGATCCGGCCGCCCCCGGCCGTGCCGTCCGCCTGCAGGCGCGCGCCGGTGAGGCGGATCGCGTCGCCCGTGACGGTGATGTCGCCGCCCCGCGCGGCCTTCGCCGTGTGGGTGGCCGTGCGGGTGACCGCCCTGGCGCCCCGCGCGGAGGCGTCGAGGCGGCCGGAGACGGTCACGGTGCCGCCCTCGCCGCCGCCGAGCACGATCGCCCCCGATCGCCCGCTGACGCTGCGCGCCTCGACGAGGCCGGACAGGTTGATGGCGTTGCGCGCCAGGTCGCGCGCCGTGGCCGCCTGCATCTCGACGCGCCCGCCGGCGGCGCTGATGCGGCCGCTGTGGCTGATGAGCGCCGCGTCCGACCCGTCGGCCCGCGACGGAACCGCGACCTGGAGGAACCCGTCGCCCGACAGGTCGAGGGTTGCGCGCTCGCCGGCGCCGAAGCCGACCCGGCCGAGCGGCACGCTCACCACGCCGGCATTCTCGACCCGGCCGCCGAGGAGGGCGGCATAGCCCCCTTGGGCGATGTCGATGGAGCCCTGGTTCGACACGGTGGCGGAGGCGCCGTTGCCCTTGAACGCGCGCCGGCCCGCCTTGAAGTCCTCGTCGCTGATCCCGAGGGTCGAGCCGACGAACCCGCCGGCCCGCACCACGCCGGACGGGGTGATGACGATGCCGTTGGGGTTCACGAGGTAGATCTGCCCGTTGGCGTTCAACTGGCCGGCGATGGTGGAGGGCGTCGACCCGGTCACCCGGCTGAGGAGCGCGGCCGAGGCGTTGGGCTGGGCGACGTCCACCCGCGCGCCCTGGCCGATGGAGAAGGTCTGCCAGTTGACGATGGCCGTCTGCGACGATTGCTGGATCGCCATGGCGTTGGCGCCCGGCATCGCGATGCCGACGCTGCCGTGGACGATTGAGGCCCCCGTCGGAAGTTCGCCGGCCGCGACCGCCAGCGGCGTGGTGAGCGCCGTGCCCGCCAGGAGCGTCGTGATGAGGCGATGGACGGTGCGCGTCATGAGCGTTCTCTGCGGCCCTGTGACCCGGATGACGGACGAGCGAAGCATCAGAAGCGAACCGAGCCGAGGACGGTGAAGCGGTTCGCGTCCGGAATGGAATCGTCCCGGAAGCGGCGCCCGAATTCGAGGGTGAGGGAGGCCAACGGGCCGTCCGGGCCCAAAGGCGCGCCGAAGCGCACGCCGACGCCGACGGAGGAGACGTGGAGCGTGCCGACTTCGAGCGCCGTTGGGCGTTCGAGGTAGAGCGCGCCGGTCACGCCGAAGAGGTAGGGGGAAATCGTGAGCGGCACGCCCTCGGGCGTCACCGTGAAGGGCGTGGCGAGCTCGCTGCGGACGAGCCAGCCGCTGTCGCCGCCGAGGCTGCCGGCGTCGAAGGTCGACAGCTCCTGGAACGAGGCCGTGCCGATCTGCTCGCTGCGCGCCAGGGTCTGGCCGAAGGAGGTTTGGCCGCGGGCGTAGAGGCCGAGCACCAGGGATTCGGCGAGCGGTTGGCTGAAGCTGACCGAGACGTCGACCTTCTGGAACTCGGCATCGGCGCCGAAGCGGGACAGGGGCAGCAGGGGCGTCGCGTCCGCCCGGCTGCGCGCGCCGAGGGCGTCGAGGCCGAACGAGGCCGTGCCGCGCGCCGCGAACAGGCCGCCGGTGGCGACCCGCAGGTCGCCGTCGGCGCTGAAGCGTAGCACGCGCAGCTCGTCGAGGCTCAAGGGGGCGATGACGCCCGGCAGGGCCAGGCCGAGCTTCTCCCGGGTCGCGTCGAAGGCGACCTCGGTGAAGAGGTTGCCGGTGCGGCTGCGCAGGACGGGGTAGCGCAGCCGGAACGACAGGCGGTCGTAGTCGCTCGTGGTCTGGGCGAGGTTGCGCAGCTTGGGCGCCGTGCGGCTGTTGGTGGCCTCGATGTTCAGGGTGAGGCCGTCGGTCCCGAGCGGCAGGATGAAGCCGCCGGATAAGGTGCGCAGGGTCGGGTTGTCGCCGAACAGGCCGCCGATCCCGTCGGCGCGGTCGCCGGTCGGATGGCCCAGCGTGCGGACGTACAGGGTTTCGCCCTGCCCGAACACGGTGTTGGCGTCGAAGCCTCCGCCGACGGAGAAGCCGCCGAGCGCCCGGCCCACGGTGTTGTCGCCGCCGAAATATCCGGTGACGGGCCGATAGGCCCCCTCGATGATGAGAATGGTGCCCCCGGCCGCGCCGCTCGGCTGCAGGGTCGAGCGCAGGGCGACGCCCGGCGTGTCGCCGGCCAAGAGCAGCCGGCGCTCGATCTCGCCGAGCTGCAGGTCGCGGCGGCCGATGAGGGGCGCGATCACCGCCTCGATCCGGCCCCGCGTCGCCTCGGGAAGCCGGCTGGTGTCGATGCGCTCGACGAAGCCGTTGACGACGACGAGGCGGAGCCGGTTGCCGTCCTTCAGCGTCTGGGCCGGCAGCACCACGCGCACCAGGATCGCGCCGGTGCGGACGAAGGCGGCTTCGAGATCGCGGGCGGCGGCGAAGATCTCCGAGGCGGGGATGCGCCGCTCCACGAGGCGGGTCTCTAGGGCGCGCGCCTCGCCGGCGAAGTCCGGGGGCAGGTTCTCGATCGTGACGCCCGACAGGCGCACGGACAGGCGCTCGGCCCCGGCCGGGGTGCCGAGGCCGGGCTGCCCGGAGAAGACCAGCGCGCCGCCCACAGTGTTCTGGTTCGGGCGAAAGCTCGGCGGCGTGATCTGGCTGGCGGTCTGTGCCCAGGCCGGGGGGGCGCCCAGGAGGCCTGCGGCGAGGACGCACCCTGTCGCGAGACTGCGCTTGTTGCCGCTACGATGCCGCTTGCCAAGCATTTGCTCGACGCAATCCGACAACAGAGCAAGGGTGTGATTCGGCCGCATCTTCGAAGTCGCTCGGACGATGTCAGCGCAACAGGACTTCCGTTGTGCTCGACTAGAAATGTCCGGCCGCCGAAGAGGGGTCAATCAGAATCCGGCGTCCTTGCTTAGGACTGGAGATTTGAAAACCAAGTGTATGATTAATGCACCACTTTTTTAAGCTATGGCTCGCCAAACGAATTCTTGTTAAAGATTTATCGATGCTTTGATTTTCCCGAATCGGGAATGATCGTCCGAATCGTTGCTTCGGCATCCGGCCGCGCGGTGGCACCGATTCGGAAATCTAGCAGTCTTTTTTGGACCGGTCCAGATGGATCGGGCCCCCGAACGCCCGTCCGATCACAGGCGGGCGCCGGCCGCCTCCGGCACCGCGCTGGGGCGCGCCAGACCCGCTTCCGTCGCGAGGAACGCCTCCAATTCCTGATCCGTGGGGAACGCGTCGAAGGCCCCGAACGTCCGGGTGGCGATCGCGCCGCAGGCCGCCGCCCGCAGGAGGCATTCGGCGAAGGGGCGGTCGCGGACGAGGCCCGCGGCGAGGCCGGCGGCGAAGGCGTCGCCGGCCCCGATGGTGTCGACGGTCTCGACCGGGATCGCCGCCTGATGGAGCGGGGCGTGGCCCCGGCGGAACGCCACCGCGCCGGCCGCCCCCAGGGTGACGACGACCATCTCCGGCCCTCCGGCCATGAGACGCTGGGCGATCGGGCGATACGCTTCGGCCGGCCCCGCGAGGCCGGCGGAGGGCTCGGTTTCCAAAACTTCCTCGCCCAGGTCTGATTCGAGGCCCAGGTCCGATCCGAGGGCCGCCGCCTCGACCTCGTTGACGACGAGGATCGCCGTGCGCGCGAGGATCTCCGGGTCCATGCGCCGGTGGGGCGAGGGATTGAGCAGGGTCGGCCGGCCGGCCTCCCGCGCCAGGGTGAAGGCGGCCAGGATCGGTGCGTCCGGCGATTCGAAGGTCGCCATCACCAGGACCGCCCCGGACACCGAATCCGCGACGCGCCGGATGTCGGCGGCGGACAGGCGGGCATTGGCGCCGAGATGGACGGCGAGGCAGTTCTCGCCGCGCGCATCGATGAAGCCGACGCCGGCGCCCGTGGAGGTGTCGTGGCGTCCGACCATGTCGGTGGACAATCCGGCGCGCTTGAACGCGGCCAGCGCGAGGTCGGCGAAGGGGTCGCGTCCGATGGCGAACACGCCGTCGACGCGGGCGCCGAGGCGATGCGCCGTCACGGCGAGGTTGAACCCCTTGCCGCCCGGCTCGACGACGAAGCCTGTGGCATCAAGGGACTCACCCGGACGGGGCAAACGTGCTACCTTCACGGTGCACGCAACGACGAAGCTGCCAACGATGAAGATTTCGGTCGATTCCGGCACCTTGGTCATCATCCCTCTCGGTAGAATCAGTTCTTGAACAAACCCAACCTGCGGCTCCTGTCACAACCCAGAGTTGAGAAGTCTCCCGGGGGGCCCGTGTTCGCGCACGATCGGCCCTCGATCATGTCGTACCTGAAGCTCCGGGACGACACGGCGATGCCGCTCTACCAGCAGCTCGAGGAGCAGCTCTGCGTGCTGATCGAGTCCGGCACCCTTCCGGTCGGCACCATCCTGCCCGCCGAGCGCCAGCTCGCCGAGAGCCTCGGGGTCAGCCGCGTCACGGTCCAGCGGGCCTACGTCGCCATGCGGCAGCGGCAATTGCTGATGTCCCAGGGGCGCAAGGGCTTCGTCGTCCGCGGCGTCGGCGACCAGATCCGCCCCGGGATGGACCGGCTCAAGGGGTTCACGGAGGAGATGCGGGAGATCGGCAAGGTGCCGTCCTCGCGCATCCTCGAGCAGACCGTGGTGCAGGACCGCTCGATCTCGTCGATCTTCGGCCTTCCCTCGACGGCGCCGCTGCTCAAGCTCACCCGCGTGCGCTACGGGGACGGAATCCCGATGTCGCGCGAGGTGGCGTGGTACAACCTCACCGTCGCCCCGGCCCTGGAGCACGCCGACCTGTCGGGGTCGGTCTACGCCTATCTCGCCGAGCAGTGCGACGCGCGGCTGGTGAGCTGCGACCAGACCATCGAGGCCACGACCCCGACCCGGCAGGAATGCGACCTGTTCGGGTTCGACGATCCCTTGCCCTGCCTGCTGATCAAGCGTCACAGCTTCGCCCAGGGCGCGCGGATGATCGAGTACGTCGAGGGGCTGTTTCGCGGCGACATGTATCGCTACCGGCTCAAGCTCAACGGCTGAGGCGCGTCGCCCTCCGCCCGACGCGCCGTGACCACGAGGCCCGCCACCGGCTCGCCGCGCTGAAGCCGGAGGGTGTGGCGGCCGACGGTCTCGGGCACGAACCCGGCCGCGACCAGGGCCTCGGTGACGTAGGCCGCGCCGTGGCTGTAGCGGCCGTGATGGTTGAGGGTGAACGATCCGGAGGCGGAATCCTCCGATGCGGCCTCCACCGTGAAGATCAGGCGGCCGTCCGGCCGCAGGGCGTGCCGCGCCGCAAGCAGCGCCCCCGAGAGATCGCCGAAGTAGCACAGGGTGTCGGCCGAGAGGACGAGGTCGTAGGCGCCCGGCCTGTCGCCCAGGAACCGCGTGAGCTCGGCGTGGGCCAGGGCGTGGTAGCAGTCCCGCCGCGCCGCCCGCGCCAGCATCTCCTCCGACAGATCGACGCCGTCGAGGCGGCGCGCCCAAACCGCGACGAGGGGGCCGCACAGGCCCGTCCCGCAGCCGGCGTCCAGGATGTCGAGGGCCGCGCCGGGGGCGACCACGGCGGCGAGGGCGTCGGCCACCAGGGTCGGCGCCCGGTAGTCGAGGCTCTGCAGCTTCCTGTCGAAGCTCGCGGCGAAGCGGTCGAACACCAGGGCGACGTAATCGTCGCTCGCCCTCGCCGGAACGTCCTCCCCGGAGATCGCCGCCCGCAGGTGGCGGGCGGTGACGCTGCCGGGCTCGTCGTCCAGCCAATCGTCGAGGACGGCCACGGCCTTGGCGCGGTCGCCCCGCATGGCGTGCATGTCGGCGAGAAGCCGGCGGGTTTCGGCGTTCCTCGGCTCCAGGGTGAGGGCGCGCTGGTGGCAGGCGGCGGCCTCGTCGAACCGGCCCCGGCTCGCCAGGAGCCGCCCGAGATTGTCATGCGCCTCGCGGTGCGTCGGATCGAGGGCGATGACCCGGCGATAGGCGGCCTCGGAATCGTTGAACCGGTTCAGCGCCCGCAGGGTGACGCCGAGATTGTTGAGGACGTCGAGGTTGGACGGATCGCGCTCGAAGGCGGCGAAGTAGGCCTCGGCGGCCTCCTCCGCCCGCCCGAGCTCGGACAGGACGTTGCCGAGGTTGTTGCGCATCCCGGGATCGTCGCCGTTGAGCGCGATCGCCCGCCGGATCAGGCGCACGGCCTCGTCGGAGCGCCCGGTGGCGTGATGGAGGACGCCGAGATAATGCGTGGCGTCCGGCTGGTCCGGGATGCTCTCGAGGATGCGGCGATAGACCCGCTCGGCGATGACGACCTCGCCCGAGCGGTGGAGCTGCACCGCGAGCTCCAGGGCGTTGTCCACGGGGAGCCGGTGCTGCGTCGGCGGAGCCGGGTCGCGGGCGTCTTCCGGCGCCTCTGCCGGCATGCCCCCGGCCGGTCCGTTCTTCGCCGGTACAGTCATGGCGCCCCCGCCTCGTGAAACCGTCCCACGCAACCTAAGCCTTGCGTATAACCAAAACCAGTCCATAATTCAGGCGCCGCCGCCCTGCGCGACCGCTGCGGCGCGGGGGCGACCCCGATTTCCATCGCCCGCCTTCCGCCGGGGGCCGCGGCGCGAGCCAGACTTCAGTCTCTGAGACTCCCAGACCCGATGACCGACCGATCGCGACGTCCTGCCCCCGCCCGCCGCGCCGCGCCGGCGGTTCGTGCGCGGGGGCCTCATCCGTGACCACGGGCACGCCGGCGGGCAAGGTCACGGGCAGGATCGAGGGCAAGGGCCGGCGCCTGCCCGGTGCCCGGCCGACGGGGTTCAAGGCCGCGCCGCGTGCCGCCCGCAAGCGCGCCCGCCCTCCCGTCTATGTCCTCGTTCTCAGCCTCGCCTGGGCCGCCGGGGCGAGCTGGCTCGCCGTGTCCGGCCACGGCGCGGCGCGGCGCCTCGCCGAGGAGGCCGAGACCCAGCGCCTCGCGCACGAGGACAGGGTCCGCGCCCTGACCCGCCGCCTCGTCGGCGTCGCCAGCCATCAGGTCCTGGAGGAGGAGGGGCTCTCCGGCCGGCTCGCCGACATCATCACCCGCCAGGTCGAGCTCGAGACGCGCCAGGCGCTGCTGGCCGCCATGGCGGAGCGCGCCCTCGCGGGGGTCGCGCCGGGCGCCGCCGCGCCGCCGCCGGTCCCGGAGCGCGACGGCGACCCGGCCCCGGGCAGCCGCCCGCGACGCGGCGCGGAGGGACGGGACCCGGCGGCGCCCGCCGCCGTCCCGCCGGGGCCGCGCCCCGGCCGCGGCACCCGCCTCGACGATCTCCCGGCGCGGGATGGTCCCGCCCTCGCGACGCGCGACCAGTTCGCCCGGATCGAGGCGTCCCTCGGCCGGGTGGAAGCCGGCCAGCACCGGATCGTCCTCACCCTGGCCGATTCGGCGCGGGCGGCGGTCGCGCGGGTCCGCGCGGTCCTCGCCGACCTGCGCGTCGCCCTCGCGCCGGCCCCCGTTCCGTCTCCGGCCGCGCCGGACCCGCGCGATGCCTTCGCGGTGGCCGTGGCCCGGGCCGAAGGGGCCTTCGCCGAGGCGGGGCGCTGGCACGGCGTCACCGACAGCCTGCCCCTGCGCGCGCCCATCGACGGGGCGGCGGCCCTGAGCAGCAATTTCGGGATGCGCGCGGACCCGTTCACCGGCGGGGCGCGGATGCATGCCGGGATGGATTTCCGGTCGCCCCCCGGCACGCCCGTGCGCGCCGCGGCGGGCGGGCGGGTGGTCACGGCGGGGCCGAGCGGCGGCTACGGCAACCTCGTGGAGATCGACCACGGCCACGACCTCGTCACCCGCTACGGCCATCTCTCGGCGATCCAGGTCGCCGTCGATCAGCCCGTCGCCGCCGGGGCGGTGGTCGGCCTCGTCGGCTCGACGGGGCGCTCGACGGGGCCGCACCTGCATTACGAGACCCGCCTGTCCACGGTCCCCGTCGATCCGGCCCGCTTCCTCGCCGCCGGGCGCACCCTGCTGGCGGCGGCCGAGGCGCCGTCCGAATCCCAGGCCGTCCCTCAAGCCGTCCCTCAAGCCGAGGCGCCCGCCGACGCGGCGGATTGAGCCCGCCCGCATCGCGGATCGGCAGGCCCGCCGATGAACGTCCGCGGCCTACTCGGCCGATCGGCCGCGCGAGCAGAGCATCGGGGGGCATCGGGCGACACAAGCGGCCTGCGTCGTCTCGCAGGCGGGTCGGGCGGGGCCGCACGCCGCGAACGCCGCCTTGCACGCCGCCTTGCAGAGCTGCCGGTTCTTCGGATCGAAGCAGGTTCCCCTCGGCGGGCGCCTGACCAGGGGCCGGCCCTCGAACGCCGCGTCGGAATCCCGGACCGGCGGCCGGGATTCGGCCAGGGTCTGGCCGCCGGGCGCGAGGATCACGGCGAGGATGAGGGCGGCGCGCCGCATCGGCTCAACCGCTGATGGCCGGACTGTAGGGGCTGAACGTGTCGTCCTTGCCGGACGACTTCTCGGACGCGTAGCCCATCCCGCAGTGAAGCACGGCCTCCTCGGCCTGCTTGCCACCGGGAACGTCCTCGTCGGCGCCGTTCGTGTGCGCGAGTTCGTGGCAGAGGCTCGCCAAAAGCTGCCAGCGCCCTTCCCGGAACGAGCGCGTGGACATGGCGACCTCGAGACCGGGCGTCTCCCCCCAGCCGTAATTGCTCGCATCGACGATGAAGTTGATCCAGACGTTCCGGTCGGCGACGATCTGGGACAGGGACCGGCCGTGCTTGAGCGATCGGAAGTAGACGTTGGCGGCCGGCTTGTTGGCGGCGATCCAGACCGCCTTGGACCGCGCCCAGCGCATCATCTCCCGGTGTTTCGGCGGGACGGCGATCCAGCCGCTGGCGGATTGGGAACTGGTGTGATCGCCGACATTGATCTGCATCATCGATCCACTCCATCGTTGGCTGACGCTGGTATCGCTTCGTCGATTCGGCCTTGGTTTTCGTTTGCCGGGACTGCGTTTGCTTGCCAAAACTGCGTTCGCTTGCGAGGGCGCCCCTTCACCCCGCGTCCGGCTCCTGACCGCCGTCCCGATACAAGTCGCCCCATTCGGGCTGCCACAGGCCGTCGTGGTCGAGCACGACCAGGGGAACCTTGACCTCGTTGGCGAAGCGGATCGCCGCGCGGAACGCGTCCTTCGGCGGCAATGCGCCGGACGAGAAATCCTTCGGCAGCCGCCCGCCGGTGGCCGAGGCCGGGCAGGTGACGAATCCGGACGACGCCGCGCCGTCCCGCGCCAGGGTGAGCGTCATGGCGTCGTCGGGCGGATGGTCGACCTGTTCGAAGCGGTTGATCGTCATGACGTCGTGCTCCCGATCCCGTCAGGCGAACGTTGCCGGCGAAAGCTGCAATCGGCCGTTCGCGATGCCGATGCCCAGGGCCTGGTTCTGCGCGGAGACGTCGCTCACGATATCGACGGTTCCGGCGTATCCGAGGTAACCGTGCTCGTCGCCACCGGCGAATTCCAGGGAGACATGGGTCTTGAACAGAAGATCCCACGACGTCGTTCGCGCGGGACCGCTGAACGATCGGACATCGTAGTAGCTCTTGCCGGTGAGGGAGAACGGTGGCGACCATGCGGAGACGGGAATGCGGACATGATCCGGCGGATCTTTCTGCATGAGGCTGATCAACGTGTCCGTCACCGCGCTGCCGAGGGTTTTCCGCACGAAGCCGTTCGGTCCGGTGACACTCGCGAACTGACGGTCGAACTCGGCCTCGATGGCGAGGACCTCCGTCAGGACCACCTGAATCTCCTGGCGGAACGGGGCCAGCCTCGGATGCGCGAGCGCCATCCTCAGGGCCTTGACGGCCTTCTGCAGGTAGCGGCGAACGCTGAGGAGATACATCAGGATGGTGAGCAGATCGGAGGTGTTCTTCTTGTGGATCTTTCCGACGAACGCATAGCTCGCCGATTTCTTGCGGTTGTCCCGAAACTCGAACAGGAGGCTGATATCCTCCGGGATCACGAAATCGACGACGAACAGCAGGATTTTGATTTCGGGAATGTCCTCGATGAGCTTGCCGGCGTTCTTCAAAAGGTTCTTGATCTGATACTTGTAGGCCTTCTGAAGGCGCCAGACGATCACCTTGAAGACACCCAGCCCCGCGAGCTTGCCGGCGGTGCCGAGGGATGTGCCGAGGTTTTCCAGGGTCTGTTCCAGAAGGTTTTCGGGAACCCGCTTCACCTCGAAGTCGACTTCGTAGAGTTCGCGGCACTGATAGAGGATGTCTCCCGGATCGATCTCGTCGTAGGCATTGATCGCGGTGATGACCGAGCGGCAATGCTTCTGGCCGACCTCGACGACCTGATCGCTGAACTGAGTCTTCTGCGAATCCTCCGCGAGTTTGCGTTGCTTGCGGGATTCCGTATCGCCCCAGGCGTCCGGGGCGATGACGATCTGGCACTGAGCGGCGACGGCGCTCCGGCGCTTCTGCTTCTCGAACTCGGCGACGATGACCGCGCCGATCGCTTCGATCCTGGCGGCGGACAGGGCTTTGTTCTTGTTGACGTCACCGGTGGCACTCGCCTGGCCGATGGCCGGCACCTTGAACGTGTTGTGCGCCGGGGCGCCCATCGCATCGATCAACTTGATGTAGTGCGGAACGAGAAAATTGCCGATGAAATTGACGTGATACTTGCGCGGAGCGGATGATCCGACGGCAAAATTCTCGAACCGGACGTTGGCGTCGCCGTCGGCCACCTTGCAGTCCGGTGTCGGCAGGTAATGAAACGGGATCTTTGTGACGATACCTTTAGCCATGATCGCATCCTTGTCTATGGTCTCGGTCACAGTCGATGAAGCATGCCGTTCGCGTGAGACGGTTTCTGGTCAGATGCTCTGATAGAAGGCGGCGATCGATGCGAAGAGTGCCTTGGGCAACGGCTTTTCCAAGGTCTTGTCCCCGGCCTCGAAGCGCGTCTTCCAGATCGATGCATACTCTCCGTAGCTTCTCACGTGGCCGCTGTTGTTGATGAAGACCTTCCTGGGCGGCAGCCGGACGGAATTGCCCCCCGGCCCGCCACCCTTGCTCTCGATCAGCTTCTTGATCGGATTCGGGAGCGAGCCTTCCTCGTATTCCTCGTCGCCGGCGCCGAAATCGATGAGGAATTTCTTGCCTTCGCGCTTCGCCCAGACGGAAATCGTTTCCTTGGCTTTGACCTTGAGCTTGAAGGTGAAGCTTTCGCCGTCCCACGACAGCGTGAACAGGCCGTAGCTGTTCGAGTCGTAGGCGTCGTCGAAGGAGTAGTTGTCGCCCATGGGATCGCCACCGTTGCTGTAGGATGCTTGAGTTTCGGCTGTCCTCTGGGGCTGCTCTCTCGTTTCATGCCGTTCGATCGGCGGACGGGTCCGCACCCATCGGGTCTGCGCTCGCATCGTTCCAGTGGTAGACAAATCGCCCGTCCGCGACGCCCATCCGCACCCCCGTCGGCCGATCACCGACGAGCGTCCGGTTCAGGAACTCGCGCGAGAGCGCCGGCAACACGGTGTTGGTGAGGATGTTGTCGATCATCCGGCCGCCCGAATCCGGGTCGTTGCACAGGGCGACGATGTGCTCGACCACCGCGTCGTCGGTGGTGAACGCCGCGCCGTGGTTCTCGGCGATGCGCCGGCCGATGCGGTCGAGCTGGAGCCGGACGATGCCGCCGAGCATGTCGGGCGAGAGCGGCAGGTACGGAATGGTGACGATCCGGCCGAGCAGCGCCGGCGGGAACACCTTGAGCAGGCTCGGGCGCAGGGCCTGGGCGAGGGCCTTGGCATCGGAGGCGTAGCCCGGGTCGCGGGCGAGCTGCAGGATCACGTCGGTGCCGACGTTGGAGGTGAGGATGATGAGCGTGTTCCTAAAGTCGATGCGCCGGCCGGTGCCGTCCTCCATCACGCCCTTGTCGAACACCTGGAAGAAGATCTCGTGGACGTCGGGATGCGCCTTCTCGACCTCGTCGAGGAGGATCACGCTGTAGGGTTTTCGCCGCACGGCCTCGGTGAGGCGCCCGCCCTCGCCGTAGCCGACGTAGCCCGGCGGCGCGCCCTTGAGCGTCGAGACCGTGTGGGCCTCCTGGAACTCGCTCATGTTGATGGTGATCATGTTCTGCTCGCCGCCGTTGAGGGCTTCGGCGAGCGCCAGGGCCGTCTCGGTCTTGCCGACGCCGGAGGGGCCGCAGAGCATGAACACGCCGATGGGCTTGTTCGGGTTGTCGAGCCGGGCCCGGTTGGTCTCGATGCGCTTGGCGATCGCCGCGAGCCCGTGGGTCTGGCCGACCACCCGGCGGTTGAGGATCTCGGGCAGGCGCAGGACGGTCTCGATCTCGTCCTTCACCATCCGCCCCACCGGGATGCCGGTCCAGTCGGCCACCACCGAGGCCACGGCCTGGGCGTCCACGTGGGCGTAGATCATGCGCGCTTCGGGCTCGATGGCCTCCAGGCGCCCGGCGCAGGCCTTCAGCGCCGCCCGCCGGTCCTCGGGTGCGGCGGGCAGGGGGGCGGGGGAGGGGGGATCGGGGGGCGCCACGGCGTCGGCCTCGATCGCCGCGCCGATGGGAACGGGAGCGGCGGTCGCGTCCGAGGCGAGGCCGGCGCGCAGGGCGCGGATCTCCTGCACCAGGGCGGTCTCGTCGCGCCACGCGGTCTCGAGGGCGGCGAGCGTCTCGCCCAGCGCCGCGTGCTCGGCGTCGATGGCGGCGACCCGCGCCTCGTCGCCGTCGCCGAGGTCGCGGTCGGCGACGAGGGCGGCGCGCTCGCCTTCGAGGGCGCGCAGGGTCACCCGCGCATCCGCGATGGCCGCGGGAACCGCGGTCTGGCTGATGGAGACGCGGGCGCTCGCCGTGTCGAGGAGGCTCACCGCCTTGTCGGGCAGCTGGCGCGCCGGGATATAGCGGTGCGACAGGGTCACGGCGGCGACGATCGCCGCGTCCGCGATGCGCACGCCGTGATGCGCCTCCATGGGCGCCAGCAGCCCGCGCAGCATGTCGCAGCACTGCGCCACACCGGGCTCGCCGACCTGGATCGGCTGGAACCGGCGGGTCAGGGCCGGGTCCTTCTCGATGTGCTGGCGGTACTCGGCCCAGGTGGTGGCCGCGATGGTCTTGAGGGTGCCGCGGGCGAGCGCCGGCTTGAGCAGGTTGGCGGCGTCCCCGGTGCCGGCCTGGCCGCCGGCGCCGATGAGGGTGTGGGCCTCGTCGATGAACAGGATGATGGGGACCGGCGAGGCCTGCACCTCGTCGATCACCGCGCGCAGGCGCTGCTCGAACTCGCCCTTCATCGCGGCGCCGGCCTGCATCAGGCCGATGTCGAGGGCGCACAGGCGCACGCCGCGCAGAGGCGGCGGTACGGCGCCGGCGGCGATGGCCTGGGCGAAGCCCTCCACCACGGCGGTCTTGCCGACGCCCGCCTCGCCCGTGAGGATCGGGTTGTTCTGGCGCCGGCGCATGAGCACGTCGATGAGCTGGCGGATCTCCGCGTCGCGCCCGCGGATCGGGTCCATCTCGCCGGCCTGCGCCTTGGCGGTGAGGTCCTGCGAGAAGCGCGCGAGGGCGGTCTGGCCCGTGGCGGCGGCCGCGGCCCCCGGCGTGCCCGCCGCGATGGCGCCCGAGCCGTCCATCGGCCGCAGGTTCTCCTCCTCGGACCGGGCCCAGACGGCGGCGTGCTCGCCCGTCAGCGCGTCCACGGGAATCCGGCCGAACTCGCCCGAGAGCGCCAGCAGGGCGCGGCGCAATTCGCTCGATTTCAGGGCGCCGACGAGGATGTGCCCGGACCGGATCTGGGTCTCGCCGAAGAACAGGGTCGCGTAGTGCCAGCCCCGGTCGAGCAGGTCGATGATCACGTTGGAGATGCCCGGCATCTCGGTCTCGTTGCGGCGCAAGGCGTCGACCGCCCGGGCGAGGTCGGCGGCGAGCCGCGCCCCGTCGAGGCCGTAGCGATCGACCGTGAGGGTGAGGTCGGTGCTCTCCCGCCGCAGGAGGTGGAGCAGCCAGTGGGCCGGCTCGACGTTGCGGTTGCCCGCCCCCTTGGCCGTGCGCAGGGCCTGGATGAAGGCGTCGTAGCCGACCCGGTTGAGCTTGCCCGTGACGGTCTCGAGGCTGATCTCGCTCATGCCTGTGGCCTTCCGGTGTGCGGGGATGGCGGGGCGTCCGGCCGCGCGGCGCGCTCGGCCGGGTGGAAGCGGGCGTCGCGCCGGAACCCGTCCCCGGCGCCGGGCGCCGCCGGGCCGATCCAGCTCGTGTAGCCGAGCCGGCCGAAGCGCCCGAGGCTCACGGGCGCCACGGCCGCCACGGGCAGCGCCAGCTCGACGTCGCAGTCGAGCTCGTCGCCGAGGTAGAAGAAGATCAGGTCGGCGAGCGGCCGGCAGTGTTCGCCGCCGGGCAGCAGCCGCTCGTAGCCGGGCAGGTTGGCGGCGGTGATGCGCAGGCGGATCTTGTCGTCGACGCTGAACACGCTCGATCCGAGGAGCAGGTCGGCGCCGAGGCGGACGTTGGCGCGGCCGAGGCGGCTGCGGTCGCCGGGCTCGAATTCGAGGCGGCTGCCGACGAATTCCTCGACCTCGACGGCGACGCCGAGGAGGCCGGTCAGCGCGTTGCGCAGGCGGGAGGCCGAGCGCGCGGCCGGGGCGAGCAGCCCCGCATAGGCGAGTTTGGCCGCATCCGGCACGGAATCGCGGTCGCGCAGGCAGGGCGAGCCGAGGCCGACGAAGGCGCCGAGATAGGCGGTGAACCGGTCGGATTGCGGGATCTCGGCCTGCGCGATGGGGCGGGCATCGGCCCAGGCCCGGTAGAACAGCTGGAGGAAGCGGTGGTTGAGGATGTCGAGGAAGCGGGCGAAGGCGTCGTCGCGCGCCAGGAACCAGCCATGGGCCTCGTCGGTGACCGAGAGCGGCAGCGGCCCCTGCGGCCCGAGGAGCCCGAGGAACTTCACGAACAGGCGCAGCCGGCCCTGGGCGTCCTCGTCGGCCCGCCCGATGGTCGCCACCGGGAAGGCGAGGTAGGGGTCCTCGCCCAGCGCCACGTAATCGTCGCGCCGCGCGGCGCTGTCGCCGATGCGCGGCTTGTCGGGAAAGCTGCGCTCGATCCGGCGCAGGGCCGCGAGCAGGTCGAAGGCCCAGGGCGCGGCCTGGATGTCCCGGCGGAAGGTCATGGCCGCCTCCCGGCGCCCATCGGCGCGGTGCTCGTCGGCGCGCGGCTCACAGCAGCCTCCGGGCGCCCGAGCGGGGCGGCCAGCGCATGATCTGCCCGCGCTCCACCGTGCGGATCACCGTCTGGGTGAAGTGATTGAGGGAGGCGTATTCGGCGAGGAACCGCTCGAGGATCGCCCCCAGCAGGAACGCGCCGGTGCCCTCGAACGCCTTGTCGTCGAGGGTGACCGTCACCTCCGTGCCCCGGGCGGCGCCGGTGCCGGCCCGCTGGCGCAGGCGCCGCACCACGGGCCGGCTCGCGACGCTGCGCAGGCCGCGGATGCGCCGCTCCACGGCGCTGTCGGAGAGGTCGGCGAACAGGGTGAGCATCTCGCGCAGGGCCTCGCCGCCGCGGCCGCCGCCGCGCTCGACCAGGCCGAGGGGATTGAGCCGCAGCAGGCTGATCAGCCGCCAGGCGACGGCGCCCGCGAAGGTGGTCTCGGTCCGGCTGCGGAGCTGGGCGACCACGGGCTCGCGCGGGCGCGTCGGTCCGGCGGCGCAGGCCACGTCGAGGGCGCCGTCCTCGGTGAAGCGGAAATCGGCGCCGGCCTCGCCCACGGGCAGGTGCTCCGGCAGGTGCCGGTTCGAGCACAGGGCGCGCACGCTGAGCTCGACCACGTCGCTCTCCGCGTCGAGGCCGGCCGGCTCGATCAGGGAGAGGAACACGTCCGTGCCGGTATAGTCCGAGGCCGCGCCGAAGGCGCGCTCCTTGGCCGTGCGCCGGCGCGGCATCCGGCGCAGGGTGTAGTACAGGCCGGTCTGCGGGCCGCCGCCATCGGCGGCGTAGAGCGGCCGCACCACCGCCTTCTCCGGGCGGCCGGGCTGGTGGGCGTAGACCTGCAGCACCCGGTGCGGCTCGAAATCGAGGGCGCGGCTGCGGTCGGGCACGAGGTGGTGCTCGTGCCGGCGGGTCTGCACCGGCACGCGGTCGAGGGTCATCTCGAACAGGTTGATGGCGGGCGCCGCGTAGAGCGCGAAGGCGTCGGGACGCACGGCTGCCGCCATCCGGCCGTTGGCCTCGTCGAAGGTGAAGATCAGGTCGATGGACCGGGCCCTGGCGCGGGACAGGACGCGCGCCAGCCCCGTCAGCCGGAACGCCAGGAACTTGCGCGGGAAGGTGAAGTATTCGCGCAGAAGATCGAACCCGTCGAACAGGCGGTTGTCCTTGGGAAACAGCGCCTCGTCCGCCTCGAAGCCCACGGGCTGGAGATGTTCGACTCCGAGCGCCGTCACCACCGGATCGCCGAACCCGTCGAGGTGGCGCACGAAGATCCCCGTGCAATTGGCGAACAGCTGCTCGTAGAGCGCCACCGCGTCCGCTTCCGGTCCGACGAGGTGGATCGGCAGCGCGTCGATGGCGCAGCCGGCGAACCAGGACATCGGGTCCTCGGCCGCCTTCTGGCCCGTGGCCTCGTCCTCGATCCGGGCCGCCGTGCGGTGGGTCAGGGTCAGCCGTAGCCCCGCCACGGCGTCGGCCCCGACGCCGAGGGCCTGGATCGGGCCGGCATGGGCAAGGTACTCGGCGGCCGTGAGCTCGAACGGCCAGAGCCGGATGTCGGCGCAGAGCCCGTAGCGGCAGGCGATCCGCCGCTCCCGCTCGCGATAGGTCGCCTCGAGATGGGCGCCGCGCAGGATGCGGGGGCCGTCGCGCAGGGCCGGATCGCCATAAGCGGGCTTGACCCGCGCGAGGAGCACCGAGGGGGTCGGCGCGAGGTAGTTGGGAACGAGCTGTTCCAGCAGGTTCTGGGTGAATTCCGGGAATTCGTGCTTGATCTTCAGCTGGACCCGGGCCGCCAGGAAGGCCGTGCCCTCCAGCAGGCCGGCGATCATCGGATCGGCCCGCTCGTCCAGGAGGCCGCCGAGGCGCTCGGCGATGCCGGGAAACTCCTCGGCGAACTCGTGCGCCTGCTCCTGCAGCAGGCCGAGCTCGCGATTGTAGAGATCGAGGAATTCCCGGTTCATGGCGGGGTCTTCATGGCAAAGTCTTCATGAGGCTGTCTTCATGGCGGCGTCACCGGTAGCGGACCGCGATCTTGCCGGTGTCCTGCTCGAGGTCGGCGACGAACTCGACCGGCAGGTTGAGGGGATCGCAATCGATCTCGGCGCGCACCACGAACCGCAGCTTCAGCTCCGCCGGATCGACGGTGTCGTCGCGCCAGGCGACCACGGTGCCGGCGGCCAGACGCGGCTCGAAGAGCGTGAGCGCGGTCTCTATCTCGGCGGCGATCTCCGCCACCGCCCCCTCGTCGATGGAGCGCCGCGAGATGTCGGTGAAGCCGTAGTTCAGGATCGAGCGGGCCACCGCCGGAAAGTCCGTCACGTCGGTGCTGGCGGCGAAGTTGACGGTGTTCATGAGGTCCTCCAGGTCGCGCGCCACGCCGCGCTGGAGGTCCGCCGCGCTCATCGCCGCGCGGGCCCCGCCCCTGCGCCCCGCGATGACGCGCTCGCCCGCTTCGTCCCGCTGGTCGATGCGCAGGCGCGCGTCGCGGTGCCCGTGCGCCTGGCGGAACGCCTCGGCGAGGGGGAGGCGGACGCGGGTTGAGCTGCCCTTGCGGGTCATCGGAGGGCCTCGCGGGTCGTCGGACTGCCTCAATGGCAGACGCCCGATCGCCGCTGGTCCGCGCCTTCTGGCGCGACAGGGCGACGGGCGTTTCGTGAGGGACGCCGGAGCACCGTGCCCGTGGGCCCGGACCCGGCCTTCGGTCCCGAATGGGCGCGATCCCCGCAACGGAACCGCGCCTTTCTCCCGCCGGGTGTCGCCGGCGCGGCGCCGGCGGCGTGGTCGCCTACTTCTCGCCCTTGGCGATGTTCCAGGTCGCCTCGACCTCGGGGCCGGCGCTGCCGTCCTTGGCCTGGGTGGTGTAGACGTACTTGAACTTCGCGAAGTTGAGGGTGACGTTCTCCGTCAGCCGGTCCTCGCCGCCCGAGCCGCCGACGGAGACGTGCGTCACGATCAGATCCTCCATCTCGATCTTCACGTATTCCACCGGCTTGTCGCCGGCCTTGCGGACGATCAGGGACGCCTTGGGGATATGCTTGCCGCTGCAGCAATGGGACGAGAGCGGCGGGCTCGCCTTGTCGATATACTTGGTGATGCTCAGATCCTGCACCGAGACCTTGCCCGACCCGCCGCCGGAGCCCATGTGCGACGTGCCCGACTGGGCCATGCCCCAGGACCAGGCCAGGACGTCGATCTCCTCCTTGTGCTTGCCGTCCTGCGACTCGCCCTTGATCCCGTCGATCTTGAGAAACATGTCGACTGCCATGACGCACTCCCGTGTTGGATGGTTGGCCCGTATGGATGGGTTGGATTGACTGGACGCACGCTGAAGGGAACGCGGAGGCTGTGCGTGTCACGCCGGCCGGTGCCGGGGCGGCGCTACTGGGACGGCGCCGGGAGCCGCGAGACGAGGCTCATGCCGATATCCATGCCTTCGAGCTGGTAGTGCGGACGAAGGTAGAACCGGGCCGAGTAGTACCCCGGGTTCTCCTCGTTCTCGAAGATGTCGACCCGCGCGTCGGCGAGGGGCTTGCGGGCCTTGGTCTGCTCGCTCGAATTGGTCGGATCACCGTCGACGTACTGGTTGATCCATTCCTGCAGCCACTTGGTGAGCTGATCTTTTTCCTTGGTCGACCCGATCTTGTCGCGCACCATGCATTTCAAGTAATGCGCGAAGCGTGACACGGCGAACATGTAGGGCAGGCGCGCCGACAGGTTGTCGGAGGCGGTGGCCTCGACGCCCTTCTCGCCGTAGAAGGTTTTCGGCTTGTAGACCGACTGCGCGCCGATGAAGGCGGCCTTGTCGGTGTTCTTGCGGTGGATCAGCGGGATCAGGCCGGCCTTGGCGAGTTCCGCCTCGCGCCGGTCGCTGATGGCGATCTCGGTGGGGCACTTGAGGTCGACGCCGCCGTCATCCGTCGGGAAGGTGTGGTTGGGGAGGTTGACCACCTCGCCGCCGGACTGGACGCCGCGGATCCGCACGGTCCAGCCGCATTCCTTGTAGGCGCGGTTGATGTTCACCGCCATGGCGTAGGCGGCGTTCATCCAGGCGTAGCTCTCGCCCGCATGCCCGTCCGTCGTCTCCTCGAAGGCGAATTCCTCCACCGGCTCGGTCTTGGCGCCGTAGGGCAGGCGCGACAGCACGCGCGGCATGCACAGGCCGAGGTAGCGCGAATCCGGCGCGTCGCGCAGGGACTTCCACGGACCGTAATCGGGCGTCTCGAAGATCTTGCCGAGGTCGCGCGGGTTGGCGAGTTCGGTGTAGCTGTCCATGCCGAGCAGCATCGGATCGGCCCCGGCGAAGAACGGCGCGTGGGCGGCACCGGCGATCTTGCTCAGGTCGCGCAGCAGCTGCACGTCGGTCGGCAGGTGGCTGAAATGGTAATCCGCCACGAGGCAGCCGTAGGGCTCGCCGCCGAGCTGGCCGAACTCGGATTCGTAGACCTTCTTGAACAGCGGGCTCTGGTCCCAGCGTGCGCCGGGATACATCTTGAGATTGCGCGACAGCTCGGTCTTCGAGATGTTCATCACCTTGATCTTCAGGCTCGCATCGGTTTCCGAGTTGAAGACCAGGTAGTTCAGCCCGCGCCACGCGCTCTCGATCTTCTGGAATTCCTGCGCGTGCAGGATCTCGTTGACCTGGAGCGTGAGCTTCTCGTCGATCCGGGCGATCATCTCCTCGATGGTGTCGAGGACGTCGTCCTTGATGAGGCTGGTATCGGCCAGGGCCTGGCGCACCAGGGTGCCCACCGCGTTCTCGACCTCCGTCGCCGCGCGCTCGGTGCGCGGCTTGAAGCTCTGCTTGAGCAGGCTCGAGAATTCGTCGGCTTCCACCGTTCCGACTTGCGCCGTCCCGACTTGCGCGCCGACGGCCTGACCACTCAGTTCGTTCGTTCCGGATGCCATCTTCGTCTCTCGCAACGCGCCGGGGAATGGGCTCTCGGGGGCTTCGAGGATCAGGATGCGGGGCCGGACGTGTCGGGCGCCTTCACCGGTTCAGACCCCCGGGCCTGCTCGGCCATCCTGTCCTTGAGGGAGGCCATCAGGGCCGGGTCCTTCAGCAGGGCCTTGATCTGGTCGCTGGCAGCGACCTTGCCGTCCATGTAGCGCAGGAGGTTCGCGAGCTGGTCGCGCGCTTCCAGCAGCTTTGCCAGGGATGGAACCTGGCGCGCGATGGCCGCCGGGCTGAAATCGTCCATCTTCCGGAAGTTCAGCTGCACCGGCATCTTCACGTCGGCATCGCCCGAGAGCTTGTCCTGAATGGTGAAGGCCACGCCCGGCGCGACCGCGGCCATGCGCTGGTCGAAATTGTCCATGTCGAACTCGGTCATCTTCCGGTCGGCGACGTCCGCCTTCTCCACCGGGGAGGCGTTCCCCGAAAGATCGGCTAGGACGCCCATGACGAACGGAAGCTCGATGTTCTTCTCGGCGTCGTAGGGATCTTCGTAGGTGATGTGGACGCGCGGGGCCCTGTTGCGCTTGATGAACTTCTGACCGGAATCAGACATCTCGCCTCCCCCTCGCACGATTGCAGTGTAAACAAGACAACGCCGCCCCACGCGCCGTGATGGGACGCGGCTCGTTTTGCCGAAGACTGAATTTCAACCTCGACAGTACCAAAAGCAGTCCAACAGATTTCAGGCGGCGATGCAAGGGGTGCTTGCGGATGCGGCCCCGAAAAGATGCGGCCCGGAACGGCCGCGCGTCCGGGCTGCGCGCAAGTGGCCCTAGGACCCGTCGGCCCCGAGGGCGAGATCCGGGAGGACGTCCCTGAGAATGCTGAGGAAATCCCGCTCGATCAGGCCCGTGGCGCGGTCGAGGAGCAGGGGGATCGGGCTCGATGGCTCGGCCGACCGGTAGAACTGGCCGACCTCCACCAGCAGGGCTACGGCCTCGGCCCGCGTCGCGGCCCGGACCCTTTCGGTCCCGGCTTCGGACTCCGCGTCCGGCGCCCCGGCCTCCGATTCGGGGTCCGAATCGGCGCCGTCCTCGCGGGGCACCGCCTCGAGCTGGCCGAAGGACAGCCGCAGGGGGCTGCCGGCGCCGATGGCGATGACCGCCGCGGCGGCGTGATCCGGGATCAGGATGCTCATCACGTCGAGGAACGATTTGCCCACCAGCATCTGGGCCTGGCGGGTGAGGAGCTCGGCCGGGCTCGAGGGTTCCGAGCGGCGCAGGTACGAAGCCGCCGCCGCGAGGGCGGCGGACGCGTCCCGCACACCCGTGATCCGGCCGGCCCGCACGGCCCCCGCGGGCGGTCCGCCGGCGGTCTCTGCCGATCCCGCCGGGCCATCCGGTCCGTCGGGCCCGGCCGCCGCGGCGCCGGGGACGACGCCCGTGCGCGCCTGGATCGCCGGCCGGACCAGGGCGAGGGCCCGCCCGACCAGGGTGGACAGCCGTGTGAGGGACAGGGCCTGATCGTAGCCGGCATTCGCCACGCAGGTCTCGCGGATGGCGGCGGCGGCGGTCTCGATGGCGGCGAGCCGGGCGGCCGTGGCCTGCAGCGCGTCGAGATCCGCCTCCGCGAAGGCGCGGTCGAGGGCGGCGCGGTCGACGGGCGGTTCGCCCTCCCGCGCGGCGGCCTCGCCGTGGGCGACCATCACGGTCCGGAAGCTGATGGGGCCGTGGCGCCGGTTCTCGCACAGGGCGATGTGCTGCACCGGGAGCACCACCGTCGGCATGTCGTCGAAGGTCTGCAGGACGGCGGTGCGGAAGGAGAAATCCGCCCCCTCGCCGC
Organism: Methylobacterium sp. J-090; assembly: GCF_022829345.1. Taxonomy (GTDB): domain Bacteria; phylum Pseudomonadota; class Alphaproteobacteria; order Rhizobiales; family Beijerinckiaceae; genus Methylobacterium. The sequence goes on along the minus strand of NZ_JAKSXV010000067.1, from coordinate 22,020 downwards.
GCGGGTGCACGTCGGCCCACGCCGCCCGCAGCAGGGCCGCGCTGACCGTCAGGGCCTCGGCGAGGCCGCCCAGGTCCCGGTTCAGGGCGTGGAGGCGCCCGAGCAGCGTCAGGAGCCGCAGGTCGCGCGTCGCGTCGAGGAGGGCGACGACGCGCGTCAGGGCGCCCGGGATGTCGATGGACGCGCGATCGAAGACCTGCTGGCGCCCCTCGTCGTCGCGGGTGAAGAACGACAGGGGCAGCAGGCCTTCGACGAAGGCGACGCATTGCAGGTATTCCGGGTCTCCCTCCGCGTCGAGGTCGGGGCCGCACGGCGCGTCCGCCGAGATCGGCGCGCTCAGGCGCGCTGCATCGTCCGTCGCCATCCCCGGCTCGCGTCCCTGTTCTTCGTGAGAGGCCTGCCCGCGCGAAAAAATTATTCGGTCTTCAGGCGAGTCTCGACGCGGCGGTTGGCGCTCGACATCGGGTCCTTGGTGAGGGGACGCTGCTTGCCGAGACCCCGGGCCACGAGGCGCGAGTCCGGCACGCCCTTGTTCCGGAGGTAGTCCACCACCGCGCTGGCGCGGCGCATGGAGAGGTCGAGGTTGTAGGCGTCGCCGCCGATCCCGTCCGTGTGTCCCTCGACGAGGAAGGAGCCGCCGGGCAGGTTCGGGTCCTTCAGCGCGGCGGCGAACTCGTCGAGATTCGCCCGCGCCAGGCCCGTCAGGATCGACGAGTTGTACTCGAACTGGACGCGCAGATCGAAGCTGTCGACAGCCTTGGTCCGATCTGGTATTTCTTTGGAGCACTCGCTCTCGGTTCCGATGCAGAGGGAGCGCGTCGCGCCGAGATCGGGCTTGCGGGAGAAGTGGCTGACGATGTCGGACGCTTTGTAGGCAGGGCCAGCCAGCGCGACGGTGTTCATGAGAGCGAAAGCCGCCGCGCCTGTAAGAAATCCCCGGAACGATGTCATGCGCTCAGTCCCCCTCGATTTCGCGCGATTCATGTCACCGGATCATCTCTGCGTCAATCCTTGAAAACAGAACTGCGCAAAGGATTTTGTCTTGAACGATGGTCTCCACGGTGATCGCGGTATCGATAGATTGCAGAAAAACCGCGTCGCGGAGCTGATGACCCCTCTTGGCAAGAATAAACTCGTCATGACCCGTTTCGAGGGCGTGGAGGGCTTGAGCGAGCTGTTCGAATACAAGGTTGATGCGATCTCAAACTTGGAGAATATCGATTTCGATAAGCTCATTGGCAAGAACTGCCACGTCAAGTTCAAGTCCTACGACAACGTCGAGCGGTTCTTCAACGGTGTCCTGGTGGATGCCGACTGGTCCGGTCCGCGGCAGGCGGCGAACGCCTATCGCCTCGTTCTCAAGCCGTGGCTGTGGCTGCTCGGCCGCCGGGCGACGTGCCGGATCTTCAAGGACAAGACCGTCTTCGACATCATCGAGGAGGTGTTCGACGACGGCGGCTTCAAGGATTTCGAGATCAAGGCCAGCCGCGGCGACTACGAAAAGATCGAATATTGCGTGCAGTATCGCGAGACCGATCTCGCCTTCGTCTCCCGGCTGATGGAGGAATGGGGCGTCTACACCCATTTCGAGCACAGCGCGCAGCGCCACCAGCTCGTCCTGTCCGACGCCCGGTCCTGCCACAGGCCGGTCGCGGCGGGGGGCGGCAGCCTGCCCTTCGTCCAGCTCACCGGCGCGGACCGCCGCGACCGCGAGCACCTGTCGGCCTGGCGCGCCGAGCGCCGGTTCCGGACGGGGAAGTTCTGCGCCAACGACTTCGACTACATGAAGCCCACCGCCAACCTGAAGGCGGAGCAGCAGGCCGGCGCCGGCTACGAGAAGGGCGCCCTCGAAGCCTACGACTATCCCGGCCGCTACACCGAGCGCGACCTCGGCCAGAAGCGCGCGAAGGTGCGCCTCGAGGCCGAGCAGGCGCAGGATCACCGCAAGCATGCCGCCGGCGACGCCGCGAGCCTGTTTCCCGGCGCCCTGGTGACGCTCAGGCAGCATCCGACCGATGACGGCCAGTACCTCGTGGTGCGCGCCACCCACAGGGTGGAAGCCGAGCTCTACCGGTCGGGTGAGGGCGCCGGAACGGTGCCGCTCTATGCCGGCCTCTACGAGTTGCAGCCGGCGGACCGGCCGTTCCGGGCGCCCTTCGTCACGGCCCGGCCCCTGGTCCACGGCCCCCAGACCGCCCTGGTGGTGACCCGCAAGGGCAAGGAGAGCGAGGAGATCGACGTCGACGAGGAGGGCCGGATCTTCGTGCAGTTCCACTGGAACCGCGACAAGGACCGGATCTCCCGGCCCGTGCGCGTGGCCCAGCAATGGTCCGGCAAGTCCTGGGGCTGGCAGGTCATCCCGCGGGTGGGCCAGGAGGTGGTGGTCGAGTTCCTGGAGGGCGATCCCGATCAGCCCCTCGTGGTCGGCACGGTCTACAACAAGGATTACCCCCATCCCTTCAAGCTGCCCGACGAGAAGACCGTCTCGGGCTTCAAATCGGATTCGACCAAGGGCCATGGCGGCCACAACAAGCTCACCTTCGACGACAAGAAATCCTCGGAGGCCATCGCCCTGCGGGCCGAGAAGGACCTCGATGCGGTGGTGCGCAACGCCGAGACCCGCGAGATCGGGGTCGCCTTCGAGACGCCGCAGGGAAAGCCGTCGCGCTCCACCACCCTGAAGAACGGCGACGAGAAGCTGAAGGTCGAGAGCGGCGACTGGAACGTCGACATCGCCGAGAAGATCCACATCAAGGCCGGGACGCAGATCGTGATCGAGGTGGGCGCCAGCAAGGTCACGATGACGCCGTCCTCGATCAAGATCGAGGCCGGCGAGATCAAGGTCCAGGGCACGGCGCTGATCGAGCAGCAAGCGCCCCTGATCAAGATCAACTGAGCGCCGTCATGTCCCGCCTGCGCTTCACGACGGCCCTGGAGGTGTTCGACGCCTTCCCGAGCGCCCGCGACGACATCCGCGCCGCGCCCACCCCGGAGGCGCCCGCGGCCTTCCTCGACGCCCTGCGGCGGAGCGATACGCCGGAGGACGCCGTCACCTTCCTCGCCTACGCCCTCGGCCGCCGCGAGGCGGTGTGGTGGGCGGCCCAGAGCGTGCGCCTGCTCGGCCGGATCGCCAACGGCGGGGAGGATGCGATGCTGCTCGCCGCGGAGAGCTGGGTCCGCGACCCCGAGGACCTGCGGCGGCGCGAGGCCCTGCGCCTCGGGATGGCCTCGGACCGGCGGCTCGCCACCACCTGGGTCGCCCTCGCGGCGGCGTGGTCCGGCGGCAACGTGGCGCCGGGTCAGGTGGTGGTGATGGCGACGCCCGAGATGACCCCGAAGGCGGCCCGCACGGGCATCCTCGTCGCCCTCGCGACGGTGACCGCGCGCGAGCGGGCGAGCCGCCTCCAGCTCTGCGTCGATGCCGGCGCGCGCCTGATGCAGGCGGGGACCGGGACGTGACGGGGGACCGGGCGGGCCCGGAACACGCGGATCTCGAGAGCGAGGAACACGAGAGCGAGGAACACGAGAGGGAGGTCCTGGGACGATGACGCTGCACCTGACGATCGAGAACCACGGGTCCCTGCCCGATGGCGGCCCGCTCTCCATCGCCGTCACCGGGCGCCGCGGCATCGACATCGGGCGGGACCAGTACCTCGACTGGACCCTGCCCGACACCGAGCGGCTCATCTCCGGCAAGCACGCCGAGGTTCGCCACCGGGACGGCGCCTACTGGATCAACGACGTCTCCCGCAACGGGGTCTACCTCAACCGCAACCCGCAGCGGATTCAGGGCACCCACCGCCTCAAGGACGGCGACCGCATCCAGATCGGGCACTACCTCATCGTCGCCCGCATCGACGGCGAGGAGGCCCCAACCGCCGACCTCCCCGGGGCGCCCCCCGGTGCCGCGGGCGATTACTGGGACGTGTCCGGCGACGCGCCGCCCCCGATCGCGCGCCGCGATCTCAAACCGCGCGGCCAGGCCCGGCCGGTCCAGCCCGATTTCATCGACTGGGCGGTGGACGTGGCCGAGGCGATGCCGCCCGCCGCGTTCCAGGCTCCGCCACCCCGCCCCGCGCCGGCCGGGGAGATGATCCGGGACACGAGCCAGGACAGAGGCGAGGACGCGAACCGGGACATGGCCTGGGCCGCCGCCACGCCGCCGCCGCCACCGCCCGCGCCGCCGCCGATGCCGGCGCCGCGCCGTCCCCCGCCCGCCGCCGCGCCGTGGAGCGATGGGCCGTCGCCTCCCCCCGCCCCCGGGGGGGACGCGCCGCGGGCCGGGAGCCGGCCGCCCCCCGATTGGAGCGCGTCGGAACCGGCCGCCGGCGGCTTCGGGGACGGCCGGCCGCCGGCATCGGTGACGGCGCGCCCGCCCGCTCCCGTCGTTACGGCCGACGCCGAGGCCCTCGTGGCCCGGTTCGCCAAGGGGGCCGGCCTCGCGCCCGAGGTGGTGGCGTGGCGGGACCCGGGCGACCTCGCCGAGGAGGCGGGGGCCCTGGTCCGGCTCGCGGCGGAGGGCGTGAAGCAGTTGCTGGCCGCCCGGGCCGAGACCAAGCGCGCCGCCCGCGCCACCAGCCAGACCATGATCCAGGCCCTGGACAACAACCCGCTGAAATTCGCTCCCACGGTGGACGACGCCCTGCGGATCATGCTCGGGCGCCCCTCCGGCGGCTATCTCGACGCGCGCCGCGCCCTGGAGACGGGGTTTCGCGACCTCAAGACCCACCAGATCAAGACCTACTCGGCCATGCAGAACGCGCTCCGGCTGCTCATGGACGACCTCGACCCCGACGCCATCGCGGCGTCCGACGAGGGCGACCGCGGACTCGCGGGCCTGCTCGGCTCGCGCAAGGCCCGATTGTGGGACCTCTACGCGACGCGCTGGGACGCCCTCACGGCGCAGCACGAGGACGGCATGATCGACGCCTTCATGATCTACTTCGCCGATTGCTACGACCGGGGCCGCTGACGCCGGACGGCGATGGGTTCTGCTTGCGCTCATCTGTCGGCGCGCGCCCGCCCCGCCGGCCTCGCGATCGTTGCCCACGGGGAGATTTCGTTTTGGGAAGGTCTTCCCTTGGATCATCCTTGGATGGGCGTTGGCCAGACCAAGAAAAACCAGTATGCCTTTCGGGAGGGGCGGAACGCCGCGGCGCGGGAGCGACCGCCGTCGCGGCCGCGCCCTCCCGATGACGTCCAGGGCGGGAGAGCGGGCGGGGATGTCCTGGAAGAGCAAGGTCGTCTGGTCCGAGGGCCTGTTCCTGCGGCCTCACCATCTCCAGCAGAGCGACCGCTATCTCGAGGCCCTCGTCGAGAGCCGGGTGCGCCACGTGACGCCCTATCCGTGGGGCTTCTCCTCCATCGAGATCGACCGCGACCTGGCGCAGCAGAGCAAGTTCTCCGTGCGGCGCGCCACCGGGATCATGCCCGACGGGACGCCGTTCGACATTCCCGCCGATTCGCCGCTGCCGCCGCCCATCGACGTGCCGGAGGGGGCCGGCAAGATGCTGGTCTGGCTCTCCATGCCCATCGGGGCGGCCAACACCCGCGAGGTGGAGGCCGCCGACGCCGAGAGCGCCAGCCGCTACATCCCCGGGGTCGAGCAGCTCATCGACTCGACGTCGGCCCTGCGGATCGAGGAGGAGATCGACGTCGCCTTCCCGCGCCTCGCCTTCGAGCTGCGCAAGACGGCCAAGCCCGGCTATGTCAGCCTGCCCATCGGGCGCATCGTCGAGGTGCGCGACCGCAACATCGTGTTCGACGAGACGTTCGCGCCGCCGGTCCTCACCTGCGCGACGCATCCGGTGGTCCAGGGCTGGATCGAGCGCGTCATCGGCTGGGTCGAGAACAAGCTCGAGGAACTGGCGCGCTACGCCGCCGACCCTACGGCCGGCGGCGGGCTGCAGAGCGCGGATTACTTCATCCTGCAACTCCTGAACCGGCACATCCCGGTCCTGCGGCATTTCCATCAGTCGCGGTTCATCCACCCGGAGCGCCTCTACGAGGAGCTGCTGCGGATGGCGGGCGAGCTCGCGACCTTCACCACCGCCGACCGGCGGGCCCGGACCTACGCGGCCTACGACCACGACGACCTCGAGACCACGTTCACGCCCGTGGTGCGCGACATCCAGGACTTCCTCAGCGCCCAGCTCGGCCGGCGCGCGATCCGCCTGGAGATCATCGAGCGGGCGCCCAACGCCTTCGTGTCGATGATCCGCGACCGCAACCTGTTCCGGAACGCCAGCCTGGTGCTGGAGGTCTCGGCCCTGCGGCCCCTCACGGAAATCCAGGCGCAGTTCCCGAACCTGTTCAAGATCGGGCCCAACACCAAGATGAATGAGATCGTCCACGCCCACCTGCCGGGCGTGCCCCTCGTGCACCTGCCGGCCCCGCCGCCGCAGATTCGCGCCATCGCCGACCACGTCTACTTCCTGCTCGACCGGCAATCGTCGCTGTGGCCGGACTTCAGCGTGGCGAGTTCCATCGGGATGCACTTCTCGGGCGACTGGCCACAGCTCGAACTGGAGCTGTGGGCCGTGCTGGAGGGGCGCCGATGAGCGGCTCCCCCGACACGACCCGGCCGACCGGGACCGGCCGCCCGCGAACGGGCCGCGCACCATGAGCGATCCGTTCGGCCGCAACGACCGCACCATCATCGTGCCGGACCCCGGCGGGCGCCTGCGCCCGGCGCCCGAGTCGCCCGCGCGAATGCCGCCCCAGTCTCCGGCCTCGACGCCGCCGCGGCGCACGCCCGCGCCATCCGCGCCCGATCAGGACGACTGGGCGACCTCCGATCTCGGCGGCCCCGCCGCCCCGCCGCCCCCGGTGGCGCCGCCCCCGGGCGAGCGCGCCCGCGCCCTGGTGATGAAGCGCGACGTGGTGGTGGCGCCCAACCGCAACCCCTACCTCAGGGCGGCCGGGCCGCTGCTGCTCCTGCTCGGGCGCCTGCGGGTGCAGCTCTCGCACGCCTCCTTCGCCAACCTGATGGAGCAGGTCGCCGCCAGCATCGAGGATTTCGAGGCCGATACCCGCGCGTCCGGCGTCCCGGCCGAGCAGGCCCGCTCGGCCCAGTACATCGTCTGCGCCACGGCCGACGACATCGTCCAGAACATCCCGGCCGAGGAGCGCCACGTCTGGGCCCAGTACAGCATGCTCAGCCGCTTCTTCGGCGAGCGCACCGGCGGGGTGCGCTTCTTTGCCGAACTCGACCGGGCCAAGGTCGATCCGGTGGGGAACTACGACCTGCTGGAACTGCTCCACGCCTGCCTCGCCGTGGGCTTCCAGGGGGTCCACCGGACCTCGGCCAGCGGTGCCGCGACGCTCCAGCAGATCCAGCGCAACCTCTACGAACTCCTGCGCCGCACCCGCCAGTCCGACCGCGAGGTGTCGCCGCGCTGGCAGGGGCAGGCGATCGCCACCGAGACCTTCGGGTACAGGACGCCGCTCTGGGCGGTGGGCGCCGTGGTCGGCGTGCTGCTGCTCGGCTTCTTCCTCCTGCTGCGGATGCTGCTCGCGGGCAGCGCGGACGCCGCGGCCACCGCCCTCGTCACCGTCCATCCCGACACGGAGATCGGAATCCAGCGCCGGGTCCACGCCCCGCCCCCCCCGCCTCCGCCGCCCCCGCCCGACAGCCAGGCCGGCCAGATCCAGAACGCCCTGCGCGCCGACATCGCGGATCAGTCCCTCACCGTGGTGGAGAACGGCGGACAGGTCGTCATCCGCCTCGCCTCTGCCCTGTTCGCCCCCGGCGACGCCAGCGTGAAGCCGGCCTTCCAGGCGATGCTCCAGCGGGTCGGCGGCCTCGTCGAGCGGGAGGCCGGCACCGTGCGGGTGGTCGGCCACACCGACAGCGCGCCGATCCGCACGGTGCGGTTCCCGTCGAACTTCCAGCTCTCGCTGGAGCGGGCCAGGGCGGTGGCGAAGATCGTGAAGGCCGGCCTGTCGAAGCCGGACCGCGTCGAGATCGAGGGCAAGGGCGCCGACGTCCCGGTCACGTCGAACAAGACCGTCGAGGGGCGCGCCCGCAACCGGCGTGTCGAGATCATCGTGTCGCGGAGCCGCTAGGATGCGCACCATCCCCGCCGCACACCAATCTGCGTCGATCTCGACCCATGGTCGAGATCGACGCGTCCGGCTGACGAAAGCCGCCGCGCCGTCGCGCGGGCAACCGGCGATGAGGAAGCCTCATGGCCGGTTGGTATCATATGAGCCGGGGGGCCGCCGATGACGGGCTGGTGGTGGCTCCGCCTCGGCGCTCCGGCTTTGGGCGCCCTGGCGATCATGGCCCTCATCTGGTGGGCCGGCCCCCTCGTCGGGTTCGGCGACGTGCGGCCGTTCGAGGCGACCGGGGTCCGCGCCGGCCTGTGCCTCGCGGTGTTCCTGGCCGCCGCCGGCGCCATCGGCTGGAGCCTGTACCGCCGCCATCGCGCCGCCCGCGCGCTCCGGGCGGGCCTGAGCGAGGCGGAGGCCGTCCAGGACGACGGCGAGACCCTGAAGGCGGGCATGACCGACGCGCTCGCCACCCTGCGCAAGGCGCGCGGCCCCAAGGGCGACGCCCTCTACGACCTGCCCTGGTACATCATCATCGGGCCGCCGGGGGCGGGCAAGACCACGGCCCTGGTGAATTCCGGGCTCAAGTTCCCGTTGAGCCGGGGCCGCACGCCGGAGGCCGTCGCCGGACTCGGCGGCACCCGCTACTGCGACTGGTGGTTCACCGAGGACGCCGTGCTCATCGACACGGCCGGGCGCTACACCACGCAGGATTCCGACCCGAAGGGCGACCGGGCGAGCTGGCTCTCCTTCCTCGACCTCCTCCGGGTGAACCGGCCGAAACAGCCGATCAACGGCGTGATCGTGGCGATCAGCCTGGAGGACCTGCTCACAGGCACGCCCGAGACCATCGCGGCCCATGCGGACGCCATCCGCAAGCGCCTCGTCGAGCTGCACGACCGGCTCAAGGTGGATTTCCCGGTCTACGCCCTGTTCACCAAGGCCGACCTCGTGGCCGGCTTCATGGAGTTCTTCGGCCACCTCTCCGAGACGGACCGGCAGATGGTCTGGGGCCACACCTTCCAGACCGCCGACAAGACCCGGAACATGATCGGCGAGGTGCCGGGCGAGTTCGACGCCCTGATCGAGCGGCTCAACGACTGGCTGCCCGACCGGCTGCAGGACGAGCCGGTGCCGACGGCGCGGGTGGTGCTGTTCGGCTTCCCCAGTCAGATGGCGGCGACGCGCCCGAAGATCGCCGCGTTCCTCGACCGCGTGTTCGAGCCGAGCCGGTTCCACGTCAACGCGACCCTGCGCGGGTTCTACTTCACCTCCGGCACCCAGGCGGGCACGCCCATCGACCAGCTCATCGGCGCCCTGTCGCGCAGCTTCGGTGCGCAGGACGTGGACGCCGCGGTCTATTCGGGCCGGGGCCGCAGCTTCTTCCTCGGCGACCTCCTGCGGAAGGTGGTGATCGGCGAGGCGGGCTGGGTCTCCACCAACCAGGCGGCCCTGCGGCGCGCCAACGTGCTGCGGCTTGCCGCGTTCGGCGGCCTCGCCCTCGCCTCCGCCGTGATGGTGGGCCTGTGGTGGACGAGCTACCTGCGCAACGAGCAGCTGATCGGCCTCAGCAACACCCTGCTGGGCAAGTACCGCGGCGAGGCGGCGGAGACCCTGCGCGAGCCGGTGGTCTCGGACCGCAACTTCTCCAAGGTCCTGCCCCTGCTCAACACCCTGCGCTACCTGCCGGCGGGCTTCGCCGGCCGGGACGAGGGCGCGCCGGTGCTCGCCACCTTCGGCCTGAGCCAGCGGCCGCGCCTCGGCTCGGCGGCCGAGACGAGTTATCGCGCCGGGCTCGAGCGCCTGTTCCGGCCGCGCCTGATCTTCCGCCTGGAGGAGCAGCTCGAGGCCAACCGCGCCAACACGAGCTTCGTCTACGAGGGGCTCAAGGTCTACCTCATGCTCGGCGGCCGCCCGGACGCGCCCCTCGACCGCGACCTCGTGGTGCAGTGGATGCGGCGCGACTGGGCCGAGAACCTCTACCCCGGCGCCGGCTTCGCGCGGGGGCGCCAGCTCCTCGAAGATCATCTCACGGCGATGCTCGACCTCGACGACGGCACCCCGCCCCTCGTCTCGATCAACCAATCCCTGGTAGAGGACAGCCAGCGGACACTCGCCCGCCTCAGCGTCGCCGAGCGCGCCTACGAGCTGCTGAAGTCCCAGGCCCGGTCGGCCACGGCGCGGGACTGGACCGTGGCCCGCGCCGGCGGCCCCGATTCCGGCCTCGTCTTCGACGCGCCGGGCGGGGCCGGCCTCGACACCCTGCGGGTGCCGTTCTTCTTCACCTACGACGGCTTCTTCCAGGCCTTCATCGACCGCTTCGGCGATGTCGCCGAGGCGGCCGAGCGCGACCGCTGGGTGCTGGGCGAGGCCGGACGCCAGCAGGCCTACACCGCGCAGTACGGCTCGCTCTTCGCCGACCTGCTCAAGCTCTACGCCCGCGATTTCCAGCCCGCCTGGATGCAGGCCCTGGGCAAGCTCAAGCTGCGTTCGCTCGCCGCCGACAAGCCGCGCTACGTGGCGCTCCAGGCCATCGCCGCCCCGACCTCGCCCCTGCGCCAGCTCCTCGAATCCCTGCGTGACGAGACGCGGCTCACCCGCGAGCGGCCGGCCAAGCCCGGCGACGGCACCGATCCGCGAACGGCCAGGATCAAGACCGTCCTGGCCGCCGGCGCGGCGAAGGAGGCCGAATCCAGGGCCGGGGCGATCCTGCCGGGGGCCGCCGCCGGCGCGGCCTCAGCCCTCGGGCGCATCGCCCTGGAGGGCGGTCCGAGTGCCGCCGGGGACCGGTACGCGGCGCCCGCCAACGAGGCGCCGGGCGCCAACATCGAAGCGGCGTTCCGCCCGTTCCACCTGCTGCTGGAGGGCGAGGCCGGCCGCCGCACCATCGACGTGCTGATCACGACCCTCAACGAGATCAAGAACGCGGCCATCGAGGCGACCAACCCCAATCAGGCCGAGCCGGCCAACGCCACCCTGGTGACGCAGACGCGCGCCCTGCGCTCCCTGGCCGCGCGCTTCCCCGCGCCGTTCGAGCCGATGATCCGGCAGGTGGCCAACGAGTTCGAGGGCAACGCCGCGGGGGCCGCCGTGTCGCAGATCGCCCAGGCCCTGACCGATCAGGTGATCCGCGAATGCCAGCAGGTCGCCGCCAACCGCTACCCCTTCATCCGGACGAGCGAGCGCGAGATTCCGGCGGCGGACTTCGCCAAGCTGTTCGCGCCCAACGGCGTGTTCGACCGCTTCTTCACCCAGAACCTCGCGTCGCGCACGGACCGCTCGCGCCCGCAATGGGCGTGGCGGCCGGACGATCAGGTGGCGCGCGGGCTCTCGGCCGCGACCCTGCGCGAGTTCCAGCGCGCGGCCGAGATCCGCGACGCGTTCTTCTCGACGGGGGGCAACATGCCGCTGGTGACCTTCGCGGTGGCGCCCCTCACCCTCTCGGGCGACGCGGTGCGGGCGAAGCTCGACGTCAACGGCAGCGCGGTGGTGACCCAGCAGGGGGTGAACACGCCGTCCACGGTGACGTGGCCGGGCCCCGCGAGCCCGGCGCGGACCTCCATCGTCATCGAGGGCACGCCGGCGGGCTTCTTCGGCGGCGGCACCGCGCCCACCACCCTCGCGGAGAAGACCGGGACCTGGTCGCTGTTCCGCCTCGTCGATTCCGGCTCGGTCCTGAAGCAGGGCGACGCGGTGGTGGTCACCCTCGCCGCAGCGGGCCGCGAGCTGTCGTACCGGTTCACCGCCGCCACCGCCCAGAATCCGCTCGCGCTCCAGGCCCTGCGCGAGTTCCGCTGTCCGAACGGGATCTGACGCCATGCCCTCGGGCCTCTACGGAAAGCTGCCGGCCAAGCGCGACTTCGTCGCCGTCGGCGCCTCGCGCGGGTTCCTCGGCGCCTTCGAGCCGTGGATGCAGGCCGGCCTCTCGGCGAGCCGCCTCGCCCTGGGGCGCGACTGGCAGGCGGCGTTCCTGCGGGCGCCGATCTGGCGGTTCTGGCTCGGCGCGGGACTCTGCGGCGCGCCGGTGCTCGGCGCGTTCATGCCCTCGGTGGACGGCATCGGCCGCTACTTTCCCCTGACCCTGTTCGACCGGGCGGCGGCGGACGACCCCGTCGCTCCGCCCGAATACGACGCCTTCGACGACTGGTTCGGGCAGGCCGAACGGGTGCTGCTCTCGGCCCTGGCGGAGGAGACCCGTTTCGAGGACCTGACCGAGGCGGCGGCGCGCCTTCCGGGGCCCGCGGGCGCGGGGCCCGATCCGGCGGAGGCGGGGGCCACCCGCGCCCGGGACGGGACGCTGATCGCCCTGGCGGAGGCCGGGGCCTTCGCGCGGGTGATGGCCGCCCTGCGCCCCATCGACCGCGGCCGGGTCCATGCCGGGATGTCGTACTGGTGGACGGCCGGCGGCGAGGGGTTCCCGCCGCGCGCCGCCGCCTGCCTGGGCCTGCCGGCGCCGGACCTGTTCGCCGGGATGCTCACGGGCGTGTTCGAGGGGGGGGCACCATGACCCATCCTGTCGATCCCCATCCTGTCGATGCCGGCAAGGGCAACCCGGCACCCATCGAGTTCGGCTGCGCGACCCATGCGGGCAAGGTCCGCAGCCAGAACGAGGACCGCTACTTCGCCGCGCCTGAATTCGGCGTCTTCGCCGTCGCCGACGGGATGGGCGGCCACGAGGACGGCGCGCTCGCCAGCGCCACCCTGGTGGAGGCGCTGGGCTCCATCGGGGCGGCCGTGTCGGCGCCCGACCTCCTGGCGCGGCTGGAAGACCGGGTGCTGCGGGCCAACGCGACTCTGTGGTCCCTCGGGCGGGCCAGGGGCGCGACCATCGGATCGACGCTGGCCGTTCTCCTCACCTTCGACAGCCATTTCGCCTGCGTCTGGTCCGGCGACAGCCGGGTCTACCGCGTGCGCGACGGCGCCATCGCGCAGCTCTCGCGCGACCACACGGAGGCCCGCGACCTCGTGGAGAAGGGCATCCTCTCGCCCGAGGAGGCCAAGGTCTGGCCGCGCCGGAACGTGATCACCAAGGCGGTGGGCGCGCGGCCGGACCCGGAGCTCGAACTCGAGCACGGCACCCTGGTCGACGGGGACGTGTTCATCCTCTGCTCCGACGGCCTCGTCGGCGACGTGGACGATGCCGAGATCCTGGCCTGCGTCCTGGCCAACGCCCCCCAGGCCGCCTGCGACGCGCTCCTGGCGATGACCCTCCGGCGGGACGCCGCCGACAACGTGACGGTGGTGGTGCTGCGCTCGGGCGTGGCGCCCGGGGCCGCGCGCACGGCCGCGCCCACGCGGCGCGCCTCCGAGACGGTGGTCGTTCCGCCCAATCCCCCACCCGCCGGCGGAGGCGCGCCATGACCGGGCCGACGGTGTTCGATCCGCGCCCGCACATCCCGGCGGGCACGCGCCTCAACGAGCTCTACGAGATCGAGAGCCTCATCGCCGTCGGCGGCATGGGCGAGATCTACCGCGGCCACGCCATCGAGACCGGGGACGTCGTCGCCATCAAGACGATCCGGCCCGACCTTGCCGGGAGCGGCCCGGCCCTGGCCCTGTTCCGCAAGGAGGCCTCCGCCCTCCACAACCTGCATCACGAAGCCATCATCCGCTACTACGTGTTCTCCATCGACCGCGTCCTGAACCTGCCCTACCTCGCCATGGAGTTCGTGGAGGGCATCGCCCTCGCGGAGCTGTTCCGGCGCGGCCCGCTGCCCTACGAAGCCCTCGACATCCTGCGCCGGCGCCTCGCCTCGGGGCTGGAGGTGGCCCACCGGGCCGGGATCGTCCACCGCGACGTCACGCCGGACAACGTCATCCTGCCGGCCGGCGACCCGGGCCGGGCCAAGATCATCGATTTCGGCATCGCGCGCTCCTCCCTCGGCGGCCAGACCGTGATCGGCGACGGCTTTGCCGGCAAGTACAGCCACGTCTCGCCCGAGCAGCTCGGGCTCCAGGGCGGCGCGGTCACGGCCCGCTCGGACATCTACAGCCTCGGCCTCGTCCTGGCGGAGGCGAGCCTCGGGCGCGGCATCGACATGGGTACAAGCCCCGCCGACGTGATCGTCCGGCGCGCGTCGGTCCCCGACCTGTCCGGCGTCGATCCGCGCCTGCGCCCCCTCCTCGAGGCGATGCTCGATCCGGACCCGGCGCGGCGGCCCGCCAGCATGGCCGAGGTGGCGGCCTGGTCGCCGCCGCCGGCCGATCCGCCCCGCGTCGCCGCGCCCCCCCCGAAGGCGGTGGAACGCCTGCCCCTGCGCCGGCGGCCCCTCGCCTTTGCCGCCGGGCTCGTCGCCTGCGTGCTGGCCGCCGGCGGGTTGGCGTTCCTGGGCTTCGGGTCCGATCCGGGCGGTCCCGTCTTCGCGCCGGACGTGATCCTGGACGAGCGGCCGGTTCCCCGGCCCGATCCACCGCCGGACCCGCCCCGGAAACAGGCGGAGACGCCGCTGGAGACGCGCCCGGCCGAGCCGTCCGTCCCACCGCCGACCCCGCCCGCACCCGAGCCTCCCAAGCCGCCCACCGCCCCGCCCCGTGCGGACAAACCCGATTCGCCGCCCGATACCTTGCGGCCCGCGCCGCCAAATCCGGAGACGAAGCCCGCCCCGAAACCCGCCCCGAGCATGGAGCAGGTCGCCGCCTATATCCGCGGCTATCGGGGCGGATCGTGCTTCTACCTGAACCCCCTCACGGTGAGCGCGCGGGAGGCGGTGATCGAGGCCTACGGGGCGGCCCGCGCGCCGTTCGCGGCCTTCGACACCGCCTTCACGGCGGATCTCGGCTTCGAGCCCCGAATCCAGCTCCGGCAAATCGACGCGCCGCAATGCCCGGCCGTCGACGTGCTGGCGCATCCGGCCGTGCTGACCCGGGCCCACGCGCCCAAGCTCACCCTGGAGCGGGACGTCATGCGCAGCGGCGAGGAGCTGCGGGGCGCCATCGAGCTCGGCGAGGACGCCGACGTCACCCTGCTGCTGCTCGACGGGGAGGGGGGGGCCCACAACCTCGCGGCCCACCTCACGCGCAAGGGCCGGAAGGCGAGCTTCGCCGTTCGGTTGGAAACGCCGGCCGCCGCGGCGGTGCGGGGGCAGCTGCTCGTGGCCGTGTCGAGCCCGGCGGCCCTGCCCTTCCTCGCCGAGCGCCGCGGCCTGCGCACCGAGGCGGTGTTCCGCCAGCTCGCCGACGAGGCGACCCGTCCCGGCTCGCCCGTCGGCCTCGCCGTGCGCTACGTCAAGGTGGGAGGGTGAGGCATGCGGCTCCCGCCCGCCGCTCTTTCGGAGGCCGATTGCCTCGATGCCCTGATGACACTGCGGATGGGCGACGCGCCCTGCCGCGCCTGCGACGCGCGCGCCGGCCATCGGCGCGAGGCGCGGAACCGGGCATTCTCCTGCCGCGCCTGCGGGCTGAAGACCTTTCCCTGCCAGGGGACGCCGTTCGCCCGGCCCCAGCCGCCCCTGCCGGTCTGGTTCTGGGCGATCCACCAGGCGGCGCGGGCGCCGGTGAGCGCCCGCTTCCTGCGCCGCGGCCTCGGCCTGAGCCGGCAGGTCGCCGGGCCCCTGGCGGAGGCGGTGGCCCGGATGACCGCGCCGGAGGCCGCACCCACCGAGCGCGCCCTCGCGGCCGGCATCGCCGCCTTCGTGGCGGAGCGCCTGAACGAAGCCGCAGGGGCTCCCGAAACGCGCGGCGCCCCCCTGAATCGAGGAACGTCCGCGCATCCGTCCGAGCGCGAGACCCTGTGGCAGACCCTGCGCTCCGTGATCGCCCTGCCGCAGATCGAGGGCCGGCCGCTCGGCGTGGCCGCCGCCCTCGGCGGGTTCATGCTCGTCGGCGCGGGGGTGGGCTGGCTGATGGCCCCGGCTCCGCCCGAGCCCGATGCCGAGCTGGCGCAGGCCACGGTGATCCTGTCGCTCGGCGAGGACAAGCCCGTCATCCTGGTCTCCGCCGAGGTGGCGGCGCAGCTCTACGACGTCACCGACGTCGATGCCGACCCCTCCGCCTCCCTCGCCTCCGCCATCCGCATCACCCCGGCCGGCCCGGGACCGGCGCAGCGCGCCGCGGCGCCCCCGGCGGCGATCCCGGCCGTCCGGCTCTCGGTCGGCCTCGGCAAGTCGCTCCTCGACGGCAACGCCGCCGCGGCCCGGGCGGGTGGGCGCGACCGGCCGGAGCTCGCCGCCTACACGTCGCTGGCCCGCGAGCTCGAGGCCAAGGGGCCGCGCAACCCCGACGAGTTGCTGGTGTTCGGGCCGATGCAGATCCGGCGTCACCTCGTCGAGAAGATCATGCGCGCCGCGCGGGTGGTCAGCATGGACCCGGTCCTGCTCATGGCCATCGCCGACAAGGAATCGAGCTTCAAGACCGAGGTCCAGGCCGCCACCTCCTCGGCCTCCGGCCTGTTCCAGTTCATCGAGAAGACCTGGCTCGGCGTCGTGCGCGAGTTCGGCCCGCAGCACGGGATGGACGCGCAGGCGCGGCTGATGCGCGAGCGCGACCTCACGCCGGCCGAGCGCACGGAGGTGCTCGACCTCCGGCGCGACGCCTACCTGTCGGCGGTGATGGCCGCCGAGATGCTGAAGCGCGACAGCGGCCGGATCGCCCAGCGCATCGGCCGCAACCTCACCGGCGGCGAGGTCTACCTCGTCCATTTCCTCGGCCCCGACGGGGCCGAGCGCTTCATCGCCCAGATGGCGCGCAAGCCCGAGACGGTGGCGGCCGAGCTCCTGCCGCGCCCGGCGGCGGCCAACAAGTCGATCTTCTACGGCGCCGGGGGCGAGGGCGCCTCGAAGAGCCTGTCGGTGGCTCAGGTGCATGGGAAGTTCGAGACGATGATCTCCCTGAGGCTGGACCGCTACCGAACCGTGAAGGGCATGGGTGACGGAAAAGGCACGGGCGACGGAAAGGGAATGGGCGAGGGGCCGCGTGGGCGATGACCACGTCCCTCATGTCGGCGGATTTGCATCGGGAGGCGCACCATGAGGCTCACCACGCGCTGGAGGTCCATCGCCCTGTCGGCGGGCCTCGCCCTGGCCTTCGCGGCGGCGGTGGCGGCCGGCGCCTTCGCCATCGTCACCGGCCTGACCCCGGCCGCCACTCCACCGACCCTGCCGCGGGAAGCGCTCCTCATCGAGCGCACGCCGTCGCCGGTGCCCCCGGCCCTGGAGCCCGTCACCGAGCGGGCGACGGCCCCTTCCATGCCGCCGAAGCCTTCGCTGCGAGAGGCGGAGCCACGATCCGCCGCCCCGGAGCCCCGGGAGACCGACGCGGCGGTCGTGCCGCCGGCACGGCCCACGGGTCCGCCCCGCAGGACCGCGCCCCGTGTGGACATGGCGGCCCTGCCCTCGGAGCCGCCCCAAGTCCCATCCCCCGCGCCAGCCCCCCTGCGCCGCGCGGCGCCGGAGCCGCCACGCCTGACCGCCGCCCCCGTCCTGCGGCCCCGCGCCGATCCGCGCATGGAGGGCGTGCTGACGCCCGACGAGGTCAGGCGCATCCGGATCGCCCTGCGCCTGACCCCGGAGCAGACGCCGCACTGGCCTCCCGTGGAGGCGCTCCTCCAGGAGATCGGCGCGCAGCAGGTCGCCCTGGTGAAGGCCGGGCACAAGGCCGAGGACGCCTTCGGCAGCAGCGTGTCCATGCGGATCTACTGGGCGGCGCGCCCCCTCCTCGGCGTCCTGCGCGAGGACCAGAAGGCCCGTATCCGCGCCCGGGCCAGGGCGCTCGGCCTCGAGGCCGTGGCCTCGGCGATCTGATGGCGACCGCGGGCCCGGAGCGGTCCGTTACCGGGGCATCCCTTTCCTCCTGCGAGACTCGAACCCGATGGCCGTTTCCGACGTATCGAAGGACGTCTTCGTCAAGATCATCAAGAAGGCCTCGAAGGAAGGGCTCAAGCGGGGCCTCATCAAGGCCGACATCCACGACAACGTCGCCAGCGGCCTGGCGGACCAGTACGCCTTCGCCTACGAGCTGATCGCCAAGGGCGCGAAGATCACGCCCGAGAAGCTGTCGATCGCCTTGATCGAGAAGGGCATCGGCATCGCCCGGATGGGCAGCGCCGCCGAGCGGTATCAATGCGGCCTGGCGGCGGCGATCGTCGGGATCGGCTTCTTCAAGTCGTTCCGTGCGGCGGCCGCGGCGGCGGCGACCGAGGGGGCCTTGACGCCGCTGTTCCTCTGCGAGACCGCGGAGCTGATCGAGAAGGTCTATCAAATGGACAAGAAGTGCGGCCTCAGCCGTGCCGTCAAGACCGAAGTGATGAAGCGGACCGAGCCGGCCTATATGTGGTTCGAGAACGGCATCATCGCCTGGATCGGCGCGCAGGGCATGACCCGGTTCCCCTGACGCGGGCCCCGGCGCACCGTGCGGCGCGCAAGGCCTGTGAAGCGCGCCAAGCCTTGCCCGCAGGATGGCCGATGCCGGACTATCCGCCGATCAGGACCGTCGGCAGGCCGGTGGTGATGACGCCGCCATGGACCGTCAGGTCGCCGATCCGCGCGGCGGGCTGTCCGCCGATGAGCACGGTGGCCGAGCCCTTCACGATGGAATCCACCGGGCCGACGCAGGTGGCGAGATCCCCGACCCGGGCCGCCGGCTGGCTCCCGATCAGGACCGTGGGGCACCCGAGGACGATCGGCCCGCCGACATGTGGGACGATGCCCGTCACCATGGGGCAGACATGCAGGTCGCTGATCCTCGCCGACGGCTGGCCCATGGCGCGCGGTTCCCCGAGGCGTGTCTACCGGAAAGTCCCGTGAAATTATCAGGCTTGCCCCCTCCCGAACAGATCCCCTCGCATCGCCGGACCGGACCGGACGCGCCCCGTCCGGGCGACAGAGACCAAGGCTATGGGGGCCGGATCAACCGGACCGGGCGCGGCCCGGGGGCCCATCACGCCCGCGGCACACGGCCGAGCGAGATGCCCGTGCGAGACGCGTCCCGCACGGGGCGGACAGGTGGAAACCCGCTTCCCGACGGAGACGGGGCACCGATCCGATCCGCTTCCTCACCCGCGCGGGGCCCGCCCGGACAGGAAGCGCTCGGATCGATGGCGCCCGCCCGAGACGGGCGTCACATGAAGATCAGCTCGTTGATCTGACCCACCAGGGCGCCGTCATGCGACCAGTTGGACTTGCCGATCAGGTCGCTGGTGCGCAGGACATCCAGCGGAACCGCGCCCTGTCCCTCGGCCACCAGCGTGCTGTTCTTCATGAGGCGCATGTAGCCGGATTCGTCCACGCTGGCCTGCCACTTCGCCATCTCGCCCTCCACGATCGTATCGGGCGCGGTGATCCGGTGCTTGGTCGATCCGGTGAGGATCTCGAACACCATGTCGTCGCCGTTCCAGTCCTGGCCGAGCCAGATGTTGTTGCTGTCCGCGCCGTTGCCGGTGTCGAAGACGCGCTGGAAGTAGCCGCTGTCGAGGTCGTCGAAGCGGACCTCGGCGAACATCTTGAAGGCGCCGTCGATCTCCGGAATGGCCTTGTGCGGCGTGATCTCCAGGTCGCTCACCTTGCCGACCAGCGGCTTGACGTCCGACCAGTTCGACTTGCCGACGAACTCATTGGCGCGGTCGACGTCCTTCGGCACGATGCCCTGCCCTTCGGCGACGATCGCGCCATCTTTGAACAGGCGCATCCAGCCCGCCTCGTTGACGCTGGTCGTCCAGGTGGCCTCCTTGCCCTCCACGATGGCGTTCTTCGCCACCACCTGCCCGACCTGGCTACCGTTGATGATCGTGAACTGCATGTCGCTCGAGGTGCCGACTTGGCCCAGCCACACGCTGTCGATATCGGGCCCGTTGCCGAAATCGTAGACGCGCTGCCAGGCGCCGGCATCGAGGTCGTCGAAGCGCGCCTTCACGGTGGCGGTGAACGCCCCGTCGATGTCGGCGAAGGGGTCCGCCTTGAAGCTCAGGTCGTGGACGGTGCCGACGAGTTTCGTGTCCCAGGACCAGTTGGACTGGCCCACGAATTCGTTCGCGCGGGCGATGTCCCGGGGCACGGCGCCCTGGCCCTGGGCGAGGAGCACGTTGTCCTTGTACAGGCTCATGCGGCCGTTCGGGTCCACGGCGGCCGTCCAGCGCGCCTCGACGCCCTCGACGATGGCGTCCCTGGCCGTGATCCGGTGCGTCGTCGACCCATCCAGGATCTCGAACGCCATGTCGCGGCCGCTGCCGACCTGGCCGAGCCAGACATTGTCGCTCCACGCCCCGTTGCCGGTGTCGAAAACGCGCTGGAAGAAGCCGCTGGCGAGGTCGTCGAACCGCACCAGGGCGCTCGCCACGAAGGCGCCGTCGATCTCGGGGACGTCATTGACGTACGGCTTGTCGGAGGCCGCGTTCAACGCCATCTCGAACACGGTCTTCGACCCGGCCGCGACGGGACCGAAGCGCCCCTGCAGGTGGGCGAACAGCCCCTTCGCGTCGAGCGCATCGTCGCCGATCTTCACGGTCTCGATCCCCGTGAGGGTTTCGACGTCGCCGGTGGCGAGGTGCTTGATCTTGAGCGCGCCCGTGGCGCTCGAAGCGTCGTAGATCACGACGTAGTCCGAACTCTTGCCGGAGAACTTTGCCTGGTCGGTGCCTTCGCCGCCGTCGAGCGTATCCCGGCCCGCGCCGCCCTCGAGGATGTCGTCGCCGGCGCCGCCGATCAGCGTGTCGTTCCCGTCGCCGCCGAGCAGGGTGTCGTTGCCGGCGCCGCCGTCGATCCGGTCGTCCCCCCAGCCGCCATCGATCCGGTCATCCCCGCCGTAGGCGAAGAACGTGTCGTTGACGCTGCCGAGCCCGATGGTATCGGCCCGCTCGGACGCGATCGGCATGCCGAGGTCCTGGAGGACGGCGAGGTCGAGGGGCGAGACCCATTCCCGGACACCCGTGCCGAGAAAGGGATCCATGACGTTGGCGCCGCCCCAGATATGCGATCGGGTCGCGTCGATCCCGATGGGTCCACCGGCGACCGCCCTGACGTTGGGTCCATCGAAGATCGGGTTGCCCCACTGGTCGTTCTGCCAGGAAATGCCGACGAAGCCGATGGCATGGCCGATTTCGTGCACGAATAGCGAGAACGCATCCGTCTGGTGGCCGGGCACGTGATGCTCGACCTTCGGATCGTAGAAGAGGTGCTCCCAGGTTTCGAAACCGACCGTCGCGTGGCCGTCCGAGATGGCGCCGTTGATGTCGCGTCCATCACGGGCCTTGGTCATGGCTGGCTGTTCCCACCACGAGCCATTGTGATGATAGATCGGCCCGCCATTGGCGTGGAAGCGTGCGCCACCGACATTGCCGATCCCGACCTCGATCACGATGTCCTGGTCGCCCTGGAGATGCTTGGCCCATTCATTGGCGGCCCTTTGGGCGGTGGCGAGAAAGACTTCAGCCTTGTCTCCCACGGCATTGCGCGCCCAATCGCTGGCCCACTTCGTCGTGATCGTCGTCATTTTCCGGTTCTCCTGCCCAAAGCAACCGCAAGTGGCTTTGACGGGTTTTACTGGAGCAACTTACCGACTGTGTTTTGTAAATTGATAAAATTATAATTTTCTCCGATAATACTGGTTATAAGTCCATATTGAGATAATATAGAATTTGATAAATCTCAATTCAGATTCGTACAAGCATGCTGAAATTTGAATGATTGCCGATTAAGTATGACCTAAGATCAGATCAAGATGTTTATATAGGTCTATAGTTTCGTATTTTCAAGTTTTGGTTTGTATTCTGTCCTTTGCTGCGGTGACATTCGAAATGTCCGAGCTTCTTCATCGCTCGCGCCATGCCTTAGCGATCTGATCGGAGAGCGGCTTGACGAGGTAGCTGAGCACGGAGCGGTCGCCGAGCTGCATGAAGCTTTCCACCGGCATGCCGGGGATGAGGCGCACGGCGCCGAGACGGGCGGCCTGGTCCGGCGGCAGGCGGATGCGGGCGGTGTAGTGGCTCATGCCGGTCTTCGGATCGGTGGTCACGTCCGCCGAGACCCGGCTCACCACCCC
>NZ_JAKSXV010000060.1 GCF_022829345.1 Methylobacterium sp. J-090 | reverse complement strand
TGCGCGAGGCGGTGGCGCCGCTCGCCGCCGCCGGCATCGTCGTCCTGTGCGCCGGCGTCGTCCTGATGGCTTTGGCCAAAGGCGGTACCAAGCCCCTGAGCCGGACGGGCCTCGGCCTCGCCCTGCTCACCGGCGTTCTGATCTCCGGCTACACCCTGGTGGACGGGCTCGGGGCGCGGGCGGCCGACGATCCGCACGCCTACGCGGCGGCGCTCTTCGTCATCGATGCCGTCCCGCTGCCGCTCTACGTCCTGTGGACCCGGGGCCGGGGCATCCTGGGTCTCGCGCGCGGCCTCGCCGTGCCGGGCCTCGGCGGCGGCCTCCTGGCGCTGGGCTCCTACTGGATCGCCATCTGGGCGATGACGGTGGCGCCCATCGCCCTGGTGGCGGCGACGCGGGAGACCAGCGTGCTGTTCGCCACCCTCATCGCCGTGCTGCTGCTCAAGGAGCCCCTGGTCACTGCCCGGGCCGTGGCGGCCGTCATCATCGTCGCCGGCATCGCCACCATGCGGCTGGCCTGACGGCTCCGCCTCGGTCGAGCGGAGACGGGATCAGGCGTCGAGGGCGCGAAAGCTCCGGGCGCCGAGGGGCGCGGGCACCGGCGTCACCGCGTCCCGGCGCTCGCGGCTGGCGCCGCGCATCAGGGCGAGGCCGGCGCCGAGGGCGAGGCCGAGGAGGAGGGCCAGGGGCAGCACCAGCTTGGGCGAGGGCGGCCAGCTGCGCAGGCGGGCCGGGGTGGCGGCCGAGATCACCCGGACGTTGGAGCTGTTGAGGCGCTCCTGCTCGGAGGTCTCACGCGCGCGCTTCAGGAAAGTCTCGTAGACCCCGCGCCGCGATTCGAGTTCGCGCTCGAGCTCGCGCAGGCCGACATTGGCCCGGTCGTTTCCGGCGGTCTCGACCTTGGCCCGCTCGAGGCTCTTCCGCACGGCCGCCTCGCTCGCCGACGCCCGGTCGTAATCCTTCTGCGAGGTGTCGATGATCCGCTCCTTCTCGCGCTGGATCAGGCGCTGGAGGTCGCGCTGCTGGGCGTATTGCTCGGCCATGGCCGGGTGGCGCTCGCCGAGCCGGGTCGCGAGTTCGGCGGTGTTGCGCGACAGGGTGGCGTAGGCCTGCCGCAGGTTCTGCATCTCGGTGGATTGCAGCATCTCGGGCAGGGCCGTGCCGGCCTCGCCCATGCGCATGCGCTTGGCCTGATCGAGGCGGGACTGCGCCTCGGCCGTGCGGATCGTGGCGGTGACGAGCTGCTGGTTGAGGTCGCTCAACTGCTGGTCGCTGAGCAGGCGGCCGCTCGTGGTCACGAGCTTGTTCGATTCCCGGTACTTCACCACCTTGCCCTCGGCCTCTTCGACCCCGCGCCGCAGGCTGACGAGGCGGCCGCCGAGGGCGTCGGAGGCGCGCCGCGCCGCCTCGGTCCGGGCGCGGGCCTCCTCGGCGAAGTAGGCGTCGCCGATGGCGTTGGCGATGCGCGCCGATTTCCCCGGATCGAGGGTCTGGACGTAGACGTCGATGACGAAGGTCCGCTCCGCCCGGCGCACGCCGAGCTTCGTCCGCAGGGTATCGAGGGCGATGTTGACGGGATCGCGGCTGGCCGCCGGCGGATCGAGCCCGAGGAGGTCCTTCACGCCGATGACGAGGGGGTTCGTCGAGGGCTCGCGGACGAATTCCGGGTCCGCGGTGAGATCGAGGCGTTCCACCACCCGGCGCAGGACGCTGTCGGATTGGATCACCCGCGCCTGGCTCTCGGCGATGGAAACGCCGCTGTCGGCCTGCGGCGAGCGGGTGCTGAGGTCGTTGGCGATGACGGCGAGATCCGTCGGATCGACGAGGATCTGGAGGACCGAGGTGTAGGTCGGCTTCAGGAGACCGAGCCCGGCGACCGCGAGGACCACCGCGACCACGCCGGACAGCACGATGAGGCCGGCGCCCCGCCAGAGCCGCCGCAGGATGAGGGCGACGTCGGGCGTCGCGGACGCGCGCTCCATCGCGATCGGTTCGCCCCGCATCGTCGTCCCGAAGTCGAACATCTGTCCCGTCCCCCGACCGTCCCGTCCCCGGGAAATCGCGCCCCGCGCCCCACTCGTTCATCCGGGGCCCTGTGCCGATCCGGCACAGAAACCTCGTTCGCCGACGAGGATCCGGGGTGATTCGCAGTCGGCGTGCCAGCCCCCCGTCCCGGTCGTCCCCCGCCCGCGACGGGCTCAGGGACGACGAGAACCCGGACGGCCGGAACCCGGGAACGCCCGGGGCGGTCCGCCGCGATCACCGGGAAAGACTAGGGACGCGGCGGTATAAGAAGACGCTATCGAGGCCCCGGCGCCCCCGCAGATTCCTGTGCGCAACGGGCACGATACGCCGGTATGGTGACCGAATTCCGGCCCGGGCGGCCTCAGCGCGCCGGAACCACCCCGTCCGGGTCGTGGGCGTAGGCGGCCGGCCCCCGGTCGAGGAAGGCACGGAAGCGGGCGGCGTCCCCCGCCGCGAGCCCGTTCCAGCGCGCGACATTGGCCCGCGACGCCGCCGGCGCTTCGGGGAGCCGCGTGCGCGCCCATTCGACGATGCGCCGGGCCGAGGCCGCCGGATCGTCCGGTGCGATGAACAGTGCGGAGGAGCCCAGGACCTCCGAGAACACCGCGCCCTCCGGGGCGACGACGGGCAGCCCGCCGTGCTGGACCTCGAGGAGCGGCAGGCCGAGGCCCTCGGCCTTCGATGTGGACAGCAGGAGGTGACAGCTTTCAGCCAAACGCCGCAGGCCGGCGTCGTCGACGTAGCCGTGCAGGGTCAGGAAGTCGGGCGGCGCGTCGAGGAAGGCGTGACGCCCCCAGCCGATCCGTCCGACCACGTGCAGCTCCGCCGGAATGCCGGCGGCGTTCAGGGCCGCCACGATGGCGATGGCCGCCGGGTAGTCCTTGCGCGGCTCGATGGTGCCGATGGCGAGGAGCCGCAGGGGGCTTGCCGGTTCGTAGGCCGCGTTCCGTGCCAGTCCGGCGAGGCCGAACACGTCGCGCACGGCCGGTCGCAGCAGGGCCACGAGGGCCTCGGGTCGGCAGACGTCACGGACGGCTTCGCCGGTGGTGCGGGAGTTGACGAGGAAGCGGCGCCCGAAGCGCATGGCGAAGGCGAAGCTCGGGGCCATGTAGAGCCGGCTCTTCCAGCTCAGGTCCTGGGGCCGGGTCAGCAGGAAGGTGTCGTGGACGTAGGCGATGCAGCGGTCGCCCAGGGCCACGGACAGGGGCCCCGGGGGGAAGCCGGGGAAGACGAACAAGGCCGAGGGGTCGCCGAGGGCCCGGGCCGGCAGGCCGATATGCTGGGCCAGCACCATCCCGGGAAGGCTGCGGCTGCGCACGGGCCGGACCTCGTGCGGCGCGAGGTTCTCCGGGGCGAACAGGTCGAGGGCGACCCGCTCGATGCCCGTGACGTGGCCGCGCAGGTTGGTCTGGTCGAGATAGACCCGGCGCGGCGGGGTTTCGGTGCTCATCGGTGGCGTCTCATGATCGGAGGCGCCTCATGGGCCCCGTGATAAGGCTGCTGACGTAGAGGCCGCGCCGGAGCCAGAGCGGCAGGTCGCGGCCGAGAACGGCGCGCTTGGCCCGGCGCAGCATCCGGATCGGGGCGGGGGAGGGGGCCGGCACGGTGCCGCTCTCGCCGGGGTGGCGATCGCGCGCGAAGGCGAATCGGCCGAGCAGGTCCGGGGAGAAGCGCAGGCGTCCGCCGGAGGCGGCGGGCAGGAGGCCGCGGGCGATCAGGACATCGTTGAACCGCAGGGCGGCCGAGGCGTGGCTGAACCGGTTCTCCAGGGCGATGCGCGCGTAGGCGCCCATGCGCCGGCGCAGGGGCGCGTCGTCGATGAGCTTCGCTAGGTCATCCGCCAGGGCCCCGGGCACCTGGGGCACGAGGATGCCCGAGACGCCGTCGATCACCGCCGTGGTCAGGCCGGAGGCCCGGTAGGCGACGGTGGGAATTCCGCACAGGCCGGCCTCCACGGGCGTCTGCCCGAGGGTCTCGTTGAGGCTCGCCGTGACGTAGATGTCGCAGGCGCTGTACCACTCCGCCAGGCCGGCCTCGTCGCCTATGGGCCCGACGGCCACGAGGTCGGGCAGGCCGAGGGCGGCCGGGTCGTCGAGGCGTCCCACGGCGACGAAGCCGACGCCCGGCCGCGCGATCCGGCGCAGGTTCGCGGCGAGGTCCGCGAAGCCCTTGCCCGGGGCGTCGGCGATGACGGCGGCGAACATTACCAGCACGCTGTCGGCGGGCAGGCCGAGGCGCCGGCGCAGGGCCGCCCGGTCCCCCGGCCGGAACGCCCCCGTGGGGAAGGCGAGATCGATGCGCGCGATCGCGGCGCCGGCCGGGGCGCAGGCCCGGGTGTAGGCCAGGGTCCAGGCGGAGTTCGCCAGGAGCAGGGGGCCGCCGGGCTCGGTCAGCAGCGCCCGCTTCTCCCCATGGATTCCGGCGATCCGGGACGGGGCGAGGTGGGGATACTGCGTCGAGGTCGGGCAGCGCGCATCGCAGCCCGTCGCGATGAGGGTGCATCCGCACGGAAACGCGCAGCGCCCGGTCAGGGGAAACAGGTCGTGCATCACGAGGGCGACCGGCAGGTGCCGCGCGAGGCGCGCGAGGACGGTCGGCCGGCGGGTCGCGCCGTGGATGTTGCCCGCGAGGAGGAGATCGTAGGCGCCGTCCCGGATGGCGGCCTCGGTCCGGGGAAAGCTGTCCTGCCACTCGGCCCCCGCCGGAACGGCCTCGTCGGCCAGCCGCAGATGCGTCACGCGATGGCCCGACAGGACCAGCGCCTCGGCGAGGCGGCGATGGGCGATGCCGGCGCCGCCGCCGGCGCCGTGGTCGGTGAGGGCGGCGATGGCGAGGCCCGAACCCGGCGGCGGCGCGTGCCGTCCGCCCGGGGCATGCTGGAGCAGGACCGGCCGCCCGATCCGGGCGAGGCGCGCACCGGCGAGGCGCGGCCACAGGTCGGCCACCGGGTGCGCCCGCGCGAGGTCGAGACCGCCCGCCCGTTGGACGGCCGTCCGCGACAGGAGGCACTCGCCGCCGGTGAACGCCGCGAGGGAACCGGCCGGGATGCCGCCGCCGTCGATGGGGCCGGGGGCCTGCGCGATGGCGTCGAGGCCGAGCACCCCGTCGTCGAAGACCACGCGCAGGCCGGTGACCACGTCCGGTGCCCCGGAGGAGGAATCCCCGAGGAAC
The DNA here is from genome assembly GCF_022829345.1 of Methylobacterium sp. J-090. Lineage (GTDB taxonomy): Bacteria > Pseudomonadota > Alphaproteobacteria > Rhizobiales > Beijerinckiaceae > Methylobacterium. Next base: position 109,925 of record NZ_JAKSXV010000060.1, on the reverse strand, counting down.
GCTTCCAGGCCGAGGGCGGTCAGGGCGCCCGGCGCCAGGAGGTCGCCGGCCCGCAGGACGAGGAGATAATCGACGGACGGATCGGACAGCAGGGCTTCGACGCGGGCTGCCGCGTCCGGCCCGGGCGGCACGTGGTGGTGATGCAGCGGCGCGTAACCCTGCGCGGCCACCGAGGCGTCGGTCGCCGGAAGGCCGGGGGCGTCGGGCCCCGCCGGCGTGAGGACGTGGATGCTGGGCCAGGGGCGGCCATCGGGCAAGGTCGCCGGACGCGGCGCGTCCGGGGCGCGGGGTCCGAAGGGCCACTGGGCGACGCCGTGACCATCGTGTTCGAGCATGGTGACGGTTGAGCCCGTGACTGACGATCGCCGGGAGATCGCACACCGACCCGGCCTCGGCCCATGGCCTGAGGTTAGGGACTAACTGTGAAGATTTGCTTGTTGCTCTCTGAGCCGGGAAGACCGGTTCCCCAAAGGAAACGCTGGTCGGAGTGGCAGGATTTGAACCTGCGACCCCCACGTCCCGAACGTGGTGCGCTACCAGACTGCGCTACACTCCGAAGGCCGGTGCGCTGCACCGACGAGCGGACCTATAGCGAGGCGGACGGCGCCCCGCAAGCGGATCGTTGGCGTGGGCGCGCGCTTTCTTCGAGGGCGCCGTGTCAGGGACCGGGCAGGCGCTCCGCCCAATCCGGGCGAAGGCGCCTGAGCGCGCAGGCGGCGCGGGGCGCCTCGATGGCCACGGCGCCGGTCACGCCCGGCGCCGGCGCGAGGGCGGTCAGGGTCCAGGCCGCCGCCGGGGCGTTGCGGCCGCCGATCTCCAGGATCGCCGGGGGGGCCGGCGGGATCGCGACGGCGAAGCCGTCGAGGGGCATCGACAGGCCGGCGCCGACCGCCTTCACGAAGGCTTCCTTGCCCGTCCAGCACGCGTAGAAGCCCGCCTCGATCGCCGGTCCGCAAGCGGCGAGGGCCGCGACCTCGCGCGGGTGAAAGTGCGCCCGCGCGATCCGCAGGGCGTCCGGCATCGGGCGGGGCACCTCGACATCGACGCCGATCCGCGCCGTCGTGGAGACCGCCACGAGGGCGTGCTCGCCCGAATGCGACAGGTTGAAACGCAGGCGCTCCGCCTCCGGACCGGCGAGCTCCGGCTTGCCGGAGGGCGATCGCGCGAAGGCCAGGGTTCGCGCATCCGCATCGAGGAGGCCGGCGAGGATGAGGCGCAGGGCCGCGTGGCACGCGATGAGGCGATCCCGGTCCTGGGCGCGCAGGAACCGATCGGCCCGATCGCGTTCGCGTCCGTCGAGAAGGGAGAGGCAGGCCGCGCGGCCAGCGGCGGAGAGGCACAGCCCGATGCTCCACACCGCGTGGCCGTCGTGCCAGGCCGGCTCGTCGACGGGCCAGTCGGCGTCCGTCATCGGCAGACCGGACCGACCGTTCATCGATCCCGGCGGATCGCCGCCGCGGCGCCATCGCGCCTGGCCGCCGCGATCAGCATCAGGAGATACCCGAGCTCCACGACGGCGAGGACGCCGAGGAGAAGACCGAAGCCCCCATGCAGCGTGAGCCGCTGATTCCAGGCGACGACCAGGACGGCGAGCACCGACGTGACGATCAGGGCGGGCAGCACCGTGATCGACGTCCAGGAAAAGGGAGCCGCCTCGTTCATGGTGATCGTCGTGCCGCGGAGCTCGAAGCCTAACGGGCTGGATCTGTCGGTCAATGGCCGGAGCGCGTCCGTTTCGACCGCGCGGCGCGGCCGCCACGACGGTCCGGACCGCCGCTTACGCGTAGACGTTGCCGGCCGTCTGCGGAAACCGCTCCGCCAGGGCCCGGCGCAGCTTCTCCAGGGCCCGGTTCTCGATCTGGCGCACGCGCTCCTTCGAGATGCCGAGACGCAGTCCCAGGGCCTCGAGGGTCGCCTGGTCCTCCGCCAGACGGCGCTCCTTGAGGATACGCAACTCGCGCTCCGACAGGACCGCCAGGGCCTCGTTGAGCCAAGTCAGGCGGCGCTCGCCGTCGACCTGGGCCGACACGGTCTCGTCGGGTAGGGCGGCGCCGTCCACGAGGAAGTCCATCCGCTCGGACGACGCCTCGCTTTCCTCGCCCACGGGCGCGTTCAGGGACATGTCCGGTCCCGACAGGCGCGCGTCCATGAGGGCGACGTCCTCACGCGAGACACCGATGGCCGTGGCGATGCGGCGGTGGATCTCGTCGCCGACATGCTCCTCGGTGGATTGCATGAGGCGTGCGCGCAAGCGCCGCAGATTGAAGAACAGGGCCTTCTGCGCCGAGCTCGTGCCACCGCGGACGATGGACCAGTTGCGTAGGATGTAGTCCTGGATCGAGGCGCGGATCCACCACGTGGCGTAGGTCGAGAACCGGACTTCCCGCTCCGGCTCGAACCGGGCGGCGGCCTCCATCAGGCCGACATGGCCTTCCTGGATGAGATCGGCCATGGGCAAGCCGTAATGGCGGAAGCGGCCCGCGATGGCGATGACGAGGCGCATGTGGGCCTCGATCAGGCCGTGCAGGGCGCGCTCGTCGCGCTTGTCCTTCCAACGGACGGCGAGACCACGTTCCTCGTCGCGCGCGAGAAAGGGCGCCTCCATCGCCGTGCGTATGAACTGACGCCGTATCCCAGCGATGTCCGCCATCCCCGCCTCCGCCACTTTGAAACGTTTGCTTCTGCTGCAAGGTCCGGATCGTCCCGCCGTCGAGATCGGTCTCGGGACCTTTGCATGGCGACTGACAACGGGACCGCAACGGCGATGGTTCCCGCAGCGCGGCAAGCCGGTCCTGCCCGGTCTCCGCGACGGCGCGGTGACGAAAACGAAAAAGCCCGGCGCTGATGCGCCGGGCTCGAACTCATCGAACGAGTTTCGAAGAGATCGCGGTTCAGGCCGCCTCTTCCTGAATGGTTTCGTCGCCCTCGGCCTCACCCTCGGCCTCCGCTTCGCCCTTGGCGCGGCGCGGCGACTTGGCGAGGCTCTGCTCGATGAGCTTCAGGGCCTCGGTCTCGGTGATCCGGTTGACGGCGGAGATCTCGCGCACGATCCGGTCGAGGGCGGCCTCGTAGAGCTGACGCTCGCTGTAGGATTGCTCGGGCTGGGCCTCGGAGCGGAACAGGTCCCGCACCACCTCGGTCACCGAGAGCAGGTCGCCGGAATTGATCTTGGCCTCGTATTCCTGGGCCCGGCGCGACCACATGGTGCGCTTGATCCGGGCGCGGCCGGTGAGGACGTCGAGGGCCTTCTTGACGAGTTCGGGCTCGGCGAGCTTGCGCATGCCGACGCTGTTGGCCTTCGCGGTGGGCACGCGCAGGACCATCTTGTCCTTCTCGAACGAGACGACGAACAGCTCGAGCTTGTAGCCGGCGATCTCCTGCTCCTCGATGGCGGTGATGCGCCCGACCCCATGCGCCGGATACACGACCGCTTCGCCGGTCTTGAAGCCTTGCCGGCCTGCTGCCGTCGTCTTCTTGGCTGTGGTCATGCGAGAAGCGCCTCCAGAACATCGCGCGGATTGATCGCCGCGCCGAACGGTAATCCCGGGGTCATTCACCCGGTCTCGGCCCGTTGGCCGAGGGTCCGGGCATCCACACGATGCCGAACCCGCGGTTTCCCAGGCCAGCCGACACAGCGCAACGAAGGACCGCCCGCCGAGGGTGTCGAGCACCCCAAGCGGTCGATCGCATGCGACCTCATTTTCTCAAGCTTGCGAGAGAGCCATCTGTCGAGGGCCGGAGGCAGCACGTCGAGCACGAACGACGGCAGGCGTCATGCATAGCACAATCGTGCCGCCGAATCAAAGGATTGCCGGCGCAGGCTCGCCCTAGGCGCGGGACGAATCCCTGTTGATCGTGCGTGTCCCGCACAGGTTCCGTCGCGTCCCGACCCCGGGAGGAGCCGAGGCGGTGGACTTGTCGAATCGCGCTGCTCGCGGTGCCCGTGCCGGCTCAGTCGCCGGTGCCGGGGCTCGCCGAGAAGTGCGCCTCGAACTTGCCGGAGACCCCGTCCCACTCCTTGGCGTCGGCGGGCGCATCCTTCTTCTGGGTGATGTTCGGCCAGGTCTTGGCGTAGTCGGCGTTGAGCTTCAGCCAGGTCTCGAGGCTCGGCTCGGTGTCCGGCTTGATCGCCTCGGCCGGGCATTCCGGCTCGCAGACACCGCAATCGATGCACTCGTCCGGATGGATGACGAGCATGTTGTCGCCCTCGTAGAAGCAGTCCACCGGACACACCTCGACGCAGTCCATGTACTTGCACTTGATGCAGTTGTCGGTGACGACGTAGGTCATGGGGCCTTCAAGTCCTCGATCCGCCCGGTCCGGGGCCTGGCTGGGCGTGTCAGCCCCGCCATCGGCCCGATGGCTTCGCGAATCCGTTGACGCTTTGGCTGGTGCGGTGCCCGCGCCGCCTGATGGGGCTGGCTCTAGACCCTGTCCGCAGGGCTGACAAGCGCGGCGGCCCGACCCGGTGCCGTCGATCGGCGCGGTGTCGTATGCGGGACACGGGGCCGGTCAGCCCCCGGCGGTGTCCGATGCACCCGGCGGGGCGTCGAGGGCGGCGTAGAGGGTCTGGGCTTCCGGGGCACCGCCGCGCCGTTCGCCGAGGTCGAGCACCCGGACGAGGGCGGTGGTGTGGGCCGCCGCCACGGTGACGACGTCGCCCACCGCGATGGCCGTGGCCGCCGCCTCGGCCCGGCGCCCGTTCACCCGGACGTACCCCTCCTCGACGAGGCGCGCCGCGAGGGTGCGGGTCCGCGCGAAGCGCGCGAACCACAGCCATTTGTCGAGACGCTGGCGCCCCGGCTTCATGACCCTTTGGGCGCCGCGGCGCTCGGCGTCATGGGCGCCTCAGCGCTTGTTGCCGTCGCCCGCCTCGAGCTGCGCCTTGAGGGCGGCGAGCTTGGCGAAGGGCGAATCCGGGTCCGGGGCCCGCTCGCGGCGCTGCGGGCGCGGCTCGTCGCGCGGCGCGGCGCGGGGCTCGTCGCGCCGGTCGGGACGGGTCCGGCCGGGCTCGAAGCGTTCGCGGCGCTGCGGGCGACCGTTCTCGGGGCGGCCACCCTCGCGGCGTCCTCCCTGCTCGCCGGGCGGGCCGCTGCGCGGACGCGCTTGTCCGTCAGGTGCGCCGGCCCCGGCCTGTCGGCGCTGGTCCGGGCGGCCCTCACCGGGCGCGCGGTTGGCCGGGGCTCCGTCACGGTCGCGGCCTCCGCCGTGCGGGCGGTTCTGACGCGGGGCGCTGCGCTGCTGACGCTGGAGACGCCAGACCTCGACGGTGGCGATTTCGGCGGGCGTTTCCTCACCCTCGGTCGCGCCCTCTTCGGCCGCCTGACCTTCGGAGACCTGCTCCTCGGGGCCTTCGGACAAGGTCGCCTCGCTCGGCTCCTCGGGCAAACCGGCGAGGCTTGCGGCCTCCGCCACGGGCTCGGGCGACGCCTCCGTCGCGGCGGGCTCGGCCTCGACCGTTGCCAGCGGCTCGGCGGGCGCTGCCTCCGCGGACGATCCCACGGCGGATTCGGGCGGGGCAGCCTCGATCGGGTTCTCGACGGCCGGTGTGGCGACGGCGTCGGCCGTGGAGCCGGGCGCGGCGGCGGGGTCTTCGGTCGTGGCAGGCGTTTCGGCCGTCACCGGCTCCCCGCCCTCCGTGCCGCCTTCGGCCTCCTGGGACGTCTCGGTCGGGCCTGCGGCGTCTTCTGCCGGTGCCGCCTCGCTCGCGGTTTCGTCGCCGGCCGCACCCTGCGCCGGGACAGGGGCCTGGACCGGTTGGGTCGAAGCCGCCGGCAGCAGCGGCACGGTGATGGCCGGGCCCGGACGGGTCTCGGCGGCGTAGCCGAGGGATTTCAGGATCGAGGCGAAATCCTCGCCCGAGCAGCCGACGAGCGAGGTCATGCCGACGGTGGCCACGAAGGCGTCGCCATCGGCGGTGCCGACGGGGGCCTCGCCCGGCGTGGTGCCGGGGCGGTAGGCGATGGCCGGACGGATGAGGTCGGCCAGGCGTTCGAGGATGTCGACGCGCACGGCGCGCTCGCCGCACACCCAGAAGCCAGCGGCGCGGTAGAGGCCCTTGGCGATCTCGGGATCGACCTTGATGGAGGTGCGGCCGGAGCTCGCCAGATGGGCGATCTCGTCGAGGCCGCGCTGGTCGAGGCCGCCGTTCTTCAGGGCCCAGAGCTGGGCCGCGAGCGTCCGGGGCGCCGGCTTCAGGAGGGCCGGCAGGAAGATGTGGTAGGCGCCGAAGCGCACCCCGTGGCGGCGCAGCGCCCCGCGGCCCTCCTGATCGAGGGTGCGCATCTCGTGCATCACCTTGGCGCGCTCCAGGACGCCGAGGGACTCGACCACCTGGTAGCCGATGCCCTTGGCGAGGCCCGTGAGGTCGGCCGCCGTCTCGATCTCCATGAGGGGCCCGAGCAGGCGCACCACGTGGGCTTTCAGCCAGGCGACGAGGCGGGCCTCGACCTTGTCGCGGGCCGGCCCCGTGAGCTGCTCGTCGGCGAGCAGGCGCACGTGCGGCTCGAACAGCTTGTCGCCGGGGACGAGCTTCGCCACCGGATCGCCGGTCCAGCGCACGACGCCGTCGTGGCTCAGGACCAGGGACGCGTCGGCGGCCGCCGAGAACCGCTCGGCGCGGGCCTCGATCTCGCCCGCGAGCGCCTTCTCGGCCGCGCTGCGGAGGGTCTTGGCCTCATGCCCCTCCGCGCCGGGGTCCGGGACGAACTGGAAGCCATGCAGATGGCCGACATGCTGTCCCTCGACGGTAACGTCCCCGCCGGCGGTGATCTCAGCTTCCAACATCGTATTCTCTCTCAAGCGCCGCATCAGGACGCTGGTACGCCGATCGACGAAACGGCTGGCAAGGCGTTCGTGCAGGGCGTCGGACAGCCTGTCCTCTACCCGACGCGTCTCGCCCTGCCAATGCACCGGATCGATGAGCCAATCCGGCCGGTTCGCCACGAAGGTCCAGGTCCGCCCCTGCGCGATGCGCTGGGAGAGCGCGTCGATGTCGCCGTCGGTGCGGTCGATCATGGCGACGTGCTTGGCGAACCAGTCGTTGGGGATGCGCCCGGCCATGCCCCGCATGAGGAACCGGAACAGCTGGGCGACGAGGTCGGCATGGGTCTGGGGATGGACCTTGCGGTAGTCCGGCACGCCGCAGACGTCCCACAGGCGCTTCACGTTCGCGGGCGTGGAGGCCATGTCGCGGATGTCGTCCTCACGCATGAGGATCTCGAGGGCCGACTGGTCCTCCCCCATGGGCGCCCGGGTGAGGCCGCGTTCGCGCGGGTGCTCGTCCAGACTCTCCTGCAGGGCCTTGAGGGAGGAGAAGTCGAGGTCCGGGTTGCGCCATTGCAGCACCCGCAGGGGCTCGAAATCGTGGGTCTCCAGGGCCTCGATCATCTCGGGCTCGAAGGGGGCGCAGCGCCCGGTGGAGCCGAAGGTGCCGTCGGAGAGGTGGCGCCCGGCGCGCCCCGCGATCTGGCCCATCTCCGGGGGCGTCAGCTTGCGGAACCGCGTGCCGTCGTATTTCCAGTTCGCCGCGAAGGCGACGTGGTCGACGTCGAGGTTGAGGCCCATGCCGACGGCGTCCGTGGCGATGAGGTAATCGACCTCGCCCGACTGGTAGAGCTCCACCTGGGCGTTGCGGGTGCGCGGCGACAGGGCGCCGAGCACCACCGCCGCCCCGCCGCGCTGGCGCCGGATCAGCTCGGCGATGGCGTAAACTTCTTCCGCCGAGAAGGCCACGATGGCCGTGCGCCGGGGCAGGCGGCCGAGCTTCTTCTCACCCGCGAAGGTGAGCTTGGAGAGCCTGGGCCGCGTCGTCGTGTGGATGCCGGGGATGAGGGACTGCACGAGCGGCAGCATCGTCGAGGAGCCGATGAGCAGGGTCTCCTCGCGCCCGCGCTGGTGCAGCAGGCGGTCGGTAAAGACGTGGCCCCGGTCCATGTCGGCGGCGAGCTGGATCTCGTCGATGGCAACGTAGGCGACGTCGAGGTCGCGCGGCATCGCCTCGATGGTCGAGATCCAGTAGCGCGGCCGGTCGGGTTTTATTTTTTCCTCACCCGTGACGAGGGCGACCTTGTCGGCCCCGACCTTGGCGACGACCCGCAGGTACACCTCCCGCGCCAGCAGCCGCAGGGGCAGGCCGATCATGCCCGTGGGGTGGGCGAGCATCCGTTCGATGGCGAGGTGGGTCTTGCCGGTGTTGGTCGGCCCGAGCACCGCCGTGACGCCGCGTGCGCGGGCCTGCGGGGGGAGGGAGGGGCGGAGCATGGGCGCGGGGCGGTCCCTTCGGCGAGTCAGGCCGGCGACGGGGAACGTGTCGCGCGGGAAAGGCCCGGTCAGTCGTCCCGGCGCGGGCGACGTGGCAGGCGACGCTCATATGGGGCGCCATCCCCGCCTGCGCCAAGCCCATCGCGGCCCACGCCGTCCGCGTCGTATCCGCCGCCCGACAGGCCCGGCACGCCGTAGATCTCGATTCGGGTCCGGTCCGGCGGGGCGGCGAGATCGGCGCAGAGGGTGTCGGGCATGGCGATCAGCGGCCCGCGCCTTGGGGCACGCCCCTCCACCACCTCGGCGGACGAATAGGCGTTGCCGCCGCAGCCGGTGTCGTCGGTGCTCAGGGGCGCGCCGAGGGCGGGGCCGGCGGCGAACCAGACCAAGAGGCTGAAAAGGCTGCGGCGCATCCCCGTGTCAGCGCTGGTCGCCGAGGCTCGCCAGGGTGCCGGTCGCGGCGGCCGGATTGGTCGCCGTGGTCGTGGTGCCGCCGCTGCGGGCCCAGCGCGTCGCCTCGATGATGTTGGTGCCGATGGTGGTGCGCACGGAGATGCGGATCGGCAGGAGCACGCGGGTGCCCTCCACGGGGGCGAGCCACACGGACATGTCGCGGTTGTCCTCCATGAACTTCACCCCCGGCCGGTCCGGCCGGTGGCCCGCGATGGCCTGGTAGCGGGCGTTGCACACGAGGATCGGCCCCGAATAGCCGGGCTTTTCCACCGTGCGGGTCTCGCCGTAGCTCAGCACCACGTCGAATCGGGTCGCGCCGTCGAAGACCGGCAGGGTGCGGTTGCAATTGGCCGGGTCGATGAGCTCGCCCCGCGCCACCGCCGGCATCATCAGGGCGCTCGCGGGATCGATGACGCCGCGCTTGTTCTCCGCCGTGATCGGCACGCGGTCGCCCATGTCGACCAGCGGCGGTGTGATCTCGGCCTGGGTGACGGTGCCGCGCGCCAGCGCCATGCGCACGGCGATGCCGGAATTCGAGGTTTTCGTGGAGATGGCGAAGGCGCTGGGCTGCGGTCCGGTGGCGATGAGGCCGCTGGCCCGCGCCGAGCCTATGCCCCCCGTCACCGCGCCGACGAGGCCCGTGAGGCGGGCCGAGACGTCCATGCGGTAGCGCGTGCTCTCGAAGGCTCCCGTCACCTGCGCGGTGCCGATGGGAATGCCGGCGAGCGCGATGCCGTAATCGACGGTGACGTTGGCGGGCGCCGCCGCCTTCGGACGCGCCTGCGCCGTGGGCATCGCCAGGGCGAGGGCGGCGAGGGAGACGAGACTGGCGCTGAGGAGGCGCATGGCGCACATGTGAGGAACTCGGGGTGCTGCGAGGATGCCCGGTCGAGACGCGTCCGGGTCCGTGTTCCCGCATCGTCCGCCCCCATGGTTAACACATCGTTGGAGGGCGGTCAGCTTGAGCGTGCCGCGTGCGAAAAAGCGCGTGCTGCCTTGACGGCGGGGGCACCCTTCCCCTATAGGCTCGCGCCTTCAATGAGAACGCCGCTCCACCGGGCTTGGCGTGCGTGAGACCCGTCTCCGGGTGTCCCGCCATCGCCCTGTCGGACACGCGGAACGAACCGGGAAGTCAAATTATGTCGCGCCGTTGCGAACTCACGGGCAAAGCCGTGCAGACCGGCCACCTCGTGAGCCACTCGAACCGCAAGACCAAGTGCCGGTTCCTGCCGAACCTGTGCCAGGTCACCCTGCAGTCGGACGCCCTGAAGCGCCGGGTGCGCCTGCGCGTCACCGCCCACGCCCTGCGCTCCGTCGAGCACCGCGGCGGCCTCGACGCCTTCCTCATCAAGGCCCGCGAGATCGAGCTGTCGCAGACCGCGCGCCTGATCAAGCGCGAGCTGCACAAGAAGCTCGCCGAGGTCGAGACCCCCGTCGCCGCCTGAGGCCGACGGGCCGGCCTTCGGGCCGGTTCACACGATCGCATGTCGAAACCGCCGGCCGCTTGAATGCGGGCGGCGGTTTTGTCGTGGTTCAGGCGGATGTTGACCCTGCCTCCGCGGACCTGTACCGATCGGTACAGCGTCGGCGAATCGGCGCGCCGAGGAGCCCGCATGTCCGACGCCCGTCCGCCCCTTCCGCCGTTCACTAGGCTGACCGCAATCCAGAAGGTCCGCGCCGCCGAGAACGGCTGGAACGGCCGCAACCCCGACAAGGTCGCCCTGGCCTACACGGCCGACAGCCGCTGGCGGAACCGCTCGGAGTTCTTCGAGGGCCGCCCGGCCATCGTCGCCTTCCTGACGGCGAAGTGGGCGCGTGAGCACGAGTACCGCCTCATCAAGGAAATCTGGGCTCACGGCGACGACCGCATCGCCGTGCGCTTCGCCTACGAGTTCCACGACCCCGACGGGGCGTGGTTCCGCGCCTACGGCAACGAGAACTGGGAGTTCGACGCCAACGGCCTCATGCGGGTGCGCCACGCCAGCATCAACGATCTAGCCATCGCCGAATCGGAGCGCCTGTTCCGCTGGGACGCCCAGGGGCCGCGCCCGGACGATCATCCCGGGCTCACCGACCTCGGGCTGTGACGAAGCCCACCGGGGCGCGGGCGGCGGCGATCCCGGCGCTGGCGGAGGTGTTTCGCGAGCACGGCTATGCCGGCGCCAGCCTGGCGCTCCTCGGCGAACGGGCCGGGCTCGGCAAGGGCAGCCTCTACCACGCGTTCCCGGGCGGCAAGGCCGAGATGGCGGACGCCGTCCTCGACAGCATCGGCGCGTGGTTCGAGGCCGAGATCTACTCGGCCCTGCGGGACGATCCCGACCCGCACGCCGCCATCCGCCGGATGCTGTCGGAGACCGACGCGTATTTCCGCTCGGGCCGGCGCGTCTGCCTCGTCGGCGCCTTCGCCCTGTCGGACGGGCGCGACCGCTTCGCGGAGCGGATCGCCGGCTACTTCGCGGCCTGGCGGGATGCCCTCGCGGGAGCGCTGCACCGCGCCGGCCGGGCGGAGGCGGAGATTCTGGCCGAGGACGCCGTCCTGTCGATCCAGGGCGGCCTCGTCCTCGCCCGCGCCCTCGACGACCCGGACGTGTTCGGGCGCCTGCTCGGTCGCCTGGAGCGGCGGCTGTGCGCCGCGCCGTGATCCAGGGAAGCGCGGACGTCGCGCGGGCAATACGGGGCTCGTCCGCTCAAGCCGCCGCCAGGGTACGGCCACGGGCCGCCGCGAGCACCGCGTCGGCCGGGACATTCACCCAGGTGCCGCCGTCCGCGCCCGGATTCGCCCGCACCCAGTCGCCCGCGATCCGGTAGCCGAGGGTGTAGCCGAGCCAGCGCGGATATCGGCCCCCGGCCCCGAAGAACCAGGCCGCGTGATCGTGGCCGCGCGCCGCCAGGGCCGCCCCATCGGGGCGATGGGCCGCGATGGCGGCGTCATCGACGGCGCATTCCCACGGTTCGGGATCGGAGCCGAACAGGTGCTGCACGAATCGGCCCGCCAACCCTTCGCTGACCAGCGCCTCGCCCAGGGTCCAGCCGTAGCCGGGTCCCGCCATGCGCAGGCAATGATGCACCTCGTGCGCCACGGTCCGATGGATATCCCCATCCGTCAGCGCACGTTCGAAGTTGGGGTTGGCCGGATCGATGGTCAGGGACAGCAGGCCCGCATGGTAGGCCCGACCGCCCGTCCCGGTCTCGGGGATCACTTCGTCCGCCCGACGCTGCACGAGGATGTCGAGGGGGCGCACCGGCATCATGCCCACGATGGCACGCTTGGCGACCTCCACCTCCGCGGTGATCGCGTCGCGCCAGGGGCCGAGGTCGCCCGACGCTTCGAGCCAATGCAGGTGCCACGTCATCGCCGGGTCCGGATCGGTTCTGATGCCTCGGTGAGAGAGCACCGAGTTTGACCGACGACGGCCGCTGCCGCAACGCCCGCGTGCAGCCGTGCGCGGCTGAAACCGCGCCCGGTGGTGTCCTAGCGCCGGCCTCCCGCCCGCGCGGCCTTGCGGGGAGCGCCGCCGCCGGCATCCTCCTCGAACAGCTCCGCCAGCTTCTCCGTCATCGCGCCGCCGAGTTCCTCGGCATCGATGATGGTCACGGCGCGCCGGTAGTAGCGCGTCACGTCGTGGCCGATGCCGATGGCCAGGAGCTCGACGGGGGAGCGGGCCTCGATGTCTTCGATCATCCAGCGCAGGTGGCGCTCGAGGTAGTTGCCGGGATTGACCGAGAGGGTCGAGTCGTCGACGGGCGCACCGTCGGAGATCACCATGAGGATCTTGCGCTGCTCCGGCCGGGCGATGAGGCGCTTGTGGGCCCAGTCGAGGGCCTCGCCGTCGATGTTCTCCTTGAGCAGCCCCTCGCGCATCATCAGCCCGAGGTTCTTTCGCGCGCGCCGCCAGGGGGCATCGGCACTCTTGTAGACGATGTGGCGCAGATCGTTGAGGCGGCCCGGGGCGTTGGGCTTGCCCGACGCCAGCCACGCCTCGCGCGACTGCCCGCCCTTCCAGGCGCGGGTGGTGAAGCCCAGGATCTCCACCTTCACGCCGCAGCGTTCCAGGGTCCGCGCCAGGATGTCGGCGCAGGTGGCCGCCACCGTGATCGGCCGGCCGCGCATGGAGCCGGAATTGTCGAGCAGGAGCGTCACCACCGTATCGCGAAAATTCGTGTCCTTCTCCTGCTTGAAGGAGAGGGGCTGGAACGGGTCGGTGACGACGCGCACGAGGCGGGCCGGATCGAGCTGGCCCTCTTCGAGGTCGAAATCCCAGGCGCGGTTCTGCTGGGCGAGCAGCCGGCGCTGGAGCCGGTTGGCGAGGCGCCCGACCACGCCCTGGAGATGGGCGAGCTGCTTGTCGAGGTAGGTCCGCAGGCGCGCGAGCTCCTCGGCGTCGCAGAGCTCCTCGGCGTGGATCACCTCGTCGAAGCGGGGGTTGAACACCTTGTATTCGGGACCGCGCGCCTCGTTGCCCCGCGACGAGGGCGGACGCCAGGCCTCGGACGCCTCCTCCGACTCGGCGTTCTCGGCCTCTTCCGGCAACTCGCCCGATGGCGCGTCGGCGGATTCGGTGGCGCCCTCCTGGAGGTCGTCGGAGGCCTCTTCCGAGACCTCCATCTCGGCGCGGTCGCCCTGGGACTGCTCCTCGGCGTCGCCCTCGCTCGGGGTCTGCTCGTCGTCCTGGGACTCGCCCTCGTCCTCGTCGTTGTCGTCGTCCTCGGGGTCGAACGGCGTCTCGTCGGCCATGTCGAGGGAGGTGAGGAGGTCGCGCACGGAGCGGGCGAAGGCGCGCTGGTTCTCCAGCGTCCCGATGAGCCCGTCGAGGTTCGGCCCGGCCTTGTCCTCGATATGGGCGCGCCACAGGTCGACGATCTTCTGCGCCGCCGGCGGCGGCGCCTGTCCGGTGAGGCGCTCGCGCACCATGAGGGCGACGGCGTCCTCCATGGGGGCGTCGGCCCGGTCGGTGATGTCCTCGTACTTGCCGCCGCGGTGATAGCGGTCCTCCAGCATGGCCGAGAGGTTGGAGGCGACGCCCGACATGCGCCGCGCGCCGATGGCCTCGACGCGGGCCTGCTCGACGGCGTCGAACACCGCCCGCGCGCCCGAATTCTCCGGGGCCAGGCGGCGGTGGACGGCCACATCGTGACAGCCGAGCCGCAGGGCCATGGAATCGGCGTTGCCGCGCAGGATCGCCACGTCCGCCGGCGTCAGCTTGCGCGGCGGCTCGGGCAGGCGCGCCTTGTCGCCCGCGAGCGCCGGCCGGTCGCTGGCATAGACCACCTCGATCTCGGAGCGCTTGGCGATGGCGCGCAGGCACCCGGCCACCGAGCGCTTCAGCGGTTCGGCGATCGGCTCGCGGCGGTCGCCGGCTTTGCGGTTGGAGATCGACATACTTGAATCAGTCACCGTCTAGTGCGAACGGGCGTGTCATGATGGCGGTCCAGTCGTAGGGACAGGACATCGGCAGGGATTTGGAGGGGACGCGCATCTCGCGTGCCGCCCGAAGCCGCGCCAAGCGAAACCCGTCTTCGATGGCTTCATCGAGCCGCGACATCAAACTCGGGTTCTTTCGAAGTTGCTTCTCCGCACGGAGCCGGTGCTCCTCGATGCTGAGTGCCCAGCTTCGCGAGCGTCTGTTGGGCTGGTGATCCCACTTGAGCATGTGGAGAAGAACAAGCTCCAGGGCACCTTCGAGCTTGTTGTACTGCTCCGCGCCCACGTCGCTCAGTTCCTCGGCGATGTTACTGAGATCGAGCGCGTCGAGGGAGCCTGCGCGGAGCAGCGCCACCTGTTCCTCGACCCAACCATAGAGATCGTCCGTATAACGCATGGATCGCTCGCGCGGCACCGCGCCCTGATCGGGGACCATCTGACCGGACTTGTACGTGAGGATTGCCATGGCTTGGCTCATCACTTCGGGGGATCGACCGCGAACGGCCTCTCCAGCAGTTCGTCCCAGGAGTAGGGGCATTCCTCCGGAAATTCATCCAGCGGCAGATGGGTTTCCTCCGCCGCCCAGTCGCGCGAACTTGGGTAGGCCCGTGCCAGGGCCTCGTCGACCCGCGGTTTGAGGCCCGGATTGTCCAAGAGGACGGTGTGGTAGCGCCGACGCTGCTCACGGATCGAGAAGACCCAGCTTCGCGTGCGGTGCTCCGCCTGCTGGTCCCACTTCAGCATATGCATCACCAGGACCCGGAGGGCGCTTTGAAGCTTGGCGAATTCGCTCTTCGACAATCCCTCCAGCTCCTCCGCCACATGCACGCGATCGAGGTCGTCGAGCTGGTTCGCCCGCAGAAGGCCGGCCTGCTCGACGAGCCACGAATAGAAATCATCCTCGTAGCGCGCGCGGTGGGTGGCGCGTTCCGGGGATGACATCGTCGCGGTCTCGCCCTTCACAGCCGGCTCGCCCATCGCGTCCTCCGTCAGAAAATTCCCTAGCTCAGGGCCACGTTCGAGGCGCTCTCGGGCAGGTCCTTGCCGAAGGCGCGCTGGTAGAATTCCGCCACGAGGGTGCGCTCGAGCTCGTCGCACTTGTTGAGGAACGTCACCCGGAAGGCGAAGCCGATATCCTGGAAGATGTCGGCGTTCTCGGCCCAGGTGATCACCGTGCGCGGGCTCATCACCGTCGAGAGGTCGCCGTTCATGAACGCGTTGCGGGTCAGATCGGCGACGCGCACCATCTTGCTGACGATCTCGCGGCCGCCGTCGCGCTGGTAGTGCACGGCCTTCGACAGCACGATGTCGACCTCGCGGTCGTGGGGCAGGTAGTTCAGGGTCGTGACGATGGACCAGCGGTCCATCTGGCCCTGATTGATCTGCTGGGTGCCGTGATAGAGGCCCGACGTGTCGCCGAGGCCCACCGTGTTGGCGGTGGCGAACAGGCGGAAGGCGGGGTGAGGGCGGATGACCCGCTTCTGGTCGAGCAGGGTCAGGCGGCCCGAGAGTTCGAGCACGCGCTGGATCACGAACATCACGTCGGGCCGGCCGGCATCGTACTCGTCGAACACCAGGGCGACGTTGTTCTGCAGCGCCCAGGGCAGGATGCCGTCCTGGAAGGCGGTGATCTGCTTGCCCTCCTGCAGGACGATGGCGTCCTTGCCGACGAGGTCGATGCGCGAGACGTGGCTGTCGAGGTTGATCCGGATGCACGGCCAGTTCAGGCGCGCGGCGACCTGCTCGATATGGGTCGACTTGCCGGTGCCGTGATAGCCCGTGACCATGACGCGGCGGTTGCGGGCGAAGCCCGCCAGGATCGCCAGGGTGGTTTCCCGGTCGAAGATGTAGTCCGGGTCGAGGTCGGGCACATGCTCGTCGGTCTTCGTGAAGGCCGGCACCATGAGGTCGAGGTCGATGCCGAAGGCCTCGCGCACGGAGACGGTCCGGTCGGGCAGCGAGGCGGGCGAGACGTCAGAGAGCATACGGGACCTCGTGGAGCGGGCGCCGGCGGGGCCGGAACACGCGGGGCTGTGTCGGGCGAGAGGGGGCGCGGCCCGTGCGGAACCGCGTTCGCCCCGCCATCTAGGGGACGGCGCCGGGGGACGCCAAGGGTGGTTCGCCACGATATAGGGCGGCCCACGCCGATTGCCGCCCCGGACCAAGCATGCCGGAGCCCGAAAGATCGCATGGATCGTGCCGCGCCAAGCCTTCGCGCTCAGCAGAGGCCGGCGGCGCGGAGCGCATCGTGGGCGCGGATGATGTCGCGCAGGCGCTCCTCGAACGAGCGGTCGCCGCCGTTGGCGTCGGGGTGGAAGCGCTTCACCAGCACCTTGTACTGCGCCTTGATCGCTGCCGAATCGGCGTTCTCGTCGAGGCCGAGCACGTCCAGCGCCTTGAGGGTGGCCGAGGAATGACGCGGCCGGCGCGGCTCGGGCGCCGCTTTCCGCCGGGCGGTCTCGCCGACGCCCTCGGCGCGCAGGATGTCGAGGGGATCGACGTAGGCCCAGTCGCGGGTGGCCTCGGGCTTCGGCTTGCCCGAGGCGGTGGCCGGGTTCACGCCCATGGCCCAGGTCGGGCGGTGGCCGATGATGGCGTCCTTCTGGAAGGCCTGCACGGCGGCGTCGTTCATGCCGTCGAAGTAGTTGTACGTGGCGTTGTAGGCCTTCACGTGGTCCATGCAGAAGCGCCAGTACTGCCCTTCCGCCTTGCGGCCCTTGGGGGCGCGGTAGAGGCCGGGGTTCTTGCAGCCGGGCGTGTCGCAGCCCTGCGCCGATGCCTGCGCCGACCCCTTCGCCGACCCCTTCTTGGGCTCGTCGCAGGTGGGCTTGATGCGGATGCTGTCGAACAGGGGCGAGTTGAGATCCATGATGGGGCGATTATGAGAGGGCGGGTCGCAGACACAAGAGCGCCGGGCCTGATGCCGCATGCCGCCATCGGGGGTTGACGGCGGCGGCGCCCGCGACGCCCGGACGAGCAGGCCGCGAACGGCAAGCGCGTCCCGAACGGAATCACGGATCAGGCCGGAGGAAATCGCACGATGACGACCATGAGAGACTGGATCGACGAGACCCTGCGGACGCACCTCGCGCCGACGCATCTCGACGTGATCGACGAATCGCACCTGCATGCCGGCCATTCCGGGGCGCGGCCCGAGGGCGAGACGCATTTCCGGGTCGAGGTCGTGTCGGCGGCCTTCGACGGCAAGAGCCGGGTCGAGCGCCACCGCATCGTCAACGGCGCCCTCGATCCGGCGTTCAAGCGCGGCCTGCACGCCCTGGCGGTCCGCGCCCGGACGCCGTCCGAAGCCGCCTGATTCTCAACGCCGGAGCGAGATCCCGTGGCGCTTCAGTGCACGCCCCAGATCGCCATCGACGAGGCGGAGCTCGACGAGACCTTCGTGCGCGCCTCGGGTCCGGGTGGGCAGAACGTCAACAAGCTCTCCACGGCCGTGCAGCTGCGCTTCGACGCGCGGCGCTCGCCGTCCCTGCCCAACGCCGTGGCGGTGCGGCTCATGCGCCTCGCCGGCCGGCGCCTGACCCTCGACGGGATCATCGTCATCTCGGCCCAGCAGCACCGGACCCAGGACCGCAACCGGGCCGATGCCCGCGAGCGCCTCGCCGCCCTGGTGGCGGAGGCCGCCGTGCCGCCGACCCCGCGCCGGGCCACCCGCCCGACGCTGGCCTCGAAGAAGCGCCGCCTCGAGGACAAGTCGAAGCGCTCCGACACCAAGCGCCTGCGCGGGGATCGCGGCGACGCGTGATCCCCGCGCAGGCCCGCCTCAGGACGTCGGGGCGGCGGTGCCGTCCGGCGGATGATGCTCGACCTCGCCGCTGACATAGGCGCTGCCGGGCTTGGCGATGGTGAGCACCAGGGCGATGACCGCGAGCAGCGCCGCGAGGGCCGCCGGAAACAGGAACGCGTCCTCGCCGTAGTGGAGTTGCAGCACGCCGCCGATGACCGCGCCGGTGCTCAGCGCCGCCCACAGGGGTGCCTGAATCCAGAACGACGGCGCGACGACGCCCAGGAGCAGGTTGGCGAGCCCGGTCCCGAACCGCACCACGGCGCCGGTGACGTAGGTGAGCGCCAGGCTGCGGCCGCCCTCGTCCTGCAGGGTCGCGTTCTGGAGGCCGAGCGCGATGACGATGGGGTAGGCGTGGAGCGGGAACGCGAAGGTGCCGTGCGGCACGATGAGCCCGACGGTGAGCAGGACCGCCTGGAGCAGCAGCAGCACGGACAGGCGCCAGCGCCCGACCCAGGCGGCGATGAGCGTGCCCGCGAAGGCGCCGAAGCAGAACAGGATGATGACGGAGGCGACGCGCGAGGTGCTCTCCCAGTCGAACCGGCTCACCGAGACGCCGAACCGCGTCGTGTTTCCGCTCATGAACGACATGAACAGCTGCGAGAATTCGAGGAAGCCGATGGAATCGGCACAGCCCGCCACGGCCGACAGGGCGAGGGCGAACGGGATGCGTGTCCGCGCACTGGCGGGAAACGCCTTGCTCTGCGGGTCTGCCATTGAATCTCCCAAGAACGGCTGCGGTGGGGGGGATGCCGGAACCCTTACGCGCCCAAGCGCGCGAAGGGGTTCATGAGCGTCGCTGAATCCGCCCATGGCGTGCCGCGCGGCACCTGTCCACCGTTCCGGCTTACCGGAGCGGGATGATCTGCTGACTTTCCCGTGACCCGGGCCGGCGCGCGACGACGATGCGCCCGGACACGGGCAGACCGCGCTCCCGGCGGATGGCCGCCGGATCGAGGCAATCGAGGATGAGGCCGGCCTGGGTCACGGCATCGCGGACCAGGGCGTCACCGTGGGCGTAGCGGGCGTCGGCCCCGAGGATGAGGCCGTCGCCCGCATGCGACTGCACGCTGAAGGCGAGGCGCCCGTTCGGCCGCAGGACCCGCGCGGCGCCGGCGAGAAGGCCCGTGAGCGCGCCGACATAGATCATCACGTCGGCGGCGGTGACGAGGTCGGTCCCCGCCTCTTCCGCCGCGGCGAGGCCGGCGACGAGGTCGCCCTCGACGAGGCGGGCGTAGCGTTTCCCCCGCGCGGCCTGCGCCAGCATGAGGGGCGAGAGGTCGATGCCGGTGAGGTGCCGCGCCCGGTCGCCCAGGGCGGCGCCCATGAGTCCGGTGCCGCAGCCGAGGTCGAGCACGGACTCATAGGCCGCCGGCGCATCCGGCAGGGCGTCGAGGGCCGCCACCATGAGCTCCGGCGCGCGGTAGGCGAGATCGTCGACGAGGTGGCGCTCGAACCGGGACGCATAGGCGTCGAACAGGGCGCGGATATAGGCCGGCGAGATCGCCCCCAGGACGTCGCCGCCGCCAGCGCCGATCTGCGCCAGCGCCAGCCGGGCGCCCTGGGTGTCGTCGGGGTCGAGGTCGAGGGCCGCCGCGTAGGCGCGCAGCGCCGCGTGATGGTCCCGCAAGTCGCCATGGGTGACGTAGTGCGCCTCCCGCGCCCGGCCTAGCAGAAACCAGGCCGGGGCGTAGCGGGGCGCGATCTCGAGGGTCTGCTCGGCCATCTCGGCGGCACCCAGCGCGTCGCCCTCGGCGAGGCACCCTTCCGCGTAGGCGTAGCGTCTGTCGGCGAGGAACTCGCCGGAACCGGAGGGGCGCGACATGCTGGGTGAGGGAGTCCGCTTCGCTCGGGGATCGGGCGCCCTATATGCCGCGCCGATGACCTTCAGCGCCAGCGATCTCCTCACCCTGACCCGCGAGGGCCTGTACTGCCCCCTCGGCGACTTCCACGTCGATCCGACCTGGCCCGTGCCCCGGGCCCTGATCACCCACGGCCATGCCGACCACGCCCGCGCCGGCCACGGGCGGGTGATGGCCACGGGCCAGACCCTGCGGATCATGGCCGTGCGCTACGGCGAGGATTTTTGCGAGAGCCGGCAGGAAGCCGAGCTCGGCGAAGAGATCCGCGTCGGCGACGTCACCGTCCGCTTCGCCCCCGCCGGGCATGTCCTCGGCTCGGCCCAGATCGCGATCCAGGCGCGGGGCGTGCGCGTCGTGGTCTCGGGCGACTACAAGCGCGCGCCCGATCCGACCTGCCTGCCGTTCGAGGTCATGCCCTGCGACGTGTTCATCACCGAGGCGACGTTCGGCCTGCCGGTGTTCCGGATGCCGGACACCCGGGACGAGGTCCAGAAACTCCTCGATTCCGTGGCGCTGTTTCCCGAGCGCGCCCACATCGTCGGCGCCTACGCCCTCGGCAAGGCCCAGCGGGTGATGGCCCTCCTGCGGGAGGCCGGCTACGACCGGCCGATCTACCTCCACGGCGCCATGGAGAAGCTGACGGAGTTGTACAAGCAGGAGGGTATTCCCCTGGGTGACACCCCGAAGGTGGTGGCGGCCGAGCGCGGACAACTCCACGGCGCCATCGTGCTGTGCCCGCCCTCCGCGATCCAGGACGTGTGGTCGCGCAAATTCCCCGATCCCGTCGCCTCCTTCGCCTCCGGCTGGATGCGGGTGCGGGCGCGGGCCCGCCAGAAGGGGGCCGAACTGCCCCTGTGCATCTCCGACCATTCCGACTGGCCCGACCTCTGCCGCACCATCCGGGAGACCGGGGCCGGCGAGGTCTGGGTCACCCATGGGCAGGAGGACGCCCTGGTGCACTGGTGCGGGACCCAAGGGATCAAGGCCAAGCCCCTGCACCTGCTGGGCTACGGCGACGACGGCGAGGCCGAGCCGGGCGTCGCGGAGGTCGCCGCGTGAACGATTTCGCCCACCTCCTCGACCGCCTCGCCTACGAGCCGCGCCGCAACGCCAAGCTGCGCCTGCTGCAGGATTACTTTTCCCGCGCCCCCGACCCGGAGCGCGGCTTCGCCCTGGCCGCCATGACCGGCAATCTGACGTTTCGCGAGGCCAAGCCCGCGATGATCCGGGGGCTCGTCGAGGCGCGGGTCGATCCGGTGCTGTTCGCCCTGTCGCACAACTACGTCGGCGATCTCGCCGAGACCACGGCGCTGATCTGGCCGGCGCCCGACGTCACGGCTTCGGGCGATGCACCTGCCTCTCGGGTTGCGAGCGGGCATCGCGGGTCCCCACACCTTCCAGGAGAGGGAGAGGGTGAGGTGCGTGAGTTTTCCGGAGAGGTCCCACACCTCACCCCAGCCCTCTCCTTCCAGGAGAGGGAGCCTGTCGCGCCTCACGCCGACACGTCGGGTACCCCTTCGGCATGGGGCGGGTCGGCGCTTGCCCCCCCCGGCCACAACAACCCGCCTCCCCACATCCCGACCCTCTCGGAGGTGGTCGAAACCCTCGCCACCGTGAAGAAGGCCGACTTGCCGGGGCACATCGCCGCCTGGCTCGATGCCCTCGACGAGACCGGGCGCTGGGCGCTCCTGAAGCTCATCACCGGGTCCCTGCGCGTCGGCGTCTCGGCGCGCCTCGCCAAGACGGCCGTAGGGGCGCTCGGCGGCCACGAGGCCGACGCGGTGGAGGAGGTCTGGCACGGCATGGTGCCGCCGTACTTGAGCCTGTTCGCCTGGGTCGAGGGCCGGGCCGAACGTCCGACCACCCTCAACCCCGCCCCGTTCCGGCCGCCGATGCTGTCGCACCCCATCGACGCGGAGACGGACTTCGAAAAACTCGATCCGGCGGCGTTCTCGGGCGAGTGGAAGTGGGACGGCATCCGCGTCCAGCTCTCGGGCGGCCTCGACGAGGCTGGGGTCCAGGTCGCGAAGGTCTACTCGCGCACGGGGGAGGACATCACCCATGCCTTCCCGGATCTGGCGCAGGCCATCACCTTCACGGGCACGCTGGACGGCGAGTTGCTGATTCTGAAGGAAGCCCGCGTGCAGAGCTTCAACGTCCTGCAGCAGCGCCTCAACCGCAAGGCGGTGACCCCGAAGCTCCTGGACGAATTCCCGGCACATGTCCGGGCCTACGACCTCCTCACGGCGCAAGGCGAGGATTTGCGCCCGCTGCCCTTCGCCGAGCGTCGCGCCCGCCTCGAGACCTTCGTGGCCGCCCTCGACCACGCCCGCATCGACCTGTCGCCCCTGGTGCCGTTCGCGACCTGGGAGGATCTGGCCGAGGCCCGCGCCGACCCGGCCGCCGTGGGGGCCGGGGAGGATGCCGACGCCATCGAGGGCGTGATGCTGAAGGCGCGCGACAGCGCGTATCTGCCCGGCCGCCCCAAGGGGCCGTGGTGGAAGTGGAAGCGCGAACCCCACCTCGTCGATGCCGTGATGATGTACGCCCAGCGCGGCCACGGGAAGCGCTCGTCGTTCTACTCGGACTATACGTTCGGGGTCTGGCGCCCCCGCGAGGACGGCAGCCTGGAACTCGTGCCCGTGGGCAAGGCCTATCACGGCTTCACCGACGCGGAACTGGCCAAGCTCGACCGCTACGTCCGCAACCACACCACCAAGCGCTTCGGCCCCGTGCGCGAGGTCGCGTACGGCCTGGAGGAAGGCCTCGTGCTGGAGATCGCCTTCGAGGGCGTGCAGCGCTCGACCCGGCACAAGTCCGGCGTGGCCCTGCGCTTCCCCCGGGTCCACCGCATCCGCTGGGACAAGCCGGCGGCCGAGGCCGACGGGATCGCGGCCCTCGAAACCATCCTGGCCCGGGGGACGAGCGAGATCGCCCCGGGCGCCACCCTAGAGGAGACGGCATGACGCGCGGAGCCAGGATCCTTGCCGGCACGATCGGTGGACTCGACGGTTTTCAGGCCGGTGCCGTGAGCGCCCAGGCGAGCGCCCGCCTCGTGGTCTCGACGCCGGGCCAGGGCTTCACGGACATCACCGCGCGCGTGGCCGAGTTCGTGGCGAAGAGCGGGATCAGCCAGGGCGTGCTGAGCGTGTTCTGCCGGCACACCTCGGCCTCCCTGACGATCCAGGAGAACGCCGACCCCGACGTCCAGACCGACCTGATGACGGCCCTCGACGGCCTCGCCCCGCGCCATTCCGGGTACGTCCACGGCAACGAGGGGCCGGACGACATGCCGGCCCACATCCGCACGCTGGTGACGGATTCCGGGCTGACCGTGCCGGTGCTGGACGGCCGCTTGGCGCTCGGCACGTGGCAGGGGATCTACCTCATCGAGCACCGCGACCGTCCGCACCGGCGGGAGATTGTCTTGGCGGTGGTGGGGGCGTGAGGCGCTCGCTCGACAGGCTCGAAGAACCTTATCCTTCGGACGGCGATCGCCTATGATCGAAATTTGCCGCATGCCCGACTTCGGGCAATGGCTCGATGCTCTGCAAGACCGCCGGGCCGCCGCACGGATCGAAATGCGGATCGATCGCCTGCGTCTCGGTAATCCGGGCGACGTCAAACCCGTTGGTGGGGGGATCAGCGAGATGCGGATCGATTACGGTCCAGGCTACCGGGTCTACTTTCTGGGGCGTGGGAGCGAACTGATCATTCTGCTCTGCGGCGGCGATCAATCGACCCAGGCGAGCGATATCCGAGCCGCGCACGCCCTGGCACATCAGGAGTAAGGCAATACCCCTTGTGACGTTTCCGTACGATACGGCGGAGCACCTCAAGACCGAAGAGGACATCGTCTTCTATATCGAGGCCGTTCTCGAAGATGGTGATCCAAATCTGGTGCGGGATACGATTGGGGTCGTCGCCCGTGCGCGCGCCATGACACAGGTCGCACGCGAGCTTGGACTGCCTCGCGAAGCCCTCTTCAGGATGATCGCGGCCGAGGGAAATCCGGACGCCGACACGGTGGTGAGCGTCCTGAGGGCGCTTGGCCGGCAACGCACGATCGAGCCGGCCATCGCTCCGACACATTGAGTTCGGCTCGGCGTCAGCCCGTCGTCTCCGCCACGAACGCCCGATACCCCTTCGCCCGCAGATCGCAGGCCGGGCACGTCCCGCAGCCGTAGCCCCAATCATGCCGTGCGCCCCGCTCCCCGAGGTAGCAGGTGTGGCTCTCCTCCACGACGAGGTCGACCAGGGGCCGGCCGCCGAGGCTTTCCGCGAGCGCCCAGGTCGCGGCCTTGTCGATCCACATCAGGGGGGTGTGGAGGACGAAGCGGCGGGCCATGCCGAGGTTGAGGGCGACCTGCAGGGCCTTGATCGTGTCGTCGCGGCAATCCGGGTAGCCGGAGTAATCCGTCTCGCACATGCCGCCGACGATGTGGCGGAGATCCCGGCGGTAGGCCAAAGCCGCCGCGAAGGTGAGGAACACGAGGTTGCGGCCCGGCACGAAGGTGTTGGGCAGGCCGTCCGCCGCCATGGCGATTTCGGTATCGCGGGTGAGCGCCGTGTCCGAGACCGCCCCGAGGGCGGCGAGATCGAGGGTGTGGTCGGGGCCGAGGCGGCGCGCCCAGGTCGGGTTCAGGGCGCTCAGGCCCGCGCGCAGGGCGGCCCGGCCGTCGAGCTCGATGCGGTGGCGCTGGCCGTACTCGAAGCCCAGGGTCTCGACGCGGGGGAAGCGGTCGAGGGCCCAGGCGAGGCAGGTGGCCGAATCCTGGCCGCCGGAGAATAGGACCAGGGCGCCGTCGTCGCTCATGGTGTGCTTTTGCCCTGCGGGGCTTCGCTGCCCTCGTACTCGGCCCAGGACATCGGCGTCTCGTACACCTTTACCGAGGACAGGGCCGGCAGGGCCGCCTTGGTGCGCGCCCAGATCCAGGCGGCGATGTGCTCGGCCGTGGGATTCTCGAGGCCCGCGATGTCGTTGAGGCAGTAATGGTCGAGCTGGAGCAGCACGGGGGCGAAGGCGTGCTCCACGTCGAAGAAGTCCACCACCCAGCCGGTCTGCGGATCGACGGCGCCGGTGAGCGTCAGCTCAACCCGGTAGGAATGCCCGTGCATGCGGTGGCAGCGATGGGTCTCGGGCACGTTGGGCAGGCGGTGGGCCGCCTCGAACGTGAAGGCTTGGGTGATCTTCATGGGGCGCAATCTACACGGCTCACTACGGGATTCCGATGATCTTGTGGGTCTGCAGCGACAGGCGCCAGCGCGCGTCGGCCCGGCAATACGCCACCGCCGCCTCGGTGTTGGCGCGCCGCGCCGGCCCGTCCATGGGCTGGAGCCAGTGATGGCGGAACGGCAGATCGGCGAAGTGCGCCGGATCGGCCTCGGCCTCGGCCTGGGGGTAGACCAGCTTCAGCTCGTGGCCGCTGCGCTGCACCAGCGGGTTGCCGGCCTTGGGGCTGACACAGATCCAGTCGATGCCGTCCGGCGCCGCCAGGGTGCCGTTGGTCTCCACCGCGACCTCGAACCCGCGCGCATGCACCGCCGCGATGAGGGCCGGATCGAGCTGGAGCAGGGGCTCGCCGCCGGTGAAGACCACGTAGCGGCGGTGCGGCCCGCCCGTCCACGTCTCGGCGATGGCGTCCGCGAGGGCCTCGGGTGTGGCGAAACGGCCGCCGCCGTCCCCGTCCATCCCGATGAAGTCCGTGTCGCAGAAGCGGCAGGCGGCCGTGGCGCGGTCCTGTTCGCGGCCGGACCACAGGTTGCAGCCGGCGAATCGGCAGAACACCGCGGCCCGGCCCGCCTGCGCGCCTTCGCCCTGAAGGGTGTGGAAGAGTTCCTTGACCGCGTAAGCCATGCTGTCCCCGGGCGCCCGCCGTCGGGTGCGAATGTCTGTCCGCACATAAGCCGGGTGCGGCCGCGAGGCCACCGCTTCGCGCGGGGAGGGGGCATGCCCTGTCCGGCTGGCCTGTGCACCGCGAAAGGCTTCGCCATGCTCTCGCCACGGAGGCCGGGTTTTTGGCGGGGTGATCGGGGCACGCGAGGCCTCGCCGAAGCTTTGCCGTTGCCCTAACGTGTCCGTGTGGTCCGATCCCCATCGGATCGGACCGGACCCTTCCGAGACAGGCCTGATGTCGAACCCCTTGATGAGGCGCCTCGCCCTTGGTTTTTCGGCGTGCGCCGGCCTGCTCGGCGCGAGTGCCGCCGGGGCCGTGACCGCGCCGATCCTCGTGGTCGAGGTCGATTCCGGAAAGGTGATCTACGCCCAGGGCGCAACCGACCCGTGGTTTCCCGCCTCCATCACCAAGCTGATGACCGCCTACGTCGCCCTCGATCTCGTGCGCCAGGGCAAGGTCTCCCTCGATTCGCTGATCACGATCTCGGCCGCCGCCGCCGCCGAGCCGCCCTCGAAGATGGGCTTTCGCCCCGGCACGCAGCTCACCCTCGACAACGCCCTGAAGATCATCATGGTGAAGTCGGCCAACGACGTCGCCTGGGCCATCGGCGAGAATCTCGGCGGCTCCATCGACGGCTTCTCCGCCCTGATGAACGAGACCGCCGCCCGCATCGGCATGCGCGAGAGCCGCTGGACCAACCCCAACGGCCTGCCCGACGCCCGGCAATGGACCTCGGCCCGCGACATGGCGGTCCTCGGCCGCGCCCTCATCCGCGACTTTCCCGACAGCCGGGGCCTGTTCTCGATCTCGGCGATCCAGTTCGGCAAGGCGATCATGGCCAACCACAACGGCTTGCTTGGGCGGTATGCCGGCGCCGACGGCATGAAGACCGGCTTCATCTGCTCGGGCGGCTTCAACGTGGTGTCGAGCGCCACCCGCAACGGGCGCCGCCTCATCACCGTGGTGATGGGCCAGCCGAGCGCCCGCGAGCGCGACCTCAAGGCCTCCGACCTGTTCGATTACGGCTTCGGCCAGTCCACGGGCTGGACCGCCCAGACCCTCGAATCGCTTCCGGCGTCCAGCATCTCCGAGCCGCCGGACCTGCGCCCCTACATCTGCGACAAGAAGAAGCCCATGCCGGTGGACGAGGGTCCGGGCGCGATCGCGGGCAACACCGACAGCTCCAACGCCCAGATCCTCGCCGCCGCCGCGCTCCCGGGCTCGGCCCTGGCGCTCGCCACCCTCAACAACGGCGCCCTGCGGGGCCGCGCCCTGCCGGCCCGCGCGCCGCTCCAGCCGATCCCCGTCTGGATCGGCCGCGATCCGGCCGAGGGCGCCATCGCCCTCAACGCGCAGGCGGAGGCCGACAAGGCCGAGCGCGCCCAAACCCTGGCCGCCGCCCGCAAGGCCCGCCTCGACACCGTCGCGGCCCGCCGCGAGGCGGCCAAGGAGGCCCGTCAGGCCCAGATGAAGGCGGACCCGAAGAAGGTCGATTCGAAGAAGCCCGAGGCGAGGAAGGCCCTGGCGCGCGGCAAGGCCGCCGTGCCGTCCACCGCCAGCGCCTACGCCCCCGTCGAGTCGACGCCGGTGATGGAGGGGGCGCCCAAGCTCAAGGTGAACACGCTCCGCAAGCCCGCCGCCAAGGTGCAGCCCAAGGTGGCGAAGCCCGAAGCCAAGGCGGCGAAGCCCGAAGCGAAGGCGGAGACCAAGCCGGTCAAGGCTGCCGCCAGGCCGGCCGCCCGCTCGGCCAAGGCGGCGGCGGACGAGTAGCGCGGGCCCGGTCCGCCCGGGCGGCGATTGAGCCCGGAGGCCCGCCGGGTTAGGTCATCGCCATGACCGATCCCTCCGCCTCCGTGCTCTCGCCCACCGATCCGCGCGCACCCGCGCCGATCCCGCTCACCGTCCTCACGGGCTTCCTCGGGGCCGGCAAGACCACCCTTCTGAACCGGATGCTGCGCGACCCGGCGCTCGCCGACACCGTGGTCATCGTCAACGAGTTCGGCGAGATCGGCCTCGACCACCTTCTCATCGAGACGGTGGACGAGGGCATGATCCTGCTCGGCGCCGGCTGCCTGTGCTGCACCGTGCGCGGCGACCTCATCGCCACCCTGGAAGACCTGCTGCGCAAGCGCGACAACGGCCGCATCCCGCCGTTCCGCCGCGTCGTCATCGAGACCACGGGGCTCGCCGACCCGGCCCCGATCCTCCACGCCCTGATCTACCACCCCTACCTCGTGATGCGGTATCGGCTGCAGGGCGTCGTCACGGTGGTGGACGCGGTCAACGGCGATGCGACCCTCGACGCCCACCCGGAGGCCGTCCGCCAGGCGGCTGTGGCCGACCGGCTGGTGCTGACGAAGCGGGACCTTGCCGAGGGCGGGACCGAGGCCCTCGAGGGCCGCCTGCGCGCCCTCAACCCCGCCGCCGCGATCCACGGGGCCGACGTGGCGCCGGCCGATCTGCTCTGCGGGTTCTTCGGCCTCGACGGCAAGGGCGCCGACGTCGCCGCCTGGCTCGGAGCCGAGGCGGTGGACACGCACCACCATCATCATCACGGCCACCACCATCACGACGTGAACCGGCACGACGCGGCGATCCGCGCCTTCACCCTCACCTCCGACGTGCCGGTGGCCCGCGCCACCTTCGAGATGTTCCTCGATCTCGTGCGCTCGGCCCACGGACCGAAGCTCCTGCGCCTCAAGGGCCTCGTGGCGCTCGCCGACGCGCCGGACAACCCCGTCGTGGTCCACGGCGTGCAGCACATCGTCCACGCCCCCGTGCACCTCGACGCGTGGCCCGACGACGACCGGCGCTCGCGCCTCGTCCTCATCGTGCGCGATCTCGACCCGGCCTTCGTCTCGGGCCTGTGGGACGCCTTCCTCGGCCGTCCGCGCATCGACGCGCCCGACGTGGCGGCCCTGACCGCCAACCCCCTGGCGATCCCGGGCGGCTGAGCCGCCGCCGGGACCGCGGAAGCGCCCGAAGCCTCAGGCACACCCGGATTCCCGGTCCGGGGCGGACCCGCGCGGCCTCGATCTTGAACCCGTGACCGCAATGGGGCGCCCCCGGGCGCCGGACCGTCCCGCATCGGGACGCGGGTGGGAAATGTTTCACGATGGCGGCACGGCGGTTCACGGTGATCACGGGTGGAGCCTCGGAGGATGCCCCGGGGCTCGACGCGGCGTGTCCGGCCGATCTCCAGTCCTGGCACATCGACCTGTGCCGCCCGGGTCAGGTCGTGCCCGAGGCGGAGGCGGCGTGGCGCGCGCTCCTGACCCGGACGGGCAATTCGGACCCGTTCTGCGACCCCGATTACCTCCAGGCGGCGGCGCAGCACGGGGCGGGCGGGCGCGAGGTGGTGTTCGCCCTCGCCTGGGGCCGGGCGGGGGCGCGGCGCGCGTTGTGCGGCGCGATCCCCCTGACGATGCCGAATCCGGTCTGGGGCCACGGGCGCATCGCCCTGTGGCAGCCGCACGGCCACGCGGTGGCGCCGGTCCTCGAAGCTCCATGCGGGGACGCGGTGCGGGCGGCGCTGCGCGATCACCTCCGGACCCTGCGTCGGGGCGCGACCGTCGACCTCGCCGCGCCGACGCAGGCGGGGACCCGCCCGGTCCTCAGGCCGGTGCCGGACGCGGTCCGCATCCCGGCGCGCAACCTGCTCGACATCGGCGGCGCCGGCGCGTCGCGGCGCGAGCACATCGTCGCGCCGGATCGCATCCGCGACGCCGTGGAGGAATTCCTGATCCTAGACGCCGCGCATGCGGCGGCCCCGATCATCGGCGACCCTTCGGAGGCGGCCCTGGTGCGGGTGGTGACCCGCCTGTTCGCCCGCCGCCATCAGGCCGCCGTCGACCTGACCCGCCGGAACGGCCGCGTCGTCGCCGCCGCCCTGCACCTCGGCACCGGCCCGCACGCCGTCCTCTGGCGCCGGGCCTCCGAGGGGATGGCGGGCACGGGCCGCCTCGACCGCTCGGCCTAGGGGGCCGCCGACCGGCGCCCTCCGTCCCCGCTGCGGCGGTCGGGGGAAACCCGCCCCTACTCGTCCTCGCCGAACTTGTTGGCGAGGAGATCGGTGATCGCCTGCAGGCTGGCTTCGGCCTCCGGGCCCGAGGTCACCACCGCGATGGTGGTCCCTTGCGCGGCCCCGAGGGTCAGCAGGCCCATGATCGAGCGCCCCCCCACCGTCTCGCCCGCGCGGGTGACCGTGACGGCGGCGTCGTAGCGCTCGACGGTCTGGACGAACTTCGCCGAGGCCCTCGCGTGCAGGCCGCGCCGGTTGACGATGGGAAGCACCCGCAACAGGCCGCCCTCGGGGACGGGGGGCAGGGCCTCATCGGAATCCTCGTCGTCGATCATGCGCTTGTCGCCAATCCTCGCCCGCCGGCGCGCCGTTCTGCCGGCGCCGGAACCGTTACACTGGCCTGTAGGCCGTTGCGGCGGCGTAAGGAAGGCAGGCGCCCGGACGCGATCGATCGGGACGCACTTTCCCGGGCGCGCCTTGCAGAACGCCCGTCGCAGGCCGCTACTTGCCGGCCAGGACCCGCGAGGCGACGTTGATGTACTTCCGGCCCGCCTCCTGGGCGTGCAGGACCGCGTCCCCCAGGGGTTCGGCGTCGCGCACGCTGGCGAGCTTGATCAGCATCGGCAGGTTGATCCCGGCCACGACCTCGACCTGCCCGCCGTTCATGCACGACAGGGCGAGGTTGGAGGGCGTGCCCCCGAACATGTCGGTGAGCACGACGACGCCCTTGCCGGAATTCACGCGGCCGACGGCCGTCATGATGTCGAGCCGCCGCAATTCCATGTCGTCCTCGGGCCCGATCGTGATGGTCTCGATCTGCTTCTGCGGCCCGACGACGTGTTCAAGGGCAGCCTTGAACTCCGTCGCGAGCAGCCCGTGGGTGACGAGCACCATTCCAATCATCGACGCGGATTCCAACGCCCTGTGAGCGGAGTCGCCATCTTGTGCAGCGCAAGGTCCAGCGCAAGGTGATCGTGACGTTTTGTGGGCCTGAACGTCATGATCATGCCACGATGGTGGCCCCCGCGCTACGGTCCGTCCACCCCGGGCAGCCGAAGGATCGCCGTGTGGCGCCCGCCCCGTGTCCCCGTCAGGGCATCGAGAACGAGGCGCGGGGCCAGCCCCGAGCGCAGCAGCCGGCGGTCGAGGACGAGGCGCGGCAGGGAGACGCCGAGGAGGTTCGCCGGCGCCGGGGCCTCGGGCAGGCGGGACCCGCGCGCCACGAGATCGACGACGAGACGGAGCGGGGCCGCGTCCGCCCCCGCGACGGCGCGGCAGAGGCCGAGGCCGCGCACCTCGATCCCATCGCGCAGGGCCGGATGGGGCCGGGCCAGGAGGGTGTCGCTCTCGCGAACGAGCCGGATGCGGTCGTCGCCGACGAGGGACGCCGGCAGGGCCATCATGGCCGCCCGGTCGAGGAGTAGGAGGGCGAGGGTCGATTTGCCCGACCCCGAGTCCCCCCGGATCAGCACGCCGGCGCCGTCGAGGACGAGTGCCGTGGCGTGAATCGTGTCCGCGTTCACCGGTGCCTCAGCGCGCCGCCGGCAGGCGCACGGTGAAGCGGGCCCCGCGCACCGTCGGCTCGCCGTCCTCGTCCGCCGGGCCGGGGCGGTTCTCGGCCCGGATGGTGCCGCGATGGGCCTGGACGATCTGGCGCGAGATCGACAGGCCGAGGCCCGAATTCTGGCCGAAGCCCTGCTCGGGCCGGTCGGTGTAGAAGCGCTCGAAGATCCGCTCGAGGGCGTGCTCGGGGATGCCCGGCCCCTCGTCCTCGACGACGAGCTCGACGTCGCCGCGCACCCGGCGCAGGGCCACCCGCACCTTGGCGTCGGGGGGCGAGAACGAGCGGGCGTTGTCGAGGAGGTTGTTGACCACCTGTCCCAGGCGCGAATCGTGCCCGAAGATCGCGAACGGCGCCTCGCCCTCGCCGGCGGCTTGCGCGATGTCGAGCTGGATCAGGGCATCCTTCAGGCGGCGGCGCTCGTTGGCCACCGACACCACGGTGGTCATGAGCTTGTGCATGTCGACCTTGCGCGCTTCGGCCCGCGCCAGCTCCGCGTCGAGACGCGAGGCGTCGGAGATATCGGAGATCAGCCGGTCGAGGCGCTTCACGTCGTGCTGGATGATCTCGAGCAGGCGCCCGCGCGACTCGTCGGATTTCGCCAGCGGCAGGGTCTCGACGGCGCTGCGGAGCGAGGTGAGGGGGTTCTTCAGCTCGTGGGAGACGTCGGCCGCGAAGCTCTCGATGGCGTCGATGCGCCGGTAGAGGGCCTGGGTCATGTCGCGCAGCGCCCCCGACAGGTGGCCGATCTCGTCCGTGCGCCCGGTGAAGTCGGGGATCTCCTCGCGGGACTTGATGCCCAATCGTACTTTCTCGGCCGCGTCGGCGAGGCGGCGCACCGGCCCCGCGATGGCGCCGGCGAGCAGGATCGACAGGACCAGCATCACGGCGGCCGCCACCAGAAACACCTGCAGCAGGCCGAAGCGCTCCGAGGCGATGACCCGGTCGATGTCGCCGCCCTGCGTCGAGAGCAGCAGGGCGCCGCGCACGGCGCTGCCGCGCTGGATCGGCACCGCCACGGACACGATGGTCTCGCCGACCTCGTTGCGGCGGACGATGGTGCCGCGCGCGCCGCCGAGCGCCACCTGCACTTCCTTGAGGCCGTGCCCGCTCGTGGGGCCGACCTCCTCGGTCCGGGCCGGGCGCTGGCCGCCGAGGATGCGGGTCTGCACGAAGTCGAAGACCTGCTCCAGAACCGTCCGCTTGCGCTCGCGCAGGGTGGGATCGCCGCGCCCCGTCTCACCCCGTCCGATCTCGCCGCGCGCCGACAGGGTGCGGGAATCGAACAGCAGGCCGCCGTCGCCGTCATAGACCCGGGCGCGGTTGCCCGTGGGGGTGATGAGGCGGCGCAGGAGCGGCGCCACCCGCTCGGGGTTGAGGGAGAAGGCCAGCGGCGAGGGCTCTTCCTCGGCCTCGCCCGCCTGGAGCTGGAGCAGCTTGTCGGGGTCGATGCGGATGGCGCCGGTGTCGCCCGAGGCCGAGGCCGACGACGCGATGGCGCCGGCGATGATCTCGCCCTGGATCAGCAGGCTCTGGACCCGGGCCTGGATCAGCCCCTGGCGGAACTGGTTGAGGTAGAGGAAGCCGAACAGGAGCGCGAACAGCCCCACGAGGTTGAGCACGACGATCCGTCGTGTCAGGCTCGACGAGGCGCGCTGGCCGATGGCGTTCCACAGGGCGCGGGGCCACTCCACCAGGCGGAGGGGGCGGTCTTCGACTTGATCTGTGGTCGCCACGTCGGTCCGGTTCGATGGGGTCGCGGAAATCTTTTCGGAATGGACCGCCCGGCGGGCTTCGCTCGGGCGGACCCTGCGCCGGGCTCAGCTTTCCTTGAAGCGGTAGCCGACGCCGTAGAGCGTCTCGATCATGTCGAAGTTGGTGTCCGTCACCTTGAACTTCTTGCGCAGGCGCTTGATGTGGCTGTCGATGGTGCGGTCGTCGACGTAGACCTGATCGTCGTAGGCCGCGTCCATCAGGGCGTTGCGGCTCTTCACGACGCCGGGGCGGTGGGCCAGCGCCTGGAGGATGAGGAACTCGGTGACCGTGAGGGTCACGGCCTCGCCCTTCCAGGTGCAGGTGTGGCGCTCGGGGTCCATCATCAGGAGGCCGCGCTCGAGGGAGCGGGCGGCCGCGTCGGCCTCGCGGGCGGCGGCTCCGGGGCCGTCCTTCGGGGCGAAGCGGCGCAGGACCGCCTTCACCCGCTCGACGAGGAGGCGCTGCGAGAACGGTTTGTGGATGAAGTCGTCGGCGCCCATCTTGAGGCCGAACAATTCGTCGATCTCCTCGTCCTTCGAGGTGAGGAAGATCACGGGAAGGTCGGATTTCTGCCGCAGACGCCTGAGAAGCTCCATCCCGTCCATGCGCGGCATCTTGATGTCGAAGATCGCGAGATCGGGCGGGGAATGCTTCAGGCCGTCCAGCGCCGAGGCGCCGTCGGTGTAGGTCTGGATGCGGTAGCCTTCGGTCTCCAGCGCGATGGAGACGGAGGTGAGGATGTTTCTGTCGTCGTCCACGAGGGCGATGGTGGGCATGCGCGTTCCCTACTGCTCGGATGCGGTCCTTGCGGGCGGTGCGCCCGCATCTCCGCATCCCACTCCGAACACACCGGAGCCGGCGAAAAACGCGCTGGCGGCCTGCCCCCAGGGGCGAGGGCCGCATTCGCGCGGAGAGTCAGGCTGTGTAAAGGGTCCCTGCGTAAAAAGCGAGCGGCGTCGCATTGGTGCTTGACTGAGGCCAACGGGCCGCACTCCCGCCACCTCGCAAACCGGACCGTGCCACCGCTATCATCACGTGGCTGAACGGCAGCCGAGACGGGGACGGAACCATGGCGGAGCGCGCGGACCAGACGGGCGGGGGAGGCACGGGCGAGGGAAACCCGGGCGAGCGGCGCGGGCCGGCGGTGCCGCTCCCGGCAGCGGACGCGCCCTTCGACGCCATCGGCCTCGCCCGCCACCTCCTGCGCAGCATCCGCTCCGGGGCGCTCGCCACCCTCGACCCGGAGGACGGCACGCCCTTCGTCTCCCTCGTCACCGTCGCGACGGATGTGGACGGCACGCCCCTGATGCTGCTGTCGCGGCTCTCGGCCCACACCCGCAACCTGCTGGCCGATCCCCGCGCCTCCCTGCTGTTCAGCGCCGGCGGCAAGGGCGACCCGCTCGCCCACCCACGCCTCACCGTGACGGGGCGGGTGACGCAGACGGCCGAGCCGCGCGCCCGTACCCGCTTCCTCGCCCGTCATCCCAAGGCGAAGCTCTACGCCGACTTTCCGGATTTCGGCTTCTTCGCCCTGGAGCCGAGGGCCGGCCATCTCAACGGCGGCTTCGCCAAGGCCGCCGTGCTGACGGCCGACGAACTGCGCCTCGACCTCGCCGGGGCCGAGGCCCTGGTGGCGGGGGAGGGCGGCGCGGTGGAGCACATGAACGCCGACCATCTCGACGCGCTGGCCCTCTACGCCGCCGGCACCGGGGCCGAGCCCGGCCCGTGGCGCCTCACCGGCCTCGACCCCGAGGGGATGGACCTGCTCGCCGGCGACCGCACGGCGCGGGTGCTCTACCCGGAGCCCGTGCGCGCGATGGGGGCCCTGCGCAAGGTGCTGGTGACGATGGCGGCCGAGGCGCGGAAAGGCGCCGCGCCCGGGGCTTGAGGCGAGAGGGAGACTGGACCGCCCACCCCCCGCGCTTGGCGTGGGCAACCCACGCTGCTATCTGCGGGCGACCCGTTTCCCTTACCCTTGAGGCCGTGCGCCGGGCCCGTCCCACGACGAGGGGCCGCGCGCGCCGGAGATCGCACCCTCGATGACCACGTCGCCCATCGACAACATCCGCAACTTCTCCATCGTCGCGCATATCGACCACGGCAAGTCGACGCTGGCCGACCGGCTGATCCAGACCACCGGCACCGTGGCCCTGCGCGACATGAGCGAGCAGATGCTCGATTCCATGGACATCGAGAAGGAGCGCGGGATCACCATCAAGGCGCAGACCGTGCGCCTCGAATACCGCGCGGCGGACGGCAAGGACTACATCCTCAACCTGATGGACACCCCCGGCCACGTCGACTTCGCCTACGAGGTCTCGCGGTCGCTGGCCGCCTGCGAGGGCTCCCTGCTGGTGGTCGATGCGAGCCAGGGTGTGGAAGCGCAGACGCTGGCCAACGTCTACCAGGCGCTCGACGCCAACCACGAGATCGTCCCCGTCCTCAACAAGATCGACCTGCCGGCGGCCGAGCCCGAGCGCATCCGCGCCCAGATCGAGGAGGTGATCGGCATCGACGCCTCCGAGGCCGTGGCGATCTCGGCCAAAAGCGGTCTGAACATCGAGGCGGTGCTGGAGGCCATCGTCACCCGCCTGCCGCCGCCGAAGGGCGACCGCGACGCGCCCCTCAAGGCCCTGCTGGTCGACAGCTGGTACGACGTCTATCTCGGCGTCGTGGTCCTCGTGCGCATCGTCGACGGCGTGCTGAAGAAGGGCATGAACATCCGCATGATGCGGGCCGACGCCGTTCACGGCGTCGACAAGATCGGCGTGTTCCGGCCGAAGATGGCCGATATCGGCGAGCTCGGCCCCGGCGAGGTCGGCTTCTTCACCGGCTCGATCAAGGAGGTCGCCGACACCCGCGTGGGCGATACGCTCACCGAGGACAAGCGCCCGTGCAAGGAGATGCTGGCGGGCTTCAAGGACGTGCAGTCCGTGGTGTTCTGCGGCCTGTTCCCCGTGGACGCAGCCGAGTTCGAGACCCTGCGCAGCGCCATGAGCAAGCTGCGCCTCAACGATGCGTCGTTCTCGTATGAAATGGAGACGAG
Source organism: Methylobacterium sp. J-090 (assembly GCF_022829345.1). GTDB lineage: Bacteria > Pseudomonadota > Alphaproteobacteria > Rhizobiales > Beijerinckiaceae > Methylobacterium. The sequence goes on along the minus strand of NZ_JAKSXV010000060.1, from coordinate 73,844 downwards.
CGCGGCCCTGGGCTTCGGCTTCCGCTGCGGCTTCCTCGGCCTGCTCCACCTCGAGATCATCCAGGAGCGCCTCGAGCGCGAGTTCAACCTCGACCTCATCTCGACGGCGCCCAGCGTCGTCTACCGCCTGCAGATGACCGACGGGACGACGAAGGAGCTCCACAACCCGGCCGACATGCCGGACGTGATGAAGATCACCAGCATCGAGGAGCCGTGGATCCGCGCCACCATCCTTACCCCGGACGAGCATCTCGGCGGCGTGCTGAAGCTGTGCCAGGACCGGCGCGGCGCCCAGGTCGATCTCAACTACGTCGGCAAGCGCGCCATGGTCGTCTACGACCTGCCCTTGAACGAAGTGGTGTTCGATTTCTACGACCGCCTGAAGTCGATCTCCAAGGGCTACGCCAGCTTCGACTACCACATCTCCGATTACCGCGAGGGGGATCTGGTCAAGATGTCGATCCTGGTGAACGCCGAGCCCGTCGACGCCCTGTCGATGCTCGTCCACCGCACCCGCGCCGAGCATCGCGGCCGCGCCATGTGCGAGAAGCTGAAGGACCTCATCCCCCGCCACCTGTTCCAGATCCCGGTCCAGGCGGCGTTGGGCGGCAAGATCATCGCCCGCGAGACCATCAAGGCCCTCTCGAAGGACGTCACTGCCAAGTGCTACGGCGGCGACATCTCGCGCAAGCGCAAGCTCCTCGACAAGCAGAAGGAGGGCAAGAAGAAGATGCGCCAGTTCGGCAAGGTCGAGATCCCGCAGGAAGCCTTCATTGCTGCGCTGAAGATGGACGATTAATCCACATGGTCAGCAATCAAAACATTGGCCGGAGCGGCGAAAAGGCATTCAGTCGTCTGTGCTCCGATACAGACTTAATATGCAATCCATCGTTGGAAGATGATGCAGGATGGGATTTTTTCGTACAGTTTCCGTTAGATGCCGGCTTTCGCGACACGTTGGATAAGCGTCCGGCATCGCTTTGTGCCTTTGTCCAAGTTAAAACTTCAACACGGGATATAAGGTCTGTCGAAATTAAATTAAATAATGCGGAGAGAATGGCCACTGAAGTAAAGCCCGCATTTATTGTTGTAGGTAGGTTAGACAAGCAATCCGGCCGCATTTCTTTCACTATGGGCCACATTGGCCCAACGGCAATTGCTTTTATATTGCGGGAACTGAGAAAGATCTCGGTATCCTCCCCAACAGAGCGAAAAATCAAGAAAATTTATCTTCCTATTTCTGTCCTAGATCTTGATTTGATTGCTTGTCCCAGTGATGTCGCTGCAATAATAAGGAAGCATAGCCATAATAATTTAGAGGAATATATAAAGAGTAAAATTAGCCTTGTTGGAAGTATTGGTTACAAGTCAGATGCGTATACAGGAAAATTTAGTATCAGCGGCGAATGTGGGCAAGATCGATTGGTCGCGCTTATGCTTGGTGAGATAGAAGAACTTGAAGTAAGTAACTTTGAGTTCAGCGAGACGCGATTTGAAATTACTGTGACAAAAGAGATATCTAAATCAGCTATTATGAGAGCTGAGCCAAGCTGCAATATTGCTGCAATAGTTGTATTTTTCAATGAGAAGCTCGGACTTCGAGCGGAATATTCTGCGTCTGTAAGAATTCCAAATATTCCGAACTTAGAATACGAAAAATTCCGAGTAAGAATCGAACATGATTTATTTGCTTTTTCGGTAGGAGGTGTAGGCGTTTCGAATTGGAGATTCAGCCCAAACTGGAACTTATGCGAACAATGGGCGAACTTAAAAAATAACGTTACTTTGGTGCGAATGCTATCCGCAGGTGGGTGTGAGATCGAATGCTTCATCGACGACGAGCGGTTCATCCATGGGGATTTGCGTACCGAGAATTTTGCGAGCGATGATATTGAAGATTTCCACGTTGCCGTTCGTGCGGTGGAACGCTTATTCGACAAAGTGCAGAATAGAAATAAGATAATATTCTCCATAAATGAATTTTTTCATTTTATGAAATCGAATAGAACGATGTGTTACATGGTCGGTCGTCAAAAAAACCATAAGCTATTAATCACATCGACCATAAATGAAAAGCCCCCGGTGGCCCCTAAGGATGCTAAATTTGTATTTCCAATGATATTCTCCTGCGGCAAAAAATTACTGGCGGTTTCTATTGTATCAGAAGGTCCAGTTTTAATTGATGGCAAAAAAATTAAGTTATCTGCGTATAAGACCTATCCGAGAGATTGCGAGGTCTTTAAAAGTCGCCACCAGTGCATTCAGTATTTGAAAATCTCCGCAAGGAACTTTTGCGATGCCTTGCCCGATGATGATTTTACTGTAATAGACCGTCGGATTTTTTTGAAGAAAGATGACTCAAATCATCTTCTATCAATTTAATAGACTTTTAAATTCGGAGGTTGCAGTCCTAAATTTGTATTGTAGTACAAGTTAAGCTGGCAATTTTAATCCCGCCGACCGCGCCAATTCCCGCGTCGCCTCGCCCAATTCCCGCCCCTGATCCCGCAACTGCCCCGAGGTCGTCCCAAGCGTCTGCGACTGGACCAGGGCCTCGTCCGTCGTGGCCCTGAGGGCGTCGAGGTGGTGGGTCGCCGCGCCCAAGGTGGTGCGGACCTGGGCGACGCCGTCGGCAATGCGGCCGGCGGCTTCCCGGTGGGCGCCGCTCACCCGGAGAATGTCGCCGGCGGTGCCCTGCACCGTCTCGATCTCGGTCCGCACCCGGGACAGCGAATCCGTCGAGCGGGCCGCACCCTGGCGCAGGTGCTCGATCTGCGTGCCGATCTCGGCGGTGGCCTGGCTCACCCGGTTCGACAGGGCCTTCACCTCGGCGGCCACCACGGAGAAGCCGCGCCCGGCTTCCCCCGCCCGGGCCGCCTCGATGGTGGCGTTCAGCGCCAGCAGGTTGGTCTGGCGCGCGATGGTGCCGATGAGGTCGCTGATCCGGCCGACGCCGGCGATGCGCGCCTCGAGCTCGGAGAACACCCCCACGGCCTCCCCGAGGCGGGCGGCCGAGCCGCCCGCCAGCGTGCCGACCCGCGCGGCGTGGTCCCCGGCCTCCCGCGACAGGGCCACGAGGTCCTCGGCCGACCGGGCCACGGTGTCGATGTCGTGGGCGGCCTCCGTGGCGGCGCGGTCGACCTCGCCGCGGCGCGCGTCCACGGTCTCGGCGACCCGGAGCGCGGCCTGGGCGCCCGCCTCCACCCCCACCGTCGTGCCGGCGAGGCGCTGGCCGATGCCGTCGAGCGCCCGCATGAGCGCGGCGACGCGGCTGCGCTGGGCGTGCTCGGTCAGCGCCAGGGCGAGGCGGTCGGCGACGTAGGCCATGAGTTCGAGGAGGTCGGGCTTGAGTTCGGCGGTCTCCCGCGAAAAGAACTCCAGGACGATCTCCACCCCGTCGCCGACGCGCACGGGGAACATGAAGCAGCCGCGCACGCCGTTCCGGCGGGCGGTGCCGGCCCGGACGAAGCCCGGCAGCACCGTGCAATCCGGGCAGCTCACCGGCGCCCCGCTCGCCGCCACGCGCCCGACGAGGCCCTGGCCCGGTGCGAACACGGCCTGCTCCGAGGCGGCCACGAAGGCGTCCGCGTGGCGGGGGTCGCCCGACGGCGCGAGGTGCCACACCCGCATGGAGGTCATCCCGCCCCGCGCCCCGGCGCCGTCCCCGGGCAGGCGCCGATAGGCGTGGGCGATGGGCCAGCCGGTGAAGCCCGCGACGATGGACAGGCACGACGCCGTCGCGGCCTCGGGCGACGCCGCCTCGGCGCAGGCCCGCGAGACGGTGTTGAGGAAGGCGAGGACGGAGCCGAGATCCTGCGGCAGGGTCTCCGCCGGAGCGGCCCGCGACGGCCGGCCGAGCCGCCGCAGGCGCGCGAGCGGGTCCGTCTTCACCGAAGGGGTCGGGCCGGCGCCCATGGAAGAGCTTCTGACGGACACGTCTTCGGTGCTTTCGATGGGCCGCACGATGCTTCCGCAGATCTCGGAGCGGTTCGAGATTAGCCTCGTCCCACTTGATGAAATCTTTTCAGGTCTCGTCGCGCTTGCACAAATGGACGGCAACCCTGGGCGAATTTTAGCCCGGGACCGCGATCCGGTGCGCCGCCGAAATTTCCCGGTGCATCCTGCGCGGATGGTGGCGCCGATCGCTCAATCGTCAATTGAAAGGCAACTTGAGGTAATGATAGTGGGCGGCGCCTCACACGGGACAGCCCATGCCGATCGACGCAGACATCCTCGCCGCCATCGTCGCCGAGCTGGCCAGCCGCCCTGGGCACGAGAAGGTCCGCGCCCTGCTGTACCGTCTCCTCGTCGAGGCCCTCGGGGCGCGCAGCGAGCAGATCGTTTTCGAGCGAAAGATACCTGAGGTTAACGGTCGCGTCGACGCCCTGCTCGGGCGCACGATTATCGAGATCAAGACGGATCTGCGCCGCGAGCGGCCGGCGGCCGAAGCCCAGCTCGCCCGCTACCTGCCCGAGCGCGAGGGGGCGACGGGCCAGCGCTACGTCGGCCTCGCCACGGACGGGGCGACCTTCACCGCCTACGAGATGCGCGACGGCGCCCTGGTGGAACTCACCGGCCACGACGTGCGGGTGGCCGAGGCGGCCCGCCTCGTCGCCTGGCTCGAGGGCGTCATCGCCGTGCGCGACTGGCTGCCCGCCGACGCCATCGGCATCACCGGCGAGCTCGGGCGCGAGAGCGCCGCCTTCGCGCGGACCCTCGGGCTCCTGGCCGGGGCCTGGGCCGGGCTGGCGCGCCACCCGGAGGCCGTACTGAAGCGCCAGCTCTGGTCGCGGCACCTCGGCTTCGTCTACGGCCGGGCCATCGACGACAGCACCCTCTGGCTCCAGCACACCTACCTGGTGATCCTGGCCAAGGCGATTGCCGCCGGCACCATGGGCCAGTCGTCCAACCTCGCCCGGTCCACGCCGGCCGATCTCCTGTCCGGCCGGCATTTCCGGGAGGCCGGGGTGCACGGCGCCGTCGAGACCGACTTCTTCGGCTGGGTCCTCGACGCGCCCGGCGGCGACGCCATCGTGGCCGGCCTCGCGGCCCACGCCGCCCGGTTCGACCTCGGCAGCGTCGACGTCGATCTCCTCAAGGTGCTCTACGAATCCCTCATCGATCCCGAGCAGCGCCACGACCTCGGCGAGTACTACACGCCCGACTGGCTCGCCCGGAAGGTGGTGCGCCGGGCCCTCGACGCGCCGGCGGACCAGAGCTGCCTCGATCCGGCCTGCGGCTCGGGCAGCTTCCTGTTCCACGCCGTGCGCCTCAAGCGCGAGGCCCTGCTGGCGGCGGGCGTTCCCCCGGGCCTCGTCGCCGCCCGCTGCTGCGCCGGGGTGACGGGGTTCGACGTCCATCCCGTGGCGGTCATCTTCGCCCGGGTGACCTACCTCCTGGCGCTCGGCGAGGCCCTGCCGCAGCGGGACGGGGACCTGTCGCTGCCGGTCTATCTCGGCGACGCCCTGCAGTGGAACGTCACCCGCGACGGCCTCGAGCGCGACCTCGTCGTCGAGGTGCCGCGCGATCCCCGCGAGGGCCGCAAGGGCGCGCCGCTCCTGCGCTTTCCCCTCGAACTCTGCGCCGATCCGGCCGGGTTCGACCGGGTGATCACCGCGCTCCACGCGGCGAGCGAGGAGGGCTGGAGCGGCGACGCCTTCGCCGCGAGCCTGCCGGGGCTCGGCGTCCCGCCCGATCAGGTCGGGACCCTGCGGGGAACCTACCTCACCTACGACCGCCTGCGCCGGGCCGGGCGCGACCATGTCTGGGGTTTCGTCGCGCGCAACCTCAGCCGGCCCGTGGCCCTCTCGGACGGGGCGCGGGTCGACGTGGTCATCGGCAACCCGCCGTGGCTGTCCTACCGCTTCATGGCCGCGGCGATGCAGCGGCGGTTCCGCGACACCGCCCGGCGCCTCGGCCTCTGGGTCGGCCCCGAGGAGGCCCACCTCGTCACCCAGACCGACCTCTCGGCCCTGTTCTTCGCCCGCGCCGCCGAACTCTACGCCCGCCGCCCGCGCGGGCGCCGGCCGGGCGGGCGCGTCGCCATGGTGCTGCCCCTGGCGGCCCTGAGCCGGGGCCAGTTCCGCGCCTTCCGCACGGGCGACTGGACCGGCCTCTCCGTCGCCTTCACGGAGGGCTGGATGCTCGACAACCAGGCGGTGGCCCCGGTCTTCCGGGTGCCGACCTGCGTGCTGTTCGCCGAGGTGACGGGCGGCCCGGCGCGGCCGACGCCGGGCCGGGTGACGGCCTTCGCCGGCCGCCTGCCGTCGAAGGACGCGCCCGAGGCCCTGGCCGATCGATACCTCGTCCTGCGCGACGCCCCGGCCCCCCTCGCGGCGAACTTCGCCGCCGGCTCGCCCTACCGCGACCGCTTCCGCCAGGGCGCCGCCCTGGTCCCCCGCGTGCTCTGCCTCGTGGAACGCGTCCCCGTGGGCCGCCTCGGCGCCAACCCCGGCGCGCCCCTGGTCCGCAGCCGCCGCTCGTCCCTGGAGAAGTCGCCCTGGCGCGATCATCCGGGCCAGCAGGGGGCCATCGAGGCGCGCTACCTCCGCCGGGTCCATCTCGGCGCGTCCATCGCCCCGTTCCGCGCCCTGGAGCCGGCCGAGGGCGTGATCCCGCTGGAGGACGACGTCCTCCTCGATGCGCGGCAGGCCGCCGGCCACGGGGCGCCCCGCCTCGCGGCGTGGCTGCGCGAGGCCGAGGCGGCCTGGACGCAGAAGAGCGCCGGCACCATGACCCTGAAGCAGGGCTGGGACTACAACCGCAAGCTCACGGTCCAGTGTCCCCCGGCGCCCCTGCGGGTGGTGTTCGCCAAGGCCGGCACCCGCCCGGCGGCCTGCCTCCTCGACGGGGACGGCGTCATCGACGACACCCTGTACTGGGCCGCCGTGGCGAGCCGCGCGGAAGGCCTCTACCTCCTCGCCATCCTCAACAGCGAGGCCGCCCGCCGGCGGATCGCCCTGCTGCAGGCCAGGGGCGAGCAGGGGGCCCGGCATTTCGACAAGCTGATGTTCACCCTGCCGATCCCGCTCTTCGACGCCCGCTCGGCCCTGCACGCGGCCCTGGCGGCGGGGGCCGAGGCCGCTGAGGCCGTCGCCGCCGCCGTGGCGATCCCGCCCGGCGCGCCGTTCCAGAGGGCGCGCGCCGGCGTGCGGGCGGCCCTGCTGGCGGACGGGATCGCGGCGCGCATCGACGCCGATGTCGAGGCGCTGCTCGGGCCTCCCGCCCGAGGCTTCGCCGTGCCGATTCCCGACGTACCAATCCCCCCCGTGCCGATCCTCGCCGACAGGCCGGTGCCCGAACCCGCCGAGACGTGAGATCCCGGGCCGGGCACGGGCCGACGCGGCGACCCCGTGTCCGCGGTCGGGACTTTGGCCCGTCTACGAACGGTTGGAGACCAGCCGCAATCCCGGGGCCATCGGCGCGGCGAGGGCGTTGGCGACCTTGCGTTCGAGTTCGCCGACGCGAAACGGCTTCAGCACGATCCCGTCGGACCGGTCGACGCCCGCCTTCGTCAGCGCGTCGGTGTCGGCGAAGCCCGTGACGAACAGGATGGGCATGCCCGGCCAGCGCTTGCGGATCTCGATGGCCGCCTCGGCGCCGTTCATGCCCGGCATGGCGAAGTCGAGCACGACGAGGTCGACGCACGGGTCCGCTTCGAGGGCGGCCAGGGCCTGAAGGCCCGAGGGGGCCTCGCGCACGTCGTAGCCCGCCTCGGCGAGCCGGGTCGTCGTGACCTCGCGGACCTCGGCGTCGTCGTCGACCACCAGCAGGATCGGCCTGCTGCCGGGCGGATGCGCGCGCGCGCAATCGATGGGCCCGGGGCGAGGGGGTGCGGCCGATGCGTCGCCGTCCACACGCGGCAGGTAGACCTTGATCGAGGTCCCTTCGCCCGACACCGTGTCGATGCGGATGCCGCCGCCGGACTGCTTCACGAAGCCGTAGACCTGGGCGAGGCCGAGGCCCGAACCCTTGCCGACCTCCTTCGTCGTGAAGAACGGCTCGAACACCCGGGCGCGCACCTCGGGGGTCATGCCGGTCCCGGTATCGCTCACCGAGACCATCACGTACTCGCCGGGCTGGGGCTGCTCCGGCCGCGAGGGAGCACCCGTGATGGTGACGTTGGCGGTCTCGACGGTCAGTCGCCCGCCCACCGCCATGGCGTCCCGGGCATTGATGGCGAGGTTCAGGATCACGAGCTCGATCTGGGTGGCGTCGACCAGGGCGGGCCACAGGTCGGCCTGGAGCAGGGTCTCGATCTGGACCGCTCCGCCGATGGAGCTCTGCAGGAGGTCGCCCATGGACGCGACGGTCTGGTTCAGGCCGACCGGGGTCGGCTCCAGGCGCTGACGTCGCGAGAACGCGAGGAGCTGCGCCGTGAGACGGGCGCCGCGGTCGGCCGCCCCCTTCATCATCGCGAGCCGCCGCTTCGAGCGCTCGTCGGACACCACACGCTCCAGGAACTCGATGTTGCCGGCGATGACCGTCAGGAGGTTGTTGAAGTCGTGGGCGACGCCGCTCGTCAGTTGTCCGACGGCTTCGAGCCGCTGGTTCAGCCGGAGGGCATCCTCGGCCCGCTCGCGCTCGGCGATCTCGTGCTTGAGCTCGGCATTGGCCTCGGCGAGCTCGCGGGTCCGCTCGATGATGCGAATCTCCAGGGTCTCGTTGACGGCCTGCAGCGCCGCCTCGGCCGCATGCCGGTCGGCGCGTGCCCTGGCCTCGGCCAGGGCACGGATGATGGTGCGGGGCATCCGGTCGAGGCGCTGCTTGGTGATGTAGTCCGTGGCGCCGTTCTTCAGGGCCTCGACGGCGACGTCCTCGCCGAGGGTGCCCGAGCAGAACACGAACGGGATCTCGGGGCATTGCGCGCGGGCGATGCCAAGCGCGCTGATGCCGTCGAAGGTCGGCAGGACGTAGTCCGCCAGGATGAGATCGTGCCGGGCGGGCAGGGCCGCGGCCGCGAAATCGTCGCGGGTCATGACCCGTTCGATCACCACCGGGTGGCCGATGGCCTCCAGCTCCGCCTCGATCAGCTCGGCGTCGAGGTCGCTGTCCTCGAGGTGAAGGATGCGCAGGGCGTCGGAGCGCCCGGTCAGACGTTGGATGGCCAGCCTCCCCTGTGCGGCGGCGCCTCGTTCAGGACGGCCCAGAATACCCCGAGGTCCTTGATGGCGGCGAAGAACTCATCGAACCCAACGGGCTTCACCACGAATGCGTTCACCCCGAGGTCGTAGGAACGCACCACGTCAGTTTCCTCGCGCGACGAGGTCAGCATCACCACCGGGATGCCCCGGGTCGCCGGATCGCGCTTCACCTTGGCCAGCACCTCGAGGCCGTCGACCTTCGGCAGCTTCAGGTCGAGGAGGATCACGGCCGGGTCCTGCGGTTGCCGCTTCTCGTGCGGTCCCCGCCGGTAGATCCAGTCAAGCGCCTCCGCGCCGTCCCGGCAAATGACGATCTCGTTGGCGAGCTGGCTGGATTCGAGGGCGGCCATCGTCAATTCGATGTCGTTCGGGTTGTCCTCGACGAGGAGAATCGGCTTCAATCCGGCCATCTCAGTGTTCCTCCGCCCGCAGGGGCAGCGTGAAAGTGAACGTCGCGCCCTGGTTGAGGACGCCCTCGGCCCAGGTCCGTCCGCCGTGGCGCTCGACGATGCGGCGCACGTTGGCGAGTCCGATGCCGGTGCCCTCGAACTCCTCGACCCGGTGCAGGCGCTGGAACACCCCGAACAGCTTGTCGACATAGGCCATGTCGAAGCCGGCGCCATTGTCGCGCACGAAGAACACCGCCTCGCCGTCCCTGGGCGGCAGGCGTCCGACCTCGATGACCGCCTCGGCCCGGCCGCGCGTGTACTTCACCGCGTTCGAGAACAGGTTCTCGAGCACGAGGCGCAGCATGAAGGGATCGGCGTAGGCCCGTCCCAGCTGCGCGATCTCCCACCGGACGACGCGGCCGGGCTCCACGTCGCGCAGCACCTTGCGGCGGACCTCCTCCACGAGGGTGTTCATGTCGCCCGAGATCCGGTTCAGGGCGTGCCGGCCCATCTGCGAGAACGACAGCAGGTTGTCGACGAGGGTGCCCGCCGAGAACGCCGCCTCGATGATAGTCTCGACGTAGTGTCGCCCCTTCCCGGAGAGGTTGGCCGATTCGCGGTTCTTCAGGAGGTTCGCGTAGCCGACGATGTGCCGGAAGGGCGCGCGCAGGTCGTGGCTGACCGAGTAGGAGAACGCCTCCAGTTCCCGGTTCGAGCGCTGGAGTTCCTCGCTCAGGGCGGCGAGCTCCTCGGCCCGGCGCAGCACGATGCCGAGCACCGACGCGCGCAGATCCTTGGCCGCCTCGATCTCGGAGACGGACCACGGCAGGGAGCGGCCCTTGAGGGTCTCCGCCCAGATCGCGAAGGACTTTCGCGGGTGCAGGCGGTCGGGTCCGCCGGCCGGATCGGGCTGGACCGCCTTGACCGGATTGCCGCCCCATTTCACCGTCCGCACCACCTCGGGCCTGAACCAGAGGATGTAGCTCGCGTATCGCTTCGATACGGAGATCGCCAGCAGGCCGCTGGCGAGGGTCGTGAACGCCTCGGCGCGCGGGAAGACCTTGGCTTCGGGAGAGGCTTCGGACAGGCTTTCGGTGACGAAGACCTCTGACCCGTCGGTGTTGGCGGACAGCCACTCGTACAGGATTCGCACCTCCTCCTGCCGCGGCGTCGCGCCGAGGAGCCGGCAATGCTCCGCGGTGACGATGGCCGCACCGTCCGCATTCACCAGCGCCAGCACGTCCTCGGGGTGCTTGAGCAGCCCGTTGACGAAGCTGTCCTCCTCCGCCATGAAGCCGAGGAGGCGCGATTGCACGGCGCCGAGGGCCAGGCGTTGCTCGGCCTGGTCGCCGCGTTCGCGGGCGGACAGTTGCAGGGCGAAGATCTGGGTGAGGACGTCGCAGGCGTTGCGGGCCTGGAGCGGGACCCGCTTGGGTTCCCCGTTGTGGCAGGAAATGAGCCCCCACAACGCTCCGTCGACGAGGATCGAGACGGACATCGAGGCCATCGTGCCCATGTTGCGCATGTACTCGACATGGACCGGCGAGACCGAGCGCAGGACGGACTGGCTCAGGTCGAGCGGCTGTCCCGACGGCGTCAGCGCCGGCCGGATCGGAACCGGCACGTAGCCCGCATCCGGGATGATGCGCAGGCGGTTGCGCCGGTAGAGCTCGCGCGCCTGGGCCGGGATGTCGGAGGCCGGGAAGCGCAGGTCGAGGTAGGACGGCAGCACGCCGTTGCCGTCCTCGGCCAGCACCGTGCCGTGCCAGTCGCGGTCGAACCGGTACACCAGGGCCCGGTCGAATCCGGTGATGCGCCGGATGTCCTGGGCGACGAGGGCACAGAGATCCTCCACCGTGCGCGCCACGTGGAGGTTCTGGACGAAGGCGCGCAGCCTCGGCGTCAGGGCATCCAGGCCGGAATCCCCGGAGGCGTCGTCCGTCTCCTCGAGCTCGACGACGACCAGGCCGCCGACGCGGTGCGCCGCGACCTCGTAGGCCTGCCGGTCGGCGCCGGTCCCCAGGCACACCGTGCGCAGATAGAGGGCGCCGTCCTGGTCCACCGGGTCCGCGAGATGGCGCCGGACGACGGCGGCAAGCTCCGGGAGCGCTCCGTCGAGGGCCGTCCCGACTGCGGCGGCCGCCGGCGCATTCGCGCTGGCCTGGACGATGGTCAGGCTCGCCGCATCGAGGACGAGGAGGAACCCGTGCGGCTGCACGCTGCCGACGATATGGATGGGCTCGCGGTCGCAGACCGTCAGGTCGAGGCCCGTCGCGCGTTCGGTCCGTTGGTTCAAGGATGATGCTCCGAGGATGCAAGGCCGCCCGGCACCGCCTTCTCGATATCAGCTTGGGCCGGTCCGTGAAACGCGCACAAGGGCGCAGGATCGGGGGCCGCGCTCCAGTTAAGTTCCACCCGCCGGCCCGGTTTGCCCCCCGTGGTGCTGGGCCATCGACGATTTCAGGTCGCCGTATGCGTGAGAGCGGCTTTAATGTTCTCGATAAGATTGTGTCGAGTCGTCGATGACAGGATAAACCTTCTCATCACGTCATAGTGATCATCGGAGTTGCCTGGCGGCGACGCGCGTGTGCCTGAGGAAATCGCTCCGCCGGGCGCGATAGACGCTTCTTTAACGATGAATTTTAAGGAAGAGCGAAGGTGTTTGACTCGATGTCGAGGCATGATGTCGACCTTCATCGCGCTTCTGGAAAGTCAGGCGGTCAGCTTCGTCCTGGCCGCGGCGACGATCTGCGCGCTCAGCGCCGGCCTGATGGTGCACCTGCTGCAGAAGGCCGAAGCGGCCCCGCGGGCGCGACGCATCCGCTGGCTCCTCGGCGCGGCGTTCGCCGCCGGGCTGGGGGTCTGGACGACGCATTTCATGGCGATGCTCGGCTACCGAACCGACCTCATCCTGGGCTACGATTTCGGGACCACCCTGGTGTCGGCCGGGATCGCCGTCCTCGCGGTCGGCCTGCCCTTCGCCCTCTCGACGCTGCCGTCCGGCCGGTGGTTGCGCGGCGTCCTCGGCGCGGCGTCGGGGCTCGGCATCGGCGTGATGCACATCACCGGCATGGCGGCCCTCGAGGGCTGCGCCCAGCGCCAGTCCCTCCTGGCCAACGGCCTCGCCTGCCTCTGGGGCGCGGCGCTCCTCGCCCTGCTGCGCGTCCTCCCCCGGGGGCGTCACCCCTACGGCGTGCCGTGCCTGCTGATCGTGCTGGCGGTGTGCGGGGTGCACTTCATCTCGCTCGCCGGGACCGTCCTCGAGGGACAGCACATCGACCGGATGCTCCCGAACATCCAGCTGTCCCTCAGCATCCTGACGGCGGCCGGCGCGGCGATCCTGATCCTCGGGGCCTTCCTCGCCCTGGTCGCGACCCGGCGGTTCGAGGCTCAGGAAACGGCCCACCTGACGGTTCTGGCGACCGCGCTCCAGAACATGTCGAACGGCATCCTGAAGATCTCGCGGACCGGGACGATCGAGCTCTACAACCAGCGCCTGTGCGGGATGCTCGGTCTCGCCCCGGCCGACATGTTCGTGGGCATGCGCCTCGATCGGTTCCTCCAGGCGACGGGCGATGCCAACGGCTGGGATGCCGACCGGGTCGCCCGGGTGGTGCGCAATCACTGGCTCTGGTTGGCCAAGGCGGAAGAGACCCGGGTCGAACATCATTTCGAGGACGGCCGCATCCTGTCCATCGCCTGCCAGCCCGTCGAGACCGGCGCCGTCCTCACCTACGACGACGTGACCCGAGACAGGCGCGCGCAGGAGGAGATCTCGCATCTCGCCTATCACGATCCCCTGACGGGGCTGTGCAACCGGCGCGGGCTCAGCGAGCGGATGCTCGCCAGCCATCGCAGCCAGGAGCCGTCCACCCTTCTCCTGCTCGACCTCGACCGCTTCAAGTCCGTCAACGACACCTTCGGTCATTCCGTCGGCGACCAGCTCCTCGTCGCCGTCGCGGCGCGCCTGCGCGGTCACCTCGGCCCGGAGGGCTTCATCGCGCGCCACGGCGGCGACGAGCTCGCGATCCTGGCGCCGGGCGACGGCGCGTTCGGGGAGGCGCTGGCCCAACGGATCGTCGCGGAGATCGAGCGGCCCTACGCCCTCGACAGCGTGACGGTGGTGATCGGCTGCAGCATCGGCGTCTGCAGCGCCCGCGACAGCACCGGACCCGATGACCTGATGCAGCGGGCCGACATCGCCCTCTACGAGGCCAAGCGCCGCGGGCGCGGGCAGGCGATGAGCTACCAGCCCGGGATGATCGAGGCGATCGCCGAGCGCGGCCATCTCGAGAACGACCTGCGGGCGGCCCTCGCCCAGCAGCAGTTCCACCTCGTCTACCAGCCGATCCTGTCGCTGGCGGACGATCGGATCGTCTCCTACGAGGCGTTGATCCGCTGGAACCACCCGCATCGCGGGCTGGTCTCGCCGGCCGAGTTCATTCCCCTCGCCGAAGACAACGGCTCGATCGTGCCGATCGGGCGGTGGGTGCTGGAGCAGGCCTGCCGCGAGGCGGCGCGCTGGCCCGCGGACCAGCACCTCGCCGTCAACGTGTCGGCGGTCCAGCTGCGCTCACCGCGCCTGCTGTCCCACGTCACCGACGCGCTGGCGCGCAGCGGCCTGCCCGCGCATCGCCTGGAGCTCGAACTGACCGAGACCGCCCTCGTGGAGGACGGGCGCCAGATCGCCCACGTCCTGCGGTCCCTCCGCCAGCTCGGCATCCGGATCGCCATGGACGATTTCGGCACGGGCTACTCGTCCCTGGCCCACCTGCGCGACCTCCCCCTCGATCGGATCAAGATCGACCGGAGCTTCGTCGCCGCGGCCCTGAGCGACAGGCAGTCCCTGGCCGTCATCAAGGCCGTGACCCAGATGGGCCGCGACATGGGCATCGCGACCCTGGCGGAGGGGGTGGAGACCCCCGATCAGCTCGCCCTGCTCCGCGCGATCGGGTGCGACGCCGTGCAGGGCTACCTGATCGGCCGCCCGGCCTCCGTGGTCCAGGGCCGCGCGCCGGGTGAGCTCGACCGGGCGGCCTAAGTCCCGGCGTTCCAGCGAATCCGACCGAACGCCGGTCGGAGCTCAGGTCGCTTCCTCCTCCACCGCCTTGCGGAGGGCCGCCAGGGCGCGATCGCGCGCTTCCGCGGTTCTGAGCAGGCGCCAGAGCCGGAGGCACTCGTTCGCGTCCGCGAGTTCGCACGAAGCGGGCGTCTCGAAGAGCTGGTCGAGGGGGATCCGCAAGGCGGCCGAGATGGCGTTCAAACGGGCCGTGGTCGCGTTGTCGGAAGAGGACATGCGGTGCCCTGGCATGCAAACTCGGACGGCCCGATTGCTCTGGTGTGCCGTATGCCAACTAGGATTAAACCCGGTTGCGGAGAATTTATGGCACGCGACGCTGATCGTGCGAACAAGATGATGTGACGTGGCCACAATGATTCTGGTGACGGATGCCGCCGGTCGATCGGTGTCCGTGAGCGAAGAGTGGGCTCGGTCGACCGGCCGGCGCACCGTCGATGCCCTCGGGTACGGAGTGGCTGGATCGCATCCATCCCGGTGATCGCGGCATCGTCGAGGCCGCCATCGATCAGCGGTCGCGCCTGCGCCCCCGGCCTATGGCAGGCTCGAGCGGTTCATGCCGCCGCCACCCCATCCGAGCGCTTCGGCGCAACAAGCAATCTCTGAGAGACGCGGGCGCCCGGCCGATCTCCCCGGCCGGGCGCCCGCGTCGACTCAGAACCGGTAGGTGAAGTTGCCCTTCACCGCGTGGTCCTCGGCGCGGCGTCCCGCCTGGCCCGCATAGGCCACGCCGAGCGTCGCGTTGGCCGAGACCCGGAGGTCGAGGCCGGCTTCGGCCACCAGAGCGTCGCGGTCGATGGGGAGGCCGGCCGTCAGGAAGGTCGGTCCGGTCGCACCGAAGGCGAGGAGGGCCGTCGGAACCACGTCGCCGAAGGCGCGGCGGTAGCCCAGCAGGCCGTGGGCGGAGACCGGAACCCCGAAGCCGAGCTCGAGGCTGGTCTGCGCCCGTAGGCCGGCGGTGGCCGTGCCGAGGTCGTAGTCGCGGGCGAACCCGGTCAGCGCCGCGACACCACCGGTCTCGGCGAAGCGGTCGCGGCGGATGGAGATGGCGGCGCCGCCGACGAAGGGCTCGATGTAGGACGGTGCCGTCACGGGCACCGGCCCGGACTCCCTGCCGTTCGGCGCCGCCGCGCCGCCGAGGAAGACCTTGTAGCCGAGTTCGCCGAACCCCTGGATCGTCGCGCCGCCGGTCCGCGCGGTCGGCGCATCGGAGACCCCGGCGAACAGCACCGTGCGGCGCAGGCGCGCCGAATTGTCGGCATAGACGGCGCCGAGGCGCAGCGAGACCGGCCCACGCTCGTAGCCGCCGTAGAGACCGCCGAAACCGCTCTCGATCGCGCCCGATTGCAGGCGGTTGCCCGTGTCGAGGTTCGTCACGGTGTAGCCGCCGGCGAGGCCGAATCGGAAGCCGCTCTCGACGCGCGCATCGGCGCCGAGCACGAAGCCCGAGGTCTGGCGCGACAGGCTCGCCGCGTTGCCGTCGGTCCGGGCCTGCCCGAAGCTGCCGAAGCCCTGGCCCCAGACGCCGAACACCCGCGGGTCGAGGACGCGGACCGGCACCGGGACGGGGGCCGCCCGACGGCCCGGAAGGTCCGCCGTGTAGGACGCCGGCAGGCGGCCGTAATCCGCCCCGTCGGTGTCGCCGGGAGACGCGCCCCAGCGCATCCGGCCGAGGATCGACTCGCGCACGAAGAACGCGGTCTCGAATTCGGCTGCGATCGCACTGGCGTGGATGTCGCCGGTGAGCGCCTGGAACGCCCCCACGGCCTCCGGCGTGGTGAGCCCGATGGTGCGGTCGTAGGCGCCGGTGCCGGCCCCGCCGGCCTGGATCGCCGTCGCGACCGCGGCCTGGTTGCGGGTCTGCGCGATGGTGGCGAACGGGATGTCGTTGCGGGTCAGCGTCAGGTCGACCTCGTTGGCCTGGTAGCGCAGGCTCGGGCTGAGGAAGGCGAGGTTCGCGGTCACGCCCGCGAACTGGCCGGACACGCCGCTGCCCGCGGTGAGGATCGTGTACCGGGTGCGGGGATCGTAGGTCCCGCCTGCGGCCAGCACCTGCACGGTGCCACCGTTCAGCGCCGCGGCGCCGGAGGCCGCGATCCGGTCGGACTGGCCGGTGGCGTTCGCCTCGACCTGGTAGGTCGACCCGGCCGCGAAGGCGACGTTGCCAGCAACCCTCAGGGTGCCGATCGAATTGCCCGGGGCGACGGTGCCGCCGGAGAGCGCACTGACGCCGCCGACCGTGCCAATGCCGCCGAGCAGGCCGCCGGCGCCGACGGTGGCGAGGCCCGTGATGGTGCCGTTGGCGTAGAGGGCGCCGCCGCTCCCGATGGCAGCGTTCGTCGTCAGCCGATCCGCATTGTCCATGCGGAGCGTCCCGGTGACGTTCCCGAAATAGCCCGCCGCCGAATAGAGATCGATCCGGCTCCAGTAGCTCAGCGCCGTGCCGTAGAAGGCCGCGAGGGCATTGGTCTGGGTGTTGACGACGATCTGGTTGATCGTGTCCGTCGCGAGCTGCCCGTGCAGGCCGCCGTTCGGGGCGATCGTCCGCGCGGCGGCGGTGCTGCCGCCGTAGAGGGTCGCGAGCAGGATCGACGGGTCCGGCCCGCCGGCCGGTGCCGCCTCGCGCGGGGCTTGCGCGAAGGTCAGCGTCGGCAGGCCGGAGGTGAGGCCCTGCCGGTAGGCCGCCTGGTTCGCCGCCGAGGGGACGAACGGGTTGTTCGCCGTGTTGGCGGCGCTCGCGGCGCAGGCCGCGACGGTGTCTCCGCATTGCTGCGCGAAGGTGCTCCGGAGCTGGGTCTGCGCCGCCGTGAGCTGGCTCGGCAGGTTGAGCGCCGTGCCGGTCGTCGCCGCGTTGTCGATGTAGAGCGGATTGGTGAAGGCCTGGGCGAGACCGTAGAACGTCAGGGCCCGGCCGGCGACGAGGTCGAGCGGGTAGTGCACGCCCAGCACGGCACGGCTCTTCGAGAACTCGCCGGCGCGCAACAGCATGCTCTGATACAGCTCCGGCACCAGCATTCCGAACAGGATGCTGTCGTTGTAGGCACCGGCGGTGTGGCCGCTCGGGAAGGCCGGGCTTACGACGACGCCGTTGATCGCCGTCGGGTCGAACTGATTGATCTGGCTCGAGACCTGCAGCGGTCGCGAGTTGCCGTAGACGTTCTGGCCCGGCTGCCGGTTCGAGACGCCGTAGGCGAGATCGTAGACGCTCTCGCGGGCGTTCGGCAGATCGCCGAAGGTCGGCAGGCTGTAGCCGGCGGCTGCCACGGCCCGGACGGGCACGTAGTTGGCGGTCACGGTGCCGGGATTGATGGCCGCGCCGTTGGCGAAGTAGTTCTTCGTCGTGCTGACGGCGGACGCCGTCAGCACGAGAGACCGCGACATCAGATCGTTGACGCGGCCGATCGAACCGTTCGACGCCGTCGAATCCCTCGCTCTGGACGAGGCGTAGATCCCCCCCAGGATCGGACCGAGTCCGTTGATGACGTTCCCGGACTTGTCGCTGATCGCCAGCTGCTGCTGCTGCGGGGTCGCCGCGTTGTTGATCGCGATCGACTGCTGGAGATTGTCGCGCAGCGTCTGCCGCCCGATCGCGGTCGCGTTCAGACCGAGAAACGGGGACAGCAGGTTCAGAACGTTGGCGTCGGCGGGTGTGACGGTGGCGGTCTGCGCCTGCGCGACCGTCGATCCGAACGCCGCGACCATCACCGCGATGATCGAGACACTTTGCTTCAAATCCATGATTCGCCCCTCTCACGCCGTTCCGGACGGCGGCCGGAGAGGTCCTAGCGAAGTCTACGCATGAGTCTTGGTCATAATTCGTACATAAAACATCCGTTTTTCTTATGTGGTCTTAAAACAACACACTATAGATATAGTCGACAAATTATATACTCCAGCATGTTCGCGATAGTAATATGCTTATACTATGAATGTTTTAGGTATGTATTGAGATATATAATTGCGAAATCATTCCCTGTACGGACCTGTGTTTCATAAGAGACACGGTATTTCGAGATGACGTGGGGGATTCGGCGTTGACGTGGACGCAGTGGGTTGGCCGTTCGTCTTCGTCGGCGTCGCCGCGTGTCATGAGGCGGTCCGGGGCCGCGCATGCCGATTCCTGCCGATACCGAGAACGTGCTCACGCAAGAACGGATGGACGCACGCGATCGTCTTCGGATTTCGCGGGCACGGGGGGCGCAGGCGTTCCGGTCGGCCTGCTGGGGTGTGATGTTTCGAGGGTTGCATGGATGCGCCGCCGATCGTCGTCGCCTTCGATGAAGGCGACCCGGTCGCGCCGGGCTTCGTCCCGGGCCGACGCACGTCGCTGGCGGCGGTGTTCGATCGTGCGGGTCTCGAAGACGCTTTCCCTCGGCACGTCGACGCCCGTCTCTTCGTCGACCGAGCACCGCACCTGATACGATCGTCCGAACGAGGCCGACGGTCGGGATGGGCGTGACTGTGCGGTCCCGATCTTCGAGGACCCATTGAGGTCTACCACACTCCAACCGCCCCATGACGGACGGGCGTACCCCCACGACTCAGGCGATGGCACCTCGCCGCGTCCGGGCCGGTGCGCCCGGGGCGAGGGCCGGGGCGAAACTCCGAACGGTGTTCCGGCCCGCGGCCTTGGCGGCGTAGAGCGCCCGGTCGGCGCGGGCGAACAGCTCGGTCGCACCGCAATCCCCGGTCCGCGCCAGGCCGACGGAGGCACCGAGCCGCACGCTCAGGCCGTTCCCCCGGACCCGGGAGCGGAGGGCCGCGACGATCCGTTGGGCGCAGGCCTCGGGCTCCGCTCCGGCGAGCGGGCCGCCGAGCAGGACGGCGAACTCGTCCCCGCCGATCCGGGCCACGAAGTCGCCGGGGCGGCAGGCCTTCCGCAGGCGCTGGGCCGCCTGGGCCAGGCAGGTGTCGCCCATGGCGTGCCCGAAGGTGTCGTTGACCGCCTTGAACCCGTCGAGGTCGATGAGCAGCAGGGCACCGTAAGGCGCCGCACCCGGCGAAAACGGGTCCGCGCCGGGTCCGTCCAGGGCGGCGAGCCGCGCCTCGAACACGCTGCGGTTGGGCAGGCCGGTCATCCCGTCGGTCTCGGCGCGGTGCCGGGTCCGGTCGGCCTGGAGCCTCTCCTCGGTGATGTCCTGCTTCATGCCGAAGAGGCGCACGGGCACGCCGTCCGCGCACGCGACGGTCGCGGTCAGGCGCATCCAGCGGTGCCGGCCGCGCGCGGTGACGATGGGCGTGTCGAGGTGGAAGCCGCCGCCCTCGGCGATGGCCCGGGCCCGCAGGGCTTCCATGGTTTCGCGGGAGCCGGGCGGATAGCAGCGCAGGGTCGCGTCACGGTCGAGGACGCTGCCGCGCTGAAACTCGAAGAGGTCGTAGACGGCGTCCGTCCAGGTCAGGCGCTGGTCGCGCAGGTCGCATTCCCACACGCCGATCCGGGCGACCTGACTCGCCGCCTCGAAGGTCTCGCGCAGGTGGGCGAGGGCGGCGGACTGATCGCGGACGATGGCGGCGAGGATCGTCCGCTCGGTGCCGAGGCGCATCAGGGTGGCGGCGTCCCGCTCCCGCTCGAGGACGAGGCTCGCCGCCAGGACGAAGCCCGACAGGCAGGCCTCCTGGGCCGCCGACGGGTGTCGCGCCCACGGAGCCGACAGGCTCAGGGTGCCGAGAGGCCCGCCGTTTTCCGAAGGCCCGTTCCCCAGCGGAATGTCCACGGACGGATGCGGCTCCGCGCGGTCGCGGCCGTCGCCGCTGCGCATTACGGACCCGTCTGACAGGCGGATGTCCGCCGACGCGATCGCCAGGGCCTGGCACAGCCGGTCCAGCAGGGCGACGAGGCCGACCGGCGGCGACGCGATCTCGTACGGGAGACGCGTTTCGGGCCGCCGCACATCCAGCATGAAGCCGCTCTCCCTCCGCGCAAAGCGGCACGGAGACGCCATCCTGCCACATGAGTCTGAAGGATCGGTGTCGGGCGGTCGCTCGCGTGCGGTGGCCGGTTCGCCCGATCCCGTCGGGATCGGGCCGGCCCCGCATGCGCCTACTCGGCCGGCTTGTCCGTCTCGGCCTTGTCCGGTGCGGGCTCGGCACTGGCGACATCCTGTCGCGTCAGCATCGGCAGGAGCCGCCCGGCGAGTTCCTCGCCGAGATGCCGGGTGTACGCGGTGCGGAAGAAGCGCTCGCCGGTGCCGCGGCCGTGAAGGCCGTCATGCGCCCGCACCATGGCGTCCACCTCGGGCCGACACAGGAACCCGATCACGCCCGCGGCCTCGTACCAGCGCCCGGCGCGGGCATGCCGCATGGCGGCGGGATTCGACAGGATGGTCTCGGCGAAGCACGCCGTCGCCGCCGTCTCGAGGGGCGACATCACCGGGTGCGGGCGCCCCGGTACCCGCGACGCGGCCTGGGCCTCGGCACCGAGGCCCGTGAGAAGAACGAGCGCACCCAGCCACCATGTCTTCATCGCGTGAAGCCCCGTTCGAAACCATCTTCGATTCTGAACAAGTCTTCAGGGAAGATTCCGGCGGGAACAGGGCCTTCGCGCCGCGCCGTACGGTTTTGACGGCCCTGTGACCGGCGCATCACACGGGTGGAACGGGGCCGCTTCCGGCGCGGGGCGGCGTGGACCGGTCCGTCCCGCCTCAGCCGCGCCGCTCGGCGTTCCAGCGTCCGCTGCAGCCGATGACGCCCGTGGTGTTCCAGGTGCCGCCGCCGGTACCCTGCCGGCCGAGGCGTCCGACCACGTCGGCGCTGTCCGAACCCCGGCTGATGACGGCGCGCACGGACCCGTTGCCGGAGACCCGGCCGTTGATGGTGAAGTCGCCCCCCGCGTAGGTCGCCGCGCCCCGGCGGATCTGGACGCCGTAGCGGTAGGCGCGGTCGCACGGGCCGTCGAGGGTGACGACCTCGATGCTCCAGGCTCCGTCGTACCGGTGCGGCACCTGGACCTTCTTGGTGGCGGCCGACGCCGGGGCGGTCAGGAGCACGAGGGCGGCGGTAAGAAGTTGGAAGCGCATGGTTTTCCGTTCCGGGAGTGATACGGCAACGCTCGTAGAACGCCCCGGCGCCGGTTCGGTTGCCGCCTCAGCGCGCCGCGTCCTGGGCGTCGGTGAGGAGGGCCAGCAGGTCGCCGCCCGCGAACAGGAAGCCGTGGATTCCGGCCTGGGTCAGGGCGTCGCCGAGGTCGCCGGGCTTGCCCGCGAGGTAGATCCGCGCGGCACCGGCCGCCGCGAGGGCCCGGGCCGCCGCCACCGCCCGGGTCGCGTAGACCGCGTCCGACGAGCACAGGCAGGCGACGCGGGCGCCCGACGTCGCGAACGCCTGCGCCACGGCGTCGGCCGCGTCGAACCCGTCCTCGTTCACCGCCTCGATGCCGCCGGCGGCGAATGCATTGGCGGCGAAGGTCGAGCGGGCGTTGAACACCGCCACCGTCCCGAGATTGGCGAGGAACACCTGAGGCCGCTTGCCGGACGCGGCGAGGTGCGCATCGGACGCATCGCGAAGCGCCTCGTAGGGCTCGGCCAAGCGGCGCGACGACAGGGGGTCGCAGGTCAGCGTCTCGCCAGAGCCGAACGTCACGGGCTCGTTTCGAAGCGGCGCGACGTCGAGGGTGGTCACCGGCTTCTCGGCCAGGAACGGGAACTCGCTCGCCCCGGTCAGGGCCTCGCGGCGGGTGGCGACGTTTCGTTCGCGAGTCTCCCGCATCATGGCGATCCGGGCTTGAAGGGCACCGGCCCGGAGACTCGCGACGATGCCGCCCTCGGCCTCGATGGCCTGGAATCCGCTCCAGGCGGCCCGGGTCAGTTCGTCCGTCAGGGTCTCGAAGCTGCCCGCGCCCGCCGCCGGATCGGCGACCCGGGCGAGGTTGGATTCCTCGATGAGGACGATCTGGCTGTTGCGCACCACCCGGCGGGCGAAGGCGTCGGCGAGGCCCAAAGCCGCCGTGTAGGGGAGGGCGGTGACGCTGTCGGCGCCGCCGAGGCCGGCCGAGCCCGCCGCCATGGAGGTGCGCAGGATGTTCACGAACGGGTCGTTGCGGTTCATCATCCGCCACGCGGTTTCCGCATGCAGGCGCAAGGGCTTGGGCTCCAGGCCGCAGGCCGCCTCCACCCTGGCCCAGAGCCGGCGCATGGCGCGGAACTTGGCGATGGTCAGGAACTCGTCGGCATCGGCCACCAGCAGCACCGCGACGGCGTCGCGCGCGCGGGCGATGTCGTGGCCGCCGGCTTCCAGAGCGCGGAGATAGGCCACCGCCGTCGCGAGGCTGGCGGCGAGCTCCACCGCCTCGCTCGCGCCGGCCTCGTGATAGGGGCGTCCATCGGCGAGGCAGGCCCGCCCGGCGAAGCCCGCGGCGTCGAAGGCCGTGAGCGTGTCGGAGAGGTCCTTGCCGAAGTCCGCGCCGAGGCGGCCCGTGCCTGCGAAGGTGCCGATGGGATCGAGACCGAGATCGAGGTCGAGGCCGCCCAGGGCCTCGCCGCGCCGCTCGGTTACGCCCTTGAGGAGCGTGGCGGCCTCGACGCCGCGTCCGCCCGCGTCGAGGCGGATGGCGATGAGGGGCAGCATCACGCTGGAGAGCGCCGCGTCGAGATCCGCGGCGGTGGCGGCGGTGAGGCCGTAGCCCCTCGCGGAGGGGGCGCCCGAAAAGACGAGGGTCAGGGCGTCGGCCCCGCCTTCGAGGTCGGCGAGCGCCAGCGCCCGGGCGGGCTCCGTCTCGGGATGGTCGACGCGCTGCGCGATGCGCCAGGGGCCGGGCGCGCGCATGGGCTGGGCCACGGGTGCGGCCGGCTCGTAGAGGGGTTCGATCCGGATGCCGTCGGCGGTCTTCGAGACAAGCCGCTTCTCGAAGTCGCCTCCCTTCAGCACACCCTCGACGAGGCCGATCCAGCGCTCACGGGTCGCGGGCGGAAACAGGTCGGCGAGGGGACGGTCTTCCATCGTTCGGGCTTTCGCGATCAGGACGCCCGCCGCGTCGGGCCGGGCTCGGCAAGATATCCCGAAAGCCCTTGCACCGTGAGGCGCGTCGACGCAATCGCCCCCGATCCTGGATATCGAATACGCTGGCCCGGTCCCGGAATTGTCCTCCGGTCCTCGCCGAAACCGCCCGCGTCAACCGAAGACGATCAGCCCGAAGAAGCCGAGGGAGCCGACGATGATCCGCCACCACGCGAACAGGCGAAAGCCGTGGGCGGCGACGTAGTCGAGCACCGTGCGGACCACGAACAGGGCCGAGAAGAACGCCACGATGAAGCCGATGACAATGAGGCCGGTGTCGTCCCGGGAGAGGTTCTTGTAGTTGTCGAGCAGATCCTTGGCGAAGGCGCCGGCCATGGTGGGGATCGCGAGGTAGAACGAGAATTCCGTGGCCGAACGCTTGTCGGCGCCCATGAGCATGGCGCCCACGATGGTGGCGCCGGAGCGCGACACGCCGGGGATCATGGCGATGCACTGGAACAGGCCGATCTTGAAATCCATCGGCAGGGAGAAGTCGAACACGTCGCGCTTCTTCACCTCGAGGTCGGTCTCGTCGAGGACGAGGAGGACGAGGCCGCCCGCCACCAGGGTCGCGCACACGATCCACGGGTTGAAGAGGTAGTACTTGATGTATTTCGAGAACAGGCCGCCGATGATCGCCGCCGGCAGGAAGGCGAGGAGGATGCCGAGAACGAAGCGGCGGGCGTTGGGATCGTTCGGCAGGGCCTTGGCGATGCCG
Source organism: Methylobacterium sp. J-090 (assembly GCF_022829345.1). Lineage (GTDB taxonomy): Bacteria > Pseudomonadota > Alphaproteobacteria > Rhizobiales > Beijerinckiaceae > Methylobacterium. The sequence continues at coordinate 49,526 of NZ_JAKSXV010000060.1, read as the reverse complement.
AGCAGGCGCCCGAAATAGACCGCCAGGATCGCCAGGATGGCACCGAGCTGGATCAGCACCTCGAAGGTGTTGTTGGGCGACTGGAAGCCGATGAAATGGCCGACCAGGAGCTGGTGCCCCGTGGACGAGACCGGGATGAACTCCGTCGCGCCCTCCACGACGGCGAGGACGACCGCTTTCGCGATGCTCGTCGCATCCATCATCGTATCGCCTCGCTCCGGGTTGTCAGGGGGACCGTGTCGTGGCGTGGCCACGCGTTCCGCATGCCGGGAACGGCCTCGGATCTGATCCGAGGCTTCGACCATGTCGGTTGACGGATGGTTACCGGCTTTGGTCGAGCGTGTTAATGAGGCGGCAACGATCGAGCAATATGTCTCGAAAGGCGACCCTCTGCGAGGGGCCCGATACGGCTCGTCCCCGGCAGCTTCCCCCGTCCGAACGGCCTCGATGGCGACGCTTCACCACTCCCCCTTCTGCCCCCATTCGCGCTTCATCCGCCTCGTGCTTGCCGAGATGGGGATGGAGCCCTCCCTGCTGGAGGAACGCCCGTGGGAGCGGCGCGACGCCTTCCTGATCATCAATCCGGCCGGCACCACGCCGGTCCTCGTGGAGCAATCGGGCCTGGCGATTCCCGGTGCCGGCATCATCGCCGAGTATCTCGACGAGACGCGGGGGCTCGGCCTCAGCGGCCGGCGCCTCCTGCCTGAGACCACGGCCGCCCGGGTCGAGGTGCGCCGGCTCCTCGACTGGTTCCTGGTCAAGTTCGACGCGGAGGTGACGGGCTACCTCGTTACCGAAAAGATCTTCAAGCGCTTCATGAACAGCGCCGCCGGTGGCGGCCCGCCGGACATGAACGCCATCCGGGCGGCGCGCACCAATGTGCGCTATCACCTGAAATACATCGGCTATCTCATGTCCCGCCGCAAATGGATTGCGGGCGACCATCTGACCTATGCGGATCTGGCGGCGGCGGCCCACCTCTCCTGCGTGGACTATCTCGGCGACGTGCCATGGGACGAGGACGAGACGGCGCGGGACTGGTACGCTCGGGTGAAGTCGCGCCCGTGCTTCCGCACGCTCCTGGCCGACCGGGTGCCGGGCATGGCGCCGGCCGACCACTACGCGGATCTGGACTTCTGACCGACGCCCCGACGAAGGTCCGTCCGCCGAGGAAGATTCTGTCGGGGGACGAGCTGCGCCGGGCCGTGGAGGCCCGTGCCCAGCACCTCGGCTTCGACGCTGTGCGCGTGACCCGGCCCGATGCGGTGCCGGCCCTGGTCGAGCGCCTGCCCACTTGGCTCGCCGCCGGCCATCACGCCGACATGGCCTGGATGATGGACCGGGCCGACCAGCGCGCCGATCCGGCGACCCTGTGGCCGGGCGTCCGCAGCGTGATTATGCTCGGCATGACCTACGGGCCGGAGGAGAATCCCCTCGAAGCCCTGAAGCGGCGCGACCGGGGGGCCATCGCGGCCTATGCGCAGCGACGCGATTATCACGAGGTGTTGAAGGGCAAGCTCAAGGAGCTCGGCGGCTATCTCTCGGCCAAGGGCGACGTCCGGGTGAAGGTGTTCGTGGACACCGCTCCCGTGATGGAGAAGCCGCTGGCCGAAGCCGCCGGCCTCGGCTGGCAGGGCAAGCACACGGTCCTCATCTCGCGCGCCCACGGCAACTGGCTCCTGCTCGGGGCGATCTACACCTCGGCCGATCTGGTGGCGGACGCATCAGAAACCGACCATTGCGGCTCGTGCCGGCGCTGCCTCGACATCTGCCCGACGGGTGCCTTCCCGGCACCCTACCAGCTCGACGCCAGGCGCTGCATCTCCTACCTCACCATCGAGCATCGAGGCCCGATCCCCCGCGAATTCCGCGCCGCCATCGGCAACCGCATCTTCGGCTGCGACGATTGCCTCGCCGTCTGCCCGTGGAACAAGTTCGCGGCCGTGGCGGGGGAGGGGCGCCTGACCGCCCGAAGCGATCTCGTCGCGCCGCCCCTCGCCGATCTCGCCCGCCTCGACGACGCGGCCTTCCGCGTGCGGTTCGCCGGCACGCCGATCAAGCGCACCGGCCGCGACAGCTTCCTGCGCAACGTCCTCATCGCCATCGGCAATTCAGGCTCGCTCGCTCTGGCCCCTGAGGCCGCGCGGTGTCTGGCCGATTCCTCGCCCCTGGTGCGTGGAGCCGCCGTCTGGGCGGTCGGCCGCCTCCTCGACGCGTCGTCCCTGCGCGCCGAGTTCGCCCGCAGCGGCACGGAGGAGATGGATGACGAGGTCCGTGCGGAGTGGCAGAACGCGCTTGCGCAGCACCTGGCGGCACCGGGCTAAGGCAGGACTCGGCAAACCCATGAACCTCTTCGTCTTCGGCCTCGGCTTCACCGCGCGCCGGTTCGTCGAACGGGCCTTCGGGCGGTTCGGCCAAATCCGCGCCACGGTCACCGATCCGTCGCGGTCCGGGGCCGGCCTCGACGGTGTCTCCCTGCGGACATTCGGACCGGAGGGCGACGACGACCGCATCGCGGCCGACCTCGCCGACACCGACGTGCTCCTGATCTCGGCCCCGCCCGCCGGCGACGGCGACACGGTGCTGGCCCGCTATGCCGACGCCATCGGCAAGAGCCGCATCGGCTGGATCGGCTACCTCTCGACCATAGGCGTCTACGGCGACCAGCAGGGCGCCTGGATCGACGAGGAGACGATGCCCCGCCCGACGAGCCGGCGCTCGCACGGACGCCTCGCCGTGGAAGAAGCCTGGCTCGCCCTCGGTCGGGAGGCGGACAAGCCTGTGCAGGTGTTCCGGCTGTCCGGGATCTACGGGCCGGGCCGCAACCCCATCGTGAAGCTGCGCGAGGGCAAGTCGCAGCGCATCATCAAGGCGGGGCAGGTGTTCAACCGCATCCACGTCGACGACATCGCGACCACGCTGCTCGCCTCCCTCGACCGACCCCGCTCGGGCGCGATCTACAACGTCACCGACGATGCGCCGACCCCGCCGCAGGTGGTGACCGAGCACGCCGCCGCCCTCGCCGGCCTGCCGCTGCCGCCCGAGATCGATTTCGAGACCGCCGATCTCAGCCCGATGGCGCGCAGCTTCTACGGGGAAAACAAACGTGTGAGGAACCGGCTGATCCGCGAGGAGCTTGGGGTGGATCTGGCCTATCCGACCTATCGGGAAGGGCTGGCGGCTCTGGTGGCGGATGCGCGGGCTGACGCGCGTTAGGCCGACCTCGACACCGCGCCCGCTAGGCCGATCCGGCCGAGCAGGCGGAACAGCGCGGCGCGCACCGGCTTCGGACGTTCCAGGCCGCGCGCGGCCGTGATGGCCACGGCCTGGGCCGCGAGCCACGCCGCTGCCAGGGTCGCGGCGCTGCCGGTCCAGCCCGGCACCCAGCCGAGATGCGCGCGCAGGGAGAACACCAGGACCAGAATCGGCATGTGCACCACGTAGAGGGTGTAGGAAAACGCCGCCGCTCCGGCGCAGGCCGCGAAGCCCCGGGAGATCGGAGCCTCGTCGGTCGCGAGGCCGAGGAGGCAAAGCCCCAGGGGCAAGCTCAAAGCCGCCTGATAGGTGAGGAACGGAGCCCACCCACTCATGCTGTCGACGAACCCGGGCTGGCCGACGAAGGCGAGGGGCGCGGCCAGCGCCATCCCCGCGATGGGCATGAGCGCTCGTGAGGCCGCCAACCGGCGCAGGCCGGGATGTCCGCCAAGCAGGGCCGCGCCCGCTCCCGCTCCGAACAGGGCCAGGGATTGCAGGTAGAAGAACCGGTTCGCCGTGACGAGGACGAGACCCGATGCCAGGGCAATCCCCACGGCGCGCCAGGCGCCACGCCCGACGATGGCCAGGGTTGCGAAGGCGGCCACACCATAGAGGTAGACCTCCTGGCGCAGGGACCAGAGCGGATTGTCGATGACGAAGGTCGCGTCGTTGGGGGCGAAGATGAGGGTGATCCCGCGCAGGAAGGCGAGGACGCCCATGGTGTAGGGCTCGCCCGTCCGGGTCAGGAGGGGGAGGCCGGCCCGGCCGAGGGCGCCCACCGCGAAGGTGATGGCGATGGCAAGGATCAGGGGCGGTGCGATGCGCGCGACCCGGTGAACGGCGTAGGGCACGAGGAAGCGGCCATCCCGCCCCGCCATCCGGCCGAGACTCGTGGCGATGACGAAGCCGCTGAGCGCGAAGAACGTCATGACCGAGACCCGGCCGATCCAGCCGGTGACGGCCGCCCCGGGCCCGTGGAGGGGCAGGAACGCCATCTCGACGGCATGGGTGATCACCACCGCCTGGGCGGCGAGGCCCCGCACGCCGTCGAGCGCCTCGTATCGATAGCCCCGCATCGTCCCGCCCCCGGCTCCGGGCACGCCCTTGGACGGGCGATGCGGCGCCCGCGTGGCCGGCGGGACGGATCAGGCGGCTTTTCGGTTCGCCGCCGGGCCGAAATGATCGATGTAGCGCGCCGCGATGGCCGAGACCGGCAGGACCACGAACACGTCGGTTGTGCCGAATTGGTGGTCGACCACCGCGCCGTCGCCGAAGGTGGCGCCGACGCGCAGGTAGCCCTTGATCAGGGGCGGCAAGGCCTGGAGGGCCGCCTTCGGGTCCAGGGCCTCGCGGGCGAGGCGGTCCATGGCGACGTAGCGCCCGGGCAGCGCCCTGGCGCCCCAGCCCTCGGGCGCACGGGCATGATGATGGAGGAAGCTCAGCGGCAGGGCGAGGCGATCCGGATCGGTTCCCTCCAGGCTGGCGCAGCCGAGCATGGCGTCAATGCGGTGGTGCTGGACGTAGGCCCAGATTCCGGCCCAGAGCAGTTCCACCGTGCGCTTGGTCCGGTAGGGTTTTAGGACGCAGGAGCGGCCGAGCTCGAGGAACCGCTTGCTTGGATGCGCGGCGAGCAGGGGTGCGATGTCGTACTCGCCGGCCGTGTAGAAGCCGAAATGCCGGTCGGCCGTCTCCTGGCGCAGGAGGCGGTAGGTGCCCACCACCTTGGGGCGCGGACGCCGGAACGGGGTCTCGTCCGTGGCGGCGTGGTCGATGACGAGAAGGTGGTCGCAGACCGTGTCGTAGGCGTCGATATCGCGGCGCGACAAGAGGGACAGGCCGGTGGCCACGGCCTGCATCTCCTCGAAGAACACCCGGTAGCGAAGACGCTGCGCTCGGCGGATCTCGGAAACCGACGTGGCCAGCCGCACTTCGAGGTTGCCGATGCGCCCCAGGCTCGGATCGAGGCCGGGGGCCGGCAACGGCTTCTTGAGGCGCTGTTTGAATCGGATCGGCACGGCACCGGGCGGGATCAGGGCACGCCCGTTGAAGCCTGGCAGTCCCGACAGACCGGTCTCGCCGCGCTTCTGCTTCATTCGGACGAAGGGCGCATGGACATGCGTCTCCCAGCCGGTGAGCCACGCCGCGGACGCCTCTCGCGCGAAGTTCGGGACCATGGTCGAATCCGCCTGTCGGGACCGCGAGGCGGGCTCACCCCGGAGCCCCCGGCCTCGCGCCTTCGGGGGGCCACATCACCATGCCGCGCGCACGCTTTTATGACACGGATTGTCTTTCTGCGAGAGGGGCTTGGCAAACTTAGCCGGACCTGCTTCGGCGGCCGCCGCGTGGATAGCCGCCGAAGGAGATCGGACGGCGGTTCAGACGAACTGGTTCAGGCCCGGGATCGCGCCGACGATGGGACCCATCACGTCCTCGCCCGCCGTCTCGCGGCCGTAGGCGAACAGCTCCCGGCCGAGCGGCTGCATCTGGCCCATGGGCACGCCGGCCGCCATGAGCTTCTGGCCGAGCGCCATCACGCCGCCGCCCATCATGCCGCCGAGCATGCCCATCAGGCCACCACCGCCTTCGCCCGCATTGGACTCCGCGATGGCGGTCTCCGAGCCCGGCAGGGCGGCGAGGAGCTGGCTCACCTCGGTGGCAGGCCCTTCCTTCTGGAGGAAGGCCAGGATGTGGCCGATGGCCGTCTGGGCCGTCGCGGCGTCCAGGCCCGTCACGGTGGTGACGCGGGCAATCAACTCTTCCATCTTGGGTCGCTCCTGGGCGTTCGGGATTGTGTCTGTCCGGCCTCGCCGCGCGTAAATCAAGGGCAGGACCCGCGTCCGGGCGTGGTCGCTGGAAAATGCCGCGCCCGAGCGGCATAACCTGACGTGAGCGAGGCGGCGCGCCGCTTGTCGGGGTTCGGGAGCGGGCGATCATGCGGGACGACGGCACAATCCTGGTGGGGAAAAGCCTTCTTAAGGGCGGCGGCACCAAGTCCGAGGCGCTGACCCTGCGGCTCGCCAACCGCCACGGCCTCGTGGCAGGCGCCACCGGCACCGGCAAGACCGTGACCCTGCAGGTGATGGCCGAGGGTTTTTCCAACGCAGGCGTTCCGGTCTTCGCCGCCGACATCAAGGGTGATCTCTCCGGACTGGCGGCGGCGGGCGAATCGAAGCCCCACTTCGTCAAGCGCGCCGAGGAACTGGGGATCATCTACGAGCCCGACCGCTTCCCGGTGGTGTTCTGGGACCTGTTCGGTGACCAGGGGCATCCGATCCGCGCCACCGTAATCGAGATGGGGCCGCTGGTGCTGGCCCGGCTCCTCGAACTCAACGACACCCAGGAGGGCGTACTCAACATCGCCTTCCGGGTCGCCGACGACAACCAATGGCCGGTCCTCGACCTCAAGGACCTGCGGGCGCTGCTCCTCTACGTCTCGGAGAACCTCAAGGCGATCTCGGGCCAGTACGGCAACGTCTCGGCCGCGAGCGTCGGCGCGATCCAGCGCCAACTCCTGATGCTGGAGAATCAGGGCGCGGACCAGTTCTTCGGCGAGCCGGCCCTCGACCTCAACGATTTCATGAAGACCGACCGCGAGGGGCGCGGCATCGTCAACATCCTGGCCGCCGACAAGCTCATGCAGCGGCCCCGGCTCTACGCGGCTTTCCTGCTGTGGATGCTGTCGGAGCTGTTCGAGCAGCTGCCCGAGGTCGGCGACCTCGACAAGCCCAAGCTCGTCTTCTTCTTCGACGAGGCGCACCTGCTGTTCGACGATGCGCCCAAAGCCCTGCTCGACGCCGTCGAGCAGGTGGTTCGGCTGATCCGCTCCAAGGGCGTCGGCGTCTACTTCGTGACCCAGAACCCTCTGGACGTCCCCGAATCGGTGCTGGGCCAGCTCGGCAACCGGGTGCAGCATGCCCTGCGCGCCTTCACCCCCCGAGACCAGCGCGCCGTGAAGGCGGCGGCCGAGACGTTCCGCCAGAACCCGGGTTTCGATGTCGGACAAGCCATCACCGAACTCGCCGTCGGCGAGGCGCTGGTGAGTTTCCTGGAGTCCAAGGGGACGCCCTCCTTCGTGGAGCGGGCGCTGATCGCACCACCCCAGGGGCGCGTCGGCCCCATCACCCCGGCCGAGCGTGCGGAGCTCATGGCGAAGAGCCCCGTGCGCGGCAAGTACGACGAGGCGGTCGACAACGAGAGCGCCTACGAGATCCTGGCCAAGCGCAAGGGACTGGACGCCGCTCCGGCCGAAGCGGCACAGCAATCCGAGGGCGGGCTGACCGGCATGCTCGGCGGCCTCCTGGGCGGCGTGTTCGGCTCGAAGCCCGTCGCGAAGGGCGCGCGGCGTCCGCCGCAGAGCTTGGCGGAGCAGGTCATCGGCAATGCGGCGCGCTCCATGGCCCGCAAGGTCGGGACCGAGGTCGGCAACGCGATCCTTCGCAACGTGCTGGGCGGATTGACGAAGCGGTAGATCCGGAGCTCAACCTCCCGCATCCGGACCGGCGCCACATTGACAAATCACCCCCTGCGCGCCTATGCACCGGCGCAATGCGCGGCTTCCTCGACGAAGTCCGCGCGTTTCGCGTTCGCGCCCGGCTCGACCCGGTGTCGCGGATGACCTGAACAAGAAGACGGTCCAGGCATTTGCCGGAGGCCGGCAGAGAACACGAAAGAGAACGATGTTCGCAGTCATCAAGACGGGCGGCAAGCAGTATCGCGTTGCCGCCAACGACACCATCACGATCGCCACCCTCGAGGGCGAAGCCGGCTCCGCCGTGACGTTCGGAGACGTGCTGCTCTTCGCCGACGGCGCCGGCGCCACCCAGATCGGCGCACCGCTGCTCTCGGGCATCAGCGTCACCGGCGAGATCGTCAGCCATGGCCGTGACGCGAAGGTCATCGCCTTCAAGAAGCGCCGCCGCCAGAACTCGCGCCGCAAGCGGGGCCACCGCCAGCACCACACGGTGGTGCGCATCACCGGCATCAGCGCCTGACGGGCAGATCGTTTTTCGAGATTTCGGAGTAAGCCACAATGGCCCATAAAAAAGCAGGCGGCTCGTCCCGCAACGGCCGCGATTCCGCCGGCCAGCGCCTCGGCGTGAAGAAGTTCGGTTCGGAAGCCGTCATCGCCGGCAACATCATCGTGCGCCAGCGCGGCACCAAGTGGCACCCCGGCGCCAATGTCGGCATCGGCACGGACCATACCCTGTTCGCCAAGGCCGATGGCCGCGTATTGTTCATGACGAAGCGCGGTCGCGCCTTCGTCACCGTCGTGCCGGTGCAGGAAGCCGCTGAGTAGCGTTTTTGATCGGCCGGCTTCCGGCTGACCGGGATGTGCGTGGGGGAGGATGGTCATCCATCCTCCCTTTCGTCGTCTGAGGCGGACGAAGGCTCCGCCCGCAGCGATGGGGTCGGGGCGATGAAGCGTACCCTCGTGGTCTCCGGCGCGGCAGCCCTGGCGGCAACGGCGCTTGCCGCCGTCATGCTGCGTGGCTCCGGCCCCGAGCCCGCACCCGTCGAAGTCGCGGCCAAATCCGCGATGCCGACGCTGTATTGCGAGTTCTACAACTTCGTCGGCCGTGCCCCGAAAGTCGGATTCACCTTCGCCGTCGCGCGCACGGGAGATGCCCCGACCTTCACCCAGGTGAACCAGATCGAGGCGGATGGGACGCGCATCGCTTTCGGTGGTGACGGCGCGGCGCCGCCGCGTTGGACCTTCGAGGCGGAAACCCCGCCCAATCTGGTCTCGCCGGACGACGCCATCCGCATCGTCCTGTACGGATACGAGGGCACCAAGTCCGCCGGAACATGGTTCGAGGCGGGGCTTCGGAGTATCCAGTACCTGAACCTCGACGGAAAATGCCGTCGCTACGGCACCTGACACCGGCATCCTGCCGGAACCGACCCGCGAGGCCGCTTCGCGTGTCCGAGACGATCCAGTGAGACGAGCAGTACCGTGAAATTCCTCGACGAAGCCAAGGTCTATGTCCGCTCCGGCGACGGTGGCGCCGGATGCGTGGCCTTCCGGCGCGAAAAGTTCATCGAGTTCGGCGGCCCCAACGGCGGCGACGGCGGCCGGGGTGGCGACGTCTGGGTCGAGTGCGTCGATGGACTCAACACCCTCATCGACTACCGCTACCAGCAGCACTTCAAGGCCAAGAAGGGCGAGCACGGCATGGGCTCGAACCGCCACGGGGCCAACGGCGCCGACGTGGTGCTCAAGGTTCCGGCCGGCACCGAGATCATTGCCGAGGACGGTGAGACCTTGATCGCCGACATGACCCATGTCGGTCAGCGCGTGCGCCTAGCCAAGGGCGGCAACGGCGGCTTCGGCAACGCCTACTTCACCACCTCGACCAATCGCGCCCCGAAGCACGCCAATCCGGGCCTCGAAGGCCACGAGCAGTGGGTGTGGCTGCGCTTGAAGCTCATCGCCGATGCGGGTCTCGTCGGCTTGCCCAATGCCGGCAAGTCCACCTTCCTGGCGACCGTGACGGCGGCCAAGCCGAAGATCGCCGACTATCCCTTCACCACCCTGCATCCGGGCCTCGGCGTCGTGCGTTCCGACGAGCGTGAGTTCGTGCTGGCCGACATTCCCGGCCTCATCGAGGGAGCCCATGACGGCGTCGGTCTCGGCGACCGGTTCCTGGCCCATGTCGAGCGCTGCCGCGTTCTGCTCCACCTCGTCGAGGCGACGAACGAGCATGCGGGCAAGACCTACAAGCTCGTGCGCAAGGAACTCGAAGCCTATGGCGGTGGGCTGGTGGACAAGCCCGAGATCGTCGCCCTGTCGAAGGCCGACGTGGTCGATGCCGATACGCTCAAGGAGCAGGTCGCTCGCCTGAAGCGCGCCTCGAAGAAGGTCCCGCTGATCCTGTCCTCGGCCACGGGCCTCGGCGTGCAGGACGCCCTGCGGGCGATCACCCGCTCCATCGACGACGATAAGCGGGCCGAGGCGGAGGCGCAGCCGGCCGAGGCGTGGCAGCCGTGAGCGAGGGCGCGGCACTTCCGTCTCACGGCGCGATTCCAAACCTTCAGGACTTCCGCCGTATCGTCATCAAGGTCGGCTCCGCGCTCCTCGTGGACCGTGCGCGCGGCCGCCTGCGCCATGCCTGGCTCGCGGCTCTGGCCGAGGACATCGCCGACCTGCACGCGCGCGGGGCCGACGTGCTCGTGGTCTCGTCGGGGGCCATCGCCCTCGGGCGCACGGTGCTGGGCTATCCGCCCGGTACCCTACGCTTGGAGGAGAGCCAGGCGGCGGCGGCCGTGGGTCAGATCGCGCTCGCCCGGCACTGGTCGGAGGCGTTGGGCCACCATGGCATCGCGGCGGGCCAGATCCTCGTGACGCCGCAGGACACCGAGGAGCGCCGCCGCTACCTCAATGCGCGCGCCACGGTGCTCAAGCTCCTCGAAGTGCGCGCCGTGCCCGTGGTCAACGAGAACGACACGGTGGCCACCAGCGAGATCCGCTACGGCGACAACGACCGGCTCGCCGCCCGCGTCGCCACCATGATCGGCGCCGACGTGCTGGTGCTGTTCTCGGACATCGACGGCCTCTACACCGCTCCGCCCCATACCGATCCGCAAGCCCGCCACCTGCCGGTGATCGAGCGCATCACGCCCGAGATCGAGGCCATGGCCGGCGGCCCGGCCTCGGAACTCTCGCGCGGCGGCATGCGGACCAAGATCGAAGCGGCCAAGATCGCCGCCAGCGGCGGGACTCATATGATCATCGCCGATGGACGCGAGAAGAATCCCCTGCGCACCATCCTGAGGGGCGGTCGCTGCAGCTGGTTCCTGTCGGGCTCCAATCCCGTGGCTGCGCGCAAGGCGTGGATCGCGGGGTCCCTCGAGCCGCGCGGCATCCTCATCGTCGATGACGGGGCCGCTCGCGCGCTCCAGGGCGGCGCCAGCCTCTTGCCGGTGGGCGTCACCGGAATCCAGGGCGGCTTCGGGCGCGGCGACGCCGTGGTGATCCGGGACGCCGCCGGGCGGACCCTCGGGCGCGGCCTGGTGGCCTATGACAGCGATCAGGCCGTGCGCATCATCGGCCGGCCGAGCCGCGAGATCGCAGATCTCCTGACTCATCCCGGACGCGCCGAGATGGTGCATCGCGACGACCTCGCCATGGTGGGCGAATAGCCGGGTTGTCACGCGTTCCGCTTGTTTCACCAGTATCCGGCGTGCGATGACGGGTGGGACAACAGGCGGTCGCGCCATATCGCGACGGCCCGCAAGGATGAAGGCCGTGCCCGTTCTGAACCTGCGTACCGATTTCCACGCTCCCGATCTGTCCGTCGAGATGCACGCCATCGGCCTGCGGGCCCGCGCGGCCGCGCGCGGCATCGCCCTGGCGCCAGCGCAGACCAAGGACATTGCGCTGCGCACCATCGCCGAGCGCCTCCGTGCCGCGCAGGTCGAGATCCTGGCCGAGAACGCCCGGGACGTGGAGGCGGCCCACGCCGCCGGCCAGACCCGGGCGCTCATCGACCGGCTCACCCTCGATTCCGCCCGCCTCGGCGCCATCGCCGACGCCGTCGAGAAGATCGGCGCGCTGCCCGATCCCGTCGGGCGTCAGGTCGCCGCTTTCGAGCGCCCCAACGGCCTGCTCATCGAGCGCATCGCCGTGCCGCTGGGCGTCATCGGCGTGATCTTCGAGAGCCGCCCCAACGTCACCGCCGATGCTGGCGTCCTTTGCCTCAAGGCCGGCAATGCCGCGATCCTGCGGGCGGGATCCGATAGTCACCGCACGGCCATGGCCATCGCGCGCGCCATGCGGGCGGGCCTGGAGGCATCGGGATTGCCGGCGGATGCGATTCAGATCGTGCCGACCCGCGACCGGGCCGCGGTCGGTGCGATGCTTTCGGGTCTGCAGGGCTGCATCGACGTGATCGTCCCTCGCGGCGGACGCGGCCTCGTGGAACGCGTCCACGCCGAGGCTCGGGTGCCGGTCTTCGCCCATCTCGACGGCATCTGCCACGTCTACGTTGCGGCCGGCGCCGAACTCGAGATGGCCCGTACCATCGTCCTGAACAGCAAGATGCGCCGCACGGGCATCTGCGGCGCCGCCGAGACGCTGCTGGTCGACCGCGCCTGCGCCGCGACCCATCTGCCCGCCCTCGTCACCATGCTGATCGAGGCCGGCTGCGCCGTACGCGGTGACGCCGACGTGCAGGCCGTCGACGCGCGCGTCACACCGGCCACCGAGGCGGACTGGCGCACGGAGTACCTCGACGCCATCATCGCCGTGCGCGTGGTCGATGGTCTGGAGGCGGCCATCGCCCATATCGAGACCTACGGCTCCCACCACACCGACTCCATCGTCACCGCCGACGGGGCGGAGGCGACGCGGTTCCTCGCCGAGGTCGACTCCGCCATCGTGGTACACAACGCCTCGACGCAGTTCGCCGATGGCGGCGAGTTCGGATTCGGGGCCGAGATCGGCATCGCCACCGGCCGGATGCATGCGCGCGGTCCCGTCGGCGTCGAGCAGCTCACCACCTTCAAGTACCGGGTCCACGGAAGCGGGCAGACGCGTCCTTGATCCGTCCCGGCGGTCGCCCATCATCGCCCGGCCCCGATGCGCCTTGACGTATCGGAGCCGGTTCGGCTTCCGCCGGCCTGCCCCGGGTTGCGGATCGGCCTCTACGGCGGCTCGTTCAATCCGGCCCACCTAGGGCACCGGCATGTGAGCCGTGTCGCCCTCCGGCGCCTTGGGCTCGACCGGGTCTGGTGGATGGTGACGCCCGGCAATCCCCTGAAGGACCGGACCGACCTTGCGTCCATCACCGCGCGCGTCTCAGCTGCGCAGGCGATCGCCAACCATCCGCGCATTGCCGTCACGGCCTTCGAGAGCCGCATCGGCGCCCGCTACACCCGCCAGAGTCTGCGCTATCTCACGGCACGCCATCCGGCCGTGCGCTTCGTCTGGATCATGGGCGCCGACAGCCTCGCGACATTTCATCGCTGGGCCGGGTTCCGCGAAATCGCCGAGACCATGCCCATCGCCATCATCGACCGGCCCGGCTTCACCCTGAAGGGCCCGAGCGCCCGCGCTGCGCACGCACTCGGGCGCTGGCGCATCGCCGAATCCGATGCCGGCCTCATCGCCGATCTCGATCCTCCGGCCTGGGTGTTCCTGCACGGCCCGCGCTCGCATCTGTCCTCCACCGCCCTGAGGGCGAAAGCATGAGGGGACACGGGATGAGGATCCGAAGAATACCGGTACAAAGGTGTGCGAGGGGGCGATTTACCGAACACGCAACTGGAACGTTCCCTGCGGCACACTTTCGGGGTACGATCGCCCCATGATGATGGCCATTGCAGGAATCGAGACGCTGAACGACGCGGTCCACCACGGAACTTCGGGTTCCGACAGCGACGCCGACCGTAAGATCGGCAGCCTGAAAACACTCGCCCTCGATTGCCTCGAGGACATGAAGGCCGAGGAGACCATCGAGATCGATCTCATGGGTCGCACCTCGCTCGCCGACACCATGATCATCACGTCGGGGCGCTCGCAGCGCCATGTCGGCGCCATCGCCGACCGCATCCTGCAGGACATGAAGGCTAAGGGCCTCGGCTCGGCCAGGGTCGAGGGCATGCCGGCCTGCGACTGGGTGCTGATCGATGCCGGCGACATCATCGTCCACATCTTCCGCCCGGAAGTGCGCGGCTTCTACAACCTCGAGAAGATGTGGGGCGCCGATCGCCCGGCCGCCGATCTTCCCAGCGTCGCCATCGCCGAGTGACTTCAGGTCGGGCCGCGATCCGTGCGCCTGCTCGTCGCCGCCGTCGGCCGTCTGAAGGCCGGACCCGAGCGTGATCTCGCTGCACGCTACCGCGAGCGGGCGGCCCAGCTCGGACGCGGCCTCGGATTTCCGGCTTGCGAAATCACTGAGATCCCCGAAAGCCGGGCACGCCGTCCACAGGACCGGTGCGCGGAGGAGGGCGCTGCCCTCCTGTCTCACGCGATTGGCGCGGCCCTCGTCGTCTATGACGAGCGCGGACGCGCCGACCTCACCAGCGAGAGCTTCGTCCACCGGCTGACCGCCTGGCGTGATGCCGCGCGGCCGAGCCTCGTCGTTGCCATCGGTGGTGCGGACGGACTCGACCCCAGCGTCCGATCGCGAGCCGACCTCACCCTCTCCTTCGGGGCGGCGACGTTGCCGCATGGCCTTGTGCGCGTGCTGGCCCTGGAGCAGGTGTATCGGGCGCTGACCATCCTGGCCGGCCACCCCTATCACCGTGGAAATCTCGACGAACGATGACGGCGCGCGGGGCAGGCACGGCGGCGGAGACGGAAGGGCGCGGTTCGCATGCCCTGATCCTGACCGCGGCACTCATGGCCACCTTGTCCATGGCCGCGCCCGCGATCGCGCAGGAATCCACCGCGCAAGACTCCAACGCGCAGGACTCAACCGCCAAGACAGCGGTCGCCAAGCCGGATGCGATCCAGAACGCCCTCGACGAAAAGAACCGCCGCGCCGAGAACCTGAAACGCATCGAAGAGGCGCTGGCCGCCTCCACGGGCACGAAGGCTCGGTTGGAGGCCGAGATTGCTTCCATCGGCGGGGATCGGGCCAAGTTCAACATCGCGCTCCTCGATGCCGCCCGGCAAGCCCAGGCGACGGAGGACCGTATGACCCGGCTCGAAGAGCGCCTGAAGACCTTGGGTACCTCCGAGGCGGCCATCCGGCGCTCGCTGGACGGGCGGCGCGGCGTCATTGCGGAGATCCTGGCGGCCCTCCAGCGCATGGGGCGGCGACCGCCGCCGGCTGTACTGGTGCGGCCAGAGGACGTGCTCGCCGTCATCCGTACCTCGATGCTGCTCGGCGCCGTCGTGCCCGAACTGCGTGGCGAGGCCGAGACCCTGGCCGCCGACCTCACCGAGCTCGTGCGCCTGAAAGGGCTCATCGCCGCCGATCGTGAAGGCCTGAAGAACGATCTAGCCGGCTGGGCCCGCGAGCAGCAGCGCCTGAACGGCCTGATCGCCGCCCGTCGGACGCGCTTGGCCGAGGCCGAGAGTGGCCTGGCCGCAGAGCGCATGCGCGCCGCGGAACTCGGCGTCCAGGCCAGGAGCCTCAAGGAACTCCTGGACCGGATGGAAGGCGAGGTCGCTTCCGCGCGGCGCGCAGCGGACGAGGCCCGCGCGGCCGAGACCCGCGAGGCGCGCGTGACCCAGGAGCGTTTCGCGGCCGCCGGTGCCCGCGATCCGGCGCGCCTGGCTCCCAAGGTCCGGTTCGTTGATACGCGCGGCGATCTGCCCCGGCCCGTGAGCGGCGCCCTCACGCGCGGTTTCAATCAACCGGACGGGAACGGCGGCGCCACCCGCGGCATTTCGCTCACCACTCGGCCCAAAGCCGTGGTTTCCTCGCCGGCCGATGGGTGGGTGTCGTTCGCCGGCCAATTTCGCTCGTATGGCCGTCTCTTGATCATCAATGCCGGCGATGGCTACTATCTGCTGCTGGCCGGGATGGATCAGATCGACGTCGAGGTCGGCCAGTTCGTCCTCGCGGGTGAACCCGTGGCGGCCATGGGCGAGGGCGGCGCGGGTGCGGCCCCGGCCGGCGGCGATCCGGTGTTATACGTCGAGTTCAGAAAAGACGGCGGCTCCATCGATCCGGAGCCTTGGTGGGCCAAAAGCCCCAGCGAGAAGGTTCGCGGATAATGCGCAAGGTTTCCCTCGTTCTCCTCGGCGCGTTCCTCGGCGTCGGGTCATCCATGGTCGCGACCCAGACCCGCCTGCTGTCCGGGACCAGCGCCGTGGCGGCCTCGGCCGAGACCTACCGCCAACTCAGCCTGTTCGGGGACGTGTTCGAGAAGGTCCGCACCGACTACGTCGAGAAGCCCGACGAGGCGAAGCTCATCGAGGCGGCCGTGAACGGCATGCTGACCTCGCTCGATCCGCATTCGAGCTACATGGATTCCAAGAGCTTTCGCGACATGCAGGTGCAGACGCGCGGTGAGTTCGGCGGCCTCGGCATCGAGGTCACCATGGAGGACGGCCTGATCAAGGTCGTGACCCCCATCGACGACACCCCCGCCTCGAAGGCCGGCATTCTCTCAAATGACGTGATCACGCAGATCGACGAGGATCAGGTCCAGGGGCTCACCCTGAACCAAGCCGTCGACAAGATGCGCGGTCCGGTGAACTCGCCGGTCAAGCTCAAGATCAGCCGCAAGGAGTCGAAGGACCCGATCGAGGTCGTGCTCAACCGCGATGTGATCAAGATCAAGCCCGTGCGCTCGCGCGCCGAGGGCGGCGATGTCGGCTACATCCGCCTCACCCAGTTCAACGAGCAGACCTTCGATGGCCTGCGCGCGGCCATCGACAAACTGAACACCGAGATCGGTGCGGACAAACTCAAGGGCTACGTCCTCGACCTGCGCAACAACCCGGGCGGCCTCCTCGATCAGGCCGTCATGGTGTCCGACGCGTTCCTCGACCGGGGCGAGATCGTCTCGACCCGCGGCCGCAATCCCGACGAGACCCAGCGCTTCTCGGCCAAATCCGGCGACCTGACCAAGGGCAAGCCCATCGTCGTTCTGGTCAATGGCGGGTCGGCCTCGGCCTCCGAGATCGTGGCCGGCGCCCTGCAGGACCACAAGCGCGCGACGGTGCTCGGCACCCGTTCGTTCGGTAAGGGCTCCGTGCAGTCGATCATCCCGCTCGGCGGCAGCGGCGCCCTGCGCCTGACCACGGCACGCTACTACACGCCGTCGGGCCGCTCGATCCAGGCCAAGGGCATCGAGCCGGATCAGGAGGTCCTGCAGGAGGTGCCGGACGAGCTGAAGGGCAAGGACGAGACCAAGGGCGAGGCCGGCCTCAAGGGCCACCTCAAGCAGAAGGACGTCGAGGAGCGCGGCGGTTCGTCGGCCTACGTGCCGCCCGACCCGGCCAAGGACAAGCAGCTCACGGCCGCTTTCGACTTCCTGCGCGGCATTCAGAAGGGCGCGGCCAACACGCCGAAGGCCGCCGTTCCGAACTGAGGCGAAGCGCGCCCGTCACTTAGCGAAGCGTTAACCATGGCGGCCCCCAATGTCGGTTCAGAACCGATGTCGGGGGCCCGCTCTCGTTTGGGACCCGTCAACCCGATCTCGTCCCAGATTCTGAGGGAAGCGGCTGAGCGTGGCCTCCGACGACATCCTGACCCGGCCGCTCGGCGCCAAGCCTACCCCCCGTGAGCGGGTTCGAGCGCTGGCCGCCATGCGTCCGACACCCAGGCTGATGTTGGGTGTGCTGGGGCTCGGCTTCATTACGGGTGTCAGCATCCTCGTCGTCACGGGCGATCCGCAGGGGGGAGAGCCTGTGGCGATCGCGACCATCTCCTTGCGGGACCCACCGCCCACGCCGGTGGCCGCGACCCCGGCCTCCGAGAAGCCCATCGCCGCCCAGCGTTCCGCCGATGCGGTCGAGACCGCCTCCGGCGTCACCGTCGTGCGGGCCGGGGGCGGCAACGCGCCAAGCGAGGCGGTGGTGATTCGCGTGCCCGACACGGCGCCCGTGAAGCTGGCCCCCGCGCCTGATCCCCGTCTCGTCGAGCGTGGGCGTCATGGCTCCGTCCCACGCCTCGGCGAGGGCCGGGTCCGCGCCCTCGACATCTATGCCCGGCCCGACCCCGCCACCACAGGTCCACGCATCGCCATCCTCGTGTCGGGCCTCGGCATCGGCCAGTCCGCCACCGCCAGTGCCATCACCCGGCTGCCGCCCGAGGTCAGCCTCGCCTTCGGCCCCTATGGCAGCGACCTCGAGCGCACCGTCGCCCGCGCCCGCGAGGCCGGCCACGAGGCCTTGCTCCAGGCGCCGATGGAGCCGTTCGACTATCCCGACAGCGATCCGGGACCGCAGACCCTGCTCACCACCGCCCGTATCCCGGAGAACATCGACCGCCTCGCCTGGGCGATGAGCCGCTTCTCGGGCTTCATTGGCATCGTCAACTACATGGGCGCCAAGCTGACGAGCGATGCTGCCGCCTTCGAGCCCGTCCTGCGCGAGGTCGCCGCGCGGGGCCTCGGCTACGTCGACGACGGCACCTCGCCGCGCTCCCTGGCCGCCACCCTCGGCGCCAAAGTCCGCGCGCCCACGGCCCGCGCGGAGATCGTCCTCGACGCGCTGCCCCGACCCGAGGCCATCGACCGCGAACTCACCCGGGCCGAGGCGCAGGCGCGCGCCAAGGGGTTCGTCCTCGTCTCGGCCACCGCCATGCCGATGACCATCGACCGGATCGCGCGCTGGTCGAAGGACCTTGAGGCTCGGGGTGTCCGCCTCGTGCCCGTGAGTGTCGCCCTGCGCGGACCGGCCGGCACCCGCCTCACCAGCGCCACGCCCTGAACGGGCATCGGACGAATCGTCACGCGGTACCGCCATCGTGCGTTGCGGCACGGGGATGGCCTGCCCTATGGTCGCGCCGATGACAGCCTCTCCGAACGACACCGGCCTCGACCTGCCGTACCGCGCCTGCGTCGGCATCACGCTGATCGCCCGCACCGGCCTCGTGTTCATCGGGCGTCGTCGTGCCGATGCCGGCCCGGAGCATGTCGCCGATGGGCGTGCCTGGCAGATGCCGCAGGGCGGGATCGATCCGGGCGAGGCGCCGCAGGACGCGGCGTTGCGCGAACTCTACGAGGAGACCAACGTCGCTCCCGGCTCCGTCCGGCTGCTCGCCGAAGCGCCCGACTGGCTCACCTACGATCTGCCGTCCGACGTGATGAAGCAGGTCTGGAAGGGCCGCTATCGTGGACAGACCCAGAGGTGGTTCGCCTTCGGCTTCCTGGGCGAGGACAGCGAGATCGACGTGGCCGCCCCGGGCGGGGGGGCACACCCGTCCGAGTTCGACGCCTGGCGCTGGGAGCCCATGGCCGGACTGCCGGAGCTCATCGTGCCGTTCAAGCGGCCGGTCTACGAGGGGGTCGTCGCGGCGTTCGGCGGGTTGACCGACTGGTGTGTCCCGGCGTGAGGCCCGCCCCCTCTCCGGTCCGCGGTTAAGGTCGCCCGCCCATGCGCTGGTGGTCGATTCCCGTCGTGCTGGCGCTCGGCTGGTTCGTGTTCACCCTGACGCCGTTCTGGGCGCTCTACGACCTCGCCCGTGCGGTGCAGGCGCATGACGCGGCCTATGTCGAGCGCCACGTCAATTTTCGCACCCTGCGCCTCTCGGTGATCCGGCAGGTGGCCGCCGCCGCTCAGGCGCGCGGCGACACGGGCGCCGCCGAGCCGCGCGAGCGCCAGCGCGTCACCGATGCCCTCGTGGCGCTGGCAATCCCCATCGCCGAATCCCTGGTGACGCCCCGGACGGTGGTCGATCTGCTGGATGACGGCTGGCCGCAATCCATCGACCTCGGACCGCCCGAGGCCGGCCCACCCGAAACGCCCGTCGTCGCCCCGCCCGATGCCGCACCCTCGTTCTCCCCTGAGCGCGGGAAACCCGGATTGCACGTCGACAACCTGCGTCGTCTCTTGCCGTTCTATCTCTCCTCCGAGATGCGCGGCTTTCGCACGGTGGTGATTCCCGTGCCGCCCGAAGCGACGCGGGCTCGGCAGTTCCGCCTGCGGCTGCGCCTGCGCGGGTGGACGTGGAGACTCGTCGACATCGAACTGCCCGAGGAATTGCGTGGGCGGATCGCCCAGAAGCTCGCTCGTGCGGGCCGCGGCCGCTAGAGCATCGGCCCGAAAGGCGGTCGCGGGCTTTCGGGTAAGCGCCGATGCGCAAACAGTGATCGGGAGCATCGTCCGCGGTGCGACTTTTAGGGCGATGCCCTTAGCCGGCGGCCTCGTCCGCGCTCCGGTTGGTGAAGCGGGCATTGCCGAGCCCGGTGCCGATGGTGAGGATGCCCCAGCGGGTCAGGTCCGCCCGGTACGGCACCTCGCTCAGGCCCTGTACGACGGCGTCGTTGTGCATCACCACCATGGTGGCGTGCTCGCCGATCCGGGGAATTGCCGCAACGAGGCGTTCGGCGAGGTTGAAATGGTCGGCCTCCCAGTTGCCGGGGAGGTTCTGGCCGCCGCGGTCGATGGTGCCGTCGGCCGCGATCACGCCCGGGCAGCCGATGCCGATGAAGGGCGCCAGAGCGAGGTTGGCCCGATCGGCGCGGCGGATCAGGTCCGTCAGCATGGCGATGAGCCGGTCCACGGCCGCGTCGCGGGAAGGGGCCGGGTCCTCGTCGCAATGACGCCAGATCTCCGAGCGCCAGACGGCGCTGCGCGACAGGTCGGACGCCTTGCGCAGGTTCGTCGCCACCACGCCCGCGCGGATGTTGCTGCCGCCGATATCGACGGCGAGCAGGCTGTCGTAGCCCGAGAAGATCCAGGCCGGCGCGAGGTGCACCGAGCCGATGAGGCCGGCCTCGTCGGGATGATGACGGATCGGCTCCAGGGTGAGGTCGAGGCCGCCCGCCCTCAGGATCACGCCCGCCCGGGCGATGGCGAGGTGGCCGACGCGGCTGTCGCTGAAGCCGCCGCCCACCACGATGCCTTCGGTGTCGCGCCAGCCCTTCTGCCTCAGAAAGCGACGCACCACCCCGGCGAGTTCCTGGCCGAAATCCTCGATGGCGCTGAATACCAGGCCGGAGGTCAGGGGATCGTTCCCTTCCAGGGCTCGGTCGAGGGTCTTCTTGCTGAGCTCGGCGCTCGGTTTGTCACCGAAGGGGTCGGAGCCGATCTTGCGCAGGGTCTCCCGCCACGTCTCCAGGATCTCGCGAAAGGCCTTTTTCGAGACCTTGTCACCGACGAACCCGTCGTCGGTCTTCAATTCGCTGTTGTAGTCGTCGACGATCACGGAGGGGAGCCGGTTGGCGGCATGCGCGATGCCCGCCTCGCGGGAGAGGATGTCCGTGGCCATGCTGTACGCTACCCCTGATACGCGCTGCCCCACCAACGTGCCGCTCCCGCGATTGGTCGAGCGCGCCCGTGAATAAAGATGCCGTGGTCGTAGCGTGGCGGTTCGGGTACGGGAAGCCGGATCTGAACCGGTTCCTGACTGGGCGTGGGCTCCGGACTTGGCTCGGGGCGAGCGTCCGATCCCGCATGCCCGTCATACGGCGCTCCCCGAGGCTTCAGCTCCGCCGTTCGGTCCACCACAGGCGGCCTGCGATCGTTCCGGCGAGACCGAGTAGGACGGCGTTGAATCCGGCTACCGTCGTCCAGCCGCCATGGGTCCAGAACCAGCCGCCGGCCGAGCCGAGGCAGCTGGAACCGAGGTAGTAGGCCAAGAGGTAGAGGGAGGCCGCGTGCCCCTTGGAGCCCACCGCCATGCGGCCGACCCAGCCGCTCGCCACCGCATGCGCCACGAAGAAGCCGACGGTGATGCCAACGATTCCGAAGATCACCATCGCCAGCATCGGCAGGAGCGTGAGGCCGAGCCCGAGCGCCATGATGCCGACGCCGGCGGTGAGAACCGGGCCACGGCCGAACCGGTCGGCCAGCCGCCCGGCCGCCGTGGAGGCGACCACGCCGAACAGGAACACCGCGAAGACCAGGCTGATCTGCGTCTGGCTCAAGCCGTAGGGCGCCGCACTCAGGCGGAAGGTGAGGTAGTTGAACGTCGCCACGAAGACCCCGAGCACCAGAAAACCGGTGACGAACAGCAGCGGCAGGCCGGGATTGCGCAGGTGAGCGCGCCACGCCTCGAAGTGATAGGCGGCGTTCACCCCCTTTCGCCGCACGAAGTTGCGGGAAGGCGGCAGCAACCAGAGGAAGCCCAGAGCCGCGAGGAGGTCGATGACGCCCAGGGTTCCGAGTGCCACGCGCCAGGAGGCGAGTTCGGTCAGCGCGCCCATGCCGAGCCGGCCCATCATGCCCCCGAACGCCGTGCCGCCGACGTAGAGCCCCATGCTCGCCCCGAGGGCCCTCGGATCGATCTCCTCGGCGAGGTAGGCCATGGCCACCGCCGGAACGCCGCCGAGCATGAAGCCTTCCAGCGCCCGCAAGGTCAGGATCGTGTGCCAGCCCGGGACCACGGCGCAGGCGATATGCAGCAACGCGCCGCAAGCCATGGAGCCGAACATGAGGCCGCGACGACCGATGGCCTCCGATACGGCACCGGCGCAGAGGATCGAGAAGGCGAGGAAGCCCGTGGTGAGCGAGAGGGCCAGGGATGCCTCGGAGGCGCCGACGCCGAATTCCGAGGTGAAGCTCGGGAGCATCGGCTGCACCGCATAGAGCAGCGAGAAGGTGGAGAAGCCGGCCAGGAACAGGGCGAGGCGCGTGCGTGCATAGGCGGCCGTACCGGGCCGGATCACACCGGTGGCGGGCACCGCTCGGTGGACAGACGTCGGAGCCGGCGTGCTCGTGGCGATGGGGGGGCGATCGAGACGTACGGCGGATGCGGTCACGGCGTGCTTTCGGGGCGGGGCGACCCGCAATTTGGGAACGGCTCGTCCTACTGCCGGACCGGCTATCACGCCTCAGCAATCGAGATTGAACAGCTATCGCCGTTCGGCATAGGTTCTCGGATGGACCTGACCCAGCTCCGCACCCTCGTTCACGTCGCCGAACTCGGCAGTCTCAGCAAAGCGGCGAGGCGTCTGCGCATCGCGCAACCGGCACTCAGCCGGCAAATTCGCCTTCTGGAGGAGGAACTCGGCCTGCGCCTGTTCGACCGGCACGGGCGTGGCATGGTGATCACCGAGGTGGGGCTGGACGTGCTCGCTCATGCCAAGCGGGTGGTCGCCGAGGTCGAAGCCTTGAAGGCCTGCGTCACCGGGCCGGGCTCGATGCTGGGCGGGCATGTCGCCATCGGCCTGCCGCCGACCATCGCCGACCTGATTTCGGTGCCCCTGGTCGCGGCCTTCCGCGAACTGCACCCGAACGTGACCCTGCAACTCGTCAGCGCCTACACGGGCCACCTCCTCGATGGCCTTCACCGTGGCCAGATCGACCTGGCGGTTCTCTACGATCCGCGCGTGACCCGGTCCCTGCGCTCCCAGCCTCTGATGCTGGAGCAACTGTTCCTCATCGGGCCGAACGACGCCGGTCTATCGCTCGAATCCCCGGTCGCGTTCGGTGCCCTGGCGCGTCAGCCCCTCCTGCTGCCGAGCGATCGGCACGGTCTGCGCAACATCCTCCAGCACTTCGCCACCGGGGCCGGCTTCACCCTCGACGTTCCCATCGAGATCGACAGTTATACCGCGCTGAAGGACCTCGTGCGCGAGGGCCATGGACGGACGATCCTGCCGCTGGCTCCCATTCACGCGGAGATCGAAGCCGGCCGCCTGACGGCGGCCCCCCTGGTCGATCCGGCGCCGAACCGGCGCCTCGTCCTGTCCTATCCGCCGGACCGGCCGGCCGCGCGCGCAACCGTGTTCGCCGGTGAGACCATCACGGCGATCATGACGGAACGCGTCGCACGCGGCCTCTGGAGCGGCGAGATCCTGAAAGGATGAGATCCTCCCGGCAATGGGCGTCGTCAGTTGGCTTTCGGCGCAGCGGGCACGGCTTCGGCCGGAGGAGCCTTCGGCTCGCGGGTCTCCAGCACCTCCTCGGCCTTGTCCTCGTCGGTGTCGCCGCCCCGCTCGATGGTCTTCGCCGGATTGGCGGCCAGCGTCTTGACGATCTCGACGAGCCGCTCGCACTCGGAGCCGAACTGGTAGGTCTCGAGCACGATGGCTGCGTCGCGCAGGGTGCGCAGGTCGCGCACGGTCTGTTTGTTGGCGGTCTCGCGCAACTGACTCTTGGCGGCGATGGCCTCCTCGAGCTTGGCCGCTTTCACGTCGCAGGCGGAAGCGGCGCCCGTGCAGGCGGCCAGGAGGGCGAGGGCGGCGAGGAGGTGGCGCATGGGGCGGGGTCCGGGGGCTGGCGCTCAAGCGTTGTGGGCGGGTGAGCGCAGGATGTCGTTGGCCAGGGCCACGAGAGCACTGAGGCGATAGGGCTTGGGTACGAAGACCGAGTCCGTCACGGCGTCGCCGTGGGCGATGTGGCCGCGTCCGCCAGAGGTGTAGACCACGGGCAGGTCAGGCCGAAACCGGCGCGCGCGGTGGGCTAGCGCGATGCCGTTCGTGTTGCGGGCCAGATCGATATCGGTGAAGAGCAGATCGACACGCTCGCGGGCCAGGATGCCCTCCGCTTCGTCCGCGTCGGATGCGGTGAGGACCCGATAGCCCTCCTCCAGCAACGCCTCGGCGGCAAGTTCGCAGACCATGGCCTCGTCCTCGACGACGAGCACGGTCTCGGCGATCCCACGGACGGAAAAGGTGGGCAGGGTGAAGGCGGGCAGGGCAAGGGCGGCGCAGGCGAATGGGATCATGACGCAACTCCTACTCACCCGGCGGGGGACGCGCGGTCCCGTGCCGGATCACCCAACCAACGGGCCGCGGCGGCGCGATGTTCGGGTGCGTTCACTCCAATTGCGCGGACTTGGTGAGCAAAGCTTTAACCCTGCTGGCCCGGTGGTGAATGCGGAAGGGCGCTGCCGGTGACACGGCCCTGGCATCTCGGCTTCGGCCTGATCCTCACGGCGCTCGCCGGGTACGTCGATGCCCTCGGCTTCATCCGGCTCGGTGGCCTCTACACCTCGTTCATGAGTGGCAATACGACCCAGTTCGCCGTGGCCCTCGGGCATGGCCAGCCCCATCTCGCCCTGCTGCCGGCCCTGCTCATCGTCGCCTTCCTCCTCGGTGGTATCTGCGGGGGCGCCCTCTCGGCCCTGACCCCTGCGCGCTGGAGCACGCCCGTCATCCTCGGCTTCGAGGCGGCCGTCGTCGCCGCGGCCTTCGAGGCTGCCGTCGCCGCACCGGATTCCGGGTTGGCGTCGCTCATGCTCGCCCTCGCCATGGGGGCGCAGAACGCGGTCCTGTCCCACGTCCAGGGCTTTCGCGCCGGGACCACCTTCGTCACCGGCGCCCTGTTCAGCTTCGGCCAGAAGCTCGCCCTGGCGCTCGCCCGCCGCGGCGCCCGCTACGCCTGGGTGGGGGACGGCGTGGTGTGGTTCGCCCTCCTCGTCGGCTCGCTCGCCGGAACGGTCGCCTACGGGCGTCTGGCGTTGTATGCCCTGGCCATTCCCGCCGGCATCGCCGGTATCCTGGCGCTCGTCGCCACGATCCTGACGGCGCGGCGCGCGTTCTCCGGCGCGGCCGCCCTGTGAGGCCCGTGGTGCCCGTGCCCATCGAAACCGTGTGACGAGAGATTCCCACCGGATGGCCGAGACCACCCCCTCCCTCCTCGATCACGTCACGCCCCTCGCGGCCGGAGCCCACGTCACCGCCGCCGTGTGGCTGAAGGACACCCTGGCCCTGGCACTCGGCGACGGTGCCGTGCTCCTCGCCGGCCGCGGTGAGGTCCGCCGGATCGAATCCCACCCGGAGGGCGCCATCCTGGTCGCCGCCGGCGATGGGCGCCGCATCGTCACCGGCGGCGATGACGGCCGCGTCGTGGCGACCTCTCCCGAGGGCGATGCCGTGGAAGTGGCGCGCGCCAAGGGTGGGGCCTGGATCGACGCCCTGGCCCTCCATCCCGATGGCGCCATCGCGTACGGCGCCGGCCGCAACGTCGTGGCCCGCGATGCCAAGGGCCGGGAGAAGGTGTTCGCCGCGCCCTCCACGGCGCGCGGCCTCGCCTTCGCGCCGAAGGGCTATCGCCTCGCCGTCTCGCACTACAACGGCGCCACCCTGTGGTACCCGAATCTCGAGACCGCCCCCGACTTCGTCGAGTGGAAGGGCTCGCATATCGACGTGACCTGGTCGCCGGACGGCCGCTTCGTCGTCACGACGATGCAGGAGAACGCCCTTCACGGCTGGCGCCTCCAGCCCGACCGGGGCCACATGCGGATGTCGGGCTATCCCGGCAAGGTGCGCTCCGTGGCGTGGTCGGGGGACGGCGACTGGCTGGCCACCGGCGGCGCCGAAGCCGCCATCATCTGGCCGTTCGATTCCAAGGAAGGCCCGACCGGCAAGCCGCCGCGCGAGTGCGGCGTGCGGCCGGCGCGGGTCTCGCGGGTGGCGTTCCACCCCAAGGCCCTGGTGCTCGCCATCGGCTACGAGGACGGCTGCATCCTGCTCGTGCGCTTCGCCGACGGCTCCGAACTGCTGGTGCGCCCGGCCGTGAAGGGCAGCGGCGTCACGGCTTTGGCCTGGGACGCGCGCGGCGCCCGCCTCGGCTTCGGCTGCGCCGACGGTGCCGCCGGCCTCCTCACCCTGCCGGGCTGACCCGTGGCCCTGTTCGGACTCGGACGCCGCCAGCCCCCCGCCGACGGGGCGATGCGGGGCGCCATCCTCGCCTGGACGCGCGCCGCCGCCGGCCTCGGCGCGGACGGCGTGGTCAAGGTCAACGAAATCGTCTGCGCCGATCCGGCCTGCCCTGGCATGGAGACGATCCTCCTGCTCATGCCGCCTGGGCGGCCGACCCGCGCGGTGAAGATCGCCAAGCCCATGGCGGAGGTCACCGAAGGCGACGTGATCCTGGCCCTCGTGCGGGACGAACGTCCCGTGCGGGACTGAGGGTCCCGTGCAGGATTGAAACCGCGTCGCTTTTCTGTCATACGCCGCCTCGCGTTGAACCGCCCGGCCGATCGGGCTGCCGTGGCGGTTCGTGCTGCTCCATCAGAAGCATCAACCGAGCGCATCACCTTCGATCCGTTCCGGATCGGGGTGCGTGCGCGTTCAGGAGAGCCAAATGCCCAAGCTGAAAACCAAGTCGGGCGCGAAGAAGCGCTTCAAGATCACCGGCACCGGCAAGGTCATGTACGCCCAGGCCGGCAAGCGCCACGGGATGATCAAGCGGACGACGAAGCAGATCCGCAACCTGCGCGGCACCACCACCCTGTTCGAGGGCGATGCCGCCAACGTGAAGAAATACTTCCTGCCCAACAGCCGGTAAGTCTTTCGTCACCCGCCGAACTGCCTTTTTCGTAATCCAGGAGAGAGCCCATGGCCCGCGTCAAGCGCGGCGTGAACAGTCACGCGAAGCACAAGAAAGTCCTCAAGGCCGCCCGTGGTTACTACGGTCGCCGCAAGAATACGATCCGGATCGCCAAGCAGGCGGTCGAGAAGGGCATGCAGTATGCCTACCGCGATCGTAAGAACAAGAAGCGCACGTTCCGCGCCCTCTGGATCCAGCGCCTCAACGCCGCTGTCCGTGAGCATGGACTGACCTATTCGCGCTTCATCAACGCCCTCGCCAAGTCCGGCATCGAGGTGGACCGCAAGGCCCTGTCCGAGCTCGCCATCCACGAGCCGGCGACCTTCGCCGCCGTGGTCGAGAAGGCCAAGGCCTCGCTGCAGGACGTCGCCAAGGCCGCCTGACCTCGAGGCCGCCCGAGCCTTTTCGTCCGGCCTCCGGGTCGGAACCCTACGGACAAGGCGCGGCCCCGCATGGGCGCCGCGCCTTTTCGTTTTCGCAGCACGCGCCGGGTTTTCGGGCGTTCGACGGCTTGCCAAGGCCGCTTCGACCCGCAAAACCCTCGCCTCGTGACCGCTCGACCGTCACGGGTCGCGCCGCAGCCGGTGAGTTGAACCGATGACCGATCTCGACACCCTCGAAGGCGACCTCATCGCCCAAGTCGCGGCCGCCTCCGACGAGGCCGCCCTCGACGCCGTGCGCGTGGCGGCGCTCGGCAAGAAGGGCTCGGTCTCCGAACTGCTCAAGACCCTCGGCGCCATGACACCGGACGAGCGCAAAGCCCGCGGTCCCCTCATCAACGGTCTTCGCGATCGCGTGCAGGGCGCTCTGGGCACCCGCCGCGAGGCCCTCGCCGAGGCGGCGCTCACCGCCCGCCTGTCTGCCGAGCGTATCGACGTGACCCTGCCCGTGCGCGAGGCACCTGAGACGCGCGGGCGCATCCATCCCATCAGCCAGGTCATGGACGAGATCGCGGCGATCTTCGCCGATATGGGCTTCTCCGTCGCCGAAGGCCCGGACATCGAGACCGACGACTACAACTTCACGGCCCTCAATTTCCCGCCCGGCCACCCGGCGCGGGAGATGCACGACACCTTCTTCCTGGCGCCCGACCGCAACGGCCAGCGCAAGGTGCTGCGCACCCACACCTCGCCGGTGCAGATCCGCACCATGCGTTCGCAGCAGCCGCCGATCCGGGTGATCTGCCCGGGCCGGACCTACCGCCACGATTCCGACCAGACCCACACGCCGATGTTCCATCAGGTCGAGGGTCTCGTCATCGACAAGGCGGCCAACATCGCCAATCTCAAATGGGTGCTGGAGGAGTTCTGCCGGACCTTCTTCGAAGTGGAGGCCGTGAAGATGCGCTTCCGCCCGTCGTTCTTCCCCTTCACCGAGCCCTCGGCCGAGGTCGATATCCAGTGCTCGCGCAAGGGCGGCGAGATCCGCTTCGGCGAAGGCACCGACTGGCTCGAGATCCTCGGCTGCGGCATGGTCCATCCGAACGTGCTTCGGAATTGCGGGCTCGACCCCGACAGCGTGCAGGGCTTTGCCTTCGGCATGGGCATCGACCGCATCGCCATGCTCAAATACGGCATGCCGGACCTGCGCCCGTTCTTCGAGGCCGACGTGCGCTGGCTCGACCATTACGGCTTCCGGCCGCTCGATATCCCGAGCTTGGTGGCCGGTTTGACGGGGTAGGAGGCAGGAATGACCGGGGACGAAATTCATCGGATCGCTAACGAGGTACTTCGCGAGACGCTCGGTCCCCATGGCTTCGCCCATGCTGAGGTTCGGCCTGCGCCGAATTTCGACGGCGAGCCCTCGCTCTACGTGACGGCGCATTTCAAGCCGCAGGCTGGTGTGACCAATGGAGAGGCTTCAACGAGAGCACTGTCGTCCTTGCGCCAGCGCCTCCTCGACAAGGGCGAGGAGCGGTTTCCTTATATCCGTTACGATTACCCCGATGACGAAGTGCTGGGCGACGACCCCTCGGATGAGATTTCGGACCAGCACTGATGCCGAGACTCGGAAATCCGCTCGTCTATGATTTGATCGAGACATCCCGCGCGCTTGCGAACATGCGCGGACGTGTGAATCTGCGTAAAGCAGCCATGCGCAGGGCCATCAGCGGGTCCTACTACGCTGTCTTTCACGCACTCTGCTTCGTTTGCGCGAGCGAACTGATTGGATGGAGCCAGGAGAACGCGGTGCTGGAGCCGATCTATCGGCTCCTCGATCATGGAACGGCGAAAAAGCGTCTCAACAGTCGGGACGCGAACCTGATCGGCTCTTGCGTAACCGATATCGGCAACAATTTCCTGAGTTTGCAGGAAGCCCGAAATGCTGCCGACTATTCGCCGCCGGCTTTGACGGTCCGCCACGACGAGACATTGCGCCTGATCGAACTCGCGGAACGGACGGTGACGTTGATCGAATCCCTTCCGACGCTTGACCGCAAGAAGCTTGCGGTTCTCCTGATCGCCAGAACCCGGCCGCTCTAGGGCCGAAGAGTCGTACCCATGAAATTCACCCTCTCCTGGCTCAAGGATCACCTCGACGCCGAGGCCTCCCTCGACACGATCGCCGAGACGCTGACGCGCATCGGCCTCGAGGTCGAGGGCATCGAGGACAAGGCCGCGAGCCTGAAGCCCTACGTCATCGCCCATGTGCTCACGGCCGAGCAGCATCCCAATGCCGATCGTCTGCGCGTCTGCTCGGTGGATGCCGGCGACGGGCAGCCCGTGCAGGTGGTCTGCGGTGCGCCGAATGCGCGGGCCGGCATGAAGACCGTGTTCGCCCCCCCCGGCACCTATGTGCCGGGCAAGGCCATCACCCTCTCGGTCGGCACCATTCGCGGCGTCGAGAGCCGGGGCATGCTGTGCTCGGGCGCCGAACTCGGCCTCGGCGAGGATCATGACGGCATCCTCGACCTGCCGGAAGACGCGCCGACGGGCCAGCCCTACGCCGTCTATGCCGGCCTCGACGATCCGATCATCGAGATCAACCTGACGCCGAACCGCGCCGACTGCACCTCGATCCACGGCATCGCCCGCGATCTCGCCGCCACCGGCCTCGGTGGCCTCAAACACAAGGCCCAGCCGCCCGTGCGCGGGGAGGGGGCCTGTCCGGTGCCCGTCACCCTCGACTTCGAGCCGGCGGATCGCGGCCTGTGCCCGTACTTCACCCTGCGCCGCGTCACCGGCGTCAGGAATGGCCCCTCGCCGGACTGGATGCAGGCGCGCCTGCGCGCCATCGGCCTGCGCCCGATCAACGCGCTCGTCGACATCACCAACTACCTCACCTTCGACCGGGGTCGGCCGCTCCACGTCTTCGATGCCGCCAAGGTCGCGGGCGGGTTGACCGTCCGCCGTGCCCGCGGGGGCGAGGACCTGAAGGCCCTCGACGGCAAGACCTACGTGCTGACCGACGACACCGTCGTCATCGCCGACGATAACGGCGTGGAATCCATCGGCGGCATCATCGGCGGCGAAGCCTCCGGGTGCGATGCCGGGACCGTGGATGTGCTCATCGAATCGGCCCTGTGGGACCCCGTGAACATCGCCCAGAGCGGGCGGCGCCTCGGGATCATCACCGATGCGCGCTACCGCTTCGAACGCGGCGTCGATCCGGCCTTCACCCTACCTGGCCTCGATCTCGCCACCCGCCTCGTCCTCGAGATCTGCGGTGGCACCCCGAGCCAGCCCGTCATCGTCGGCGAGCCGCCCGAAACCGAGCGGGTCATCGATTTCCCCTGGACCGAGACCCGCCGTCTCGCCGGCCTCGAACTGTCGCGGGCCGAGATGAAGGTCACCCTGGAGGCTTTGGGCTTCCATGTCGCCGGAAGCGGCGATCGGGTGAAGGTGCTCACCCCGTCCTGGCGCGCCGACGTCGAGGGCAAGGCCGATCTCGTCGAGGAGATCATCCGCATCGCAGGCCTCGATCGCATCGAGCCCAAACCCCTCGCGCGCATCGAGGCCCAGGTGGGCAAGCCCGTGCTGACGGTGATCCAGAAGCGCACGCGCCTCGCCAAGCGGGCGCTCGCCGCGCGCGGCCTCGTCGAGGCGGTGACGTGGTCGTTCATTCCCCACGACGACGCCGTGCTGTTCGGCGGCGGCCGGGCCGATCTGGTGCTGGCCAATCCCATCGCGGCCGACCTCTCCGACATGCGCCCGAGCCTCGTGCCCGGCCTCCTGCGCGCCGCCCAGCGCAATGCCGACCGGGGCTTTGCCGACGTCGCCCTGTTCGAGGTCGGCCAGTGCTTCGAGAACGATCAGCCCGAGGGCCAGACCATCCGCGCCACGGCGATCCGTCGGGCCACCGCCGGCCATCTCGGCGGCGGCCGTCACTGGGACGGCGCCGCGGACACCGTGGACGCGTTCGACGCCAAAGCCGACGCCCTGGCGCTCTTTGCCGCCTTCGGCATTCCCACGGGCGGGTTGCAGGTGGTGGCCGGCGGTCCGGACTGGCTGCATCCCGGTCGCTCCGGCACCCTCCAGTTCGGGCCGAAGAACCCGGTCGGGTATTTCGGCGAGATCCATCCGCGCGTGATGAAGGCGCTGGACCTCAAGGGGCAGATCGTGGCGTTCGAGATCACCCTCGATGGCGTGCCCTTGCCGAAGTATCGCCCGACCAAGGTCAAGCCGGCCCTGGCCCTCTCCGACTTCCAACCCGTCTCGCGCGACTTCGCCTTCGTGGTGCCCCGCGACGTGGCGGCGGGCGAGGTGGTGAAGGCGGCGCAAGGAGCGGAGCGCAAGCTCATCGCCGGCATCGACGTGTTCGACATCTATGAGGGCGTCGGCATTCCGGAAGGCTCGAAATCCGTGGCCATCGCCGTGCGCCTCCAGCCGGTGGACCGCACCCTGACGGACGCGGAAATCGAGGCGGTGACGGCCAAGATCGTCGCCGAGGTCGGACGCAAGACCGGCGCGACCCTGCGCGCCTGACCCCCGGACCCGGAGCCCCACCATGATCGACCGCGCCCTCGTCGATGCCCTCTCGGCGGCCGAGTACTTGCCGGCCGCCGAACTGCGCCAGGCCGTCAAAGCGCCGGAGACCATCGCCGACGAGGTCCTTCGCGTACTGGCCGGACCCGTGGACGGAACCGAGGTCTCCGAGGCCGACGCCAACCTGCTATTCTACGGCTTGCATGTTCTCGCCGCCGCCCGCGACACCCGCGTGTTCGCCCCCCTGGTCCGTCTGCTGCACCAGGATGGCGACACCCTCGACGCCCTGCTGGGCGACGCGGTGACGACGACGCTCGCCCGCATCCTCGTCAGCGTCTTCGACGGGGAGGTGGTCCCCCTCCACCGACTCATCCTCGACAGCACCCTCGACGATTTCGTCCGAAACGAAGCCCTCGCGGCCCTGACCTTCCTGACCCAGACGGGGCGCGTCGACCGGCAGGCGACCCACGACCTCCTCGTGCGCTTCGACGACAGACGGGTGGCCGTCGAGGGCGATATCGGCTGGGTCGGCTGGGAGGAGACCATTGCGCTGCTGGGGTTTCGCGATCTGGCCCCGCGCTCGGCGGCCGCGCGCAAGGACGGACGCCTGACCGACGAGTTCAGCGACGCGCCGTGGTTCCGCACCACCCTGCGGCAGGCCGAAGCCAAGCCCGACGACCTCGCCCGCTTCGATCCGCGCCGCTACGGCACCCTCGACGATCCCGTCGCGGATCTCGCCTGGACGGCCGAAGATGCCGGACAGCCGGTGCGAAACCCCCTGAAGGATGTCGGCCGCAACGATCCGTGCCCGTGCGGCAGCGGCAAGAAGTTCAAGAAGTGCTGCCTCGACAAGGCCGCGTGAGGATCACGCTGTCGTCCCGCTGAGCGGGTTCTCCGGGTCCCAGACGTAGCCCAGGGTCTCGAACCGCATCGAGCGCGCATCGACCATGAGCAGGCGTCCGACCAGGGGCTCGCCGAACTCGGCCACCGCGCGGATCACCTCCAGGGCCATGAGCGAGCCCATGATGCCGGCGAGCGCGCCCAGCACCCCGGCCTCGGCGCAGGCCGGCACGGAACCGGGCGGCGGGGGGCTCGGGAACAGGCAGCGATAGGTCGGGTTCGGCCGCCCGTCCGCCCCGGTTTCGTGGGCGCGGATCGTGGTGAGCGAGCCGTCGAACTGGCCCAGGGCCGCCGTCACCAGGGGGCGCCCGACGTGGAAGCACGCATCCGAGACGGCGTAGCGCGTGGCAAAATTGTCCGAGCCGTCGGCGACGAGGTCGTAATCCGCGATCAGGTCCGTGGCGTTCTCCGGCGTCAGCCGAAAGGGGTGCGCTACGAAACTGACATGCGGGTTGAGCCGGGCCACGGCGTCGGCCGCACTCTCGACCTTCGGCCGGCCGAGATCCGGCGTGCCGTGGATCACCTGCCGCTGAAGGTTCGACAGGGACACGGTGTCGTCGTCGACGACCCCGATGGTGCCGATGCCGGCGGCCGCGAGATACTGGATCAGCGGCGCGCCGAGGCCGCCGGCCCCGATCACCAGGATGCGCGCCGCCTTGAGGCGGGCTTGGCCCGGTCCGCCGACCTCGCGCAGGACGAGGTGGCGGGCGTAGCGTTCGACTTCATCGGATGACAGGGCCATGACCGGGAGATAACCCTCGCGAACCGCCACCGGAAGCCCCGCGATTTGCGTGCGCTGCGGCCCGCGCCTATGGCCGTGGCGATAGTCGCCGAGACCCTGCGAGATTCTGGCCGTGCCCGATTCCCTCGACCGTTCGCCGCTCAAGCTGGCCCAGGCCCTGATCCGTTGCCCCTCGGTGACGCCGGAGGAGGGCGGCGCCCTCTATTGGCTCGGCGGTGTCTTGGAAGGCGCCGGCTTCACGGTCCATCGGCCGCGCTTCTCGGACGTGGGCACGCCCGATATCGACAACCTCTATGCCCGCATCGGCACCGGCGCGCCCTACCTGCTGTTTGCCGGCCACACCGACGTCGTGCCGACGGGGGATGTCGCGGCCTGGCGCCACGGGCCGTTCGCCGGGACCGTCGCCGATGGAATCCTGTACGGGCGCGGCGCCGTCGACATGAAGGGCGGCATCGCCTGCATGCTCGCCGCCGCCCTCGACTACCTCGATGCGGTCGGACCGGACTTCCGCGGTTCCCTCGGCTTCCTCATCACCGGCGACGAGGAAGGGCCGGCCATCAACGGCACGGTGAAGCTCCTGGAATGGGCGCGGGCGCGCGGCGAGCGCTTCGACCATTGCCTGCTCGGCGAGCCGACGAATCCCGAGCGCCTCGGCGACATGATCAAGATCGGCCGGCGCGGGTCGCTCACCGGCAAGCTCACGGTCCATGGCCGCCAGGGCCATGTCGCCTACCCGCACCGGGCCGAGAACCCGATCCCCGGGATGCTGCGCCTCGCGGGTGCGCTGCTGGCCGCGCCGCTGGATGGCGGTACCCGGCATTTCGACGCGTCGAACCTCGAATTCACCACCCTCGATGTCGGCAACCCGGCCACCAACGTCATCCCGGCGGAGGCGCGGGCGACCTTCAACATCCGCTTCAACGAGGGCTGGACGGCCGAGACGCTCGGCGCCGAAATTCGCGCCCGCCTGGAACGCGCCGCCGGCAACGCCGTGCGCTACAGCCTCGACCTACAGCCCTCGAACGCGCCGGCCTTCCTCACCCGGCCCGACGCCTTCACCGACCTCGTCGTCGCAGCCATCGAGACCGAGACCGGCCGGGTGCCGAAGCTTTCAACCACGGGCGGCACCTCGGATGCGCGCTTCATCAAGGACGCCTGCCCGGTCATCGAGTTCGGCCTCGTCGGCGAGACCATGCACCAGACCGACGAGTGCGTGGCCGTGGCCGACCTGAACCGGCTGACCGCGATCTACACGCGGGTGATCGGGGCTTACTTCGATGCGGCACGGTCGGCGTGAGCCGCACCCGTCAGGCGGCTTTGGGCTTCAGGGTCCGGCACAGCCAGCCTCGACCCGAGCGGTAGCGGCACCGGTAGAGGAGCCGGCTCGACCGAAACCGCCGACTGCTCGCGCCAAGGCGGTCGCCCACGGCGATGTAGATCTGGCGCAGGCGCTGAACGTGCGGATCGTCGAGGCGCAACTCGATGCTGGCCCGTACCAGGGCGGCCGCAGCGGCACGGTTCGAGACGTCTTTCGGAACCAGTCCCTCGCCCAGGATCACTCGCCCGACTTCCAGGAGCAGGGCTTCGTTCGCCCCGTCGCTGGAGGCGGCCAGACGCTCCAGATCGAACAGGGTTCGCACACCGAGGGGCCAGAGCCGGATGACCCGATCCCGCCCGACGGAGCAGCAGAGCTGAGCCTGGGCGACCCAATCCATGATCTGATAGACTCCGTAAGGCGTCTCGACGAACAGCATCAGGGGGTTGGCAGCGGCAAGGTTCTGCGTCGAGTGGATGTGGTAGTCTTCAAGGCGGATGCGGATATCGCTGTCGATGCCATCGATGATTTCCACCGGCGTGATCTTAAACGCCTCGAACACCTCCTCTTTCTCGCGCTTGAAGTTTCGCAGCTTATCCCGCTGGATGATGCTGCGCAGGACGACCTCCGGCATCACGCCGGCAATGAAACTCGCGGCAACCACGAGGGCGATGACGGACGGCGCTGTGAGCGTGGCCTCACTGATCGCCAGGGCCCTGATCGTTTCGGTTCCGATCCAAAGCAGGCCGACCACGAGGATCGGGGCCAGCACGGCACTCAGGAGCATCCGGATCGTCTCGCCGACCAGGGTCCCGGGACTGAGGTCGAAGTTCTTGATCGCCCGGTAGAGATTGCGCAGGGCCGTGAGGTAGCTGCCGGCGAACGCTGCGCACAGGCCGAGCAACCATACGATCCCGAGATCTCCAGGCGTCGGGTAGGTCACGCCCGGCCAGCGGAACGGTGTCGAATCACCCCCTGCCGGGGCCAGAAGCGAAACAAGGAGCGATAGGGCGTAGAACATCGTCAAGCCCGACAGGACGCTGAACGGGATGCTGCCGATGAGCCATGAAACAGTCGCGAAATCTTCCTTCCGGCGTGGGAGGTCTGCGATCACCGCGGTCTGATGGGTCGGACCGACGACCGGCCCAAGCCGGCGCTTCGAACCGATGAAGTATTTGTACTTCACGAATTCGAAGGAGGGGATCAGCGATGGGCTCAACCGATCGGCGATCTCGAAGACCAGGGCCAAATCTTTGATGGTTTCCTGCCGCTGGCGTTTGATCGCTTCTCGGATCGCGATGAAAATGAGCGGTGACAGGGCTGCGAAAGTGGTGGCGAGAAAGATGACGATTCGAAAAGGTGTTTCCATGAGTTCGATCCCACGCTACCCGACAAAAAACCGCTCAGGTTGTGCGAAAGAGCCCATTATCCCGTAAAAATGCAATCTAAGATTTATTGTTGGTCGGGAATTGGTTGTGGGTTGCGTAATCCACTCCCACCAGCGTCAACCCACACGACGGCGCCAGTGGCCCGCAGCGACTGCGGTCGCGGCTCGCCAGGATTGCGGCGACGTCGTCGGCCGTGATCTTGCCGGAGCCCGCGAGCACGAGGGTGCCGACGAGGCCCCGGACCTGATGGTGCAGGAACGAGCGCGCGGAGGCCGCGACCACGATCTCCTCGAAATGGCCCATGGGCAGCACCGCGACGTCGAGCTGCTCCAGGGTCCGGATCGGGCTTTTGGCCTGGCACTCTGCGGCGCGGAAGGCGGTGAAGTCGTGGCAGCCGAGGAGCGGGCGGGCAGCCGCCTGCATCCCGGCGACATCGAGGGGCCAGGGCACCTGCCAGACCTGGCCGCGCGTCAGGGCCGCCGGGCTGCGCCGGTTGAGGATGCGGTAGCGGTAGTGCCGGCGAAACGCGGAATGCCGGGCGTTGAACTCGGGGGCGACGATCTCGACACTGAGAATCGAGACCGGGTGCGGCCGAAGATGCGCGTTGAGGGCGTCGCGCACCACGTCCGTCCGCCACGCTTTGGCCAGGTCGAGATGCGCGACCTGATGCGTCGCGTGAACCCCCGTATCCGTGCGGCCGGCGCAGGTGAGGCCGGCGGTCTCGCCGGAGAACCGTGTCACCGCCCCCTCGATGGCACCCTGCACGGAGGGCTGCGCGGACTGGCGCTGCCAGCCGCAGAACGGCGTGCCGTCGTACTCGATGACGAGCTTGTAGCGCGACATCAGGCGCCGAGGGACGCGCCGGGCGCCAGACGAGCGCCGCGAAGGAATTCCGGCCCCGTGGCGGCGCCGCCCTTGCCGGCGCGGCGCAGGGCCGTGAGGCGGACGGCACCCGTATCGCAGGCGAGGGTGCAGGCCTCGTCGAGGATCGTGCCGGGGGCGCCCGAGCCGTCCGTCGCAATGGCGCCCAGAACCTTCACGCGCTCGACGCCCTTGCCGAGATCGGCCTCGACGAAGGCACCTGGGAAGGGGCTGAGCCCGTTGATGTGGTTGGCGACCGCCGCCGCCGGGCGGCTCCAATCGATGCGCGCCTCGTCGTTGGTGATCTTGTGGGCGTAGACGACACCCTCCGTGGCCTGCGGCGTGAAGGTGAGGTCGCCGCGCGCCAGACTCGCGAGGGCTCGCGCCATCAGGTCGGCGCCGAGGGGCATCAGGGCATCGTGCAGGTCACCGGCGCTCATGCCGGCCGTGATCGGCAGGCGCGCCTCCAGGGCCACCGGGCCGGTGTCGAGGCCGGCTTCCATCCGCATCACGCCAACACCGCTTTCGGCATCACCCGCCATCACGGCGCGCTGGATCGGGGCCGCACCGCGCCAGCGCGGCAGCAGAGAGCCGTGCAGGTTGAGGCAGCCGTGGCGCGGCAGATCGAGGATCGCCTGCGGCAGCAGCATCCCGTAGGCCACCACCACGGCGACATCGGCCGCGTGCCCCCGGAAGGTCTCGGCTGCCTCCGGCGTCTTCAGGGTCGCGGGCGTCAGCACGGGCGCGCCGAGACCCTCGGCCATCACCTGGACGGGAGAGGCCTTCAGGGCCATGCCGCGCCCGGCTTTCGCCGGCGCGCGAGTGTAGACCGCGACAATGGCGTGGCCGTCGGCGTGGAGGCGCGACAAGGTCGGCACGGCGAAATCCGGCGTGCCCATGAACACGACGCGCATGGATTTTGTCCTTGATACCGGTTCAGGCGGCGTCGCGCTTGGCCGCCTTGGCGAATTTCTTCACCACCCGGTCGCGCTTCAGCTTCGACAGGTGATCGATGAACAACACGCCGTCGAGGTGGTCGATCTCGTGCTGGATGCAGGTGGCGAGCAGCCCGTCGGCCTCGATCTCCTGGGTCGCACCGTCGAGGCCGCGGAACCGCACGCGGACCCGGTCCGGGCGCTCGACCTCGCCGTAATACTCGGGGATCGACAGGCAGCCCTCGTCGTAGACGCGCTTCTCGTCCGAACTCCAGACGATCTCGGGATCGAGGAAGATCTGCGGCCGGCGGTCGTCCTCGTCCTTCGAGGTGTCGATGGTGACGACGCGCTTCGCCACGCCGATCTGGATTGCCGCCAGGCCGACGCCGGGGGCGTCGTACATGGTCTCCAGCATGTCGGCCACGAGGGTGCGGACCTCGTCCGTCACGGGGCCGACCGGCTCGGAGATCTTGCGCAGGATCGGGTCGGGCAGGATGACGAGCGGACGAATGGTCATGGGATTCGGGCTTGGGCTGTGAGGCGGGGCCGCGCCCCGATCCTCCGCAGATAAGGTTGCGCCGATGAGCGGTCAAATGACCGCTCCAGTCGACCGTCGTTCAGAACGGCGTGCGGCTTCGGATGGCGGCCGTGAGCGTGCCTTCGTCGAGGTAGTCGAGCTCGCCGCCCACCGGCACGCCGTGGGCGAGGCGGGTGATCTTCAGGTTATGGCTTTTCAGCGATTCGGTGACGTAATGCGCCGTGGTCTGACCATCGACGGTGGCGTTCAGCGCCAGGATGATCTCGCGCATGGCCGGGTCGGCGGCCCGGGCCACGAGGCTGTCGAGGTTGAGGTGCTCGGGACGCACGCCATCGAGGGCCGAGAGCACGCCGCCCAGCACGTGGTAGCGGGCGGTCACCGCGCCCGAGCGCTCCAGGGCCCACAGATCCGACACGTCTTCCACCACTACGAGGGTGGACGGATCGCGGCTCGCGTCGCGGCAGATGGTGCAGGGCTCGGCGGTATCGACGTTGCCGCAGGCGCTGCACACGACGATGCGCTCGGAGGCGATCCGCATGGCGTCGGCCAGGGGAGCGAGCAGGGTCTCGCGCTTCTTGATCAGTTGCAGGGCGGCGCGCCGGGCCGAGCGCGGGCCGAGGCCCGGCATGCGGGCGAGGAGCTGGATCAGGCGCTCGATCTCGGGACCGGCGACGGCTTGGGGCATGGACGGTCCGTCTGGGCTCGTGCGGCCGCTTGAGGCCGCCGCGGGGTTCGTGCCGGATAGCGGGTGAAGCGTTCCCGGCGAAAGCGGGGATCACCGTTACATAGGGTCGCCCACCTCCGGTTTCGCCCCCGCGCACGCGCCGAGGCCGGATGGCCAAACGTCAAATTTCTTTTTCCATTGTCGCAAACGTGATTTGTCGGCAAGATTTGAGCAACCGAGCACAAACGGTGACTCGTGGGGCGGCGAACCTGCGCGCGGCGGACCTGAACGACCGCGCGGACGCCCCAGACAACGAGTTCGGCCCGGCGGAGCGATCAGGTGCCCGAGGAGGAACGCGCATGACCAATATCGGACTTTTCAATTCGGGCCACGGCGCCGAGGCCATCGGCCTGCGTCACCTGAAAGCCGTGCACTGGAACCTCGAGGCACCCCGCCTCTACGAGGAGGCCTTGCGCCGGAACGAGGCCGAACTCGCACAGGGCGGTGCCCTCGTGGCGACCACCGGCAGCCATACGGGACGCTCGCCCAAGGACAAGTTCGTGGTGCGCGATGCGGCCACCGAGACCGAGGTCTGGTGGGAGAACAACGGCGCGATCACGGCCGAACAGTTCGAGACGCTGTTCCAGGATTTTCTCGCCCATGCCGAGGGCCGCGAGCTGTTCGCCCAGGACCTCCACGGCGGCGCCGATCCGTGCCACCGGGTGAAAGCCCGTGTGTTCACGGAGCTCGCCTGGCATTCGCTCTTCATCCGCAACCTGCTGATCCGGCCCGAGCGCGAGACCCTGTCCGATTTCGTGCCGGAGCTGACGATCATCGACCTGCCGAGCTTCGAGGCCCAGCCGCATCGCCACGGCTGCCGTTCGAAGACGGTCATCGCCATCGATTTTTCCCGCCGCATCGTCCTCATCGGCGGGTCGGCCTATGCGGGCGAGATGAAGAAGTCGGTCTTCACCTACCTCAACTACCGCCTGCCCAAGGTCGGCGTGATGCCGATGCACTGCTCGGCCAACGTGGCGCTGAACGAGGCCGGCCAGTCGGCCCTGTTCTTCGGCCTGTCGGGCACGGGCAAGACCACCCTCTCCAACGATTCTTCGCGCATGCTGCTCGGTGACGACGAGCATGGCTGGAGCCCGGACGGGATCTTCAACTTCGAGGGCGGCTGCTATGCCAAGACCATCCGCCTCTCGCGCAACGCCGAACCGGAGATCTACGCCACCACCGAGCGCTTCGGCACGGTGATGGAGAATGTGGTCGTCGACCCCGAGACCCGGGTGCCGGATTTCGACGACGCTTCGCGCACGGAGAACACCCGCTGCGCCTATCCCCTCGACTTCATCGCCAACGCGAGCACCACGGGGCGTGCCGCACACCCGAAGAACATCGTCATGCTCACCTGCGACGCGTTCGGGGTGATGCCGCCCATCGCCCGGCTCACGGGGGCGGAAGCGATGTATCACTTCCTGTCCGGCTACACCGCCAAGGTGGCCGGCACCGAGCGCGGCCTGACGGCGCCCGAGGCAACGTTCTCGACCTGCTTTGGAGCGCCCTTCATGCCGCGCCACCCGAGCGTCTACGGCAACCTCCTGCGCGACCTCATCGCGAAGCACGACGTCGATTGCTGGCTCGTCAACACCGGCTGGACCGGGGGCGGCGTCGGCACCGGCCGGCGCATGCCGATCCGTGTCACCCGCCGCCTGCTCGCGGCCGCCCTGGACGGCTCCCTGTCCCAGGTCGAGTTCCGGCGCGACCCGTATTTCGGTTTCCAGGTGCCGGTCTCGGTGCCGGGCGTCGAGCCGCACGTCCTCTCGCCGGTTCAGACCTGGGCCAACAAGGCGGCCTTCGCCGAGACGGCGACGCGCCTCGTCGCCATGTTCCAGGAGAACTTCAAGCGCTTCGCCGAGCATGTCGATGCCGACGTGCGGGCGGCCGAACCGTCCGCGCAGGCCATCGCGGCCTGATCCTTGGGGGGCGGCCTCCGGGCCGCCCCCTGCGAAATCCTAGAAGAGCTTCAGGCCGGGCGGCAGGGGCAGGCCCTTGGTGAGTTCGCCCATCCGCTCGGCGGCGACCTGCTCGGCCTTGCCGCGGGCGTCGTTCATGGCGGCGACGATGAGATCTTCCAAAATCTCGCGCTCGTCCGGGTTCATCATGGCGGGATCGAGCTGGACGCCCTTCACCTGACCCTTGGCCGTCATCGTCACCCGCACGGCGCCGCCGCCGGAGGCGCCCGAGACCTCCACGGTGTCGAGTTCGCCCTGCAGGGCGGCCATCTTCTCCTGCATGGCCTGGGCCTGCTTCATCATGCCCATGAGGTCGCGCATCGGTGGGATTCCTTGGCTGTGAGGGCTGTCTCGGCCTGATCTGGGGACGGCTCGGTGCCGGCGCTATGCCTCGCCGTCGGTCTCGTCGGTCTCGGCCTCGCCCGTGGGCGGCGCATCCGCCGTGATCTCGGGCGCACGGTCGCGCACATCGACGATCTGGGCTCCGGGGAAGCCGGCCATCACCGCGCGCACGAGGGGGTGGGCGGCGGCATTCTGGTGGCGGGTCTCCGTGGCGGCCCGGGCCGTGGCGTCGAGGGTCGGTTCGCCGCTCTCCTTCGACAGGGCGACGATCCAGCGCCGGCCCGTCCAGGCATCGAGGGCCTTGGCCAGATCGTTTGCGATGGTCTGGCGACCGCCCTCGGCGAGGCGGAACTCGATGCGGCCCTCCTCGAAGCGCACGAGGTGGACCTCGCGCTCCAGGGCCATCTTCAGGCCGATGTCGCGCTTGGTGTCGGCCAGCGCGACGACATCGGCGAAGCCCGTGAGGCGCGGCCCCTCGGGCTCCGGCGCCGCCAGCGGGGCGATGGACGGTGCCGGAGACGGCGCGACCATGGTGAGGGCCGGGCGGGTGCCACCGCCGCCCGCCGCCAGGGCGACGACCGGGCGCGGCGGCGCCTCGGACGAGAAGGTCGGGATCGGCGGCAGGGCCGGGCGCCCCTGCGCCGTCACGGATGCGGCATTGGATAGCGCGTCCGTCGGGGTACGGGCGGGCGCCGCCAGGGCCTCACCGCGCATCTGGCGCAGGGCCTCGTCCGGGGTCGGCAGGTCCGCGGCGTAGGCGAGGCGCACCAGGGCCATCTCGGCGGCGGCGAGGGGGCGTGTCGCCGTCTGCACCTCGGGAATCGCCTTCAGCAGGATCTGCCAAGCCCGCGACAGTACCCGGACGGACAACCGTTTCGCGAAATCGCCGCCGCGCGAGCGTTCGGCCTCGCTCAGGGTCGGGTCGGCGGCGGCCTCCTCCGGCACCAGCTTCAGGCGGGTGACGAGGTGGGTGAAGCTCGCGAGATCGGACAGGATCACGGCCGGGTCGGCCCCGGCCTCGTACTGGCCGCGCACCTCCGCAAAGCTCGCCGGGATGTCGCCGCGCATCACCGCTTCGAACAGGTCGACGATCCGGCCCCGGTCGGCGAGGCCGAGCATGTCGCGCACGCCTTGGGCGCTCACGTGTCCGGCGCCGTGCGCGATGGCTTGATCGAGGAGCGAGAGGGCGTCGCGCACGGAGCCTTCCGCCGCCCGCGTGATGGCGGACAACGCCTCCGCATCCGCCTCCACGGATTCGGCCGCGCAGATCCTAGTCAGGTGTGAGACCAGGGTGTCGGCCTCGACGCGGCGCAGGTCGAACCGCTGGCAGCGCGACAGGATCGTCACCGGGACCTTGCGGATCTCGGTCGTCGCGAACACGAACTTGGCGTGGGGGGGCGGCTCCTCGAGGGTCTTCAGGAAGGCGTTGAACGCCTTCTCGGAGAGCATGTGGACCTCGTCGACGATGTAGACCTTGTAGCGGGCCGAGACCGGCGAATAGCGGATGCCGTCGATGATCCCGCGCACGTCGTCGATGCCCGTATGCGAGGCGGCGTCCATTTCCAGCACGTCCATGTGCCGGGATTCCATGATCGCCTGGCAGTGGCGCCCGAGCTCCGGCATGGCGATGGTCGGGCCGGTATCGGGGTGCCCGTCGCGGACGTAGTTGAGGCCGCGCGCCAGGATACGGGCCGTGGTGGTCTTGCCGACGCCGCGCACGCCGGTCAGCATCCAGGCCTGCGGGATGCGGTTGGCCGAAAACGCGTTGGCCAGCGTCCGCACCATGGCGCCCTGGCCGATCAGGTCGTCGAAATTCTGCGGTCGATACTTGCGGGCGAG
Source organism: Methylobacterium sp. J-090 (assembly GCF_022829345.1). GTDB lineage: Bacteria > Pseudomonadota > Alphaproteobacteria > Rhizobiales > Beijerinckiaceae > Methylobacterium. The sequence goes on along the minus strand of NZ_JAKSXV010000060.1, from coordinate 5,959 downwards.
CACCCGATAAGGCGTCGCCGCCGCGGACGACTCGGGAAAACCCGGAAGGCCGGGTGCGTCGCTCGGTGTACCGGAGGTCGCGTCCATGCTGCCTTGCGTGGGTTGGCGCCGCCCTGGTCGGAGGGATGCCGCCACGCGGGCTACTTACGACAGATAAGGTGGGAGGCTGGACAAAGACCCGCTCGGTCTCGTTAGGGCTGCTTCCTTCCGGACCTGACCCGGTTGGCGAGTGAAACGTCCCTCGCCAACCTCCCGTGCGCTATATGGCCGGCGTCGGCGGCGGATGCAAGCGGCCGGACCGAAGCAACCGCGAGGGAGAGCGAGGGATGGTTTCGTCTCACACACGTCGGGTTCGTGCATGCGGGGTTCGCGCGGCCCTGGCTATCACGGCCTGTCTCCTCGCGATGCCGGCGGTCCTCGCCGCCCCGGAGCCCGCACGATCCTGGGCGGGCACCTACGTCTTCGAGCACAGCGCGGGCCGGACCGCGGGAGGCTCTCCCATCGTTGTCGCCTACCGCCTCGATCTCGTGCCGGGGCGGGGGACCCGCGACTGCCTGCTGCGGGTCGAGGGCTTCCAGACGAACGAGACCATCGTGTGCAAGCTTCGGGGTGACGCGAATTCGGTCTCGGTGGATTTTCACACCTACGGAGACGGGCGGATCGTCAACGCCTACGGCACGAAGCGCTACGATGTCGGGGCGCCGCTCTTCAGCATGGAGCGGAGCGGCGCCCTCGTCACCCGGTGGCAGGCGCTGACGCCGGACGGCGTCGGCGCGGGCACGGCGATGGCCGCCTTCCAGCGGCAGCGGTGATCCCGGTGCGGGCAACCGCTGCCGATCGTCCTACTCGGCCTTGCGCTTGACGATGGCGAAGGTCTTGGGATCGAGCTTCAGGTCGAACTGCTTGCCGTTGGCGTCGATGGCGTCGTCCACCTCGATCTCGTCGTCCTCGACCTCGACCTTCTTCCACTTCGTAAAGCCGGCTTCCTTGAGCACGGCATCGATCCGCGTCAGCTCGGCGGCGGTGGGCTCGCGGTCGGCGCGAGCGGCGCCGGTGAAGGCGAGGGCGAGGGCGAGGGCGGCGAGGCCGGTGGTCCTGAACGACATGGGAACTCCTTGAAAATCGTTGGGGTGCGGTGCGAACGACGCACCGTACGATTCTGTTCCCAGTTCCTGAGATGTGCCCCACGCGCGCCGGTTGTTTCCGTTTGAGCTGCCGCCTAGGCTTGCACCTGCCAAGCCATCATGTGGCGAGCCATCCCGAGGGCGAAGAACCATGGTCACCCGCGTCGCCACCGTCGCCTTCGAGGGAATCGAGGCGCGGGCCGTCGATGTGCAGGTGCAGATCGCGCCCGGCCTCGTGGCCTTCACGGTGGTGGGGCTCGCCGACAAGGCGGTGGGCGAATCGCGCGAGCGGGTGCGCTCGGCCCTCATCGCCTCGGGGCTGGCGCTGCCGGCCAAGCGCATCACCGTGAACCTCGCCCCGGCCGACCTGCCGAAGGAGGGCTCGCATTACGACCTGCCCATCGCGCTCGCCGTGATGGCGGCCATCGGCGCCCTGCCGGCCGATGCCCTCACGGGGTATTGCGTCCTGGGCGAACTCGCCCTCGACGGCACCATCACGGCGGTGTCCGGCGTGCTGCCCGCCGCCATGGCGGCCAACGCGCGCGGCCTCGGCCTCATCTGCCCGGCCGCCACCGGACCCGAGGCGGCGTGGGCGGCGGGCGACATGGATGTGCTGGCACCCCGCTCGCTCATCCAGCTCGCCAACCACTTCAAGGGCACCCAGGTGATGGCCCGGCCCGAGCCCGCTATCGCCGCACCGGGCGGTGCCTTGCCGGACCTGCGCGACATCAAGGGCCAGGAGGGCGCCAAGCGCGCACTGGAGATCGCCGCGGCCGGTGCCCACAACATCCTGAGGTCGTGTCCCATTTCATTGCCTGTTTAGGGCCTGGCCCGTAGGGTCCGGATCATGGCAGCCAAGGCTTACAGCTACATCCGGTTCTCGCGCCCGGAGCAGATGCGGGGCGACAGCCTCCGACGGCAAACGGAGGCGGCCCAGGAATGGGCTGCGGAGAAGGGGCTCGTCATTGACGAAAGCCTGACCGACCTCGGCATCAGCGCCTTCCGTGGCCTCAATCGGACGCGAGGCGCTCTCGGCAAGTTCCTCAAGCTCGTCGAGGAAGGCCAGATCCCGCGGGGATCGTTCCTGGTGATCGAGAGCCTCGACCGCTTCAGCCGCGAGAGCGCCCTCGACGTCCTGGAGGAGTTCAACAAGCTGCTGAAGGCCAGCATCAACGTCGTCACGCTGATCGACCGGCAGGTCTATTCCCGGGAACGGATCGAGGCCGAACCCTTCGCGCTGTTCGGGTCGCTCATGGTGATGATGCGAGCCCACGAGGAGTCGAAGACCAAGGCTGTCCGGCTCGCGAAGTCATGGGTGAAGAAGCGCGGCAACGCCTCCACCCAGGTGATCACCGCGCGGGTGCCAGGCTGGCTCCACGTCGTCGATCAAGACGGTACGCGCCGGATCGAGTTCAAGCCCGGTGAGGGCGACCTTCCCTCTGGACGCGACATCGTTCGCCGCATCTTTTCCGAGACCCTCCGAGGCTACGGCAAGCGTCGGATCGCAACGAGGCTGAACGAGGCCAAGATCCCGACCTTCGATGGCGGGAAGGAATGGCACGCTTCCTACATCCAGAAGGTGCTGCAGAACCGGGCCGTCCTCGGCGAGATGCAATCGTACCGACGGGACGAGCAGGGCCAACGCCATCCCGCCGGCTCACCGATCCGAGACTATTACCCAGCCGCCGTGAATGAGGCCGAGTTCATCCAGGCCAATGCCACGAAGGCGAGCCGAACGGGTGCCGCTGGCAAGCACGAGACAACCGGTGTTGCGAACCTATTCCGTGGCCTGGCCTTCTGCTCCTGCGGCGGGAAGATGAAGAGGATCAACAAGGGCGTGCCTCCTAAGGGGGCTGCCTACCTGACTTGCGCTGAGGCCGGCCGGGGTGCGTGCACGAACACTCGGAGGTGGCGGATCGACTGGGCCGAGAACCAGATGCTCGGGTCGACCGTAAGGCTCGACCTCGACAAGGTGCTGGCCAAGGCTACTGAGGAGCCGGCGGCAAGGAGGCTCACCGCCGCCGATCTTGAGGCCAAGGTCGAAGCACTGAAGACGAACCTGGCCAACATCCGCGGCGCGGTGGAAGCTGGCGTTAGCGGGTATCTGGAGCGGGCCATCGAGATCAGCGCGGAGATCGAGGCCACCAGGGCGGAGCTGACCGAAACGAAGCGCCAGGCCGTCATGGGCGCCCACGAGCCATCCGGCGAACGCCGCCGGGCGATGATCCAGGACCTGCGGGCCAGGCTGGCCGCCGCCAGCCTCGATGAACGTGCCGACCTTCGGACGCGATTGGCCCAGCAGATCCGGGGCACGGTCAAGAAGGTGGTGTTCGAGCCCGATAGGATCACCGCGACCTACAAGGGCTACCGCATGTTCGGGAAGGTGGCCGAAGCTGCCGAGGTCCCGGTCCTGCTCTTCTCCGACAACCCGGACGACCTGCTCGACATGGCCGAGATGGTACTCGAACCGGAGGTGCTGGAACGGCAGGACAAGCTGGTAGCGGAGTTTCTGCGGCGGGCGAGGGTCAGGCGAGAAGCCCAGCAAGAGGCTGTGCCCGACGAGGAAGAGATGATCGCGGCGGCCCGGATGTGAGCCAAAAACTGGGTCGATTTCAAAGGGACCGACCGTGCAAGACCAGGGGCCTGCGTACGGTTAATTTGTGGTTCGCCTTGGTGGAGTGACTGCCAATAGCAAACCGCCTGCGATGGTTAATTTCTCTTGAATTTCGGGGCCTTGGCGAAGGTGGATCGACGCCGAAAAGCAGCAGCCAAAAATGCCACCCCCCGTTTTCCTAAACCCGGGGTCGGAGGTTCGAGCCCTCCCGAAGACGCCACCTTTCCGCGCGCATTAGTGTGAACAATCACAGTTGCTTAGACAATGAGACGCAGGGTGAGCGGGGCGCTGACAGCGTCCGCGGCTGACCGTCTCGAAGGGACTCGTGAGGAACTTTGCGTGCGCTTCTGTGCGCCTACATTCGCTTCTCAACGAAATGGCTGGTGACCAAGCGGAAGGCCGCGATCCACCGGGAAACGCGATCAGCGGCCGACCCAATCGCGCTTCGTGAACTGTTGGTCCGTCCGGTAGTAGGTGATGTTTCTACGACCGTCGTCATGCACGAAGACCGCGTGGACCCCGCGCTCATCGGTTTTCTTAAACACGATGCCGGTCTCGATTTCCGGTGTGATGCCGAAGGGGAGCGAGAACACCTCGACCTCGGCGTCCGAAAAGGTTTCGCGCGTAGCGGCGTAGGGTTCGCCTTTTCCGGCGTCAAAGCCCTGACGGTAGGCGTAGCAACGCTGCAACGCCTCGTCGATCCGGTCTCGGAAGCGGCGGTCCTTCAGGCTGCCCACCGTGTCCAGGAGCACCTTGTGCTCCTTCTCGTCGTGCAGCGGCCGCCGGCGGGCGACATCGGGCTGCAATCGGTTCCTCATGAAGACCAGCATGCGCGACAATTCGAGGTAGCGTTCGACCAGGTCGTCGTCGTCCAAACTGCGGCGACCCTCGCCATACGACACGAAGTGTCGGGTGCCGATCAGGTCAAATTCCTCGAACATCGGGAGCTTGGCGACGAGCGCCGCCTCGTCAGCCCGCAGCCGGTCCGGGTTCGAGGCCGTCTCCTGCTCCCAGGTCCAAGCCTTCTCGTATGACCGAACCATCAGGTCGGGATCGACCTCGACGATGAGGTTACCGATCTCGCGTCGGAGAACCTCCAGATACCGTATCTCGGCTTCGCGCAGATTGTTGGTGATCGCCCAAGCGGTTCCGCTTGGCTGCTGCGCCTTCCGCCCGAACAATCCCACGATTCGCTCCCTACTTGCGCCGAGAACTTAGCAGGGAGAGTGAGGATTTCTCAGGTACGGGCTGTGTCAAAGTCGACGAGGAAACTCAGGGCCGTGGTATGATTTAATCGTTCATCTCATTACGAATCCAAACGGCGGTCCCATGTTCAATTGGTTCGACGTGGCGATGGCCAATCGGATTGACATCCTGACACGGAAGCATTGTGAAAAATACAGATCTTCAGGAGAGCTTGATCAGTTAAGGCAGCTTTTTAGCGATGTCTATCTTAAATCTATCCACGGCGAAATGATTTCAAAAATTGTAGCCGGAGGCATGTCAAACCGAGTTTTACAGATAAATTTGGCTTGGATTGATAAATTTCACTCGCTGAAACAAAAGGTAAGAAAAAGAAGACAGAGCTTGGCGATGCCGTTGTTTTCTCCATCGAGGAACGCAGAATTGTCGGACGCCCTGATCCTGTCACGCGGGATGCAAGAGCCGTACTGCTACAAGCCAAAATCACGGATAAAGTGAATCAAATTAGTCAGCCCAGGGTGCCGATTTCTCCAATGTCGAACAGCACCAAGGACGAGTATGATTTAATTTCTGTTTGGCCTGAATTCAGCCTTTTCAAAACTTCAGGAAATAAAAGCCCGCTCGCAGCCGGAATAATATTAAACCCTGCTCGTTCGATGCCCCAGCCGTTTGGGTGGTATATGGTGGCGCCAAAAACTAGCCAAATCCCTTCGAACGTCACGACCACATGGCCCTCTTGGTGGATGTTGGGACCTCCAATCCAAGGCGACGGCTGCACTATGAGCTTTGGGACCTTTCTAAGGTCGTTTCTAAACAGCCTACCGGTCACTACTTCAGGCGGCCCCTTGGCACTCGGTAAGGCTTTTAATTACCCACCTTGGCCTGCCCCCGTTCGGTGGCCCATGTTCGAAGTTAGTGCATCGTCGGTCGCGTGACGATGGCAGGGCGAGCGGACGGCACTGATCCGCTCGGTTCGGTTGGCCAGATGAGGACCTCTGGCGCAGGCGGCTGGTAGCCG
>NZ_JAKSXV010000028.1 GCF_022829345.1 Methylobacterium sp. J-090 | reverse complement strand
ACGGCAAAACACCCTGGCGCGGGGTGGAGCAGCCCGGTAGCTCGTCAGGCTCATAACCTGAAGGTCACAGGTTCAAATCCTGTCCCCGCAACCAAAAAACCAACACCAGAAAGCCCCCGACCCGAAACGGTCGGGGGCTTTCTGCTGTCTGCTCCATCCCATGGCGCGTCTGGTCGGCACGCTGCCGTCGCCTCACTCTCGACATGCTGACCTTCGACATCCTAGATCCGGTGGGGGAGGGGCCTTTTCGATCCCGCTCGCCGGTGATGCCAAAGGTTCTCTCGCAAGGGTTCTTTCGTGAAGCGCGGTCGTCTCAAGATCGGCCATCCGGCCCAGACTCAGGACGGGCGCCCCGTGCCGCGGTTCCACAATGGGATCGAACCGCCCCTCGACCTCCTCGGACCCGACGCGCCGCGCATCGATCGCCGCGAGGTCAACCTGCGCTGGCTCTGCGCCAGTACCCTGACGGGCCTGACCGGGGCCGGCCTCATCGGTGCCGCGATCCACGTGTCGTTCCAGAGCGACATCTCGTTCGCCGCAATCCCCGAGCGAGCCGCGGTGGTCGTCCGCCCGGCGCCGAGCGACGACGAGATCGCCCTGGCCCGCAAGGGCGACCGCCTCGTGCGAAACCTGATGATCGCCTCGGCCAAGCAGAGTTTTCGCGCGCCCGTCACCGTACGCCTGGCCGACCGGGAGATCATCAAGGTCCGGCCCTTCGTCCGCGTCTCCACCGCCCTGTCCATGACCACGGGGGTGTTCGCCGCCGAGATGCCGCGCTTCGATCCGATGAAGTTCACCTCCGACGAGCCGTTGGAGCGCGCACCGGACCCCGGTATCGCCGAGGGCCCGGGCGGCGAGGTCTCCGTCGTGAAGCAGGACCTCGCCGGCCTCGCCGTCGAGGCCGGTGCGCCCGCCCTGACGGACGATGATGTCGCCGCGCAGGTCGAGGAGGAACGCAGGCTCACGGCGGAGGCCGGCCGGCGCAGCGCCGTGCCGGTGGCACCGCAGATCATGCTGTCGCGCACCCTTCAGCACGGCGGGGGGGCTTCGGATTTCGAACCGGCCCAGCCCGTCGGCGGTCCCAGCCCGTTCCAGTCCATCGACGTCCTCGTGGTGCCCGAGAACGTGACGCGGCTCGCCAAAGTCGGCCTGCGGGCCGGCGACGCCCCCCTCGTCGACGAGCGCGACCTCGCGCTCAAGCGCGGCGAGGGCCTCGAGGCCGTGCTGCGGGGCACCGGGCAGGCCAGCGAGGACCAGATCCGCGGGATCGTCGCGGCCCTCGGCGGACGCGGGCGGATCGGCGAACTCACCGAGGGCCAGCAATTCCGGCTCCAGATCGCGCCCGGCCCCAAGCCCGGCGACCCGAGGCAGGTGACGCGGCTCATCCTCTACGGCGAGGGCGGCATCGAGGCCATCGCGGCCATCAACGATCGCGGCGGTTTCGTCTCCGTGGCGCCCCCGACGGAGGGCGCGCCCTCGCCCAAGGTTGCGGCCAAGGTCGAATCGTCGGGAGAGGACGAGGAGGAGGACGGCGGCTCGGGTCCCCGGCTCTACCAGAGCCTCCAGGAAACCGCGGCCCGGCACGAGCTGCCGCGCACCACCGTCGAGGATCTCGTGCGGATCTTCGGCTACGACGTCGATTTCCAGCGTCGGATCTCACCCGGCGACGCCCTCGACGTGTTCTATACCTTCGACGAGGATGCGGGGCAGACGGCCTCCGAGCGGCCGGAACTGCTCTACGCCGCGCTCAACCTCGGCGGTGAATCGCGCAAGGTCTACCGCTTTCAGTCCCCCGACGACGGCACCATCGATTACCTCGACGAGCAGGGCCGCTCCCTCAAGAAGTTTCTCATCCGCAAGCCCATCGCCGACGGCATCATGCGGTCCGGCTTCGGCTACCGGCGCCATCCCGTCCTCGGCTATGCCAAGCTCCATACGGGCGTCGACTGGGCCAATCCCATCGGGACGCCCATCGTCGCGGCGGGCAACGGCACCCTGATCAAGGCGGATTGGGATTCCGGATACGGCCGCCGGATCGAGATCCAGCACATCAACGGCTACGTGACCACCTACAATCACATGTCGCGTTTCGCCCGCGGGATGACGGCCGGGGCGAAGGTGCGGCAGGGCCAGGTGATCGGCTACGTCGGCTCCACCGGCCTGTCGACGGGCGCCCACCTCCATTACGAGGTGGTCATCAACGGCCACTTCGTCGATCCGATGAAGATCCGGGTTCCGCGCGGCCGTGAACTCGACGGGCGGATGCTGGCGGAATTCACCCGGCAGCGCGAGCAGATCGATGGCGTGATGCAGAAGTCGCGGTCCGCGACGGCGATGGCGCAGCGCGACACCCTGCGCTGATCGCCTGTCCGGTCGGCGCCGCCGCCGCCGCGCCTTCGAGATCAGGCGGCGGCGGACTCGCCGAGCATGATCCGGGCGGTGTCGAGCATCGTCTTCATGGCGTCCGTGGCGCTGCGATAGGCCGGGGTCCCCACGTCCCAGTTCTGCGCCGCGAGGGCCGTGATCATGCGCTCGGCCTCCTCAAAGGCCTTGGCTTCGGCCTTGAGGAGATCCGGCAGGGCGGGATGGGTGGCGAGGGGGCCGGCGCGCAGGAGCCCGGCGAGGCTGAGTCCGTCGTTCCACGGCAATCTGGCGAGGCCGCGGTCCGGCTCGGCCAAACCGACGAGGACGCGGGCGAGCTTGCGCTTCCAGGCGCCGATATCGGCCGGCAGGCGCACGAGGGCGTAGGCCGGAAGGGTGCGCGCGCCCGTGTCGAGGGCCTTCTGGCCGAGGGCTTCGGCCTTGACCAGGCGCTTGGTGATCTGCTCGATCTCCTCGTGGGTCTTCGAAGCCTTGCCGGCGATGTTCTGGACGCTGGTGGAGATCTCCGCCGTCGCCTGGCGCTGCTGGCCGAGCATGTGCGCGATGGCCCGGTTGAGTTCGCTCGCCTCGCCGATGCGATCGTTGGCCTGCGAGACCCGGGTCTCGAGGCCGTCGACGATGGTCCGGCCGGCGGCCACGGCGCTGCGGCTCTCGCTCACCGCCTGGGCGATGGACCCCATCTCGACGGTCAGGGTGGTAAGGAGCGAGCGGATTTCCCCCGTCGATTTGGCGGTCTGGGCGGACAGGGATTTCACCTCCGCGGCGACGACGGAGAAGCCGCGCCCGGCTTCGCCCGCCCGCGCGGCCTCGATGGTCGCGTTCAGCGCCAGGAGATTGGTCTGGCTCGAGATTGCCGCGATGGCGGTGGCCATCACCTCGATCTGCGCGATGGCGCGCTCGAGCACCACCACGCGGTCAGCGATCTGGATCGTGCGTCCCTCGATCTCCTGCATGGCGCCGCGGGCCTGGCCGCCATCGGCGATGCAGCTCTGCATGGCGGACAGGGCGTCCTCGGCGACCTTCACCACCGTATCGGACGTCTGAGCGACCTCGGCGATGGAGGCGGCCATCTCTTCCGTGGCGCCCGCGATGGTCTGGGTCGCGCGGGCGACCTCACCGACGTCGTAGGTCATCCATCCGGTGTTGGTCGCGGCCTCCGAGGCTTCCCGCGCCACGCGGGCGGTGCTGCCGAGCGCCCGGAGCGTCGTGCGGTCGGCATCCGCCTGGAGACGGCCGAGGGCGGTCTTCAAGGGGCCGTCGGGCAGATCGACGGCGCCGAGGTCCTGGGTCGCCATCAAGCGTTCGACGGCACGGGTCAGACGGATGTCTTCAGCGAGAGGTGTGGCTTCTGGCGTCGATTCGGCGACGGGGCGGTTCTTCGAGAACCGTGTCAGGGGAAGACCGAGCATCGAGGGACGTCCTGTTGGCAAGGCGTCAGTGATAGATTCGCCCGATTAAGACTCACTTAATGGGCGTAATACCTTTGTACCGACTTTTCTCGTTCGCAGGCATCACGGTTTGTGCCTAGAAGTTGTGTCGGGTGCTGTGCAATATTCTTACGAAAACAGAATGATGCGCTGCGGTAGAGCGCGTGATGATGGTCGAGGCACAGCTTTGGCGGTGCTACGCTCCGGCTTCGTGCCGGCCCGGCAACGGAAGATCCGTCAGACCGGCCCTTCGCTCCAGGAGGGTGGGGGGCGGAACCGGTGCCGAAATGACGCAGACCACGCCGCTTTCCTCGAACAGAAGTTGCACGTCGCCGGCCAGATCGCGGGCGAGGCTGCGCTCGATCAGGCGCGAGCCGAACCCGGTCCGGGTCGGCGGGACCACGGGCGGCCCCCCGCTCTCGCTCCAGCGCAGGCGGAGGTGGACGTCCGGGTCCCGTGCCACCGACCAGGTGATGGCGACGCGGCCGCCTTCGCGGGACAGGGCGCCGTACTTCACCGCGTTGGTGCCGAGCTCGTGCAGCGCCATGGCGATGGAGAGGGCGAAGCGCGGCGGCAGGCGCAAGGGGGGCCCGGTGACGCCGAAGCGTGAGCCCTGGCCGTCATCCGCGTCGAGGGGTGCGATGGCGTCGGCCACCACGGTCCCGAGTTCGGCCCCCTCCCAGCTCTCGCGGGTGAGGACGTCGTGGACCCGCGCCAGGGCGAGGAGGCGGGCCTCGAAGGCGGCCCGGGCGGACGCGGCCTCGTCGCCCTCCAGGCGGCGCAGGGACTGGCCGGCGATGGATTGCACGGTGGCGAGGGTGTTCTTCACCCGGTGGTTGAGTTCGTGGATGAGGAGAAGCAGGTGCTCCTCGGCGCGCTTGGCGTCGGTGATGTCGACGTTGCAGCCGGTGTAGCCGAGGAACGCCCCGGTATCGTCCTGGCGCGGCACGCCCTCGCAGCGGAGCCAGCGGACCCGGCCGGTCCGGTCGACGACCCGGACCTCGCCACGGAACGGCTCACGGGCGTCGAACGCCTCGCGGAACAGGCTCGAGAAGGCGGGAAGATCGTCGGGATGGATGATCCTGTGCCAGCCGTCCCCGGCCAGGGTGTGGGCCGCCTCGCCGAACAGATGTTCGAAATGCATGTTGGCGAAACTGATCTCGGCCGTCTCGTCGGTCATCCAGATCAGGGCCGGGGCCGAATCGGCCATGTGGCGGAACCGCGCCTCGCTCTCGCGCAGGGCGCTGAGGCCGCGCTCGGTCTCGGCGAGGGCCCGGTCGCGCTCGGCGCTGCGGGTCCGCAGGCGGATGGAGGCGTCGGCCAGGACCTCGCCGAGGCGGCGGATCTCGTTGATCGGCGAGGTGATGCGCGGGATCGCCTCGCCGCGCGCCAGGGCGGGGCCCGTCGCGGCGAGGCGCCGGAGGGGCCGCGCCACCCGCGACCACAGGCTCAGGGCCAGGATCGACGAGGTGGCCAGGACCAGAAGCCCGAAGCCGCAGAACGCCCAGATCCAGCCGTGCAGCCGCGCGTCCACGAGGGATTGCGGGATCACGGCGCCCACCGTCCATCCGGTCAGCCGGGCCCGCGCCTCGACGACGGTGACGGGCCGCATCTGGCGATCCTTGCCCTCCCAGACCCCCGCGGTATCCGTCTGCTTCTGACGCAGGGTCCCCAGGCGCGGACGTCCCACGATGGCGGCCGGATCGGGGATGCGGGCCATCACGACGCCGTCCCGGTCCGAGATGCCCGTCATCCACCCGGCGACGCTCTCCCGGGCGACGAGGGCCTGCAGGCGGGCCACCGGCGCGCTGAAGCTGAGGATGTAGGCGATGTCGCCCTCGACGGACACCGGCACCGCGATGGCGTAGGTCGCCGCGTTCGGGCTCGCCCCGTGCAGGAGACCCGACACCATGGCGCGCTGGGTGCCGGCCGCGATCTCACGGTCGAACGGCAGGCCGCCCTTCGGCAGCGGCGCGCCGGGCGGGACCGCCGTATTGACGAGCTGCTGCCCGTCGGGACGCCGCAGGAGGAGGTCGAGCCCGACGGCATCACGCACGAGGCGGGCCTGGGTGTCGAAATTCGCGAACTCGGCATCCTTCAGGCGCGGCGAGGTCGCCAGGGTCTGGAGCACGGAGACGAGACCCGCCGTATCCCGGTCCACCGAGAGGGCGATGCCGCGCACGTTCTCCCGCGCGTCCTGCTCGAACCGCGCCCGCTCGGTGCCGGCGTAGCGCACGAGCAGGATCGCGGTGAACAGGAGGCCCGGCCCGATCAGGGCGACGACCAGGGCGACGAGGTAGACCTGCGTCGAGACATCCCCGCGCCAGAGGGCCGGGAGGAAACGGCCGAGTCGCCGCGACCGCCGCCGGAATTGCCCGAGCGGCGTCTTCCCGGCCGCCTCCGTGCCGCCGTCCTGCGGTCCGGACGCGCTCATGGGCGGTCGAGATGGCCGAGGTCGCGCGCCGGGCTGATCCGGTCGCGCACCCGCTGCTTGAGGGCCTTCACGTCGGGAAACCCGCCGTCGCGGGACCGGTCCCACAGGATGTCGCCCTCACAGGCGATGACGAACACGCCGCCCGTGCCGGGAACCAGCGCGACTTCGCCGAGGTCGTCCCGAAACGTGGAGAGCAGTTCCTGGGCCATCCAGGCCGCACGCAGGAGCCACTGGCACTGCGTGCAGTAGGTGATGGAAACCCTCGGTTTCGCGGCCGGGGCGTGTGGTGTTCCGTCCATGCCCGGCACAGCGCACCGAACCTCCCCGCCTTGTCAACCGCGCGGCCATTCAACTGACGGTCATTCGAGGCCCGGTCGTTCAGGCGCCGCGATGGCGCCGCCGAATCCCGCAATAGGGATATCCGTCCGGGCCTTTCCTCGGCGCGGAACCCTTCCCGTGCCTGCGGCCGTACCTATCTGTCGCAGGGTACGGTCAAGCCCGCCTCGATCTCCACCCGGGTCGAGCTCAGGACCGTCCCGAGCCATCGTTGCCCTCAGGAGTTCCGTCCATGCATCCAGGCGCCGCCATCCACGCCGGGCCGTCCGTTTTCGGCCGGGTCCGCGCGGCGTTCGTCGCCCTGGCGCTCGCCACCACCCTGACGGGATGCGGTGCCATCAACCGCGTGCCGACCCTGGAGGAGAGCGCCAAATCCTCCTGGAGCGAGGTGCAGAACCAGTACCAGCGCCGGGCCGACCTGATCCCGAACCTCGTCGAGACGGTGAAGGGCTACGCCCAGCAGGAGAAGGACGTCCTGATCGGCGTCACCGAGGCGCGGGCCAAGGCCTCCAGCGTCAAGGTCGATGCCTCGACGGTGAGCGACCCGCAGAAGTTCAAGGAGTTCCAGGACGCGCAGAACCAGCTCTCGGGCGCCCTCGGGCGCCTGCTGGTGACCGTGGAGCGCTACCCCGACCTCAAGTCGAACCAGAACTTCCTCGCCCTGCAATCGCAGCTCGAAGGCACCGAGAACCGGATCGCCGTGGCGCGCCGCGACTACATCGGCGCGGTCCAGGCCTACAACACCGAGGTCCGCACCCTTCCGGGCCGCTGGATCGCCGCATGGTTCTACCCCGAGGCCAAGCCGATGGAGACCTTCACGGCGATGCCGAATTCCGAGCGCCCGCCGAACGTGAAGTTTTAGACGTCCATGCCGGTGATCCCGGGCCGGGGATTGCGTGCCCTCCTGCTCGGGCTCGCGCTCGTGGTGCAGGCGGGGCTGGCACTCGCCGCCGATCCGTCCTTTCCCGCACTGACCGGACGCGTCGTCGACGCGGCCGGCATCCTCAAGCCGGAGGACCGGGCCGGCCTCGAATCGAAGCTCAAGGCCTACGAGGACAGGACCTCCGATCAGGTCGTCGTCGCCACGGTGCCGGACCTCCAGGGTCTCACGGTGGAGGATTATGCCAACCGGCTGTTCCGGCACTGGGCGCTCGGCCGGAAGAAGGACGACAACGGCGCCCTGCTGCTCGTGGCGCCGAGCGACCGCAAGGTCCGCATCGAGGTCGGCTACGGCCTCGAGGGCGCCCTGACGGACGCCCTGTCGAAGGTGATCATCACCACGGCGATCACCCCGCGCTTCAAGGCCGGGGACTATGCCGGTGGCCTGAACGCCGGCGTCGATGCCGTGCTGGCGATCCTGTCGGGCGACGCCGAGACCTGGCACCGCAAGGCCGAGATCCGCCGCGACGAGGCCGATCCGGGCCAGGTGATCGTGTTCATCGTCATCTTCCTGGTGATCCTGTTCCTCGCCTACCGGATGAATCGCGGGCGGCGCGGCGGCGGCGGATTTGTGATCCTGCCCGGCCCGTCCTCCGGCGGATGGAGCGGCGGGGTCTCGGGTGGGTTCGGCGATGGCGGCGGGTTCTCCGGTGGCGGCGGCTCGTCGGGTGGCGGAGGAGCCTCGGGTGACTGGTGAGCCGATCCTGAGCCCGGCCGCGCGTGCGCGGATCGCCGAGGCGGTCCGGCGCGCCGAGGGGGCGACCTCGGGCGAGATCGTCGTCCTGGTCGCGGCCCGCGCGGGATCGTACCGCTCGGCGCCCCTGGCCTTCGCCCTGGCCTGCGGCCTCCTCGCACCCTGGCCGCTGATCCTGCTGACGCCGTGGAGTGCCGTCTCCATCGCCCTCGCCCAGGCCTGCATCGTCCTGGCCGCCCTGGCGGCCGGCCTGCATCCGCGAATGCGGATGGGGCTGGTGCCGCGCGCGATCCGGCGGGCCCGGGCGCACGAGGCGGCCCGGCGCGAGTTCTGCTCGCGCGGTCTGTCCCGCACGCCGGAGCGCACGGGCGTCCTGATCTATCTCGCCTGCGCCGAGGGCCATGCCGAGATCGTGGCCGATGCCGGCGTCGCCGCGCGGGTGCCGGCCGCCGCCTGGGAAGCGGCCATCGCGACGCTCCTGGCGGCCCTGCGCCGGGGCGAGATGGAGGCCGGCCTCGTCGCCGCCGTCGAACGGGTCGGGGCCATCCTCGCCGCCGAACTGCCCGACCGTGACGGCGGCCTCGATCTTCTTCCGAACCGGGTGATCGTCGTCGACTGACGCCGCGGCGGCGGCCGGGGCGGTGACCCTTCACAAATGGTGACCCTTCACAAACGGTGACACTTCACAAACGGTGACACTTGGCAAATGATGTTCGCGGATTGCGCGAGATGTCTGGCCCTCGCTGCGAAATTGCGTAACAAGGGGGCTTGACGATCTGCCAGCAAGGACAGGTCGCGGGAGCGAGACGTCGATGAGTGCGATCACCAAGCACGGGCCCTGGGCCCTCGTTGGAGCGTTGGGCGCCGCCGCCCTCGCCATCGTAGCCACCACCCGGGGCGAGACGGTCAACGCCCTCTGGATCGTCGTGGCGGCGGTCTGCACCTACCTGATCGCCTACCGCTACTACTCGCTCTTCATCTCCACGAAGGTCATGCGCCTGGACGACAGGCGCCAGACCCCGGCCCACGTTCACAACGACGGGCTCGATTACGTGCCCACCAACCGCAACGTGCTGTTCGGGCACCACTTCGCCGCCATCGCGGGCGCCGGGCCCCTGGTCGGCCCCGTCCTCGCCGCGCAGATGGGCTACCTGCCGGGCCTGCTCTGGATTCTGGCCGGCGTCGTGCTCGCGGGTGCCGTGCAAGACTTCATGATCCTGTTCATCTCGATGCGCCGGGACGGCCGCTCGCTCGGTGAGCTGATCCGCGCCGAGCTCGGGACCATCCCGGGCGTGATCGCGCTGTTCGGCACCTTCATGATCATGGTGATCCTGCTCGCCGTCCTGGCGATGATCGTCGTCAAAGCCCTGGCCGAGAGCCCCTGGGGCACCTTCACCGTCGCGGCGACGATCCCGATCGCCATGCTGATGGGGCTCTATGCCCGCTACATCCGCCCCGGCAAGGTCGGCGAGGTCTCCATCATCGGCTTCGTGCTGCTGATGCTCGCCATCGTCTACGGCGGCAACGTCGCGGCCGATCCGTACTGGGGTCCGTTCTTCACCTTCACCGGCACGCAGCTGTGCTGGATGCTGATCGGCTACGGCTTCGTCGCCTCGATCCTTCCGGTCTGGCTCCTGCTCGCGCCGCGCGACTACCTCTCGACCTTCCTCAAGATCGGCACCATCGTCGGCCTGGCGCTGGGCATCGTCTACGTCGCCCCGCACATGAAGATGCCGGCGGTGACGAAGTTCGTCGACGGCAGCGGGCCGGTCTGGGCCGGAACGCTGTTTCCGTTCCTGTTCATCACCATCGCGTGCGGCGCGGTGTCGGGCTTCCACGCCCTGATCTCGTCCGGCACCAGCCCCAAGCTCATCGACCGTGAGTCGGATGCCCGCTTCATCGGCTACGGCGGCATGCTCATGGAGAGCTTCGTGGCCGTGATGGCCCTGGTCTCGGCCAGCGTCATCGAGCCGGGGATCTACTTCACCATGAACTCGCCGGCCGGCCTCGTCGGCACCACGCCTGAGAGCGCGGCGGCCGCGGTGACGAAGCTCGACCCCGCCTTCACGATCACGGCCGCCGAGATCGCCCAGACCGCCGTCGACGTCGGCGAGCACTCGATCATCTCCCGCGCCGGCGGCGCCCCGACCCTCGCGGTCGGCATGGCCCACATCATCTCCTCGGCCATCGGCGGCAAGACGATGATGGCGTTCTGGTACCACTTCGCCATCCTGTTCGAGGCGCTGTTCATCCTGACGGCCGTCGATGCGGGCACGCGGGCGGGCCGCTTCATGCTGCAGGACCTGCTCGGGCTGGTCTCGCCGACGTTTAAGGACACCACGGCCTGGGCGCCCAGCATCCTGGCCACCGCCCTCTGCGTCGGCGCCTGGGGCTACTTCCTCTACCAGGGCGTCACCGATCCCCTCGGCGGCATCTACACCCTGTGGCCGCTGTTCGGCATCTCGAACCAGATGCTGGCCGCCGTCGCCCTGACGCTCGCCACCGTGGTGATCTTCAAGATGAAGCGCGAGCGGTATGCGTTCGTCACGATCATCCCCACCGTGTGGCTGTGCATCTGCACCCTCACCGCCGGCTGGCAGAAGATCTTCTCGGCCGACCCAAAGATCGGCTTCCTCTCGCATGCCGATCGGTTCTCGGCGGCGATCGCCGAGGGCAAGGTGCTGGCGCCGGCCAAGAACATGGCCGACATGCACAAGATCGTCTTCAACGACCGGATCGACGCGGCCCTCGCGGTGATGTTCGTCGGGCTCGTGGTGGCGATCGGCGTGTTCGGCATCAAGGCCTGCGTGAAGGCCTATCGCGCCGACCGCTGGACCGCCCTGGAAAGCGGCGGCCCCGCCGCGGTCGCCGCGGAGTAGACCCCATGGCGCTGTCGTCGACGGAATTGCGGGACCGTCTCAAGACCTTCTCGAAATGCGTCTGCGACGGCGCCCGCCTGATGGTGGGGCAGGGCGACTACGAGGCCTATGCCAGCCACATCCGCCGCACCCACGCGGACCAGGAGCCCATGAGCGAGCGCGAGTTCTTCCGCAACCGCGAGAACGCCCGCTTCGGGGTGGGGAATCGGAACGGATTCCGGTGTTGCTAGGGAGACCGCCGGCGTGACCGCTCGGCGGCCCGGCCCGAGACATGGTTTCGAGCACCGTTTCAATGGCGCCGGCCTGATCCTGTCAGGTCGGCGCCTCGCGTTTCGACCCTCCGAAAAATCAGCCGAATTACAACCGGACCGTGATAATACGCGCTCGGTGCACGCGGGACTATAGCCAGATCGCCCTACGGAGCTTAAGCATATCGCGACGGCTCTACGGACGACGTTGATATGGCTAAGTATACTGATACTGAAGACGCTCTCGCGGTGCACAGAACACCCGTTCGGTTCGATCGCGACCTTGTAGGTCTCGACCGGATCGTTGTTCGTGGTGCGCTCGTGTCGATGGTTACGCTCGGCGTGTACCGATTCTGGTACATGACTGAACTGCGGCGATTCTTCTGGTCTCGCACCCTGATTGCTGGAAGTCCCGCGCAATATACCGGGCGCGGCAGGGAATTATTCCTTGGATTTCTGATCGCGACGGGGTTCGTCCTCCCGATCTACCTTGCAATCTGGATCGCCGCGCTCTCGTTTCCGGAAATCGCGGACTTCAGCACGCTCCTGCTCGTCGTCGTCCTGTATCCCCTTGTTCAATACGCGAAGTACCGCGGGCGTCGTTACCGGACATCGCGCACCTCGTGGCGCGGCATACGTCTGAGCCAGGACGGCTCGGCGCTCGTCTATATGAGCAAGTCGGTCGGGTGGACGATGCTGTCCCTGGCGACATTCGGCTTGGCCTACCCATTCATGCGCGCGAGCCTCGAGCGTTATCGCATCACTCATACGTTGGTCGGCACGAGCCGGATGAGGTCAACGATCGAGGGACGAGTCCTGGTCAAGCCGTGGCTGATCTTTCACCTGTTCTCCATAACCCCCGTCATCGTGGCGGCGATCGCATTTCTGATCGCGGCGGATTTCACCATCCCGGGCGATCTCTTCGTGCCCGATCTCGCCGGCCCTCCCGGCAAGTTGACGATCAACGAAGATTACCTCGAAACCAACGTCGCTTTCTCGGCCGCGATTCTGCTGGCGACCGTGTTGATCTGCTTGTTGCTGGCGATCTTGCTCGGTCCATTCTACCGGGCGAAGGAACTCAAGGCGTTCCTGAACGCGGTGCGGCTCGATGAATGTCGTTTGGAGTCGAGGCTCAGGGCGCGCACGATTTATGCAGCCTACGGCTGGTACGCGCTCGCCTTCGCGGGCTTTGTCGGTCTTCTCCTGGTGATCACATCGGTGGTCCGACCCGCGTTGACTCAGGTGGGCGGCTATACGCCGACGCAATCGATCACCCTGGCGCTTCTCGTCCTCGCCTACCTGGCAGGGGCCTTTCTCCTGAACCTGCTCTACGTGAGGGTTCTTCAGGTCCGACTCTGGCGCGCGGTCGCCGAAACGACCGCGATCGAGAACGGGGACGTTCTGGAGGGAATCACGGCATCGAGACATCGCGCGGCCGGCGCCCTGGACGAGGGGCTGAGCGATGCAATGGGTGTCGGGAGTGCCTTGGAGGCAGGGCTCTGATGCGCGAGCCCGATCATGCGGGCCGCGCGCCGTGACGGCCCCTCCGACGGCGGGTGGCGCCTATTTCGATGGCTACGAGGCCAGGGCGCATCCCGTCACCCTGCATTTGTCCGACCATCTCGAAATCGTCGGACCGGATCTGTACCTCCGTTGGAATCCGGTCGATCTCGTCGCGGACGATGCAATGGCGCCCCTGTTGCGCGTCGGCCCGCGCTTCAAACAAGACCGGGTGGAAATCCAGGACGCGGCGTTCGGCGCCGCGCTGACGGCCCGGTGTCCTGGCCTCCATCGCAGCGCCACGACGGCGAAGGGAGCCCGTTTGCGGCTCGTCGTCTGGTCGATCGCCGCCGGGATCATCGCATTTGCGATGGCGCTCTACGGGATCCCGGCACTCGCCTCCCGCCTGGCACCGCTGGTGCCGTTCTTCATCGAGGCACAGTTGGGTGAGGCGGTCGACCGGCACGTCCGCTACCTCCTGGACTACCCTCCGCTCTGCGACGATCGCAGCGGACGTGCGAGCCTCGATCGTCTCGTCGCGCGGCTCGCCCAGGACGGCGGCCTGCCGGACGGGGTCCAGATCTCCGTCCGGGAGCATTCCAGCGCCAACGCCTTCGCGCTTCCCGGCCGACGGGTCATCCTCCTGTCCGCCCTGATCGACGCCGCGAGGACGCCGGATGAGCTCGCGGCGGTGCTGGCCCACGAATTCGGACACGTGGCCGTTCAAGACCCCATGCGCGCGCTGATCGCCGCCAGCGGCACGTCGATCCTCCTCAGTCTGGCCATCGGCGACCTGACCGGGTCCACGATCCTGATCGGATTGGGGCAGGCCACACTTGCGGCCGGTTACAGCCGCGATGCCGAGAGCGACGCCGATGCCTACGCGGTGAGTTTGCTGCAACGCGCGGGCGGCGATGCCTCGGCCCTGGCCACGATCCTCGAGCGCCTCGACGGAGAAGCGGATTCCTCGGCCCTGAGCATTCTCCGCAGCCATCCCTTTGCCAACGAGCGCGCCCGCGCCATCCGCTCCCTCGCGGGACAGGCACCGTCCGCCGGGCTCCTGAGCGACGAGGAGTGGAAAGCCCTGAAAAGCATCTGCGAGGTCGGATACGGGATGTCGCGTAGGTAACCGCGAGCCGCCGACGTCCAAGGAGCCCGACCATGCGGTGAGAAAGCATCCCGTACGTCATTCAGAAACAAAGTCTTGCGAGACCCTGTGCGGCGCGGCGCCACGGCTGCGTCGTGCACGCAACCGTGCGACCACGTGAGCGCAGGGTTTCGGAGACGGCATGGGTCTCGTTCAATACGCGCTGAAGTTCCGGATCACGATCTACGTGCTCGCCGTGCTGATGATGCTCGGCGGGGCGGCGGCCGTGGTAGTGGCGCCGAAGGACGTGCTGCCCACCGTCGATATCCCGGTGGTCGTGGTGGTGTGGACCTATAACGGCCTCTCCACCTCCGAGATGGAACGCCGGATCACCACCTACGCCGAGTTCTCGCTCTCCAACAACGTCAACAACATCGCCCGGATGGAATCGACCACCCTCCAGGGGACGGCGATCCAGAAGATCTACTTCGATGGAGCCGTGAGCATCGATCTCGCCATCGCGCAGACCGTCTCGGCGATGAACTCCATCCGCTCGACCATGCCGCCGGGCGTGCAGCCGCCCATCGTCCTGCGGTTCTCGGCCTCCTCCGTGCCGGTGATCCAGCTCTCGCTCGCCTCCGACCGCGAGAGCCTGACCAAGGTCTACGACTACGCCCAGTACCGCATCCGCCAGCGCCTGACCCAGGTGCCGGGCTCGACCCTGCCGTCGCCCTTCGGCGGCACCCCGCGCCAGATCATGGTCGACCTCGACCTCCAGGCCCTCCAGGCCCTCGGGCTCACGGCCCTCGACGTCACCAACGCGGTCACCGCCCAGAACCTCACGGTGCCCTCAGGGTTGGCCAAGATCGGCGAGCAGCAATACCCGGTGCAGCTCAACGCCTCGCCGGACGCCATCGACGCCTTGAACCAGATCCCCATCAAGGTCGTGGGCGGCCAGCCGATCCTCGTGCGCGACGTGGCCCATGTCCGCGACGGCGGCCCGCCGCAGGTCAACATCGTGCGCGCCGACGGCCTGCATTCGGTGCTGATGCGGATCTTCAAGAACGGCACCGCCTCGACCCTCGATGTCGTCAACAACGTCAAGAAGGCGCTCCCCGACATCCGCGCCGCCGCGCCGGAGGGCATGACCCTCAAGCCGCTGTTCGACCAGTCGGTCTTCGTCTCGGCGGCCATCGAGGGCGTGATCCACGAGGCGGTGATCGCGGCAGCCCTCACCGGGCTCACCATCCTGCTGTTCCTCGGCTCGTGGCGTTCCACCATCGTGGTGCTGGTCTCGATCCCGCTCTCGATCCTCACCTCCCTGGCGATCCTCGCGGCCCTCGGCGAGACCATCAACGTGATGACGCTCGGCGGCCTCGCCCTGGCGGTGGGCATCCTCGTCGACGACGCGACGGTGGCCATCGAGAACACCTACCGCCTGTTCGAAGAGGGTGAGCCGTTCCGCAAGTCCGTGGTCGAGGGCGCGGCCGGCATCGCCAAGCCGGCGCTGATCTCGACGCTGTCCATCTGCGCCGCCTTCGTGTCGGTGTTCGCGCTGACCGACACGCCGAAATACCTGTTCACGCCCCAGGCGCTGGCCGTCGTGTTCGCGATGCTGACCTCCTACGTCCTGTCCCGCACCCTCGTGCCCGTGCTCATCGACGTGCTGGTGGCGCGGGAATACGCCGAGCGCCACGGCGACGGGGTCGAACGCCCGCGCCGGGGCCGCATCGGCCGCGCCCTCGGCTGGCTCGGCCGTCCCGTCCTGCGCCTCGCCGGTTGGGTCCGCCACGGCTTCGAGGCGCGGTTTGCCCGCTTCCATCGCGGCTATGTCGGCCTCCTCCACGTGGTGCTGCGCCGCCGGATCGTGACGCTGGCCGTGGTCGGCGCCGTGCTGGCGGGCTCGGCCGGCCTCTTCACCTTCGTCGGCCAGGATTACTTCCCGCAGGTGGCGTCGAGCCAGATGACCCTGCACCTGCGCACTCGCCCCGGCATGCGCATCGAGACGGCGGAGCAGGTCTTCGCCGATGTCGAGCGCGTGGTCCGCGAGGTGATCCCCGAGGGTGAGATCGACCAGATCCTCGACAACATCGGCCTGCCGTCGAACAACTACAACTTCGCCTTCTCGGACGGCTCGTTCGTCGCCTACAACGACGGCCAGATGCTCATCAATCTGAAGGAGGGTCACGGCTCTGTGGCCGCCTACACCAAGCGCCTGCGCGAGACCCTGCGCGAGCGCTTCCCCGATGTGGTGTTCTACTTCCAGCCCTCGGACATCATCACCCAGATCCTCAACTTCGGCACCCTGGCGCAGATCGACATCCAGGTCTCGGGCCGCAACACCGCCAAGGATCTGGAGGTCGCCCAGACCATCGTCCGCCGCCTCAAGGCGACGCGCGGGGCCGTCGACGTCCACCTCCACCAGATCGTCGGGACGCCGCAATTCTTCGTCGACGTCGACCGCAAGCTCGCGTCCGAACTCGGCCTGACCCAGCAGCAGATCGCCCAGGGGCTCAACGTGTCCCTGTCCGGCTCCTTCCAGGTGACGCCGAACTTCTGGACCGATCCGAAGACCGGCATCCCCTATCAGCTCTGGGTCCAGACCCCGGAATTCCGCAACGACTCGCTCAACGCCCTCGAGAACACGCCGCTCCTCGTCCAGGGCGGCCCGGAGGCGCCGGGCGTCCTGACCCTGCTCTCCAGCGTCTCCACCATGCGGCGCGAGGGCAGCCAGACGGTGATCAACCACGTCAACACCCAGCCGACCTTCAACATCTACGCGGCGGTGCAGGATTCTGATCTCGGCTCGGTGGCGCGTGAGATCCGCACCATCGTGGCAGACGAACAGAAGAACCTGCCGGCCCCCGACAAGATCACCGTCCGGGGCCAGATCGAGAACATGCAATCGGCCTTCACCCGCCTGCAGGTCGGGCTCGCCATCGCGCTGGTGGCCGTCTACCTGCTGATGGCGGTGAACTTCCAGAGCTGGGGCGACCCGTTCGTGGTGCTGGCGGCCCTGCCGCTCGCCTTCTGCGGCATCGTCGCCAGCCTGTTCATCACCGGCACGACGATCTCGATTCCGTCGCTGTTCGGGGCGATCATGTCGGTGGGCATCGCGTCGGCCAACTCGATCCTGCTGGTCACCTTCGCCAAGGAACACCGGGAGGCCACGGGGTGCGGGGCGGCCGAGGCCGCGCTGCTCGCCGGCGAGACCCGCCTGCGGCCGGTGCTGATGACGGCGGGCGCGATGTTCCTCGGCCTCATCCCCATGGCTCTCGGCACGGGGGAGGGCGGCGAGCAGAACGCCGCCCTGGCTCGCGCCGTGATGGGGGGCATCGCCGTCGGCACGCCCTCGACCCTGCTGTTCGTGCCGTTCCTCTACGCCCTCCTGCGCCGGGGCGAGGTGCGGCCCCTGGAGGACTACGCGTGACCCACGGCCCCCGCGACCCGTCCGATATCCCGCCGCCGCCGCGTGCCGGGCCGTTCGTCCTCGTCGGCCTCGGGGTCGCCGGGCTCCTGGCCTGGGGTGGCTACGGCCAATGGCAGCAGCGCGCCGCCGCCGCCGAGACCCAGCGCAAAATCGAGACCCACGTGCCGCATCTGCGCACGGCCACCGTGGAGCGGGCCGACAAGCCCCTGGAGATCACCCTGCCGGGTCAGACCGACGCCTTCGCCCGGGCCGCGCTCTATGCCCGCGCCACGGGCTACATCGCCGAGCGCCGGGTCGATATCGGTTCGCGCGTGCGCAAAGGCGACATCCTCCTGCGCATCGCAGCACCCGACCTCGACCAGCAACTGGCCCAGGCCGAGGCCCAGGTCGGCCAACTCGAGGCGCAACTCCTCCAGGCCCGCTCCATGGTCGATCAGGCCAAGGCCAACGTGAATCTCGCCAACGTCACCAATTCCCGCACCTCGACGCTCGCCGGCCAGGGCTGGGCCTCGAAGCAGAACGCCGACAATTCGCAGGCGAGCGTGCTGAGCCAGACCGCGACCCTCGCCTCGGCCCAGGCGGGCGTGAAGGTGGCGGAAGCCAACATCAAGGCGCAGACCGCCACCGTCGACCGGCTGAAGGCCCTCACGGGTTTCAAGGACATCGTCGCGCCGTTCGACGGGGTGATCACCACCCGCGGCGTCGATGTCGGCGACCTCGTCCACGCCGACGGCACCGGGACGGCGCTCCTCAGCATGGACCGCGACGACGTCCTGCGTGTCTCCGTCAACGTGCCGCAGAGCGCGGCGTCCGGCATCCGCGAGGGGCTCGACGCGTCGGTGCGCGTGCCGCAGATGCCCAACCGGGTGTTCTCCGGCAAGGTCGAGCGCAGTTCCGTGGCCCTGCGCCTGTCGTCGCGCACCCTCACCACGCAGGTCGACGTGCCGAACGCCGACTTGGCCCTGCGCGCCGGCCTCTACGTCTCCGTCACCTTCAAGGTGCCGCGCACCCAATCCATCGCGGTGATCCCGGCCGAGGCCCTGGTGTTCAACCAGCGCGGCACCCAGGTCGCCATCGCGGGTGATGACGGGCAGGCGCGCTGGCGCAATGTCCACGTCCAGCGCGACCTCGGCACCGCCCTGGAGATCGACCGGGGCCTGGAGGGCGGCGAACAGATCGTGCTCAGCCCGCCCGCCGACCTCCGCGACGGCCAGAAGTTCGAGCGGCAAACCCCTAAGACCGACGACAAGCCGGTGACGGCGGCTGCGCGATAGGGCTCGCGGCGCATCCGCGCCGAATTCGTCCGTCAGTGTCACGGCCCGCCCGCGAATCGCCGATCTCCGGGCCGGCGGGCGTGAACGGGAGGGCGCGATGCAGCGGACCGTCGATGCGTATCGCGCTCTTTTCCGGCGACCCGGTGCCCCGACACCGGTCGGCCTCTATCTCGTCGGCTCCGTGGTGCTCGGCGATTTTCAGCACGGACGCAGTGACGTGGACGTTGTCGCCGTGCTGCCGGAGCCGCCCGATGCGACGGCGACGGCGGCCCTCGCCGTCCTTCATCGCGCGATGGCGGAGCGGGGCGAGCCGACCCTCGACGCCGTCTATCTCACCGTCGAGCGCCTTCGCGCCCCGGACCAGGATGCGCTCCCGACGCCGTTCGTCGTCAAGGGCGTCTTCCACGCCGACCGGGCATGTCCCGAACTCCATGCCGTCCTCAGGCAGTGCCTCGTCGAGCACGGCCGCGTCGTGTTCGGCCCGCCGGTGGCCACCCTGGGCGTGCCGGTGGATCGGTGCGCGACGGCGCGTCATGTCCGGTCCAATCTGCGGTCGTACTGGCAATCGTGGATCGATGAGGCGGCCGAGACCCTGGCCGGTCGCCGGCCCGATGGCGATGCCGCCGTCGCGGCCCTCTCATGGGGGGCGCTCGGCGTGGCGCGGATGGCCGCCACCCTGGAGACCGGCACGATCGTCTCGAAGAGCGCGGCCGGTCGCTGGGCCATCGCGCGTTTCCCCGATTGGCGTGCACCCCTCGAACTGGCCCTGGCCGAGCGACGGGGGCTGATCGCGCGTGCGAACCTCGACGCGGCCGATCACGTGCTCGCATTCATGCGCTTCATCGTGTCCCGCTACGGGCCTGAACCGTAGCCCGGGCGGCGCGCGCCGGAGGTTGCGTTCGCGGGCGCCGGGGGCGAGAAAGCCGGCCCAGAGCCGCCGCGCGGCTTGCCCAGGACCCGCCCTTACCCTTCATGCTCGTTCAGACCCCGCCGGCGCCGGAGGATCGCGCCCGCGTCGCCTCGATCACCGCCGCCATCGTCTGCGTCGCCGTCGTCGGCATCGGCCTCAGCCTCACCATCCCGCTCCTGTCCATCGAGATGGCCAGGATGGGCGCGTCCAGTACCCTCATCGGCGTCAACACCGCCGTCGCCGGCCTCGCCAGCATCCTCACGGTGCCGTACGTGCCGCGGGTCGCCGCGCGCATCGGCGTGGTCCGCCTGCTGATCCTGGCGCTCGGCCTCGGCGCCCTGATGCTCACGGGCTTCAAGCTGTTCCAGGACATCGCCTGGTGGTTTCCGCTGCGGTTCGTCTTCTCGGCGACCCTCGGCGCCCTGTTCGTCCTCTCCGAGTTCTGGATCAGCGAGGCCGCCCCGCCGGCCCGGCGCGGGCTGGTGATGGGCATCTACGCGACCGTGCTGGCGCTCGGGTTCGCCGTCGGCCCGACCCTGCTCGCCTTCCTCGGCACGGAGGGCTACGCGCCCTACCTCGCCGGCTCGGGCCTGTTCCTCGCCGCCATGGTGCCGTTGCTCCTGGCGCGCGGTCTCTCGCCCGAGATCGGGCAGGGCGGCAGCCGCTCGATCCTGGCGTATCTGCGCCTCGCGCCCGCTGCGACGGGCGCCGCCCTGGTCTACGGCGCCGTCGAGACGGGCGGGTTCGCGATCCTCCCCCTCTACGGTCTGCGGCTCGGCTACGACGCGCAGACGGCGGCCGGCCTCGTCTCCGCCCTGGCGCTCGGCAACGTCCTGTTCCAGATCCCCTTCGGCTGGCTCGCCGACCGCATCGACCGGCGCATCGTGCTCCTGGCCTCGGCCCTGTGCGGCGCGCTCGGCTCGATCCTGATTCCCGTGGCCTCGGCCTCGTTCCCGGCGCTGGTGGTTCTGCTCTTCGTCTGGGGCGGTCTCGCCGGCACCCTCTACACCGTGGGGCTGGCTCAACTCGGCGCCAGCGTGCGCGGACCGGAGCTCGCCGGGGCCAACGCCGCCTTCGTGCTGCTCTACAATGTCGGCCTCATGGTCGGCCCCCCGCTCATCGGCGGCGGCATGGATCTGGTGCCGCCCCAGGGCTTCGCCTACACCCTGTGCGCCCTGTTCCTCGCCTATGCGGGCGTCGTGGCCTGGCGCCTGCAGGGCTATCCCCGGCCTTGACGAAACCCGAGCGATGGGGCAATCACCCGCCGGTATTCGTGCCTCTCGCGAAACTCCCGTCGCGCTGTCGTGGCCGAGGGGAGCGCTCCCGGTGATCGGGAGTTTCGTGAGGATCACTCCGCCGGCCCAGGCCGGCCCTTTTGCGTTTCGCTGATGCGGAATGCCGCCATCACAGGAGCGCCGCGCCATGGCCAAGGCCGTCACCGTTAAAGTCAAGCTGATCTCGACCGCCGACACGGGTTACTTCTACGTCACGAAGAAGAACTCCCGCACGCAGACCGAGAAGCTCTCCATGAAGAAGTACGACCCCGTCGTGCGCAAGCATGTCGACTTCAAGGAAACCAAGATCAAGTAAGCCGCAGCCGCATCGCGCCGGCCATCGGGCCGCTTCCCCGCGCGGGGAAGCGGCCTTTTTGTTGCGCCGACGCCGGACCGTCACGGTTGAAGCCGGGCGAGGTTCGGGCGATGGAGGGCATCCATCGCAGCCGTTGCCGGGACGAACCTCATGACTCAGGACTTCGACGTCGATCTGTTCGTCATCGGCGGCGGCTCCGGCGGCGTGCGGGCCGCGCGGATCGCGGCGGGCTACGGCGCCCGGGTCCAGCTCGCCGAGGAGTACCGGGTCGGCGGGACCTGCGTGATCCGCGGCTGCGTCCCGAAGAAGCTCATGGTCTATGCCGGCCGGTTCCGCGACGAGTTCGAGGATGCCGCCGGCTTCGGCTGGACCGTGCCCCAGCCGCGCTTCGACTGGAGCGTGATGAAGCGGCGGCGGGACGCCGAGGTGACCCGGCTGGAGGGCATCTACGGCACCAACCTCGGCAAGGCCGGCGTCGCGGTCGTGCCCGAGCGCGCGGTGATCGAGGATGCCCACACGGTGCGCCTCGTCGCCTCGGGCCGGCGGGTGCGGGCGAAAGTAATCCTCGTGGCCGTCGGCGCCCATCCGGTGAAGGTGCCGGAGGTGCCCGGCTGCGAACTCGCCATCACCTCCGATGACGTCTTCGAGCTGGAGACCATGCCCGAGCGCATCCTCGTCGTCGGCGGCGGCTACATCGCCGTGGAGTTCGCCGGCGTGTTCGCGGCGTTGGGTTCCCGCACCACCCTCGCGCATCGCGGCGACCGGCTCCTGCGCGGCTTCGACGACGAGATCCGCGACGCCCTCGACGAGGCCTACGCCAAGCGCATGGACCTGCGCCTCGGCACCAGCGTCGAGCGCCTGGAGCGCGTCGCGGGCGGCCTCGCCGTGACCCTGAGCGACGGGACGAATCTGGAGGTCGACCAGGTTCTCTACGCCACGGGCCGGCGCCCGAAGGTCGAAGGCCTCGGGCTCGACGCCGTGGGGATCCCCCTCGACGCGGCCGGCGCGATCCCCGTCGATGCGTTCTCGCAGACCTGCGTGCCGTCGATCTACGCAGTGGGCGACGTCACCAACCGGGCGGCGCTGACCCCTATCGCCATCCGCGAGGGCCACGCCTTCGCCGACACGGTGTTCGGGGACAAATCCTGGGCCGTCGATCACGACCTCATCCCCACGGCCGTGTTCTCGACGCCCGAGATCGGCGTCGTCGGCCACAACGAGAACACGGCGCGCGACCTCTACGGGAGGATCGACGTCTACCGGTCGAGCTTCCGTCCGATGAAGGCGACCCTGTCGGGCCGCGACGAGAAGGTCCTGATGAAGGTGATCGTCGATTGCGCCAGCGACCGGGTCGTGGGGGTCCACATCCTCGGCCACGACGCCGGCGAGATCATCCAGGCGGTGGGCATCGCCGTGACCATGGGGGCCACCAAGGCGGATTTCGACCGCACCATCGCGGTCCACCCGACGGCGGGCGAGGAACTCGTCACCATGCGCACGCCCGTGATCACCAAGCGCCCGGAGGGGGTCGGCTAGCGCGCACCGTCGCAGCCGGGAACAGGGTCGGTCCGGCGCCGGTTGCCGAGTGAGCAATCGCGTGACCGGACACCCCATGACCGACAAGATGGCCGACCCGAAGATCGAACCCTATACCGGTCCGGCGGGCGGCTGGGGCTCCGCGTCGTCCTTGGCCGAGATCCTGCTGCGCGAGGAGATCCCGGTCTCGGGCGCGGCCCTCCTGCTGAAGCAGAACAAGCCCGACGGCTTCATGTGCACGTCCTGCGCGTGGTCGAAGCCGAAGAAACCCGCCGCGTTCGAGTATTGCGAGAACGGCGCCAAGGCCACGGCCTGGGAGCAGACCACCAAGCGCGTCGGACCGGACTTCTTCGCCGCGCACACGGTGACGGAGCTCCTGGGCTGGACCGATTATGCCCTCGAGGAGAAGGGCCGCCTCACCCATCCCCTGCGCTACGATCCGGGAACCGACCGCTACGTTCCGGTGCAATGGGCCGACGCCTTCGCGGAGATCGGGCGCGAATTGCGCGCCTTGGATCCGAAATCGGTGGTCTGCTACGCCTCCGGCCGGGCGTCCCTCGAAACCTCTTACATGTACGCCCTGTTCGCGCGGCTCTACGGCAACAACAACCTGCCCGACTCGTCCAACATGTGCCACGAGCCGACGTCGGTCGGCCTCAAGGCTTCCATCGGCTCGGCCGTCGGCACCACGGTCCTGGAGGATTTCGAGGCCACCGACCTGATCCTGTTCTTCGGCCAGAACGTCGGCTCCAATGCGCCGCGCATGCTCCATCCCCTGCAGGACGCGCGCAAGCGCCGGGTTCCGATCATCACCTTCAACCCCCTGCGCGAGCGCGGCCTCGAGCGCTTCACCAACCCGCAATCGCCCATCGAGATGGTGACCCGCAGCGAGACCCGGATCTCGACGCAGTACCATCAGGTCAAGGCCGGCGGGGACATTGCCGCCATGACCGGCATGTGCAAGGCGCTGTTCGCCGCCGACGACGAGGCCAGGATCGTGGGTCGGCCGCGTCTCCTCGACGTGGCTTTCATCGAGGAACACACCCACGGGATCGACGCCTTCAAGGCCTATTGCGAGGCGCAGGACTGGGCCGCCCTGGAGGCGCGGTCCGGCCTGACGCGGGAGGCCATCGAGTCCGCCGCTACCGTCTATGGTCGTGCGCGCGCGGTCATGGGCGTCTACGGCATGGGCCTGACCCAGCACCGCAAGGGCACCGAGGCGGTGCAGATGCTGGTCAACCTCATGCTCCTGCGCGGCAATGTCGGACGTCCCGGCGCCGGCCTCTGCCCCGTGCGCGGCCATTCCAACGTCCAGGGGCAGCGCACGGTGGGCATCACCGAGAAGCCCGAACTCGCACCCCTCGATAAGCTCGCCGAGCAGTACGGCTTCGCGCCGCCGCGCGAGAAGGGGCTCAACACCGTCGAGGCCTGCGAGGGCATCCTCGGCGGCTCGGTGAAGGCCTTCATCAGCCTTGGCGGCAACTTCGTCCGCGCGATTCCCGACACCGTGCGGATGGAAGAGGCGTGGCGGCGCATGCGCCTTACCGTGCAGATCTCGACGAAGCTCAACCGCTCCCACCTCGTCAACGGTGCGGTCGCCTACATCCTGCCCTGTCTCGGCCGCATCGAGATCGACGCACAGGCGAGCGGCCCACAAGCCGTGTCGATGGAAGACTCGACCTCGTGCTTTCATGGCTCGCGCGGCGTGACGCGGCCCGTGAGCGCCCATGTCCGCTCCGAGCCGTGGATCGTCGCCGAACTCGCCAAGGCGACGCTGCCGCCTAACCCGAAGGTGACCTGGGACGCCTGGGTCGGCGACTATGCCAAGGTCCGCGACGCCATCGAGGCGACTTATCCGAGCGTGTTCCACGATCTCAATGGCCGGATGTTCGATCCGGGTGGCCTGCACAAGCCGATCCCGGCGCGTGAGCGCAAGTGGGAGACCGAGACCGGCCGGGCCAATTTCATCGTGCCGGAAGGCCTCGACGAGGACCCGGACATGCCCGCGCGCGGCCCCGACATCCTCGATCTCATCACGCTCCGCTCCAACGATCAGTTCAACACCACCATCTACGGCTACGACGACCGCTTTCGCGGTGTGAAAGGGACGCGCACGATCCTGTTCATGAACGCCGCAGACATGGCCCGGATCGGCGTGCGCGACGGCGAGACCGTGGATGTCTCCACACCGTCCGATGACGGAATCGATCGTTCGGTGAAGGGCTTGCGGGTGATCCAGTACGACATCCCGCCGGGCAATTGCGGTGGCTACTACCCGGAGCTGAACCCGCTGATCCCCCTGTGGCACCACGACGAGCAATCGAAGACCCCGGCGGCCAAGGCGATCCCCGTCCGGGTCGTGGCCACGGCCGCGCATTGAGGCCCGCGCGCACCTGGCCTAACTTCGCTCCCTCAACGCGCGGCTTCTCCGACCCATAACGGCCCCATGGAACAGCACGACGACGCGCACGATCGCCGTCAGGTGATCATCGACCGGATGCTGGCGGAAGCGCTGCATCCCGTCGACGACTATCGCCTGCCGAGCCACGACGCCCTGCCGCCGGACATGCGCAAGGCGGTGGACGCACTCCTGGCCAAGGCGGAGGCCCAGCGCGTCCGCCGCCTGACCTACGAGGATCTGGAAGAGGCCCTGCCGCCCCGGGACGTCACCTCGGAGGATCTGGAGGCGATCTTCTGGATCCTG
Source organism: Methylobacterium sp. J-090 (assembly GCF_022829345.1). Taxonomy (GTDB): domain Bacteria; phylum Pseudomonadota; class Alphaproteobacteria; order Rhizobiales; family Beijerinckiaceae; genus Methylobacterium. The sequence continues at coordinate 123,453 of NZ_JAKSXV010000028.1, read as the reverse complement.
TCCGAGCACGGCATCGCCATCGAGGACGGCGACGTGGCCTGATCGCGAAGCAGGTCAGCCCGCCGCTCCGGCTACCTCGCCTCCGCGGAAAAACCGCTCTATAAGCCGCGCTTTCCATGCAGCATCGTGTTGCGCGAAAAGCCGGCCGAGGGGTGGCGGGAGACAATCATGGGCGAGCGTTGGACACCGAAGACGGGTTGGTCGCCGAAGACGTGGCGGAATCTGCCGATCCAGCAGGTGCCGGCCTATCCGGATGCCGCCGCCCTCGAAGCGGTCGAGACCCAGCTCGCGAGCTTTCCGCCCCTCGTTTTTGCAGGTGAGGCCCGCAAGCTGAAGTCGGCGCTCGCGCGCGTGTCGACGGGCGAGGCCTTCCTGCTCCAGGGCGGCGACTGCGCCGAGAGCTTCGACGAGCATTCGGCCGACAACATCCGCGATTTCTTCCGCGTGTTCCTGCAGATGGCCCTGGTGCTCACCTTCGCGGGCGGTTCGCCCGTGGTGAAGGTCGGCCGCATCGCCGGGCAGTTCGCGAAGCCGCGCTCGTCGCCCACCGAGACCCTGGGCGGGGTGAGCCTGCCGAGCTACCGCGGCGACATCGTCAACGGCCTCACCTTCACGGAGGAGGCGCGCATCCCCGATCCGCGCCGGCAGCTCGAGGCCTACCGCCAGTCGGCCGCGACCCTCAACCTGCTGCGCGCCTTCGCGACGGGCGGCTACGCCAACCTCGAGAACTCGCATCGCTGGATGCTGGGCTTCGTGAAGGATTCACCGCAATCGGCCCGCTACGCCGATTGCGCCGAGCGCATGACCGAGACCCTCGACTTCATGCGCGCCATCGGGATCAACCCCGAGACGCACCAGGAGGTCCGAACCACGGACTTCTACACCAGCCACGAGGCCCTTCTGCTCGGCTACGAGGAGGCGCTGACCCGCGTCGATTCCACGAGCGGCGACTGGTACGCCACGTCGGGCCACATGCTGTGGATCGGCGACCGCACCCGGCAGGCCGACCACGCGCATATCGAGTACGCGCGCGGCATCAAGAACCCCATCGGCCTGAAGTGCGGGCCGTCGATGACGGCCGAGGGCCTGATCGGGCTCATCGACCAGTTGAACCCGGCCAACGAGGCCGGGCGCCTGACCCTGATCTGCCGCTTCGGCGCCGACAAGGTCGGCGACCACCTGCCGGGCCTGATCCGGGCGGTGGAGCGCGAGGGCCGCAAGGTCGTGTGGGTGTGCGATCCCATGCACGGCAACACCATCTCGGCCGGCGGCTACAAGACCCGTCCGTTCGAGCGGGTGATGCAGGAGATCGAGAGCTTCTTCGGCATCCATCGGGCCGAAGGCACCATCGCGGGCGGCATCCACCTGGAGATGACCGGCAAGGACGTGACCGAGTGCACGGGCGGCGCCCGGGCGCTGACGGCCGACGACCTGCAGGACCGCTACCACACCTACTGCGATCCGCGCCTCAACGCGGAGCAGGCTCTGGAAGTCGCGTTCCTCACCGCCGAACTGGTGAAACGCGAACGCGCCGAGATCGAGCGTCCCCGCCTCGACGCGGCGGAGTAAGGAACAGGCCCCGCTCGACGGGGCCTTTTCTATTTCCTATCCAAGACTGATGTTGCGTGCGAAGTGCCTAATGCAACCAGCCCGTGAAGAAGTAAATAATCAGGATGATCGGCAAGGGAATGCCGATGAGCCAAAGCAAACCACCCTTAAACATGACGCAACTCCCGTGGAGACATTTGCTCTCCAACGGGCCGGATCGGGAATCGGTTCCTGCTCGTGTGGCGATGGGTTGGGGATCACGCAGCCATACGGTTCTGGTCGATCAGTTTGATTGAACCGGCCGATCGCTGAACGATGAGGTGCGGCGCGGGTCCGCTCTCCTTTCAGGCTCGCGAAGTCACCCATCGTGGCGATCGTCGTTCGGGCGACGGTTTGATTCCATTCGTGCCGGCGCCGGGGGACCGGAGAGATCAGGTCTGACACCGGGACGGGTTGGGGCTCGTCGTCGAGCCCGACGATCCGCCCCTACGCGTGTTGCGCCGCCTTCGAAGGCATACCAGACGCGACGATGTGTGAATCCGCTGGCCCGCGGGAGGGGGGGGGAGGGTTGTACCCATGGAGCCATGCGACGGTCCGGCCCTCAACCCTTGACCCACACCCATTGCGTCACCGGCATCGCGGGACGCCAGCCGTGGAGATGGCCCACGGGATCGGCCCTGGCCACCGAGAGGCGCTTGAGGTTGCCGCCGTGCCGGGCGAAGGCGGCGAGCAGCATGGCCTCGCCTTCCAGGGTGACGACGTTGGAGACGAGGCGGCCCCTGGCGGGCAGCGCGTCCATGGCGCGCTCCAGAACGCCCGCCGCCGTGACGCCGCCGCCGATGAAGACCGCGTCGGGCTGCGCAAGCCCCGTGAGCGCGTCGGGGGCGGCGCCCTCCACGACGACGAGTCCCGGCACCCCGAGCTGCGCGGCGTTGCGGCGGATGCGGGCGGCACGGGCCGGGTTGGCCTCAATGGCGAGCGCATGCAGGCCGGGGCGGCGCAGCATCCACTCGACGGAGATGGAGCCGGCCCCCGCGCCGATGTCCCACAGGAGCTGGCCCGTGCACGGGCGCAGGGCCGCCAGGGTCACGGCGCGGATGTCGGACTTGGTGAGTTGGCCGTCATTCTCGAACCAGGCATCGTCGAGTCCCGGCGCCAGGGGCACCACCCGCGCGTCCGGAGCGGCCACGACGACGATGCCTAAGGTGTTGAGGGGATCGATGTCTTCGAGATCGAAGCCTTCGGCTTGTGCGCTGCGGCTGCGCTCGCGCGAACCGCCCATGGCCTCCAGCACCGTGAGGGTCGAACCGCCGAAACCCCGCTCGGTGAGCAGGGCGGCCACGGCGGCCGGCGTCGTGCCGTCCCAGCTCAGGACGAGGAGGCGGGCGCCGGGCTGGAGGTGCGGCACGAGATTCGGCAGCGCCCGCCCGTGCAGGGTGAGGCAGCCGGTCTCGGCGATCGCCCAGCCGAGGCGGGCGCAGGCGAGGCTGAAGGCGGAGGGTTGGGCAAACACCCGCAACTCGTCCGCCGGCACGAGGCGGGCGATCTCGGCGCCGATGCCGTAATGGAACGGATCACCCGTGGCGAGGATGCAGGTCGGCCGGCCGCGCCGGGCCAGGATGCCCGGATAAGCGTCCGCGATCGGGCTCGGCCAGAGGCGAGTCTCGGCGGCGAGGTCCCCGGCGAGGGCGAAATGCCGACGTCCGCCATAGACGCATTCGGCCGCGTCGAGGGCGGCGCCGGCCGCCGAGCTCAAGCCGGCGCGACCATCCTCGCCGATGCCCACGAGGGTGAGCCACGGCCGGCTCGACACGGGCTCAGGGCTCATGGACAACGCATCCCATGGTCAAGCGTCTCCTCATCCTCGGCGGCACCGGCGAGGCGAGCGCCCTGGTGCGGGGCCTGCCGCCCGGCTTTGAGCCCACCCTGTCGCTCGCCGGCCGCACCATGGCGCCGAAGGCCGAGCCCGTGCCGACCCGCATCGGCGGGTTCGGCGGGGTCGACGGGCTCACGGACTGGATCGAGCGGAACCGCATCACCCACGTCATCGACGCGACCCACCCGTTCGCCGCCCGCATCGCCGCCAACGCGGCCGGGGCCTGCGCCCGCACCGGCACGGCGCTGCTCGCCATCCGCCGCCCGGCCTGGGGGCCGGTGCCGGGGGATCGCTGGCGGGAGGCCGCCGATATGGCGGCCGCCGTAAACGCCCTCGGCGCCGTGCCGTGCCGGGTCTTCCTGACGGTGGGGCGCCAGGAGGTCGGGGTCTTCGCGGCGGCGCCGCAGCACGATTACTTCGTCCGGTCCATCGAGCCCGTGGACCTGGCCGTACCGCGCCTTACGGCGATCTCCGCGCGCGGTCCCTTCGCGGAGGCCGACGAGGTGGCCTTCCTGCGCGATCAGGGCATCGACGTTCTGGTGAGCAAGAATTCCGGCGGGGCGGCCACCTACGGCAAGATCTCTGCTGCGCGGGGGTTGGGCCTGCCGGTGGTGATGGTGGCCCGGCAGCCAAAACCCGACGTGCCGAGCGTGGCCGACGCGGCGGGTGCCCTGGCGTGGCTGGCGACCCGATAAGCGGCCTATCCGAACGGAAACACGGTTCTCCGACCGTGGAGATGCGATCGCTCGATCCACGCGCTGACCCCCGCCTTCCAGGAGAGGGGACCCGCGCCTGATCCGAGTGTGCTTGGGAAGGATCGCAACCGCCCCGGCACCGGCACGGGTCCGATAGGCCGGCGGCGTCACGCCGGCACGCTGCGCGGGGTGTAGACGTAGGGTCGAACACCGTCCCCGCGCGGGATCAGGCGGGTCGCCGAGGCGCCGATGATCACCAGGGTGGCCATGTCGGCCGCGGTTTCGCGCGCCTCCGCCAGGGTGAGGACGTGGAGCCTCTCGTCGGGGCGCGAGACGGCGCGGGCGAAGATCACCGGGGTGTCGGGCGCGCGGATCTCGGCCGCCAGCGCGAGCGTCCGGCCGAGCTGCCACGGCCGCGCCTTCGAGATCGGGTTGTAGAGGCTGACTACGAAATCGGCCCGCAGCACCGCCTCGAGCCGGGCGGTGATGACCTCCCAGGGCTTCAGGTTGTCCGACAGCGATAGGGCGCAGAAGTCGCCGCCCAGCGGCGCACCGAGGCGGGCGGCGGCGGCCAGCATGGCGGTGATGCCGGGCTCGACGGTGATGGTGAGCTGCGCCCAGGCCGGATCGCCGGCCTCCACCGCCTCGAAGACCGCCGCCGCCATGGCGAAGACGCCGGGATCGCCGCCCGAGACCACCGCGACGTGGCGGCCGGCGGCGGCGAGTTCGAGGGCGTGGCGGGCGCGGTCCACCTCGACGCGGTTGTCGCTGGCGTGCCGGGTCAGGCCCGGCCGCTCGGGCACCCGGGCGACGTAGGGGATGTAGCCGATGAGGTCCTGGGCCCGGGCGAGCGCCGCCTCGGCGGCCCGGGTCAGCAGGTTCGGGTCGCCCGGTCCGAGGCCGATGACCGTGACGGATCCGGTCACGGCCGGCGGCCTTCGCCGGGCAGGAGCACCATGGAGAAGTAGGGCGCCGCGTCGTCGGTCTTGTCCTTGAGGGCCACCACGCGCTCGCCCGCCATGGTGCCGCGCTCGACGTAGACCGCGCGCCCCAGCACCCCGGCCTCACTGAGCGCCGCGCGGACCTTCGGCAGGTGGCGGCCGAGCTTCATGATCACGGCGGCGTCGGTGTGGGCCAGCCGCGCGACGAGGGCGGCGTGCGGCAGGGTCGCGGGCAGGATTGTGAGTACGTCGTCGCCCCAGGTGATGGGCGTGCCGGCCCGGGTCCAGCAGCCCGACATGCCGGTGACGCCCGGCACCACCTCCACGGGGAAGCGGTCCTTGAGGCGGCGCCACAGGTGCATGAACGAGCCGTAGAAGAACGGATCGCCCTCGCTGAGGATCGCGACGTCGCGCCCCGCGCCGAGATGGTCGGCGAGCTGCCCTGCCGCGTCGTCGTAGAAACTCGCCAGCGCCGCGACGTAGTCGGGATGATCGGGGTGCAGTTCGGTGGTGTAGGGGTAGGCGAGGGGGAATTCGCGCGCCGGTTCGGACTTCAGCACCGCGTCCGCGATGGTGCGGGCGTTGCCGCGCCGGCCCTTCTTGCAGAAATGCACGAGGACGGGCGCCGCCTGCAGAACCTTCATGGCCCGCACGGTGAGGTAGTCCGGCTCGCCGGGGCCCATGCCGACGCCGAACAGGGTGCCGGTGATCTTCGCCACGGGCATCGCGGTCGCTTCGCGGGGATCGACCGGGGGGAGGGGGGCGCCCGCCTCCATCACTCGATCTCCTGCGCCAGGGCGTTGATGGCGGCGGCCGTCATGGCGCTGCCGCCGCGCCGCCCATGCACCACGATGAAGGGCACCCGGCCGTCGCGGGCCAGGGCCTCCTTCGATTCGGCGGCACCCACGAATCCCACGGGGATGCCGATGACGGCCGCCGGCGGGGCGATCCCCTCGTCCAGGAGTTCGAGGAGCCGGAACAGCGAGGTCGGGGCGTTGCCCACCGCCACGACGCTGCCGGGCAGGTGCTCGCGCCACAATTCCATGGCGGCGGCCGAGCGCGTGGTGCCCATGGCGGCGGCCATGTCGGCCACGCGCGGGTCGCTCAGCGTGCAGATCACCCGGTTGTTCGCCGGCAGGCGCGACCGGGTGACGCCGTCGGCCACCATGCGGACATCGCACAGGATCGGCGCGCCGGCCTTCAGGGCCGCTTCGCCGGCCGGCGCGAAGTCGTCCGAGGCCTCCACGTCGCGGGGGAGGTCGGTCATGCCGCAGGCGTGGATCATCCGCACCACCACTCGCTCGGCGGTGCCGTGGAAGCGGGCGAGGTCCGCCTCGGCGCGGATCATCGCGAAGGAACGGGCGTAGATCGCCTGCCCGTCGCGCAGATAGTCGAGGCGCGAACTCATGGGATGGGGGTCCTGAATGCTTGGTCGAGGGCAAAGGCCCGGTCGAGGGTACCGGCTGAATCGGCCCTCCTTACGCGGTCCAGCGCGGCCTCGAAAGTGAGTTGCATCGCCGGCTCGCCATCGGGGCGGCCGTGGAGGACGATGCCGTAGCGCCCGGCGCGGCCGACGAGGGTGAGGGCGGCGGGGCCCGGATGGGCGCAGCCCTTGGCACAGCCCGAGACATGGGCGTCGATCCCCGTGCCCCTGAGGGCCTCGGCCAGGCGGGCGGCGTCATCGAGCGTCGGCGTCGAGCCCGAGGCGCAGGCCGGTGCGCCGGGGCAGGCGGCGACGTGCCCGCGCGGATCGTCGGCGGCGTGGATGAACCCCTGTCCGCCGAGCGCGTCGAGGACCATCCGGGCACCCTCGCGCTCCCGGGTCACGAGGACGAAGCCTCGGGTCTGGCCGAGGGCGAGGTGGGGCGATGCGAGCCGCTCGGTCCAATCCGCCAGGCGGTCGAGGCCGTCCGCCGTACAGCGCCCGAAGGCGGCCTCGACGGCGAGCGCCGTACGGCCGTCGCCGAAATCGTGCAGACCCGGCGCCATGGGCTGGATGGGGGTGGGGGCCGGCATCGGCGCGCCCACGAGCCTGTCGCGGTGTGCGGCGTCGAGGTCGCGCATGCGCCGGACGCCGCTTTCGGCCAGGGCGTGGAGGCAGTGCGAGACGCGGGCGAGGACCTGCGCCGGCGGCACCGGCGCGGACCAGACCGGTCCGTCCGGTCCGGCAAGCGCCCAGGCGACGCCGTGGGGGGCGACGACCCGGAGGTGGATGTCGGCGTCGGCCTCGCCGAGCCCGAAGCGGCCCCCGTCCTCGATGGCCACGAGGGTCTTGGGCGGCAGGCCGGGCACCGCGCGGCCGAGGGCCTCCACGGCCTCGGCCAGGGTATCGAGGTCGAACAGCGGCGCGGTCAGGGTCAGGCGCTGCGGACCGCCATCGGCGCGGACATCGCCGAGACCGACGGCCATGAGATGGCGGGCGAGCGGCCCTTGCGTTTCCGGCGTGACGCCGCGGATCTGGAGATTGGCCCGCGCGGTGACGTCGACATGGCCGTTGCCGAACCGGCGCGCGCCCGCGGCCACGGCTCGCGCCTGGGCGGCGGTGAGGCGCCCGAGCGGCGGGTGAACCCGGGCCAGGAGCCCGTCGCCCGTCTGCATCGGCCGGGCGAGGCTCGGGCACCAGCCGCGCCGGCTCGGCGCCTCGGGGAGGACGCGGCGCGCGACGCTCACTCGGCCGCCTCCGGCAAAAGTTTACCTGGCATGAGCTCGTCGGCCGCCATGGCGTTGCGGCGGGTCGTCCACAGGCCGCGCCGGCGGGCTTCGTCGAACCGCTCGAGGATGGCGCGGGCCGCCTCCGGGTTGGCGGCGCGCAGGGCCTCGAAAGTGTCCGGGTCGGCGATCATCGCGCCGTAGAGCCGGTCGAGGTCGGCATTCGACACGGCGTCCGTGGTGGCGGCCAGCACGAAGACCGCATCGACCCCCTGCGCCAGTTCCTGGGCGCCGCGATAACCGTGGCGCAGCTGCGTCGCGATCCAGCGCGGATGGGCGAGCTTGCCGCGGATCAACCGGGCGGCGTCCTCTCGGGCCGTGCGGGCTTTTGGCGATTCGGGCGTGCCCACGTCGAGGCTGTAGAGGGTGGGGCTCGCCCCGGTCAGCGCTGCGGCGGCGGAAAACCCGCCCATGGCCTCGGCGGCGGCGTCGCCATCGAGCAGGTCGCGCTCGGCGACGTCGAAGGCGTGGACGTAGGCGTCGGCCTGCGCGACGCGGGCGGCGAACCCGGCATCGGCGACGTCCTCGGCGCCGCCATAGGCGTACGAGGTGGCCTCCAGATAGGCGCGGCCGAGGTCGTCGCGGCCGTCCCAGGCGCCGTCGAGGGCGAGCCCGCCGGCCCCGGCGCCGTAATGGCCGGGGGCCGCGCCGTAGACGCGGGGTGCGGCCTCGCCCCGGCGGCGGGCGGCGGCCAGGGGATTCTCGCTGTCTTCCTCGTCGCGCATCGCGACGGAGTCCGCCGCGCGGGCGAGGAGCGCCAGGGTGTCGGGAAAGGTATCGCGAAAGGCGCCCGAGACCCGCACGGTCACGTCGATGCGCGGCCGGTCGAGCAGCGCCAGGGGCAGCACCTCGAAACCGGTGACGCGGGTCGAGGCGTGGTCCCAGACCGGGCGCACGCCCATGAGCGCCAGGGCGTGGGCGACGTCCTCGCCGCCGGTGCGAAGGGTCGGGGAGGCCCACAGGTCCATGACGATGCGGGCGGGGTATTCGCCCTCGTCCTGCAGGTAGCGCCGCACCACGGCGTCGGCGGCCTTGGCCCCCAGGGTCGTCGCGGCGCGGGTCGGCAGGCTGCGCGGATCGAGGGTGGTGAGGTTGCGCCCCGTCGGCATCACGTCCGTGCGCCCGCGCGACGGCGAGCCGGCGGGGCCGGGCGCCACGAAGCGCCCGTCGAGGGCGGTGAGCAGGCCGTCGCGCTCGGCCGTGGCGCACGCGGCCACCGCTTCGGAGGCCTCGGGCGCGGCGCGGCCGAAGACGTGAAGTCCGTCGCGGGTGGTGACCTCGCCGAGATCGCAGAGATGCGCGTCGAGGGCCGCCAGGGCGTCGGGCATGGCGGTGCCGGCATCGATGCCGGCCGAGGCGAGGAGCCCGGCGGATTCCGCCTCGTCCAGGATGGTACGGGCGATGATCGCGGCGCGGCGCGGATCGAGGACGCTCGCCGCCGAGTACTCTTCCACGAGGTCGCGCAGGTGCGCGGCTGCGGGGTCGAGGCCCGCGCACTCCGTCTGCGGCGTGAGGTGGCCGAGCGCCACCCCGCCGAGGCGTCGCTTGAGGGGAGCGGCCTCGCCGGGATCGTCGACGATGAACGGGTACACCACCGGCAGGGCGCCCACGGCCCGGGCCGGCCAGCACCCGGGTGACAGGGCGACGGCCTTCCCCGGCAGCCACTCGGTGGTGCCGTGGGTGCCGAGGTGGATCAGGGCGTCGAAGGTCTCTCGCAGGCCGAGGTGGAAGGCGAGGTAGGCGTGGCTCGGGACCGCGTCGGGGTCGTGATAGCCGGCCTTGCGGTCGGCGGCCCGGCCGCGATCGGGCTGGAGGAAGAGGGCGACGCGGCCTGTCGGTCTAATCCTTTGCTCCCCGTCGTTTTGAAACAGGTTCGCCTGGGCGGCCGGATCGCTCGCGGGTCCCTCTCCTTCCAGGAGAGGGGGCCTGTTGCGCGCGTCATTCGGCTCGGAGGATCCACTTGCGACGTCGTTCCCCGGGCCGGTCGCGAAAACGATGGGAAAGCGAAACGCGCCATTCCGGCAGAGCGGGTCGGCCTCGGGCTCACCCCAGCAGGTGATCAATTCGGCCCGATCGGCCTCGGGCAAGCCCGCGAACCAGCCCCGGTAGGCGTCGAGGGACACCACGAAATCGCGCGGCCCGTGAGTCAGGGCGCGCATCACCGCGTCGGCTTCCGGCAGGGGACCGGCGGCGTAGCCGACCGCCGCCAGGTCCGACACGATGGCGCACGCGCTTTCGGGCGTGTCGAGGCCGACGGCGAAGCCGGCCCGGCCGCCGCGGGCCGGGTAGTCCGAGAGCACCACGGCGAGCCGCCGTTCCGTCCGGGGCAGGCGCGCGAGCCGCACCCAGGCCGCCGCCCGGTCGGCCAGTGCCGCAATGCCCTCGGCGTAGGGCCGCGCCCGGCGCTCGGAGAAACCGTCGATCTCCGGGCCGTCCTCCTTGAACGAGATCGGGAAGCCCGCGAGCCGTCCGTCGAATTCCGGCAGCGCCACCTGCATGGCGAGGTCGGCCGCCGACATCCCCCGGGCCGAGGCTGCCCAGGCGGCCCGGGCGGCGCCGATGGTGTAGGCCTGGATCACCGGGCAATCGGCGCCGTCGAGGACGAATCCCGCATCCTCGCGGGCCGAGAAGGCGGTCGCGGCGACGACGAGGTCGGGCTTTTGCGCCGCGATGGTCCGGCGCAACGCGTCCAGGGCCGCCGGGTCCTTGAGGCTCGATACGGCGACGGCCACCACCTGCAGGCCGCGTGCCTGGAGGGCGTCGCCCAGGGCCGCGAGGGGGGCGGTGTCGCCCGACAGAATCGCCGAGCGGTAGACGACGAGGAGGGCGAGCGGCGCCGCGCCGGGCCGGAGGGGCCGCCCGGCGGCGAGCGCCCGGTCGCGGTCGATGGGGCCGCAGCCGGGGCAGCAGACGAAGCCGCGCGGCAGGGCCTGCGGTTCCTCCACGGTGGCGGGAAACCCGATCTCGGCGGCGAGCCGTCCGAGCATCCGGCGCAGGTTGTCCGCGCCCCCGGCCCGGAAATAGGCGTCGAGGACGGGCGCCAGCTCGGGCGCCGTCGAGAAGGCGTCGAGGCGGGTGTCGGGCCGGTCGTCGCCCGGCAGGACCACGAGGCGCACCCCGTTGGTCCGCGCGGCGGCGGCGGCGCGCTCGATGCCGTAGCGCCAGTAATCGAGGCCGCCGAGGCAGCGGATCACGACGATCTTCGAGCGGGCGATCACGCCGTCGACGTAGAGATCCACCGACATGGGATGGCGGAGTTTTGCGAGTTTCGCGAGCCGCAGAGTTGGCGTCTGGCCTTCGCTGGCCTGCGGAAAGGCCTGCGCGTAGGCGCCGGCCACCCCGAACAGGTCGGAATCCGTGAACGACAGAAACACGATGTCGCCCGGCGCCTGACCGAGATCGATGGCGGCTTCGCCCTCGTCGAGGGAGACCGTGTCGATGCGGATCAGGTGCATGGCGGGATGCGCAACCTCACGGCTGCGCCTCCGTGAGGGGCCGGCCGATCCGGGCCCGCCGGCGCCGGCGAAGGCGCCAGAGCACGCGGACGAGGAGAAGCCCGATCGCCGCCACGGGAAGCCAGGGCAGGCTGGCGACGGCGAAGCGCAGGGCGTCGCCCGCGCTGGCGCCGAAGGTCCGGCCGGCCTGGCTCCAGGCTTCTTCCACCGGGGCGAAGGCGCCCGCGCGGGCGCCGTCGGAGCGGAAGGAGACGGACACGATCTCGGTGTCCACGCGCTGCTGAAGGCCGCGCTGCCTGGCCTCGGTCGCCTCGATCTGGGACTGGACCTGGGACAGCTCCCCGGCGATGCGGATGAGGTCCTCCACCCGCGTGTCGGGCTTGGCCGCCAACTCGTCGAGGCGGCCGCGATAGGCGGCGAGCTGCGCGAGCCGGCGTTCGCCGTCCTCGATGGGCGTGGTCAGGTCGTCGGCCCGCGTCGCCTGGCGGCGCAGGACGACATCGCCCGCCGTCTCGCCCGGCAGGGGGGCGGTGAGGAACGCCACGTAGGCGGAAACGGAGACGTGCGGCAGGCGGACCTGGAGGTGCGCCTGCGGGCGGCCGAGGGGGCGCGGGCCGTCATCGATGGACGACGACACGAGGACGCAGCCGAGGCCCGTGTCGCTCGCGCAACGGTCGCGCGCCGCCGTGAAATGCGCCGCCACCCGGTCGGGCGGCAGGCCGATGGTCAGATCGTGCGTGAAGGCGAGCTTGGCGGTGACGCTTCGCTGGGCCTGGACCAACGGCAGCGGGCTGGCAGCCTCGGGCGCGGGCGGGCGCGCGTCGGAGCAGCCCCCGATCCCGAGTAGCGCGGCGAGCCCCAGGGTCGCCGCGACGAAGCTGCGCCGTCCCGCCATGCCGCTCATCCCGCCAGGGCGGCGGCGACCGCGCCCTGGTCGAAGCCCTTGAGGCCGATCACCACGAGGCGGCCGTCGCGGGCTTCCGTGCCCTTCCAGGGCCGGTCGTAATGGTGCGCGATACGGGCGCCGACACCCTGGACCACGAGGCGCATGGGCTTGCCGGTGACTTCGGCGAAGCCCTTGATGCGCAGGACGCCGGGGGTCTCGGCGGCCCGGGCCACGCGGATCGCCAGGTCCTCGGCCGTGGCGGCGGTGGCAACGGGGAGCGCAACGGAGTCGAAATCGTCGTGATCGTGGTCCTCACCCTCGCCGTGGTGGGAAGGGCGGGCGTCGAGGTCGTCCTCGGCGGCGGCGCCGAGGCCGAGGACGACGCGCGGGTCGAGGCGGCCGTGCTCGGCCTCCACCATCTTCACGGCGCGGGGCAGGTGGGCCTGCACCTCGGCGCGGACCTTCTCGCGGCCGGCGGCATCGAGGAGGTCGGCCTTGTTCATCACCACGAGGTCGGCGCAGAGGATCTGGTCCTCGAACACCTCTTCGAGGGGATTGTCGTGATCGACGTTTGCGTCCTCGGCGCGCTGGGCGGCGGAAGCCGCCGGATCGTCGGCGAAGAAGCCCGCCGCCACGGCCGGGCCGTCGATGACCGCGATGACGCCGTCCACCGTCACCCGCGAGCGGATCGCCGGCCACTGGAACGCCTGCACGAGGGGTTTCGGCAGGGCGAGGCCCGAGGTCTCGATGAGGATGTGGGTCGGCGGGTCGGCCCGGTCGAGAAGCTTGTTGAGGGCGGGGACGAAGTCGTCGGCGACGGTGCAGCAGATGCAGCCGTTGGCGAGTTCGACGATGTCCTCGTCCTGGCAGCCCTCGATGCCGCAGGCGGCGAGGAAGGAGCCGTCGAAGCCGATATCGCCGAACTCGTTGACGATGATGGCCAGCCGCCGGCCGTTCGCGTTCTCGACGAGGTGGCGCACGAGGGTGGTCTTGCCGGCCCCGAGGAAGCCGGTGACGATGGTGCAGGGGATCTTGTCCACGAGGCTCATGTGGCGGCGTCCGGTGTCGTAAGCGGCGGGATGCGGGCGACGACGCCCTTGCGGAATTCCTGGGGCCGCGCCTTCCACGGCACGATGCCGTCCGGCGTCTCACCGTAGAGGCCGACGCCCTCGAGGATGGTGCGGGCCGATTCGGTGGCGTCGAGGTCGCCGTAGACGTAGGTCCAGCGCCCTTGCGAGGCGACGGCGACCGTGCAGGGCCGCTTGCACACGGAGAGGCACTCGACGCCCTCGATGCGCAGGCCGGGCTGGCCGTGCTCGGCGACCGCGTCGCGCAGGGCGCTCAGGAGGCGGGCGCCGGCGCGGGGCTCGGTCGCATCGCCGGCCGCGCGGCAGGCGGTGCAAACGTAGAGGGTGACGTCCTCAGGCATGCACCACCGTCCTGCGCCCGAACAGGCTCCAGGCCCAGCCATAGGCCAGCCCGATCACCGCCCAGAACACGAAGGCGATCCCGAGCGAGCGCGCGGCGAACTGCGCCGCGTAGCCCGCCGGCAGGGCGGAGGCGGCGTGGCTCGTCTCCGGCGCGCCGGCCAGATGCGGCGCCACGAGGAGCACGAGGCCGCCCGCGATGGAGATCGGCGCGCGCCGGATGGCGATGAGATAGAGCCCCATGGCCGTGGCGGTGGCGGTCATCACCCACCAGAACTGGCGGTCGGCCAGCGGCGCCGCCTCCATCCCCGGCAGTTCCGGCGGCAGGCCGAGGGCGGGTGCGAGGGCGACCGCGAGGAAGCCGGCAACGGCGAAGCGCAGGCCGGTCTCGGGGGTCGGTTCGCGGCCGACGGCGAGGAGGACCGCGCCGAGCAGCAGGGCGTAGCCGACGCCGCCGACGAGGGTGGCGAGCGCGGTGAACACCATGCGGGGCAGGCCGGGGCCGGGCTGCCACTCGGAGGCGGTTTCGCCGCCGGAGACGGCCGGGTCCTTCGCGCCGTGGTCGTGTCCGCCGTGCACACGCACGACGAGGGACACGAAAGTGGGCGCGGAGAGGGAAGCCTGCGTCTCGTAGCGCTCGGCCGCGATGATGAGCGGCGAGGTGAGCGCGAGCTGCAGGCCCGTCGCGACCACAGCCGCGAGGAAGCCGGCGACGAGAGCCGCCGACACGAGCCGGATGATCATGGGGTGTCTACCCTGGCGCTAGACGCTCAGTGGCAGGGGAAATTCTGAGTGTGGCGGAAGTCGTGCGCCGCATTGTGGAGCGCCATCGCCGGGGCGAAGCCCGCCATGAACACGAGGCCGAGGCCGAGGAACGCAGCGACGAGCACGGCGCCGAGGCGCTCGTTGGTGCGGGTGCCGGCGAGAGCGAGGGTGTTGGTCGACATTGGTTGATCTCCTGGCCGCCCCGCCGGCGGCCGTGGTCGAAGGTGAGGACGTAAAGGTCCCCGGTGTCGGACGGCAGGTCTCCTGGCTCGCGGGTTATCCGGTCCTGCCGCCTTCCCGGATCGCTCCAGTGGCCGATGGCAGGCCCGTCGCCGCTCACAGTTGCGGGGGCAGCCGCGGTTTCAAGGCGCTCGCCCCTCACCGCGTTCCCTTTTCACCCCGTCGCCGGGGCACCGTCCGATCTTCAGCTTCTACGCGGTCGCGCGAGGCCTGACAACGCGCCGTCGCGCCGTTTCGAACCCCTTTGACCACAGAACCGCGTTTCGGGCTAAGGATGCGCCATGCGCCAGCCCTCGCCCCACACCACCCTGGTTCTCGGCGGTGCGCGCTCGGGCAAGAGCGTCCATGCCGAGGGCCTGATCGAGGCCTGCCCGGCGCCGTGGCTGTACCTCGCCACCGCCCAGGCCTGGGACGACGAGATGCGCGACCGCATCGCCCTCCATCGCGACCGGCGCTCGGCCGACTGGATCACGCGGGACGTGCCGATGGCTCTGCCCGAGGCCGTGGCGGCCTCGCGGGGCCCGGTGCTGGTCGATTGCCTCACCCTCTGGCTCACCAACCTCATCCTGGCGGAGGCCGATGTCGAGGCTGCCAGCGGAGCGCTCCTCGCCGCCTGCGCCGGGGCGCCGGGACCGGTGGTGCTGGTCGGCAATGAGGTCGGCCTCGGCATCGTGCCGGACAACGCGCTGGCCCGCCGGTTCCGCGATGCGGCGGGCCGCCTGCACCAGCGCTTGGCGGCCCAGGCCGACCGCGTCGTGTTCATGGTGGCGGGCCTGCCGATGATCGTGAAACCCCAACCCGGAGCGACCCCATGACCGAAGCCGACCGCCACCGCGAAAAGATGGAGAAGCGGAAAGCCGTGCAGGATGCCGAGGTGGCGGAGAAGACCATCGAGAAGGGCCTCCTCATCGTCAACACCGGCCCCGGCAAGGGCAAGACCACGGCGGCCCTCGGGCTGATGCTGCGGGCGCTGGGCCACGGCTGGCGCGTCGGCGTGGTGCAGTTCATCAAGGGCGCCTGGGACACGGGCGAGAAGCACGCGCTGAAAGCCTTCGGCGATCGGATCGACTGGCACACCCTGGGCGAGGGCTTCACCTGGGAGACCCAGGACAAGGCCCGCGACATCGCGGCGGCCGAGCACGCCTGGGCGAAAGCCCTCGACCTCATGGCCGACCCGACCATCCGCCTCGTGGTGCTGGACGAGCTCAACATCGCGCTCCGCTACGACTACCTGCCCCTCGCCGACGTGGTGGCGGCGTTCCGGGCGCGCCGGCCGGACCTCCACGTCATCGTCACGGGCCGCAACGCCAAGCCGGCCCTCATCGAGGCCGCCGACCTCGTGACCGAGATGACAGCCGTGAAGCACCATTTCGCCGCCGGGGTGAAGGCGCAGGAGGGGATCGAGTTCTAGGCACAAGCCGCTGGCGTCAACGCTTTCCGCTTGATCCCGCGCCGGGGACGTTGCGTAATCGTTCCGGTGCAATTCGGAGTTGAAGCGATGCGCCTCAGGACGGTTCTCATGCCGCTTCTCGCGGGTCCCCTGGCGATGCCGGTGCCTGCAAGCGCGGAAGCCCTGTGCGGCCACGAGGTCGTGTCCATCGAGCAGATGGTGCGGGACATCCAGGCGAAGGCCGGCGGTCGCGTGATCCTGGACAACCCAAGTTTCGTCGCCGTGGACGATCCGGCCAACATGATCCTGTGGACCTTCGCCAAGCCGAGCGGAGGCCGGTTTCCCGCCTACATCTGCCGCAAGGTCGTCCAGGAGGATGGCAAGGTCGTCGTCCAGTTGCGGGCCCTGTGCCGGGGCCCGAAGCCGGAATGCGACGCCTTGATTGCCAGTGTCCTCGATCAGCAGCAAAAGGCGACCCAGTCTCTTCGGCGTTGATCCGGATACGTCCGCGATCCGACGGAGCCTCGCCCCCCAGTCGCAGGACCCTCCGATGACCCGCGCCATCATGATCCAGGGCACGGGCTCGGATGTCGGCAAGTCCCTCGTCGTCGCCGGCCTGTGCCGGGCCTTCGTCCGGCGCGGGCTGACGGTGCGCCCGTTCAAGCCGCAGAACATGTCGAACAACGCCGCCGTGACGGCCGAGGGCGGCGAGATCGGCCGGGCGCAGGCGCTCCAGGCGCGGGCGGCCGGGGTGGCGCCCTCCGTCCACATGAACCCGGTGCTCCTCAAGCCCCAGAGCGAGACCGGCAGCCAGATCGTGGTGCAGGGCCGCATGGTCGGCCAGGCCACGGCCCGCGACTACCAGGGCTGGAAGCCGCGCCTCCTCGCCGCCGTGCTGGAGAGCTTTTCGCACCTGAAGGCCCAGGCCGATCTCGTCGTCGTCGAGGGTGCGGGCTCGGCATCCGAGGTCAACCTGCGGGCCGGCGACATCGCCAACATGGGATTCGCCCGCGCCTCGAACACGCCGGTGATCCTGCTCGGCGACATCGACCGGGGCGGGGTCATCGCCAGCCTCGTCGGGACGAAAGCGGTGATCGATCCCGACGACGCGGCGATGATCCGGGGCTTCCTCGTCAACCGCTTTCGCGGCGACCCGAGCCTGTTCTCCGATGGGATGGCTCTCATCGCGGCGCACACGGGCTGGCCGAGCCTCGGCCTGATCCCGCATTTTCCGCAGGCCGCCCGCCTGCCGGCCGAGGATGTTTTGGGACTTGCCGGCTCCGAGGCTGGGGAAATCGGACGCAAGGTGGTGGCCGTGCCGGTCCTGCCGCGCATCGCCAATTTCGACGACCTCGATCCCCTGCGGGGTGAGCCGAACGTGTCCGTGGTCCTGGTGCGGCCGGGCGAGCCGATCCCCGTCTGCGACCTCGTGCTCCTGCCGGGCTCAAAGACCACCATTGCGGACCTCGACGTCTTTCGGGATCAGGGCTGGGACGTCGATCTCCACGCCCATGTCCGACGCGGCGGCCGGGTGCTGGGGCTCTGCGGCGGCTACCAGATGCTCGGGCGGACCCTCGCCGACCCGCACGGGATCGAGGGCACGCCCCGCACGGTGCCGGGCCTCGGCCTCCTCGACGTCGAGACGGTGATGACACCGGTCAAGCGCCTGCAGGCCGTCACCGGCACCACGCTCCCCGATGGCGTCCCGTTCGCCGGCTACGAGATGCATGTGGGCGACACCCACGGCCCCGACGCCGCGCGCCCTTTGATCCGGTTCGCCGATGGGCGCCGGGATGGGGCGCTCTCGGCCGACGGGCGGGTTGCCGGCACCTACGTCCACGGCCTGTTCGCCGACGATGCCCAGCGGGGCGCGTGGCTCGGACGCCTCGGCGCCGTGGCCGGCGGCGAGGCCTACGAGGCGGGGATCGAGACGGTGCTCGATGCGCTCGCCGATCATCTCGAAACCCACGTAGATTGCGACCGCCTGTTCACCCTGGCGTTGTAGCGCCTGACCGTCGTAGGCTCGGGATCGAAGCCCGGTCAGAACGGGCACGCGAGGATACGCCCGATGACGCCGCCGCCCCCGCAGGTCGATGCGCGCCTGGCGCACGACACGGTCCGCACGGTCACGCTCCGGCTGATGCCGCTGCTCGGGCTGATGTACCTCATCGCCTATATCGACCGGCAGAACATCTCCTACGCCAAGCTCCAGATGGTCGGCGATCTCGGCCTGAGCGAGAGCGCCTACGGCCTCGGGGCGTCGCTGTTCTTCCTCGGCTACTTCCTGTTCGAGGTGCCCTCCAACGTGATCATGGAGCGGGTGGGGGCCCGGCGCTGGTTCGCCCGGATCATGCTCACCTGGGGGCTGATCACGATTCTGCTGGGCTTCACCCAGAACACGGCGATGTTCTACGCCCTGCGCTTCCTCCTCGGGGTGGCCGAGGCCGGCTTCTTTCCGGGCGTGCTGTTCGCCCTGACCCTGTGGTTCCCGCAATCCCACCGCGCCCGGATGATCGGCTGGTTCATGATCGCGAGCGCGGTCGCCAACGCCGTGGGCGCGGCCATCGGCGGCGCGCTCCTCGACCTCGACGGGCTCCTTGGCCTCAAGGGCTGGCAATGGGTGTTCGTCGCCACCGGCTTGCCCGCCCTGGCCCTCGCCGTCGTGGTCCTGCGCATCCTGCCGGACGGGCCGGAGCAGGCGCCCTGGCTCTCCCGCGAGGGCCGCGACTGGCTCGCCCGCACCCTCGCCTTCGAGCGCGAGGCCGGGGGGCAGGTGGAGCACGGCAACCCGTTCGCCGCTCTTCTCGACCGGCGGGTCTGGATGCTGGCGTCGGTCTACATCGCGTTTCCGCTCGCCGCCTACGGCCTGAGCTACTGGCTGCCGACGGTGGTGCGCAGCTTTCAGGTCTCGAACACCCTCAACGGCGTCATCAACATCATCCCGTGGGTGGTCACCGCCTTCGCCCTATGGTGGGTGCCCCGCCGCGCGGCCCGCTCCGGCGATCAGGTCTGGCACGTGGTGGTGCCGGGGCTCGTGGCGGCGGCGGCCCTCGTGCTCAGCGTCGTGCTGCCGGGGGCGGCGCTGAAATTCGCCTGCCTGTGCGTCGCGGCCGCCGGGATGTTCTCGGCCCAGCCGGTGTTCTGGTCCCTGCCGGCGACCTTCCTCAAGGGGGCGAGCGCGGCCGCCGGGATCGCAGCCATCAACTCGGTGGGCAACCTCGGCGGCTTCATCGCGCAGAATACCGTGCCGCTCATCCGCGACCGCACCGGCAGCGACCTCGCACCGATGTACTTCCTGGCCGCCTGCCTGGCGCTCGGGGCGAGCCTGATGTTCGTGGTGCTCTCGGCACTGCGCCGCGACGCCGCGCGGCGGAGCGTGCCATCGGGCCCTCGCCCGGAATCGGTGCCCGGCCCGTCCGTGGCGGCGCGCTGAGGCCGCCGCCTACGGAATCGCCACCGCGTATTCGCGCGGGCCCCCGTTGAGCACGCTGTCGAATACCACGAGCACCCGGCCGGGGCCGAGGCGCACGAGGCCCTCGGGTTTGCCCCTGACCTCGTCGCCATCAAGCGGCGCGAGGGTGCCGAGCGACGTCACCTTGCCCGAGGGCAGCTCGGCGAGGAACAGGCCGTAGGGCACGGACAACCCGTTGCGGGTCGGGCCCGAGAGCACGAGGAGGCGCCCGTCGGGCAGGGCCGTGAGATCGCGGATGCCGGCCTCAGGCCCGAGGTCGAGGGGAATCGTCACGGGCTTGACGCCAAGCGGCCCGTCGCCGGGGGCGAACAGGGGGGCGACGGGCACGGAGACGAGGAAGGCCCTGCCGTCGATGACGGGCGCGCGCAGGCCCGCGTAGAGGGTGTCGCCGATCACCGCGAGGCCCTCGACGTTGAGGCCGGCAAGCGGCTTGCCGCCCTCGCGCGGCTCGAGATCCTTCAGGAAATAGGGACCGACCGTGTCGGCGGTCCGGAGGGCATCGCCGAGGCGGTAGGTGGTCTCCACGCGCGCGCCCATGCCGGTGGCATTGGGGCGTAGGCGGGCGAGGATCGCGGTGGAGAGCTTGAACTCGCGCCCCCGCCGGCTGCAGCCATGGGAGCCGGTCACGTAGAAGTCGGGCGCGGCATAGGCCACGGCCTCGCCGTCCATTTCCTTGTAGGCGCCCTGGCCGAGGGTGCAGTCGCCCGTGGCCGGGGGCGCGCCGAGGGCGGCAATGGGCGGCTTGCGGCCGGCGATGTCGACGACGGCGCCCGGATTCAGCGTCGTCCCGTCGAGGGTGACGAACTGCGCGCCCGTGGCTTCGTCGTCCACCACGAGGCAGGTGCGCGGCCCGGCCCCGGCCGGCGCGCAGGCGATCCCGGAGATGTCCTCGGCCGGCTTGGTCTTCTTCTTCGTGATCTCGCCCGCCAGCCCCTCGCCGACGGTATAGGGTTTGTCCACGGGATGCAGAACCTGCGCCCGGGCCGGCGAGAAAAGCGCCAGTCCCGATGCGGCGGCGAGGAGGGAACGGCGGATCATGGCGGGGCTCCGGGGGACGGGCGGCATTGTCGCGCTCATAGCAGCGCAACCGTGAGGAGGGCGAGGATCAGGGCGGCAAGGCCGAACAGCAGGAGGCAGGCGGTGCGGTAGAGGGCGAGCGCCCGTTCCACGTCGGCCGGTCCCGCCTCAGGCCGGCCATCGCCCATCCAGGCATCCTCGACCCGGGTCGCGCCGTAGACGCGCGGGCCAGCGAGCCGCAGGCCGAGGGCTCCCGCCATGGCGGCCTCGGGCCAGCCGGCATTGGGCGAGCGGTGCCGTTCGGCATCGCGCAGGAGGGCCCGCCATGCCGCGCCCGGTGAAGCGCCGCGGTGGAACAGGGCCGCCGCGACGATGAGGCCGCCGGCCAGCCGCGAGGCCGGGAGGTTCACGAGGTCGTCGAGGCGGGCGGCGGCCCAGCCATAGGCTTCGTGGCGCGGGGTGCGGTGGCCGATCATGCTGTCGGCGGTATTGATCGCCTTGTAGAGGGCGCCGCCCGGCAGGCCGCCGACGCCGATCCAGAATGCCGGCGCCACGATCCCGTCGGAGAAGTTTTCGGCCAGGCTCTCGATGGCCGCCCGGCAGATGCCGGCCTCGTCCAGGGAGTCTGGATCGCGCCCGACGATCATCGACACGGCGACGCGCCCGCCCGCTAATCCGTCGTTCCGCAGGTCGGACGCCACCCGGGCGACGTGGTCGTGCAGGCTGCGCTGGGCCGGCAGGCTGGCGCACAGGAGGCCGAGGATGGCGAGACTACCCCATGGGCCGAGTAGGGACGCGCACGCCGTCAGCCCGAGGGCGACGGCCGCCACCACGGTGAGAAGCGTCAGGGTTGCAAGCACGCCCATGGCCCGGCGGCGGGCCGGGCCGCTCCGGTTCAGGCCCCCGTCGAGCCGGCCGATGAGGGCGCCGATCCAGGTGACAGGGTGGCCGAGGGCCCTGTAGATCCGGTCCGGATAGCCGGCTGCCGCCTCGACGGTCAGCGCGAGCAGCAGGATCACGAGCGTGTCGGGCGGATGGGTGAGGGCGATCCAGGGCATGTGGTTTCGGTGAGCGGGCCTGCCCCCATCGCGCATGGCGGCGATCTCGACGCGGCGCGCGCCCTGTTCCCGGATGCGGCCGCCCCTTGGGTCGATCTCTCGACGGGGATCAATCCGGTGCCCTACCCGTGTCCGCTCCTGGAGGCCAGCGCGTTCCGGCGTCTGCCGTCGGCCTCCGATCTCACTGCCCTGAACGCGGCGGCGGCGCGGGCCTACGGCGTCGCCGATCCGGCCGGCATCGTGGCGGCGCCCGGCACGCAGCTCCTCATCGAGACCCTGCCGCGCCTGTGGCCCCTCGCCCGCGTCGCCGTGGTCGGGCCGACCTATGCCGAGCACGCGGCCGCCTGGGGCCGGGCCGGGCACAGCGTCGCCGCCGTAACGGACCTCGACGCGGACGTAGACGTGGTGGTGGTGGTCAACCCCAACAACCCGGACGGGCGGAGCTGGCCCGCCGCCACGCTCCTCGCCTGCGCCGAACGGCTGGCCGCCCGCGGCGGCCTTCTGGTGGTGGACGAGGCCTTTGCCGATCTGGAGGCCGTCGAGACCCTCGGTCCCCATCTGCGGCCGGGCCTCGTGGTCCTGCGCTCCTTCGGCAAGACCTACGGGCTCGCCGGACTCCGCCTCGGCTTTGCCCTGACCGAACCCGCTCTCGCGGTTCGGATCGCCGAGGCGCTCGGCCCCTGGGCGGTGTCGGGGCCGGCGCTGTCCATCGGCCGCGCGGCCCTCGCCGATACCGAATGGCGCCGGACCGCCGCCATTGAGCGCGGTGCCGATGCGGGGCGCCTCGACCGGATGATCGCCCGGGCCGGCGGCCGGGTGGTCGGCGGCACCTGCCTGTTCCGCACGGCCGACTTTTCGGACGGGCCGGGCCTGTTCGCGCGCCTGGGCGAAGCCGGGATCTACGTCCGGCGCTTCGTCGCAGCACCGCAGCGCCTGCGCTTCGGCCTGCCGGCGGACAAGACCGAATGGTGCCGGCTCTCGCGGGTCCTCAAATAGCCTTCGGCGTCCCGCGTTCGAGCATCGCCACGAGAAGGCCGGTGCCCGAGAGGACGAGGCCGACGGCGCAGACGCCGGGCCAGCCGGCCATGAGGAAGGCTTGGCTGCCGGCGAACGCCCCCAGCGCCCCGAAGACGAACATCACCGTGAACAGCACCGTGTTGACCCGCCCGCGCGCGCCCGGGACCAGGGCGTAGACCCGGGTCTGGTTGGCGATGAGCGCGCCGTTGAGGCCGATGTCGATGAGGAGCACGCCGAGACCCACGGCTAGAAGGGAGACGGCGCCGCCGGCCCAGAGGACCACGAAGGCCGCGACCACGAACAGGGCGCCGGCCACCACCACGGGCCGCGCGCCGCGCCGGTCGGTGTAGCGGCCCGAGACCGGGGCGATAAGGGCGCCGACCACGCCGATGACGCCGAACAGGCCGGCGCCCGCCGCCGTCAGGTCGAAGGGCGGCGCCTCCACCAGGAGGGCGAGCGTCGTCCAGAAGGCGTTGAAGCTCGCGAACAGCAGTCCCTGGCACAGGCTTGAGCGGCGAAGCGCCGGCTGGGTCCGCACGAGGTGGAGGATCGACACCATCAGGGCGCGGTAGCGCAGGGGCCGGGTCTGGGCCGTGCGCGGCAGGGTCGCGGCGGCGACGCCGGCGATGATCAGCGCCACGGCGCTGGCGGCGAAGAACACCGCGCGCCAGCCGTACTGCGCGCCGACGAACCCGCTCGCCGTCCGGGCGAGCAGGATGCCGCTGAGGAGCCCGGTCATCACCTGTCCGACCATGCGGCCCCGCGTGGCGTCGGGGGCGAGCTCGGCGGCGAAGGGCACCGCCTGCTGGGCGGCCGAGGCGAGGAAGCCGATGGCGAGGCTCGCGGCTGCCAGCAGGCCGAGGCTCGGGCTGAGCGCCGCCGCCAGGAGGGCGACCGCGAGGCCGAGCATCTGCGCCAGGATGAGGCCGCGCCGGGGCAGGCTGTCGCCGAGGGGGACGAGGCAGAGGATGCCGAGGCCGTAGCCGACGAGGGAGGCCGTCGGCACGAGCACGGCCGCGCGGTCGCCGAACTCCGCCACCAGCAGGGCCAGCAGGGGCTGGTTGTAGTAGATGTTGGCCACCGCGCCGCCGGCGATGAGGGTGAGGCCGAGGCGCGCCTTGAGGGTGAAGCCGTGATCCGCCGCCGGTGCCGCCCCGCTCATGCCGCGCGCCGTGCCGCCGGGCGGAAGTCGAGCATCGCTGTCATGGCCGGGTGCTTTCCGATCTCAGGAGGGGACGGGGGAGTAGAGCCTGGCGCGCCGCGCCCGCAAGGCCCGCGGGCCGAGCCGGCCGGACGCGTCGCCGCAGGCGCATTCCGCCATGGGACGTCCAATCCCATCTTTTTGCGAGGGGCGGCGTGCACGATCCGGCGAGCGAGGGTTTCACAACTCGAGACAAGCCCTTGGAAAACGCCGGGATTTGCGGTCTGATCACAACCGGAGGTCGGCGTCTCGCGTCCCTTGCCCCGGGATGCCCGGCCGGTCCTGACGACGGAGCCTGGAATGTCGAACTATCGCATCGATTTCGCCAAGCAGATCCTCGGCGTGCCGTTCACCGTCGGCTCGGTGGACATCGTCCGGGCCCGGGATCCCATGCGGGCCCTGCGCGCGGCCGAGTTGCGCTTCGCGCGCCAGCACGGGGTCGAGGATTGGCGCGAGCGGGCGGACCGGGCCGAGGTCGTCGTCTGTGGCGGCGCGCACTGAGCTTCGCATCCTCCCCCGGTGACGTCCTCTCCCCGGAGCCTTGTCCGAGAGTCTTGCCCAGCTCTCTGGCTTAGGTCTCTGGTCCTTCGCGGCCGGCCGTCATAGATTGTCCGCCGAGCCGTGCGCGGCTACGCGGGACGGGCCCGCCCGGTTCGGGTGTCGGTACGGGGACAGGCGGCTTCCATGGCGGCGATCTCTTTCTTCGGCGATCTGCTGCAGACCATCAGCGACCGGGGCCGCGACCTCATCGGGTTCGGACGTGGGGATCTGGCCGCCCGCGCCAACGCGGGGGAGCTGGTCAAGCTCTGCGAGGATCTCATCTCCCGGCGCGGCGAGGCTTCCGGCGTCGCCCTCGCCCGCCTCATCCTCGACCGCTACGCCAGCCTCGCCCGGCCCGAGCGGGCGAGCTTCCTGCGCATGGTCGCCACCGAGTTCGCCGCCGACCACGCCGCCGTGGACGAGGCCATCGCGGCCTATCGCGCCGACCCGACCCGGGCGGCTTTGGGGGTCCTGCACGAGGCGGCCGAGCCGCGCAGCCAGGAACTGATCCGGCGCCTCAACCTCGCCCGGGACGGGACCCTCGCGCTGGTGCGCATGCGCGAGGACCTGTTCGGCCTGCGCCGTGCCTTGCGCGAGGAGGAGGCCGACCCCGACCTCGTCGATGCCGCCGACAGCCTCGACAGGGATTTCGAGCACCTGTTCGCCTCGTGGTTCAACCGCGGCTTCCTCGTGCTGCGCCACATCGACTGGACCACGCCGGCCCATATCCTGGAAAAGATCATCCGCTACGAGGCGGTGCACGCCATCGCCGACTGGGACGACCTGCGCCGCCGCATCGAACCGAGGGACCGGCGCTGCTTCGCCTTCTTCCACCCGGCCCTCGTCGACGAGCCGCTGATCTTCGTCGAGGTGGCGCTCACCGCCGCCATCGCGCCGGCCATCGCGCCGATCCTCGCCCACGAGCGCGAACTCCTGGCGCCGCGCACGGCCACCACGGCGATCTTCTACTCCATCTCGAACTGCCAGAAGGGCTTGGCCGGCGTGACCTTCGGCAACTTCCTCATCAAGCAGGTGGTGGAGGATCTGGCCCGCGAGATCCCGAGCCTCAAGACCTTCGTCACCCTCTCGCCGGTGCCGGGCTTCGCGACCTGGCTCGACCGCGAGCGCCGCGCCGACGCCCCCCAGGGGCTCACCCGCGAGGATATCGAGGCGCTCCGCGTCATCGACGAGCCGGACTGGCACGCCGACAAGGCCAAGGCCGAGGCCGTGCGCAAGGCCATGATCCCGGCGGCCGCTGCCTATTTCCTCCGCGCGAAGAACGAGCGCGGCAAGCCACTGGATCCCGTCGCCCGGTTCCACCTCGGCAACGGCGCCCGCCTGGAGCGCCTGAACTTCCTCGGGGACGTTTCGCCGAAAGGTCTGGCCCAGTCGCGCGGGCTGATGGTCAACTACCTCTACGATCTCTCGGCCATCGAGAAGAACCACGAGACCTTCGCCAACCTCGGCACCGTCGCGGCCTCCGGCGCGGTGAGCCGCGAGTTGCGCAACAACCTGCCGCCCGCCCGCGCGGTGGCCCTGGCCGACGCATGATCGTCTGCCCCATGGGTCATGCCCCATGGGGGTCGGCGGACGACCGCCGCCCACGCCGTCGCGTGGACCGGATTCGATGAGCCGGGCTCATCGAATCCGGTAGGACAACCCGCCCGAAAGTCATCTGAAGCCCGCATGTCCAATCACCTGTTCGACCTCGTCCGCGCCAACCTGGCCGCCGATCCGACCACGAAAATCTTCGTCGAGACGGGGGAGGGCGCGCGGTTCACCTATGCCGACCTCATGGCACGGTCGGGCGCCTACGCGGCGGCCCTGGTCGGATTGGGGGTGAGGCCCGGCGACCGGGTGGCGGTGCAGGCCGAGAAGAGCCCCGAGTTCCTGTTCCTGTACCTCGGCACCGTCCGGGCCGGGGCGGTGTTCCTGCCGCTGAACACCGCCTACACCGCCCACGAGGTCGCCTACTTCCTCGGCGATTCCGAGCCGGCCGTGTTCGTCTGCGATCCGGGCAAGCGCGAGGCCCTTGAGCCGGTGGCCCAGGGGGCCGGCGTGGCGGCTTTCCACACCCTCGATGCGTCCGGGCGCGGCAGCCTCGTCGAGGCGGCGGATGCGGCGGCGGGCGACTTTTCCGACGTGGCGCGCGGCCCCGACGATCTTGCCGCCATCCTCTACACGTCCGGCACCACCGGGCGCTCCAAGGGCGCCATGCTGACCCACGAGAACCTCGCCTCGAACGCCCGGACGCTGGCCGTGTCCTGGCGCTTCACGGCCGACGACGTGCTCATCCACGCGCTGCCGGTGTTCCACACCCACGGCCTGTTCGTGGCGACCAACACCGTGCTGGCCACGGGCGGTACGATGCTGTTCCTGGCGAAGTTCGACGCGCGCCAGGTGCTCGGCCTGATGCCGCGCGCCACCGCCATGATGGGCGTACCGACCTTCTACACCCGCCTTCTCAGAGAGCCGGGCCTCGACGCGGCAATCGCGAAGACCATCCGTCTGTTCGTCTCCGGCTCGGCGCCGCTCCTCGCCGAGACCCATCGCGACTGGCAGGCCCGCACGGGCCACGCCATCCTCGAACGCTACGGCATGACCGAGACCAACATGAACACCTCGAACCCCTACGCGGGCGCGCGGGTGGCCGGCACGGTCGGGCCGGCGCTCCCGGGTGTCGCCGTCCGGGTGGTGGACCCCGAGACGGGTGCGCATCTCGGCACCGACGCCGTCGGCATGATCGAGGTCAAGGGCCCCAACGTGTTCCGGGGCTACTGGCGCATGCCGGAGAAGACGGCGGCCGAGTTCAAGGCCGACGGGTTCTTCATCACCGGCGACCTCGGCAAGATCGACGCCGACGGCTACGTCCACATCGTCGGGCGCGGCAAGGACCTCATCATCACCGGGGGCTACAACGTCTATCCGAAGGAGGTCGAGAACGAGATCGATGCGCTTCCGGGCGTGGTCGAATCGGCGGTGATCGGGGTGCCGCACGCCGATTTCGGCGAGGGGGTCACCGCCGTGGTGGTCGCCCGCGAGGGCGCTCCCGACGAGGCCGCGATTCTGCGCACCCTCGAGGCGCGGCTCGCCCGCTACAAGTGCCCCAAGCGCGTACTCTTCGTCGAGGACCTGCCGCGCAACGCCATGGGCAAGGTCCAGAAGAACGTCCTGCGGGAGACCCATGCGGGGTTGTACCAGGTCGGCAAGGCCTGAGGCGCCCGCGACGTTCCACACGAACGCCGTCGGATCGCCTCGCGATGCGGATCGGGGCCTCCCTCGGGCGCCGCGCGGATTGATCGGTACATTCTGCCGCTTCGATCGGATGAAGACCGGTATCAATCGTGGTTCAGCATCTCCCGCACGTCCGCCTCCGTCGAGGGCGTCAGCGGACGGGCCTCGCCGCAGCGCGGGCCGGTCTCCCAGCGGATGCTGGCGTGCCGGTCGATGGAGACGGCGAGGAGGAGCAGGCTGAGGGCCAGCCAGGCAGTGGGCTTCGGCCAGACATCGTGCCGCTGGCCGGACTCGACGGAACTCCACGGCATGACGTGTTCCTTCCCGTTCGGAGGCTTCGTCTGCGATTGAGCCTCGATCCCCGACGTCCCTGTTGCAATTCGTATGTCCTGTACCGGCCATTCGCACGGCGCGAAGGGTCGGGCGAAGGATTGCCTGGATACCGCGGGAATCGCGCCGCGGGCGGAACGGCCAAGCTCGGCTCACGTTGAGCATCCGGCCCACCGGCTCTTCTCGAATTCGGTCCGTCGATGCCGTCCCCACCCCGTCCCGCCCAAGAGACCTCCGGCTCGGTCCTGTGGAGCCTCGCCCTCGGCGCCGCGCTGATCACCCTGGCCGCCTCGTCGCGCCGGAAGCACGCCCCCGATCCGTCGCCGCCGTCGCCGGACCGTGCGTCCGAAGGGGGCGCCCGCTCGTATTCCGGCCGTGCGGCCGAACGCGTCGCCGCCACCCAGGCCGAGCGTGGCCGCGCCGCCCGCACGCCCCTGGAGATCACCGCCAGCGGCTGGAAGGACATCCTGTTTCGCGTCTATCTGGAGTTCAACAAGGACCGGGTGCTGTCGGTCGCCGCCGGGGTCACGTTCTACACCCTCCTGTCCCTGTTCCCGGCCATCGCCGCCCTGGTCTCCTGCTACGGCCTCGTCGCCGATGTCGGGTCCATCAACGACCATCTCGCGAGCCTGCAGGGCGTGCTGCCGTCGGGCGCCATCGAGATCATCGGCGATCAGGTCAAGCGCATCGCCGCCAAGGGTGGGGGATCCCTGGGGCTGACCTTCTTCACCAGCCTTGTCATCTCCCTGTGGAGCGCCAACGCCGCCATGAAGGCGATGTTCGATGCCCTCAACGTGGTCTACGAGGAGGAGGAGAAGCGGTCGTTCGTGATGCTGAACCTGCGCTCCCTCACCTTCACCATCGGCGCCCTGCTGTTCACGATCTTCGCCCTGTCGAGCATCGTCGTGCTGCCCCTCGTGTTCACCTTCGTGGGCCTCAGCGACACCGCCTGGCTGCTGGCCCAGCTGCGCTGGCCGGCCATGCTCGCGGTGGTGCTCGGCGGTCTGTCGCTGCTCTACCGTTACGGCCCGAGCCGCGAGCGGCCGCGCTGGCGCTGGGTCGGCGTCGGCGGCGCCGTGGCGGGGGTGCTGTGGCTCGTCGCCTCGATCCTGTTCTCCTGGTACGTGTCGAGCTTCGGCAACTACAACGAGACCTACGGGTCGCTCGGCGCCGCCATCGGCTTCATGACCTGGATCTGGATCTCCACCACCATCGTGCTGCTCGGCGGCGAGATCAATGCCGAGATGGAGCATCAGACGGCGCACGACACCACCACCGGGGCCCCGTTGCCCATGGGCGCGCGCCGGGCCCGGATGGCCGACACCCTCGGGGCGGTGGCGTAGCGCCGGGTCATTCGGCCATCGGATGAACCGGTGCGGTCGTTCGGCCTCCACGGGGCGGGGTCGGGACCCTATCTAGGGGAGGAACGCCGACCGTTTCCCGCGCGATGGAGCAGATCATGACCGCACCGACCGCCGACACCCGCACCGACGCCGAATGGCGCGAGATCCTTTCCCCCGAGCAGTACCGCGTCCTGCGCCAGCACGGCACCGAGCGCGCCGGCACGAGCTGTCTCAACGCCGAGAAGCGTCCGGGCGTGTTCCACTGCGCCGGCTGCGACGCGCCGCTGTTCGAGAACGGCACCAAGTTCGAGTCCGGTACCGGCTGGCCGAGCTTCTTCGCGCCGTTCCCCGACGCCGTGGAGACCCAGGTCGACCGCAGCCACTGGATGACCCGCACGGAGGCGCACTGCGCCCGCTGCAAGGGCCATCTCGGCCACGTCTTCGACGACGGCCCGGCCCCGACCGGCCTGCGCTACTGCATGAACGGCATCTCGCTCCGGTTCGAACCGGAGGCGTGATCCCCGATGGAATCCGCCGGATGCGCCGACGCCGACCGGAGGTCGGGTCGAGCGCCGATCGGCACGAGACCTCCGGGCGCCGAGGATCGAGGCGGCATCGAAGTGTGGGGACGGAACGGTGGATCACGGGGGCGATCCGGCGTGCCGTCTTGATTTCTGCGGTGTTTTGCTTAGTCCCGAACTGATAATTCTATCACGAATACCGCGGCATCCGGTGACGGGGGCTGCGCACATCGCATCGTTCGAAAGATCGAGGCGCCCTTGAACGTCAGTCCGGCGGAGCCTCGACCGTGGGACGAACAGACCCCGGAGAGTCCGCATGAGCATCGTTCGCCGGTTCCTCGTCGCCCCCTCCCTCGTCCGCCTCATCCGCAAGGAGCGTGGCGGCGCGCGGATCACCGAAGGCTACTTCGCGCCCCAGGCCGGACGCGTCTCCTATGTCCGGGTCGACGGTCAGCAATGCCACCTCGTCCTCGTCAGCACGGGCCAGGACGGCGCCTCGAGCGAGGAGCGCACGGACGTGCCGCGCGCCCATGGCGACGCCCTGCTCGACGTTTGCAGCGGCAAGGCCCAGTACGACCGCACCGCCATCGCCCTGGGCGGCGGACGCGAGGCCCGCATCGACCGCTACGTCGCCCCGGGCAACCTCGACCTCGTCAGCGTGGCCTTCGACGAGATCGGCGACGCCAACGGCTTCACGGTGCCGGTCTGGTTCGGCCCCGAGGTCTCGGGGGACGCGGCCTACGAGCGCCACGCCGTCGCCCTTCAGGGCGCGCCTCAGCCGGGCGAGATCGCCCTGAGCA
The DNA here is from genome assembly GCF_022829345.1 of Methylobacterium sp. J-090. Classification (GTDB taxonomy): domain Bacteria; phylum Pseudomonadota; class Alphaproteobacteria; order Rhizobiales; family Beijerinckiaceae; genus Methylobacterium. The sequence continues at coordinate 92,988 of NZ_JAKSXV010000028.1, read as the reverse complement.
ATTCCGCCCTGGAGGCGGTGCTCGACCTCGTCGAGCCGCGCTTCGGCTTCGGCCGCTACGGCGCCGCGGCGGGTGCCGCCGCCAAGCCGGCGGACGAGGACGGCATGATGAAGGCCCTGCGCCGGGTCGCCGGGGGCGGAACCGCCGCCCAGCCCGCCCCGCAGGCCGTGGCCCCCGCCCCGGTGGCCGCACCCGAGCCCGCGGCCCCGGAGACCGGCCAGAACGATGCCCGGATCGACGAGGTGATCGAGAGCCTGTCGCAGGCGCTCGGCAACCCGCAGCCCCTGCCGCCCGAGGGCGAGGCCGCCCAGCCGGCACGGGCCGAGGAGGCCGGGGCCGAATTCGAGCGCTGGACCGTCCGCCCGCGCCGCAACCAGACCTGATCGGCCCAGAGGCGACCGCGCCCCGCTCCGGGACGCGGTCGCACGTGCGAGAATGTCACTTTCATCCCCGCCTGCGCGATTGAGTGGTGCGCGCAACTTCGCTAGCCTCGCACGCAAGAAACACGAAAGCGTGCGCGGAACCGGTGCACGGGCGAGGGAACCATGGCCCAGGCAACGACTCACGGCACGGCGGCCGAGGCCCCTCGGGTGGCCGAACCCTGGTACAAGGTTCTCTACATCCAGGTGCTGATCGCCATCGCGCTCGGCATCCTCCTCGGCTACCTGCATCCGGAATGGGGCAAGTCGGTCAAGTGGCTCGGTGACGCCTTCATCGCCCTGATCAAGATGATGATCGCGCCGATCATCTTCTGCACCATCGTGCACGGCATCGCCTCCATCGGCGACCTGAAGAAGGTCGGCCGCGTCGGCCTGAAGGCCCTGGTCTACTTCGAGGTGGTCTCCACCATCGCGCTCCTCATCGGCGTCCTCGTCGGCGAGGTGGTCAAGCCCGGCGCCGGCTTCAACGCCGACGTGACGAAGCTCGACGGCAAGTCGGTGGAGAAGTACGCCAAGATGGCCGCCGACGATTCGGTGACCGGCCACATCATGGCGCTGATCCCGAAGAGCTTCTTCGACGCCTTCGCCACCGGCGATCTGCTCCAGGTCCTGCTGATCTCGATCCTGACCGGCGTCGTCGTCACCGGCATGGGCAAGCGCGGCGAGGTCATCACCCACGCCATCGACACGATGGGGCAGATCTTCTTCCGCATCATCGGCCTCGTGGTGAAGCTGGCGCCCATCGGCGCCTTCGGCGCCATGGCCTTCACCATCGGCCAGTACGGCATCGGCAAGGTGGTCGACCTCGCCTGGCTGGTGGGCACCTTCTACGTCACGGCGTTCCTGTTCGTCGTCGTCGTGCTCGGCGGCATCGCCCGCGTCGCCGGCTTCTCGATCTTCCGCTTCCTCGCCTACATCAAGGACGAGCTCCTCATCGTGCTCGGCACCTCGTCCTCCGAGACGGTGCTGCCGCACATGATGACGAAGATGCGCCGGCTCGGCGCCTCGGATTCCGTGGTCGGCCTCGTGATCCCGACGGGCTACTCGTTCAACCTCGACGGCACCAACATCTACATGACCCTGGCGAGCCTGTTCCTCGCCCAGGCCGTGGGGGCGGACCTGTCGTTCGGCCAGTACGCCACCATCATCCTCGTCGCCATGCTGACCTCGAAAGGCGCCTCCGGCGTCACCGGCGCCGGCTTCATCACCCTGGCGGCGACGCTCTCGGCCATCCCCAACAACCCGGTGCCGGTGGCCGCCATGACGCTGATCCTCGGCGTCGACAAGTTCATGTCGGAATGCCGGGCCATCACCAACCTCATCGGCAACGGTGTCGCCACCGTCGTGGTCAGCCGCTGGGAGGGCGAACTCGACCGGGAGAAGCTGCGCCAAGTGATGGAACACCCCGTCTCCATCGGCACGGACATCTCGGATCACGCGCCCAATATGGACCCGATCACCACGCCGTCGGCGGCCTCGGCGCCCGTCCCCGCGCCCGCCCGCTGACCGAAACCCTTGCGGCTCGGAATCGATCTCGGCGGCACCAAGATCGCCGGGATCGTCCTCGATGAAACCGGGGCGACGCGGGCGGATGCCCGTGTCGCCACGCCGCGCGAGGATTACGCCGGCACCCTCGCGGCCATCGCCGCCCTCGTCGCCAACCTCGAAGCCCGCGCCGGACCCGCCCGCAGCGTCGGCGTGGGCATGCCGGGCGCCATCGCGCCGGCCACGGGCCTCGTCAAGAACGCCAATTCGACCTGGCTCAACGGCCGACCCTTCGCCGACGACCTCGCCCACGCCCTCGGCCGACCCGTGCGGATCGAGAACGACGCCAACTGTCTCGCCGTGTCCGAGGCCGTCGACGGGGCGGGGGCCGGCGCCTCCGTGGTCTGGGCGATCATCCTCGGCACGGGCGTCGGCTCCGGCATCGCCCTCGACGGCCGTGCCCTGTCGGGCCGGGACCGCATCGCCGGCGAGTGGGGACACAATCCGCTGCCGGCGGCCCGGGACGACGAGCGTCCGGGTCCGGACTGCTATTGCGGCCGAACCGGCTGCATCGAAACCTGGCTGTCGGGGCCGGGGCTGGCCGCCGACCACGCTCGCCATACCGGAAACGCCCTCACCGCCGAGGCCGTCGTGGCGGCGATGCGCATGGGCGACGCGATCTCAGAGAAAACCTTCGTGCGCTACCGCGATCGCCTCGGCCGGGCGCTCGCCCACGTGGTCAACATCCTCGATCCCGACACTATCGTCATCGGCGGCGGCCTCTCGCGCCTGCCCGAACTGTTCGAGGGCCTCGCGGACCTCACAGCCCCCCATGTATTCTCCGACCGCTTCGACACTCCCATCCGTCCGAGCCTGCACGGCGACGCCTCCGGCGTCAGGGGCGCGGCGTGGCTCTGGAACGGGCGTGCGGACTGAGTCTGAATTCGCGTCCCGCAACGAGCCCTCTTGTCAGGGGCTCGAATTGCACATAAACATATCTTTATGTCTATTGCGGCCTCCCCAGCAGAGCTATCGGTGCCGTTCGCGCACGCCCTCGGCGTGCTGCGCGCCGCGGCCGAGGAGACGCGCCTACGCATCCTCGCCCTGCTGGCGGAAGGCGAGCTTTCGGTCTCCGACCTGACCGACATCCTCGGCCAGTCGCAGCCGCGCATCTCGCGCCACCTCAAGCTCCTGGTGGAGGCCGGCCTCGTCGAGCGCCACCGCGAGGGGGCGTGGGCGTTCTTCCGCCTCGTCGACGGCCGGGCCGGCCTCGTCGATCCGCTCATCGTCGGTCTCGATGCGCGGAGTCCGCCGCTCTCGGAGGACCGGGCGCGGCGCGAGGCCGTGCGCGCCCAGCGCGCCGAGGCCGCTCAGACCTTCTTCGCCCGGCTCGCCCCGAAATGGGACCACCTGCGCTCCCTCCACGTGCCGGAGGCCACCGTCGAGGCGGCCGTCCTCGACGCGCTCGGCAACCGGCCGATCCGCAACCTCATTGACCTCGGCACGGGCACCGGCCGGATGCTCGGGCTGCTCGCCGGCCGCGCCACCCGCGCCACGGGCCTCGATTCCAGCCACGCCATGCTGTCCGTCGCCCGGGCCAATCTGGAGCGGGCCGGCCTGTCGCGGGTGGACCTGCGCCAGGGCGACATCCACGCGCCACCCTTCGGCCGGGGCACCTTCGATCTCGTGCTGGTGCATCAGGTGCTGCACTACCTCGACGATCCGGCGCGGGCGCTGCGCGAGGCCGCCCGCCTGGTGGCGCCGGGTGGGCGCCTCCTCGTGGTCGACTTCGCACCGCACAGCCTCGAGTTCCTGCGCGAGACCCAGGCCCATCGCCGCCTCGGCTTCGCGCCCGAGCAGGTCACGGGCTGGCTCAACGATGCGGGGCTCGCCACCGTCACCACCCGCGACCTCGCCCCCCCGGCGGCGGAGGCCGATCACCAGCTCACCGTCACCCTCTGGCTCGGGACGGATGCCGCCGATGCCGGACTGGAACTGGCCGTCGCCTGACCGCCGCTTTCTCCCATCATCGACGTGGCCCGTCGACATGGCCCGTCATAGACATCGTCTGAACCGACCGACATTGAGGACGTCCCCGATGCCCACCGCTTCCCAACACCGCGCCAGCCGCGACGGCTACCGCCCCATCCGCGTCTCCATCGAGTTCTTCCCGCCGAAGACCGACGAGATGGAGCAGATCCTGTGGAAGTCCATCGAGCGTCTCGCGCCACTCCAGCCGAAGTTCGTTTCGGTGACCTACGGCGCCGGCGGCTCGACGCGTGAGCGCACGCACAACACCGTCGCGCGCATGGTCCGCGAGACCGGCCTCAAGCCCGCCGCCCACCTCACCTGCGTCGACGCCACCCGCGACGAGATCGACGCCGTCGTGCAGTCCTACTGGGATGCCGGCGTGCGCCACATCGTGGCCCTGCGCGGCGATCCGGCCGACGGCGTCGGCAATGCCTACCGTCCTCACCCCGGCGGCTACGCCCAGACCTCGGATCTGGTCGCTGGCATCAAGCGCATCGGCGACTTCAAGGTCTCGGTCTCGGCCTACCCCGAGAAGCACCCGGAGGCCGCCTCCCTCGATGCCGACATCGACGCCCTGAAGGCCAAGGTCGATGCCGGGGCCGATCAGGCGATCACACAGTTCTTCTTCGAGAACGACATCTACCTGCGCTACGTCGACAAGGTCCGCGCCGCCGGCATCGACATCCCGATCATCCCCGGCATCCTGCCCGTCCAGAACTTCAAGCAATCGGCCAACTTCGCCCGCCGCACCGGCGCCTCGGTGCCGTACTGGCTCGCCGCCCGCTTCGAAGGCCTCGAGAACGACCCCGACACCCGCCGCCTCGTGGCGGCGGCGGTGGCGGCCGAACAGGTCCTCGATCTCGTCGATCAGGGGATCAACGACTTCCACTTCTACTCGATGAACCGCTCCGACCTCGTCTACGCCATCTGCCATCTGCTCGGCCTGCGCGCGCAGGCCCCGAAGGTGGAAGCGGCCAAGGTGGAAGCGGCCAAGGTGGAAGCAGCCAAGGCGGCCTGAGGCCGAGCGTCCGACTTTCTCGGACCTCATCTTGAGTTGCCCGCGTCAGCGGGCCTCGAAGGAGGGGGCGAGACACCACTGCGCGAACGGGACGCCGCCTTCGCGGCCTCCGCTTCGCTCCGGCACCTCAGGATGAGGTGATTTGATGGGACCCCGCGTCTCCAAGGATACGACATGACCGACCTGCGCCCCGTCGACGGAAAAGAGATCGAAGCCGCACTCCGCGCGCGTGCCCAGGAAAAAATCCTCGTCCTCGACGGGGCGATGGGCACCGTGATCCAGCGCCTCGGCTACGGCGAGGCCGACTTTCGCGGGGCGCGGTTCATGGACCATTCCCACGATCAGAAGGGCAACAACGACCTCCTGATCCTGACGCAGCCCGACGCAATCCGGCAGATCCACCTCGACTACTTCCTGGCCGGCGCCGACCTGTGCGAGACCAACACGTTCTCGGGGACGACCATCGCCCAGGCCGATTACGGCATGGAATCGATCATCCACGAATTGAACGTGCAGGGCGCGCGCCTCGCCCGCGAGGCCGCCCAGCTCGCCGAGGTGCAGGATGGCCGCCGCCGCTTCGTCGCCGGCGCCATCGGCCCGACGAACCGGACCCTGTCGATCTCGCCCGACGTCAACAATCCGGGCTACCGGGCGGTGACCTTCGACGAGGTGAAACAGGCCTATGTCGAGCAGGTGCGCGGCCTGATGGATGGCGGCGCCGAACTCATCCTCATCGAGACGATCTTCGACACGCTCAACGCCAAGGCGGCGGTGGCGGCGGCCTGGGCCGTGTTCGACGAGCGCGGCGTCACCCTGCCGATCATGATCTCGGGCACCATCACCGACCTGTCGGGCCGCACCCTGTCGGGCCAGACCCCGGAGGCGTTCTGGAACGCGCTGCGCCATTCCGCCCCGCTCACCATCGGCCTCAACTGCGCCCTCGGCGCCAAGGAGATGCGCGGCCACATCTCGGAGCTGTCGCGCATCGCCGACACCCTGGTCTGCGCCTACCCGAACGCGGGTCTCCCCAACGAATTCGGCCTCTACGACGAGAGCCCGGAGGCCATGGGCAAGCTGGTGGGCGAGTTCGCCACCTCCGGCCTCGTCAACATGGTGGGCGGCTGCTGCGGCACCACGCCGGATCACATCCGCGCCATTGCGGAGGCCGTCGCGGGCGTGAAGCCCCGCGCGATTCCCGAGGTGCCCCGCCTGATGCGCCTGTCGGGCCTGGAGCCCTTCACGCTGACGAAGGAGATCCCCTTCGTGAACGTGGGCGAGCGCACCAACGTCACCGGCTCGGCGAAATTCCGCAAGCTCGTCACCGCCGGCGACTACGCGGCGGCGCTGGACGTCGCCCGCGACCAGGTGGCGGCCGGTGCGAGCATCATCGACATCAACATGGACGAGGGCCTGCTCGATTCCGAGAAGGCCATGGTGGAGTTCCTCAACCTCGTGGCCGCCGAACCCGACATCGCCCGGGTGCCGGTGATGATCGATTCCTCGAAATTCCACGTCATCGAGGCCGGCCTGAAATGCGTCCAGGGCAAGGCGATCGTGAACTCGATCTCCATGAAGGAGGGCGTCGAGAAGTTCATCGCCGATGCGAAGGTCTGCCGCTCCTACGGCGCGGCGGTGGTGGTCATGGCCTTCGACGAGCAGGGCCAGGCCGACACCCTGGAGCGCAAGGTGGAGATCTGCACCAAGGCGTACCGGGTCCTGACCGAGGAGATCGGCTTCCCGCCCGAAGACATCATCTTCGACCCGAACGTCTTTGCCGTCGCCACCGGCATCGAGGAGCATAACGGCTACGGCGTCGCCTTCATCGAGGCGACGCGGATCATCCGCGAGACCCTGCCCCACGCCCACATCTCGGGCGGCATCTCGAACCTCTCCTTCGCCTTCCGCGGCAACGAGCCCGTGCGCGAGGCGATGCACGCGGTGTTCCTCTACCACGCCATCCAGGTCGGCATGGACATGGGCATCGTCAACGCCGGCCAGCTCGCCATCTACGACGAGCTGCCGGCCGAACTCCGCGAGCTGTGCGAGGACGTCGTCCTCAACCGGCGCGAGGATTCCACCGACCGGCTGCTGGAGGTGGCCGCGCGCTTCAAGTCCGGCGGCGGCGTTCAGGCCAAGGCCGCCGACCTGTCCTGGCGCGAGGCCTCCGTCGAGAAGCGCATCGAGCACGCGCTGGTCAACGGCATCACCGAGTACATCCTCGTCGATACGGAGGAGGCGCGGCTCCAGTCCGTCCGCCCCCTCCACGTCATCGAAGGCCCGCTCATGGCCGGCATGAACGTGGTCGGGGACCTGTTCGGCTCGGGCAAGATGTTCCTGCCGCAGGTGGTGAAGTCCGCCCGCGTGATGAAGCAGGCGGTCGCCCACCTCGAGCCGTTCATGGAGGCGGAGAAGCTCGCCAATGGCGGCGACGGCAAGCGTCAGGCCGCGGGCAAGATCCTGATGGCGACGGTGAAGGGCGACGTCCACGACATCGGCAAGAACATCGTCGGCGTCGTACTCGCCTGCAACAACTACGAGATCATCGATCTCGGCGTGATGGTCTCGGCCGCCAAGATCCTCGACGTCGCCAAGCGCGAGAACGTCGACATCGTCGGCCTGTCCGGCCTCATCACGCCGTCGCTCGACGAGATGGTGCACGTCGCCGCCGAGATGGAGCGCGAGGGCTTTTCGGTGCCGCTCCTCATCGGTGGCGCCACGACGAGCCGCGTCCATACGGCGGTGAAGATCCACCCGTCCTACAACCGGGGCCAGACGGTCTACGTCACCGATGCGAGCCGGGCCGTCGGCGTGGTGTCGAGCCTGCTCTCGAAGGAGACGCGGGACTCGACCATCGAGACCATCCGGGCCGAGTACAAGAAGGTCTCCGACGCCCACGCCCGCTCGGAGCTCGACAAGCAGCGCCTGCCGCTGGCCAAGGCCCGCGCCAACCCGTTCAAGATCGACTGGTCGGGCTACGCGCCGACAAAGCCGACCTTCACGGGCGCGCGCGTCTTCGCGTCCTACGAGGTCGCCGACCTCGTGCCCTACATCGACTGGACGCCGTTCCTGCAGACCTACGAGTTCAAGGGCCGCTACCCGGCGATCTTCGAGGACCCGAACCAGGGACCGGCGGCCAAAGCCCTGTTCGGAGACGCGCAGGAGATGCTGGCCCAGATCGTCGCCGAGCGCTGGTTCAACCCGAAGGCGATCATCGGTTTCTGGCCGGCGAATGCCATCGGCGACGACATCAGGCTCTACACCGGCGAGAGCCGTTCGGAAAAGCTCGCGACCTTCCACGGCCTGCGCCAGCAATTGTCGAAGCGCGACGGGCGCGCCAACACCTGCCTGTCCGACTTCGTGGCACCGGAAGGCTCTGGCGTCGCCGATTACGTCGGCGGCTTCGTGGTCACGGCCGGCTTGGAGGAAGTCCGCATCGCCGAGCGCTTCGAGCGGGCCAACGACGATTACCGCTCGATCCTGGTGAAGGCGCTCGCCGACCGCATCGCCGAGGCGCTCGCCGAGCGCATGCACGAGCGCGTGCGCAAGGAGTTCTGGGGGTACGCCGCCGATGAGACCACCGCCCCCGAGGACCTGGTCCGCGAAGAGTACGCCGGCATCCGCCCGGCCCCCGGCTATCCGTCCCAGCCCGACCACACCGAGAAGGTGACGCTGTTCGACCTGCTGAAGGCCGAGCCGCGCATCGGCGTGAAGCTCACCGAATCCTACGCCATGTGGCCGGGCTCGTCGGTGTCGGGCCTCTACATCGCCCACCCGGAATCGCACTATTTCGGCGTCGCCAAGGTCGAGCGCGATCAGGTCGAGGATTACGCCGCCCGCAAGGGCATGGACCTGCGCGAGGTGGAGCGCTGGCTCGGTCCGATCCTCAACTACGACCCGGCGCGCTACCTCGCGGCGGCGGCCGAGTAGTTTTTCGGATATCGCGGGGCGGCGGTCTTGGCGCAGGGCGGCGGTCTTGGCGCCTTTGCCCCGCCCGCGGGGTGCGGTCGCCTACCGCTCGGCCGCCGTCAGGGCGAACAGTGCGCCCTGCGGATCGAGCCCGTGCAGGATCCAGGCACCGCCCGGCACCTGATGCGGCCCGTTGAGCACCTGTCCGCCGGCCTCCGTGATGCGCGCGGCTCCCGCGTCGATCCCCGGAACCGTGAAGTAGTACAGCCAGGCCGGCGGTCCTTGCACCTGCGGCGGCTTGGTCATCAGGCCGCCGACCGCCGGCCCGTCGCCCGTGGCGAAGAGCTGGTAGACGCCCATCGGTCCGAGATCGATGGCCTCCTTCGGCGTCCAGCCGAACAGGCCGGCGTAGAAGGCGAAGGCCGTCTCGCGGTCGCCCGCGTGCAGCTCGCGCCAGCCGACATGGCCGGGTGCCGTGGAGCCGGCCGGCGGCGGGGCGCAATCCTCGTCCGAGGACGGTCCGGCTGCGAACAGCAGGAAGGCGGCGCCGTGCGGGTCGGCGACCCCGGCGAAGCGGCCGATGCCGGGAATCTCCGTCGGCGGGCAGTGGATGGCGCCACCGGCCCGTTTCACCGCCGCGGCGGAGGCATCGACATCCACGACCGCGATGGAGCCGATCCATCCCGGCCGGCCACCGGCTCCCTCGGGCAAGGTCATCAGACCGGCCACCGGCGTCGGGCCGGTGCTGAACCGGGTGTAGGCCACGCCTTCGATGCCCGCCGGGCTCGCATCCCAGCCGACCACGTGGCGGTAGAACGCCTCCGCCGCCGCGACGTCGGTGGTCATGAGTTCGTACCAGATGAACTGTCCGTCCCGTGCGGGCATGCTGACGTCTCTCCCTGATCGGTCGCGGCCCTGACGCGCCGCGATTCGCCTTGACATTTACGTTGATATCAACGTAAATCGAGCATGTCAAAGCCTGAAGCCGCTCTCCTGGTGCCGTTCGCCGCGACCCTGACGGTGCGCGACACCTGCCTGTGTCTCCACGTTCAGCGCGCCGCCCGGGCCCTGGCGCGGCACTTCGACGAGGTGATGCGGACCATCGGCCTCACCCATGGGCAGTTCTCCCTGATGATGGCCCTCAATCGGCCCGAGCCGGCGGGGCTCGGCGCCGTGGCGGCCCTGCTTGCCATGGATCGCACCACCCTGACGGCGGCCTTGAAGCCCCTGGAGCGGCGCGGCCTCGTCGCGGTGTCCCCCGATCCGAAGGATCGGCGTGGCCGCCGCCTCACCCTCACCCCCACCGGCCTGGCGCTCCTCGCGAAGGCCCTGCCCCTGTGGGATGGGGCGCACGCGGCCGTCGAGGGCCGGATGCCCGAGGGCGAGCCGGAGCGCATCCGTGCGGGCCTGCGCGCCCTGGCCTGAGGCCGGCGCCACCGAAACGCGCGGGAGTGTGGCCCGGTGAGGCTTGACCGTGGCGGCGCCTGCGCTTCAATGCCAAGCGGACACATTGGTCCGAGAGACTTGAGCGTAGGGGCGTCTCGATCGTGTACCGGCCGACCAGCCCCATGCCCGTCTCCAGGATGCCTGTCTCCAAGATGCCGGTGATCCTGGCCGTCACCGCCCTCGGCCTCCTGGCCTCGGGCTGCACAGGCTTCGCCTACGTGTCGAAGACCTATGTCAGCCTGACCCCGCAGGTGGTGACCATCGGCTGCAAGGACCCCTACGAGGTCTACGACCAGCGCCGTATCCGCAAGATGCTCATCGTCTCCAATTCCCTGCGGGAGATCACCGGCTGCGGGATCGACGACCGCCTCGACGGCGGCGACCCGGCCCTCACCCGCGCCAAGCGGTTCCGCGAGGCGGCGCGCACCTACCTCGACGAGACCGTGCGGGAGGATTGCAAGATCACCGGCGAGACGGTGTTCACCGACCTCCAGACCGAGTTCACGTATTCCTGCGCCGGCCCCATCGAGCCGCGCGGCACCAAGGTTCCGCGCCTGCCGGGCCGCAACCGCGTCGGGCTCTAAGGGACGGGACTCGGACGTTTAGAGTGTTTTCTGTGATTCTTGGATCGCAGAAAACACTCTATCCCTTTGTTGTGTATCGCATTTTCTAGCGCCGAACCGGCAACCACTTCGGCGGAAAATGCTCTAGAACTCGGACGGTGTCGAGAATGTTCGCTCGATGGCGTCGCCCGCGGCGGCGAGGAGCGCGCGGGCGAGGGTACGGGCCTCGTCCCGGTCGAGGGTGAGGATCGCGGTGAAGGGCTGACCGGCCACATCGGGCAGGCCGATCTCGACCCGGACGCCGTGCTCCGCCGCCGCGACCGACAGGCTCCAGTCCCGGTCGTGTGACCCTGCGCTCATCGGCTCGTTATCCCTGCTGTTCGCGGTGACGTTCCGCCCGTGCTGCATGACCGATCCCGCTTGGGGAGGCCAGCGCGCACCGGCGATTGACGCCGCGCCGCCCGGTGGTGTTTGTGCGCCTCGACCCGCCCGGCCCGTCGCCGGGATATCATGTCAGGGAAGAGACCCATGTCCGAGATCTGGTTCCGCACCGGCGAGGCCACCGTGCTCGCCGCCGAGGGGCAGTACACCGACGCCATGCCGGAGGTGCTCATCGGCTCCACCCGTGGGCCCGCCGGCCAGGCGTTCGCCGGCATGATGGGCCAGGTCCAGGGCCACACCCGCATGTTCGTGGTGCGCGACCTCAACCAGCTGGTGCGCCCGGCCACGATGATGACCACCAAGGCCACCATCCACACGGCCGAGTACGTCGAGCTCCTCGGCGGCGTGGTCCAGGCCGCCACGGGCGACGCCATCATCGACTGCGTCATCGAGGGTATGCTCCCCAAGGACGGCCTCGACGACCTGTGCATGATCATCATGATCTGGCTCGATCCGCGCTGCGCCGAGGATGACAACCTCGACCGCAAGGACCTCTACCGCACCAACTACGAGGCGACGAAGCTCGCCATCGGCCGCGCCATGAAGGGCGAACCGTCCATCGACGAGCTCATCGCCAACCGCAAGACGGTGAAGCACTACGCCCTGGAAGACGTGATCGAGTATTGATCTTTAAGATGGGAGCGGGTTCCGGCCCGTTTCTTCATTCCGACGGGATGCGCCCGACGGAGCACAGGGTGCGGATCGATCCGGTCCGGTCGGTGTAGCAGCTCGCCGACCAGCCGTTCTGCTGGATGAAGGATTTTTTGCCCTCGCGGAATGCCGTGGCATGGGCCGTGGCGAGGGCCGCCTGCACGGAATCGGCGGAGACGCCCACCACGATCTGCCCGGCGACGGCGAGGTCCTGGAAATAGGCCGCCGAGGGGGTCGGGTCGCCGGAGGCCGCCTGGACGATGGGGTCGGCCCGGCAGGTGAGGTCGATCCGGATGCCGCCCGGCACCCGGATCTCAACGTCCGGCCCCTGCCGCCGCCCGGCCTTGCCGCCAATGGCGGATGCCACCCGAGCGGCGAGGCCGTCGCACTCGTCGGCGTGGGACGCCACGGTGGTGAGAAGCAGGAGGGCGAGGGCGGGGCGCAGCATGCGATGACTCGAGGTAAGGAGCGAAGCCCCTCTTACACGATCTGCAGGAATGCCTTCAGCTTCGCCTTCACCTCCTCGGTCACGGCTTCGGGGGCGGTCTCGACGAAGCGCGCCCCCCGCGCCGACCACGACAGGGCCTTGCCCTGGTCGGTGATGATCACGCCCCGGGTCTTGAGGTCCGGGGGCAGGGCGACCTCGTAGGGGTAGCCCTTGACGCGACTGGTGATGGGACAGGCGAAACAGCGTCCCGTCATGGAATTGTAGGCGCGCGGCGTCAGGATGAGGGCCGGGCGGGCATAGGCCTGCTCGGTGCCGGCCTGGGGCGAGAAATCCACGAACACGATGTCGTGGAGGTCGGGACAGTACGGGTCACCAGATTTCATCCCCGGCCGGTGGGCCCTCGAAGAGTCCGTCATGCTGGTTGTCCTGCGTGATGCCGGCCAGGAGTGCCTCGAACGTGTAGTGCGGTGGGGTCGGGATCGGCGTCACCACGAGTTTGCCGTCAGCAATGACGAGGTCGGCGGCCATGCCCTCGCGGGCGCCGATATCGGCCAGGGCCACCGCCGGGATGCGCAGGGCGAGGCTGTTGCCCCATTTCGCGAATTGAACGCGCATGTCGCCCTCCGTGTGTATCGTCATCGGATATACGTTTCGGGGCAGAGTCGTACAAGCCGACCGGCGTTTCAATGAAAGTCCCGGCTGCGATAGACGCGCCGGTCGGCTGGGGCCGAAAAATCCGTGGTCTCGGGGGGCAGGCGCAGGCCGCCCTCGCGCAAGGTGCGCAGCTCGGCGGTGAGATCGCGGAACCGTTCGGCCAGGAGATGGACCACGAGGCCCTGGCGCTGCACCCGTCCGCGCACGGCGAGGAAGCGGGCGCCCATGGCGATTGCCCGGTGAGCCTCGAACACCTTGGCCCACACGATGACGTTGGCGATGCCGGTCTCGTCCTCGAGGGTCAGGAATACTGTGCCGCGCGCCGTGCCGGGGCGCTGGCGGGTGAGCACGAGGCCCGCCACGGTGACGCGGGCGTTGTTGGGGACGCGCGTCGCGTCGTGGTGGTCGCGGGCGGGAATCGCGCCGATCCGGGCGAGCCGCGCCCGGAAGAACGCCACCGGATGGCCCTTCAGCGAGAGCCCCGTGGAGACGTAATCCGCCGCCACATGCTCGGAAGCCTCCATCGTGGGAAGGGCCACGGCGGGCTCGGCGCGGAACAGCCCGTCATCGGCGTGGAAGGCGAAGAGCGGCATCGGCGCTTCCAGGAGATGGGCGCGCCGGTCGGTGCCCTGGCGCGACGCGGCCTTGCGGCTCGATGTGCCCTCCAGCGTCCGCACCGCCCACAGGGCCGCGCGCCGGTCGAGGTCGAGGGAGCGGAAGGCGTCGGCTTCGGCGAGGCGCTCGAGGGCGTTGCGCGGCAGGGCGAGCGCCGCCTGCAGGCCCTCGATGCTGGCGTAGCCGTTTCCGCGCAGGGCCACGAGGCGGCGCATGGCCGCCTCCGGCGCGCCGCTCACCTGGCGCAGGCCGATCCGGACGGCGAGGCGCCGGGGAACCCCCGGGGGCGGAGGCTCGGAGGCCGGCTCCAGGGTGCAGTCCCAGTCGCTGGCGTTCACGTCGACGCCGCGCACCTCGACGCCGTGGGCGCGGGCGTCGCGCACGAGCTGGGCCGGCTGGTAGAACCCCATGGGCTGCGCGTTGAGGATCGCGGCGAGGAAGACGTCGGGGTGGCGGCACTTCATCCAGGCCGAGGCGTAGACGAGCAGCGCGAAGCTCGCCGCGTGGCTCTCGGGAAAGCCGTAGGTGGAAAACCCCTCGATCTGCTTGAAGCAGCGCTCGGTGAAGTCCCGCGGGTAGCCGCGCGCCACCATGCCCTCGACGAACTTGGTGCGGAAGTTCACGATCTCGCCGTTGTGCCGAAAGGTCGCCATGGCCCGGCGCAGGCCGTCGGCCTCGGACGGCAGGAACCCGGCCGCCGTGATGGCGATCTGCATGGCGTGTTCCTGGAACAGGGGCACGCCGTAGGTCCGCTTCAGGACGCTCTCCAGCTCGTCGGCATCTCCATGCTCGGGGGCCGGGGACGGGTAGACGACAGGCTCCAACCCCTGCCGCCGGCGCAGGTACGGATGCACCATGTCGCCCTGAATCGGGCCGGGGCGGACGATGGCGACCTGCACCACGAGATCGTAGAACTCCTGCGGCTTCAGGCGCGGCAGCATCGACATCTGCGCCCGGCTCTCGACCTGGAACACGCCGACGGAATCGGCCCGGCTCAACATCTCGTAGACGGCGTTATCCTTCGCCGGAAGATCGGCGAGCGTCGGGTAGTCATGCCCGTAATCGTGCCGCAGGAACTCCACGCCCCGGCGCAGGCAGCTCAGCATGCCGAGCGCCAGCACATCGACCTTCATCAGGCCGAGCACGTCGATGTCGTCCTTGTCCCACTCGATGAAGGTCCGGTCCGCCATGGCGGCGTTGCCCACCGGCACGGTCTCGTCGAGGCGCCCGCGCGTGAGCACGAACCCGCCGACATGCTGGGACAGGTGGCGCGGGAAGCCGATGAGGGCGTGGGCGAGGTCCAAGGCCTGCCGGATCGCCGGGTTCCTCGGGTCGAGGCCGGCTTGTTCGACGTGGGTGTCGGGCAGGTCGGCGCCCCAGGAGCCCCAGACGGTGTCGGCCATGAGGCCGGTGATGTCGGGGGTGAGGCCCAGTACCTTGCCGACCTCGCGGATGGCGCTTCGCGGCCGGTAGTGGATCACCGTGGCGCAGATGGCGGCGCGGTCGCGGCCGTAGCGGTCGTAGAGGTGCTGGATCACCTCCTCGCGGCGCTCGTGCTCGAAATCGACGTCGATGTCGGGCGGCTCGGCCCGGTTCTCCGAGATGAACCGCGCGAACAGCAGGCGGATCTCGGTGGGGTCCACCGCCGTGATGCCGAGGCAGTAGCACACCACGGAATTGGCGGCCGACCCCCGGCCCTGGCACAGGATGCCCTTGTCGCGGGCGAACTCGACGATGTCGAACAGGGTGAGGAAGTAGCGCGCGTAATCCATCTTCGCGATGAGGCGGAGTTCCTCCGCGATGGTGTTCGCGATGGCCTCGGGGATGCCGTCCGGGTAGCGCCACCGGGCGCGCTCGTGGACCTTGTCGGCGAGATAGCCCTGCGCGGTCCGGCCCGGTGGCACCGGCTCGTCGGGGTACTCGTAGCGCAGCTGGTCGAGGGAGAAGCCGCAGGCCTGCGCGATCTCCACCGTCCGGGCCAGTGCGTCCGGGTGGTCGGCAAACAGCCGCGCCATCGTGTCGGGCGGCTTGAGATGGCGTTCGGCGTTGGCCTCCAGCCGATAGCCGGCCTCGCGCAGGGTGCAGCCGGCGCGGATGCAGGCGAGGATGTCCTGCAGGGGGCGCCGGCCAGGGGCGTGGTAGAGGGCGTCCGACACCGCCACCAGGGGCGCGCCGAGGCGGTTCCCCCATTCGGCGAGGCGGCCGAGGCGGCGGCGCTCGTCGCCGCGATGATGATGGCTCCCGGCGAGGAACGTCCGCCCGGGCGCGGCCTCGGCGAGGGCCGCGAGGTGGTCGGCGAAGGCCTGGTCCAGGTCCTCCGGCGGCATCACGATGAGGATCTGGCCCTCGCTCGCCGCCAGCATTTCGGCGAAGGAGAACCGGCAGGCGCCCTTCTCCGAGCGACGGTTGCCGAGGGTGAGGAGGCGGCAGAGGCGGCCATAGGCCGCCCGGTCCATGGGATAGGTGACCGCCTCGAACCCGCATTCCGTCACGAGGCGCACGCCGACCAGGGTGCGGACGGAGGGCTCCCCGGCCTTGGCCCGGCGCAGGCCCTCCGCATAGGCGCGCACCACGCCCGAGACCGTGTTGCGGTCGGCGATGCCGATGGCGGCGAACCCGAACGCGGCCGCCGTCGCCACCATCTCCTCCGGGTGGGAAGCCCCGCGCAGGAAGGAGAAGTTCGTGGTCACGGCAAGCTCGGCGTAGGGCGGCGTCATGCCCCCGCCCGGAGGGGAAGCTTCACGCGAACATCCCGTGGATGAACCAGCCCGCCGCCTGGGTCTGGGGAGGAGTTTGCAACGGGGCAAGAGTGTTCGACGGGGCAACGGTTTGCGCCGGAGAAGGCGCCTGCCGGTAGATCCAGAGTCGCCGTCCGGCCTCATCCTCGACCACGTAATAGTCGCGGGTGGGGGCGCTGCCCGACCACCACTCCCCGGCGATGCGCTCGGGGCCGTCCGCGTGGGCGACCCGGTGCAGGCGCCGGCGCCAACGGAAGCGCTGGGGCGGGCCGTCGGGGGCCAGCACGTCCTCGGCTGCCTCGCTGCGGATGAGGAGGACGAGGGGGCGGGGCAGACCCGTGGCTCGCTCCGGCCGACGCAGGGCGACGCGGGTCACCCGCCACGGTTCGACGGCCTCGGCCCGCTCGGGCACGTGGCTCGCGTGCGGTGCGAGGTGCAGAATGCCGCGCCCCAGGCGCTGGCGCAGGGCGTCGGCGAGTCCGGACGCGCTCGCCCCCCTGCCGCGGCTCGAGAAATCCACCTGCCGGGCGGCGACGGGGCCGGTTCCCACCACGTCGAGGCGCACGGTCTCGAAGCCGAAGCCCGCATCGAGGGCGGAGCCGAGGCGGTCGAGGCGGAGATCGAGGAGGCGCCCCACCTGCACCGGGCAGCGGGTCGGCTCGCTCAACGCGAGGGCGAGGGTGCGGATCACGCCGTCGACCCGGTGCAGGGTGAGGCGGAGCGCGCGTGCGCCGAGGCCGGCCGCCTCCAGGCGCGGGGCCAGGGTCTCCATGAGGCGCGCCACTGTCGCGACGATGATGGCCTGATGGCCGATGGGGTCGAGGAACCCGCGCACGGCACCGAGCGCCGCCGGTTCGTCCAGAGGCACCAGGGGTTCGGGCCGGTGCCCGAGCGCCTGGTCGAGGCGCCGGATCAGCCCCTCGCCGAAGCGCCGGGCCAGGGGCGCGCGGGGGGCGTCGATCAGTTCGCCGATCCGGCGCAGGCCGAGGCGTCCCAGGGTGGCGGCCATCTCCGGTT
Organism: Methylobacterium sp. J-090; assembly: GCF_022829345.1. Classification (GTDB taxonomy): domain Bacteria; phylum Pseudomonadota; class Alphaproteobacteria; order Rhizobiales; family Beijerinckiaceae; genus Methylobacterium. Next base: position 75,535 of record NZ_JAKSXV010000028.1, on the reverse strand, counting down.
CGATGCGCAGGGCGAGGACGGGCCGGTCGCGCAGGGCGGCCGCCTCGCCGCCGGCCGGCACGAGGCCGCCGGCGCCGTGGCGGGCCAGCGCGAAGGCGCAGCCGGGCGTGCCGGCGAGCGCCATGCGCGCCGGCACGCCGTTGGCGGAGAGCCGCCGGGCGAGGTCGGCCATCAGCCCGGCCTCGCCGCCGAACAGGTGGCTCGATCCCGCGACGTCGAGGAACAATCCGTCGCGTCCCTCGGCCTCGCCGAAGGCCGCCACGTTCGGCGTATAGCGCTTGGCCCAAAGGCAGAGGCGGTCGAGGGCCGCCGCGTCGGCCTCCGGATCGGCCGGATGGACGGACAGCGGCGTGCTCAGCCGGGCGCGGGCTCGGGCCAGGGGCTCGCCGGGGCGCAGGCCCAGCGCCCGGGCACGGGCATCGACGGCGGTGAGGCGCAGGCCCGTCGCCTCCCCGGCGGCGACCACGAGGGGAGTCGTATCTTCAGGGCCGTCCGCCGAGAGAGCCCGCGCCGCCCGCCTGAGGCGGGTGACCGGCCAATGCTCCAGCCAGACCGAAACGATGCGCGGCATGATCCCACTCCAGAAGCCAATCTCCCGTCCGTCCGTTGCGGCAGCGGTCGAGCCGCACCCGCCAGCACGGCCGCTCGATGCAGCCGAACCGGTCACGCAGAGCCTTGCCGGCGGCGATCCGCCAGCGGGTCGCGGCCACGTTGGGGCTCTCCGCCCCCGCCGGGCGCAGGACGAGGAGCAGCCCGTCCGTCCGTCCCCTGGCCAGATGCAGGCGCCGGCTCTGGGTCAGGGGCAGGCCGGCATCGACGAGGCCGGCCACCGCGGCCAAGCCCCCGGTGCGCAGGGCTTCCTCCAGGGCGCGATAGGCGTCGCTGTCGCTGCCCGCCTCGAACAGGAGCAGCCGCCCGGGGTCGAGTCCGAGGCCGGCGAGCCCGTGGCCGTAGGGCATCGGATGCCCCCTCGCGATGACGAGGAGGGCGTCGCCCGCGACCTCGGCGAGGCGCCGGGCGACGAGGGCGAGGGCGAAACCCAGGGCCGCCGGCTCGTCGCCCTCGGCCTCGGGGGCGACCTCGTGCAGGTGGCCGAGGCCGAGGCCGCCGCCGGGCAGGCCCCCATCGACGGCGTGGACCCCGAACGACAGGGTCTTTCGCGAGGTGGTCTGCGAGTCGTGGATCGCGATGCGCGTGCGCAGGGCTGCGAGCCGCGAACTGGCATCGCCGCACTCGCGGGGGGCTGCGTCCGGTCGGCGGGCGGGGGGGCTTGGCGTCATCCGGGCGGCTCCATGACCGGATGATAAGAACAAAACAGGAACATATTCAACCGATTTCCGGCGGCTGCGCGATCGGCCTGCGACCTCCCGGCGTTCCGTCCCTATCGCCAGAGGCTTGGCCTGTGGATGCATGCGGGCGGGCGGCCCGATGCGGCGAAGCCTGGATCCCAACTGCGGTCGACTACGTAGCTTGACCCTGGGGGGCGGGCAGGGCAGCACTCGTGACCGCCGCGCACGAGACGCGGGATCAGCCGGGAGAGAATGCATGCGCCTCGATCGCTTCCTCGTGGTCCTGTCGGGCCTGTTCGTGTGTGCCGGGACCGTTTCGGCCGAGGCGCAGCAGGCCAGGCCCCGCCGGGCGCAGGCACCGGTCCAGCCGATCCAGGTCTACGACGCGCGCTTCGAGAACGGGGATCTGCGCATCTCCGGCAGCGTGCGCAAACCCGGCCTCACCGTGATCCTCGACGACGACATCTCCGTCATCGCCGACAGCCGCGGCCGCTTCGTCTTCCGCCTGCCCCACATGCCGCACAATTGCGTCGCGACCCTGAAGGCGGGCGAGGATGAGCGCGAGGCCGTGGTGTCCAATTGCGGCCCCGTCGGCCAGCCCGGCCCGAAGGGCGAGGCCGGTGCCAAGGGCGAAGAGGGCGCCACCGGGCCGCAGGGCGTCGCCGGCCTGCAGGGCCCGCCCGGTCCGCAAGGCGTCGCTGGTCCCAAGGGAGAGGCCGGCGCCAAGGGGGAAACGGGTCCCAAGGGTGACACGGGTCTTAAGGGCGATACGGGGCCCAAGGGTGACGCTGGTCCCAAGGGTGACGCTGGTCCCAAGGGCGAGGCGGGCGTGAAGGGGGAAGTGGGCGCCCGAGGCGCGGCGGGTCCCCAGGGACCGGCCGGCGTGACGGGTCTGGCGGCCACGGCCGCGCCGTCGCCGTTCCGGGTGCTGCGCCCCGAATCCTGCCCGACCGGCGGCTGCGCCGTGACCTGCGAGACCGGCGAGACCCTGGTCTCGGCCTATTGCCTGCCCACGGGCAGCGCCACCATGAGCCGAGGCACGGGTGCATCGTGCCCGTCCGAGAGCCAGGGGCTGGTGGCCGTCTGCGGCCGCCTCTGAGCCCACTTCGCGCCGCGAGGAGTCCGACGCATCGCGGCGCGCCGCCACGACCGCGGCGCGGCGGTCGTCCGCCGGACCTCACATCAGCGGCGCGCCATCCAGGCGCGCATCCCCTCCGCCGCCGCCCGGCCGCTGGCGAAGGCGCCCTGGAGCAGGTAGCCGCCCGTGGGGGCGTCCCAGTCGAGCATCTCGCCGGCGACGAACGTGCCGGGGCGGGCGCTCAGCATGAAGCGGTCGTCGATCTGCCCGAACGGCACCCCGCCGGCGGACGAGATCGCCCGCGCAATGGGGCGCGGGGCCAGGAGGCGCAGGGGCGCGGCCTTGATGAGGGCGGCGAGGGCCGTTCCCTCGCCGGGAAGCGCGCGTCCCGCCGCCTCGCGCAGGAACCCCGCCGCCACGGGCGAGAGCCCGGCGGCCTTGCGCAGGCGGTTGGCGAGGGACTCGCCGGATCTCGACCGGTTCAGGGCCTGGGTCAGGGCGGCCTCCGGGAGGTCGGGGCGCAGGTCGACCGTGATGGCGATCCCCGGCCCACCGGCGAGGGCCGCCCGGATCGCGTGGGACGCGGCGTAGAGCGCGCCGCCCTCGATCCCCTCGGCGGTGATCATTGCCTCGCCGCGAACGCGCCGATCGCCCACCGCGAGGGCAATGCGCTTGAGGGGCTGGCCGGCGAAGCGCTCGGAGAACACCGGCGACCAATCGACGGAGAAGCCGACATTGGAGGCCTCGAGCGGCGTCACCGGGATGCCCTCGCCCTCCAGCACCGGCACCCAGGCGCCGTCCGAGCCGAGGCGCGGCCAGCTCGCGCCCCCGAGCGCCAGGAGCAGGGCGGCGGGACGGGCCTCGACCCGGCCCTCCGGCGTCTCGAACAGGACCGCGCCCGCCTCCGACCAACCGACGAAGCGGTGCCGGGTGCGGATTTTTACACCGAGGCCATCGAGGCGCGCGAGCCAGGCCCGCAGCAGGGGCGAGGCCTTGAAGCTCTCGGGGAACACCCGGCCGCTCGACCCGACGAAGGTCGGCTGGCCGAGATCGGCGCACCACGCCCGCAGGGCCTCGGGCGGAAAGCTCTCGATGGCCCGGGCGAGCGTTCCATCCTGCGGATGATAGCGGCCGAGGAATTCGGGCAGCGCCTCGGAATGCGTGAGGTTGAGCCCGCCGCGCCCGGCGATGAGGAGTTTTCGCGATGGCGACGGCATCCGGTCGTAGACGGTCACGGCGTGGCCGGCCCGCGCCAGCACCTCCGCCGCCATCAGCCCGGCCGGCCCACCGCCGATCACCGCCGGGCCGTTGTCGTGATGTCCCGTCATCCGAACTCCGCGCGATCCTCCGAGCTTCGTACCCCCGGCATGGCCGTCGCGCGGGTGCCCCTGTCAAGCGCCACCCTTGATTCGCGACCCCCCTGGCCCCAACTCGGGCCCATCGGCTGCGGGCCCCTCTGGCGGGATGCTCTGTGATGCGTTCCGTGATGTCGGAGCCGGTGCTTTCTCTCCTCAAGAAGCATCGACGGTCCGCGCATGGAACTTCTCACCTATGAATGGCTCGGCAAGCCGGTCTGGATGTGGCTCGGTTTCCACGCCCTGATCGCGGGCCTCCTCGCCTTCGACCTCGGGCTCCTGCACAAGGACAAGAACCACGAGATCGGCGTGAAGGAGAGCCTGCTCCTCACGGCGTTCTACTTCAGCCTCGGCCTCGTCTTCGGCGGTTGGGTGTGGTGGTATCTTGGGGCCCAGGCGGGTCAGGAATACGTGGCCGGCCTCGTGGTCGAGAAGTCGCTGTCCATGGACAACGTCTTCGTCATCGCCGTCATCCTCACGGCCCTCGGCATTCCCCGCGCCGCCCAGCACCGGGTGCTGGTCTGGGGCATCCTCGCCGCCGTGCTCCTGCGCGGGCTGATGATCGGGCTCGGTGCCGCCCTGGTGCATCAGGCCGCCTGGGTGCTGTCGATCTTCGCCGCGTTCCTCATCTTCGCCGGCCTCAAGATGCTGTTCTCGAAGGAGGAGGAGCCCGGCGACATCAACGAGAACCGGGCGGTGCGCTACCTCCAGAAGGCCTTGCGCATCACGCCCGAGCTGCACGGCCAGCGCTTCGTGGTGCGCAAACCCGATCCGAAGACCGGCAAGCTCGCCCTGTGGCTGACGCCGATGGCCCTGGCGCTCATCCTCGTCAACGGCGCCGACGTGATCTTCGCCGTCGACAGCGTGCCGGCGATCTTCGCCATCACCACCGACACCTTCGTGGTCTACACCTCGAACATCTTCGCCATCCTGGGCCTGCGCGCGCTCTACTTCGCCCTCGCCGCCATGGTGGACCGCTTCGCCTACCTCAAGACGGCGCTCGCCTTCATCCTGATCTTCATCGGCACCAAGATCGTGGTCGCCGACACGTTCGACCTCGTCCACGTTCCGGCCTGGGTGTCGCTGGCCGTCACCGTGGTGCTGCTGGTGGCCGGCGTCAGCTACAGCCTGTGGCGCACGCGGGGCGCGCCTTCGGAGGCGGAGAAAGCCGAGGCGCACCACGCCTGAGGGGGAGGGGGCGTCGCCCTCAACCCTTCCGGCCGTAGAGTCCCGTGAAGGTCACGTTCATGCCGCCGCAGGATTGATTGCTCTCCGCCTGCAGGAACGGTGGCACGAGGCGAAGGCGGACCTGACAGGCGAAGTCGTCGGATGATCCGAAGGGACGGGTCTGGCCGCCCGCTTCCGCTTCGGTGAAGCCGAGGCTCGATCCCGTCGGCCGCGCCGTCGCCTGGAACTGACCGGTGTTGACGGCGCCGCGCCGCACGCGTTCCGGGTCCTGCGTCCCGTAGGTGGCCTCGCCGACGAGGACGAGACTGTCGCCCTTGGCCACGATGGTGATGGTCTGTTCCGGTCCGCTCACCCAGGTGCCGACCCAGTCGGCGAGGGCCGGATTCGCGGGTGGTTCGATGTTCAGGGCGCTTCGCGCGATCCAGCCGCTGCGCGTCGCGCCCTTGGCACCGCGATAGGTGGCGCAGGCGAAATCCCGCAGGGTGCCGTTCACCAGCACCCGGTTGCCAGCCACCAGATAGGCCGCCTCGCGGCAGGCCGCCCGCGCCGACGGGCAGGCCTTGTCCTGCCACGTGGATTTCACGAAGGGGACGCGCTCAGGGCCGATCACCGTGGCGAGGCTGGCGGGCTGGCCGAAATCCGGGCCGTCCTGGCACGTGCCTGCCGGCTCCGCCTGGGCCGCCTGGGCGAGCAGAACGAGGCCGAGCAGGCCGGCGGTCGGGGAGCGGGACAGCATGAGGCCTTCTCTCGGGTGGTTTCGCGGCTCAGCCCCGGCCCGGCAGGGCGGCGATGAGGTCGCGCAGGGTCGTGATGGTGGACGCATCCGCCACCCCGTCCACCCGGGCGGGGCGGAAGTGGCGCTGGAACGCCGTGACCACGGCCTTCGTCCGGGGGTCGAAGGCGCCGGTCACGGGCAGGTCGTAGCCGTAGAGGGCGAACATCGCCTGAAGCGCCTCGATGGGCTGGCCCGAATCCCCCTGCGAAAAGAAGCGCCCGTCGCGGATCGGCGTCGGCACCACCCAATGGCCGATCCCGGCCCGCGCCAGAGCGTCCCACGAAAAATGCTCGCCGGGGTCCTCCTTGCGCTCGGGCGCGATGTCGGAATGGGCGAGCACCCGATGGGCGGGGATGCTCCAGCGTCCGGTGAGATCACCGCAGAGGGCGATCACCGAGGCGATCTGCGCCTCCGGATAGGCCGGCAGGCCGCCGGCATGGCCGCCGTTGACGATCTCGATGCCGAGCGACCGGGAATTGATGTCGGTGATTCCGGCCCAGGAGCCCCGGCCCGCGTGCCAGGCCCGGCGGCCCTCGGGCACCATCTGCACCACGCGCCCGTCCTCCAGCACCACGTAATGGGCCGAGACCTCCGCCACGGGGTTGGCGAGGCGCTGGAGGGCGGCCGCCGCGCTCTCCATGCCGGTGTAGTGCAGGATCAGAAGGTCGACGGGGCCGCTCCGGCGCTCGCCATGGTTGGGCGAGGGGTGGACGGAGGTGGCGAGCGGGCTCTCGGGATTCGGCTTCATCGCAAACCTCGCTCGGCGGCGATCCGGTCGTAGGCCGCGTTGATGGCGGCCAGCCGCCGGGTGGCGATGGTCACGGCCTCTGGCGGCAGGCCGCGCGCCATGGCCCGGTCGGGATGGTTCTCGATCACCAGGGCGCGGTGGGCCGCCTTGAGGGCGGCGTCGTCGACATCGTGGTCGAGGCCGAGCACGGCGTAGGGATCGTCCGAGAGGCTGACGTGGCGGGCGGCGATGCGCCGGAAGGCCGGCTCGTCGAAGCCGAAGGTCTCGGCCACGGCACGCAGGTAGCGCTCCTCGGCCTCGTGGATCGCCCCGTCGGCCTTGGCGATATGGAACAGGCCGTCGAGGACGTCCTCCAACAGGCCGGGCTCGTCGTGGAAGGTGGTGGCGAGCTGCCGGGCATAGGCCTCGAAGCCGTTGGACGTGCCCTTGGCGAGATCGAACAGGCGCTGAACCCCGGCGCGCTCGCGCTCGCCCACCTGCACGACTTGGGCGAACGCCTCGATCTCGGAGGGCGTCACCACGCCGTCGGATTTCGCCATCTTGGCGGCGAGCGCCACGAGGCCGGTGGTGAACACCACGTCGCGGGGCGTGGTCCCGAACAGGGCGCCCTCGCGATCGACGAGGAAATGGCCCGCGACCCCGCCGACGAGGCCGCCGATGGGCCCGCCGACGGCGAGGCCGAGGCCCGCACCCCCGAGTTTGCCCCAGATCCCGATGCTCATCGAGCGAATCTCGGGGCAGATCTCGGGGTGGACCTCGGGGCGAATCTCGCGGCCGGGCGCGGCAGGGCAGGGACGGGGAGCGGGGGCATCGGGCGGCCGGCAGTGAGGTGTCGCGAGGCGCCCTTATACCGGAGGGGTTTCGCGATGCGAGGGGGCACGCCCAAACAGAAGAAAGGGCCGAGGCGTGTGCCCCGGCCCTTCCCGAACCGCGTGGTCCGCCGCGCGCGAAGGCGCGGCATCCTGTAAGAAAGGCTCAGCGGCAGTACACGTCGCCGTAGGCGTCGCGGTAGGTGCCGTAGGGGCAGCGCGGGGCGGTGGAGGCGCCCACGATGGCGCCGCCGGCGCCGCCGATGGCCGCACCCGCCAGCGCGCCGCCGGCCCGGCCGGTCGCCGCGCCGCCGATGGCCGCACCGGCCAGGGCACCGAGACCGGCGCCGCCGAGCGCGCGATCCTCGGGGGTGTTGCAGGCGCCGAGCGACAGGGCGAGGGCTCCGGCGAGGGTGGCGGCGATGAGCTTCTTCATGATGCGAGACTCCCGTAGGCGTGGGTGGTGTCCGGTCTTGAGCCGGTCCGAAGCGAGGTTCGAGCTTAGCTATTCCGCACAAGGAATGCACGCAGTACGGCTAAGGTTCCCGCCATAGGGGCATCACGGCCGAGTTTTCGCCGGCTTTCCGTTCGCGGCCGAAACCCGCTAGGAGTGCGATCCGAGACGGGCCGTCCGACACCGAGGATTCCATGCTGCGCGCCACCACCCTGATCCGCAAAGCCGCCGTCCGCGCCGACGCCGTGGTCGATCGCGTCACCCTCGACCATGCCGCTCGCCAGGCGCTGCCCGCGACCCTGACGGGACAGGGCGGCCTCGGCTTCACCCCGGCGCTGGTCAAGGCGGCGTCCCTCGAGGACGGCGACGCCCTGCGGCTGGAGGACGGACGCCTCGTCCTCGTGGAGGCGGCGGGCGAATCCCTGCTGGAGGTGCGTGCCACCAACCCGGCCCGCCTCCTGCGCCTCGCCTGGCAGCTCGGCGGCAGTCACGTCCCGGCCGAGATCGCCGCCGAGGTGCTCTACGTCCCGGCCTCGGCCGCCGAACTCGTGCGCGGCCAGGGCTGCACCGGCACCCCTGTCACCCGGGCGTTCAAGCCGGAGCGCGAGGCCCACGATCACAGCCAGTGTGGGCACGATCATTCGCACGATCACGGGCCTTCCCATGCGGATCATGGCCATGCGGATCACGACCATGCGCACGCGGATCATGGCCCCGCCCATTCGCATGACCACGCCCACGAACACACGCATGATCATGGGCATTCCCACGGCCACGCTCATGATCACGCCCCCGTCCACGTGCACGGGCCGGACTGTAAGCACGATCACTGACCGCCCGCCGCGTTGAAGCTTTCGCGCTCCACCGCTATGTCGGCGCGATGACGCCCGACGACCTGCGCTTCTCCATTGCCCCCATGATGGACTGGACCGACCGGTACTGCCGGGCGTTCCACCGCACCCTGTCGCGGCGCGCCCGGCTCTATACCGAGATGGTCACCACCGGCGCCGTGATTCACGGCCCGCGCGACCGGCTCCTCGCCTTCGCGCCAGCGGAGCATCCCGTGTCGGTGCAACTCGGCGGGTCGAACCCGGCCGATCTGGCGCAGGCCGCGCGGATCGCCGAGGACTTCGGCTACGACGAGGTCAACCTCAATGTCGGGTGCCCGTCGGACCGGGTGCAGGACGGGCGCTTCGGCGCCTGCCTCATGCGCGAGCCCGCCTTGGTGGCCGACTGCGTCGCCGCCATGAAGGCCGCCGTGGGTGTGCCCGTCACGGTGAAGTGCCGCATCGGCGTCGATGACCAGGACACCGAGATCGCCCTCGACGCGCTGACGCAGGCCGTGATCGCGGCCGGGGTCGACGGGCTCGTCGTCCATGCCCGCAAGGCGTGGCTCCAGGGCCTGTCGCCGAAGGAGAACCGCGACGTGCCGCCCCTCGACTACGACCGGGTGGCGCGGCTGAAGCGCGCTTATCCAGGGCTGCCCATCGCCATCAACGGCGGCATCGCGACGGTCGCGGACGCGAAGGCGCAGCTCACCCATGTCGACGGCGTGATGATCGGGCGCGCCGCCTACAGCGACCCTGCGATCCTCCTCGACGTCGATCCGGTGCTGTTCGGGGAGGCGGCCCCCGTGGCCGACGCCTTTGCGGCCGTGGAAGCGTTCGTGCCGGTCCTCGCCGATTTCCTGCAGGAGGGCGTGCGCCTGCACGGGGTGACCCGGCACATGCTCGGCCTGTTCAACGGGCGCCCGGGGGCCCGGGCCTATCGCCGCCACCTCTCGACCCGCGGCCTCGACCCGGAGGCTGGCGTCGAGACCCTGCGGGAGGCCGTCGCCCTGGTGGTGCGGGCGGAGGCCGAGCGGGCGCTCGCAAACGAAGAGGCTGCTTAGGGTCCGCGCAGGATCAGCCGGTCGCCGCGCACCTCGAAGCCGGAAAGGCGGTCGAGGAAGCTCATGCCGAGCAGGTTGTCGCGCAGGGCGCCGGGCCGACTCACCAGGGCCGGGACGCGGCGCTCGACGAGGGTGCCGACGCGGATCGAGTCGAGGAAGGCCGGGGCCGCCACGGTGGCTCCGTTGGCGGTGGAGACCCGCACCCCGAACTCCGATTCCGCCGGCCGGATGCCGAGGGCCGCCGCCGTCTCGGCCGTGAGCACCACGGCGCTCGCGCCCGTGTCGAACTGGAAGCCGTGGGGCTGGCCGTTGACCTCGGCGCGGACGTAGAAGTCGCCGCCGGCCCGGCGGGTGATGGTCACGCTGCCGTCGTCCCCCACCACGGCGCTGCCCGGCCGCACGGCGCCCATCAGCCGCGCGCCCACGGTCCGGGCCTCGTCGCGGTAGGCGTAACCGGCGACCAGGGCGAGGGCGAGGGCGCCCCAGATCAGCGCCGCCCGCACGTTGGCTCCGAGGTTGCCGCGGAACTGGTGCCAGAACCCGGCGGCGATGACGGCGAGCAGGCTGCCGCTGATGGCGAGGCTCGCGAGCTGGTCCGGCTCCAGGCCGACGATCGTCTGGCTGTCGTGCGAGAAGATCAGCAGCGCCAGCACGAGGCCGAGGGCGGCGAGCGCCAGACCGGGGACGCTCACGGAGCAATCCGTTGCGGAAACGCCCGGTGCAGGCGCTCGGGCAGACCCGCCATCACCGCCTGCCGCTGGGGCTCCGTCATCGAGCCCCACAGGGCGATCTCGTTGCGCGTGCGCCCGCAGCCCTCGCACAGGCCCGAGACCGCATCGAGGATGCAGGTCTTGTTGCAGGGGCTCGAGGGTTTCGGACTCGAGGGCTTCGGGGCGGCCTGGATCATCCCGGCGTTCATGCCAGCCGGGGTGCCGGGGGATCAAGCCCGAACCGGATCAGACCGGCACCACCGCGATGAGTCCGAGGAGGGCGGCGATCTCGGCCACCTGCTGGCACGCACCGATGACGTCCCCGGTCTGGCCGCCGATCCGGCGCCGGGCGAGCGCCGTCACCGCCAGGGCGCCGAGGCCGGAGAGCACGACCATCAGGACGATTCCGCCGAAGGGCAGGCCAAAGAGCGCGGCCAGGAGAGCGAGGGCGAGGGCGAGGGTGCCCGCCACCATCAGGGCCGGCCGTCCCGGGCGGCCCACGGCGGCAGCGGCGCCGTCGCGGCGGGCGGGATCGAGCAGCACCATCGGGGCGAGGGCGGCGGTGCGCGACAGGGCGGCGGCGAGGACCAGGGCGACGGCCGCGCCGGCGTCGATCCGGTCGAGGAGGGTGGCGAGCGCCCCGATGCGGAGCGCCAGGGCCAGCATCAGGGCGACGCCGCCATAGGCGCCGATGCGGCTGTCGCGCATGATCTCCAGGCGCCGCTCGCGGGTGGTGCCGCCGCCGAACCCGTCGGCGACGTCGGCGAGGCCGTCCTCGTGCAGGGCGCCAGTGATCCCTGCGCCCGTCGCCACCGCCAGGGTCGCGGCGAGGAACGGCCCGAGGCCGAGTCCCCAGGCGGCCAGCAGCACGAGGGCGCCGGGCAGCGCCAGGGCGAGGCCGGCGAGCGGCAGCATCCGGGGCACGCGGGTGAAATCCGGGGGGGCGTGCGGGTCGCCCTCGCCGGGCAGGGCCGGCACGGGCAGGCGCGAGTAGAACCGCAGGCACGCGGCCCCATCGTAGGCGAGAAGCGCGCCGGGAAAGGCCGGCTCGTCCGGACGCTCGGAGTCCATCGCCACACCGCCCCGCCTTCACCGCCATCCCGGCTCTCGTTATAGCTCCGGCGACAGGCGGCCCGCCATCCCGGCGCGGCGTTCGCCACCGGATTCGCGCGCCATGACCGAAGAGACCCCGTTCGCCGACATCCGCCGCCTCCTCGAGTCCCTTCCGGGGCCGGACCGGGACGCGGTCGCCATGGTGGCCGAGCGCGACGCGACCCTGACGAAGCCCGCCGGCTCCCTCGGGCGTCTCGAACACCTCGTCGCTTGGCTCGCGGCCTGGCAGGGCAAGGGGCAGCCGAGCCTCGACCGGCCCCTGGTCTGCGTCTTCGCCGGCAGTCACGGCGTTGCGGCGCGGGGGGTCTCGGCCTATCCGGCGGAAGTCAACCGGCAGATGCTCGAGAACTTCGCCGCCGGTGGCGGGGCGATCAACCAGATCTGCGCCGCCTACGGCCTCGGCTTCAAGGTGTTCGATCTCGCCATCGATCTTCCCACCGGCGACATCACGACCGGCCCAGCCTTCGACGAGAAGGCCTGCGTCGCCACCATGGCGTTCGGCATGGAGGCGGTGGCCGCCGGCACCGATTGCCTCGCCGTCGGCGAGATGGGCATCGGCAACACCACCGTCGCGGCGGCGATCTACGCCGCCCTCTACAGCGGCCCGGCGGCCCACTGGGTCGGGCGCGGCACGGGGGTGGACGAGGCGGGCCTCGCCCGCAAGGTCGCGGCGGTGGAGGCGGCGCTCGCCCACCATGCCGGCCACCTCGACGACCCCCTGGAGGTGCTCGCCCGCCTCGGCGGCCGTGAGATCGCCGCCATCGCGGGGGCGATCCTCGCCGCGCGCCTGCAGCGGGTGCCGGTGGTCCTCGACGGCTACGTCGCGACCGCCGCCGCCGCGATCCTGCACGCCCTCGACCCGTCGCTCCTCGACCATTGCCTCGCCGGCCACGTCTCGGCCGAGGGCGCCCATGCCGACGTGCTGGAGCGCCTCGGCCTCGTGCCGCTCCTGGCGCTCGGCATGCGCCTCGGAGAGGGGTCCGGCGCGGCGCTCGCCGTCGGTCTCCTCAAGGGCGCGCTCGCCTGCCACCGCGACATGGCGACCTTCGCCCAGGCCGGCGTGTCGGAGCGCTCGGAGGGGTAGAGCTCAGGCGAGCAGGCGGTCGAGGCGCATCCGCGTGATCAGGGCGATCTCCTCAACGGCGGTCGCCTCCTCCTCCGCCTGATCCCGAAGCACACGCGCTTCGAAAATCGTAAGGATTTCGGCCCGGTCGCGGCCGCGCACGGCGATGATGAACGGGAACCCGAATTTTTCGCGGTAGGCCGCGTTCAGGCGGTCGAAGGCGTCCGCCTCGGCCTGGGGCATGCGGTCGAGGGCGGCGCTGCCCTGCTCGCTCGCCGAATCTGCCGTCATGCTGCGCGCCCGCGCCTCCGGGCCGGCGAGTTCCGGGTGCCCGTTGAGGAAGGCGCGGCGCTCCCCGTGCGAGGCCGCCCGCACCACACCCATCATCGCCGCGTGCAAGTCCGCGACGCTCGCGAAGGGCCGGGCCGGAAACGCGCCCTCGGCGACCCAGGCGGCATGCTCGAACACGCCGCCCAGCAGGGCGACGAAGGCGTCGCGGTCGAGGCGGTTCAGGGTGGCGAGATCCGTCATTGGGTCTCAGCTTCCCCGATAGGTCGTGCAGTTGCCGGGCGTGCACAGCATCGGCACGTGATAGTGCTGCTTCACGTCGGAGACCGAGAAGCGCACCACCGGGTTGTCCACGAAGATGTCGGACTCCGTCACGCCGGGCTTGGCCTTGAGATAGGCGTCGATGTGAAATTCGAGCTGGTACTGGCCCGCCTTGGCCTCGTCGCCGGGCAGGATCGGCTTGTCGGTGCGGCCGTCCGCGTTGGTGACGACGGATTTGACGAGGCGCCACGCGCCGCCCTCCATCATCGAGAAGTCGATGCGCACCCCCGGGGCCGGGCGCCCGCGATCCGCGTCGAGAACGTGTGTGGTGATGCCGGCCATGGGGGCTCGCTGCTTCGAGGAAGATTTCGGGGAAGGGATCGGAGGCGCGTCAGCTGCCGCGGTAGTAGGAATAGCCCCACGGCGTGAACAGCACCGGCAGGTGGTAGCGCTGGCTCGCGTCGCGGATGACGAAGCGCACGGGCACGAGGCCGAGGAAGTTCGGGCTCGGCAGGGTGGCGCCGGTCCTGGCGAAGTACTCCTCGAAGTGCATGAGTAACTCGTAGTGGCCGACCTTCAGGGCGTCCTCCAGGAGGAGCGGCTCGGCCGGGCGGCCGTTGGCGCCCGTGGTGACGGTCTTGATCGGCCGGTAGGTATCGCCCTCGCGGATGGAGAGGTCGCAGACCATGCCCGCACCGGGGGTGCCGTGGAAATTGTCGATGGCATGCAGGGTCAGGCGCGGCCCGAGGCCGGCCTGGACCACCGGCGCCGTGGTCAGCGCGCCGGGCTGGGACGGGCTCGCCGAGGGTGGCCCGGCCTGAGCCAGGGCACCGGGCGCGACGGCCAGGGCGGCGCCGCCGATCCCGACGCCGACGAGGCTGCGGCGCGTCAAGGCCTGTCGGTCCGGCTCTCGCCGATCCAGCTCTCGCCGATCCGATTCTTGTCGATCCGATTCTTGTCGATCCATGAAGAACTCCTTGGGACGTGGCGCCCTGTTCAGGCCGCCACGGCGCGGTGCCGCGAGGCGGGCGTCTCGGGCGGGACGAAGGCGAGGATGAGGACGAGGGCGGCGCACTCGACGAGGGCCACGATCCAGAGACCGGTGGCGACCGAGCCGGTGTGCTCGCGCAGGTATCCCATGGCGGCGGGGGCGCCGAACCCCGCGAGGTTCGCCACCGAGTTGATCAGCGCGATGCCGGCGGCGGCGGCCGAACCCGCGAGGAACCGGCCGGGGATCTGCCAGAACACGGGAATCGCGCTCATGGTGCCGACGATGGCCACCGTCAGGGCGACGATGGAGAGCCCGGGGCTCACGGGCACGAGGAAGCCGAGAACCGCGATGGCCACCGCGCCGACGAGGGCCGGCACGCCGCAATGCAGCCGCGACTCGCCGGAGCGGTCGGAATGGAGGCCGTTGAGGATCATCCCGGCGCCGCCGCAGAGATAGGCGCCCGACATGATCCAGCCGATGGTGAGCGGATCGGTGAAGCCGGCCTCCCGCACCACGCTCGGCCCGAAGAAGGTGAGCGCCGAGTTGGCGGTGACGATGCAGAAGAAGATCGCGATGCACTGCCAGACGCGGGCATCCCTGAGGCAGGCGAGGATACGATGCTCGCGCGGGCCGAGCGCCGCCGCGTCGCGGGCGAGGTCGGCCTCGACCAGGGCCCTCTGTTCGGCCGTGAGCCAGGTGGCCTTCGCGGGCCGGTCGGTGAGGTAGTACAGGGTGACGATGCCGGCGAGGATCGACGGGATGCCTTCCAGCAGGAAGACCCATTGCCAGCCGGACCAGCCGTTCACCCCGTCCATGCCGGTCATGATCGCGCCGGCGAGCGGTCCGCCGATGACGCCGGCGAGCGCCGAGGCCGACATGAACAGGCCGAACACCCGCGCGCGCCGCTCGGTGGGGTACCAGTAGGTCAGGAAGAGGATCACGCCGGGATAGAAGCCGGCCTCGAACACGCCCAGCAGGAAGCGCAGCACGTAGAACCCGGCCGGCGTCGTGACGAACATCATCGCCACGCAGCAGGCGCCCCACAGGAAGGTGATGCGTGCGATGGTCCGGCGGGCGCCGATGTATTCGAGCAGCAGATTGCTCGGCACCTCGCAGAGGAAGTAGCCGAGGAAGAAGATGCCCGCGCCGATGCCGTAGACGGTCTCGCTGAACTTGAGGTCGGCGAGCATCTGCAGCTTGGCGAAGCCGATGTTGACCCGGTCGATCCAGGACAGGATCCACAGGCCCATCAGGAACGGCAGCAGCCGCCAGGTGATCCGGCGATAGGTCGCGTCGAGGGGCGTCGGGATGCCGGCCGGTGGGGGCGAAGCGGTCGGGAATGTCTGGCTCATCGTCCCCCGTCCCGCGACCCGCCGCCGACCCGAATCGACGGGGACGATCGCCGCGCCCACGTCCCACGGATAAGCAACATACGGACCAGGAACGGCGCTTGGGAAGGGGATCGCCTTGGTCAAGGGAATCGCCTTGGGCCAGGGAATCGCCTTGGGGAAGGGGTCGCCCCCGCGCCCGTCGGGCACACGGCTTCTGGGGACGGGCGTCGTCCGCCCCGTGTCAGGCCGCCCGCGCCGCCGAGCGGCCGCGCTTGGCCTCGGGCATCGGCGCGGCGGCGTTGCCTGGCGCGTCCCTGTCGGGAAGGGCCTCGCTCGGAAGGTCGAGGGCCGGCAGGGTGTCCATGACGCGGGTCGCCGGGAAGGTGACCACCACCTCGGTGCCCTCGCGCGGCTTCGATTTCAGCTGGAAGTTGCCGCCGTGCAGGTCGACGAGGCCCTTGACGATCGGCAGGCCGAGGCCGGAGCCCTGCTCGGCGGTCTTGATGGCCAGCGATCCGCGCCCGAACGACGACATCACCGTGCCGAGTTCGTCCTCCGGGATGCCCGGGCCGCTGTCCTTCACGCTGACATACTGCCCGCCGGACGAGGTCCAGCCGACCTTGATGGTGATCTCGCCACCCGGCGGGGTGAACTTCACCGCGTTCGACAGAAGGTTGAGGATGATCTGGCGCAGGGCCCGCTCGTCCGCCCACAGGCGCGGCAGGCTGTCGTCGATGAACTCGTGGAAGGTCTGGCCCTTGCTCCGCGCGCGCAGGCCGACCATGTGGCGGCACTCGTCCACGGCATGGCCGAGCTGAATCGCCTCCTCGTTGAGTTCGTAGCGCCCGGCCTCGATGCGCGACAGGTCGAGAATCTCGTTGATGAGGTTGAGGAGGTGCAGGCCGCTGTCGTGGATGTCGGCGGCGTATTCCTTGTAGGACGGCGCCACGTGGGCGCCGAACACCTCGTTCTTCATCACCTCGGAGAAGCCCAGGATGGCGTTGAGCGGCGTGCGCAGCTCATGGCTCATGGTGGCGAGGAACCGGCTCTTGGCGAGGTTGGCCTCCTCCGCCCGGCGGCGGGCCTCGTCGGAATTGGCCTTGGCCTGTTCGAGTTCGCCGAAGATCGCGTCCTTCTCCGCCTGGGATTTCAGGGCGCCCACGGTGGAGGCGTAGACACGCTGGGCCAGCCCCATGAAGAACACCTGCGCGCCCACCACCATGGCCACCAGCATCGCCGTGTCCATGTCGTGCGAGAACGCGAGCAGGGCGAGGGCGGCGACGTTGAGGGGGACGAGGGCGGCGACAGCCGCCGCCGGCAGGGTCGCGGCCAGCATGGTCACCACCGCCGCGACGATGACGAGGCCGAACAGCACGAAGGTGCGCGCGCCCGGCGTGGTGCCCACCAGGATCATCAGGGCCCAGGACGCGCTCTGCACGACCTCGCACACCATGAAGTAGCGTCGCCACACGGTCACGGAGGCCGCGTCCGGATCCTGGGCCAGGAAGCGCCGGGTCGCGAACATCGACAGGGTGACGGCCGCCAGCAGGCACGCGCCCCACAGGGCCGCGACGGGGGGCGGCACCCACAGGGCGGAGGTCCCCGCGATGGCGATACCGAGGAGCGCCAGGGGGATGACGGCGCCGGCCCGGTACTGGGCGTAGACGCGGATGAGTTCGTAATCGAACGCGCGTTCCAGCCCGCTCGTCGAGGTCAGCTTCTCCCGGGCCGAGCGCATCTCCCGCGCGACCTCGCGGCGGCGGACCGCCTCCGGGGCGGACGGGCCGCGCCCGCGCTGAATCATCTCCGCTGTCAGGTCGGGCATTACCGTCTTGAGGTTTGCGCGAAGGGGTGCCGCGACCGAGGGGCGCTAAGCGTGTCGGAACGCGACGGGGTCCAAAATGCCCCGGATATGTTAAGATCGGCCTCCCGCGATCGCTCGCATTGTCCCGAATCCGTACGGCGCGCCGCCGGGCCTCGGCTGTTGATCGACGTGTGTTGGCGCACACGGATAACGTATTCGACAGTCTAGCATCGTTCCAGATCGCGAGCCCGGAGCACGACCCATGGTGAAGCTGACCGTCAACGGCGTCGCCCACAGCGTCGAGGCCGATCCCGAGACCCCGCTCCTCTGGGTGCTGCGCGACCATCTCGACAAGACCGGCACCAAGTACGGCTGCGGCATCGCGCAGTGCGGCGCCTGCACGGTCCACCTCGACGGCCAGCCCGTGCGCGCCTGCCAGACCCGGATCGGCGATCTCGGCGAGGCCAAGGTCACCACCATCGAGGGCGTGTCGGGACGCGTCGCCGAGGCGGTGCGCACGGCGTGGCGCGGCCTCGACGTGGTCCAGTGCGGCTACTGCCAGTCCGGCCAGATGATGTCGGCCATCGGCCTCCTGTCGGGCAACGCGAAGCCGACGGATGCCGATATCGACGGGGCCATGGACGGCAACGTCTGCCGCTGCGGTACCTACCAGCGCATCCGCGCGGCGATCCACGAGGCGGCGCGCAGCCTCGCCTGAATCCCTGCGTTCTTCCGCCGGCCCGAACTGAAGACCCGCCAAAACTGGAGTCCGCCATGCTGAAGGTCCGTCAGGCCCTGGAGACCGCCCCCTCCCGCCGCGCCTTCCTCGGCGGGGCCACCGTCGCGACGGGCGCGATCCTGCTCGGCTTCACCCTCGGCGGCCCGCGTCAGGCCCGCGCGGCGGGTGGGCCCGACCTCACCGGCGGTCCGGCCAAACCCAACGCCTTCGTGCGCATCGCCGCCGACGACACCGTCACGGTGATGATCAAGCACCTCGACATGGGCCAGGGCAACACCACGGGGCTCGCCACCATCCTGGCCGACGAGCTCGACGCCGACTGGGCCACCGTGCGCACGGCTTTCGCTCCGGCGGATGCCGCCCTCTACAACAACATGCTGATGGGCCCCGTGCAGGGCACGGGCGGCTCCACCGCCATCGCCAATTCCTGGCTCCAGCTGCGCCGGGCGGGCGCCGCCGCCCGCGCCATGCTGGTGGCCGCCGCCGCGGAACGCTGGAAAGTTCCGTCCGCCGAGATCACCGTGGCGAACGGCGTGGTGCGCCACGCCGCCTCGAACCGGCAGGCCCGCTTCGGCGAACTCGCCGAGGCCGCCGCAGCGCAGCCCGTGCCGCAGGAGCCGACGCTCAAGCGTCCGGAGCAGTGGACGCTCATCGGCACCAAGGTCCCGCGCCTCGATTCCAAGGCCAAGACCGACGGCAGCGCCACCTATTCCCTGGATATCCGCCGCCCCGGTCAGGTCACGGCCATAGTGCTGCACGCGCCGCGCTTCGGCGGCGTGGTGGCGACGGTGAACAGCAAGGCGGCGCGCGCCATGCCGGGCGTCCTCGACGTGGTGACGATCCCCACCGGCGTCGCGGTGATCGCCCGGGACACGTGGTCGGCCATGAAGGGCCGCGAGGTCCTCGACGTGACCTGGGACGATTCGGGCGCCGAGACCCGTTCGTCCGACACGATCCTGGCCGAGTACCGCGAGCGCCTGAAGAGCCCCGGGATCGTCGCCTCCGAGCGCGGCGACGCCGGCGGCGCCATCGCCAAGGCAGCGAAAGTGCTGGAGGCGGAATTCACATTCCCCTACCTCGCCCACGCCTCCATGGAGCCCCTCAACGCCACCATCGAACGGGCGCCCGACGGCACCTACGACGTCTTCGCCGGCTGCCAGATCCAGACCATCGAGCAGGCCGTCGTCGCCGCCACCCTCGGGGTGACCACCGACAAGGTCCGCCTCCACACGCAGTGGGCCGGCGGCTCGTTCGGCCGGCGTGCCACGCCGGGCGCCGACTACTTCGCCGAGACCGCCGCCATCGTGAAGGCCACGGGGGGCAAGGCTCCGGTCCACCTCGTCTGGACCCGCGAGGACGACATGGCCGGCGGCTACTATCGTCCGATGGTGGTGCACAAGCTCCGGGCCGGCCTCGACGCCGCCGGCGCCGTGGTCGGCTGGGAGCACCGCATGATCGGCAAGTCGATCATGATCGGCTCGCCCTTCGAGGCGATGCTGGTGAAGAACGGCGTCGATTCCACCTCCATCGAAGGCGCGTCGGACACGCCCTACGCCCTGCCGGCCTATCGCTTCGAGGTCCACAACGCCCGCGAGGGCGTGCCGGTGCTGTGGTGGCGCTCCGTCGGCCACACCCACACGGCCCAGGCCATGGAGGTGTTCGTCGACGAACTCGCCCACGCCGCCGGGGCCGACCCCGTCGCCTACCGGCTCGGGATGCTCAAGAGCGCCCCGCGCCTCTCCGGTGTCCTGGCACTCGCCGCCGAGAAGGCCGGCTGGTCGAGCCGGCCCTCGGGCAAGGGCCACGGTTTCGGCGTCGCGGCTCACGAATCCTTCGGCTCCTACGTCGCCATGGTGGCCGACGTGACCGCCGACGCCGCCAAGGTGAAGGTCAACCGCATCGTCGCCGCCGTCGATGTCGGCATCGCCGTCAATCCGGACATCATCCGCGCCCAGGTCGAGGGTGCCGTGGGCTTTGCGCTCTCGTCGGTCCTGCGCAACAAGATCACCCTCAAGGACGGGGTGGTGCAGGAGACGAACTTCGACACCTACGAGCCGACCCGGATGAGCGAGATGCCGGTGGTCGAGGTTCACATCATGGCGTCCACGGTCGCGCCCACGGGCATTGGCGAGCCCGGCGTGCCGGTGATCGCGCCGGCCATCTCCAACGCCGTCTTCGCGGCCACCGGCCGGCGCCTGCGCTCCCTGCCGCTGGATCTCGGTGGACTCAAGGGCGTGTAGCGGAGCGCGTTCCAAGCATTCCACCTCACACCAACTCCGATCGATCCCTTCGGGATGGCGGAGTTGGCCTTCGCTCGAGCGCCGCGCGGGCCGCCCGATACGGGCTCAGGTCCGATCAAGCGGAGACCGTATCACGCGGCGTCGATTTCGAAGGCCATTCCAAGGCCCGGCCCCTGGTCGACATAACCGCCTAGGGCGTAGCCGCGCTCTGCGAGCGCCGCCTCCAGGATGTCGTGGTGCTTGCGGAACATCTGGCCGATGGCCAGCGGCGTCAGGCGCGGATTGCCCTTCCGCAATTCGTCCACGCCGATCAGGAGGGGTGCGCTCCCGCGATCCGCGATCCGGACGAGGGCAGCCGCCAGATCCGCGGCTTTCGTCTCGGATGCCGATTTCGCCTTGAACGCCATGCCGATGTCTTACGCGTGCCCGCCGAACGGGACAAGCACGGGGAGGGCGGGGCGTTCCCGGGCGCCCTCCCGATGGGGCGTCTCGGACCGGGGTGCGACCCCGCTCCGAGCCCGCCCGCATCGGGGCGTCAGTTCGGGTGGAACACCACCTTCACGCAGCCGTCCTTCTTGTCCCGGAACGTCTTGTAGAGGTCGGGGCCGTCGGCGAGGTTGGTGGAGCGATGGGTGATCATCGACGTCATGTCGATCCTGCCCGCCTGGATGAGCTTCGTCAGCGGCTCCAGGTAGCGCTTCACGTGGGTCTGCCCGCTCTTCATGGTCAGGCCCTTCTGCACGATCATGCCCATGTTGACCGGGATTGGCCCGCCATAGACGCCGGGCACGGAGACGATGCCGCAGGGACGCACGGCCTTGATCGCCTCCATGAGTGCGTAGGGACGCTCGGTGGAGGTGAGCTTCTCCTGGATCGTGTTGACGAGGCTGGCGATGCCGTGGCCGGCACTCGCCTCCATGCCGACGCAATCGATGACGCCATCGGCCCCTTCGCCCTTGCTGATCTCCTTGATCCGCTCGAACACATCCTCGTTCACGTAGTCGATGATGTCGGTGGCACCGTAGACGCGGGCGAGGGCGAGGCGCTCGGGCACCGTGTCGATGGCGATGATGCGCTCGGCGCCCATGATCTTGGCCGACTGGATCGCGAACAGGCCCACCGGTCCGGCGCCCCAGACGGCGATGATCTCGCCGCCCTTGATCTCGCAATGCTCGGCGCCCTGCCAGCCCGTGGGCAGAATGTCGGTGAGGAACAGGAGCGACTCGTCGTCGACGCCCTCGGGCGCCAGCATCGGCGCCACGTCCGCCATGGGAACGCGCACGTACTCGGCCTGACCGCCCGAATAGCCGCCGGTGAGGTGCGAGTAGCCGAACAGTCCGGCGGTCGGATAGCCGAACTGGGCCGCCGCCATGGCGCCGTTGCGGTTCGAGCGCTGGCAGACGGAGTAGTTTCCAAGCTTACACTGGCGGCACTCACCGCAATTGATGTTGAAGGGGACGACGATGCGATCGCCCTTCTTGAACTTGGTGAAGCCGGCGCCGACCTCGACCACCTCACCCATGAACTCGTGGCCGAGGACGTCTCCCGCCTCCATGGTCGGCATCTGGCCGTCCATGAGGTGGAGGTCCGAGCCGCAGATGGCACAGGACGTCACCTTGATGATGACGTCGCGAGAATCCTCGATTCGCGGATCCGGTACGGTATCGCACCGAATGTCGCCCTTGCCGTGCCAGCACAGTGCCTTCATTCGAATCGCCCTTCTTGATGGTCTTCGATAGGCCGAGAAAGGCCAAGCCTTGATTACATTACGAAATCTTGGCCTGGACGCTCGGAGCACTGCCGATGATGGTTCAATACGGGATTCAAGATGCTGGATAAGGGATATGTTCCGGTCCCTATGCACGCAGGAACGCGACAAGATCGTTCGTCAGCCGCTCGGCATGGGTGAACGGCAGGGCGTGCGATCCACCCTCGTAGATCGTGAAGGTCGAGCCGGGGATCGCGGCCGCCGCTGCCCGGCCCGAGACGTCGATGGGGACGGTCTGGTCGTCGTCGCCGTGGACGATGAGGGTCGGCATCCGGAAATGCGCCATGTCGGGGCGGAAATCCGTTTCGCCGAAGGCGCGGACGCAGGCGGCGGTGGCTTTGGGCGAGGCGCGCATGGCGAGGTCGCCCGTCCACTGCATGAGTTCGGTGGAGGACGGCGCGGAGAACACTCCGGCCCCGAAGAAGGTCTTCGAGAAGTTCGCCAGGAAATGCGGCCGGTCGGCCTTGAGGCCGTCGATCATGCCTTCGAACACGCTGGCGTCGACGCCGTCGGGATGGTCGGGGGTCTTGAGCAGCATCGGCGTCACCGCCGAGACGAGGGCGACGCGGGAGACGCGGGCGCCGCCGTGGCGCGACAGGTAGCGGGCGATCTCGCCGCCGCCCATGGAGAAGCCGATGAGGGCCACATCCTGGAGATCGAGGCGGTCGAGGACCGCCTTCAGGTCGTCGGCGAAGGTGTCGTAATCGTAGCCGCTCCAGGGCTGGTCCGAGCGGCCGAAGCCGCGCCGGTCGTACGCGATGGTGCGAAAGCCGGCCTCGGTCACGCCCGGCATCTGGTACTCCCACATATCGGCATCGAGCGGCCAGCCGTGGATGAACACGACGGGGCGGCCGGTGCCCCAATCCTTGTAGAAGAGCTTGGTGCCGTCCGGGGTGTCGAGGAAGGGCATGGGAGACTCCTTTCGCGTCGGCGCCGGTCGAGCCGGCCTGGAAGGTTCGAAGGGCTAAAGACCGAAGCGCGGGACCGTTCCCGCATTCCCCCTGTCCGGGACGGACGGGCGTCCCTATCTTCTCGCCATCATGCAACCCGCCCCGGATTTCGACGCCACCGCCGCGTCGCTGCGCGCCTGCCGCCTCTGCCGCGACGCGCCGGCCTACGGGCCGCCCCTGCCGCAGGAGCCGCGCCCCATCGTCCAGGGGAGTTCCAGCGCGCGCCTCTGCATCGCCAGCCAAGCGCCGGGCAACAAGGCCGACAAGAGCGGCATTCCGTTCATGGACCCGTCCGGCATCCGTCTGCGCGACTGGCTCGGCCTCGACGAGGCGGCGTTCTACGATGCCTCGCGCCTCGCCATCGTGCCCATGGGCGCGTGCTTTCCGGGCTACGATGCCAAGGGTGGGGATCGTCCGCCCCGTCGCGAATGCGCCGAGCGCTGGCGGGCGGAGCTGTTCGCCGGATTGCCCCACCTCGACCTCATCCTGGTGATCGGCCAGTACGCACAAGCTTGGCACCTCGGCCGGTCGAAGGGCGGACTCACCGAGACCGTGCGGGGCTGGCGCGCCGTCCTCGACGCGCCGCGCCGGCCCCGTGTGCTGCCCCTGCCGCATCCGTCCTGGCGCAACAGCGGCTGGCTGAAAGCCAATCCGTGGTTCGAGACCGAGTTGCTGCCGGTGCTGCGGGCAGAGGTGGCCGACGCGATGGCGCCGCGTTGACACCGGGCTCATGACGCGGGATGGCCGCCCGAGATCTTTTGGCCCGAGGACCCACGATGCCCGCCACGACCGATCCGCGCGACCGCCTCATCGTCGCCCTCGACGTCGCGACGGTGGCGGAGGCGGAGACGTTGGTGGAGCGCATCGGCGATGCCGCGACCTTCTACAAGATCGGCTACCGCCTCGCCTATGCGGGCGGCCTCGCCCTGGTGCCGCGTCTCGCCGCCGCCGGCCTCAAGGTGTTTCTCGACCTCAAGCTCCACGACATCGGCAACACCGTCGAGGAGGGGGTGCGGGCGCTGGCCGACCTCGGGCCGACCTTCCTCACGGTCCACGCCTACCCGCAGACCATGCGGGCGGCCGTGCGCGGGCGCGGCACCGGCGGCCTCCGGATTCTGGCGGTCACCGTCCTGACCTCCTACGACGAGGCCGATGCGCGCGAGGCCGGCTACGCGCTCCCCGTCGCCGACCTCGTGGCGCAGCGCGCGCGTCAGGCCGACGAGGCCGGGATCGACGGCATCGTCTGCAGCGCCGTCGAGGCGGTGTCGGTCCGGGGTGTCGTCGGATCCTCGCGCCTCATCGTCACCCCCGGCATCCGCCCGGCCGGCAGCGGGCTCGGCGACCAGAAGCGGGTGATGACGCCCGGGGAGGCCAAGCTGGCCGGCATCGACCACGTGGTGGTCGGCCGCCCCATCACCGGAGCCGCCGATCCGCGCGCCGTCGCGCAGGCGATCGTCGCGGAGATGGCCTGAAGGATCTCAGGCCGGGCCGCGCAAGCTCCGCAGGAGGAAGGCGATCATCGCTTCCACCGGCGGGACGCCCGCGTCGGGATACTGGCTCACCAGGGTGGGATGGCAGTAGCGCAGGACGGCCGTGTGGAGGCAGGCGGCCGTCAGGGCCGCGTCTGCGACGGCAAATTCCCCGCCGGCGACGCCTTCCACGACCAGAGCTTCGAAGACCGATCCGATCCGTTCGATGTGATGGGCGCAGACGTCCCAGCTCTCGGCGACGGCCGCCTCGACCATCTCGTGCATGCGTGGATTGGCGTCGCAGCGTTCGACGCAGGCGCGATGCAGCACGAGGATGACGTTGGAGAGGCGTTCGCTCACGCCTTGGCCGACCATGGCCGACGCAGCGATCACGCGCTGCTCGGTCTCGTCCATGAGACGCTTGATAACGGCCTCGTGGATCGCCTTCTTCGAATCGAAGAATCGATACACGTTGGCCGGGCTCATCCGCAGGGTGCGGGCGATATCGGCGACGGTGGTCTTCTGGTAGCCGATCTCTCGAAACGCCCGCTCGGCGGTTTCCAGGATGCGGCACCGGGTCGTCGGACCCGTCTCGTCGAGGGGGGCGGTCAAGGGGGCCGCTGTGATCGTCATGGGTGCCACGCTAGAGCGGCAACCCCGGCCGGGTCAAAGGCTTAGCCGACCTTCGGCCGACAGGACCCGCGTGTGTGCCTTATGAGCCGAACTGCGAACCGAGCTGTTCGAGGTACTCCGCCAGATCGACACCGCCGATCCGCTTGCCGTAGTCGAAGCGCATGCCCTGCCGGATGTCGACGCTGCTCGACTTCGTCGTCAGGGTGAACGGCTTGACGCAGATCCACGCACCGTCACGGCGATGCTCGAAGAAGTTCAGGATCTCGTGCTTGGCCATAGCCGGCTCTCCCTCTGTCTGGGGAGTCAACGGCTATCAAGCGCAACGGTTCACTGAAGGCCTGAATTTCGACATGTTTCTAAAAGCTTGACCATGGACCGGCCGGAGCGGGGAGACCCCTGCTCCGGCGTGATGTGTCAGGCCGCGCTCTTCATCGGGCCGATCTTCTCGTGAAAATCCGGGCCGTTGACCGTCTTGGTGACGTAGCCGTCGCGAATGAGGTAGTCGCCGAAACGTTCGCCCGGCTGCTTATTCCGGGCGTAGGCCGCGAACAGCGGATCGAGGATCGTCTTGATCTCGGACGCCGTCACGTCCTCGCCGTAGAGCTTGCCCAGGCGCGAACCGTCGAAGGCGGCACCGAGATAGAGGTGGTAGCGCTCGGGGCCGCGGCCGACGAGGCCGATCTCGGCGATGAACGGCCGGGCGCAGCCGTTGGGGCAGCCGGTCATCCGGATGGTGATCTCGTCGTCGGCGAGGCCGTGCGACGCGAGGCTCGTCTCGAGCTCGGTCATCAGGTCGGGCAGGTAGCGCTCGCTCTCGGCCAGAGCCAGACCGCAGGTCGGGAGCGCCACGCAGGCCATGGAGTTGCGTCGGAGCGCGCTCGCCCCCTTCATCATGCCGTGCTGATCGACCAGCGCCTCGATCTCGGCGCGCTTCTCGCCCGGCACGTTGGCGATGATGACGTTCTGGTTGCCGGTGAGGCGGAAATCGCCCTCGTGGATCTCGGCGATCTTGCGCAGGCCCGTGAGCAGCTGGGGACCGTTCTCGTAATCCTTGATCCGGCCCGAGGCGATGTACAGCGTCAGGTGGTGGCGGCCGTCGTCGCCCTCGGTCCAGCCGTAGCGGTCGCCGTTGTTCGTGAAGGTGAAGGGCTTCGGGTCGGCCAGGGGCTTGCCGACGCGCTTCTCGACCTCGGCGCGGAAGGCGGCCAGACCGTAGCGCTCGATGGTGTATTTCAGGCGTGCGTTCTTGCGGACCTTGCGGTTGCCCCAGTCGCGCTGCACCGTCATCACGGCCTCGGCCGCCTTCAGGGCATCCTCGGGCGCGACGAAGCACATGACGTCGGCGGTGCGCGGGAAGGTATCGGTCTCGCCGTGGGTCATGCCCATGCCGCCGCCCACCGTGACGTTCCAGCCGGTGACTTGGTTCTTCTTGTCGAGGATGGCGATGAAGCCGAGGTCGTGGGCGAAGATGTCGACCTCGTTCGAGGGCGGCACGGCGATCACGGTCTTGAACTTCCGCGGCAGGTAGGTCTTGCCGTAGACGGGTTCGATCTCGGCCGTCTCCTCGCCGCCGACCACCCGCTCGCCGTCGAGCCAGATCTCGCGCCAGGCGCTGGTCTTCGGCAGGAGTGAATCCGAGATGTCCTTGCCGAGCTGGTAGGCCGCCTTGTGCGCACCGACCTGCGCCGGGTTCGTCGCCGCCATCACGTTGCGGTTGACGTCGCCGCAGGCCGCGATGGTGTCGAGCAGCGTCGCGTCGATGGCCGCCATCGTGCGCTTGAGGTTCGACTTGATCACGCCGTGGTACTGGAAGGTCTGGCGCGTGGTCGCGCGGAGCGCCCCACCCGCATAGGTCGTGGCGATCTCGTCGAGCGCCAGCCACTGCTTCGGGGTGACGACGCCGCCGGCGATGCGCAGGCGGATCATGAAGCTGAACGCTTTCTCGAGCTTCTTCTTGGTCCGTTCCGCGCGGATGTCGCGGTCGTCCTGCATGTACATGCCGTGAAACTTCACGAGCTGGCCGTCATCCTCCGAGATGGCGCCGGTGGCGTGCTTCAGGAGCCCGTCGGCGAGCGTTCCGCGCAGGTAGCCCGACGCGATCTTGAGGTGCTCGTTGTGCGCGAGTCCCGCCGACCGGGCGGATTCCGCGTCGGTGATCGGGCGCTCCGTCGGCGGAGTCTCGTAGGTGCGGGGAGGGGTCTGCTCGGCCATGGCGGGATTCCGGTCTTTTCGAGTTTGTCTGATGCCTTGGGTGCGCGTCCCTCTCCCCTCTGCGGGAGAGGGTGGCCCGCGTAGCGGGTCGGGCCGGGACAAAGTCCCGCAAGAGGGGAGCGCCGGTTCCGGATAGGGCTTCCCCTCTCCCGCCTGCTCCGCAGGCACCCTCCCCCGCAGAGGGGGGAGGGTTCAGTTCTGCCCCTAGTACACATCCTGCTGGTAGCGATGCGCGCGCTGCAATGCCGCGACCGCCGCCTCGGCCTCGGCAGCGCCGAGGGACTTCACCGTGGCGTAGGCGCGCACCACGGCGTTGCGCACATCCTTGGCCATGCGGTTGGCGTCGCCGCATACGTAGAAGCTGGCGCCGCCGTCGAGCCAGTCCACCAATTCCCGGGCGTGGTGGTCGATCCGGTCCTGCACGTAGACCTTCTCCGGCTGGTCGCGCGAGAAGGCGACGTCGATCTTCGTGAGCGACCCGTCCTCCAGGGCCTCCTGCCATTCGAGCTGGTAGAGGAAGTCGTGGGTGAAGTGCCGGTCGCCGAAGAACAGCCACGACCGGCCGGGGGCTTCCACGGCACGGCGTTCCTGCACGAAGGCGCGGAACGGGGCGACACCGGTGCCGGGGCCCACCATGATGATATCGGTGGCCGGGTCCTGCGGCAGGCGGAAGTGGCGGTTGGGCTTCAGCTTCACCCGCAACTTGGCGCCGTTCCGCACCCGGTCGGCGATATGCGTCGAGGTGACGCCGGAGCGGGCCCGGCCGTGGGTCTCGTAGCGCACGGCGGCGATGACGAGGTGGACCTCGTCGCCGACTTCCTTCCGCGATGAGGCGATGGAGTAGGCGCGCGGCGGCAGGGGCCGGGTGATGGTGGCGAGGTGCTCGGCCGTGACCGTGGCCGGGAAGCTCTGGATGAGGTCGATGAGGTGGCGGCCCTCGATCCAGGCCTTGGCTTCGCCGCTGTCGATGAGCTTCTGCGCGTCGGCATGGCCCGTCGCCTTGGCGAAGCGCTCCACCGTGGTCGCCGACAGGGTGGTGATGTCGCGCTCCGCGAGCAGGGCCCGGCGCAGGACAGCGTCGCCGGAAAGGCCGGTGGCGGCCAGGATCTCGTCGGCGAGGGCCGGATCGTTCTCAGGGTAGATCTCGAGGCTGTCGCCGGGCTCGTAGGCCGGTGCGCCGTCCTCGAACTCGAGGGCGAGGTGGATCGTCTCCTTGTCGGAGCGCGACGAGTTCAGGTTCACGTGGTCGACGACCTCGACCACCTTCGGCTCGCGGCTCGGCTCGGCCTCCTCGTCGTCCTCGACGGCGCGCGCGGCGAAATCGACGGCCACGACGTTGTCGGCGCTGGGCGGCGGGGTCAGGGCCTCGACGGTGTTCCTGATCCAGTCGGCGGCGGGCTTGTCGAAATCGAGATCGAGGTCGGCGCGCGCGTAGGCGCGCTTGGCGCCCAGCGCCTCGAAGCGGGCGTCCAGCGCCTTCCCGATGGCGCAGAACTCGGCGTAGGAGGTGTCGCCGAGCGCCAGAACGGCGAAGTCGACGCCGTCGAGGCGCGGCGCGCCCTCGCCCATGAGCTCGCCATAAGCCCGCATGGCCCGAGCCGGAGGCTCGCCCTCGCCCCAGGTGGCGGCGATGGCGACCACGTGCTTCTCACGCGCGAGCGAGGCCACGTCGAGGTCGAAGAAGTCCACGACCTTGGGCTTGAAGCCGCTCTTGCGCGCGAGCTTGGCGACGTCGCCGGCGAGCTTCTCGGAATTGCCCGATTCGCTGGCGAACAGGATCGTCAGGGGCTCGGCCGCCTTCGGGGGCGCGGCCGGCACGGCGGCCGGTTGGCCGCCGGCGGCGTCGAGGCCGGCGAGGAAGCCGGCGAGCCAGGCCCGCTGGATCGGGGTCGCGGCGCCGAGGACGGCGTCGAGACTCGCCCGTTCCTTGTCTTCGAACGGGGCCGTGCGGGGGAGGATCGCGTGTCGTGCCATTGGGAAAGCCATGTCGTCCTGAGCGGCCGGCCTGTGAACGGGGTGTCCGTTTTACAGAACGACGTCACGGTAGAAGGAGCTGCCTGCGGGTGCGCCGCAAAACAGAAGTTTGTTCTCTTCGTCCTATTCTCCCGCCACGACGGACAGCGTCGGCACGAAGCGTCCGCTGACCGGTGGGGCGGGCAGGGGCAGGGCGGTGGTGGACTTCACCTTCTCCATGGCGAAGCGCGACGTGACGTTCTTCAACGGCAGCGTCGCGATGAGATGCTTATAGAAGGTGTCGTAGGCGCGCATATCGGCCACGACGACGCGCAGCATGTAATCCACATCCCCGGCCATGCGGTAGAATTCCAGCACTTCGGGCATGGCCGAGACGGTTTCGGCGAAGCGCTCCAGCCATTCGCGGGAATGGTCAGCGGTCTCGATGGAGACGAACACCGTCAGGCCGAGGCCGAGCTTCACCGGATCGAGCACGGCGACGCGGCGGTCGATGACTCCATCGGCCTCCAGGCGCTGGATGCGCTTCCAGCAGGGCGTCTGCGACAGGCCGACCCGCTCGCCGATGGTGGCGATGGAGAGGGTGGCGTCGTGCTGCAGCAGCCCGAGGATCTTCAGATCGATCGCATCCAAGGTGGCCTCGTGTCGGTTCCGGGGTCGGCGGGACGTGCGAACGAGCACGGCGCGCGGCCCATATGAGAAGGATCTTTCCTCGTCAGGCAACCGACGACGGGACCGGACCGTTGCCCGATCGCACCGCCCGCAAGGCCGGGATGTCCGGAGCGCGGGCGGCGATGCCTTGACAGCGTTCGTTATAGCGAACATTTCACTCTTCAGACAAGCGGACATTCCGAACACCGTCATGAGCTTTCAACTGGAACAAACGGCGCGCTCGCTCGCCGCCGGCATGGCCGGTCTCGACCTGAAGGGCCGCATCGCCCTCATCGAGGCGACGGTGCCCGGCCGCCTCGTCTTCACCACGAGCCTCGGGATCGAGGATCAGGCCCTGACGCACGCGCTGGCCATGAACAAGGGCCGCACGGAGATCGTCACCCTCGACACCGGCCGGCTCTACCCCGAGACCTACGACACCTGGAGCGAGACCGAATCGGCCTACGGCATCCGTATTCGGGCCTACGCGCCCGAGCGCGAATCCGAGGAGCGCTTCGTGCGCGAGGAGGGCATCAACGGCTTTCGCCAGTCCGTCGCCGCGCGGCAGGCCTGCTGCGGCTTTCGCAAGGTCGAGCCCCTCGGCCGGGCGCTTGCCGGCGCCGCCGGCTGGCTGACGGGCCTGCGCGCCGGCCAATCGGCCAATCGGGCCGACACGCCGCTGGCGGAGGCCGACGAGGCGCGCGGCCTCGTCAAGATCAACCCGCTTGCCGACTGGAGCCGGGCGGATGTCGACCGCTTCGTTTCCGACAACTACATCCCCTACAACGTGCTTCACGATCGCGGTTTCCCGTCCATCGGCTGCGCGCCCTGCACCCGCGCCATCAAGGTCGGCGAGGACGAACGCGCCGGCCGCTGGTGGTGGGAGCAAGCCTCGAAGAAGGAATGCGGTTTGCACATCCACGCCCCCGAGGCCGACGTCGAGCCGGGCCAGGAGCCCGCCGCGTTCGAGACCCCCAACCGCAACACGTCTCCGGAGATGGCCCGATGAGCGCCGCCCTCGCAGCCACGCGCGCCGAGCGCCTCACCCATCTCCAGCGCCTGGAGGCCGAGAGCATCCACATCATGCGGGAGACCGTCGCCGAGACGGAGAACCCGGTGATGCTCTACTCCATCGGCAAGGATTCATCGGTGCTGCTGCACCTGGCACTCAAGGCCTTCGCGCCCGGCCGCCTGCCGTTCCCGTTGATGCACATCGACACGACGTGGAAGTTCAAGGAGATGACCGCGTTTCGCGATCAGAGGGCCAAGGATCTCGGCCTCGATCTCATCGTCCATACGAACCAGGAGGGCTTGGCGCGCGGCATCGGCCCGATCAGCCACGGGTCGGAAGTCCATACCGACGTGATGAAGACGCAAGGCCTGCGGCAGGCGCTCGACAAGCACAAGTTCGACGCGGCCTTCGGCGGCGCGCGCCGCGACGAGGAGGCGAGCCGCGCCAAGGAGCGCATCTTCTCCCTGCGCACCGCCCAGCACCGCTGGGACCCCAAGCGCCAGCGCGCCGAGCCGTGGCACGTCTACAACCTCAGGAAGAAGCGCGGCGAGTCCCTGCGGGTGTTCCCGATCTCGAACTGGACCGAGCTCGACGTCTGGCTCTACATCGAGCAGGAAAACATCCCGATCGTTCCCCTCTATTTCGCGAAGCCCCGCCCCGTGGTCGAGCGCGACGGGCAGCTTATCCTCGTGGACGACGAACGCCTGCCCCTGGAGCCGGGCGAGACCCCGAAGGAGGTCTCGGTCCGTTTCCGGACGCTGGGCGACTATCCCCTCACGGGTGCCGTCGAGAGCGACGCCGCGACCCTGCCGGAGATCATCGGCGAGACCCTGGCCGCCCGCACCTCGGAGCGCCAGGGCCGGGTCATCGACAAGGACGGGTCCGGCGCCATGGAGCGCAAGAAGCAGGAGGGCTATTTCTAAGATGACCATCCATCAATCGCCCGAGGCCTTCGGCTACGACAGCTTCCTTGCCGCCCACCAGAGCAAGGAGGTGCTGCGCTTCATCACCTGCGGCTCCGTGGACGACGGCAAGTCGACCCTGATCGGCCGGCTCCTGCACGACACCAAGCAGATCTTCGACGATCAGGTGACGGCCCTGCAGCGCGATTCGCGCAAGCACGGCACACAGGGTGCCGAGATCGACCTGGCGCTCCTCGTCGACGGCCTCCAGGCCGAGCGCGAGCAGGGCATTACCATCGACGTCGCCTACCGGTTCTTCTCCACCGACAGGCGCTCGTTCATCGTCGCCGACACCCCCGGCCACGAGCAGTACACCCGCAACATGGCCACCGGTGCCTCGACGGCGGACGTGGCCGTGATCCTCGTGGATGCGCGCCAGGGCCTGACCCGGCAGACGCGCCGGCACGCGCTCCTCGTCTCGCTTCTGGGCATCAAGCGGGTGGCGCTCGCCGTCAACAAAATGGACCTTGTGGGCTGGTCCGAGGGCAAGTTCGAGGCGATCACCACGGCGTTCGACGCCTTCGCCGCGCCCCTGGGCTTCACCGAGGTGCGGGCGATTCCCCTGTCGGCCAAGAACGGCGACAACGTCGTGCTGCCGGGCGCGGCCGTGCCCTGGTACACGGGCACGCCGCTGCTCCAGTATCTCGAAGAGGTGCCCGTGCGCGTCGAGGAGCAGGCCGCGCCGTTCCGCATGGCGGTGCAGTGGGTCAACCGGCCGAATTCCGAGTTCCGGGGCTTTTCGGGGCTCATTGCCAGCGGCCGCGTCGCCCCCGGGGACAGCGTCGTCATCGCGCCATCCGGCCGCACCTCCACCATCGCCCGCATCCACACCGCCGACGGCGACCTGCCCCACGCGGTGGAGGGCCAGTCCGTGACGCTGGTGCTCGCCGACGAGGTCGACGCCTCGCGCGGCGCGGTCATCGCCGCCGCATCCGCACCGATCCGCGTCACGGATACGATCGACGCCCGCCTGTTCTGGGCCGCCGAGACCGAACTCAATCAGGGCGCGACCCTGCTCGCCAAGATCGGCACCGTCACGGTCAACGCCGTGGTCACCGCCATCCGCACCAGGATCGATCCGGAGACGGGGCAGGCCGAGCCCGTGACCCGGCTGGTGGCCAACGACATCGGCGACGTGGTCCTGACCCTCGACCGCGCCGTGCCGGTGGATGCCTATACGGACAACCGCGACACCGGCGGCTTCATCCTCATCGATCGCGAGACCACGGATACGGCGGCGTTGGGGCTGGTGCAGGCGGCGTCCTCCACCCCGAAACCGGCAAAGGCGACCGTCGCGGAGGCCGAACCCGCCAAGTCCGGCGGCCTGCTTTCCGGCATCAAGCGCCTGTTCGGCGGCTGATCCTTCGGCCCAACCCGCCATCGCGCCGCCGCTCCCTCTTCGGGGGGGCGGCGTTGTCGTGTCCGAGAGTGACGGGCGCGGCAGCGATGTGCGACACGGCTGACCCCGTCGCCCATCAAAGGATCGGTCCGTACGAACAATGGCGAAATTCCACTTCGTCGAGGATTACGAGCGCTACGTCGCCGATCTGATCCGGCAGCATCCCCTCGACACGGCCATGAGTCTGGCGGTGGGTGGTTCGTACGAGGCCGTGGGTGCCATCGAATACGCGATCCTGCGCCACGCGGGCCTCGCGCCCGGCATGGCGGTGGTCGATCTCGGCTGCGGCAGCGGGCGCCTCGCCGTGGCGCTCTCCCGGGAAATCGAAGTCTCCTATCTCGGCCTCGACGTGGTGCCCGCGCTCCTCGACTACGCCCGGACCAGAACGCCGAAAGCTTACAAGTTCGTCCTCAACCGCGCCCTGTCCCTGCCCGTCGAGGCGGCGTCGGTCGATGTGCTGTGCGCCTTCAGCGTGTTCACCCATCTTCTCCACGCCGAGACCTACCTCTATCTGGAAGACGCCCACCGCGCCCTGCGCCCCGGCGGCCGTGTGGTGCTGTCGTTCCTCGAATTCGCCATCCCCGATCACTGGGCGGTGTTCGACAAGACGGTCCAGGCTCAGCGCGCCAGCACGGTGCCCCACCTCAACCAGTTCATCGAGCGCAACCAGATCACGGTCTGGGCTGAGCGCCTCGGTTATGCCGGGGTGAGCTTCATCGACGGCAACACCGCGCCCTGGCCCTCGGGCGAACCCCTGGGCCAGTCCATCGCGATCCTGACCAAGGGGTGAGCGCTCCCTTGCCGGGAGAATCCCCCACGACTAGGGTCCGGCCCGTCCGAAAACCGCAGACAGATTCCGGAGTTTTCCCATGGGCTTTCTCGCCGACGCCCTGTCGCGTGTGAAACCGTCCGCGACCATCGCGATGACGCAGAAGGCGCGCGAGCTCAAAGCCGGCGGGATGGATGTCATCAGCCTGTCCGTGGGTGAGCCGGATTTCGACACGCCCCAGCACATCAAGGATGCGGCCGTCGCCGCCATCGCGCGCGGCGAGACCAAGTACACCCCCGTCTCCGGCATCGTGCCCCTGCGCGAGGCCATCGCCGCCAAGTTCAAGCGCGAGAACGGCCTCGACTACAAGGCGTCGCAGACCATCGTCGGCACCGGCGGCAAGCACGTGATCT
Source organism: Methylobacterium sp. J-090 (assembly GCF_022829345.1). Taxonomy (GTDB): domain Bacteria; phylum Pseudomonadota; class Alphaproteobacteria; order Rhizobiales; family Beijerinckiaceae; genus Methylobacterium. Next base: position 41,200 of record NZ_JAKSXV010000028.1, on the reverse strand, counting down.
ACAACGCGCTGCTCGCCACCCTGAACCCCGGCGACGAGGTGGTGATCCCGCGCCCCTACTGGGTTTCGTATCCGGAGATGGTGGTCCTGTGCGGCGGCACGCCGGTCTTCGCCGAGACCACCATGGCGCACGACTTCAAGCTTCAGCCGGAGGAGCTGGAGCGGGTGATCACCCCGAAGACGAAGTGGATCATCCTCAACTCGCCCTCGAACCCCTCGGGCGCGGCCTACGCGCGGGACGAGATGAAGCGGATCACCGATGTGCTCCTGCGCCATCCGCAGGTGTGGGTGCTCACCGACGACATGTACGAGCACCTCTGCTACGGCGATTTCGAGTTCGTGACCCCGGCCCAGGTCGAGCCGAACCTCTACGAGCGCACGCTCACCATGAACGGCGTCTCGAAGGCCTACGCCATGACCGGTTGGCGCATCGGCTACGCCGCCGGCCCGGAGAAGCTCATCAAGGCCATGGACTTCGTCCAGGGTCAGCAGACCTCGGGCGCCTGCTCGATCTCGCAATGGGCGGCCGTGGCGGCCCTCGACGGGACGCAGGCGCACCTGGCCGAATTCCGCAAGGCGTTCCACGCCCGGCGCGACCTTGTGGTCTCGATGCTGAATCAGACCCAAGGGCTCAAGTGCCCGACGCCGGAGGGTGCGTTCTACGTCTACCCGTCCTGCGCCGAGACCATCGGGCGCCGGGCGCCGTCCGGCAAGGTCATCGAGACCGACGAGGATTTCGTGGTCGAGCTGCTCCAGGCCGAGGGCGTGGCCGCCGTCCACGGCTCGGCTTTCGGCCTCGGCCCGAATCTCCGCATCTCCTACGCCACGTCCAACGCGGCGCTGGAGGAGGCCTGCACCCGCATCCAGCGCTTCTGCGGCTCCCTGCGGTAGCCTCGCCGTGCGGCACCCCTGCGGCGCGGGGGCGGATTGCCGGTTTCCGGTTCGGCGCCTACATCGGCGGTCCCTGCCGCCGATGTGTTCGATGGTCTCGCGAACCCGCTCGGACTTCGCATGGTGACGGGGCCTGTCGTGACGGGGTGGTGCGGACCAGTTCTCTGCGCCGTTCCTGTGAGGCCTAGTGGGCCGGGTCGCGACAGGCGTGTCACGGGCGCGGGGAACAGGAACCGTCGCCGTGGCGCAAGGCCCACCCTTCGTGATGGATCGGAGGCGGGCGATGGTCCGATCCGGGACGGGACGTCAACCGGCGCGGGTGCGTTCCCTTAACGATCCTGGGCGAGAGTGTGGCAAGGCCGGGGAACCGGTCGCGTGCCACCGCGTAGCTTCGGGCCTGACCTCAATGAGACGCCTCCTCACCGGTGGCATCAAGGCGATCCTCGCCATCGCCGCCCTCTCCACCGCCGCGCACTGGACCATGCGCCTGCAACGCGAGCCCGCGGCCGCGCCCCGGCCCGTGGCGGCATTGCCCGATCCGGTGACGACCGGGTCCATCGACGCCCGAAAGCCCGTCGTCGCGCCGTCCGCGGACGTGACGCGCGGCCTCGACCAGCGCCGCCTGTCCGAACTGTTCGCCGGCACGGCGCCCGAGAAGGCCAAGGTCCAGAAGGCCGCCGTGAAGCGCTGAGGCGCATCCGGGACGTCCCGGACTCTCGGAACCCTCCGCAGGGGCATGTGTTGGTCAGCACATCCCCCATCCCAGGAGGTTCCGCATGGCCAATCCCGGCCTACCGATTCCCGAACCCTTGCCCGGCGGCATTCCCGGCGACCTGCCGGCCCCGCCGCCGCCCGACGAGCAGCCGGATATCGGCCCCACCGGTCCACGCACGCCCTATCCGGTCAATGATCCGGGCATCGACGAGCCCACCGGTCCCGGCTCCGAGCCGGACTACCTCCCCGGGGGTCCCACCGATCCCGGCGTGCGCATGTAGTCAGTGATCCCCGTGCGAGGTTCGCACGTCGCGCGGGGAACTCAGGATTTCCGAGAGGCTCGTCACCACGTGGCGGGCCTCTTCGTCCGTTAGGCGCAGCTGGAACGGCGGCAGGGCCCCGGCCTGGAGGGCGACCACGGCCTGACCCTGCTCGTCCGTTCCCACCTCGATGGCCGACGAGGTCACGTCGAGCATCGCCATGTCCTCGTCCATCTCCTCCGGGCCATCGGTGTCGTCCGGTTCGTCGATGGCCATGAGGAGGTGGCCGACGGCCCGCACCAGGGCACGGGCGGCCCGCGCATCCATTACCACCGCCGTCGCCTGATCGTCCTTCTGGAAGGAGAGCTGAATGTTCGCGCCTTCGAGGGAAACCGAAATGCCCGCCATGAACCGCCTAACCGCATCGCCACCGAACGGCCCACGCAAACCCCGGTCCGCGAGAGATCTCCCGCGGGCGAGGCGGGACGCGACGGGGGTGTTCGTGGGCGGTTCTAACTGCCTGGACCCGAACCCTTATATGCACCGGGACGCACCGGAATCCCAGCGGTCGGCGCCATTGCCGCAGGCCGTCCGCAGGCCTCCGTGAGCCGGCATGCCTTGTTGCCGCCGCAGGAACCGCCTACATATCATCCCAGCGGGTATCGGTGAGCCGGGCGCTTGTAAGACCAAGCGTTTCACGTCCTGCTGATCCCCGTCAGGACGTTTTAGGAGAGGATCTACGGTGCCGTGTCCCCGGACATGGCCCGTCGATCGACGAACGATACGAGGATCTATACGTGAATACCGGCACTGTTAAGTGGTTCAACGAGACCAAGGGCTACGGCTTCATTCAGCCTGACGATGGCGGCAAGGACGTCTTCGTCCACATCTCCGCCGTCGAGCGTGCAGGCATGCGCAACCTCATCGAGGGCCAGAAGATCTCCTACGAGATCCAGACGGACAAGCGCAGCGGCAAGGACTCGGCTGGCAACCTCCAGGCGGCCTGACGCCCTCGGCGCCAGCCCTCAGGGCTGGCGTCACCAACGGTTCTCATGAGAGCCATCCGCCGCCGTCCATCGATGACCGTTCCGGGGAGGAACGCGGCATCGATCCGGCATCCCGCCCCATCAAGCGACGCTACCGGACCCGTAAGGGGTCCCGCACATCACGACACCTGAAAGTACACAAGCAAAAACATGTTGTTCGAATACACCCGACGCAGAAGCGTCCGTTCGCCCGTCACCGACGCGGCGACCTTCCGGGTGGATCGTCTCAAGCAGACCGCGACGCGCGGCGCCAAGACGACCGACCTGAGCCATCTCATCGACACCTCCTACAATTATCATTCGCCCCGCGAACTGCGCTGGCACCTCGCCGAGCGCTTCGGGATGGCCCCCGAGGCCGTGGCTCTGCGCGAGCACGCGTGATCGGCTGACGCGTCGTTCGAAGCGCGGCACTCCTCTCACGAGAGCCACGCCCCGACGCGCTCTGCGCTCCGGTTCGTCGACCCCACCGAAGCGCCCTTCCTCCCGTCCCTGATGGCCTTCCCTGCATCGCCGCCGGTTTCCCCTGGAGACCGTGCGGCTTTCAGCGTGCGATCGGCTCCGATTCCGTCCGTCTCTCCTTTTCAGATGAGCGGGAAATCCCCTCGACCGGCTGGCAAGGCACGGAGCCGGCGCCCGCGTCAGGGGCCCGCGAACAGTTCCGGGTGGCGCAGGCGCAGGGCGTAGATCAGGAGCAGCGTCTTGATGTCGGTGATCGCGCCGGTGTCGCTCATGGCCGCCAGGGTCGAGAGCGACATCTCGTGCACGGTGATGTTCTCGTGCTCGGCGTCAAGGCCGCCGCCGGGGCCGGAGCGGTCGTCGGTGCCGTAGGGGGCCAGGAAAAGGTCCATCTGCTCCGTGGAGATGCCCGGCATGCTCCATCCGCAGGAGATTCGCTCCAGGGCGCCGAGGCGCACGCCCACCTCCTCGTAGGCTTCTCGGCGCGCGCCCTCCTCGGGATCGGCCTCGTCGAGGAGACCGGCCGGAACTTCCAGGACGGATTCGGTGCCGGCGGCGTAGAGGGCGGCGGGCCGGAACTGCTCCACCAGGAGGGCGACGCCGCGGGCCGGATCGTAGGGCAGGACCGCCACGGCCCGGCCGTGATCCTCGATCTCGCGGGCGAGACGCGTCCCGTCCGGCATCGTCACCTCGGCGACGAGAAACCGGCTCCAACCGTCATGCAGGATCCGCGTGCCACGGATGACTGGCGCCATGCTTTTTCCCCACTCGCCGTTCGAATCGGAACGGCTGACGCGGGGGGCCTTACCAGTGCGTTGTCGCACGATTGAGGCAAGGGTCGTGACGCGAATCTCGCTTCAGCGCGGCGCGCGCCGGATGACGAAGCGGATCGCGCCGCCCCGGCGTTCCTGGCCGAGCAGCGCATCGCCCTCGCCGCGCACGAGGTGCGGAATGTCGATGGCTGCGAGGGGGTCCGTACTCAGGACTGCGAGGGTCGCGCCGGCGGGTAGGCCGTGGAGCGCCTTGCGCGTGCGCAGCACCGGCAGGGGACATTTGAGGCCCGAGAGGTCGAGTTCGACGGGCTCTGGCGATTCGTCGGTCATGGGATCTCGCGGTCACGCGATTTCGCGGCCCTGGGGTCTCGCGACGGACCTCACACGAAAAACCCGTCGAGGCCGCGGGGCCATCGACGGGTTCAGGCCGGACCGGGGCCCGGTGGGAGCACCGGGCCGCGGAGGCGTCAGTAGCCGTAGCCGTAAGCCGGGTAGCCATAGCCGTAGGCCGGTGCGGCGTAGCCATAATCGTAGGCGGGGGCATCGTAGCCGTAACCGTAGGCGGGTGCGCCGTAACCGGCACCGACGTACCCACGGTCGTAGTAGCCGTAGCGGGGCGCTTGGCTCGCCGCGATCGCGCCGCCGATGATACCGAGCGCCGCACCGGCCGCGAGGGCGCCGCCGATGCCGGGACCGCGGCGGTAGCCACCGTAGTAACCACGGCCATACCCACGGCCGTAGCCGGCGCCGTAATAGCCGCCGCCGTATCCGCCGCGCCAGCGGACGTTCTCGACGCCCGCCCGCTCACCGGCGATCTGGCCGGCGTTGAGGGCCGGGAACGGGGCCGCCTGGGCGGCGGTGAAGGAGCCGGCGGACAGGCCGATGGCGGTGGTGCCGGCGAGGGCGAGGGACAGGATGCGCGACATGCGAGACTTCTCCGTCTTGCGATCAGGTATGCCTATGAACGGCACCGCGCCTGAACCGTTCCCGAACGACCACAGTCAAGCCTCCACGCCGCCGGGAGGCGATGGCCGGTTCAGAACACGCACTCCGTGAAGGCGGGCTCGATGGAGCGCTGCCAGCGGCCCTCGTAGGCCGCGAGATGCACCTCCGCCTGCGAGCGTCCGGCCGCCACGATGGCTTCGAGCGGCTGGAGGTGGCGGGTCTCGTCCTGCCCCTGCGCGTCGCGGCGGCCCCGGGCCGCGAGGCCGGAGCGCGCCACGGCGAGGGCCTCGGCGGCCACCGCCCCGAGGGGCCGGCCGCCGATGCGGGCGGCGAGGCCGAGGCGCGGCACCGTGGCGCGCAGGCACTCGCGGTCGGCGTCGGTCCAGCCCTTGGCGATGTCCCAGGCGGCGGCGAGCGCCGCATCGTCGTAGAGCAGCCCGACCCAGAACGCGGCCTGGGCGGCGATCATCTCGGGGCCGCCGACATCGGCGCCGCGCATCTCGAGGAAGCGCTTCAGCCGCACTTCGGGAAACGCCGTGGAGGCGTGGTTGGCCCAGTCCGATACCGTGGCGCGCTCGCCCGGCAGGGCGGAAAGCGTTCCGGCCATCAGATCGCGAAAAGAGGCGCCGGAGACGTCGTGATAGGTCTCGCCGCGCTTGACGAAGTACATCGGCATGTCGAGGAGCCAATCGACATAGGCCTCGTAGCCGAAGCCCGGCGCGAAGGCGCGGGGCAGCATGCCGGTGCGGTCGGGGTCGGTGTCGCGCCAGATCTCGGAGCGGCGCGAGAGGAAGCCGTTGGGGCGCCCGTCGGTGAAGGGCGAGTTGGCGAAGAGCGCCGTGGCCACGGGCTGGAGCGCCAGGGCGACGCGCATCTTGGCGACCATGTCGGCCTCCGACGCGAAGTCGAGGTTCACCTGCACGGTGGCCGTGCGCAGCATCATGTCGAGGCCCAGCGTCCCGACCTTCGGCATATACCCGGCCATGATTTTGTAGCGGCTCTTCGGCATCACGGGCGTCTCTTCCCGTGTCCATTTCGGGCTCATGCCGAGGTCGAGGAAGCCGATGCCGAGGGGCTCGGCCACGCGCTTGGCGGCCTCGAGATGCGTGCGCAGCTCGGATTCCGTAGCGTGGACGTCGGCGAGCGGCGCGCCGGAGAGCTCGAACTGCCCGCCCGGCTCCAACGAGATGGCACCGCCTTCCTGGCCGGCGAGGCCGATGAGGTGGCCGGCATCCTCGATGGCCTCCCAGCCCGTCTCGCGCGCGAGACCTTCGAGGAGCGCCTGGATGCCGGCCTCCCCGGCATACGGCACCGGCCGGTTGCCGTCGCGGTAGAACGGGACCTTCTCGTGCTCGGTGCCGATGGAGAAGCGCGCGCGCGGTTTCTCACCCTCGGCGAACCAGGCGATCAGTTCGTCCCGCGTCGTCAGCGGCGTCGTGTCGGACGTATCGCGCGCCATGCGCTGGCCTCGTCGTGAAATCGTTCGGGTGAGAGGCCGGTTCGACCGGGGTCGGTTGAGCCCCATCGGGATGTCGCCTCCTTAGTCCACGCCCGCAGCGCGAACAACGGACGCGACAGCGCGCCGCTTCAGCGTGTGTCCCCGAGCACAGACTGCACCAGGGCGAGGACCACGACGGCCGCCGTGTCGGCCCGCAGGATGCGGGGTCCGAGCGACAGGGCGACGGTGTTGGGCCGGGCCGCGATCAGGGCGCGCTCCTCGGGGGCGAAACCGCCCTCGGGGCCCACCAGCACGGCCAGGGGCGGGGGGGAGGCCGGGTCGGCCCCCCCCCGCAGGGCGGCGATGGGATCCGACAGGGGAGCATCCTCGTCGCAGAACACCAGCAGCCGCTCTGGGACGAGGTCGGCGAGCGCGGCAGGCAGCCGCACGGCCGGCGGAAACTCCGGCAGGGTGAGAATGCCGCACTGCTCGGCCGCCTCGATGGCGTTGGCGCGCAGGCGCTCGGCGTTGAGCTTCTCGCCCTGCGTGCGCTGGGTGAAGACCGGCCGGATGGTGCCGGCCCCCATCTCCACGGCCTTCTGGGCGAGGTAGTCGAGGCGCGCGCTCTTGAGGGGGGCGAACAGGTAATGCAGGTCGGCCCGCGGCGTCTGGGGTCGGGTCCGCTCACGGACCACGAGGTCGGCGCTCTTGCGGCCGCTCTGCGCCAGGGTGGCGCGCCACTCGCCGTCGCGGCCGTTGAACAGGAGCACCGGGTCGTCCGGCCCCCGGCGCAGGACGTTGAGGAGATAGTTCGCCTGCGCCCGATCGAGGGGCAGGACCACGTCCGGCGCGAGGTCGGCCTCGACGTGGAGACGGGGGGCGGTGAAATCGTAGGCGGCCATGGCGGCGGTGGTCGCGTGGCGCTCAACCGCTGTCAACGCGCCGTTTGTTGCGGAATAAGCACAGGCACGATCTTAACGAACTTTGCCCACGCCCGATCGCGCCCGTCGGTTTGCGACTCGAATAGCGCCACATTCCTATGGCGAAACACGAATCGGGGTCGAAACGCGCGGATCGCGCCACGTCCCGCAGCGGATCGGCCATCGCGTCGGCGGTCAGGGGCAGAGCTCCCGCCGGGGCGTCGGGGAGACTCAAGGGAAGTCAGAGCATGTCGTTCAAGAACATCGCGACGGTCGCCGTCGCCCTCGCCGGCTCCCTGCTCGTCACGGGTTCCGCCTTCGCCCAGGCGGCCGAGTGCGGCGAGATCCAGAAGACCCTCCAGGCGCGCAAGGACCTTGTGGCCAAGGCGAACTCCGCCTCGAACTCGAAGAAGAAGATGACCCCGCAGGAAGCCTGCGCCCTGTTCGGCAAGCTCCAGAGCAACGGCACCGAGGGCATGAAGTGGATCACCGCCAACAAGGAGTGGTGCTCGATCCCGGATTCCTTCGCCGAGGGCTTCAAGGCCGATCACCTCAAGGTCGGCGGTATCCGCACCAAGATCTGCGGCATCGCTGCCCAGGCCGCCAAGATGGAAGCCCAGGGCCGGGCCCAGGCCCAGAACGGCGGCGGTGGCGGCGGCCTCCTCGGCGGCCCCGGCCTCACCGGCGCGATGAAGATGCCGCAGGGCGCGCTCTGATCCTGCCTCGGCTTGTGCCGCGGAGGAAAACCCGGCCATACGCCATGGGATGAGCGGTCCCCGTCGTCACTTCGGTCCCCTATGCGCGTGACGGCCCCTCTTCCGCCCGAGCGCCCCGTCGCCGATGCCGTGGCTGGCCACTGGGTCGATCGCCGCGCGCCGCGGCGCACGCGCCCGTACCTGCGCCTCGCCCGCATCGACCGTCCCATCGGCTGGTGGCTGCTGCTGCTGCCGTGCTGGTGGTCGGCGGCTCTGGCCGCCGTCGCGTCGGGTGCGGCGTTCCCGAATCCGGTCCACCTCGCCCTGTTCCTCGTCGGTGCCGTGGCCATGCGCGGGGCGGGCTCGACCTACAACGACATCGCCGACCGCGACCTCGACGCGCAGGTCGAGCGCACCCGCTCGCGCCCGCTGCCCTCGGGGCAGGTGCGCGCCCGCCACGCGGCGGTGTTCCTGGTCGCGCAGACCCTCGTCGGTCTTGCGGTGCTGCTGCAGTTCAACGCCGACGCCATCCTGGTCGGCATCGCGTCGCTCGCCCCCGTGGCGATCTACCCGTTCATGAAGCGCGTGATGCCGATGCCGCAGCTCGTGCTCGGCCTCGCCTTCGCCTGGGGCGCCCTGATGGGGTGGGTGGCCGTGTTCGGCCGCCTCGATGCCCCGGCCTGGCTGCTCTACGCCGGCACCATCGCGTGGGTGGTGGGCTACGACACGATCTACGCCGTGCAGGACATCGAGGATGACGCCATCGCGGGCATCCGCTCCTCGGCGCGCACCTTCGGACCGCGCCTGAAGTCCGCCATCGGCGCCTGCTACGCCGCCGCCGCCGGGCTCGCCGGGCTCGCCGCCTGGAGCGCGGGCGCGGGCGTGGTGGGCCTGCTCGGCGTCGCCGGATTCGCCGCGCATCTCGGATGGCAGACAATCCGCCTCGAGGCGGGGGACGGGCGCGGGGCCCTCAGGCTGTTTCGATCGAACCGCGACGCGGGTCTGATCCTGTTCGCAGGCCTCGCCCTCGACGCCGTCCTGCGGGCTTGGATGAAGTAGGAAACGTCAGCAGACGCCGCCGCAGGCGATCTCGCTCTCGCCGCGATGGATGAGCGGGCGCACCGGCAGGGAGCCGGTCTTGCGGCGGACGAGGAAGCGCGGACGGCGGCCGGAGAGCAGGCCGTGGCGGCGGCGGGTGCGGGTGAGACCCAGCGCCACGGGACCGAGCTGACGCGAGACGGCCGCGAGCCCGCCATCCTCCTTCACGATCATCCGTGGGAGGCCGGACTTGTCCGCCACGTCGCGCCACAGGGCCACGACCTCGTCCTCGCAGAACGGGCCGAGGCGGCTGATCACCGCTCCCTCGGCGTCGACGAGGAGCAGGTCGAACCGGTCCTCGCCGCACGCGTCGGAGGCGTCGTCCGAGAACGCGAGGGCGACGCCCGTGGGCCGCAGCGCGCCGGTGCGGCCGATGAGCGGCAGGCGGGCTGCGACGAAGGCGGGCATCGTCGGGAGCGCGTCGTCCTGCATCGCGGCATCGGCTGCGGCGTGGTTCATGTTCGCGAAAGTGTTCATCACCCTGGCACCCTGTCGGTGGCAACGGCCTCTGTCGGACCGTCCGTCTATGACAAGCAGAATTGCGTCTAACCTCCTCCAGCCACCTTAAGAGTGAGCGTTAAGCGAATATGGACGCGGCCCTCATGCCAAGAATGCTCAACGGTTCCTTGCGGCGATGTTCGAGATCCCAGCGTATCGACCTCTGCGCGGCAATCCTTGTGGCGGCCTGACGAGCACCTTAGAGTGACTTCGACGACGGATGCACGGCGCATCGGCACGGCGCTTGGCATCTTCCGTGCTCCGTCCCCAGCCTCGTCCCCCGCCCGAACCCGATCCGACTGGAGCCGCATGCCCGCCACGATGACACCGGATGCGGCTCAGGCCCAAGACGCTCACGCCCGAGCCCACGCCCTCGTGCCCGCCCTGCGTGAGGCGATCCGCGAGGCCGCCGGCCTCGCCCTGCCGTTCTACCGGGCGGGCGAGCAGACGGGCGCGCGGATCTGGTCGAAGGCCGGCGGCTCGCCGGTGACGGAGGCGGATGTCGCCGTCGACACCTTCCTGAAGATCCGCCTGAGCGCCCTGCTGCCGGCGGCGGCGTGGCTCTCCGAGGAAACGGCGGACGATGCCCTGCGCCTCGGGGCCGACCTCGTCTGGATCGTCGATCCCATCGACGGGACGCGCGCCTTCCTCAGCGGTCATCCCGACTGGTCGATCTCCGTGGCGCTGCTGTCCGCCGGCCAGCCGGTGCTCGGCTTCGTCCACGCGCCGGTGAGCGGACATTTCTACGAGGCGGTGGCGGGCTTCGGGGCGACCCGGAACGGCGAACCCATCCGGGCCTCGTCGCAGGCGACCCTCGCCGGCGCGCGGGTGACGGGGCCCAAGCCCATGATGGACCGGCTCGCGCGCGGCGCCACCCGAGATGGGGTCAAGCCGGACTTCGTCGTGGTCGAGCGCGTGCCGTCCCTGGCCCTGCGCGTCGCCCGCGTGGCCGACGGGTCCATCGATGTCGGACTCGTCTCGTCGGATGCCCGCGACTGGGACCTGGCCGGCGCGGATCTCCTCCTGCGCGAGGCCGGCGGCTCAGTGAGCGACCTCTCGGGCCGCCCCACCACCTACAACCGCACGGACCCCGTCCACGGCTCGCTCATCGCCCTGCCGGATGGCTTGCGGGCTATGACGGTGGACGCCCTGGAACGCGGCTGAGGGATCAGCCGCGCGCCGCCGCCACGGGTGCGTTGGCTAGGGTCACCAGGGTCTGGAGCAGGAGGTCGGCGCCGGCGGTGCAGTCGGATTGCGTCGCCGATTCCGCCTCGTTGTGGCTGATCCCGTCCTTGCACGGCACGAAGATCATCGCGGTCGGCACCTTGAGGGCGAGGTTGCAGGCGTCGTGCGAGGCGCCCGAGACCATGCGGCGATGGGGCAGCCCGAGGCTTTCCGCGCCCCGTTCGATCAGCGCGACGATTCCGGGGTCGAACGGCACCGGCTCCTGGCGCCACACCAGGTCGAGGGTGAAGCCGAGATTCCGCCGTCCGGCGATCTCCGCGAGGGCGGTGCGCAGCTCAGCGTCGATGGCGTCGAGGGTGGCGGCGCGCGGGTCGCGGATGTCCAGGGTGAAGCGGACCCGGCCCGGGATCACGTTGCGCGACGGCGCCCCGATCACCGCCTCGCCGAGGGTGCCGACCGCGCTCGGGCCATGGGCGTGGGCGATTCGCTCGACGGCGAGCGCGATCTCGGCGAGGCCGAGGAGCGCGTCGCGCCGGCGCGGCATCGGCGTGGTGCCCGCATGGCTCTCGAACCCGGTGATCGTGCCGTCGAACCACAGGATGCCCTGGCCGCCCTCGACGACGCCGATGGTCTTGTCCTCGGCCTCGAGGATCGGCCCCTGCTCGATGTGGAGTTCGACGAAGGCGCCGATGGCGCGGGACCCCGTCGGCTCGGTGGCGACGATGTCGAGCGTCCGCAGCGCGTCCGCCACGCTCACCCCCTCGGCATCCGTGCGGGCGAGGATGTCGGCCGTGGTGAAGGTGCCGACATGGGCGGCCGACGCCATGGTGGCGGGGGCGTAGCGCGAGCCCTCCTCGTTGGTCCAGTTGACGATGAGGATCGGTGCCTCCGTCTCGAGGCCGGCGTCGTTGAGGGTGCGCACCACCTCCAGCCCCGCGAGGGTGCCGAGAATCCCGTCGAAGCGCCCGCCGGTGGGCTGGGTGTCGAGGTGCGAGCCCGTGGCGACGGGCGGCCGTGTGCTGTCCCGGCCGGGCCGCAGGGCGAATTGGGTGCCGAGCTCGTCCGTGCCGACGGTGAGGCCCGCCGCTTCGCAGGCGTCACGGAACCAGTTGCGGACCTGCCCGTCCGCCGGTGACAGGGTCAGCCGGTTGATGCCGCCCGCCGGCGTCGCCCCGAACGCCGCCGTCTCCATGAGGGTGGACCACAGGCGCGCTCCATCGACCCGCAGGTTGTGCCGTGCCGTGCCCATGGAGGCTCCTTATCCTTGAGGGATGAACTTTGCTGAAGACCGGTTCGGCCCTGAGAGTGAGGGGCGCGGGTCCCCTCTCCAGGAAGGAGAGGGACAGGGTGAGGTGTGAGAGTTTTCCGGAGAGTTCGCACACTTCACCCCAACCCTCTCCTTCCAGGAGAGGGAGTTCCGTCGCGACCGCTCGATTTATCGTGGTGGCATCGGACTTTTCATAGGTGCAATCAAACCGCCGCTTCCAGCACCCGCGCCCGGTCGCCCTGGAACGCCGCGTGCGCCGCCTCCGTGCGCCAGCACGCCGCTCGGTGGCCGGGGTCGACGGCGACGTCCGGCGGGGCATCGACGCTGCAGCGGTCCTCGGCGAGGAAGCAGCGCGGGGCGAACGGGCAGCCTGGCGGGCGGTTGGCGAGATCGGGGGGCGAGCCCGGAATCGTCTTGAGGCGCGAGCCCTTGGCGAGCGCCCCGTCGGCGCGGCTGCGCATGAGGCCGATGGTGTAGGGGTGGTGCGGATTGAGCACCACGTCCCGGGCCGAGCCTTCCTCGACGATGCGGCCGGCATACATCACGGCGATCCGGTCGGCGACCTCCACCGCCGCGCCGAGGTCGTGGGTGACGAAGAGCGTCGAGAGGCCGAGCTCCGCCTGCAGCTCGCGCAGGAGCAGCAGGATCTGGATCTGCACCGTGGCGTCCAGCGCCGTGGTCGGCTCGTCGGCCAGCAGCACCTGCGGCCGGCAGGCGAGCGCGAGCGCGATCATGGCGCGCTGGCGCATGCCGCCCGACATCTCGTGCGGATAGGCGTCGAGGCGCCGCTCGGGACTCGGGATGCGCACGCGCTCGAACAGCTGGAGCGCGCGCTGGCGCGCGGCCTCGGCCCCGATCTTTTCGTGCTGCCGGATCGCCTCGGTGATCTGCTTGCCCACGGTGTAGACCGGGTCCAGGGCCAGGAGCGGCTCCTGGAAGATCATCGCCACTTCGCGTCCGCGCAGGGCGCGCAGGGCCCGCGACGAGAGCGTCATCACGTCCTGGCCCGAGACCCGGATCTCGCCCTCGATCCGGGTCCTGCGCTCGGGGTTGAGGCGCATGATGGCGCGGAGCGTCACGCTTTTCCCCGAGCCCGACTCGCCGATGAGGGCCACGGCCTGGCCGCGCTCCAGGGTGAGGTCGACCCCGTCCACGGCCTCGACCACACCGCCGAACACGACCTTCAGGCCCCGGATGGCGACGGCTGGTTGCGTGCTGGCGGTGCTCATGCGGCCACCGACAGGGTGGGGGCGGCGGAGTGGCCGGAGCCCGGCTGGCGGGCGAGGCAGGCGACGCGGTGCACGGGATCGACGGGGGCGAGCGGCGGGGCGGTCGCCTTGCACACGTCCTCCACCAGGGTGCAGCGCGGGTGGAAGCGGCAGCCCGGAGGCGGGTCGATGGGGTTGGGCGGATCGCCCGCGAGCGGCGCCACTTGCGTGCGCGCGTCCGGGTCCATGGACGGCATCGAGGACAGGAGCGCGGCCGTGTACGGATGGGCGGGGTTGGCCAGCACCGTGTCGGCGGGGCCGATCTCGACCACTTGGCCCAAGTACATCACCGCGACCCGGTCGCAGATGAAGCGCACCACGTTGAGGTCGTGGGAGATGAACAGGTAGGTGAGGGCGAATTCCTGCTTCAGGTCCATGAGCAGGTTCAGCACCTGCGCCTCCACCGACTTGTCCAGCGCCGAGACCGCCTCGTCGAGGACGACGAGGCGGGGCTCGAGGGCGAGGGCGCGGGCGATGTTCACGCGCTGGCGCTGGCCGCCGGAGAGTTCGTGGGGATAGCGCGCGGCGAACCGCGCTGGCTCCAGGCCGACACGGGCCAGCAGCGAGCGCGCCCGCTCGATGGCCTGACGCTTGGGGACGCCGTGCACTTGCGGCCCGAAGGCGATGGAGCCCTCGATGGTCATGCGCGGGTTGAGGGACGAGTAGCTGTCCTGGAACACCATCTGGGTCTGGGCCCGGAACTCGCGCCAGGGCAGGGCGCGCCCGCCGATGCGCTCGCCGTCGAACAGCAGCTCGCCGTGATCGTGCGGCATCAGCCCCATGATGAGGCGCGCGGTGGTGGACTTGCCGCAGCCGGATTCGCCGACGATCCCGAGGGTCTCGCCCTTGAGGATGTTGAAGTCGACGCCGTCCACGGCGCGCACCACCGCCTTCTTGCCGCCGAGTCCCTTCTTGACGGGGAAGTGCTTCACGAGGCCGTCGATGGAGAGGAGCGGCTGGGCCGGGCCGCCCCGGTCGCGGTCCTGGGGAACGGCGCCTGTCAGGGTGCTCATGCCTTCACCTCCATGGCGGAGCGCAGCCCGTCCGAGAACAGGTTGAACGAGATCGAGACGATGAAGATGGCGAGGCCGGGCAGCGCCGCGACCATGGGATTCACGTAGATCGCCGTGCGCAGGGTGTTGAGCATCAGGCCCCATTCGGGCTCGGGCGGCTTCACCCCGAGGCCGAGGAAGGACAGGCCCGAGGCCAGGATCATCGACACGCTGATGAGGCTGGTGGCGTAGACGAAGATCGGCCCCAGCACGTTGCCGAGCACCTGCACCCGGAGGATCGTCAAGGTCGAGGCGCCCGAGAGCCGGGCGGCATCGACGTAGTCGCGCGAGCGGATCTGGGTGGTGACGCTCTCGGCGACGCGGGCGATCTGGGGCACGAACACGCAGGTGAGCGAGACGATGGAGTTGAAGATGCCGGCCCCGAGCGCCCCCGACAGGGCGATGGCGAGCAGCACGGAGGGGAACGCGAAGAACACGTCCACGGTCCGCATGAGCACCGTGTTGACCCAGCCGCCGACGTAGCCGGCGAGGATCCCGATCCCAGAGCCGATGACGAAGGCGAGGATGACGGGGGTGACGCCGATGAACAGCGACAGGCGCCCGCCCATCATCAGGCGGCTCAGCATGTCGCGGCCGAGTTCGTCCGAGCCGAGGATGTAGGTGGAATCCCCGATGGACTTGAGGCGGCGCACCATCGACCCGCGATAGGGGTCCATGGGAGTGATCCACGGCGACAGGAGCGCGATCGCCACGATGGCCAGGATGACCAGGGCCGCCGTCATCGCCACGGGATCGCGCACGAGCTTGTGGCCGACCTGACCCCAGAACCCGCGCGAGGGCACGAAGGCGTCGGGGGCGGCCGGGGCCGGGGGTGCCCCGCCGGCGATGTCGATGGCCGGTGTCGCGGTGTGTGCCATCAGCCCCTCTCGATGCGCGGGTCGAGCGCCGTCTGCACGACGTCGACGATGAGGTTGAGGGCGACGAAGAACATCGCCAGGACAAGGATCGAGCCCTGCAGGAGCGGCAGGTCGCGCTGGAAGATCGCGGCGTTGAGGAGGAAGCCCGTGCCGGGCCAGGCGAACACCGTCTCGATGAGGATCGAGCCACCGAGCAGGTAGCCGAGCTGCAGGCCCATGATGGCCAGCGCCGTCGGGGCCGCGTTCTTGACGACGTGCTTGAACACGCCGAATTCGCTCATGCCCTTGGCGCGCAGCGCCCCGACGAAGTCCTGGGAAAGGATGTCGCCGACCAGCGCCCTGACGGTGCGGGCGATGACGCCCATGGGGATCACCGACATCGTGATTGCCGGCAGGATGATGTAGCGCAGGTGCTCGAGATCGGGCCGCCAGTTGCCCGAGCCGTCGGGCCCGGCGCCCGTGGGCGGCAGCCAGCCGAGCTGGGCCGAGAACACGATCACCAGCACCATGCCGAGCCAGTAATGCGGCACGCTGACCCCGAACACCGACACGGCCGAGGCGAGCCGGTCGAGGACGGAATTGCGGAAATAGCCGGCGACGAAGCCGAAGATCATGCCGAAGGTGAAGCCGATGAGCGTCGCCACGGAGGCGAGGATCAGGCTGTTGACCACGGCGCGGCCGACCTCCTGTGCCACGGGGCGCCCGGTGGCGATGGAGATGCCGAGATCGCCCTGGAGCACGTGCCAGAGCCAGATCACGTACTGCACCGGCAGCGGCTTGTCGTAGCCGTAGGCCGTGCGCATGGCGTCGATGGTTTCCTGCGTCGCATCCACGGGGAGCACGGCGCTCAAGGGGTCGCCGGGGGCGAGGTGGACGAGGAGAAAGCACACCACGCTGACGCCGAGCGCCACGGGCGTGACGGTGAGGAGGCGCTGGAGGATGAAGCTCAGCATCTTGGCATCCAAGGTTTCCCTCGATGTGAGAGATCCTCCTCCCCCTTGCGGGGAGGAGTTGGAGGTGGGGGTGGTTGGGTGACCCGCCTCAGTCGAGGGTCACCCAACCACCCCCACCCTCGGTCCCTCCCCACAGGGGGGGAGAGAGGGGCGTTCGCCCGCTCAGTCGCGCATCATCACTTGCCCATGGAGATCGGCGAAAAATCCTGGAACCAGTTCTGCGCTTGAATGAAGCCCTTCACCTTCGAGCTCATGGCCCGGGGATTGGTGTCGTGGGCCACCATGAGGAACAGGGCGTCGTTCACGTACTTCTCGTGGACCTTCTCCAACACCTTGGTCTGCGCGACCGGATCGAAGGTGGTGCGGACCTCGTCGAACAGCTTGTCCATTTCAGGGTCGCAGTAATGACCCCAGTTGGTGCCGTTGGGAGCGGCCAGATTGCACTGCAGATGCCGGATGAACCCCGTGAACGGGTCCTGGATGAAGTACGAAAAATTCATACCCGTGGCGTTGCGGGACATGTCGGACTTGGCGCCGCCGCGCCACAGGTTGATGAGGGTGTTCCACTCCACCACCTCGAACTCGACCTTGATGCCGATGTCGGCGAGATTCTGCTGGATGAGCTCGTTCATCGGCAGGGGCTGCATCTGGCCCGAGCCGGACGGCGCGATGAGGATCTTCGTGACGATGGGCTTCTTCGGGCCGTAGCCGGCCTCGGCCAGGAGCTTCTTGGCCGCCTCCGGGTCGTAGCCCGGCTTGAAGGTCGGGTGGCCGAACCAGGCCGAGCCCGGCGGCATGAAACCCTGCGCCGGGATCATCAGCCCGTTGAGCATCTCCTTCATGCCCTCGCGGTCGACGGCGAGGTTGGCGGCCTTGCGCACGCGGATGTCGTTCCAGGGCGAGCCCTCGGCGCGCGAGAGGTGCCAGGTCCAGTTGTGCGGATAGGCGTTGGTGACAATGCCGAAGCCGGCGGCCTTGAGGGACGCGACGGCGTCGGGCGGGGGGGCCTCGATCCAGTCGACCTGACCGGAGCGCAGGGCCGCGACGCGGGCGTTGGCTTCCGGCAGGGGCACCAGCACGAGCTTGTCGAGCTTCGGCACCCGGGCCTTGTCCCAATACTCCTTGAACGGGACCATCTCGGCCCGCTCGCGCGGGGCGAACAGGGTCATCTTCCACGGGCCCGTGCCGGACGGGGTCTTGGCGAAGGCGTCCCAGCTCTTGCCGAGCTTCTCCCACTGGGCGGGGGACGAGATCATGATCCAGGCGATCTGGTAGGGCAGCGTCGCGTCGGGGTTCTTCGTGGTGATCTCGACGGTCAGGGGATCGACCGCCCGGTAGCTCGCCACCGCCGGAATCCGCGAGCGTCCCTGCGCCGACTGGCGCGGGTCGAATTGCGGCGCGTCGGTCTTCAGGAGCTTGTCGAGGTTCCACACCACCGACTCGGCCGTGAAGGTCGAGCCATCGTGAAACATCACGCCGTCGCGCAGCTTGAACGTCCACTTGGTGTTGTCGGCCGGGTCCACCGTCCAGCTCGTGGCGAGCCCCGGCGCCAGCACGGACGGCTTCGTCGCCGAGGACAGGTCCCAGTTGATGAGGCCGTCATAGACCGTGAAGCCCGTGAACCGCATGCCCTCGCCGCCATTGTCGGCCTGGCCCGTGGTGAGCGGGATATCGGAGGCGGTCATCCCGATCTTGAGGATTCCCTGCGCCACGGCCGCCTGCATCATCAGGCCCGACAGCAGGATTGTCGCGAGAAGGCGGCCCTTGGCGCGGGAACGCTTGGTCCCGGACTTACCCGTCAGACACGTCGCTGAATCGATCATTCGCACACAGGTTCCTTCGGCGGGCCGAGCCCGGACGGAATCCTGTATGCAATCCGCCGGCCAGCCCGGCCGGTGGACCGGAATCGTCTCCGGCCGCGCCGTTCTCCGAATTGTGGAGCGATCCTGTTGGGTGCGCTGCCGGGCGTGCGAATGCCCTCTCCCCGCTTGCGGGGAGAGGGGACCCGCGAAGACGCTGCGTCACCTCGGGAAGGGGGCTACTCGGTCCGACGGAGGGTCGGCGTCCGCCCTTCACGCCCCGTGGGACACCACGCCCTCCGGGGCCTCGTCCCGTGCCCCGACCAGCCGCCCGAGCAGGCGGCCGAGGACGCACCCCAGGCTGTCCATGAGCAGGAACACCGCCGGCACGAACACCAGGGACAGCAGGGTCGAGACGATGAGACCCGAGATCACCGCCACCGCCATGGGGGCGCGGAACTCGCCGCCGACCCCGAGCGCCAGGGCGGAGGGCACCATGCCGGCGGCCATGGCGAGCGTCGTCATCACGATGGGCCGCGCGCGTTTGCGCCCGGCTTCGACGATGGCGGTGACCCGGTCGACGCCCCGCGCCATTTCCTCGACGGCGAAGTCCACGAGCATGATGGCGTTCTTCGTCACCAGCCCCATGAGCATCAGGATGCCGATGACCACGGGCATGGAGATCGGCATGTTGAGGATCAGCAGGCCGAGGATCGCCCCGCCGATGGAGAGGGGCAGCGAGAACAGGATGGTGAGCGGCTGCAGGAACGAGCCGAACAGCAGCACGAGCACGGCGTAGACCATCATGATCCCGGCACCCATGGCCATGAGAAACCCCGAAAACACCTCGCCCATGATCTCGGCATCACCTGTCTGCCGGATCGTCACCCCCGGCGGCAGGTTTTTCGCTGTGGGCGTCTCCAGGGCCTGCTGGATCAGGGAGCCGAGCGCGTCCGAGCCCTCCATGTTGGCCTCGACGGCGACGCGCACGACGCGGTCGTAGCGGTCGATGGCGCCCGGCCCCTGGCCGAGCTCGATGTCGGCCACGGTGGCGAGGGGCACGGCAGAGTTGTTCTTGGCCGGCACCTTGAGGTTTTCCAGCCGCGCGACGGTGCCGCGGGCGCTCTCGGGCAGCTGCACCCGGATCGGGACCTGACGGTCGGCGGCGTTGAACTTCGCGAGGTTGAGGCCGATGTCCCCGATGGTGCCGACCCGCACGGTCTCGGCGATGGCGTCGGTGGAGACGCCGAGATCGGCGGCCGAGCCTTCCTTCGGGCGGATGCGCACCTCCGTGCGGTTGAGGGGCGCCGTCGACATTACCGAGACGAGGTGCGGGATCGCCGCCATGTCGCGCTGGAGCCGGGCGGCGACCTCCGTCACCACCTCCGGGTCGGGACCGCCGACCACGAGGGCGAGGTCGCGCTGGCCGGAATCGCGCAGGGTCCACGAGCGGATGTCCGGCTCCTCGGCGAGGAGGGCCGCGATCTCGGTCTCCAGGGCGCCCTGCTTCTTCGCGCGCCGGTTCTTCGGCGTCAGGTTGACGATGAGGGTGGCGAGCCGCGTCTCCTTCTTGCCGCCCATCTGGCGTCCGCCGTCGACGAAGACCGACACCACCTCGGGCAGGGCGCGGATGCGCGCCGCCACCCGGTCGGAGGCCGCGATGGTGTCGGCGAGCCGCGCGCCGGGCGCCAGCTCGACCATGAACAGGGTGCGGGCGTTGTCCTGTTTGGGCACGAAGCCCGACGGCAGCAGCCCCGTGGAGGCCAGCGACCCCGCGAACAGCGCCAGCCCGACGATCAGCGTGATGAAGCGGTGGCGCACGGACCAGCCGACGAGGCGTCCGTAGGCGCGCATCACCGGGCCCTCACGCGTTTCGGCGTGACCCAGATCGCGCAAAAAATAGGCAGCCAACATCGGCGTGATCAGGCGTGCCACCAGAAGTGACATGAAAACAGACACCGCGATGGTGAGACCGAACTGCATGAAGTAGCGCCCGGCGATGCCGCCCATGAACGACACCGGCGCGAACACAGCGATCAGGGTCGCCGTGATGGCGATGACGGCGAGCCCGATCTCGTCGGCGCCGTCGATGGCGGCGCGGTAGGGCGATTTGCCGAGCCGCATGTGCCGGACGATGTTCTCGATCTCGACGATGGCGTCATCCACGAGGATGCCCGTCACCAGGGTGATGGCCAGCAGGGAGATGCCGTTGAGGGTGAACCCCATGGCGTCCATGGCCCAGAAGGTCGGGAACACCGACAGCGGCAGGGCCACCGCGGCGATGAGGGTCGCACGCCACTCGCGCAGGAACAGGAACACCACGATCACGGCGAGCACGGCGCCCTCGATGAGGGTGTGCATGGCCGAATCGTAGGACCCGATGGTGGCCGAGACCGAGGAGTCGATCTTCTCGAAGACGAGATCGGGATAGGTTTCCTGGAATTCGGCGATCTTCTTCTCGACGCCCGCCGCGACCTCCGCGTCGCTGGCGCCGGCGCCGCGCGAGACCGTGAAGGCGACCACGGGATTGCCGTTGAAGCGCGCGAAGGTGCGCGGCTCCTCGATGGAATCCTCCACCGCGGCGAGGTCGTCGAGGCGGACCTTGCGGCCCGCCGGCAGCACGATGGAGGTCGCCTTGAGGTCGCGCAGGGTGCGCGAGGCGGCCAAGGTGCGGATCGACTGCTCGCGTCCGCCGACCTCGCCGCGCCCGCCGGCCATGTCGGCCGAGGTGAGACGCAGCTGACGGTTCACGTCCGCCGCCGTGATGCCGAGCGCCAGGAGGCGGTCGGGCTGGAGCACCACGCGCAGCTCACGGGCGACGCCGCCGACGCGCTCGACGCCGCCCACCCCCTTCACCCCCTGGAGGGTGCGGGCGATCTTGTCCTCCACGAGCCAGGACAGGTCGGCGGGCGTCATCGCCGGGGCGGTGACGCCGTAGACGAGAATCGGCAGGCCGGCGATCTCGACGCGGCTGATCACCGGCTCGTCGATGGTGCGCGGCAGGTTGATGCGGATCTTCGAGACCGCGTCCTTGACGTCGTTGACGGCCCGGTCGGTGTTCACCTCAAGGCGGAACTCGACGGTGGTGACGGAGGAGCCCTCGGTGATGGCCGAGGTGATGTGCTTGACCCCGCGCACGCCGGCGATGGAATCCTCCACCCACTTCGTCACCTGAGTCTGGAGTTCCGACGGCGCCGCACCCGCCTGCGTGATCGCCACGGAGACGATGGGCACGTCGACGTTGGGCATGCGCGTGACGGCGAGCCCCCGGAAGCTGACGAGCCCGAGGACGATCAGCACCAGGAACAGGACCAGGGGCCCGATGGGCTTGCGGATCGCGTAAGCCGAAACGTTCAGGCGCATGGGACGAGTCTCTCCGGTGCGAAGCGGCGGGGGCCGGCGCGGCTACGGAACGCCCGCTTCGGCGGTCGCCAGGGACGACGGCGTCGCCGCGACGGCGGGAGCCGGTGTCGCGACCATGACGGGCCGCACCCGGTCGCCGTCGCGCAGGAACGAGCCGGCCCGGGCCACCACCCGCTCGCCCGCGTCGAGCCCCTTGCGGATCTCGATATCCTCGTCGTCGGACAGACCGGTGCGGACCTCGCGGGCCTCGACCCGATCGCCCGTGACCACCAGGACGGTGCTGCGCCGGTCGGCGCCGTAGAGAACGGAGGCCTGGGGCACGGTGACGTCGCGGGTGCGGGCGAGCTCGACGCCGCCGCGGGCAAAGGTGCCGATGCGCAGGCGCGGGTCCGCATCGAGGCGCACCCGGACCTTGCCGAGCCGGCTGGCCTTGTCGACCTCCGGGTAGATGGCGCGCACGCTGCCCTGGACCCGTTCGCCCTCGCCCAGCACGATCCAGGCGGGCTTGCCCTCGCGCAGCTGCGGCAGCTTCGTCTCGATGACCTCGCCCTCGAGCTCGATTTCCCCCCGCGCGATGAGGCGGAACAGGGGCTCGGACGCGGCGGATGCCGCCATGCCGACGCGGGCGGTGCGCCGGCTGACGATGCCGGCCTCCGGGGCGCGGATCTCCGTGCGGGCAAGCCGCAGTTCGAGTTCGTCGCGCACGGCCCGGGCCTGGGCGAGTTCGGCCTTGGCGATGATCAGGCCGTTGCGGGCGAAGGCCAGCTTGCCTTCCGCCTGCCGCAGGACGGAGGTGCGGTTCTCGAGGATCACCGCCGTGGCGTTGCCCGTCTGGAGCAACTGGCGGGCGCGGTCGTGGGCGAGGCGCGCCTCCGTCTCGGCGGCCTCGGCCTGCTCGATGCTGCTCTGCGCCTGCGGCACGACGGCCGCCGCCTTGTCGATGAGGGCCTTCTGCTGGGCGAGCTGGCGATCGACGAGGTCGCGCGACAGGCGCGCCAGGACCTGGCCGCGCTCGACCCGCATCCCTTCCTCGACCAGCACCTCGGTGATGCGGGTGCCGTCGATCTCGGGCGTCACCAGGATCTCGTCGCGGGGCACCAGGGTGCCGGTGACGGTCACCGTCTCGACGATCTCGCGGCGCTGCGCCTCGACCACGCTGACGGCGGGCGGGAGCGGTGCCTTGGCGGGCGTCGTCTCGGCCCAGGCCGGCATGCCGAGGCCCCCGGCGACCGCGTTGAGGAGAACCAGGGTGCCGATCCGGACGGCGCGCTTGGAGACCGGGCTCATCGATGCAACTCCAGAACCAGTTTGGACGCGGGCGGCAGGCGGCCCGCCAGGCCCGCTTCGAGGAGCGCGTAGAGGTGCGCCGCCGCCGTGACCGGATCGTAGTCGGGAAGCAGGGCCCGGTTGACGATGATGCCTTTCATCACGGGCTCGACGACGGCGTAGAGGGCTGACGGATCGCAGGTGGGCGCGCTGGCGAGCGCCGTGAACGTGTCGATGAACCAGGCCCTGGCCTCGGCCTCGGACCGCTCCGTCATGCTGGCAATAGCCGGATTGCGCGTCGCCTCCGACCAGATGTCGATCCGCAGCACCGCGGACTCGCGGGTGATCGACGCGAAGTAGCGGGTGATGATGCCGAGCAGCGCCGCGTGCCGGTCGCCGTGGCGCTCGATGTCGGCGACGAGGAGGGCCCCGCGTCCGCGCTCGCGCTCGGCCCAGCCGAGGACGAGGGCCTCCTTCGATTCGAAGTAGCGGTAGAAGTTGCCCGGGCTCATGGCCGCTTCGCGGGCGAGGTCCTGCATGGTGGTGCGATGAAAGCCATTGCGTACGAAGCAGGCTTCCGCCGCATCGAGAATGTGCTCGCGCCGGGCGGCCTGACTGCCCCGGGCGTCGATGACGGCGCCGGCGGCCGCGCTCACGAGGCGGAATCCGGGGCGCCGGCCCCTTGGACGACCGCGCAGGCGCGTGGCTGCCGATCGAGGTCGGCGCAGACCCGGGCCTGCCAGCTCTCGGGACCGGCGCCGGTCCAGCCGATGAGGGCGAGCCAGCCGAAGGCCAGCGTTCCGGCCAGGACGAGGTTTCCCGGCGTGCAGACCGCGCGCGCGGTCGCCAGGACGCGCCGCGCGAACTGGGGATGCGCGAAGTCGGATCGCGAAGGGCTGGTGCCCAGGACGTCGAATTCCGGCCAGCGGCCTCGGTGGGGAAGGGCCATCACGCACTCCTGATCGTGCGGTCTGTGTAATGAACATTCATTCTCACGTCAATGAACATTCATTCTCATTCAGGGCTCGGGCGGCGTACGGTTCGGATCCAAGCGCCGTCCGATGTGAAGAGCTGCCGTCTTGACGGGCAGTCGGAGCCGATCGGCGCCCGCGCTTCATGGGGGCCGGTCTTTCCCCTGTTGGTCATGCCCGGAGGCCGGAACGCGGCCCGTCGTCGGCCGGTCGCGAGGGGCGGGTGGTGTGCGTCCGTCCCATGCGGTGCGGTACGCCCGAGTGTGGTATCCGTCCGTGAGCGCGAGCCACGGTCCCGGGCGGCAGGGGCCGTCCACCGGCCTCGCGACGGCCTCGCCCAGCCGCACTCTCGGATGACGCAGTCCCGAATGACGCACGCCTTCGACGAGCAGGCCTTTTCCCGCGATTCGGGTCTCGGCGGAACGATCCGGGTCATGCCGCGACGCTTCATCGAGGCCCTTACCCGCGCCGGGTCGGCCATGACGGTCCGGCCATCGGCGGGGCGGGCGGCGGTGTCGCCGCGCGTGCCGACACGACCCTCGGCGACCGGCGCCCCGCGGACGACATCCGAACTTGTGGTCGCCCCCCGGCGTGGGTGTCGAAGTCCGCTGGCGGGCATCGCCGTCCTCCTCGGATGCCTCTTGCTCGGATGCCTTATGCCCGTCGTGGCCTTGGCCCGGCCCTTCACCGATGCGGCCGGACGGACGGTGGAGATCCCCGACCGGGTGGCGCGCGTCCTCGCCGCCGGGCCGCCGGCCTCGGTGCTGCTCTACAGCCTCGCGCCCGGCCGGATGGTCGGCTGGGTCCGCGCGCCGTCCCCGGAGGAGCGCCCGTACCTCGCGCCCGAGACGCGGGATCTGCCAGCCACCGGTCGCCTCACCGGGCGCGGCGGCACTGCCAATGTCGAGGCCGTGCTCGCCCTGAAACCCGATCTCATCGTCGATGTCGGCAGCACCGGACCGACCTACGCCTCGCTGGCCGACCGGGTCCAGGCGCAGACCGGCATTCCGTACGTTATCCTCGACGGCGCTTTCGCGAGGACCGCCGAGACCTACCGGCAACTCGGCGACCTCATCGGTGAACCGTCCGCGGCCGGAGCGCTGGCCGCCTATGCGGAGGCGACCCTGGAGGACGTGACGGGGAAACTCGCGGCGGTGCCCGAAGGGCGGCGCCCCCGGGTCTACTACGCGCGCGGTCCCCGGGGCCTCGAGACGGCGCCGGCCGGCTCCCTCAACGCCGAGCTGCTCGCTGTCGTCGGCGCCCGCAACGTCGCCGTGGCGGCGGGGCAGGGCGGCCTCGCCACCGTCTCGCCGGAGCAGGTGCTCGCCTGGAACCCCGACGTGATCGTGACCCAGGACCCGGCCTTCCGCAAAGCCGTCGCCACCGACCCGCTCTGGGCCGGGCTGAAGGCCGTGCGCGACGGCCGCGTGGTCCAGGCGCCGACGCTGCCGTTCGGCTGGTTCGATGCGCCGCCCGGCGCCAACCGCCTCATCGGCGTGCGCTGGCTCGCCGCCACCCTCTACCCCGACCTGTTCCCGCAGCCGCTGGCCGAGGTCACCCGCGATTTCTACCGGCGGTTCTACCATGTCGAGCTCGATCCCGCGCAGGCCGCCGCCCTCCTCGACGGGGCCGTGACGCCACGGGTACGGACGCCGTGACGGCGGAGGTCCTGACCCTCCCGGCGGGGCGGCGGCGAGTCCGCGCGGTCGCCGGATGGGGCTTGCCCGTCCTCGCGCTCTGCGCCCTCGCGGTCGTGGCGCTCGCCACCGGCCGGTACGCGGTGCCGATGGGCGATGTCTTCGACGTGCTCGCCGCCGCGCTGTTCGGATGGCCGTCGGGCGCCGACGCCACGGTCCAGACGGTGGTGTTGCGGGTGCGCCTGCCCCGCGTCGCCGCCGCCCTCGTGGTCGGATCGGCCCTCGCGGCGGCCGGGGCGACCTATCAGGGGCTGTTTCGCAATCCCCTAGTCTCGCCCGACATCCTCGGGGTCTCGGCCGGTGCCAGCCTCGGGGCGGTGCTCGGCATCTTCCTGTCCCTGCCCGTGGCGGCGATCCAGGGGCTCGCCTTCGCGGGCGGCCTCGCCGCCGTGGCGGCCGTCTACGCCGTGGGCGCCACGGTGCGCCGGCACGATCCGGTGCTGACCCTGGTGCTCGCCGGCGTCGCCATCGGGGCGGTGCTGGGGGCGGCGATCTCCCTCATCAAGGTCCTGGCCGACCCCTACAACCAGCTGCCGGCCATCACCTACTGGTTGCTCGGCAGCCTCGCCTCGGTGACGCTCACGGATGTCGGCGCCATCCTGCCGGCCATCGTTCTGGGCCTCGTACCCCTCGTGCTCCTGCGTTGGCGCATGAACCTCATGAGTCTCGGCGAGGAAGAGGCCCGGGCGCTCGGCGTCGAGACCCGGGCCCTGCGTCCGCTCCTCATCATGGCCGCGACCCTGGTCACGGCGGCGGCCGTCTCGGTGACGGGCGTCATCGGCTGGATCGGTCTCCTCGTGCCCCACGTCGCCCGGCTCCTCGTCGGCCCGGATTTCCGGCGCCTGCTGCCGGCCTCCCTGATGCTCGGCGCCGGCTACCTGCTCGCCGTCGACATCGTCGCCCGCACGCTGGCGCCCGTGGAGGTGCCGCTCGGCATCCTCACGGCCCTCATCGGCGCGCCGTTCTTCCTGTGGCTGCTCGCGAGCGGCCGGCGCGGCTGGGCCTGATGCTGCTCGACGTCGAGACCCTCGCGTTCGGATACGGAACCCGAAGGATCGGGTCGGACGTCAGCTTCGGCCTCGCGGCCGGCGAGGTCCTGTGCCTTCTCGGCCCCAATGGCGGCGGCAAGACCACCCTGTTCAAGACCCTGCTGGGACTCCTGCCCAAGCAATCGGGGCGGATTCTCCTCGACGGCGCCGACGTCGCCGGCTGGTCGCGCGCACGCCTCGCCCGCAGCCTCGGCTACGTGCCGCAGGCGCAGGCCGCGCTGTTTCCGTTCTCGGTCCGCGACGTCGTCCTCATGGGGCGCGCCAGCCGCCTCGGCGCCTTCGCCAGCCCCGGCCGGGCCGACCGCGCCCACGCCGAACGGGCGCTGGCGACCCTGGGCATCACGCATCTGGCCGACCGCATCTACACCGAGATCAGCGGCGGCGAGCGCCAGATGGTGCTCATCGCCCGGGCGCTCGCCGGGGAGCCGCGCCTCCTCGTCATGGACGAACCCACCGCCAGCCTCGATTTCGGCAACCAGACCCGGGTTCTCGATCAGGTGCGGCGGCTGGCGCGCGGCGGGATCGCCGTAATCCTCTCGACCCACGACCCCGACCACGCCTTCCTCTGTGCCGACCGCGTCGCCCTGCTGCACGAGGGCTGCCTCGCGGCCCTCGGCACCCCGGCCGAGACGATCACGCCGACGAGCCTGGAGCGCCTCTACGGCGTCGCCGTCGCGGTGGTGCCCCTGCCCGGATACGGCCGCTCCGTCTGCGCGCCGATTCTGTCCTGATTCGCAAGAGGCCTTGCCCATGGTGCGCCTGAACGAGATCCGCCTGAACGAGATCGCCGTGGCGACGCCCGCCGCCACCGATGCGGGACTCGTCTATGTCGGGCGCATCGCGACGCCCTGGACCGATCGCCTCGCCTGCCCGCGCCAGGGCCGGGCCGACGGGCCCCTGTGCCGGATCACGGTGTTCGAGCCCTGGGTGGCGGCCCTCGACGGGCTCGCCGCCTATGCGCGGATCGAGGTGCTGTACTGGCTTGACGCCTCGCGGCGCGATCTCGTCCACCAATGCCCGGCGAGCGACGGCGTCGCGCGCGGCACCTTCTCCCTGCGCTCGCCCGTGCGCCCGAATCCCATCGGGACGTCCATCGCGCATCTCGTCTCCATCGAGGGGCCGGTCGTCACCGTGCGCGGCCTCGACTGTCTCGACGGAACCCCGCTCCTCGACCTCAAGCCGGATCGCAGACTGTTCACGCCCGTCGCCCCGCCGCAGCCCGGCGACTTCGAATGAGACGGCCTCCGCTTGATCGAAGTGGAGGCCGTCTCAGGCAAGCCCGCGCGGCGCCTGAGCGACGCCCACATCCGCCATCCCGAAGGGATCATTCGGATCTGGTCATGAGGGCCGCGACCCGGAATCCGTTCAGTCGACGGCGATCATCACGTCGGACGCCTTGACCACGGCGTAGGCCTGGCCGCCGACCGTGAGGCCGAGGGCGTCCACCGCCTCGTTGGTGATCGAGGACGTGATGACCGTGCCGTCGGCGACCTCGATCTTCACGTGGGCGGTGGTGGCGCCCTTCTCGACGGAGACGACCTTGCCCTTGAGGGTGTTGCGCGCGCTGATCTTCATCGGTGTTCTTTCATTACTGTGAGGGACCGGCGCCGAGGAGTTGGAAGCCCTGCGCCTCGAAGTAGGGCCGGGCCGCCGCGCTCTTAAGGAAGGCGAGGAAGCGGGCCGCGCCCTCGCCCCTGGCCTCGGCGGTGACGGCGAACGGATACACCACGGGCGGGTGCGAGTCCGCCGGAAACACGCCCACCACCTTCACGCCGGGATCAGATTTCGCATCGCTCTCGTAGACGACACCCAGGGGGGCTTCGCCGCGCGAGACGAGGAGGAGGGCGGCGCGGACGTTGTCGGCCTGGGCGAGGCGCGGCTGCAGACCGGTCCAGAGGCCGAGTTTCTCGAAGGCCGTCTTGGCGTACTTGCCGATGGGCACGGAGGTTACCTCGCCCGTGGCGAGCCGGCCGTCGGGGCCGAGGGCGGCGGCGAAGCCCTCTTGGGTGAACGGCACGTCCGTCGTCTTGGCGTCCTTCGGCGCGATGACCACGATGCGGTTGCCGAGGAGGTTCACCCGGGTCTCGGGGCGCACGAGGTTCTTCTTCGAAAGATAGTCCATCCATTCGAGGTCGGCCGAGGCGAAGAGATCCGCCGGCGCGCCGGATTCGATCTGCCGCGCCAGGGCCGAGGAGGCGGCGTAGCTCGCCTTCAGCTCGACGCCGCTCTGAGCGGTGAACGCCTTGCCGGCATTGTCGAGGGCGTTCTTCAGGCTGGCTGCCGCGAAGACCGTCGCGGTCTCGGCGGCCTGGGCGGCGGGCGACAGGGCCACGAGGCCGACGAGCAGGAGGGCGCGCAGGGAGGTGAGCATGCGGGATCGATCCTCGGGACGGGACGGCGGGGCGGGCCCGTGGGGCGCCGGGATCGGGTATATACCTTCAAGCATAGCGAGGGCCAGGGTCCGCCCGGGGGCGAGCGATTCGCGGCATGCCGTCCTTCGACTCCGGACGGGACACGATCCGCGGAACCGCGCGGTCCCTCGCCGATTGACGCCTCATCGGAAATCGGCACCGCGCAGCGGCGCAGGACATGGGATCATGCGGGGTATGGGATCATCATGAAGCTGCACGGCAAGCGCGCCCTCGTCACCGGAGCCGATTCCGGCATCGGGCAGGCGACGGCGGAGTTGTTCGCCCGCGAGGGCGCGGACGTCGCCATCACCTACAACACCGACGCCGAGGGCGCCCGGGAGACGGCACGGCGCGTGGAGGCGCTGGGCCGGCGCTGCCTCGTCATCCAGAACGATGTCGGCGATCCGGCCTCCGTCGCGGCGACCTTCGACCGTGTGGCGAGCGAACTCGGAATCCTCGACATCCTCGTCAACAACGCCGGACAGGCCATGAGCGGCATGCCCGTGGCCGAGATGGAGGAAGCGAAGCTCGAGCAGATCCTGCGCGTCAACCTGATGGG
Organism: Methylobacterium sp. J-090; assembly: GCF_022829345.1. Taxonomy (GTDB): domain Bacteria; phylum Pseudomonadota; class Alphaproteobacteria; order Rhizobiales; family Beijerinckiaceae; genus Methylobacterium. The sequence goes on along the minus strand of NZ_JAKSXV010000028.1, from coordinate 11,749 downwards.
CCCGGTCTTCTGCGCCAAGGCCTTCATCGCGGTGCGCCGCGCCAACGGCGGACGCGGCAAGATCGTGATCGTCTCCTCCGTGGCCCAGCACCTGCCGACGCCGGAGAGCGCCCCCTACGGCATGTCGAAGGCCGGCGTCGGCTCCCTGTGCCGGAGCCTGTCGCGCGAGCTCGCCGAGGACAAGATCAACGTCAACAACGTCGCGCCGGGCCTCATCGAGACGCCGATGACGAGCGACCGGTTCGAGAACCCCGAGAAGCTCGAAGCCTCCCTGGAACGGATCCCGTGGCACCGCGCCGGCCAGCCCGACGAGATCGCCAAGGCGATTCTCTATCTCGCCAGCGACGATTCCGACTACGTGACCGGCCACACCCTCGTGGTCGATGGCGGCCTGACCATGCAATGGGGCGGCGCCTGAGCGCCGAGACGCCCGGGGTGCGACCCGTGCCGCGGACCGATGCCGCGCGGACCCTCCCGATCCGTCCCATCGACGCGGCGGCGTTCGCGCCGTTCGGGACGCTGCTGGAGGCGCCGGACGTCGCCCCGCGCCAGGACCACGCCACCGTCATCGAGAACGGGCGCCCGGGGGTGCGCGCCAACCTCGCCCTGATCCGGAGCGAACCCTGGTCCGACCGGGTGCCCGTGACGCGCCTGGAGCGGCACCCCCATTCGAGTCAGGCCTTCCTGCCGCTCGCCGTGCGCGCCTACGTGGTGGTGGTGGCGCCCGACCGGGACGGTCGCCCCGACGAGGCCGAGCTGCGGGCGTTCCGCGTGCCCGGCCATATCGGCCTGAACTACCGGGCCGGGGCCTGGCACGCCCACATGATGACCCTCGATGCCCCCGGCACCTTCGCCATGCTCGACCACGAGGATGGGGGCGCGGACGATTGCCACGTGGTCGCGATCACGCCCATTGCCCTGACCCTCGCACCCTGATCCCGCCCCGGAACCCCCATGGTGCTGCTCTACGAGCATCCGCTCTCGTCCTACGCCCAGAAGGTCAAGATCGCGCTTCGCGAGAAGGGCGTGGCGTTCACGGCCGAGCTGCCCGAGAGCTTCGGCACCGGGCGTTCCGACGGCCCGTTCGCGCAGGCCAATCCGCGCACGGAAGTGCCGGTGCTCCGCGACGAGACCGTGTCGATCTTCGATTCCACCATCATCCTCGAATACATCGAGGAACGCTGGCCCGATCCGCCGCTCCTGCCTCGGGGGCCGGCGGCCCGTGCCTTCGCGCGGATCACCGAAGAGGTCTGCGACACCCAGTACGAGGCCATGAACTGGGGCTTCGGCGAGGTCCTGTGGTTCCGCCGCGCCACCGGAGCGCTCGCCGACCGCCTGCGCGCCCAGGCGGCGGCACAGACGCGGGTGCTGCAGGACTGGCTCGCGGGACGCCTCGGCGATGCCGATTGGTTCGGCGGAGAGCGCTTCGGCTGGGCCGACGCGGCGGCGGCGCCCCTGGTCAACCGCTCGGTGCATTACGGCCTCGGGCCCGAGCCCGGCAGCCCGCTCCGGCGCTGGCATGCGCGGGTGGGCCAACGCCCCGCCGTGGCCCGGACCTTCGCCGAGTTCGAGGCCGCCGCCGCCCGAATGGCGCAGGCCGCGGACCTCTACACCACGGGAACGCGGCGACGCGAATATCGCGACCACCGCCTCGAATGGATGGTCAAGTCGGGTGGCCTGTCCGTGGTGGAGGCGGGCCTGCGCGACGGCAACATCCGCTTCTCCTGGCCCGACGCGCCGTAGACGGGGTCGTGCGGTGTCGCACGGTAAACCGCGACACCGCCTGAACCGACCTTCCCCGCACCCGTTGGACTACGAATGTCCGTAAGCGAAGGAAGCGCGCTATGACCTCCAGAATTCCCCTGATCGCCGCCCTCGTGCTCGCGGTCGGGTCGGCACACCCAGTTCTGGCCCAATCCCCCGCCGAGACCGGGACCGGCGGGAACGTCACCACCACGACGCGGGCACCCAACACCACCTCCGTGGGCCAGACCAAGCCGCCCGGCGCCGCTGCCGGCGGCGAGGTCGATCAGAACCTCGATCAGCGCACGAAGCAGCAGAAGAAGGACAGGGAGATCACCAAGGGCATCTGCACCGGCTGCAATTGACGGGGCTTCATGAAACGCCCGCTCAAGGTGGATTCTCCCTCCGAGCCGGACGGCATGACGGGTGTTTCGCGAAAGCCGCCCCGGCGCGCGGCTCCTACGGTCGGATGACGTTTCACGCAAAGCCCCGTCGCGCCTCGGCTGCCCCATGCGGCAGGGTCGCGACGGCGAAGGGCTCGCCCTTCGCCAAGGCGCCGTTTTTTTGATGTGCGAATTTGGATTTAACCTGTTTGAGGCCAGGCGCCCGCGCGGATCGAATATTTACCGACGTTCATCGATCGCAAATAATAATATTGCTCTGGTATCCAGATAAAAAGTGCCTATCTCTCATCCGTGGATCGGCTCGGATCATTCGCTCGATACAAAAGCGCCTGATTTTTTTTAAAGCAGGCGTTGGTATGAAACCGTCCATTGATCAGTTTAAATTATCGAACAAGTTGCTTGCCGGTCTTCGGCCCGACCTGTTCGCCATGCTCGAACCGCACCTCGTGCCCGCTTCGCTGGATCGCCACCACGTCGTCGAAAGTCATGATGAGCCCATTTCCCGGGTCTGCTTTCCGGGACCGGGCGTCATCTCCGTCGTCGCCCGCACGCCGAGCGGCACGCGTCTGGAAACCGGGCTGATCGGCCCGGAGGGCATGACGGGGGTGGCGCTGCTCTACGGCGTCGATCGCACGCCGCACGAGACCTTCGTGCAGATTCCCTGTCGGGTCCTGTGGCTGCCGGCCTCCGACCTGCGGCAAGCCTTGATCGAGAGCCAGCCCCTGCATCGCCACCTCCTGCGCTACGCCTACGCCTTCTCGATTCAGGTGGCGCAGACGGCGCTCTGCAACGGCCGCTTCACCATCGAGCAGCGCCTCGCCCGCTGGCTCCTCATGAGCCACGATCGCGTCGACCGCGAGGACATCATGCTCACCCACGAGTTCCTGTCTCTCATGCTCGGCGTGCGCCGCGCCGGCGTGACGACGGCCCTGCGCAACCTCGTCACCCTCGGGTCCATCGGCATCCATCGCGGCACCATCGTCATCCGGGACCGCGCCCTGCTCCTGGTCTCGGCGGGCGAGACCTACGGCGCGCCGGAAGCGAGTTACGCCGCCGTCATGGGGACTACGCCCCCCGGGCTCGCCGCCTGACCGTCGGCGCGGGCCGGCACGTCACGCCGTCCCCTCGCGGCGCCGCCAGACCTGGGCGCGGGCGAGGACGAAGCGGTTGACCAGGGCCAGCACGAGGCGGGCGCCGAGCGCGGTCGCCATGATCACGCTCGCCATGGCGGCGGCGGAGGCCGTGGTGCCGGCCTCGTCCATGTGGACGATGGCGATGGCCGCGAGCTTGGTGCCCGATCCGTAGAGGAAGATCACCGCCGAGACCGTCGTCATGGCGTTGACGAAGAGGTAGACGGCGAGTTCCAGCACGGTCGGCAGGCAGATCGGCAGGCTGACCCGGCGGAAGGTCTGCCAGAACGGCACCTTGAGGGAGGCCGAGACCGCCTCGAACTCGGGGTCGATCTGCTTCAGGGCCGTCGTCGCGGTCACGTGCGCCACGGTGTAGTAATGCGCCACCGTGTTGATCACGAGGAGCGCCAGGGTCCCGTAGAGGACGTTCAGGGGGTTCCAGGGCGCGTTGAAGAAGAACACGTAGCCGAGGCCGAGCACGAGTCCGGGCACGGCGAGGGGCAGCATCGCCAGCAGTTGCGCCACGGCGCGGCCGGCGGAGAACACCTTGAGCTTCTCGATGAGGTAGGCGCCGCAGAACACCAGCCCGGTGCCGAGGACGGCCACCGCGCCGGCCATGACGAGCGAGTTGCCATAGGGCGTCCAGCCGTCCGAATCGGCCGCCGCGAAGTCGTAATGGTCGAGGGTGAGGCCGAGGTTGTACGGCCAGTAGCGGATGAACGAGGCCCAGACGGCGACCCCGTAGGTGGCGACGATGAGACCGGCGACGAGCCCGGCATAGGCGAGCGACAGGCCGTCGCGGACGGGGTGGGGCTTGGCCTCGTAGGGAACGGAGCGGGCCGAGAGCAGGGCCGATTGCCGGCGCCGGATCAACCGGTCCACGCAGAAGGCCAGCACCGCAGGCGCCAGCATCAGCAGCCCGACCACGGCGCCCATGGGGAAGATCTGCTGGCCCACCACCTGGCGGTAGGCGTCGGTGGCGAGTACCGGATACTGACCGCCGATGACCTTCGGGATGCCGAAATCCGTCACCACCAGGGTGAAGACCACGAAGGCCGCGCTGACGAGGCCGTAGCGGGCGCCCGGCAGGGTCACGGTGGCGAAGGTGCGCAGGCGCCCCGTGCCCATGGCGGCGGCGGCCTCGTAGAGCCGCGCGTCGGACAGCGCCAGGGCCGTCATCAGGATGATGAGGGCGTGCGGGAAGGCATAGAGGCATTCGGCGATGACGATGCCGATGGGGCCGTAGACGCTGTGACCGAGGAGCAGCCCGCGCAGGAATCCCTGGTTGCCGAGGATGTAGGTGAGGGCGATGCCCGACAGCAGAGAGGGCGCGAACAGCGGCAGCAGGGCCAGGGCCAGCAGCACGCCCCGGAACCGCATCGCCGTGCGGGTCAGCGCGTAGGCGTACGCGAAGGCGAGGGGCACCACGACCGCCACCGTGATGCCGGCCACCGCGAGGCTGTTGACCAGGGCCTCGACCAGGGTCGGCGTGGCAAAGTAGGTGCGGAAGTTGGACAGCCCCGCGAAGCCGCCGCCCGGGGCCTCCAGGCTCTTGATGAGCAGGGTGCCGAGCGGCAGGGCGAGGATGAGGACGAGTATCAGGCACAGGCCGGCGACGAGCACGGTGGCGACGAGGCGCTCCGGCACGCGGGCGCGCCGCGCCGGGGCGGCCTCCGGCAGGGCGAGGGCGAGGGCCTCCGTCATCGCGGGACTCACGCGCGCGCCGCCACCGGGAAGGCCCTGAGGGCCGCCGGCGGCAAGGAGACGTAGAGGTACTGGCCTTCCGTCAAGGCGAGGTCGCCGTGGAGATTGGCCGAGACGTCGGCCACGAGGGAGCCGCCGAGGTCGAGGCTGGGCTCCAGGCGGGCGCGGGTGAAGGCGCCGAGGAATTCGAGGCTGCGGACGCGGACCTGAAACGCGTTCACGTCGGTGGGCCGGACGTTGCCAACCCGGATCTCCTCCGGCCGGAAGCCCAGGCGCACGGGGCTGCCGGGGACGAAGCCGCGCCCGTCCTCGCAGACGAGATCGACGGCGCCGACCCGGAGCTGCCGGGCCGCCCCGACGGTGGCGTCGAGGAAGGTCATGGCGCCGATGAAGTCGGCCACGAAGGCGGTGGCCGGGTTCCGGTAGATGTCACCGGGCGTGCCGATCTGCTCGATGGCGCCGCGGTTCATCACCACGACCCGGTCGGCCATGGCGAGGGCCTCCTCCTGGTCGTGGGTGACCATGATGGTGGTGATGCCGAGCCGCTTCTGCAGGTGCCGGATCTCCTCGCGCAGCCGGGTCCGCACCTTCGCGTCGAGGGCCGAGAGGGGTTCGTCGAGCAGCAGCAGGGACGGCGAGGTGGCGAGCGCCCGGGCCAGCGCCACCCGCTGCTGCTGCCCGCCCGAGAGCTGGACCGGATGCTTGTCGCCCTGCTCGGGCAGGCCGACGAGGGCGAGGAGCTCGGCCACGCGGGCGGCGATGCGGGCCCGGTCGAGGCGGCGGTTGACGAGGCCGTAGGCAACGTTGGCGGCCACCGTCAGGTTCGGGAACAGGGCGTAGGACTGGAACACGATGCCGAAGTCGCGCGCGGCCGGTGGCGCATGCGAGACGTCTCGGCCGGCGATCCCGATCCGGCCTTCGTCCTGCCGGTCGAGGCCGGCGATGAGGCGCAGCAGGGTGGTCTTGCCGCAGCCCGAGGGGCCGAGGAAGCACACGAACTCGCCGCGCCCGATGGCGAGGTCGATCCGGTCGAGGGCCGTGAACGCGCCGTAGCGCTTCGACAGGCCCGAGACGGTCAGGAACGGGGTCGCATCGCGCTGCGTCATGGCGGGGCCCTCGGCCTAGCTGGAGGACTTACTTCTCGACTGCCTTACTTCTTGGCGGCTTTGGCCTCGTAGCGGCGCGACCATTCGGCCAGAACCCGCTCGCGGTTGTCCGCCATCCAGCCGAGATCGTTCTTGATCATCGCGGCCTCCGCGCCCGCGGGATAGTTCGCCGGCACGGTGGCGACGCCCGGGTAGGCGACCACGGCGTAGCTCTTGGCGTAGAGTTCGTTGGCGGCCTTGGTGGCGCCCCAGTCGGCGACCTTGCGGGCCGCGTCCATGTGCTTCGTGGTGGCCACGATGGCGTAGGCCTCCTCGTCCCAGCCGGTGCCGTCGGCGGGCGCGATGACGGCGAGCGGCGCGCCCTTGGTCTTCTCGGCGGCCCCCCGCATGTCGAGGGAAAGGCCGGCGGTGCGCTCGCCCCGCGCCGCCTGCACGCACGGGGCCGAGCCCGAATGCAGGTAGGCGGCGATGTTGTCGTGGAGCCGGTCCATGTAGGCCCAGCCGGATTCCTCGCCCATGCCCTGGAGCCAGCCCGCCACCAGCAGGTAGCCGGTGCCGGACGAGGCCGGATGCGGCATCACCACCTTGCCCTTGAGCTCGGGCGCCAGCAGGTCGGCCCAGCGCGCCGGCGTCCTGGCCTTGTCCTTCTCGGCTTCCGCCGTGTTGAAGCAGATCACGCCGATGGAGGCGTCCGTTCCGGTCCAGGTGTAGGGGGCCTTCGCATCCCGGAAGGCGGGTTTGAGGGCCTCGACGCCCTTGGGCTCGTAGGTGGCGAGCAGGCCCTGCTTCTCGAACATCAGGAGGCTGGAGGCGGCGAGCCCCATCACCATGTCGGCCCGCGGGTTGTCCTTCTCGGCCAAGAATCGGGCGGTGATGATGCCGGTCGAATCGCGCACCCACACCACCTCGACCTCGGGCACCGCCCGCTCGATGCCGGCCTTGAACGGACCGAGCTGGTCGTTCTCCAGCGCGGTGTAGATCGTGAGCCTGGTGCGCTCGGCGGCCTGGGCCGCCATGGGACCAGTGAGCGCGAGGGTCAGGGCGAGGAGGCCGAGGGCTTTCATGCGAGGACCTTCATGGACGCGTCTCCGGGGGCTTTTCAGGGGCTTTCGTCGCAACCGCTTTAAGGCGCGCTCCATGACAGTAGAAAGACGAAATCTCATCTCATCAAGATCAGGGTTTCAGCATCTCTTGCCTGTTTCGTGCTCAGAATTATCGATGACTTCGATCGATTGCGGATACGACGAAGCCGTCCACGGCGAGATGCCGTGGACGGTCCGCGAATGCTTCATGTCCGAGCGCCCGAAGCGCCCGGCGCGGCGCCGATCAGCAGGCCTGCGGCATGCGCCCGGCGGCCAGCAGGCCGTCGATGTCCGCGACGACGTCCGGCAGGTCCGCGATGGTGTCGATGAGGAAGTGCGGCTTAGACGCGGCGAACAGAGCCGCGATCCGCGCGCGCTCGGCGGCGAGGCGCTCGGCCGGCAGGCCTGAGAACTGTTCGTGGGTGAGGCCGAGCGCGTTGCCCGAGCAGGTGAGCGCCACGGTCCACATCCCGGCCTTGCGGCCTTCCAGGATGCCCGGCACCGTGTCGTCGACCTTCACGCAGGCGGCGACGTCGTCGATGCCGAGCGCGATGACGTTGGCCAGCGCCTGGGCCGGCCACGGCCGCCCGTTCGGGACTTCGTCGGTCGCGACCACGTGGTCGGCGACGTAGCCGTTGGTGGCGGCGAGCGCCACGACCCGCTCCATCACGCGGGCCGGATACCCCGAGCACGAGCCGATCTTCAGGCCCCGGGCGCGCAGGGCCGCGATGGCCGCGAGGGCCCCGGGGATCACCGCCGAATGCTCGGCGATCTTCTCGATCTGGAGCGGCATGAAGCGCTCGTAGAGGGCGGTGACGTCGGCATCGCTCGCCGCCCGCCCGTGAGCGGCCGCGTAGCGCGCGGCGATGGCGGGATCGTCTAGGAGCGTGCGGATGTGGTCCCACTTGCCCATGCCCATGGGCCCGCGCGCCTCGGCCAGGCTCACGGCGACGCCGAACTCGGCGAACGCCTCGACGAAGATCTGAGTCGGCGCGAACGAACCGAAATCGACGACGGTGCCGGCCCAGTCGAGGATCGCCGCCTGGAGTCTTTTGGGAGGTGTGTACGACATGGCGGCTCTTCCTCGGGCGCTCAGGGCGTGGTGATGGCGAGGGCGCGCAGGGCGTCGGCGATCGCCTCCACCGCCCGTTCCATGTCGGTCGAATCCACGTGGCCGATGCAGCCCACGCGAAAGGTTTCCACCTGCGTGAGCTTGCCGGGGTAGAGGATGAAGCCGCGCTCCCGTACCGCCGCGTAGAAGTCGGCGAAGCGATAGTTCGGGTCGCGCGGGGCATGGACTGTGACGATGATCGGCGCCTGGATCGCGGGTGCCAGGAAGCTTGTCAGGCCGAGGCGCTCCAGCCCACGGATCAGCACGTCGCAATTGCGGGCGTACCGGGCGTGGCGGGCGGGCAGGCCGCCCTCCTCGTCGTATTGCAGCAGGGCCTCGTGCAGGGCCGCGACCACGTGGGTCGGCGGGGTGAAGCGCCATTGCCCCGTGCGCTCCAGATAGCCGTGCTGGTCGTGGAGGTCGAGCGCGAGGGACGACGCGTTGCCCTCGGTCCGCGCCAGGGCATCGGCGCGGGCGATGACGAAGCCCATGCCGGGGACCCCCTCGAGGCACTTGCCCGAGGCTGCGATCAGCGCCGCGAACGGCACCGCCCCGGCGTCGATGGGCAGCGCTCCGAACGAACTCATGGCATCGATGATCAGACTACGCCCGTGCCGCGCGACCACGGCGGCGATCTCGGGCAGGGGATTGAGGATGCCGGTGCTGGTCTCGCAATGGATCAGGCCGACATGGGTGATGGCGGGATCGGCGCGGAGCAGCCCCTCGACGGCGTCCGGCGTCGTCGGCACGTCGTCGGCGGTCTCGTAGACGCTGTGATCGCGGCCGAGCGCCTCGCAGATCTTCGCCAGGCGCTTGCCGTAGGCGCCGTTGACAAGGACCAGCACCTTGCCGGCGCGGGGCACGAAGGTGCCGATGGCCGCTTCCACCGCGAAGGTGCCGCTGCCCTGGAGCGGCACGCAGACATGGCTGCCGGTGCCGTTGGCGATGGCGACGAGCCGCTCGCACACGGCGGCCGTCAGCCGGTTGAAGCTGGAATCCCACGAGCCCCAGTCGGTCATCATCGCGGCGCGGGTGCGCGCCGAGGTGGTGAGCGGGCCGGGCGTCAGCAGGATGGGCGCGGTGGCGGTCATGATCGTCCTGTCCGGTCCCCTGAAGGACACGACCGAAGCGAGTCGGCGTGACCGGACCTTGCCTTCGGGGCATCCATCACATCAAATCGTTTGTCGTGATGCACGGCATCAGTCCGGCTGATGGGCTTCCATGAACCTGTTCCAGCTTCGCGCTTTCGACGCCGTCTCGCGCGAGGGCAGCTTCACCCGCGCGGCGCGGCGGCTCTGCATCAGCCAGCCGGCGGTGACCGGGCATATCAAGGCCCTGGAGGAGCGCTACGACCTCGTGCTGTTCCGGCGCACGGCCCGCAGCGCCGAGCTGACCCCGCAGGGGCAGGCGCTGGCCGAACTCACCGGGCCCCTGTTCGGCCTCGTCGAGCGGGCGGAGGACCTGCTGGAGGCCAACCGCAATCTGGTCTCGGGGCGCATCGAGATCGCCGTCGATTCGCCCCACATCGTCATGCCCCTGCTGGCGCGCCTGCGCGCGCGCCATCCCGGCATCGTCGTCGGCCTCCTCCTCGGCAACGCCGCCGAGACCCGGGAGGCCCTGCTCGCCGAGCGCGCGAGCGTCGCCGTGCTGACGGAGGCGCAGGCCCATCCCGACCTTCACCTCGAAGACATCGCCGTCTCGCGCATCTGCGCCGTGCTCGCCCGCACCCATCCCTGGGCGGGGCGGGGCGAACTCGATCCCAAGGACCTCGACGGCGTCGCCATGGTCCTGCGCGAGCCCGATTCCGTCACCCGCCGAACCTTCGACCGCGCCTGCGCCGCGCGCGGCGTCAGGCCCGACGTGCTGATGGAGCTCGACAGCCGCGAGGCGGTGATCGAGGCCGCCGCTGCGGGGATCGGCGTCGGCATCGTCTCCTCCCTCGAATGCGGGCATGACGGCCGCGTCGCGGCGATTCCCCTCACCGGGCCGGACCTCACCAACCGCCACGCCATCGCCTGCCTCGCGCGGCGCCGCACCCTGCGCCTGATCCGGACGGTGTTCGACCTCGCCAGGGCCGACCGATGAGGGACGCTCCCCGCACCCTCGCGGCCCGGCGCCAGGACGAGATCCTGGCGCGCCTCGGCACCGAGGGCAGCGTCAGCGTCGAGGCCATGGCGGCGCGCTTCGCGGTCTCGCGCGAGACTATCCGGCGCGACCTCAAGCATCTCGCCGAGCGCGGACGCCTCGCCATCGTCCATGGCGGCGCCACCCGCCGGGCCGACGAGCCGGCCCTCGCCGTGCGGGCGCGCGACAACCCCGAGGGCAAAGCCGCCATCGGCCGGGCGGCGGCCCGCCTGGTGGAGGACGGGATGGTGGTGGTGCTCGATTCCGGGGCGACCACCCTGGCGGTGGCCCACGCCCTCGCGGGCCTCGACCCCTTGCTCGGCGCCGCGCCGCGCGCGGGCGTGACGGTCTGCACCAACAGCCTGCCCGTCGGCCTCGTCCTGTGCCGGGTGCCCGGTCTCCGCGTCCATGTCCTCGGCGGCGCCGTCGAGCCCTCGGACGAGGCCGCCTTCGGCTCCGAGGCCGTGGCGGGCCTGGCGCGCTTTCGCGTCGACCTCGCCTTCGTCGGTGCGGGCGGCATCGCCCCAGACGGCGAGATCACGGACTTCGCGCCGCTCCCCACGGAGCTGCGGATCGCCATGCTGGCCTCGGCGGCGCGCGGCTACGTCGTGGCCGACCGCACCAAGTTCGGCCGCCTCACCCCTATCCGCCTCGCGCCGATCCCGGCCGGCAGTGGCCTCATCGTCGATGCCGCGCCCCCGCCCGGTATGGCGGCCGCCCTTACCGCCCGCGGTCTCGACATCGTCGTCGCGTCGTGATGTGGTTTTTTGTGGTTTTGCGCTTCCTTTTGGGAGGAATGCGGCCTAGGCCCGTGTCCTGCCGCGCGGCGTGCAGCGGCCGGAGCGGAGGCGCGGACGCGTGGAGACCCTGACCAGTACGGGCATGAGCCTTCCGGTCTTCGCGGCCGTGCTCGCCGCCGCCTGCATGCATGCGGGCTGGAACGCGGCGGCCAAGCTCAACCTCGAGCCGATCCTCACCATGGCGCTGATCTCGGCCTCGGCCGGCCTGTTCGCCCTGCCGGCGCTGGTCTGGTTCGGATTGCCGGCGCCGGCCGCGTGGCCCTGGCTCGCCGGCTCCATCGTCCTGCATCTCGGCTACTACGTCGCCCTCGCCGAGGCCTACCGCCACGCCGATATGGGACAGGTCTACCCCATCGCCCGGGGCAGTGCGCCCCTGCTCACGGCGCTCGCCTCCCTGATGGTGCTGCGCGAGGCGGTGGCGCCGCTCGCCGCCGCCGGCATCGTCGTCCTGTGCGCCGGCGTCGTCCTGATGGCTTTGGCCAAAGGCGGTACCAAGCCCCTGAGCCGGACGGGCCTCGGCCTCGCCCTGCTCACCGGCGTTCTGA
>NZ_JAKSXV010000080.1 GCF_022829345.1 Methylobacterium sp. J-090 | reverse complement strand
GTGGTGCGCCGCCTCAAGCCCGGCAGCCCGCTGCTCGGCACGCCGCTGGTGCCCGTGGTCTACCGGATCAACATGCGCGACCCCAACAGCCTGTTCCTCACCCAGGCCTTCCGCATGCGCAACCGCGACCTCGTCTACGTTTCCAACGCCCCCTTCACCGAGGTCCAGAAGGTGCTGTCGGTCTTCTCAACCGTCACCGCGCCCGTCGCCGCAGGCGCTTCGCTCTACGCTACCGCCCGCTGAGCGACGGCAGACCTTCGGGTACAAAAAACGGGCCCTCGCGGGCCCGTTTCTCGTTCTAGTGTGACGGTTCGAGCGGCGAAGCCTACGGCTTGCCGCGCTTCGACATGAGCTGCTCGATGAGCGAGCCGCCCTTTTCGATCTCGTGCAGTTCCTCGGCCACCGCGTCCACGGTCTCGCGAATCTGCTCGGGCGTGTGCTCGGAGGTGATGAAGAAGCGCAGGCGCGAAGCCCGCTCGGGCACGGCCGGATGGATGATCGGCTGCACGTTGATGCCGCGCTTGAACAGGCGGTCCGACAGGGTCACGGACTTGAGGGAATCACCGACGATGACCGGAATCACCGCGAGGCCGAGGCTCGTGCCGGTGTCGAGGCCGTGCTTCTTGGCGCAGGCGAGGAACAGGTTGCCGTTCTGGCGCAGGCGCTCCACCCGATGCGGCTCGGCATGCATGATGGCGAGCGCCGTCTCGGCGGCGGCGGCGAGTGGCGGGGACAGGCCGACACTGTAGATGAAGCCGCCGGCCGTGCACTTCAGGTACTCGATGAGCGCCGCCGGGCCGGCGATGTAGCCGCCGCAGGTGGACAGCGTCTTCGACAGGGTCCCCATCCAGATGTCGACGCCGTGCGGATCGACGTCGCAATGCTCGGCGAGGCCGATGCCGGTGCGGCCGAGCACGCCGAGCCCGTGGGCATCGTCGACCATCAGCCAGGCGTCGTAGCGCTGCTTCAGGGCGACGAGGGCGGCCAGATCCGGCGCGTCGCCGTCCATGCTGTAGAGGCCCTCGACCACGATGAGGGCGCGGCGATGCTCGTGCCGGGTGGCGCCGAGCAGGGTCTCGAGGGCGTCGAGGTCGTTGTGGGCGAAGGAGCGGCGCTGGGCCCCCGAGAGCTGCGCCCCGGTGACGATGCTGTTGTGGCTCAGGGCATCGTGGAAGATCACGTCGCCCGGCTCCATCAGGGCGCCGAGGGTGGTGACGTTGGTGGCGTGCCCGCTCACCATCACGACGCAGGCCTCCGTGTCGTAATGGTCGGCGAGGGCCTTCTCCAGGGAGAGGTGGCCCGGGCGTTCGCCCGCCACGATGCGGCTCGCCGAGGCCGAGGTGCCGAAGGTCTCGATGGCTTTCGCCGCGGCGGCGTTCACGTCCGGATGGCCGTTGAGGCCGAGGTAGTCGTAGGACGAGAAGTTGATGAAGCTCTTGCCGGCGATGCGGGTGCTGGCGCCGGCCCGGGTCTCGTGGACCCGGAAGAACGGGTTGCCAAGCCCGATGAGATCGGCGGCCGAGCGCTGCAGGCGCAGCTCGCGGTAACCCGGCAGGGTCTCGAAGTTCTGCACCGACGGGTCGCCCGCCGGGCGCGCGGGCGCACGCGCCGGGGCCGGCCGGTTGGCGTTGCGGCCGAGGCGGTTCGTCACGAAGCCCGCGAGCGCCGCGCGTCCGCCGTCCGGTCTGGCGGGTTTTGTCATGGCAGAATCTCTTTGATGACGAGGCTGTTCTCTTCGACCAGCGCGTGGAAGGGCTCGAGGGTCCTGACATCCACGCCTTCGCTGGCATGGCGCTGGGCGAGACTCATCACGGCGGCCGCCGCCTCGTCCACGGGGGCCGAGATCGACTGGATCAGGGTCTCGGTGAGCTCATTGACCGTGAGCCCCGACGAGATGCCAGAAGGCGGCGCTTCGAGGGCGAAGCGCTCCTGCAGGCTGGCGCCGAGCTCGACGCCCATGAGCGAATCGAGGCCGATCTCCGAGAGGTGTCGGACGCGGCTGATGTCGTCCTTCGGCAGGCGCAGGATGCGGGCGATGTCCTCGACGATGGCATCGGCCACGGTCTTGCGCACCGTGTCGATGTCCTGGGTCTTGAGCAGCATCCCGATGTTGATGGCCGCCACCGTGCCGGCTTCCATCTGCTGGTCCGAGCCGAGGTCGGCGTAGCTCGGGCTCTTCATGGTGGCGAGGCGCTCGCGCGCCTTGCCCCAATGCATGGAGGCGATGGCGATGACCGCATCGTCGGTGCCGCGACTCTGGCCCTCCAGGGCATCGGCCATGAGGTCGAGGCAGTGGCGGGCGTCCATGGGCGTGACGCCGACGCGGCCGGCCAGGGTCTCCATCACGGCGCGGTTGCGGGCGAGGACACCGACATCGCCGATGGCGCCCCAGGCGACCGCCAGAGCCGGCAGGCCGAGCTTGCGCCGGCGGCGGGCCAAACCCTCCATGAAGCCGTTGGCGGCGACGTAGGAGCCCTGGCCGGGATTGCCGATGAAGGTCGTGGCCGAGGAGAACAGCACGAAGTAGTCGAGTTTTCGCGTGCGCGTCGCCGCGTCGAGGTGCTCGGCGCCGATGACCTTCGGGCGGATGACCGCGTCGAGGGCCGCCGCGTCGATGTTCGCGATGAGGCCGTCCTGTAGCACCATGGCTCCGTGGATCACGCCGGCGAGCTTCTGACCGCCGCGCTCCACGTCACCCAAGAGGGCGTCCACCGCCTTGCGGCTGGTGATGTCGCAGGCCTTGGCCTGCACCGCGACGCCGCGTGCCGTCAGCTCGGCCACGAGGGCCTTGGCATCGGCGCTCTCGGCGCCCTTGCGGCCGACGAGAACGATGCGCTGGGCGCCCCGGTCGGCGAGCCAGCGCGCGGCCTCCAGGCCGAAGCCGCCGAGGCCGCCGGTGACGAGGTGCACGCCGTCCGGTGAAATCTCGAAGGTGGACTTTTCGGCCATCATCACGCTGCCGGCTTTCGGCGGCGCGATGACGATCTTACCGACGTGCCCCGATTGCTGCATGAGCCGGAACGCGTCCGAGACCTCGTCCGAGGTGAAGGGCTGGTACGGGAGCGGCTTGAGGCCACCCTCGTTGAACAGGGCCATGACCTCCCGGAACAGGCGCGCCCCGTCCTCGCCCTGGTGCTGCAGCACCTGATCGAGATCGACGCCGAAATAGGACAGGTTCCGGCGGAACGGGCGCAGGCCGATATGGGTGTTGGCGACGTAGTCGCGCTTGCCCAGCTCGATGAAGCGGCCGAACGGCTTGAGGCAGTTGAGGCTGCGCTCCATCGCTTCGCCGAACAGGCTGTTGAGCACCACGCCGACGCCGTCGCCGGTGATGCGGCGGACATCGTCGACGAAGGCCAGCGAACGCGAGTCGAGGACGTGCTCGGCGCCCAGCGCCTTCACCAGGGCGCGCTTCTCCCGCGACCCGGCGGTGGCGATGACGCGCGCGCCCTTGAGCTTGGCGATCTGGAGGGCGGCGAGGCCGACGCCGCCGGCGCCGCCATGGACGAGGACCCATTCGCCGCGCCGCAGGCGGGCGCAGCTCACGAGGCCGTAATAGGCCGTGAGGAAGGCGACCGGCACCGTGGCGGCGGCCTGCGCATCGAGGCCGGGGGGGCTCGGCGCGACCACGAGCTCGGGCACGACGATGTGGGTCGAGAAGCCCGATTGGGCGAAGGCGACGACGCGGTCACCGGCCTTGAAGGCATCCACATTCTTGCCGACGGAGAGGACGCGGCCGGCGACCTCCAGGCCGAGGCGGGGCCCGGCGAATCCGTCTTCCAGAATCTCTTCCGGGAGCATGGAGAGCGCCCAGAGGACGTCGCGAAAATTGAGGCCCGTGGCCTCGACGGCGATCTCGACCTCGCCGCGTCCCGGCGCACGGCGCTCGGCCGGGCCCCAGGCCATCTCGTTGAGGCCGCCGGTGTTGCTGCGTTCCAGGCGGGCGGCGGGCGCCGGCACCGCGTCGGCGGCGGGGCGGCGCGCGATCTGGCCCGGCGAGAACCGGATCACCCGGGTCTGGTCGGGATCGAGGACGATCTCGGTCTCGGCGGTGCCCGACAGGATGAGGTCGCGCAGGCGCTCGGCGGCGAGCTTGGTGGTGAGCGTGTCGGTCAGGTCGATGCGGCGCACGTCGAGGTTGGCGACCTCGTTGGCCAGCGTCCGGGTGAAGGCCCAGACGCCCGCCTCGACGGAACCGTTGGCATCGCCGTCGTCGCGGGTGGCACCGGGGCAGACCACCCAGAGGCGAGTCTGGCGGCTGCCGAGGTGCTCGACGCAGCGCTTGAGGCTGAGGCAGCGGTCGCGCAGGCGGTTCGCGGCCGGACCGTCGGTGTTGAAGGCGCCGGCGAGGAACACCACCGTGTCGGGGGTCTCGCGCTCGAGCTCGAGCAGGGACTGCTCGGAATCGAGGATGATGGAGACGTGGACGCCGCCCGCAACCAGCAGGGTCGCCAGGGACGAGGCGGTCTCGGCGGCGTAGGCGTCGTGCGATCCGATGACGAACGCGAAGGTCTGGCCGGCGGCGGGGCGGGCGCGCACGGGCGCTTCGGCGATGAACAGGAGGTCGTCGCCGTTGTCGGAGACCGCACGGTCGACGGCGACCCGGACGAGGCCGGTGTCGCTGAGCGAGCGCTGCCAGCCGGTGATGTCGTCGAGGCGTCCCATGGGCATCTCGCCGGTCACGTCGAACCAGTCCGGCGTCAGGCCGAACACGAGGTCGCGGAACAGGGACGCGCCGGGTTCGACGGCGATGAGGAAGCCGCCGGTGGCCAGCGCATCGGCCACCTGCTGCAGGACGCCGCGCTCGGAGCGATGGAGCACGTCGGCGGCGAGGATGGCGTCGAAGCCGCCGGGGGTGAGCTCGGCCGCGTCCTCGATGACGGTGACGCCGCGGGGCAGGGCGAGGCGGGCGCGTTCGGCCAGGCGCCGGTCGGCCTCGAACACCGAGAGCTGCGCCTCGATGCCGTCGGCGAAGGCGGCGGCCTGGGCCGACAGGGGCCCGAAGCCGACCTGGAGCACCCGCAGGGCGCGGTCGCGGGGGAGCGCGGCGCTGCCGGATTCCACGATCCGGGCGATGACGTCGGCGGAGGCGCGGGCGGTGGCGCTGCGCAGGGTGAAGGCGTCGAGCGCGTTCTGCGACAGGGTCGGGGCGTGGACGAGGTCGCCGGCGAGGAGGCGGCCGACGACGGCGCCGATATCGGCGGTGAGCACGAGTTCGGCCGAGAGGTCGGGGTGATCGGCGGCGATCCAGCGCATGATCTCGTCGGGCGCCGGCAGGGTCACGTCCTTGCGCAGGGTCCAGCGCTCGCCGTCGAGGGTGGCGAGCCCGCTGCTCTCCAGGGCCAGGAGGGCGTTCAGCAGCCAGGGCCGCATGGCCTCGGGCACGCGCTCGTCGATGGCGACGGTGCCCGAGCGCTGCAGGCCTTCCGCCAAGCGGTAAGCCATGGAGGTGGCCCAGCCCTCGAGGAGCAGGTGGCCGGGGGCCAGCGGCGCCTCGGCGGCGGCGAAGGCCGCCTTGGCCTGGGGCCGGACGGCGTCGGCGATGCGCTGGCGACGGTCGAGGGGGATCGCCGTGGGTTCGGTGGCGAGCTCGGCCCGCTGGGCGATGGCGTAGGCGGCCAGTTCGTTGGCGTTCTTAGTGCGCAGGGCCTGGAAGCGACCCTCGCGCAGGGTGGCGATGACCTCGCCCTCGGCATCCACCAGGGTGAAGTCGGCCAGGATGCTGCGCTCGTTGGCGCGGCGCGTCCGGATCATCGCCCGGGCGATGACGGCGCCCGGCTTCACCAGGCGGATCTCGCCGAAGCGCACGGGCACGTAGGCCTTGGTCGAGCCCTCGCCCATGAGGCCGGCGAACAGGAGGATCAGGCCGTGGAAACACGAATCGAGGCGTGCGGGCACGAGGCCGAAGCGCTCGTCGGCCTCGGCCGGCACGAGGTCGGAGACGATGGTGGTCTCGTCGAGGCGCGCCGACAGGGCGACCTGACGGAAGCTCGGGCCGAAGCCGAGGCCGGAGGCGGCGGCGATACGGTAGAGGGCTTCGCCGTCCACCGCCTGCTCGCCCGGCGCGGGAATGTCCTGGCGGGCGGGCGCGGAGAAGGTGCCGTCGACGATCTTGGCCGCCGCGTGGAGCTGCCACGCGGCCTGGGTCAGGCGCGGCCGGCTCAGGATCTGGATGCCGTTGCCCGAGCCCGAGACGCGGACCATGACCTCGCGCAGGGATTCCTCGCCGAACACCATCGGCGACTGAATCTCGAATTCAGCGAGCACCACGGTGTCGCTGCGCATGACCTCGCGGGCGACCCCCAGGGCCATCTCGATGAAGGCCGCGCCCGGCAGGATCGCCTGCCCGTCGATGCGGTGGTCGTCGAGTTCCGGCACCGTGGCGATGTCGACGTGGCCGTGCCATTCGAGGCCGTCCACGGTGACGCGCGCGCCGTAGAGGGGGTGATAGGTGCGCGGCGTCGTGGCGCCGACGCCCTCGGAGGTCTCGGCCAGACGGAAGGCGCGGCGCTGCCACGGGTAGAGCGGCAGGGACACGTCGCCCTTCGGGTTCTGGCCGAACACCGTGGTCTCGTCGACGGCCGCGCCCTGGACGAGGGCGGCGGCCACGGTCCGGGCGATGGGATCGCCGCCGGCCTGCTTGCGATGGAGGACGCCGATGGTGGCGTTCTCGATGCCGAGGGGCTCGATGGCGTCGCCGATATGCGACAGGAGGGTGGCGCGGGGGCCGACTTCCACGAAGACACGGGCGCCCTGGCGGGTGGCTTCCTGCACGGCCTGGGCGAAGCGCACGGGCTCGCGGATGTTGCGCCACCAGTAACCGGCGCCGAATTCCGAACCGGCCAGCACCATGCCGGTGACGGTGGAGACCATGGCGGTGGTGCCGGCATGGGGCTTGAGGCCGGCGAGATCGCGCAGGAGCGGCTTCTCGGTCGGGTTCATCAACCGACCGTGGAACGGGTATTCGAGGTCGAGCTTGCGTCCGCGCCGGCGCTTGCGCGCGAGGGCCTTCATGGCGGCGTCGATGTCCGCCACCGGCCCCGCGACCGTGATGGCCTTGGGGCTGTTGTAGGCGGCGATGTCGAGGCTCGGGTAGTCCTTCAGGAACAGCTCGATCTCGTCGGCCGGCGCCAGCAGCACCGCCATGGTGCCGAGGCCCCGCGTCGATTCCTGATGCTGGCTGCGGAAGAAGATCACCTTCACGGCCTGCTCGAGGCTGAGGATGCCGGCGGCCTCCGCCGCCGCGATCTCGCCGACGCTGTGGCCGAGCACGTATTTCGGGTGGAGGCCGCGCGCCCGGAGCGCCGTGGTCGAGGCGCTGGAGATGGCGAAGATCAGGGGCTGGGAGACGCGGGTCAGGACGAGGCGCTCGTCAAGGTCTTCGGCGAACAGCGCCTCCTTGAGGGACCAGTCCGAGAGCTTGAGGAACAGGGTGTCGATGCGATCGAAGGCGGCGCGGAAGACCGCGTTCTCCTCGTAGGCCTCGCGGCCCATGCCGGCCCACTGGCTGCCGTTGCCGGAATAGACGAAGGCGACCTCGGCCGAACGGTCGACGGCGGTGCCGATGAGGGCGGCGTCGGACTCCTCGGCCTCGCCGACGGCGCGGAGCGTCGCGGGCAGGTCGGCGTCGAGTGCGATGGCGAGGCGGGACGACAGGCGCTCGCGGCGATGGGCGGCCGCGGCCGCGATGCGCGCGACCTCGGCCGGTGCGGCGCCGTCGAAGCGTTCGGCGTAGTCGAGGGCGAGTTCGTTGAGGGCCGCGCGGCTCTGGGCCGACAGCAGCAGTATCTCGGGCGCCCGGGTGGTCTCGGCCTTGGCGGCGACGCGCTCGCCATCGGTGAGCACGATGTGCGCGTTGGTGCCGCCGAAACCGAAGGAGTTGACGCCGGCGAAGCGCTCGGCGCGCCCGCGCGGGATCACCAGGGGCTGGTTCAGCACCGACAGGTTGAGGTCGGTGAAGGGAATGTCGGGGTTGAGCTCGGCGGCGTGCAGGGAGGCCGGCACGAAATCGTGCTCCAGGGCGAGGCTCGCCTTGAGCAGGCCGGCCAGCCCCGAGACCGGCTCGGTGTGGCCGATATTGCTCTTGATGGAGCCGATGGGCAGGGGCTCGCGGCGCGGTTTCCCGAGCTTGCCGCCGATGGCGCCGGCCTCGATGGGATCGCCCACGGGAGTGCCGGTGCCGTGCGCCTCGACGAACACGACCTTGTCGAGATCGATCTCGGCCTCGCGGTAGACCTGCTCCAGGAGCGCGCCCTGCGCGTAGCCCGAGGGGAGCGAGATGCCGGTGGTGCGGCCGTCGGAATTGACGCCGCTGGCCGCGATGACGCCCCGCACGGTGTTGCCGTCGCGGGCCGCGGCCTTCGCCGATTGCAGCACGAGGACGACGCCGCCCTCGGAGCGGACGTAGCCGTCGGCCTGGGCCGAGAACGCGCTGCACAGGCCGCGGCGCGACAGCATCTGGGCGTTGGAGAAGCAGATGAAGTTGAACGGGCTCGCCAGCAGATTGACGCCGGCCACCACGGCGGTGTCGATCCGGCCGCTGGCGATGGCCGCCACCGCCGAATCCAGGGCGACGAGGGAGGACGAGCACGCCGTGTCGACGGTGAAGCTCGGGCCCTTGAGGTCGTAGATATAGGAAATGCGGTTCGACAGGATCGAGAGGGTGTTGCCGGTCGCCGCGTAGGCGTCACCCGAGGCGGTGTCGAGGATGCGCAGATTGCCGTAATCGAGGGACGAGGCGCCGACGAACACGCCGATCTGGGTGCCGGCCACGGCCGAGGGGCGCAGGCCCGCATCCTCCAGGGCTTCCCAGGTGAGTTCGAGCAGGAGCCGCTGCTGCGGGTCCATCTGCTCGGCCTCGCGGGGCGAGATGCCGAACACGCCCGGATCGAACGACCAGATCTCGTCGAGGATGCCCGCCGACCAGGTGTAGCTCTTGCCGCGTTCCTGGGCGCGGGGATGCCCGAACCGGCTCAGCGACCAGCGGTCTTCGGGAATCCGCCCGACCGCGCAGCGGGCCTCCGTCAGGAGCTGCCACAGACCCTCGACGTTCGAGGCACCCGGGAGGCGGCAGGCACGACCGATGATCGCGATGTCTGTACGTTGAGTCACGTTCGATTCGCACACGCTCTTGAACGGGGAACGAGACCGGCCTCGGGGAGGGGCCGGGCAATCCGCCCGATCCTTAGTATGGCACCACGACGGTGTCCAACACGCGGGAAAGGGGGCGGGCGAGGCTCGCGCAAGGACTGACGATCCGGCTGCGCGTCTTCATCGATGGACGGCACGGCTCCGATCAGGAACGGCCGAGGGGATCGGGTCCGATAACCGTCCCCGGGACAGGCTAGGCGTCGTGGACGACCGAGCGCGAGCGCGAACGGGACGGCACGATGGCCCGCGCGCCGTGAATCGACTTGGAATCCGGAATCGACTTGCGAAAAGATGCCATGTGCTTCCCGGTGGCCCTCGTGGATCGGATCGGGGTCGTGCCCCGTCGCCGGCGATGCGCGGGCGGCGCCGCTTCTACGGTCGCAGGGCCGCTTATCATCCCGACTTTAAGCAATTCCAAGGCAGGCCTGTCACGTCCAAGACACACAGGGCACGGGATCGTCGCCGGCTCACGATGCCGGACGGCGCGGAACGCGGCAACGTGTCGCCGCACTGCAACATCAACCGTCGCGGGCGCGACGTCACGGGCCATCCTCGGCCCGAGCCGTGCCTGATCGAGTCGGATCGGATCACGTCTCGAGCGCCCTGCATCGTGCTCGCTTGTGTCGTGCTCCTTGCGACGAACCGGTCTCCGCGTCGTCGGAGAGCACGCCGGGCCGCGCATCACAGGCGAAAATGCGCCGACCCCCGCGAAAGATTGGGATTGTAGTACGGGTCGGCTCGCAGCTGGGGCTCCCAGCGCGCCTGCATCACCCGCGTCTCGGCCTCGAACCGGGCCCGCTTCTCCGGCGTGTCCTCGGGGCCACGGCTCTTCGATTCGTGGTGGATGAGGCGGGCATGCGGCGTCCAGACGTTGCGGTAGCCGGCCCCGCGCAGGCGCAGGCACAGGTCGACGTCGTTGAAGGCGACGGCGAGGTGCTCCGCATCGAACCCGCCGACCTCCGCGAAGACCTCGGCCCGCACGGCGAGGCACGCCCCGGTCACGGCGGAGACCTCCTGCGTCAGCACCATCCGGGCGAAGTAGCCTGGTTCCGCGCCCGGCAGGCCGAGGTGGCTGTGGCCCGCGACCCCGCCGATGCCGAGGACGATGCCGCCGTGCTGGAGGGTGCCGTCGGGATAGAGCAGCTTGGCGCCCACCGCCCCGACGCCGGGGTCGAGGACGATGGAGACCATCTCCCGCAGCCAGCCGGACTCGATGATTTCGACGTCGTTGTTGAGGAACAAGAGCACCGCCCCCGTGGCGGCGGCCGCCCCCCGGTTCGACAGATCCGAGAAGTTGAACGGCCCCGGGACGGGCAGGATCCGGAGGCGCGTGTCCCCGGCACGGCGCGCGAACAGAGCGCGGGTGGCCGCCTCGCGGCTGTCGTTGTCCACGACCACGACCTCGAGATCCGGGTAGTCCGTCGCCGCGAAGAGACCGTGCAGGACCGTCCCCAGGAGTTCGGCCCGGTCGCGGGTGGGGATGACGATAGAGACCCGCGGGGGCGGATCGGGCAGGGGCCGCACCAGGCGGTTGAAGCCCAACGGCCCGCGTTCCGCACGGGCCCCGAAGGCGACCGCCACCTCGGCGAGGGCGGTGAGACGCGCGGATTCGGCTTGCGCCAGCGCCCGGTCGGAGAAGGTGCCGGACCCCCCCGCGGCGCGCCAGTGATAGAGCACCTTCGGAATGTGGCGCACGCGCTCCGGCGCGAGGCCGGCGGTGAGGCGCAGGAGCAGGTCGTGGTCCTGGCTGCCCTCGAACCCGGGGCGCAGGCCGCCGAGCGCCCGCAACTCGGCGGTCCGCACCACCGTGAGGTGGTTGATGTAGTTCTGCCCGTAGAGGAGTTCGCGGTCGAAGCCCGACTTGAAGTGCGGCTCGAAGCGGCGCCCGCGCCCGTCGATCTTGTCCTCGTCGCTGTAGACGAGGACGAGGCCGGGATCGGCACGAACGGCCTGGCCCACGTGGAACAGCGCCGTTTCCGAGAGGACGTCGTCGTGGTCGAGGAAGGCGACGTAGGCCCCCCGCGCCATGGCCAGGGCGTCGTTGGTGGCCCGCGCGATATGGCCGTTGACGGCGCGCCGCATCACCCGGATGCGCGGGTCCGCCGCCGCATGGGCCGCGAGACACCGGCCGACGGCGGGATCGGAGGAGGCGTCGTCGACGACGCAGAGTTCCCAATGCGGAGAGAGCTGCCCCCGCACCGATCGCAGGGCCGCCTCCAGCACCCGCGGCGCGGGATCGTGGACCGGCATCAGGACGGAGATCAGGGGCGGGTCGGGCCATGCGGCCGCCTCGGCGCGCAGGCGGGCCCGCCCGGGGCCGTCGAGGGTGTCGAACCGCCGGATCCAGGCGGGATACCCGGTGTTCCGGCGATGGGCGAGCGCCGCGGCGAGCAGGCCGCGCCCGCGCACCTTCAGGCCGAGGCAGCGCCAGTACACGGCGCGGGCGGTCGATGTCGGGTGCCTCACGACCGCGCGGGCCGCGAGGGCGAGGCGGCCCTGCCGGCGGATGGAGAAACGCGCGAGGGCGAAGGGCCGGCCCGGCGCCAGGGGCGAGAGGACGAGGGCGCGGACGCCCTCGGGCAGGCGCCCGGTCCAGGCGAAAGTATCGCCGCCCAGGGCCTCTTCCGACAGGACCGCGCCCTGGCGGCCCTCGCCGAGCAGGCTGATCAGAAGGCGGGCGATGCCACCGCTGCCCGCGTCGGAGAACCGGATCGTCACCCAGGCGCCGCCGAGGCCGGCTCCGGTAAGGTCGAGGCGCAGGGACGCGCCCTCGGCCGCGAAGGGCCTCACGCCGCCGGGCAGGCGGGCCGAGGGCGCCGCGACCGTGTCCGGCTCCATGCTCAGACGGTCCAGCCCTTGGCGACGGCATCGCGCACGGCATCCGCCATGGCGACGTCGAAGACCAGCATGTCCTGCGCCACCCGCAGGCCGCGCAGGCGCGCAGCCAGCGCCAGGACCGTCTCGGAAATCGGCTCGGGCTCGGGCACGACGGCCTCGATCCCGAGGCGGTCGAACAGCGTGGTGGCGAAGGCCTCGTAGAATTCGCGGTGGCCGACGATGCCGACGCGGGCCAGGATCTCGATGGCGACGATGGAATTGCCCGGGGTCAGGCGGTCGTCGGGCAGCTTGGTGCCGAACTGGCGGGCCAGGGGATTGTAGAGGAGGCGGTAGGCCTGCTCCGGCATCATCCGGAAAAAGCGCTTGAGACTCTTCACGTCGTCGTAATCGTAGTCGCCGGCGAAATCCGCCGCCTCGGCGAGGCGGCCGAGGCGCCAGGCTTGGTCGGGATCGGCGGCCACGGCGGTGCGGGCCTTCAGCCAGAGCAGGCGGGTCGCCATCTCGGTGTAGGGGTCGTGGACCAGGGCCGTCGTGAGAAAGTCGTCGCTGGCGAAGAAGCCTTCGTAGCGCGGCACGACGATGGCGCCGGACAGGAAGGACGAGGCCAGCCACGGGCTCTCGAACAGCACACGCAGCACCTCGTCGGACAGGCGGCCGATGCCGATGTAGCTCTGCTGGAACCGGTCGAACAGGGCCGAAGGGATGCGGGTCTCCGGCACGATGCTGGTGTCGATGAGGAGAACCTTGCCCGGCCGTATCCCGTCCTGGCGGATGCGCCGGTAGATGAGGACGTTGGTGTCGGTGTCGTAGACCTCGACCCGCCGCGCCTCCGCAAGACCCGGCACCTCCTCCGGGGTGAGCCGGAAGACGCATTGCCCGGTGGAGTGCCAGCCATTGGCCCGGATGCCGTCATCCGTGATCGTGGCGGGAACCTCGGCGACCCGGCGCCCCTCCAGGGCGACGAAGACGCGGCTGATCGCCAGGGGGTTGTCCGGGACCACCCAGCACCTGATCTCATCGCCCCGGTCGTGATCGACGTAGAACCGCATTCCTCACCGTTGCTCGCGCGCCCGATCCGCCCGGGATTTCGGGCCCCTTGAGGAGACCGGTCCGTGGCTGCCGGCCCGGCCCTTAGCCTACTTTCGGGATCGGCGCAGGAAAATGGATCGCGCGGTGCCTTGCGAAGCCGCCTTTGCGCTTGCGCCCCCCGGAACCAGAAGCTATAGCCCCCCTCACCGGCGGGGACGCCGCCGGTGAGGGCGCTTAGCTCAGCGGTAGAGCACTACCTTGACATGGTAGGGGTCACAGGTTCGAACCCTGTAGTGCCCACCATTTTTCCCTCGCAGGAACAATGGTTTCACCTCTTCGAATGCGGATTGCGGGACATTTTTCGAATGTCCCCTCTGGTTCGGCGAACCTGACTTGGGTTCGTTTGGCGGATTTCGCAGGTTCGATGGACCGGCCGACCGCAGGCACTTCCTTCAGACCCAGATCGTCCAGTTCAAGGGCCCCGGCACGCCGCGTGAGGGCCTCGGGGCTGAACAGGGCGTAGAGCTCGCGGGTGACCTTCGGGTTGGAATGCCCGAGATGAGATGCGATCTCTTCCATCGGCACTCCCATCTCGGCCTAGCGCACCGCCGCGCTATGCCGAAGCAGATGGGGTGGACGTGAGGCAGGCCGGCCGCCCGCGCCGCCGTCGCCAATCCCTTCCTCACCGAGCGAACCGGTTCGCCGGCCCATTGATCACCCAATCCGACCGGGCGCCGGTCCGGGGACAGACGTTCGGCGATGGTCGTGCGGGAAGGCTCGGTCGTGCGACTGTAGGATGAGTCACGGCGCTCGCTCCGACGCGCTGGGATATCTGGAAAGTACCGGTCGGTGCTGCCGGCATGCGATGAGGAAGTCTGCGATGAGGAAGTCCCGGCGTCAGGCTCGGGCCGCGTCGTCCGGTGCGCGCAAGCGGTACCCGACGCCGGTCTCAGTCAGGAGGATGCGCGGCCGCTCGGGGTCGGCCTCCAGCTTGAGGCGAAGCTGGCGCATGTAGACCCGCAGGTATTGGGGGTCCGACGAGGTCGAGACCGCGCTCATAAGTTGGGCGTGTGTCAGGGCCTTGCCGGCATGCTGGATCAGGACGCGCAGGAAGTCGTACTCGCGCGGGGTCAGCTTGACGTCCGCACCGCGCACCCGGACGAGGCGGCGCACCAGGTCGACGCTGAGGCCGTCGACCTCGAACAGGGCGCGCTCGCCCTGGACGGCGAGTTGGTGGCGCAGGGCCGCGCGGATGCGGGCCAGGAGCTCGCCCATGCCGAAGGGCTTGGTCACGTAGTCGTCGGCGCCGATGTCGAGGGCCTCGACCTTGCCGGCCTCGTCGTCGCGGCTCGACAGGACGACGACCGGGAGATCGCGAAAATCCTTGCGGATGACGCGGAGCAGGTCGTGCCCGCGCATGTCCGGCAGGCCAAGGTCGAGGATGATCAAATTGACCGTCTCGCGGGACAGGACATCGAGGGCTGTCCGTCCGTTGGGCGCCTCGAAGATCTCGTAGCCCTGGGTGGCCAGGCCCATGCGCAGGAGCTTGCGGATCGGCGGCTCGTCGTCGATGACGAGGATGCTGATGCTCATGCCGCCAGATCCGAGTGAACGTGTCCCGCCGGGGGGACGGGCAGGAGGATGGTGAAGACGGCGCCGAGGCGGTCGCGGCGGTTGTCCGCCGTCAGCGTGCCGCCCATCGCCTCGACGAAGCCACGGGCGATGGCGAGGCCAAGCCCCGTCCCGGCCCGGACGCTGTCGGACTTGCGGACGCGGTAGAACTTGTCGAACACCCGCTCGACATCGGCCTCGGGCAGCCCATCGCCCTCGTCGAGGATCTGGAGCCGGACCTGCCCGCGCTCGGCCGAGCCCTTGACGGTGACGGTGGAGCCTTCAGGCGCATACTTGGCGGCGTTGTCGAGGAGGTTGACCAGCACCTGCTCGAACAGGACCGGATCGAGGCGCAGGGCCGGCAGATCGGTCGGGAGGTCCAGGCACACCCGATGGCCGGCGAGGATCGGACCCAGACGGCGCAGGGCCGTGTCTACGGTCTCACCGACGTCCTGCGGCGCGAGGCTCGCCGCCACGGCTCCGGCCTCCAGCCGCGTCATGTCGAGCAAGTTGACGATGAAGCGGTTCAACCGCTCCGATTCCGAGATGATGGTGGCGAGGAGGTCCACCTTGGCGTCGCGTGGCAGGGCCTCGTCGAAGTCACGCAGGGTGGTGGCCGCCCCGAGCACCGAGGACAGCGGCGTGCGCAGGTCGTGCGAGATCGAGGTGAGCAGGGCCTGGCGCAGGCGGTCGGTCTCGGCGGCGCGTTCGGCCCGGTCGAGGTCTTCCACGAGCCGCACGCGTTCGATGGCCAGCGCCGCCATGTCGGCCAGCACATCGAACAGGCGTCGGTTCTCCGGCGAGAGGATCGGGCCGGTGCCGTCGGTGTCGAGGCCGATCACCCCGACGATGCCGCGGCCCGTGCGCATCGGCAGGAACAGGCGCTTGGCCCCCGGTAGGGTATCGGCCCCACGCCCGGCCAGGCGCTCGTTGTCGAAGGCCCAGGTCGCAGCCCCGAGATCGGCAGCATCGAGGGTGTCCTCGGGCGGGAAGCCGGCCCGGACCGAAACCGCCCCGCTCTCGGGCAACAGCAAGACGACGCGCACCCTCAGCATGGCGGCAATCTGGGCGGAGGTCGCCCAGAGCACGTCGTCGAGGGTGGCGCACCCGGCGAGCTTACGGCTGAAGCCGTAGAGCCGTTCGGTCGCCCGGGCCCTGCCACGGGAGACGACGGCTTCCCGGCGGGAGCGGGAGGCGAGGTTCGAGACCACCACCGCGACCACGGTGAACAGCAGGAACGCGGCGATGTTCGTGGGGTCCGCGATGGTGAAGGTGTAGACCGGCGGCAGGAAGAAGAAGTTGTAGGACAGCGAGGCCGCCGCCACGGCGACGAGGGAGGGACCGAGCCCGAAGCGCACGGCGACGGCCACGATGGCGGTCAGCAGGATGAGGTCGGCGTTCTCGACGCCGAGATAGGGCTCGACCACGAGGGCAAGCCCGAGGGCCGCTGCCGTCGCGAAGAGGCCGAGGAGGTAGGGCGGTGCCTCGAAGGACGGCGTGGTCGGCGCTGTTGCAACGGTCTTCGGTCGGCCCGGATCGGCCTTCGCCGCTTCGCCGCTGATGACATGGATGCTGATGTTGCCCGAGCGCCGGACGATGTCATGCACCACCGAGCCGTTCAGAAGCTCGAACAGCGGGGAACGGTCGGCCTTGCCGAGGATGATGTGGTTGACGTTGGTCGAGCGGGCATGGGCGAGGATGTCGTCGGCCACGCGGCGTCCGCCCGGCAGGGTCACGGCGTCGCCGCCGAGGCGGTCGGCGAGGCGCAGGGTGTCGGCGATGCGGTCGCGCGCCGCCTCGTCGAGGGAGAGGCTTCGCGGCCCCTCCACGGTGATGGCCGTCCAGGGCGCGTGCAGCCGGTCGGCGAGGCGCTTGGCGTGGCGCACGAGGCCGGCGGAGCGCGGGTCTTCGCTGACGCAGACGAGGACCCGCTCGCCCGCACCCCAGGGCCCTGCGATGGCGTTGGCCCGCATGTGGATCAGGAGTTCGTCGTCGACCCGATCGGCTGTGCGGCGGAGCGCCAGCTCCCGCAGCGCCGTGAGGTTGCCCCGCGAAAAGTAGTGCTTGAGGGCACGCTCGGCGTTGCCCTTCACGTAGACCTTGCCGTCGTTCAGGCGCTGGATCAGGTCGTCCGGATTGAGGTCGACCACCTCGATATCGTCGGCCCGGTCGAGGATGCCGTCGGGGACCGTCTCGCGCACCCGAATGCGGGTGATCTGGGCGACAACGTCGTTGAGGCTCTCGACGTGCTGGATATTGAGGGTGGTGTAGACGTCGATGCCGGCGTCGAGCAGTTCCTCGATATCCTGATAGCGCTTCGGGTGCCGCGAGCCCGGCGCGTTGGTGTGGGCGAGCTCGTCGACGAGGGCCAGCACCGGCTGACGGGCGAGGAGGGCGTCGAGGTCCATCTCCGCCAGCACCGTGCCGTGATACGGCACCTGATGACGGGCCACGACCTCGAAGCCTTCCACCAGGGCCTCGGTCTCGGCCCGACCATGCGTCTCGACCACGCCGACGACGACGTCCGTGCCGGCCTTGAGACGGGCGCGGCCGACGGTGAGCATCTCGTAGGTCTTGCCGACCCCCGGGGCCGCACCGAGGAAGATCTTGAGGCGGCCGCGGTGGCCCTCCTCCCGGCGCGCGGCATCCAGCAGCGCGTCGGGCGAAGGACGGTCGGGGTCGCGGTGCGGGATCGACGTCGGCACGCTGCACTTCCGGCGAGGTTACTTCCGGCCCAGATCGTCCAGGGCGAGGTTCAAGGCGAGCACGTTGACACGCGGTTCTCCCAGGATGCCGAGGACGCGACCCCGGACCTGGGACGCGACGAGGCTCCGTACCCGATCATCGAGCAGGTTACGCGCCTTCGCGACCCGGGGCACCTGGAACAACGCGGCGTCGGGCGAGAGGTCCGGGTCGAGGCCCGAGCCGCTCGTGGTCACGAGATCGACCGGGACCGGCTGGCCCGGGTTCTCGGCCTGACGCGCGGCCAGATCCGCCTTCACGCGCTCGGCCAGGGCGGCGCTGGTCGGGCCGAGGTTGGAACCCGACGAGTTCGCCGCGTTGTAGGGCGCCGGCACCGTCTTGGTGGCGTCGGCTGGGTCGGCGGCGCTCGTGGCGGACGGGCGCCCCTGGAAGTAGCGCTCGCTGGTGAAGGACTGCCCGATCAGGCTGGAGCCGACGACCTTGCCGTCTCGCACGATCAGGCTGCCGGCGGCCTCGGCCGGGAAAATCGTCCCCGCGATGCCGGTCATCGCGAGGGGATAAGCGAGCCCGGTGATGGCCGTCAGGGCGGTCAGCAGGACAAGGGCGGGGCGAAGCTGGTTCAACATGACGATGGTCCCGGAGGTCGTGTGCGGCGGTGGCTCAGACGAGGTGCAGGGCGGTGATGGCGAGATCGATGGCCTTGATGCCGACGAAGGGGACGAGGATGCCGCCGAGGCCGTAGATCAGGAGGTTGCGGCGCAGGAGGGCGCCGGCCCCGACCGCCCGGTAGGACACGCCGCGGAGCGCCAGCGGGATCAGCACGACGATGATCAGGGCGTTGAAGATGATGGCCGAGAGGATCGCGCTCTGAGGCGAGGCCAGCCCCATGATGTTGAGGGTCTGGAGCTGCGGATAGAGACCTAAGAACATCGCCGGGAGAACCGCGAAATACTTGGCGACGTCGTTGGCGATGGAGAAAGTGGTCAGCGCCCCACGGGTCATCAGCAACTGCTTGCCGATGCCGACGATCTCGATGAGCTTGGTCGGATCGCTGTCGAGGTCGACCATGTTGCCGGCCTCGCGCGCCGCCACCGTGCCGGTGTTCATGGCGACCCCGACATCGGCCTGAGCGAGCGCCGGGGCATCGTTGGTGCCGTCGCCGCACATGGCGACGAGCTTTCCTTCCGCCTGCTCCTTGCGGATGAGAGCGAGCTTGTCCTCCGGGGTGGCCTGGGCGAGGAAGTCGTCGACTCCGGCCTCGGCCGCGATGGCGGCCGCGGTCATCGGGTTGTCGCCGGTGATCATTACCGTGCGGATGCCCATCTGGCGCAGTTCGGCGAAGCGCTCGCGGATGCCGCCCTTCACGATGTCCTTGAGATAGACGACGCCGAGAAGCCGGCCGTCCCGCGACACGGCGAGCGGGGTGCCGCCGGCCTTGGCCACGTCCTCGGCGATGGCCTGGATCTCGCGGACGGTCTCGTCGGCGACGCCGGGGCTGTAGGCCAGGGCCGCGCTGGAGCCGCGGGTCGCCATTGGCTGCGGGTTGACCGAGGCGATAATGGACTCCACCGCGCCCTTGCGGATCAAGGAGCCGTCGAGGTCGACGCCGCTCATCCGGGTCTGGGCGGTGAAGGGCACGAAGGTGGCGTTGAGGCTCGCCATGTCGCGGGCGCGGATGCCGTACTCCTCCTTGGCCAACACGACGATGGAGCGGCCCTCGGGGGTCTCGTCGGCCAGCGACGCCAACTGGGCCGCATCGGCGAGGTCCTGCTCGGAGACGCCGCGAACGGGGCGGAACTCGGTGGCTTGGCGATTGCCGAGGGTGATCGTGCCGGTCTTGTCGAGGAGCAGCGTGTCGACGTCGCCGGCCGCCTCCACGGCCCGGCCCGACATGGCGAGCACGTTGAAGCGCACCAAGCGGTCCATGCCGGCGATGCCGATGGCGGACAGGAGCGCGCCGATGGTGGTCGGGATCAGGGTGACGAACAGGGCGACCAGGACGATCAGCGGGATCGACCCGCCGGCGTAGGAGGCGAAGCTCGGAATGCTCGCCACCGCGAAGACGAAGATGATGGTGAGGCCGGCGAGCAGGATGTTCAGCGCGATCTCGTTGGGGGTCTTGCTGCGGGACGCGCCCTCGACCAGGGCGATCATCCGGTCGACGAAGGTCGAGCCGGCGGCGGCCGTGATGCGAACGCGGATCTCATCCGAGAGCACCTGGGTACCGCCGGTCACCGCCGACCGGTCGCCGCCGGATTCGCGGATCACGGGGGCGGATTCGCCCGTGATGGCGGCCTCGTTGACCGACGCCACGCCGAGGATGACCTCGCCGTCCGAGGGGATGATGTCGCCGGCCTCGACCAGCACCACGTCGCCGACCTTGAGGTCGTTGCCGGGCACGGTTTCGAAGTCCCGGCCCGTGCCGGTGAGGCGCTTGGCCATGGTCTCGGTGCGGGTGCGTCGGAGGCTGTCGGCCTGGGCCTTGCCGCGGCCCTCGGCGATGGCCTCGGCGAAGTTGGCGAACAGCACGGTGAACCAGAGCCAGAGGATGATCTGGCCGGAGAAGGCGAGGTTGGCGCCGCCCGTCAGGACGTCACGAACGAACAGGACGGTCGTCAGCGCGGCCACGACCTCGACCACGAACATGACCGGGTTCTTGATCATCTTGCGCGGGTCGAGCTTGGTCAGGGCGCCGACCAGTGCCGGCCCAACGAGGGCGGCGCTGAACAGGCGTATGGAGTTTGGGCGGGCCATGGCGAGTGTCCGGGCATGAGGGACGTCTGGAAGCCGGCGCGGATCCACGCCGTGCCGAAGGGTCAGGCGGCCAGGGCGCGGCCGAGCAGATCGACGGCGATCACCAGGCAGAAGGCGCCGAGCAGGGTCAGGCCGAGGAGCGCGAGGACGACGTCCGAGGCCCGGAGATCGCCGCGCTCCGGGTGGCCCCGGCTGACCGTTCGGGGCCGAGGCCGGTGCAGGGCCAGGGCGCGGCGGGCGGCGGGGCGCATCGGCGCGCGGTGGTGCAGCGATGGGTGACGCATCTCAGCCCCCCGCCGCGAAGGTCTGGCCGAGGCCGCCGGCGAGGTGCTCGACGATGGGTCCGAGCGCCAGGGCCGGGAAGAAGGTCAGGCCGCCGACGATGAGGATCACGCCGACCAGCAGGCCGACGAACAGGCCGCCATGGGTCGGGAACGTCCCGGCCGAGGCCGGCACGGTCTTCTTGGCCGCGAGCGACCCGGCGATGGCGAGGGCCGGCACGATGACGAAGAACCGCCCGAACAGCATGCTGAGGCCGAGGGTGGTGTTGTAGAAGGCCGTGTTGGCCGTGAGCCCGCCGAAGGCCGAGCCGTTGTTCGCCGCCGCCGACGTGAAGGCGTAGAGGATCTCCGAGAAGCCGTGCGGGCCGGCATTGGCCGGACCCGCGAGGCCGGCCGCGACCACGGTGGCGAGCGCCGTGAAGCCGAGCATCATCAGCGGCAGGCACAGGATGGCGAGCATCGCCATCTTGACCTCGCGGCCCTCGATCTTCTTGCCGAGGTATTCCGGCGTGCGCCCGACCATCAGGCCGGCGACGAAGATCGTCACGATGACGAAGACCAGGATGCCGTAGAGACCGGCGCCGACGCCGCCGACGATGATCTCGCCGAGCTGCATGTTGATCATCGGGATCATGCCGCCCAGCGCCGTGAAGCTGTCGTGCATGGCATTGACCGCGCCGCAGGACGCCGCCGTGGTGACGGCAGCGAACAGGGCGGACGCGACGATGCCGAAGCGGACCTCCTTGCCCTCCATGTTGCCGCCGGTGAGACCGAAGGAATTCAGGACGGGACTTCCGGCGCTCTCGGCCCAGTAGACCACCGCGGTGCCGGCGAGGAACAGCACGCCCATGGCGGACAGGACCGCCCAGCCCTGGCGCTCGTCGCCGACCATGCGACCGAAGACGTTGGTCATCGCCGCACCGATGGCGAAGATCGAGACGATCTGGACGAAGTTCGCGAGGGCGGTCGGGTTCTCGAACGGATGGGCGGCGTTGACGTTGAAGAAGCCGCCGCCGTTGGTGCCAAGCATCTTGATCGCGACTTGGCTCGCCACCGGGCCGACCGCGAGCGTCTGCCTGGCGCCTTCCAGCGTCGTCGCCTCGACCGCTCCGCCGAGCGTCTGCGGGATGCCCTGCCAGACATAGAACAGCGTCAGCGCCATGCAGAGCGGCAGCAGCACGTAGAGGGTGGTACGGGTGAGATCGACCCAGAACGAGCCCACCGTGTTGGCCGAAGCCCGCGAGAAGCCACGCACCAGGGCTACGGCCAGCGCGATGCCGGTGGCGGCGGACAGGAAGTTCTGGTGGGTCAGCCCCAGCATCTGCGTGAGGTACGACATCGTCGTCTCGCCGCCGTAGGACTGCCAGTTCGTGTTGGTGAGAAAGCTCGTCGACGTGTTGAAGGCCAGATCCGGCGCGACCGCCGACTGCCCGTCCGGATTGAACGGCAGCACCGCCTAGACGCGCAGCAGCCCGTACAGGGCGAGGAAGCCGAGGACGTGGAAGGCGAGCATGGACAGGGCGTAGGCCAGCCAGTGCTGCTCCTGGGCGGCGTTGATGCCGGCGACGCGGTAGAGCCCACGCTCGACGGGTGCGAGCACGGGCGAAAGGAAGGTTCGCTCACCCGTGAAGACACGGGTCATGTAGCCGCCGAGCGGTCGAGCGAGCGCGAGGACGACCGCGCAGAACAGCGCGATCTGGATCCAGCCGTTGATGGTCATGGCAAGTCTTCCTGGGAGCCGTTCCTTCAGAACCGCTCGGGGCGGACGAGGGCGTAGGTGAGGTATCCGAGCAGCCCCAGGGTCACGAGGGCGCCGAGCGTCAGGTCGAGGGTCATGGCGGGTCTCAGAGGCGTTCGCACAGGACGGCGTAGCCGGCGGCCAGGCCGAAGAAGGCGAGCCCCGCGGCGATGAAGGCGATGTCGAGCATGGTGGGTCCGATTCCGTTCGGCGGCCCGATGCCATGACCGGTCCCGCCCGCGTCGAATGTGGACGCGAACCGCATTAGGGTTCGAGACGGAAGCGGAGACGATCTTATAAGGATCGCATGAGGATCTCGGGGCCGGCGGCCTCACCCCATCACCCTGCCAGTTCAGTCGGCGGCCGTGCCGAGGCACAAGGCAGAGCGGAACTCGGCGCACCCCAGGGGACAGCCTGCCTGGGCGACCGTGGTCGACATGGGCGGCGACAGATCCTGCGAAGTCCGCATGCGAACGCCAACGCCAACGAATGGCCGTTTCGAGAAACGGCCGGCAACACTTCACATGATGGTGTTGGGTCGGGATCGGTCCCGCGTCAGCCTCTCGATGGCGGGCGTCATGATCGTCGTTCCTCGCGATGCGCGCTGCCTGACGAGAATGCAGGTGCGGACGTGACATGGCGGAACGGATCTTCCTGGCCGTAGGGGCGTTCGGGCCGCGGCCGGATCAGTTTCATCGGAGCCGATGTCACATCGGGTGGGATCGCCCTCGTCTTGGTTTCGAACGTCCCCACCGGGACCGGACACAGGACGGAGCGCCACATGAAAATCGTCGTCATCGGCGGCACGGGGCTGATCGGCTCGCAGGTCGTCGCCACCCTGAAGGCCGCCGGCCACGAGGTCCTTGCGGCCTCGCCGAACACCGGCGTCAACGCCGTCACGGGCGAAGGCCTCGCGGAAGCCCTGAAGGGCGCTGGCGTGGTGGTCGACGTCGCCAACGCCCCGTCATTCGCCGACGAGGCCGCGATGGACTTTTTCGTCCGCGCCGGACGGAACCTCGCCGAAGCCGAGAAGCATGCCGGCGTGTCCCACCACGTCGCGCTGTCGGTGGTCGGCACCGAGCTCCTGCGCGACAGCGGCTACTTCCGCGCCAAGCTCGCCCAGGAGGAATTGATCGCCTCGGCGGGCGTGCCCTGGACGCTTGTCCGCGCCACCCAGTTCTTCGAGTTCGTCGCCGCGATTGCGGGGGCCGCAATCGTCGACGGCGTCGCGCATGTGACCTCCGCGTCGATCCAGCCGATCGCGTCGGCCGACGTTGCGGCGAAGGTCGCCGAGGCCGCGCTGGCGCCACCGCGAAACGGCATGGTCGAGATCGCCGGCCCCGAACGGCTGCCGATGGTCGAGCTGGTGAAGCGTCACTTCCAGGGCCTCGGCGAGACGCACGAAGTCATCACGGACGACGCCGCACCGTATTTCGGCGTGGTCCTCGAAGACCGCTGGCTGACGCCAACCGGTGACGCGTGGCTCTCACAGCGGCGCTACGACGACTGGCTCGCGGCACAGCCGAAGCGCACGGCCTGAGGCTTTGCGCCGATGGATGCGGCCCATATCCCGGCGCTGTCCGCGCTGGCCGGGTCGGCCATCCGCCACGCCGGCGACCTCGATCCGCTCTGCGCGTTCGCGACGGTCTGCCGACGGGAACTGGCGATCGCCCGCCGATGAGGCTCAGTGAGGTATCGGCGCTCCCGGCGATCCTGCGAACGACACCGCCATGCGCTGGAGCTTGTCCGGATTACGGGTGAAGTAGATGCCGACGATCAATCCGCCCTGGATATCCAGGGCGACGGTCTGAAGCATCCCGCCCGGTTCCAGGCTGAGGTAGCCCGGCAGGCCATCGATCCAGAGGTCCTGCAGCTTCCGGGCATGCTGGATCCACAATTTACGCGCGAACCCCTCGAACATGCGCGTGACCTTGTCGATTCCGACAATGGGCCGCGGGAAGGCGAGCACCTTTCCGCCTCCGTCGGAGTGCACGACGACGGAATTGGCCAGCATGATGCGGAGCGCCGCGACCTCGCCCGTGGACACGGCTTCGAAGAAGGCCTTGGCGATCCGCGCGCCCTCTTCCCGCTCCACGGGGAAGCGCGGGCGTGCGGATTGCACGTGTTTCCTGGCCCTTGCGGCGAGCTGACGAACCGCCTGCGGTTCACGCCGGAGAGTCACCGCGATGTCCGCGAGCGGGACCGCGAAGACGTCGTGCAGGAGGAACGCGGCCCGCTCAAGCGGCGAGAGCCTCTCCAAGGCGAGCATCAGCGTCAGCGTCAGGTCGTCGCCAGAGGTTTCGTCCGGGACCAGGGCAACGGGCTCGGGCAACCAGGTTCCGAGATAGGTCTCACGCCGGACCCGGGCGGACTTCATGACGTCCAGACAGAGCCGCGTCACCGTCCGTGACAGAAAGGCGCCGGCCGAGGCGACCTCGGCATGGTCGACCTGCCGCCAGCGCAGCCATGCGTCCTGTACGACGTCCTCGGCCTCGCCGAGGGACCCGAGCATGCGGTAGGCGAGCCGGATGAGCCGCGCCCGCTCCTGCTCGAAGACGCGGGTCGGATCATCAATGGTCGGCATGGCGGAACGACCAGACGCTGAGGGCGACCGCGATAAGCGCAGGAAGCGTCACCGAAGGGAAATCGCGGGGCAGATCCGACCAACGTCGGCCTTGCCCTTGTCCGTAGCAGGCACGATCCCAATTGCCTCGCTGGTGTTCCCCGGCTCCAGGCCAATGATGATCCTCAGTGTCTGCACCCAGAGCCGATGTCGGCACGGATGAGCGCCCCCGAGTAGTGGGCGGCGGTGCCGTAGAGCCGCAGCAGTGCTTGCACATCCGCCAACGCCAGCAACGGAAGGTCGGGCGGATCGCTTTGTCCACGGGTGCCCCGGCGCAAAGTGCTTCCTATCTGCTTCCTAG
This sequence comes from Methylobacterium sp. J-090, assembly GCF_022829345.1. GTDB lineage: Bacteria > Pseudomonadota > Alphaproteobacteria > Rhizobiales > Beijerinckiaceae > Methylobacterium. The sequence goes on along the minus strand of NZ_JAKSXV010000080.1, from coordinate 89,113 downwards.
GGAGAAAATCTGGGAGGCAGAACGAGAACGAAAAAGGGGCTGGCGCAGCGCCAACCCCTTCCGGACCCTCAACAAAATTGATGGTACCACCGCCCCGGCTCGAACGGGGGACCCCCAGATCCACAATCTGGTGCTCTAACCAACTGAGCTACGGCGGCACTGAGGGGGCTGTATCGCGAGCCGGAGCGCTTTTCAAGCGCCGGCTGCGCATCGCGGCCGGGAGAATGTGTGGACGGGCCGGCGCGGGAAACGGATCGACGCCCTGGAACGGTCCCCCTAAACCGAACCGGTCCGCCTGCCCGCCTCCCTCACGAACGGCCCCGATGAACGCGCCCCGTCCCCGCCTCGCCCACGTGTTCGCCCAGGCGCCGGCGCGGGCGCGCGCGCTGGTGCGCGGCGGGGAGACCGGCCTCGTCGCCCTGGCGGCCCTCGCCGGCTGCGGCGCGGGCGTCCTGGTCGCGGCCATGGGATGGGTGGCGCAAGCCCTGCGGGAAAGCCTCTACGGCCTGCCGAACGGCGCCCGCCTCAGCGCGACCCCCGACCTGTCGGCCCTCACCCTCGTCCTCGCCCCGGCCGCGGGCGGCGCGCTGCTGGGCCTCCTCGCCATCGCCATCGCCCGGCGGCGCGGACGGCGCCCGCAGGCGGTCATCGATCCCATCGAGGCCAACGCCCTGCACGGGGGACGGATGTCGGTGCGCGGCTCCGGGCTGGTCGCCCTCCAGAACGTGATCTCGAACGGGTGCGGCGCCTCCGTCGGCCTCGAGGCCGGCTACACCCAGATCTGCGCCGGCCTCGCCTCGCGCCTCGGGCTGTCGTTCGAACTGCGCCGGAGCGACCAGCGCACCCTGGTGGGCTGCGGGGCCGCCGCCGCCATCGCGGCCGCCTTCGGGGCGCCGCTCACGGGGGCGTTCTATGCCTTCGAGCTCATCATCGGCACCTACTCCATCGCCACCCTAACGCCGGTGGTGGTGGCGGCCCTGTGCGGCAGCGTCGTCGCCCGCGCCCTGATGACCCAGCCGGCGCTCGTCACCGTCGACGGCCTCGACGCCCTCACGACGACGGCGATCACCGGGGCCGACACCCTGCCGGTCCTCGGCCTCGGGCTCATCTGTGCGGGCCTCGGCATCCTCATCATGCGCGGCGTCACCCTGGTGGAGGCCGGAATCCGCGCGAGCCGGTTGCCCGCCATGGTGGCTCCGGCCCTCGGCGGCCTGTGCGTCGGCGCCCTGGCGCTGGCCACCTCGCCGCAGGTGCTCTCGGGCGGGCACGGGGCGCTGCACCTGCATCTCGACAACCCCGGGACCGGCATGGGACTCGGAGCCCTCGCCCTGCTGTTCGCCGCCAAGGCGACGGCCTCGGCCATCTCCATCGGTTCGGGGTTTCGCGGCGGGCTGTTCTTCGCTTCCCTGTTCCTCGGGGCGCTGGCCGGCGAGGTCTTTTCGGGGCTGATGCCGGGGCTCACCGCGTTTTCGCCCACGTCACTGGCCTACGCGGTGATCGGCATGAGCGCGCTGGCCGTGGCGGTCATCGGCGGACCGCTCACCATGACGTTCCTGGCGCTGGAGCTCACGGGAAGCTTTCCCATCACCGGCCTCGTCCTCGTGGCGGTGATCGCCTCCTCGCTCACCGTGCGAAAGACCTTCGGCTACTCGTTCGCCACCTGGCGTTTCCACCTGCGCGGCGAGAGCATCCGCAGCGCCCACGATATCGGCTGGATCAGGACCCTCACCGTGGAGACCCTGATGCGGCGCGAGGTGGCCACCGTCCCCCTCGACACCGGACTCGACGCGTTCCTCGCCGGCCATCCCCTCGGATCGCCCTCGCGGATCGTGGTGGTGGACGGGGCGGGGCGCTATGCCGGCATCGTCCGCGTGCCCGAGGCCCACGCCGCCGCCCGCGATGCGGAAGGCGCCGCGCCCGGCCTCGCCGGCCTGCTGCGCCACGCGGGCGACGTCCTGACACCGGGGATGAACGCCAAGGCGGCGGCCGCCACCTTCGACCGCACGGAGAGCGAGGCGCTCGCCGTCGTCGACGGCCTCGACACCCGCCGGGTGGTGGGCCTCCTGACCGAGAGCCACACCCTCAAGCGCTATGCCGAGGAACTCGACCGGCAGCGCCGGGCGATGCTGGGCGAGACGGCCTGAACCGTCGCCCCACGGATCAGGCGTGGACCACGCGCGCCTTCGCCCCCAGCGCCTCCTCGACGGTGCCGTCGCCGTCGAGATAGCCGTGGCGCTTGGGGTTCGGCATGATCAGCGAGGCGACGAAGGCGATCCCGAGCATCACGGTGACGTACCAGAAGAACGTGCTCTCCGAACCGATCTGCTTCAGGTAGAGGGCGACCGCCTCGGCGGTGCCGCCGAACAGGGAGTTGGCGACCGCGTAGGACAGGCCGACGCCGAGCGCCCGCACCTGGGTCGGGAACAGCTCCGCCTTCACGATGCCGGAGATGCCCGTGTAGAAGCTGATCACGGTCAGGCCGATCATGATGAGAGCGAAGGACAGGACCGGGTTGGTGGTGCTGCCGATGGTGGTCATCAAGGGCACCACCATGAGGGTGCCGAGGCCGCTGTAGAGCAGCATGTTAGCCTTGCGGCCGATCCGGTCCGACAGCCAGCCGAAGAACGGCTGGATGATCATGTAGACCAGGAGCGCCGCGGTCGAGATCTGCGAGGCCGTCACCTTGTCGATATGCGCCGTGTTGAAGAGGTACTTCGGCATGTAGGTGGTGAAGGTGTAGAAGCTTAGAGAACCGCCGGCGGTGTAGGCCAGCACCACGCAGAACGCGCGCCAGTGCTTGAACAGGGCCGCGAAGGTGCCGGATTCCTTGGAATTCATGTCCGCCTTGGTGGCGGTCTCGGTCAGCGACGAGCGCAGGTAGAGGGCGACGACGGCGGCCACCGCCCCGATCACGAACGGGATGCGCCAGCCCCAGGCGGTGAGCTGCTGGGCCGTGAGGAAGCCCTGCAGGACGATGAGCACCAGGGAGGCGAGGAGCTGGCCGCCGATGAGGGTGACGTACTGGAACGAGGCGAAGAACCCGCGCCGGCCCTTGATGGCGATCTCGCTCATGTAGGTGGCGCTGGTGCCGTACTCGCCGCCCACCGACAGGCCCTGGATCATCCGGGCGAGGAGCAGGAGGGCCGGGGCGAGGTGACCGACGCTGGCATAGGTCGGCAGCACGGCGATCATGAGCGAGCCGGCGCACATCATCAGCACCGAGATCATCATGGATTTCTTGCGGCCCAGCCGGTCGGCGAGACGTCCGAACAGCCAGCCGCCGATGGGCCGCATGAAGAAGCCGACGGCGAAGACGGCCGCCGATTTCAGGAGCTGGCTGGTGTCGTCGCCCTCGGGGAAGAACACCGGCGCGAAGTACAGGGCGAAGAAGGCGTAGCAGTAGAAGTCGAACCACTCGACGAGGTTGCCCGACGACGAGGCGACGATGGCCTTGATCCGGCGGCGATTGTCCGCCGCCTCGTCGAGCCTCGGCGTCATGACTCCAGCACTGTCCGACATGCGCTTCCCCCTGTTTTGTTTGGGATGTTCTTGGATTGGCTCATTATTTTTTGAGCATGACATTTTTTGAGCATGACCCGGCCCGGGCACGCTTTGCGGGGACGTTAAGCCTCGGCGAAAAATTCACAAGGGCTCCGGTGGGCCGGCGGTCGCCGCAGCCATGAGGGCGCGCATCGCCGTTGTGGAGAATATGCGCTCAAGCTTTCGTTGCATCGGACGACTTCGAACGGAAGGTCTCGCACCAGTCGAGCCGAAGAAATTCGGAACGGTTTCTCGGGCGTCCTCGTTGCGGCTGCGCATCGGCGCCGGACGGCGTCGTCGATCAACGGGTCAGGAAACGAATCCATGAACAAGCTCTTTCGCAGCACGGTCGCGGCCGCGGCCCTGATCATCGGCGCGACGGCGGCCTTCGGCCAAGGCGGCCCCGGCGGCGGCCCCGGTGGCGGCGCAGCGGGGGCCGGTGGCGCCGGTGGCGGTGCCGGAATGGGAGCCGGCGGGGCCGGCGGCGGCGGGCGCGGCGGGGCAGGCGGCCCAGGGGCCGGTGGCGCCGGAGCGGCGGGAGGCGCCGGTGCCGAGCGTGGCGGTCCGGCCGCGGGCGGCGCGGGCACAGGGGGTGCGGGTGCGGCCGGTGGCGCCGCCGAGCGCGGCGGTCCGGTCGGCGGCGCGGGGCGGGGCGGGGACGAGGGCCGGTCCGGTCCGGGCGCCGAGGGCCGCGCCGGGCAGGGCGAGGGCCGGGCGGACCGGGACGGTCCGACCGACCGCGACGGCAAGGCCGGCCGTGGCGACCGGGACGGCAAGGCGGATCGGGATGGCAAGGCGGATCGGGATGGCAAGGCGGATCGGGATGGCAAAGCGGATCGGGATGGAAAGGCGGATCGTGGCGATCGCGATGGCAAGGCGGATCGGGACGGCAAGGCCGATCGCGGCGATCGCGACGGCCGGGGCGATCGCGGCGGCAAGGCGGATCGCGACGACAGGGGTGATCGTGGCGCACGGGGTGACCGGGGCGGACGCGGCGAGCGGGGCGCGGTCCGGGGAGCCTATGGCCGCCTCGGCGCGCCGCAGCGCACGGAGTTCCGCCAGAGCGTGATCCGCCGCGGCATCCCGCGCCTGGCCGCCGGCGCTTTCGCGCTCACCGTCGGCACGGCCATCGCCCGCAGCTACACCCTCTACGACCTGCCGCCGGACATCGTCCGCATCGCACCGGAATACGAGGATTACCGCTACGTGCTGGTCGACGACGACATCGTCATCGTCGATCCCGACACCTACGAGATCGTGGACGTGATCCGGGGCTGAACGGCCGCTTCAGGTGACCGGGAGGGCGCGGCCGCGAGGCGGCGCCCTCTTTCCGTTCTACCGCTTGGTCCGGTCGAGCAGCCCCGACACCACGCGGGCGGTGTAGTCCACCATCGGGACGATCCGCGCATAGTTCAGTCGCGTCGGCCCGATGACGCCGACGACGCCGACGATCTTCTGCGCCCCATCGCGAAAGGGTGCGGCGATCATCGAGGACCCGGAGAGCGAGAACAGCTTGTTCTCCGAGCCGATGAAGATGCGCACGCCCTCGCCGCCCTCGGCCCGGGACAGAAGTTCGATCACGTCCTTCTGGGTCTCGAGGTCGTTGAACAGCAGGCGGATGCGCTCGAGGTCCTCCACCGCGCGTAGGTCGTCCAGGAGGTTGGCCTGGCCGCGCACGATGAGCTGGCGGGCGTCCGAGGGGCCGACGGAGACGGCGAGCCCCGCATCGACGAGGCGCTCGGTGATGGCGTCGAGTTCGCGCTTCATCGCCTGGCGGCCGGATTCGATCTCGGCCCGGAGCGTCCCGAGGGTGCGGCCCTGGAGGCGGGCGTTGAGGTAGTTCGAGGCTTCCTGCAGGGCGCTCGCCGGCAATCCCGGCGGCAGGTCGAGGAGGCGGTTCTCCACGGAGCCGTCGTCGGAGACGAGGACCACCAGGGCCCGGGCGGGATCGAGGCGCACGAATTCGATGTGCTTCAGGTGGACGTTGGTCTTCGTGGTCAGCACCACGCCGGCCCCGCGCGAGATGCCCGACAGCAGGGTCGAGGCCTCGGCGAGCGCGCTCTCGAAGGTGTGCCCGGAGGCCGCCGCCCGCATCTGCGCCTCGATGCGGGCCTGCTCGTCCTGGCCCACATCGCCGAGTTCGAGCATGGCATCGACGAAGAAGCGCAGCCCCTGCTCGGTGGGCAGCCGCCCGGCGGAGGCGTGGGGCGCGTAGATGAGCCCGGAATGCTCCAGATCCGCCATCACGTTGCGGATGGAGGCCGGCGACAGGGCCATGGGCAGGATGCGCGCGAGGTTGCGCGATCCCACCGGCTCGCCGGTGGTGAGGTAGCTTTCCACGATCTGCCGGAAGATCTCGCGGGAGCGCTCGTTCAGAGCGGCGAGAACCTGCATCTGCTGGGACGAGGAGAAGGGGCGGGCGGGCTCGGTCACGATGGTTTCCCTGGTCCCCGATTGTGTCCGCCCGGGGGCCCTTTCACAAGGCGCCGTCGGGACGCGGCCGGGGAGGGCGCGGCGACGTTAATCCACGGAGACGGGAAAACCGGCAAAAATAAAAACCGACGTCCGATGAAGCCGTCCCGGCGCATCGTGCGTTCCACACCGCTCACCTGTCCGGCCGAGTTCGAGTTCAATGCGAGCTCGGTTCGCGGCCGGCCCCGCGTGGCGTCAGGAGTCCCATATGCGCAACACACCCCGTTTCGGCCTGATCCGGTCCCTGGCCATCGTACTGGCGATGATCGGTGCGATGTTCGTCGCCGCCCCCCAGGGCGCCCAGGCGGCCCCCGCCATGGTTTCCACCGAGGTCGCCGGCCCGGCCGCCGGCCTCACCGAGGTTCAGTACGGCGGCTACGGCCGTCATCATCGCGGCCATCACCACCGTCACTTCGGCCACCGCCGCCACTTCGGCCATCACTACGGCCACCGCCGCCACCATTTCGGCCGTCACTTCGGTCACCACCGGGGTCACCACCACGGCTACGGCCGCCGCCACTTCTACTGAGACATGACGAGGGGCGCCCGACCGGGCGCCCCTTTTCGCTGGAGGCGTTGCCGGGGCCGTCTCCGACGCCTAAGAGCCGCGTCCTGACATCTCAACCGGGAGAGTGGCGATGCGGCCCTCGAAGCGCGCCAACGACGATCTGCGCACCGTCACCCTCGAGCGCGCCGTCGCCCGCTATGCCGAGGGCTCCTGCCTCGTCACCTTCGGCGAGACGCGGGTGCTGTGCACCGCTTCCCTCGAAGAGCGCGGGCCGCCCTGGCTGCGCGGCTCCGGCAAGGGCTGGATCACGGCCGAGTATTCCATGCTGCCGCGCGCCACCCACGAGCGCACGCGGCGCGAGGTGAATTCCGGTAAGCCGTCCGGCCGCACCCAGGAGATCCAGCGCCTCATCGGCCGATCCTTGCGCGCCGTCACCAACCTGCCGGCCATGGGCGAGCGCCAGATCACCGTCGATTGCGACGTGATCCAGGCCGATGGCGGCACCCGCACGGCCGCCATCACGGGCGCCTGGGTGGCGCTGCACGATTGTTTTGCCTGGATGCGCGCCCGTTCCATCATCTCCGTCGATCCCCTGCGCGAGCACGTGGCAGCGGTGTCCTGCGGCATCGTCAAGGGCGTGCCGGTGCTCGACCTCGACTACGCCGAGGATTCGGGCGCCGAGACCGACGCCAACTTCGTGATCACCGGGTCCGGAGGCCTCGTCGAGGTCCAGGGTACCGCCGAGGGCAAGCCGTTCTCGGAAGAGGAACTCCTGGCGCTCCTGCGCCTCGCCAAGGGCGGCACCGAGCGCCTCGTCGCCCTCCAGAAACAGGCGCTGGCGCAGCCGGCCCCCGACCGGAAGGCCTCCGCATGAGCCAGCACCGCATCCTCTCGGGCCGGGTCGTCATCGCGACCCACAATGCCGGCAAGCTCGTCGAGATGCGCGAGTTGCTGGCGCCCTTCGGCGTCGAGGCGGTCTCGGCCGGGGAACTCGGCCTGGCCGAACCCGACGAGACCGGCACGATGTTCTCGGAGAACGCCGCCATCAAGGCGAACGCGGCGGCCCAGGCCTCGGGCCTGCCCGCCTTCGCCGACGATTCGGGCCTGTGCGTGAACGCGCTCGACGGCGCGCCCGGCCTGTTCTCGGCGCGCTGGGCCGGGGAATCCAAGGATTTCGGCGGGGCCATGGCCCGGGTCGCGGCCGAGATGGCCAAGCGCGGCGACACCACGCGCCGGGCGCACTTCGTCTCCGCTCTCGTTATCGCCTGGCCGGACGGCCACACCGAGACCTTCGAGGGAAGGGTGTTCGGGCAGGTGGTGCCGCCGCGCGGTGGCAGCGGGTTCGGCTACGATCCGCTGTTCCTGCCCGACGGCCACGACCGCACCTTCGGGGAGATCTCGTCGGAGGAGAAGCACGGCGTCGATTGGGAGACGGGCGAGGCTCTCTCGCACCGGGCGCGCGCCTTCGTGCTCCTGGCCCAAGTGTGCCTGCGGCGACCGACCTGAGCCTGCCTGCGGCGGCCGGGCTGACGGTCGGCGACGAGGCCCCCCGTTCAGGGCGAAGGGTCCGGCACGTTCTGCGAGGGAAGGTCTTCGAGGTTCGGCGAGGCGTGCGCCCTGTGCCGGGCCGCCAACGATCCACGGGCCTCCCGCATGGGCAGGAACGCGGCGAACCCGACGGGCTTGGTCACGTCGTTGTAGATGGCCTCCATGCCGCCCCGCATGTGGTAAGTCTCGTGCCAGATGCCGACGCCGCGCGTATCCCGCACGAAATCCGTCCACCATTGCCGGTGCGGCTCGGACTTCGCCCAGGCGACCATGCTGTCCATGTCGCGCCAGTACCAGCGCATGCCGACATGCAGCGGTCTCAGACTGAAGATGATGTTGTTCTCGTAATGCAGCAGGCCGGCGGGCCGGGCCGCACCGACCCGTGCGATCCGCGGCCCGAATCCGAGTAGGGTCTTGATGCCGTACAGGGTCCGAACCCGCATGCCGAGATAGATCACGACCAGGTCGGGATAGGCCGAAAAATCCGGAACGATCTCGCGTCGGCTGGCGGCCATGGTTGCGTCCTCCCGGGCGATTCGACGGACTCACTCCCGTATATCGAAACATAGCGCCCCGATCCGACGCGTGCGACACGACGGTTCAACGTGGAACACGGCGGCGATCGCGACGAGGCCGCGCTGTTTTCCGTCTCATACGAACTCCGTTTGAGTCCTTCGGAATGGCGGAGTTCGGTTGTCCTCAAGCGCCGCGCGGGCTTGCCGATCCGGCGTCCGCTTTGATCTAGCGGACGCCGGATCAGCCGCCGCCGTTCACCGGCCCAGCAGACCGTAGCGGCGCCCGCTCGCGGGCGGCCCGTCCTGGCCGTTGCCGGCCACCACCACGAGGCGCTGGACCTCGCCGCGGAGGTACGCCTGCAGGAAGCGGTTGTAATCGCGGAACACGACGCAGCCGTTGGAGGCGCCGCTCGGTCCCAGCATGTAGGTGTGGGCGAGGAGGCCGACGCGGCCGTGGATCGCACCGGGACCGCCCACGGGGTTGAGGCGGATCGCCCGCACGCCGTGGAACAGGGCCTCGCGCTCGCGCAGGTCGTAGGTGCCCGGCGGCGTCGCGCCCCGCATGGTGAGGTGCACGTGGCGCGGATTGTCTTGGGCGGGCCCGAGGCCCGAATGCGCCTCCAGGACCTCGCCGTTGGGCAGGGTCACCCGCCCGGCGGTGATGTCGTAGATCGCGATGCCGGCACCCAGGGTCGGCGCCGGAACCAGACGCTGGCGCGACGGGATCGCCTCCGACGCCCCATCCACGGCGGCGTAGGCCGTGGGGGCCGGGGCATCGCCGAAGATGCGGTCGAATAGGGACGGTTCCTCGACGCCCGCCGCCCGGAACACGCTCTGGGTCGAGGGCAGGGCCGGACGCCGGGACAGGCGCGCGGTGACGGCGACGGGTGCGCGCCGGAACTCCGGCGGGCGCGGCACCGGCAGGGGGATCGGCAAGGGAATCGAGACGGCGACCTGCTCGGGGCGCGGCAGCGTCGCGGCGACCTGTTGAGGGCGCGGCTGCGCCGGAGCGATCTGCGCCGCCGGAATGGCGGCCTCACGCCCCGGTTCGGCGGCGGCGATCAGAACCTCGGGAGGCGGGGCCATGGCCGTGCGCTGGAAGCCGGGGGCCAGGGGGGCGAACGCGGCGAGGCCGGCCCCCGGAAGGGCGGGCGTGGGATCGAGCATCCAGGCGTAATCGGCGGGGCGCCCGCGCACCGGTGCCGCCTCGGGTGCGACCGCGACGCTCACGGGCGGTGGGGTGGTCTCGCCCCGGCCCGACAGCCCGGCGCCGACGAGGCCGAGCGCCCCCACCGAGGCGGCCAGCAGCACGCGGTTGCGGCGGCGGCGGCTTTCCTGCCGGGGGGAGTGGCGCGAGCGGAGCGCGACATAGGTCATGGGGACTCGACTCGTTACGCAGGTCCCGTTCGGGCAGCCCTGCCCGAGCCCTGTCCGCGCGGATGCGCCGCGCGGGCCTGACAACGGATCGGGGGTCGCCGTGGAGGGAACGATTTACCGTAAGTGTCTGTGAGTAAGCACGGACTTGGTTAATCTCGCCTGAAGCGGATCTTCGTCTTCTCACTCAATAACCGCCCGGACTGGCTCAGTTCGGCACAGGTGGACGCGTGGAGTGGGGCGCGGCCGGGATTGCCAAACGCCCCGCGCGCGCGCACATCGCGGCCATGACCGAACCGACAGGCCCGGACCATCCGACCCGCGACGCGGGCTTCGGGGTCTACGTCCATTGGCCCTTCTGCGCCGCGAAGTGCCCGTATTGCGATTTCAACAGCCACGTGCGCCACGCGCCCGTGGACGAGGTCCGCTACCTCGCCGCCTTCCGGGCCGAGATCGCCCACATGGCCGCGCGGACACCGGGCCGCACGGTCTCCAGCGTGTTCCTCGGCGGCGGCACCCCCTCCCTCATGCGTCCCGCCACCGTGGCGGGGCTCCTCGACGCCATCGCGGGCGCCTGGGCGACGGCGCCCGACGTCGAGATCACCCTCGAGGCCAATCCGACCAGCGTCGAGGCCGAGCGGTTTCGCGGCTACCGGGCGGCCGGCGTCAACCGGGTGTCCCTGGGCGTCCAGGCCATGGACGACGCCTCCCTCAAGGCCCTCGGCCGGATGCACACGGCGCGGGAAGCCATGGCGGCGGTGAGCGTGGCGGCGACCCATTTCGAGCGGTACTCGTTCGACCTTATCTACGCCCGGCCGGACCAGAGCGTCGCCGCCTGGCGCGCCGAGCTTGGGCAAGCCATCGCCCGGGCGGCCGAGCACCTGTCGCTCTACCAGCTCACCATCGAGCCCGGCACGCCGTTCTTCGGCCTCGCCGCCGCCGGCCGGCTCGTGCCGCCCGACGACGACCATGCCCGCGCCCTCTACGACGTGACCCAGGAGGTCTGCGACCGGGCCGGACTGTCCTCGTACGAGATCTCCAACCACGCCCGCCCCGGCGCGCAGTCGCGCCACAACCTGCTCTACTGGCGCTACGGCGAGTATGCGGGCATCGGCCCCGGCGCCCATGGCCGCCTCGTGGCCCCGGACGGGCGCCTCGGCACCGTCACCGAGCGGGCGCCGGAGGCGTGGCTCGCGCGGGTCGAGCGCGACGGACACGGCATCGTCGAGACGGAGATCCTGTCGCCGGCCGACCAGGGCGACGAGTTCCTGATGATGGGCCTGCGCCTCGCCGAGGGCATCGACCCGGCCCGTTACGCGGCGCTCAAGGGAAAGGCCCTCGACGCCGGCCGCATCGAGACCCTCGTGGCGGACGGCCTGCTCGCCCGGAGCGGCGGCGGCCGCATCGCCGCGACCCCGCGCGGGGCGCCGGTGCTCAATTCCGTCGTGGCGGCGCTCGCCGCCTGATCACGTCCCCGAAGGCCCGAGCACCCGGGGCGCCGGGCTGACCACGGCGGGGGCGCCGCTGCGGATCTCGTAGACCGCGAGGGTCCGGTCGCTCGGGCCATCGGGCCGGAACCGGAAGGTGCCGTCGACGCCGGAAAAACCGGACGGGTTGGTGAGCGTGGTGTCGGCGAAGCGCTGGGAGCCGAACTGCCGACCGAGCGCCGCCGTGAGCGACACGGCGTCGTAGGCCAGCGTCGCCACGCGCGGCGGCACCGCACCGAAGCGCGCCTGATAGCGCTGGGAGAAACTCGAAAAACCCGCCGCGTCGGGGGCGGCGAACCACCCGCCCTGAAGCGAGGGCAGGGCGAAGGCGCGGGGGTCGTTCCAGACGGCGGTGCCGAGGGGCCGGACTCGGGTCGGCGCGAACCCGGCCTTGGCGAGCACCGGATCGAGGGCGGCCAGCCCGTCGGGCGTATCGGGCAGGAACAGGGCGTCGGCCTGGGCGCCGCCGCCCGCGATCAGGCCGGAGAGCCGCCCCACCGCCGGGCCGGGATTGCCCGGCGCGTAGCGCTCGATGCCGACGAGGCGGGCGCCCTTTCGCGCCACGGCCTCGCGGAACTGCGCCTCGACGGCGTTGCCGTAGCTGTTCTCCGGGATCAGGGCGGCGAAGGAGCGTCGGCCCTTGGCCACGGCTTCGTCGACGATGCGGTCGACCTCCGCCTGGGGCAGGAAGCTGAGGAGGTAGACGCCGCGCGACGCCACCGCCGCGTCCGTGGAGAAGGCGATGACGGGCTTGCCCGCCGCCCGCGTCGGCCCGGAGGCCGCCTGGACGTTGGCGGCGAAGAGCGGGCCCAGCACCAGTTCGGCCCCGTCGGCCAAAGCCGCCTGCGCCGCCTCGCGGGCGCCGTCGGGCGTCCCCCGGTCGTCCTTCACCAGGATCTGGAGGTCGGGCTTCTGGAAATCCTCCATGGCGAGCTCGGCCGCGTTGCGCAAAGCCGCCCCCACCGCCGCGCCCGGGCCGGTCAGCGGCACCACGAGCGCGACCTTGACCGAGCCGGTGCCGATCCGGGTCCCGGGGGAGGCTGGTCCCGGAACGCTGGTCTCACCCGGCGGCAATCCCTCCGGGGGAACCTCCGCGACCATGGGCGGCGTCCGGCGGCTCGAGCGCGGGCCGCCATCCGGGCCGCCGATACAGCCGGCCAGGGCCAGGGCGACGGCACCCACGCCGATCAGCTCCGTGAGTCGCCCCTTCGCGCGCGCCATCGCGAGCCCCCCTGTCGCCGACCGTCCAGCCACGTTGGGAGTGTCGCTCGAAAAAGTAAATGTGCGCGCCTGTGGACGCGCGCATTCCGCGAGGGGGGGCCGGCATGGCATGGTCCCTCCATGACACAGCGAAGCGACAAGCCCGGCCGGCCACGCCGGGACGCCCCGGCCGGGGGCAACAAGCCCGCCTCCACCTTCACGGCCTTCGGTCTGGCGGCGGAGGCCGAGCCCCTCGATCCGGGCCTGCACGTGGTCGCGACCCCCATCGGCAACCTCAAGGACGTCTCGTTCCGGACGCTGGCCACCCTGGCGGCGGCCGATACGGTGCTGGCCGAGGACACCCGCGTCACCCGCACCCTGCTGATGCATTACGGGATCACCACGCCCCTGGTCGCCTATCACGAGCATTCCAACGCCGCCGTGCGCGAGCGGATGATCGCCCGGATGCAGGCCGGCGAGGCCCTGGCCCTGGTCTCGGACGCCGGCACGCCGCTGGTGTCGGACCCCGGCTTCAAGCTCGTCCAGGCGGCCATCGCGGCCGGCATCCGGATCACGCCGATCCCCGGCCCCTCGGCGGTGATGACCGCCATCGTTGCCGCCGGCCTGCCCACCGACCGGTTCTTCTTCGAAGGCTTCCTGCCGCAGAAGACGGGCGCGCGCCGCAACCGCCTGGAGGCGCTGGCGCAGGTGCCCGGAACCCTGGTGCTGTTCGAATCACCCCATCGCCTGCCCGAGATGCTCGGCGATGCCGCCGAGGTCCTGGGGGCGGGGCGCCCAGCGGCGGTCGCCCGGGAACTGACCAAGCTCTACGAGACCATCCGGCGCGGCACCTTGGGCCAGCTCGCCGCGACCTTCGCGGAGGAGGGGGCGCCACGGGGCGAGATCGTGGTGATCGTCGGCACCGGCGCCGACGAGCCCGACGCGGCCGAGACCGATGCGGGCCTCGACGCGGCCCTGAACGCGGCGCTGGCCCGCCACTCCATCAAGGACGCCGCCGCCCTGGTGGCCGACGAGACCGGCCAGCCGCGCCGGGTGGTCTATGCCCGCGCCCTGGCCCTCGCCCGGCGGACCGATGACGACGCCTGAGCGTCCCCCGAAGGACGCCGCCCGGCGGCGCGCCACCCACGGGCGCGGCCTGTCGGGCGAGACCCGGGCGCTCATGGCACTGATGCTGAAGGGGTATTGGCCGCTCGCCCGGCGCTACGGCGCGGCCGGCGGCGAGATCGACCTCGTCATGCGGCGCGGGCGCACCGTCGCGTTCGTCGAGGTGAAGGCGCGGGCCACCCTGGCGACGGCCCTCGATGCCATCGACGGGCGCAAGCGCGCAAGGGTCTCGCGGGCGGTCCGGGCCTGGATCACGGCCCATCCGGCCTGCGCCGGTCTCACCCTGCGGGCGGATGCGGTGCTGGTCGTCCCGGGGCGCTGGCCGACCCACGTGGCGGACGCGTTTCCCTTGGACGGGCGGTGAGCGTCAGGCCCGCGCGGCGGCGACGGCGGCCAGCAGCGTACGCTTGAGATCGGCCTGGCTGAACGGCTTCTGCACCACGGGGCGGTCACGGAACGGCTCGCGGATGCCGGCGCCGCCATAGCCCGTGGAGAACACGATGGGGAGGTTGCGCTTCACGATGGCCTCGGCCACCGGATAGATCGGCTCGCCTGCGACGTTGACGTCGAGGATCGCCACTTCGAAATTCTCGGCCTGCGCCATCTCGAGGGCGGTCGAGAGCCGAGCGGCGGGCCCTACAACCGTGCAACCGAAGTCGAGCAGCATGTCTTCGAGAAGCATCGAGATCGCCGCTTCGTCCTCGACGACAAGCACGCGAGCCCCGTTCAGAAGGTCTTCGTTCACTTGAGCACTCACGCCGGGGCTTCTTCCCTTCGATCCGTTCCGGGTTCGGGAACGCCGTTTACAAAGGCGAATCTTGAGATCGACCTCGGCGCGGGTGGAGACCACCCTTGGCCGTGCGCACGACAACCTTGCCGAGATGCCGGAACGGCTGGGACCGTTCCGAGACTGAACGAGCCGTCGCCCGTTCCGTCGAGCGTGTCAAGCACTTCGCCGGGTCCGAATGCCACCGACGGGGCGTTGATGTTACGAAGTGATACATTTGCGTCTCCCGCGCCGCGACCGGCGGTCCTCGCGCGTGCGCGTCCCGGCCCGTGGGAAAACCGATGGTAGAATCCGCAGGGCAACCCGCACCACGAACCCGGTTCCGAACCCGGCGCGGCATCCTCGGCGGCCTCGCCGTATCCTGCCTCGCCGGTCCCCGGTCGGCATCGGCGGCCGCGCCCCTGGTGGTCGCTTCGAAGAACGATACGGAAGGCGCCTTGGCGGGCGCGATGATCGCCCTCGCCCTCGAAGCCCTGGGGCTATCGGTGGTGCGCAAGCTCGGCCTCGGGCCGACCCTCATCGTGCGCGACGCGCTCCTGTCGGGCGCCGTCGATCTCTACCCCGAATACACCGGCAACGGTGCCTTCTTCACCGATACGGTCTCGGACCCGGCCTGGAAGACGTCCCAAGGCGCGTTCGAGGCCATCGCCCGCGCGGACGCGGCGCGCGGCCTCGTCTGGCTCGCGCGGGCGCCGGCCAACAACACTTGGCTCATCGCCGTGAACGGGGACCTGGCGCGCCGTGAACGCCTCGCCACCATGGCGGATTTCGCCCGCGCCGTGGGGCGGGGGCTGATTCGGCTCGCCGCCTCGACGGAGTTCGTCGAGAGCCCCGCCGCCCTGCCGTCCTTCGAGGCGGCCTACGAGTTCCGGCTGCCGCTGGACCGGATCATCAGCCTGCCCGGCGGCGACACGGCGGTCACGGCGCGGGCGGCGGCCCAGGGCATCAGCGGCGTCAACGCCGGCATGGTCTACGGCACCGACGGGGCGCTCGATGCCCTCGACCTCGTGGTGATGGCGGACCCGAAGGGCGCGCAGATCGTCTACGAGGTCGCCCCGGTCATCCGGGCCGAGGCCCTGACCCGCCATCCCACGATCCGGCCGGCGCTGGCCCGCATCTTCGCGAGCCTCGACGCCACGACCCTGCGCGCCCTCAACGCCCGCATCACCGTGGAGGGTGCCGTGGCCGGGACCGTGGCCCACGCCTACCTGACACAGCGCGGCTTTCTGTGATGAGACCAGCGGCGGAGACGGACGGCAAGCGGGCCGGCCCGGGATGGCGAGGCCTGCCGGCGGCTATGAAAGGCCTGCCGGCTGTCATGAAAAGCCTGCCGGCGGCCGTGGCCCTAGCCTGGCTGGCGGCCCTCGCCGCGGCGCTGATCCACTGGCCCCTGCTGACCATGGCCGCCAACCGCCTCGTCCCCGGCGTGCCGGTGACCGGTGGGGCCGCCCTCGGCCAGGTCCTGCCGGCGATCCTCGCGCTCTCCGCCCTCGCCGCCGGCCTCCTCGCCGTATCCCCGGGCCGCCGGGCCGGAGCCACCGCCCTGGCGCTCGCCCTCGCCGCCGCCGGGCTTTTCGCCTGGGGGCTCGGCCACGGCGCCGCCCTGCGGATGGCGGGCCAGCCGCCGGCGGCGCGGGCCGGCCTCGGGGCCGGGGCGTGGCTCGCCGCCGCCCTGCTCGGCGCCGCCCTCGGCCTCGCCGTCCGGCGCTGCCGCCGTCCGGGCCTCGGCCTCGTCGTGGTGGGGCTCGGCCTCGTCGGCCTCGGCGCAGCCGGGCGGGCCGGCACGTTCGACGCCCTGTCGCTGGCCGTCGAGTACGCCGCCCGACGCGAGGCCGTGCACACGGCCCTCGTGGAGCACCTCGTGCTCGCCGGCGGCGCCCTCGGATTGGCCGTCCCCGCCGTGATCCTGCTGTCCCTGTGGCGGCGCGGCCAGGACGCGGTCGGGATCGTGATCGGCGGGGTGCAGGTGGTGCCGGCGGTGGCCCTGCTGGGCGGCCTCGTCGCGCTCACAGGCGGGCTGCTGCGGGCCGTGCCCTCGTTACGGGACCTCGGTCTGTCGGCGCTGGGGCCGGTGCCCGCCATGGTGGGCGTCGCCGCCTACCTGCTCCTGCCCCTGTGGCGGGGGCTGGCGGCGGCGCTCTCCGCGCCCGATCCCGCCAGCCTCGACGCGGCCAGGGCCATGGGTCTGACGGAGACCCAGATCCTCGCCCGCCTGCGCCTGCCCCTGGGGGGGCAGCTCCTCGTCGGGGCCCTGCGGGTCGCGACGGTCCAGGCCATCGGGCTCGCCACCCTCGGCGCCCTCGTGGGGGCCGGCGGCCTCGGCCGCATCGTGTTCGACGGCATGGCGCAGTTCGCCCCCGACCTCATCCTGCTCGGCGCCGTGCCGGTGGTCGCCCTCTCGCTTGTGGCCGAGCGGACCCTGAGCGCCCTCGAGGACCGGATGCGCGCGGGGCTCCCGGCATGAGCCTCCGCCCGATCGCCACCGTCGCCGTCACCGGCCTCGCCCTGGCGGCCCTGAGCCATCCGGCGGTCGCAACCCGACTGGCAGGATTCCTCGGCGAGGCGCCGCGCCGGGCCCTCGATACGGATCGTCTCCTGGCCCTCGCCGTGCAGCACCTCGTCCTCGCGGGCACCGGGCTCGCCCTCGTGGCGGGGCTCGGGATCGCCCTCGGCATCCTGGCGACCCGGCGCGGGGGGGCCGCCCTGCGCCCGGCCATCGACGGACTCGCCGCCGGTGCCCAGGCGGTGCCGCCGGTGGTGGTCGTGGCCCTCGCCCTCCCGATCCTGGGCTTCGGCGGTCCGCCGACGCTCCTCGCCCTCGTCGCCTACGGGGTGATGCCGGTCCTGCGCGGCACGGTGGGCGCCCTCGAGACGGTGTCGCGCGAGGCCCGCGAGGCGGCCGAGGCCATGGGCCTGACCCGCCGGCAGATCCTGCTGTCCGTCGAACTGCCGCTGGCCGCGCCCGGGATCGTCGAGACCCTGCGCACCGCCCTGGTGCTGGCCATCGCTACGGCGGCGGTGGGGGCGCTGGCCGGCGCCGCGACGCTCGGCACCCCCATCGTCGCCGGCCTCCAGAACCAGAACACCGTGCCGATGCTCCAGGGCGCCTGCGCCACCGCCGCCCTGGCCTTCCTCGGCGATGCCGCCCTGCTGGGGCTGGCGACGCTGGCCCGGATCAATCGTCCACGAACGTGACCTCGGTCCCGGGCGCGACCCGCAGCGCGAGGCTGCGCGCGTCCCAGTTCGTCAGGCGGATGCAGCCGTGCGACTCGGTCTTGCCAACCTTCTCGGGCTCCGGCGTGCCGTGAATGCCGTAGGAGGGGATCGCGAGGTCGATCCACACCACGCCCACCGGGTTGTTGGGCCCGGGGGGAATCGTGAACTTCTCCTTCGTCTTCACGCCCTTGAACGCGTATTTCGGGTTGTAGGTGTAGTTCGGCGCGAAGGCGACGCCCTTCACCTTGGTCTTGCCCGAGGGTGCGGGTTTCTCTTCGCTGCCGATGGAGGCGGGGTAGAACGCCAGGAGCTTGCCGGCCTTGTCGAAGGCGCGCACGTGGCGGGTCTCCTTGTCGACGGTGATGCGGGCGACATCCTTGTCGCTCTTGCCCGCCTTGTCCTCGGCCTTCGGCTTGCCCGTCTCCAGGGCCGGCACCGCCGCCACCATGATCGCCGTACCGGCCCTGTCGAGGGGCTTGTCGGGATTGAGGGCGGTGAGAAGCGCGGGCGTCATGTGGAAGCGCTCGGCCAGCATCTCGCGCGCATCGGTGTAGGACAGGGCCTCCAGATCGGCCTGCTTCTCCATCTTCGCGGGGATCTCGGGGACGTAGGGCCCGGCGACGTCGGCCTCGGTCAGGGTGTACTCGGCCGCCACCGGCTCGGTGCTCGTGGCCTTCAGCGTCTCGAACAGCTTCGCGTCCAGGGCCGTGGCGGCCGGCAGGCCGTTGGCGACGGCGAAGGCCGAGAGGGCGCCGCGCAGGTTCTCGCCGTCGCGCCCGTCGATGGCGCCGGGCGAGAACTGCGCCCGGTCGAGCAGGACCTGCACCTTCACGAGGAGGGGGTCGGGCCGCTTGCCGTCGGCCTTGCCGTCGGCCTTGCGCTTGTCGCCCGTCTTCGCGCCGGACGTCCCGTCGTCGCCCTTCGGCGTCGCGCCATCCACGAACGTGGCGGCCTCGATGGCGTCCCGGGTGAGGGCGGGCGCTTCGGCCGGTCGGGACGCGTCCGCCTTGGCGGGGACCTCTTTGGCGGGGGCTTCCTTGGCGGGGGCTTCCTTGGCGGGGACCGCTTTTTCGGGCACCGCCAAAGCACCGCCGGCAAGGCAGGCCCATGCCAGCGCGGACACTCCGCCCACCTTCAAAGATCCACGCATGGTCACGCATCCTGGCCGGGGCGCCACCGCCCACTCGACAGGAAACAAGCTCGGCGGAGACTAAGCCGTTCCGCGGCCTGAAAATTATTGGCAGAGGCGGTGGCCGGCGGGGCGCTCGCGTTCGTCGAGGTGGAAATGGTTGGCGTGCGCCGCATCCGTGCCGGGCCCGAGCACCGTGCGGAAGAACCCGCACGCCTTGGCGCGGGCATGGGCGAGGAACGCCGCCTCCGGCGTCCCCTCGGGCAGGGGCGCCACGGTGATCGCCGGCCGGCTCGCGAAGGCGAAGCCCATCACGTCGATGCCGTTGGCGAAGGCGTGCTCGCTCAGCTTGGCGTCGGGATCGTGATTCTGGCCCCGGCAGACGTAGGTGGTGCCGAGGCTGAGCCCCTTGAGCGGCTGCGACAGGTCGCGCTCGGCCAGGACCTGCGCTTCCGTGGCCCAGCGGGCCAGAGCCTCGGCGGCCCCGCAGACCAGGATGGCGGGGGGCGTCAGGGCGAGGTCGCCCGCAAGCGCCGTCACCTTCAGGGGCCGCGCCGCGCCGCACTGGCCGTCCGAGAGGGCCGGCTGAGGCTCGAACCGGGCGCCGAGGCGCTCCAGGCGCTGGCGGCAGGCGGTGTCGTCGGCGGCCGCCACCGTCAGCGCGAGGGCGGCCTCGCCGGAGAGTTCGGCCGGGCGGGCCGGGGGCAGGGGCGTCGCCTCGGCCGCGGGCGCCTCGGGCTTGGGGTCGGGCGGTTTCACAGCCGGAGCCGACAGCTCCGGCGGCCGCTCCGGCGGGCGCGGCGCGTCGAGGCTCGGACCGGCCGGGGGGGAGGGGGCGGCCCCGAGGTCCGCCGGGCGGCCCGGCGGCATCGGCGGCGGCACCGGCACCGCCGCTTCCTGGGCCGCGAGCCCGGACCCGAGCAGGGGGGCGAACAGGGCGGAGACGACGATCCCGCGAAGGATTCGCCGGGATGCGGCCTTGACTGAGGGCGGGGGCATCCGGGTTCCGTTTTCTGCCTGAAGTCCTGCGGAGCATCGCGGTTCCGGGGCGTGCGGCAAGGGCGAAGGGGCAACAGGCGTGGCCCAAAGGTCGGTCCCGGCCTTTGCACCGGGGCGGGGCGGTGCTTACCTTGCGGCTGGGATACGATCCGCGAACTCAGGATGACCATGACCGCCGGCACCACCCCCGCTTCCGCCTCCAGCCCCACCGGCGCGTCGATCGGGCCGTTCGCGGAGCACGCCTGGACGACGCCCCACGGCCTGCCGCCGTTCGAGCACATCGAAGCCGCCCATTACCTGCCGGCCTTCGAGACCGCGCTCGCCGCGCACACGGCCGAGATCGCCGCCATCGCGAAGAATCCGGAGGCCCCGCGCTTCGACAACACCGTCGGCGCCCTGGAGCGGGCCGGCCTCGCCCTCGACCGGGTGGCGAACGTGTTCTTCAACCTCAGCGGCAGCCACACCAACCCCGAGCTCCAGGCGGTGGAGCGGTCGATCTCGCCCGTCCTCGCCCGCCACGGCAGCGCCATCTACCTCGACCCCGACCTGTGGGCCCGCATCTCGGCCGTCGATGCCGAGGCCGAAGCCCTCGGGCCGGAGGAACGCCGGGTGCTCGAGCGCTACCGCACGCGCTTCCGCCTGTCCGGCGCCGATCTCGCCCCCGAGGCCAAGACCCGCATGGCCGAGATCGCCGGGCGGCTCGCCGAACTCGGCACGGGCTTCAGCCAGAACCTGCTGGCCGACGAGGGCGCCTTCGCCCTGCCGCTCGACGGCGAAGAGGACCTCGCCGGCCTGCCGCCGTTCCTGCGCGCCGCCGCCGCCTCCGCCGCCAAGGAGCGGGGCGGCAAGCACGGCCACGTCATCACCCTGTCGCGCTCGCTGATCGAGCCGTTCCTTGTGTTCTCCACCCGCCGGGATCTGCGCGAACGCGCCTACGCCGCGTGGTCGAAGCGCGGCGAGAACGGCGGCGAGACCGACAACCGCGGCCTCATCGCCGAGACCGTGGCCCTGCGCGCCGAGCGGGCGCGCCTGCTCGGCTTCGACAGCTTCGCCCATCTCAAGCTCTCCGACACCATGGCGGGCACCCCCGACAACGCCATGGATCTGCTGCGCAACGTCTGGACCCCGGCCCACCACCAGGCGGCGGCCGAGCGCGACCGGCTCCAGGCCATCGTCCGGGCCGAGGGGCACGATTTCGCCCTCGCCCGACACGATTGGCGCCATTACGCGGAGAAGCTGCGCCGGGCCGAGCACGACCTCGACGAGGGCGAGATCAAGCCGTACCTGTCGCTCGACGGCGTCATCGCCGGCGCCTTCGACACGGCGACCCGCCTGTTCGGCCTGCGGTTCGAGGAACTCGCCGACGTGCCGCGCTACCACCCCGACGTGCGGGCCTGGGCCGTCCACGACGCCGACGGCTCGGAGGTCGGCGTGTTCCTCGGCGACTACTTCGCCCGCGCCTCGAAGCGCAGCGGCGCCTGGATGAGCGCCTTCCGCGCGCAGGAGCGCCTCAACGGCGTCGTCACGCCGGTCATCGTCAACGTGATGAATTTCGCCAAGGCGCCGGAGGGCGAGGCGACCCTGCTGTCCTTCGACGACGCCCGCACCCTGTTCCACGAGTTCGGCCACGCCCTGCACGGGCTCCTGTCGGACGTGACCTATCCGCTCCTGTCGGGCACGGCCGTGGCCCGCGACTTCGTCGAGCTGCCCTCGCAGCTCTACGAGCACTGGCTCGAGCAGCCGGAGGTCCTGCGCCGGCACGCGCGCCACTACCGCACCGGCGAGCCGATGCCGGAGGACCTGCTGAAGCGCCTGCTCGCGGCCCGCACCTTCAACCAGGGCTTCGCCACCATCGAGTACACCTCCTCGGCCATCGTCGACATGACCCTGCACCTGTCGAGCGCCGGCGAGGACGGCCTCGACGTGCAGGCCTTCGAGGCCGACGCGCTCAGCCGCATCGCCATGCCGGCGGAGATCTCCATGCGGCACCGCTCGCCGCACTTCGCCCACATCTTCTCCGGCGAGGGCTACGCCGCCGGCTACTACAGCTACCTGTGGTCGGAGGTGCTCGACGCCGACGCCTTCGACGCGTTCCGCGAGGCCGGCGACATCTTCCATCCCGAGACGGCGGCGCGCCTGCGCAAGTTCGTCTACGGCGCGGGCAACCTGCGCGATCCGGGCGAGGCCTACACCGCCTTCCGCGGGCGCCTACCGAGCATCGGTCCGCTCCTGCGGCAGCGGGGGCTCGCGGCCTGAGCGGATGCGGGCGGCCTCAGCGGCCGCCCGCCCCGGTAACGCTTTGGTAAACAAGCATGCTTAACCAATGCTTCCTGATCATTCGGGAAGCATCGGTCATGACGGGCACGGTCGGAACGGCGTCGGACACCTCGCCGGAAGCGCTGCTGAAGCAGGCAGTGACGGGGGCCAAACCGGCCGCCAAGGCAGTCCCGAAGCCTGCCGTCGCGCCCGCGGCCGTGGCCGCTCCCACACCGTGGATGCGCCGCATCGACCCGCGCCTCGCCGGCCTCGCCGGAGCGGCTCTCCTGGTCGGTGGCATCCTCGGCGCCGGCGCGATGCGCCTCGGTGCCACGGGCGAGGACCGGGCCGCCACCGCCATCGCGCAGCTCCAGCATCAGCTCGGCACCGCCCAGGCCGAGACGGACCGGATCGCCACGGCCCTGGCCCAGCTCGGCAAGGGCCTGGCGCAGGTGCAGGACAGCGCGGACGCAGTGCGCGGTGAGGTCCGCACGCGGGGCACCGCCGTGATGGATCGTGTCGGCCGGTCGGAGCAGGCCCTCGCCGCCAAGTTCGCGACACTGAGCGAGCGCCTCGAGCAGAGCGAGAAGGATCACGCCGGGCGCCTCGCGGCCCTGACGGCGCAGATCGAAAAGCGCGCCGCCATTCCCGCGCCGGCCCCCGTCGCCGCCAAGGCAGTGCCGGAGCCGACGGAGACCGGGGCGATCGCGGACAAGGCCCACGCCGCGCCGAAGCCACCCGCCACCGACAACTGGGCCGTTCGCGAGGTCTATGACGGGATCGCCGTGCTGGAGGACCGCAAGCGCCGCCTCGTCGAGGTCGGGATCGGCGACACCGTACCGGGCGTCGGCCGCATCGAGACCATCGAGCGCCGGGGCAGGGCCTGGGCCGTCGTGACCCGGCAGGGCGTCATCACCGCCCAAACCTGGTAGGCCTCCGCGAATCGGTCGGCGGGTCCGGCGCACGTCAAAAGCCGCCTTCCGTTGGCGGAAAGACGGCTGGAGACCGGTCAGATCACCGACGCGGCGGATCGGAAGGCGGGCGGACGTAAAAGGACCAACGAGATTCCCGGCCGGGCTCAGGTCGCCTGGGCCTCGATCTCCACCTCGTTCGGGCGCATGGGAAAATGCGGCTCGATGGTCATCGGATCGGCCATCATCGAAGCGCGGACGGCCCGGTTGCGGCCATGCGTCAGGGCACGGGATTTGGCCTCCTGCGACGGATGCAGGATGGCGGCGAGGAAGGCGTGGCCCTCGAACTCGGCGTCGAGATTCTTGGCTTCGAACACTGGCATGGCGTTCACCGACCCGGCGCCGTTGAGGACTCCATGGGGAGCCGCGACCCGGTCATTGGCAGAAAGCGGGGATAACGCCAAAAAGTTCCGAACGCACGCCATAATTGATGATTAATTTACGTTTGCGTATTTTCACCGATCTTTCCCGTGTGGCGGCGCACGTGAATACATCGATTCCTTGAAGAACGCGCTCCACCGCCGTCCAGCGATTGCACGCCGTCCGGGTGGCCGCGCCTCCATTATGCCCAAAAGTCGCCCGATTCGGTCCGGATGATTCGCGCCCCGGCTTTTCCTCAGAGCCGGGCGATATCGGCCTTCAGGAGCTCGGTGTTGATCGCGAAGGCCGCCATTGCCCCTTCGGCCGCTGCGACCACGGCGAACTGGACCCGCCGCGAGGCATCGCCGGCGACGTAGAGGCCGGGCACGTTGGTGGCTTCGTACTCGCCCGTCGGCACGATACCCTTGGGCGACAGGTCGCAGCCGAGCTGCGCGATGAGGGGCGACGGGTGGCATCCCCCGGGCGTGAGGAAGACCGCCCTGCAAGGTCGGCCCGTCCCGTCCGCGAAAACCAGGCGCGCGGCCCGGGTCCCATCCCCCGTCAGGCGGGCCACGGCGCCGTCCGCGACCGCGATCCCGTTGCGGGCGAGGCGGGCGCGGTCGGGCGCCGACAGGGTGTCGGCCCGGTCGTCGGTGCAGAGGGTGACGTCGCGGCTCCAGACGGTGAGTTCGAGGGCCAAGGCCGCCCCGGCATGGCCGTGGCCGTAGGCGACGAGGGACTGGTCGCAATGCTCGTAGCCGTCGCAATACGGACAGGTGTGAACGCCGCGTCCCCAGTAGGTGTCGAACCCCTCGACGTCGGGAAGGTCTTGGCGCAACCCCGTGGCGAGGATCAGCCGGCGCGCCCGTTCGGTCCGGCCGTCGGCGAGGACGACCGCGAAGGCATCGCCCTCGCGGCTGGCCCGCGTCGCCTCGGCGGTACGGCATTCCACCGTCGGATAGCGGTCGAGGTCGGCCCGGGCCTGCGCCCGCAGGTCGGCGGGCGCGGTGCCGTCGCGGGTGAACAGGCCCCAGGTCCGGGGCGTCGCGGCGTTGCGGGGGTCACCGGCGTCGACGAGGAGGACCGAGCGGCGGCAGCGCCCGAGGATGAGCGCGGCATTGAGGCCGGCGGGACCGCCACCGACGATGATCGCATCGTGCATCGGAACCGCTCCGGCACCGTGGTGCTGTCCCACCAACGGCCGAGGCGGCCACCCGTTGCGCGACATGAAAAAGGGCGCCCGCGGCGCCCTCTTCCGTTCACGAATCGGTCAGCCGTCTCAGGCGGCCGGGGCCGCGGCCTTCACCGGGATGCCCTTCTCGGACAGGAACTGCTGCAGCTCGCCCGACTGGAACATCTCGCGGGTGATGTCGCAGCCGCCGACGAACTCGCCCTTCACGTAGATCTGCGGGATCGTCGGCCAGTTCGAAAAGGCCTTGATGCCGTCGCGGATCGCCATGTCGTCGAGGACGTTCACGCCCTTGAACGGCACTTCGAGGTAGTTGAGGATCTGCACGACCTGGCCCGAGAAGCCGCACATGGGAAATTGCGGCGTGCCCTTCATGAACACGACCACGTCCTGGGACTCGATCTCGGTCTTGATGGCGGTGTTGGCGTCGGTCATGGGAATCCTCGCGTTGTCAGGAACGGTGTGCGTCACCGTTGAGGTCAGGATTGATTCGTCGATTTCAAGGCCGTCGAGTCCGCGATGGCACGGAGGGCGGCATCCAGATCGAAGGGCGTGACGAGAAGGTCGTCCGGTCCGAGAGGGCATCGTGCCGGCAGGTGGGGCAGAAGGGTGTCCCCATAAGCGGTCAGGCCCAATTTCGCGTGTGACTGGGCCACGGACCAGATCTTATCCCAGTCCAGGCGCTGGCGCATCGACCGCTCGTAGCGGGTGAACGCGGCGACCTGGAACGTTCCGGCTTCCTTGCGCCAATGCTCGACGGACAGAGTATCCGGTGCGGACAAGCGCTTGAGCAAGTGCGCCAGGGTCTGCGCCAGCAGGCTCTCCACGGCGCCGATCTGCGAACGCCCCACGCTTTCGATCTCCCCGGCGACGTTCTCCCAATCGAGGATGTTCGACAGGTCCGGCCGGCGCGCGAGTTCGCGAAGGGTCGAGGCTTGCTGCTCGGCCCACGTCACGATGTCGTCGTCGTAGAGGCTCGGCTGGTCCATGCGGTCCGCCCGTGAGATCCTTCGTCTCCGAAGGACGCTCTAATCCTGGGGGACGCCCGTGGTGAGCGCAAGGGCGTGGAGCACGCCCCCCATGCGCCCCTGGAGCGCGCCGTAGACCATCTGGTGCTGGGCCACCCGGGTCTTGCCCTTGAAGGCGGCGGACAGGACGGTGGCGGCGTAGTGGTCGCCGTCGCCGGCCAGATCCTTGATCTCGATCCGGGCGTCGGGCAGGGCCTCCCGGATCATCGCCTCGATCTCGCGCGCGTCCATGGGCATGGGATGATCTCCTGATGAGTGTTCGGGTCAGGCCGGCACGCCGGCAGGCTGGCTCGCCATGTAGGCCGGCAGCCAACCCTCGTGGGCTTCGCGCAGTTCGGCGAGGGCGATGGTCAGGCCGCCGGGCAGGGTCAGGGTGTCGCCCCCCGTCACGCCGACCACGAGGGCGTCGATGCCCTGCGCCGAGGCGCTGTAGAGGAGATCCGGCGCGGTCTCGGCATCGACGGCGAGGAGATAGCGGGCCTGATCCTCGCCGAAGAGGTAGGCATGCGTCGCCATGCCGGCCGGTACTTCGGGGAGCGCCGCGCCGATCCCGCCGGCCATGGCCATCTCGGCGAGCGCCACGGCGAGGCCGCCATCCGAGAGATCGTGCACGGTATCGACCTGACCGGAGACGATGAGGCCGCGCACGAAATCGCCGTTGCGGCGCTCGGCGGCGAGGTCCACGGGCGGCGGCGCGCCCTCCTCGCGGCCGGCGATGACGGCGAGGTAGACGGACTGGCCGAGCCAGCCGCCGGTGTCGCCCACCAGCACCAGCAGGTCGCCCGCGCGCTTGAGGTCGATCGTGGCATGCCGCGTCACGTCGGCGAGCACGCCGACGCCGCCGATGGTCGGGGTCGGCAGGATGCCCACGCCGTTGGTCTCGTTGTAGAGCGAGACGTTGCCGGAGACGACGGGGAAGTCGAGCGCCAGGCAGGCCTCGCCGATGCCCTTGAGACAGCCGACGAGCTGGCCCATCACCTCCGGCTTCTCGGGGTTGCCGAAATTGAGGTTGTCGGTGATGGCGAGCGGGGTCGCGCCCACCGCCGTGATGTTGCGCCAGGCTTCCGCCACGGCCTGCCGGCCGCCCTCGACGGGATCGGCCTCGCAGTAGCGCGGCGTCACGTCGGCGGTCATGGCGAGGCCCTTGGGGCCGTCCTCGACGCGCACGATGGCGGCATCCCCGCCGGGCTTCTGGACGGTGTTGCCGCCGATGAAGTGGTCGTACTGCTCGTAGACCCAGCGCTTCGAAGACAGGTCCGGCGAGCCGATGAGGCGCTTCAGCGCCTCGGCGCCGCCGACCGTCTCGGGCACGTCGGACGCCAGGATCACCGGCTGATGGGTGTTGGCGACGTGCGGTCGGTCGTAGAGGGGCGCCTCGTCGCCGAGCTCCTTGATCGGCAGGTCGGCCATCACGACGCCGTCGTGCTTGACCACGAAGCGCAGCGTGTCGGTGGTGTGGCCGATGACCGCGAAATCGAGGCCCCACTTCACGAAGATGGCCTCGGCCTCCGCCTCCATGCCGGGCTTGAGGACCATGAGCATCCGCTCCTGGCTCTCCGACAGCATCATCTCGTAGGCGGTCATGCCGGCCTCGCGGGCCGGGACCTTCTCGATGTGGAGTTCGACGCCGAGATCGCCCTTGGCGCCCATCTCGACGGCCGAGCAGGTGAGGCCCGCCGCACCCATGTCCTGGATGGCGATGACGGCACCCGACGCCATGAGCTCGAGGCAGGCCTCCAGCAGGAGTTTTTCCGCGAACGGGTCGCCGACCTGCACCGTGGGGCGCTTCGATTCCGAGGCGTCGTCGAACTCGGCCGACGCCATGGTGGCGCCGTGGATGCCGTCGCGGCCGGTCTTCGAGCCGAGATAGACGATGGGATTTCCGACGCCGGTGGCCGCCGCGTAGAAGATCGCGTCGGTTTTCGCCAGACCCACCGCCATGGCGTTGACGAGGATGTTGCCGTCGTAGCGCGAGTGGAAGCCCATGAGGCCGCCGACCGTCGGCACGCCGAAGGAATTGCCGTAGCCGCCGATGCCCGCGACCACGCCCGAGACGAGGTGGCGGGTGCGGGGGTGGTCGGGCGAGCCGAAGCGGAGCGCATTGAGCGCCGCGATGGGTCGCGCCCCCATGGTGAACACGTCGCGAAGGATGCCGCCGACGCCCGTGGTCGCGCCCTGGTAGGGCTCGATGAAGCTCGGGTGGTTGTGGCTCTCCATCTTGAAGACGCAGGCGAGCCCATCGCCGATGTCGATGACGCCGGCGTTCTCGCCCGGGCCCTGGATCACCCACGGCGCCTTCGTCGGCAACCCGCGCAGGTGTTTTCGCGAGGACTTGTACGAGCAGTGCTCGTTCCACATGGCCGAGACGATGCCGAGCTCGGTCAGCGTCGGGTCGCGCCCGATGAGGCCGCGAAAGCGGTCGTACTCGTCGGGCGTCAGGCCGTGCTGGCGCACCAGTTCGGGGGTGATCGGAACATCGTTGCGGAACATGCGGCCCCTCTCGACACGATCCCGTATGGCCGTCTCGGTCGTGACGGCTCTAGAGGGTTAGGGCGCGCCCTGGCAACACGCGATCGCGCCCGGACCGTTCCGCGCGGGCTACGGAACGGCGGATTCCTCCGTCACGCGGGCCTTGGGATGTTCCGCGCCGTCGCGCCAGCGCCGGATGGCGGCGTGGACCGGCTCGGGCCCGGCGACGAAGGCGACGTAGTCGAAGGCGTGCGGGTCGCGGCTCGACATGAGCAGCTGGAAGTGCATGCGGAACAGGTTCCACTTGCGCCGCTTGAGGATGCGCTTCTCGATGAGATCCTCGATCCGGACATGGATCTCCACCGGCCGGTGCGCCGCCGGCGCCGGGACCCGCGACGCGCTCAGGGGATTGCGCTTGTGGATGGAGAGCCAGTCCCACTTGGCGCGGACATC
This sequence comes from Methylobacterium sp. J-090, assembly GCF_022829345.1. GTDB lineage: Bacteria > Pseudomonadota > Alphaproteobacteria > Rhizobiales > Beijerinckiaceae > Methylobacterium. The sequence goes on along the minus strand of NZ_JAKSXV010000080.1, from coordinate 60,487 downwards.
GAGCCAGCCGATGGCGTCGCAGGCCGCGACGCGGGCCAGGGACGCGCGCACGGCGACGGCCCGGGGATCGAGGGTGATCCACGGGATCACGCTGCCGATGCTGACGAACGAGACCGGGGTGCCGCGCCGTCCGAATTCGGGATCGCGGGCGAGCACCCGGTCGAGGGCCTCGATCCCGAGGAAGCTCGACGAGGAATGGCCGATCACCACGATCTCGTCCGCTCGTCCGTCCGCCGCCCGGATGAGGTCGGCGAAGGCGTCGAGGCGGGCCTGCATCCGCGCGTCGGTCCCGCCGGCGTGGTCGTGGGTGAAGGCGGTGTCGTCGACGAGGTGGGCGACGTAGAACGGTTTTCCGCGCGTCGCCGCCATGAGCCCGGTCAGGATCGCGTAGGCGAGGACCGGCACGGCGAGGCTGGTCCAGTGCCCGGACGCGATGGGCAACAGGGCGGTCAGACCGAGGGCGGCGGCGAGGCTGAGGGCCACCAGCGCGAGGTAGATGAGGTGGACGCCGACGATCACCCGGGCGAAGCGCCTTGCCTCGCGGCGGAATCGCCGAAGGTAGCCCGAACGCCAGAGCCGCCACCACAGGGCCGGCACGGCGAGAAGGCGGCGCGCGTTCCCACGGGGGAACCGGGCCGCGACGATGTCGTCCCAGCGCAGGAGGGTGTAGCGGGTCTGCGCCCCGTCCGCCTCCACGCGCCAGTCGAGGCGCAAGCCGTCGGGCGAGCGGTCGGGATCGCTCACGGTGATCGCCATGGCGCGCCGGGTGGCGGTCAGGCGGCTCTCGCGACGGAACAGACCCCAGTAGGTCTCGGGCGCGCGCGGGTCGAAGCCCGGCATGTAGAAGACTTGGCGCAGGAAGGTCTCGCGCGACCGTGTCTCGGCTGAAGGGGCGTCCTGAGGGATGGGTCGATCCGTCCGGTCATGCGTGGATTAAATGATTCGCGCCGGGCGCGATGGGCGACAGCGCTCGTCCCTACACGATGCGCATCCCGTCCGACGAGTGCCAAACCGCATCACGCCGATCCGGCCGGCGCGTGCGACAGGAACTCGGCGATGGCCTCGACGAAGCGTGCGCCATAGGCCTCGCGCTTGCGCTCGCCGACGCCGTGGACCGTGCGCAGGGCGTAGAGATCGACGGGTTTCGAGCGGGCCATCTCGATGAGGGTGCGGTCGGGAAACACCATGAAGGCGGCGATGCCCTCGGCTCGGGCGATGGTGGCGCGCAGGCCGCGCAGGTGCTGGAACAGGGCCTCGGTGGCGGGATCGAGGTCGAGGCTGGCGTCGTCGCGGGAGGCCGCCCGCTTGCGGTCTCGCGGCTCGGCCACCTTCGGCTCGGGGTCGGGCCGCATCTGGATGGTCTCGCGACCGAACAGGATCGCCTCGCCCTTGTCGGTGAGTGACAACCCGCCGAAGCCGTCGCCGTTCTCGGAGACGGCGCCGGCGGCGAAGAGCTGGCGCAGCATGGCGCGCCAAGCGGCGACGGGCTTGTCGGCGCCGACGCCGAAGGTCTTGAGGGCGGCGTGGCCGTTGCGGCGGATCGGGTCGGATTCCTTGCCGTGGACCACGTCGCAGACATAGGCCGCGCCGAAGCGCTGGCCGGTGCGGACGATGGCCGAGAGCAGCTTCTGTGCCGGCACCGTGGCGTCGACGAGCGAGACGCCGGAGCGGCACAGGTCGCAGCGCCCGCAGGGCTCGCTCGCCTCGCCGAAATAGCCGAGCAGGGATTGGCGGCGGCAGGTGGCGCCCTCGCAGAGCGCGATCATCGCCTCGAGCTTGCGCCGCTCGACGCGGCGGCGCTCGTCCGGCACCTCCTTCTCGTCGATCTGGCGCCGCCGCAGGGACATGTCGTCGAGGCCGTAGATGGTGAGCGTGTCGGCGGGCAGGCCGTCGCGGCCGGCGCGGCCGATCTCCTGGTAGTAGCCCTCGACGTTGGACGGCATGTCGGCATGGCAGACGAAGCGCACGTCGGGCTTGTTGATGCCCATGCCGAAGGCGACGGTCGCGGTCATCACCACCCCGTCCTCCTGCAGGAACGTGTCCTGGTTCTTCATCCGCGTGCCCTGGTCGAGGCCGGCGTGATAGGGCAGGGCGTTGAAGCCGTCCTTGGCGAGGCTCTCGGCGAGCTGCTCCGTACGCTTGCGCGAGGAGCAGTAGATGATCCCGCTCTCCGAGCGCCGGTGCTTGAGGAAGCGCTCGATCTGCCGGGTGGGATTGTCCTTCGGCACGAAGGTCAGGCGGATGTTCGGCCGGTCGAAGGAATGAACGAAGGCCTTGAGTTCGCGGCCCGCCGGAAACAGCCGCTCGGTGATGTCGGCCCGCGTCGCCTTGTCGGCGGTGGCGGTCAGCGCCACGGTCTGGACGTTGCCGAGCGCTTCGCGGGCGCGGGACAGGTCGCGATACTCGGGCCGGAAATCGTGGCCCCATTGCGAGACGCAGTGGGCCTCGTCCACAGCGAGACGTCGGACCCCGGCCCCGCGCAGGGCGTCCATCAATCCCTCCATCATCAGCCGCTCGGGCGAGACGAAGAGCAGGCGCAGATCCCCGGAGCGGATCCGGCGCCAGGTCTCGCGCGAGGTCGCCTCGGGCACGGAGGAGTTGAGGGTCGCGGCCGCGACACCGAAGCCGAGCATCTGCTGAACCTGATCGTGCATCAGGGCGATGAGGGGCGAGACCACCACGGTGAGGGACGATTCCACCAGGGCGGGCAGCTGGTAGGTCATCGACTTGCCCGAGCCCGTGGGCATCACGGCGAACACGTCGGTCCCGTCGAGCACCGCGCCGATGACCTCGTCCTGGCCGGGGCGGAAATCGTCGTAGCCGAAGGTCGTTTTCAACGCGGCGCGGGCCTCGTCGAGACGGCTGGTCATCGCAAACCTTGGGGTGGTGATTTCGGGGGTCGGCTTGAATGGCCGCCGTGTAGGCACTACGCTTCGATTGTCTACACGGGAACGATCCTAATGCCTCTCAACATCCGAAGCGAGGAGGTGAATCGCCTCGCGGAGAAGGTGGCGGCCTTGGCCAAGGTCAGCAAGACCGAGGCGGTGCGCACCGCGCTGGTGCGCGAGGTCGAGCGCCTGGAGCGGACGCCGTCGCTCCTGGAACGCCTGCGGCCGGCACGGGCACGGATCGCCCGCCATCCCGACACGGGCTTGGAGGCGGACAAGGCTTTCTTCGACGACCTCAACGGGGAGCCGTGATGTTCGTCGATGCGTCCGCGATGGTCGCGATCCTGGCCGGAGAGGAGGAAGATGTCGCCCTTTTCGGCTGCCTCGAAGCGGCCAGCCGGCCCATCACCTCGGCACTCGCCATCTTCGAAGCCGCGAGCGCCATCTGCCGCAAGAAGGGCCTGTCGGTCGATGCAGCCGAAACGGAGGTGCGCGGCCTGCTGGAGCAGGCGCGCATCCGAGTGGTGCCCATGACCGACGACGAGGCGCACGGCGCCCTGGCCGCCTATGCACGCTACGGCAAGGGCCGCGGCCACCCGGCACAGCTCAACATGGGCGACTGCTTCGCTTATGCCTGCGCCCGCGCGCATGATGTGCCGCTCCTGTTCATCGGCACCGATTTTTCCCGGACCGACATTCCGTCCGCCCTCGCGTGAGGTTCACCGCGTGGCGACGGCGACCGCCGCGCCCGCCATCACCGTCCCGGCGCCGCGATTGATCGCCCGCCGCGCGCGAACCGAGGTGAAGACCCGCCGGGCGCGGGCCGCAGCCGCGGCATAGGCCGCCAGGACGGTACTCAGGACGACGACGATCGTGGCGCCGATCCCGGCGAAGCCGAGGGGGGTCAGGTGATCGAGGTCAACCACACCCGGCAGGAGCGCGAGGAAGAACAGGATCACCTTCGGGTTGCCGAGGGTGAGAACGAGGCCGCCGAGGAACAGGCGTATCCGGCCGTCCGCGGCCACGCGTGCGGTCTCGACGGGCTCCACGGGCGCGGTCCAGGCTTTCCAGGCGAGAACCGCGAGGTAGGCGGCACCGGCGTACTTCAGGACGACAAACGCGACGGCGAGGGACCGTGCGAGGAGGGCCAGACCGGCCGCCGCCACGCCGAACCAGACGAGATCGCCCACGACGAAGCCGGCGATGAAGGCCCCGATGCCGCCCGTCCCGCGCGCCAGCACCCGCGCCACCAGGGCGGCGATGCCGGGCCCCGGGGAGGCCACCGCGACGGCGTAGATGCCGGCAAACAGGATGAGATTCGCGATCGACATGGCCCACCGGCGATTCAGGGCGCGGCGACGCGCCCGTCGACGATCCTCACCAGATCGGCGCGGCCGTCCAGCTCCGCGAACAGGGCCGGGTCGGCTCCGGTCATCCAGACCTGACCCGACAGGGCTTCCAGGGCGTCGAACAGGCCGGCGCGGCGGCGCGGGTCGAGGTGGGCAGCGACTTCGTCGAGGAGGACGAGGGGGGCGATCCCGCACATGACCTGGACGAGGCGGGCATGGGCGAGGACGAGTCCGATGAGCAGGGCCTTCTGCTCTCCCGTGGAGGCAGTGGCGGCCGGCACGTCCTTGGGGCCGTGGCGCACCACGAGATCGCTGGTCTGCGGCCCGCTGAGGGTGCGCCCGGCGGCGCGGTCGCGAGCACGGCCCTGGCGCAAGGCCATGCGGAAGCGGTCCTCGGCCTCGAGTGCCGGCCAGACGGCGACGAGGTCGTCGAGGTCGCCCTCCAGCCGCAGGGCCGCCCAGGGGAAGGGCTGCGCGTCGTCGCGCCCCTCGGCGATGAGGCGGTCGAGGCGCTCCGTGGTCTCGCGGCGGGCCAGCGCCACGGCGACGCCGAGTTCGGCCACCTCGCGCTCGATGGCATCCAGCCATTGCCCGTCGTTGGGACGCTCCTCCAGGAGGCGGTTGCGGGACCGCAATGCCCGCTCCAGGGCATTGACCCGGGCGCCGTGGGTGGCGTCGACCGCGAGCACCAGCCGGTCGAGAAAGCGGCGACGGTCGCCGGCCGGCCCCCGGAACAGGCCGTCGAGGTCGGGGGTGAGCCAGACCACGCGCAGGAATTCGCAGAACGCGACGGGGGAGGAGGCGGTGGCTCCGTCGATGCGGCACAGGCGCGACGCACGCCCGTCGAAGCCCGGCGGCTCGTAGCCGGTGCCGACCCGGTGCTCGCCCTCGCCCGCCGCCAGGGTCATCGACACGGCGAAGCCGCCCGGTCCCCCGGTCCGGGCCATGCCGGCGAGGTCGGCGCGGCGCAGGCCCCGACCCGGCGAGAACAGGGACACGGCCTCCAGCAGGTTGGTCTTGCCGGCGCCGTTCTCGCCCACCAGCGCGACAAACCGACGGCCCACGGCGAGATCGAGGTCGGCGTGGTTGCGGAAGTCGCGACAGATCAGGCGGGTGAGGCGAAGGCCCCGACCCGCTGATGTACCCTCACGCACAGTCTCGATGGGATTGGAAGAGACGGTCGCGATCACACCCGCATCGGCATCAGCACGTAGAGCGCGGGCGCGCCCTCGCGGTCCTGGATCAGGGTCGGCGAGCCCGGGTCGGCGAGCTTGAACAGGGCGGTGTCGCCCTCGAGCTGGCCGGTGATGTCGAGGAGGTAACGGGCGTTGAAGCCGATATCGAGGGCGGCGGCGTCGTAATCGACGTCGAGTTCCTCCGTGGCGCTGCCGGAATCCGGATTGTTGACGGAGAGTGCGAGGCGCCCCTCCTGCACGGCGAGCTTCACCGCGCGGCCGCGCTCGGACGAGATGGTCGAGACGCGGTCCACGGCGCGGGCGAACTGGTCGCGCTGGACGGTGAGGAACTTGTCGTTCCCGGAGGGGATCACCCGCTGGTAATCCGGGAAGGTGCCGTCGATGAGTTTGGAGATCAGCACCACGCCGCTGGCGAACTTGAAGCGGATCTTGGCCGAGGACAGGTCGATCTCGACGCCCTCGCCGCCATCCTCCACGAGCTTGATGATCTCGGCCACGGCCTTGCGGGGCACGATGATGCCCGGCATGTCGCGGCTGCCGTCGGGCGCCTCGATCTCGACGCGGGCGAGGCGGTGGCCGTCGGTCGCCACGGCGCGCATCTTCAAGGAGCCCTCGGACTCGATGGTGTGGAGGTAGATGCCGTTGAGGTAGTAGCGCGTCTCCTCCGTGGAGATGGCGAACTGGGTCTTCTCGATGAGGCGCTTGAGGTCGGCCGCCGCCAGGGTGAACCGGTTCGGAAGCTCGCCGGCCGCGAGATCGGGGAAATCGCCCTCCGGCAGGGCGCCCAGCGAGAACCGCGAGCGGCCTGAGCGGATGGTCATCTGACCGGTCTCGCCGCTCGTCTCCAGGGAGACCTGGGCGCCGTCGGGCAACTTGCGGACGATGTCGTAGATGACGTGCGCCGGCACGGTGGTGGCGCCGGCATCCGCCACATCGGCGGGAATCGTCTCCGTGACCTCGATGTCGAGATCGGTGGCGCGCAGCTCCAGGCCTGACGGTCCGGCGCGCAGGAGCACGTTGGACAGGATCGGAATGGTGTTGCGGCGCTCGACCACGCGGTGCACGTGGCCGAGCGAACGAAGGAGGGCCGCGCGCTCGACAGTGACTCTCATCGACAAAACTCGTGGTCTGAAGGTGGACGTCGCTTGAGCCGGCGCGGCGTCGCGCCTCGGCATTCCGCGTGGCAAGGTAACGTGGTGTTAACGTGGAATGGCACCGTGGCCGATGAACTTGGCGAAGCCCATCGGCGAACGCAAGTGCGAGAGGCCGGCTATCCCGAACTCGATCGGCGGCGGAGCCGAGAGGCTCCACCGCCGGACGCGCCTCAATCCTGCAGCATGCGCTTCAGGAGCTCGACCTCGTCGTTCAGCACGTTGTCCTCGCCGATGAGCTTGTCGATCTTGCGCACCGCGTGCAGCACCGTGGTGTGGTCGCGGCCGCCGAAGCGCCGGCCGATCTCGGGCAGCGAGCGCAAGGTCAGCACCTTCGAGAGGTACATGGCGATCTGGCGCGGCTTGACCACGGCGGCCGTGCGCCGCTCGGACAGGATGTCGGAGCGCGAGACGTTGTAGCGCGAGGCCACCAGCTTCTGGATGTCCTCGATCTTGATGCGCTTGGGCTCGCGGTTCTTCACCAGATCCCGGATCGCGGCCTCGGCGGTCTCCATGGTCACGGCCGCCCCCGTGAGGGTGGCGTGGGCCAGGAGCCGGTTCACAGCGCCTTCGAGATCGCGGCCGTTGGCGGTGATCGCCCGGGCGACGTAGGTCGCCACCGTGGGCGAGACCTCGAAGCTCGGATGCGAGACCTGCACCGCCGCGAGACGCGCCGACAGGATCGAGGTGCGCAGCTGCTCGTCCAGAGTGCCGATCTCCACCACGAGGCCGCCGGCCAGGCGCGAGCGGACGCGCTCTTCAAGGGCTTCGAGCTCCGTCGGGGGACGGTCGGAAGCGACCACGACCTGGCGGCCGGCGTCGATCAGGGCGTTGATGGTGTGTCCGAACTCGGCCTGGATAGACTTGCCCTGGATGAACTGCACGTCGTCGAGGATGAGGAGGTCGATGGCACGCAGGCGCTCCTTGAAGGCGAGCGCGTTCTGGGTCTTCAGGGCGTTGACGAACCCGTACATGAAGCGGTCGGCGGTGAGGTAGATCACCCGGCGGCCGGAATCGCGGGCGGCATGGCCGATGGCGTGCAGCAGGTGGGTCTTGCCCAGACCCACGCCCGCATGGAGGTACAGCGGGTTGTAGAGCGCGCCCTGGCCGTCGTGGCGGGCGACACGCTCGCCGGCCGCGTGAGCGAGGGCGTTTGAGCGACCGACGACGAAGCTCGTGAAGGTGAGGCGGTTGTCGAGCGGCGCGCCGTTGAGATCGCCGGAGCCGCCCTCGGCGCGGGCCGAGACGGGGACGTCGGACTCGGAGTCGCTCGGCGCCTGCATCCCGGAGCCGGCGGCCTGGAGGCGGGCGAGGGGGCTCGGCGCCATGGCGGGCTTCTGGGCCGCGCTCGCGGTGGCGGCCGGACGGGCGGCGGCGGGACCGCGCACCGACACGTCGATGCGGGAGACCTCCTCGACCTCGCTGCGGAAGGTGTTCAGGACGCGGTCGATGTAGTGCGACTCGATCCAGCTCTTGAGGAAGCGGGTGGGCACCGTGAGGCGCGCCGTCGCGCCGGAGACCTCCAGCAATTCGAGGCGAGCGAACCAGCTCGCGAACACGTCCTCTCCCAGTTCCGCCCGCAAGCGGCGCTTCACCCGAGCCCAGGCGGCCACCGGATCGGTGCCGCTCACGCCGCTCATGCCCGTCTCGGCGTTGCCGGACACGCTACCGTCGACATGCATCATCGCTCTCCTCGCGCCGAGGACGGAGAGCCGCCATCGGTACGTACGCACACTTGACTGACGTCGCGCCCCGCGAGCCATTCGCGGAGCCCAGATCTTCGCGCCGGAGTCAATGGACCCAGGGCGCCTTTTACCGATGAAACCAGCCTATCAACAATAAGCTACGGTTCTCCTAACAACGGGACTAACGGGGATAGCGAAATAAGCACGTATCGGGACGAGGGTTTTGCAGGACGAGTCGAACGAAGAGACCGACCTTGTGCATGATTCGCTCTCGACTCGGGGATGCACGGCTTTTATCGCGTCTTCTCAAGCGTTCGTTAAGTTACACTTGGCGTTAAGACTCTTCAACTCGCGAGATTTTCCATCAGCGTTAACAAACCCGGGCTGCGGATCTCGCCACCGCGTCCAGGATGGAGACGCCCCGCTGGATCGAGCCGGCAAGCGGACAGCCGAAAACGAAGAAAGCCCGGCATCGCTGCCGGGCTTTCTTCGCAATGGGTCCTAAAGAAGGAAGGCTTAGGCGGCGAGCGCCTTGACCCGAGCCGCGAGGCGCGAGACCTTCCGGGACGCGTTGTTCTTGTGCACAATGCCGTGCTGGGCGGCCCGCATGATCTCGGGCTCGGCTTCCCGCAGGGCGGTCAGCGCGCTGGTCTGGTCGCCGCCGGCAATGGCCTCTTCGACCTTGCGGACGAAGGTGCGCATGCGGCTGCGGCGCGAGCGGTTCACAGCGGTCCGCTTCGCGATCTTGCGGGTCATTTTCTTGGCCGACACGGTGTTGGCCATGGGGCATCCTCATCACGTTTGAGGCGATCCCGACGGGCCCGCGGGCCGGAGTGTCGTACGATCGCGTGCAGGTTGTTCGGGCAATGGCGAAGCCGACGGGCAGGGATGACCGCGACCGTTGGCAATCCGCGCTCTATAGCCACGCACCGCCGATCCGTCAACGCGAGCGTCATCGCCGTGTCGCCGAGCTTCGCCAATCTCCCTCGCTTGATCGGCACCCCACCCGCACGCGATGATCCGGTTCGGAGCACGCAGGGAGGAAGGCCGATGCCGGAGGAAACGGATGCGGCGCGGATCGCACGCCATCGCCCGCCGTCCGGCATGGAGAGTCCGCGCTTCTCGGGGATCGCGAGCTTCATGCGCCTTCCCATCCTCGATCCCGCCGAGGCCCCGGGTCGGATCGATATCGGCCTCGTCGGCATCCCGTTCGATGGGGCCACGACCAACCGGCCGGGCGCGCGCCTCGGGCCGCGCGGCGTGCGCGAGGCCTCCACCGGCACGCGGGCGCTGAACGCCAGTACGGGCGTCGCGCCCTACGATCTCGCCGCCTGCGCCGATCTCGGGGACGTCCGCGTCAACCCCATCGACGTCGCCGCCACCGCCGGGCGGATCGAAGCCTTCTACGCGCCGCTCGCCGCCGCCGGGATCGTGCCCCTCTCCGTCGGCGGCGATCATTTCGTGACCTACCCGGTCCTGCGGGCGCTCGGCCGCGACCGGCCGCTCGGCCTCGTCCATATCGACGCCCACAGCGACACCGACGACGGCCAGTACGACGGCAGCCGACTCACCCACGGCACGCCGTTCCGCCGGGCCATCGAGGACGGCGTCCTCGACCCGAAGCGGATGATCCAGATCGGGCTGCGCGGCAGCGTCGACGCCGCCGACGAACTCGACTGGGCCCGGGCCCAGGGCGTGCGGATCGTCCCCATGGACGCGGTGGCGGCGCGGGGCCTGCCCGCCGTCGCGGCCGAGGCTCACGCCGTGATCGGCGCGGGGCCGGCCTATCTCAGCTTCGACATCGACGCCCTCGATCCGGCCTACGCTCCCGGCACCGGCACCCCGGAGATGGGAGGGTTCACGAGCCGGGAGGCCCTCTCCCTCGTCCGTGCCCTGGCGGGCCTCGACCTCGTCGGCGCCGACCTGGTCGAGGTCGCCCCGCCGCTCGACCCATCCGGCATCACGGCGCTGGCGGGCGCCACCCTGACGTTCGAGATCCTGTGCCTCCTGGCCCAGGCCGTCGATGCCCGGCGAAGCGGAATCCGGGGCGGTTGACGCTGGCGCGTCCGGCGCAGACCCTGCGGCGGACGATTCGCGAAAGGCACCCGCTTGGCTTCCGAGATCACGCTCTACCATTCGCCCAACACCCGCTCGACGGGGGTGCGCATCCTGCTCGAAGAACTCGGGGCGCCGCACCGCCTGAACGTGCTGAACATGAAGGCGGGCGAGCACCGCGTGGCGGCCTACCTCGCGATCAACCCCATGGGAAAGGTGCCGGCGCTGACCCATGGCGAGGCCCTCGTGACCGAGCAGGCGGCGATCTACCTCTACCTCGCCGACCTGTTCCCCGGGACGGGACTCGCCCCGGCCCTCGACGACCCGCTGCGCGGTCCGTATCTGCGCTGGATGGTCTATTACGGGTCGAGCTTCGAGCCGGCGGTGATCGACCGGGCGCTCCAGCGCGAGGCGGGCCCGCGCGCCATGTCGGCCTACGGCGATTTCGACACGGTGATGGCGACCCTTTTGGGGGCACTCGCCAAAGGCCCCTATCTCCTCGGCGAGCGCTTCACCGCCGCCGATGTCCTGTGGGGCACGGCGCTCGGTTGGACCACGAGTTTCAAGCTCGTCCCCGAGGAACCGGTGATCCGAGCCTATATCGACCGGGTCAACGGGCGGCCCGCCGCCATCAAGGTCGCGGCTGAGGACGCCGCCCTGGCGGCCCGGCACGAGGCGGCCCAGGCACCGGCCTGACAGGGTTCATCCACGGGGAGACGAAACATGCGGATGATCTTCGTGAACCTCCCCGTGAAGGACCTCACGGTCTCACGGGCCTTCTTCGGCACCCTCGGGTTCAGCTTCAACCCGAATTTCTCCAACGACGAAGCCGCCTGTATGATCGTGGCGGAGAACATCTTCGTCATGCTGCTGGCGGAGCGCCGCTTCCGGGATTTCATCACCGGGCCGATCAGCGATGCTCACGCCGCCACCGAGGTCCTGACCTGCGTCTCGGTGGAGTCCCGCGCGGCGGTGGACACGATGCTGGCTCAGGCCTTGGCCGCCGGGGGCCGGCCGTGGCAGCCGCTCATGGATCACGGCTTCATGTACGCCTGCAGCTTCCAGGACCCGGACGGCCATGTCTGGGAGGCCGTCTACATGGACCCCGCCGCCACGGGCGACTGAGGGTCAGCCCGGGGGCAGGGCGGGCACGGAGCGCGAGACGACCTCGGCGGCGGGCTTCGGCGTCCCGAGGTCGGCCGGCCCGAAGGTCGCGAACAGGTGCATGCCGATTACGGGCGCGAAGACAAGGCTCATCATCACCGCCATGATCAGGGCGACGTTGGCATCGCGGGCTTTCTTCCGGGGAACCTTTGGGGGCGACTTGCGGGCCGGCCGGGGTCGGGCGACGCGCAGGCGGAATTCGCTCGCGGGACGGAGGTTCGTGCGAAACGCTGCCGGAAAGGCAGAAAGCTTCAAGACGGTCATGGGCTCACCTCGTTCGACCGGCCACCGGGGGCCGATCGCGGGCGAACCCGATCCAACGATCAGGCTTGACGCACGCGGACGGCCGAAGGCGGCGCGGTCCATCGACTACTGTCGCTGGGCATTGGGTCAGTCAGGTCCTATGGGGCCGCACGACCGGCACGGGCCGGAGTCGCAGGCGACGCCGGAATGATGCCGAGAGACGGGTTAGTCAAGTCTTAACGCGCGGGGCGGGCCGGAGGCTCCGCAGTTTTTGTCGCACCGCATCACGCCGTCAACAGCGCGGCGAACCGCGCGACGAGCCGGCGCCCGACCTCGTCCTTGTCGAGGGTCGGCCAGGTCTCGACGGAGCCGTCGCGTCCGACGAGGTGGACGGTGTTGTCCCGTCCCCCCATCACGCCCCCGGCGGCCGAGACGTCGTTGGCCACCAGCAGATCGCAGCCCTTGCGGGCGATCTTCTTCCGCGCGTTGGCGAGCACGTCGTCGGTCTCGGCGGCAAAGCCCACCACGAGGGTCGGGCGCCCGCTCGACCGGCCCGCGATGGTGGCGAGGATGTCGGGGTTCTCGACGAGGCGCAGGGGCGCGGGTTCGCTTCCGTCCTTCTTGATCTTGCTCGCGCCCACCGCGGCCGGGCGCCAATCGCCGACGGCGGCGGTGAACACGGCGATGTCCGCCGGCAGGGCTTCCTCCACAGCGGCCAGCATGGCGCGGGCGGTCTCGACGTGGACCACCCGGACCCCGGCCGGATCGGGGATCGAGACCGGGCCGGAGACCAGGGTGACGTCGGCGCCCGCCGCCGCCGCCGCCGCCGCGATGGCGTGGCCCTGGCGGCCCGACGAGCGGTTGGCGAGGTAGCGCACGGGATCGAGGGGTTCGTGGGTCGGCCCGGAGGTGACGAGGACGCGGCGCCCCGCGAGCGGCCCGGCCGGCGCTCGGCCGGCGAGGAAGCCCAACCCGGAGGCGGTCTCCATCCCGGCCAGCATCGCCTCCACGGCGTCGGCGATCTCGGTGGGTTCGGCAAGACGGCCGGGGCCGAACTCGGCCTCCGCCATGGCACCCTCGTTGGGGCCGATCACGTGCACCCCGTCGCCCGTCAGGGTCGCGAGGTTTCGCCGCGTCGCTGGGTGCTGCCACATCCGCACGTTCATGGCCGGGGCGATGAGGATCGGCAGGGTGGTGGCCAGCAGCACCGTGGCGGCGAGGTCGGAGGCCGCGCCGGTCGCCATCCGCGCCATGAGGCTCGCGGTGGCGGGCGCCACCACGATGGCATCGGCGTCGCGGGCGAGCTTGATATGGCCGACATCGGCTTCTTCCGCCCGGTCGAACAGGTCCGTATGGGCGCGCTCGCCGGCCAAAGCCGCGGCGGCAAGCGGCGTCACGAATTCCTGCGCGCCTTTCGTCAGGAGCGGACGCACCCGTGCCCCGCGCTCGCGCAGGCGCCGGATGAGGTCGAGGGCCTTGTAGGCCGCGATGCCGCCGCCGATGACGAGGAGGATGCGTCGGTTCTGGAGCGTGCGGGTCATGGAACACTCATAGAGCCGGTCGGGCCGGGGCCTGTCGTGCTCCATACACCCGAACCGCCCCCGATGCAGGCCATGGTCAGGCGTCCGGGCGCCGCGCCTGGGCGAGGCGGACCGGCGCCTGGACCGCCCCCATGGACTGGGCCATCTCGGCGGCGGTGAGGGCGGCCCCGTCGCGCCGGTCCGGATCGGCGCCATGGGCCAGCAGCAGGTCGATGATCTCGACGCGGTCGAACATCGCCGCAATCATCAGGGCCGTGCGGGTGCCGTCGCCGGTGCCGTCCACGAGGGCGCCGTGCGCGAGGAGCAGTTCGGCCATGGCGCGGTCGCCCTTGAAGGCGGCGCCGGCCAGCGGCGTCTGCCCCCGGTCGTTGGCGAGCTCCGGGTCGCCGCCATGTTCGAGGATCGCCCGGGCGGTCTCGGCCTGACCGTTGTAGGCGGCGAGCATGAGCAGGCTGTCGCCCTTGTCGTTGCGGAGATTGGCCGGCAGGCCCTGGCCGAACAGCTCCGCCAGCTCCTGCGTATGCCCCAGGCGGGCGAACTGGAAGACCTTGCCGGCGAAGGCGAGGGTCGCGTCGTCGAGCTCGGGTTTTTGGCGTTCGGGTGTTTCGGGGTCTTGCGGCTGCATCGGGTTCCGTCCGGTCTCGTGTCCGACGTGATCTGGGTTTCGACCCCCGGCCTGTCCAGCCGGGAGCGGGGTCGGGCCCCTACGGAATCACCCGCTCGGCCCTGAGTCGCGAAAACAGGTCGCGGAACGCGTCGTCGCTGGGCTGGTAGTCGAGGAAGCCGAGGCGGCGGCTGCGGCTCATATCGGTGACGACCTCGATGGGTCGACCGAGATCCGCATCCGTGTGCCAGGCCGACGCGAGGCGGTCGAGATCGGGCTCGACGAGGCTGTGTTTGGCGGCGAGTTCGCGCCAAAGGGGGGCCGCCCCCGCCATCTGCTGCTCCAGGGGCATGGCCTCGCCCGAATAGGGCGCCGGTTCGACACCGAACCACTCCGCGATGCGGCCCCACATCCACGACCAGCGGAAGACGTCGCCGTCGACCACGTTGAAGGCCATGTCGGCGGCGGCCTCTGTGGTGGAGGCCCAGGCGAGGTGGCGGGCGAGCAGGCGCGCATCGGTGACGTCGGTGAGCCCGTGCCATTGCTGGGGCGAACCCGGGAACACGAACGGCCGGCCGGTCGCGCGGCACAGGCTGGCGTAGCAGGCCAGCGTCACGCCCATGTTCATGGCGTTGCCCAACGCGTAGCCGACGATAGTGTGCGGGCGATGCACGCTCCAGGTGAAACCGCGCCGCGCGACCGCCGCGAAGACTTCATCCTCTTGAACGTAATAAAAGTTCTCGACGGGCAGGCGGTCCTGGTCCTCACGGAACGGGGTCTGGGGCAGGGTGCCTTTGCCGTAGGCCTCGAACGGGCCGAGGTAGTGCTTCAACCCCGTCACCAGGGCGACGTGGGCGAGGGGCGCGTGGTCGAGGGCGTCGAGGAGATTGCGCACCATGGCGCCGTTGACCCGGCAATTCTCCGCTTCCGTCGCCTGCCGCATCCACGTGGTGATGAAGACGTGCGTCGGGCGGACGGCACCGAGGGCCGCCGTCAAGGACGCCGGGTCGGTGAGATCGGCAACCACGGGCGTCACCCCGGCGATGTCCACGGGCCGGCGGGCGAGGCCGTGGACGTCCCAGCCCGTCTCCACGAGGTGGCGCGCGAGGTTGTTGCCGACGATACCGCTGGCACCGGCGATGAGGGCCGTTCCCGTCATGATCCTGAAACTCCGGGGCCTCGGAACGGCCCTCGGACGTCAACGGTTTCGGGGCCGAGCCGTTCGAGCACCCGAGCCATGTCGGAGGCGCAGGGTGTTGCGCTACCGGGCGGCGCGTAGGGCGGCGAGGTCGAGGCGCCGGGTGATCATGGCAAGGTTGCCCGTATTGTCCCGCGGCCACTCCGCCTCCGGCCGATCCCAGTACAATTCGACGCCGTTGCCGTCGGGATCGCGCAGGTAGAGCGCCTCGCTCACCCCATGATCGCTGGCGCCGTCGAGGGAAATGCCGGCCACGTCGAGGCGATGGAGGGCGTCGGCGAGGGCGCGGCGCGTCGGATACAGGATGGCGAGATGATAGAGGCCCGTCGTCCCCAGCGCGGGCGGCTTTCCTCCCGCGCTCTCCCAGGTGTTGAGCCCGATATGATGGTGGTACCCGCCGGCCGAGACGAAGGCCGCCTGGGTGCCGAAACGCTGCGTCAAAGCGAAGCCGAGCACCCCGCAATAGAACGCGAGCGCCCGGTCGATCTCCGCCACCTTGAGGTGGACGTGACCGATGCGCGTGCCCGGATCGATGGCGGCCGGTGTCGGATCGTCGGTCATGCCGTGTCCGCTCCCATGCAATGGACGCTCCTGGCAATGGACGCTCCCGGCGGATTCGCGCCACCGGGGACGAGCACCCTTCCCGGCTCCCGTCGAAGAACCCATATCTTAATCCATGGCCGCCCCGAAAAAACCGCGCTCCTCGACCGTCACGGGATCCTCATCCAAGGCGTCGAAGCCCGAGCTTCAGCCCCTCGACGAGCATCTCGCCGCCCTGCTCAGCCCGGCGCTCAACCGCAACCGGCTGCCGGTGGTGGAGACCATCGCGCCGCCCGCGCCGGCGCGGCCCGGGCGGCCGAAGAAGCCGGCGGCGAAACCCGCGCCATCGCCCGCGAAGGGGTTCGGCGAGTCGCCGCAGACAGCGTTCACCCATGGTGTTACCACCCGCGACGCGGCGGAGGTCGATCCGCGCCTCGCCCAGGCCCTGGGCCTGACCCCACCCGAGGACGGGCCGGCCCCGGAAGGTCACGCGGACGACGGCGACACGTCGCTCGCCACCGACGGCGTCTCGGCCACGGTGGACGCCCTGTCGCGCCTCCTCACCGAGGGCAACCCCCTGTTCAAGGACGGCAAGAACTGGGCTCCGCACCGCCCGGAACGGCCGAAGAAGTCCGAGGGCGGCGTGCCGTTCCGCCTCCAGTCCGAGTTCGAGCCGGCGGGCGACCAGCCCCGCGCCATCGCCGAACTCGTGGACGGCGTGAAGAAGGCCGAGCGCGATCAGGTGCTTCTGGGCGTCACCGGCTCGGGCAAGACCTTCACCATGGCGAAGGTTATCGAGGCGACGCAGCGCCCGGCCCTGATCCTGGCGCCGAACAAGACCCTGGCGGCACAGCTCTACGGCGAGTTCAAGAGCTTCTTCCCCGACAACGCGGTGGAGTATTTCGTCTCGTACTACGATTACTACCAGCCCGAGGCCTACGTGCCGCGCTCGGACACCTTCATCGAGAAGGAATCCTCGATCAACGAGCAGATCGACCGGATGCGCCACGCAGCCACCCGCGCCCTCCTGGAGCGCGACGACGTGATCCTCGTCGCCTCAGTCTCGTGCATCTACGGCATCGGCTCGGTGGAGACCTACACCGCCATGTCGTTCACGGTGTCGCTGAACGAGAAGATCGAGCAGCGCCAGCTCGTGGCCGACCTCGTGGCGCTCCAGTACAAGCGCATCCAGTCGGATTTCGCCCGCGGCACCTTCCGGGTGCGCGGCGACGTCATCGAACTCTGGCCCGCCCACCTCGACGATCGCGGCTGGCGCATCGGCCTGTTCGGCGACGAGGTCGAGTCGATCACCGAGTTCGATCCGCTCACGGGCAAGAAGATCAACGACCTCAAGTTCGTGAAGGTCTACGCCAACTCGCACTACGTCACGCCGCGCCCCACCCTCCAGCAGGCCGTGAAGGGCATCAAGACCGAGCTGAAGCTACGGGTCGACGAGCTGACGAAGATGGGCCGCCTCATCGAGGCCCAGCGCATCGAGCAGCGCTGCACCTTCGACATCGAGATGATCGAGGCCACCGGCGCCTGCAACGGCATCGAGAACTATTCGCGCTACCTGACGGGGCGAAAGCCCGGCGAGCCGCCGCCGACCCTGTTCGAATACCTGCCCGACAACGCCCTCGTCTTCACCGACGAGAGCCACGTCACGGTTCCGCAGATCGGCGGCATGTACAAGGGCGACTTTCGCCGCAAGGCGACGCTGGCCGAATACGGCTTCCGCCTGCCCTCCTGCCTCGACAACCGCCCGCTCCGGTTCGAGGAATGGGATGCCATGCGGCCGCAATCGATCCACGTCTCGGCGACCCCGGCCAAGTGGGAGATGGAGCAGACCGGCGGCGTCTTCGCCGAGCAGGTCATCCGCCCCACCGGCCTCGTCGATCCGGTCATCGAGATCCGGCCCGCCCGCTCCCAGGTGGACGACCTGTTGGGCGAAGTCCGCGAGGTCGCCCAGGCCGGCTACCGGACGCTGGTGACCACGTTGACGAAGCGCATGGCCGAGGATCTGACGGAGTACCTGCACGAGAACTCCGTGCGCGTGCGCTACATGCACTCGGACATCGACACCCTGGAGCGCATCGAGATTATTCGTGATTTGCGACTGGGCGCCTTCGACGTCCTCATCGGGATCAACCTCCTTCGAGAGGGTCTCGACATCCCGGAATGTGCCCTGGTGGCGATTCTCGACGCCGACAAGGAAGGCTTCCTGCGCTCCGAAACATCCCTGGTTCAGACCATCGGACGCGCGGCCCGCAACGCGGACGCCCGCTGCATCCTCTATGCCGACACCATCACCGGTTCGATGGAGCGGGCGATGGCCGAGACCGAGCGCCGCCGTACGAAGCAGCTCGCCTACAACGTCGAGCACGGCATCACGCCCCAAAGCGTGAAGCGCGGCATCTCCGACATCCTCTCGAGCGTGTTCGAGGGCGACCATGTCCAGGTCGATACGGGGCTCGCCAAGAACGCCGCCACCATCGGCCACAATTTCAAGGCCGTGATGGCCGACCTCGAGAAGCGCATGCGCACGGCCGCCGCCGACCTCGACTTCGAGGAGGCCGCGCGCCTGCGCGACGAGCTCAAGCGCCTTCAGGCCACGGAACTCCTCGTCTCCGACGATCCCATGGCACGCCAGGGCGACGTCGAGCGCGAGGCGGGGCGCTACGGCGCGAAGCAGAGCCGCATCTCGAAGCCGACCCTCGACAACATGGGGCCGGGCACCGACCGCGAACTGCCCGTCGGCCACGCCGCGCCGGCCTGGGCCGAGCGGCCCAAAGCCCGCTCGACGCAGGGACTCGGCGGCCAGAAGCCGAAATACAAGGGCGGGGGCGGTCGCAAGAAGGGCTGACGCGGAGGCTGGCGGGAAAGGCTTGGAGGAACCAGCCGGCCCGGCTCGGGCTTGGTTGGGCATGTGGCGCCTCACGGTGCCGATCCCGCCCTCCCGCCGGAATCCGCCTTGATCATGACCACCACCTCCGCCCGCCGGCGCCATGCGCTGCGCCCCCGCGCCGGGACCGCCGCCACGAGCCTGTTCGTCGCGGGCCTCGCCGTCTCGGCCGCCTTCGGCATGCTCGTGACACCCCTCGGCGGCAGGCCCGCACTGGCCCAGTCGGCGGCCAATCCCAACGACCAGCCGACCCCCGCGACCCTGCCGTCGCGGGATGCGCGCGCCGCCGGGCGATCCACGGGTCAGGTCTCCGCACCCGCAGCCATCGATCATTCGACCGCAGTCGTCGGATCGGGCGGCAAGACGACCAATCCCCTCGACCATCTGCCCGCGCATGAGCGCGCCGCCACGGGTGGCAGCCGGCAGCGGTAGACTTTTCTCAGAGCGGAATAGGAAAAACGACCATGGGCCTCCTCGATCAGGTTATCGGCGGCGTTCTCGGACAGGTCCTGGGCGGCGGACGCCACGAACAGGGCGGGGCTCAGGGGGGTGGATCGGGCGGTGGCATGAGCAACCTCTCGCCCATCGTCCAGGCACTCCTGATGCTCCTCATGTCCAAGGGCGCCGGCGGGCTCGGCGACCTCCTGGGCGGCGGCGCGCACCGCAAGCCCCAGGGCCGGCGGGAACCCGAACACACCGGTGACGACGGCGATCTCGGTGGCTTCGGACAGGATCGCGGGGAGGCTCGCGACCGGGATGCGGGTTCCGAGCCGCGCGGCCGCCAAAGCGGCGATCAAGGCGGCGATTTCGGCGACCTCGCCGGGATGCTCGACGGTCCGGGCGACCGCGGCGGCGGACGGGACGAGCGCGCCCCCGGAGCCGGCCCCTATGCCCGCCTCGACCACGAGGCAGGCGACGGACAGACCGGTCTCGACGGGCTCATCGACCGCTTCCAGCGCGGTGGCCTCGGCGAGATGATGGAATCCTGGATCGGCCACGGCGAGAACCGCCCGGTCCAGCCTCGTCAGCTCGCCGACGCCCTCGGCCCGGAGACGGTCGACACCCTCGCGCAACGGACGGGCCTGCAGCGGGACGATCTCCTGTCGCAGCTGGCCCAGGCCCTGCCGCAGGTGATCGACCGCCTGACGCCCCAGGGCCGGCGGCCGACGGGAGACGATGCGCGCGGCTGGTAGAGGCCCCGGACGTCTGCCCTACCCGGCCGCGCGGGTCTGGATCGCGCGATCGAAGCGCATGCCGGGCTCGTAGAACCGGAAGGTGTTCCGGCCCGCCGCCTTGGCGCGATAGAGAGCCAGATCGGCGTGCCGATACAGGATATCGGGATTGTCGCCGTCCTGCGGCGCCCGGGCGATGCCGATGCTGGCGCCGACGACCACACGCTCGCCGTCGAGATCGATGGGCTCGCGGATCGCCTCGATGAGCCGCCGGGCGAGATACCGCCCATCCTCGGGGCGGCTCGTCCCGGCCTGGATGATGGTGAACTCGTCGCCACCCACCCGCGCCACGGTATCCTCGTCCCGGACGAGCCCTCTCAGGCGCTCGGCGACCCGGCACAGGAGCGCATCGCCGGCCTGATGGCCGAGGCCGTCATTGACCGCCTTGAACCGGTCGAGGTCGAGGCAGAGCACCGAGAAGCCGTTCCCTCCTCGGCGAATCGCGGGGAGTTGCTGGGTCAGACGCTCGCGGAACAGGGTGCGGTTCGCCAGATCCGTGAGGGCATCGTGCCGGGCCATGTGGCTGATCCGGCGGCTGGCTTCCTCGCGCTCGGACACGTCGCGGACGGCCGCGACGTAGCCCGTCGGGCGCCCGTCCACGGCGTGACGGGTGAGGTTGAAGGTGACTTCGACCCAGACCCAGGAGCCGTCCTTGCGGCGGTAGCGTTGCCGCGTCACCGCCTGGGGCATACGTCCCTCGCAGAGGTCGGAGAGGATGCGGGTGAAGGCCTCCGCATCGTCGGGATGGATCTGGTCCATCGGAAGCGTTCCGACGAGCTCTTCGGGATCATAACCCAGGAGGGTCCGCGCCGCCGGGGAGACGTACTGGCGCCTCGTATCGAGGCCGGAGCGGACGATCATGTCGGACGTGTTGTCGGCCAGCAGCCGGTAATGCGCCTCGCTCTCCCGCAGGCGTGCCTCGGTCCGATGCAGGGCCAGCTGCGCCGCGACGACCGTCGCCAGGTCGGCCAGTTGCGCCTGCTCCGCGACCGAGAAGTCCCGCGCCTTGATATCCTGCACGCACACGGTGCCGGCGCGGACACCGGGCGCGAGGATGATCGGCGCCCCGGCATAGAAGCGAACGTGCGGCTCGCCGGTGACCAGGGGGCTGTCGGCGAAGCGCGGATCGGCCCAGGTGTCCTCGACCACCAGGACGTCGTCGGCCAGGATCGCGTAGGTGCAGAACGAGCCCGTGCGGGGGGTGCCGGCGGCCGAGAACCCGCACTTGGCCTTGAACCACTGCCGGTCCGCCTCGACCAGGGTGACGGTCGCCATCGGAACCCGGAACAGGGCGCAGGCCGTGCGGCAGACGGCGTCGAACTGCATCTCGGGCGGGGTATCGAGGATGGCGAGTTCGCGCAGGGCGGCGAGCCGCTCCGTTTCGTTGGCGGGGAGGGGGTACATGCGTGCTCCGAAACCTTCCGCGTTGTACGCGATCGCTCGAACCGAACACGAGCTATCGGCCAGGAATGCAAATCCCTCCTTAACGAGGTCCGTCAATCGAGCCTGCGACAGTTTCGGGATAGGATTCGACGCAGCGTTTCCACCGCTTTTCGACAAGTCTTACCCGTTTTCCGGTCCACATGAGCTAGTCGATCGATGGAGTCTGGCACGTGGCACAGTAGAAGGTCGAACGCCCAGATTGCACGATTCGGGAAATACATCCCGTGCAGCCCTCCGTCCGGCATGATTCGCCCAGGCGATCGTAGACCCGGAACGCGTGCTGGAAGGCGCCGGCACTTCCATCCGTGTGTACGTAATTCCGCAAGGTCGAGCCGCCGGCGGCGACTGCTTCGTTGAGAATTTGCGGAATCACCTCGGCCAGCAGGCGCGCCTTCGGGGTCGGGCTGCCATCCCCCCCGGCCAGCCGCCCGGCCGGCATCTCGGGATGAAGCCCGGCGCGGTGGAGCGCTTCGCAGACGTAGATGTTGCCCAGACCCGCGATGAGACGCTGGTCGAGGAGGGCCGCCTTGAGCGGGGTGATCTTGTGGCGGAACAGCCGCGCCACGGCCTCCGGCGTCAGGGCCTCGCTCAGGGGCTCAAGGCCCATGGCGGCGAAGTGGCGGCAGGTCGCCAGCTCCGTTGTCGCCACGAGGTCCATGAAGCCGAAGCGGCGGGCGTCGTTGTAGGTGACGGTGGCGCCGTTCGACATGGCCATGACCACGTGATCGTGCTTCGGGGTGCCCAGCGCCCCATCGAGGTAGAAGTCGCCCGGCGACAGGTTGCGGCCATCGGGCATCGCCACGTCGAAGCGCCCGCTCATGCCGAGGTGCAGGATGAGCGACTCGCCGGAATCGAGGGAGGCCACGAGGTACTTCGCGCGCCGTTCCAGGGCCGTCACGGTCCGGTCCGCCAGGCGTTCCGCGAACCGCTCGGGAAACGGAAACCGCAGGTTGGAACGGCGCAGGGTGACATGGGCGAACCGGGCGCCGACCATGGCAGGAATGAGCCCGCGGCGGACGGTCTCGACTTCGGGTAGTTCGGGCATGGCTCTCCGGTACGGACCATCGGGGCAGAAACAGGATGCGGTGCTGGGCAACATGGCGGTTCGCCCCGCCTTTCGCTATGACGCTCACCCCAAGAGGTGAGGTTCATGAGTCACGCCGAGCGGTCCCCCCCCGACGAGAGCACGCATTTCGGCTTCGAGCAGGTCGCGCTCGGGGAGAAGCAGGCACGCGTCGACGACGTGTTCCGCTCCGTGGCCAAGCGCTACGACCTCATGAACGACCTGATGTCGGGCGGCCTGCACCGGGCCTGGAAGTCGCAGCTCATCTCAATGCTGCGCCCGCCCCGGAACCGTCCGTTCCGTCACCTCGATGTGGCCGGCGGCACCGCCGACATCGCCTTCCGCGCCCTGGAAGCCGGCGGCCCGGCGACGCACGTCACGGTGCTCGACATCAACGAGGCGATGCTGCGCGTCGGCGCCGAGCGGGCCGGGAACCGGTTCGCCGGTCGCATCGACTTCGTCACGGCCAACGCCGAGGCCCTGCCGCTGCCGTCGGAGAGCTTCGACGCCTACACCATCGCCTTCGGCATCCGGAACGTGCCGCGCATCGACCACGCCCTGGCGGAGGCCCACCGGATCCTCAAGCCCGGCGGACGCTTCCTCTGCCTTGAATTCTCGAAGGTCGACCTGCCGGTCCTCGACCGGATCTACGACGCCTACTCGTTCCACGTGATCCCGCGCCTCGGCTCGAAGGTGGCAGGCGACGCCGAATCCTACCGCTACCTCGTCGAATCCATCCGCAAATTCCCGAGTCCGGGGCGCTTCGCCGGCATGATCGAGGCGGCCGGGTTCCGCCATGTGAGCCACCGGCCCCTGTCGGGCGGCATCGTGGCGATCCATTCCGGTTGGAAGGTCTCGTGACCGCGTCGGGACGACACGTGGAAACCGGTTTTCGGGACGGATCGGGGCGAGACCGAGATCGGCGGCGCGCCTGATGCTCCGCTCCCTTTTCCGCGGCGCCCGTGTGGGCTTCGTCCTCGCCCGCGAGGGTGGGCTGTCCCTCATCGATCCCCGCGACCTGCCGCCACATCTGCGTCTCGCCCTGAAGGTCGGGCGGATGCTGGAGCGGCCGGGCCTCGGCATCGGGGCCGGCCCCTTGCAGCGAGCGCTCACCCGGCTCGGACCGTCCTACGTCAAGTTCGGGCAGTTCCTCGCGACCCGGCCCGACATCGTCGGCATGAACGCCGCGCGCGATCTGGAAACCCTGCAGGACCGGGTGCCGCCCTTCCCGCAGGAGGTGGCGCTCCGCGTCGTCGAGGCCGCCTTCGGCAAGCCCGTGTCCACGCTGTTCGTCTCGTTCAGCCCGCCCATCGCGGCGGCCTCCATCGCCCAGGTCCACAAGGCGCATGTTCTCGATGCCGACGGGACCGAGCGGGTGCTCGCCGTCAAGATCATGCGGCCGGGGGTGCGCGAGCGCTTCCAGCGCGACCTCGAGGTCATGCGGTTCATGGCCCGCATCGTCCACGCCCTGTCGCCCGAGGCCGAGCGCCTGCGCCCGCGCGAGGTGGTGGAGATCCTGGCCCGCTCCGTCACCATGGAGATGGATTTCCGCCTCGAGGCGGCGGCCATGTCGGAACTCGCCCAGAACACGAAGGACGATGCCGATTTCCGGGTGCCTCGGCCCGACTGGGAGCTCACCGCCCGCGACGTCCTGTCGAGCGAGTGGATCGAGGGCATCCGCCTCAACGATCACGTCGCCATCGTGGCCGCCGGGCACGACCCGCGGGCGTTGGGGCGCGCCGTGATCCAGTCGTTTCTGCGCCACGCCATCCGGGACGGCTTCTTCCACGCCGACATGCATCCCGGGAACCTGTTCGTCGATCCGACGGGCACCCTGGTGGCGGTGGATTTCGGGATCATGGGCCGCCTCGGCCACCCGGAGCGCCGCTTCCTCGCCGAGATCCTGCTCGGCTTCATCCTGCGCGACTACAAGCGCGTGGCGCAGGTGCATTTCGAGGCCGGCTACGTGCCCGCGCACCATTCGGTGGACGATTTCGCCCAGGCCATCCGCGCCATCGGCGAGCCGATCCACCAGCGCAAGGCCGACGAAATCTCCATGGCCAAGGTGCTGACCCTCCTGTTCGACATCACCGCCCTGTTCGACATGCGCACGCGCACGGAACTGGTGATGCTCCAGAAGACCATGGTGGTGGTGGAGGGCGTCGCCCGCTCCCTCGACCCGCAGCTCGACATGTGGACCGGGGCCGAGCCGGTGGTCCGCTCCTGGATCGCCCGCAACCTCGGCCCCCTCGGGCGCATTGAGGGCGTGGGGCGCGCGGCGCTTACCATCACCGACGTGGTCTCGGACATCCCGGACCTGGCGCAGCGCCTGCGCCGCATCCTCGTGCGCCTCGACGAGGCCGGCACCGGCAACGCCGACCGCCTCGACGCCTTCGCCCGCGCCACCCGGCGGCGCGCCATCTGGTCCACCCTGGCCCTGTGGGCCATTGCCGTCGGTGCCCTGGTGATGGCATTCCGCTGAAGTCTCAGGCGTCGCAGACGCCGTCCACCGCCACGGGCCGGTACAGGTGCGGCGCGCTCACCGTGCTATCGGGATAGGCGGCGAGCTTGGCCTGGAAGGCCGGATTGGTGAAGGCCGCCCGGAAGTCGGCGACGCTGCGCCAGACGGCGTAGTTCAGGAACGTCGTGCTCCCGGCGATGCCGCGATGGAGCTGCGCCGAGACGAAGCCCGGCTGCCGCTTGAACCAGCGCGCGTCGTCGCCCCAGGCGGCAAGCAGGGCGTCCACGTCCGCCTCCGCCACCGTGAGCGTGTTGACCAGCACCACGGGCGCCGCGCCCTCCTCGGCGAGCTGGCGGCGGATGTCGATTTTCGGGTCGGCGTCTCTCAGGGTCAGCATCGGCCCGCTCCTTTGTATCGTATGCTATGCAAAAATACATAGCATACGATGCACTGTAAACCACCCTCATGTCCGACACCGATCCGCCCACCTTCCAGACCCGCTCCGCCGGCTACCTCGCCAACCAGATGGCGCGCCTGTTTGCACAGGCGCTGGCCGAGGCGATCCGGCCGATGGGCCTCGCGCCGGCACAGTTCATGGTGCTCCTCGAGCTCTGGCGCGAGGAGGGACTGGCCCAAACCGACCTCGTGGCACGGGCCGATGTCGAGCAGGCCACCATGGCGAGCACGCTGGCCCGGATGGAGCGCGATGGGCTCATCCTGCGCACCCCCCACCCGGAGGATAGCCGTGCCCAGGTGATCCGCCTGACGCCGCGCGCGAGAAGCCTCGAGGCGGACGCCGTGGCGGCGGCCAGGGCCGTGAATGGCCGGGCGCTGGCGGGGTTCGGGGAAGCGGAGGCGGCCTTGTTCCTCGCGCAGATGCGCAGGGTCGTCGTCGGACTTCGAAACGGGCGGATCAAGTCCACACGGCGGCGTGTGATGGCGATCAGCGAAACGGAACCGTGATCGAGGCGGCCATGGGCGCAGTTTCTCGGTTCGAGGATGCTCACGGGAAGCAACCGAGGGTTCGGAATTTGGACCGTGCCGCGTCGAAGGGAGTAGAGGCGAAGTCGACATTCGCCCCGAACACAGCCCGTTTCATCGGCTGGACGGAACAGATTCCCGACAGGCGCTTTTGCATCTGCGAAATGGTGTCCGGAGGGGCTGCGTGGCGAACGAGTTATCCCTGCCCGGTCGCCGCTCCGTCATCATGGGTCTCGCTGCGGCGGTAGCCGTCGTTCCGAGAACTCACGCGGCCGGAGGACTTGCCCGGCTGACGCTCTGGCCCGCTCAGCCCCCCGGCGGCGGCGGACCGGCCGGTGCCTTCGTCCAGGACGACAGCGGCGCGGTATCGAACATCTCCACTCCGACCCTGGAGGTGTTCCTTCCGCAAAAGCCGAGCGGCGCGGCGGTCCTGGTCGCGGGCGGTGGGGGATACCGACGCATCGGCCTCATCAAGGAGGCCTATCCGGCGGCCTACTGGCTCGCGGCGCAGGGCATCACGGCCTTCGTCCTGACCTACCGCCTCCCCAGCGAGAACTGGACCGACGGCCCCGTCGTACCGGTGCAGGACGGGCAGCGCGCCCTGCGGGTGATCCGCGCCAACGCAGGCCGGTTCGGCCTTGATCCCGGCCGAATCGGCGTGATGGGCTTCTCCGCCGGCGGGCACCTCTGCGGCATGATTGCGGCCCGCTCCGCCTTCCGCTCCTACGCGCCCGTCGACGCCGTGGACGAGTTCTCGGCACGCCCGGATTTCGCGGCGCTGATCTATCCCGTCGTGAGCCTGCAACCGCCCTTCGACACCACGAACACCCGCCGTTCCCTCGTCGGCGAGACGCCGACGCCAGAGGCGCGCGCGGCCTGGTCGCTGCACACCCATGTCGGCGCGGATTGCCCGTCGATCTTTCTGGTGCAGGCGGACGACGATCTGGTGGTCAACCCCCAGCAGAGCCGTATCCTCGACGAGGCGTGCCGAGGTGCCAAGGTCATGGTGGAGTATCATCGCTTCGCCGTCGGCGGCCACGGCTTCGGGATCGGAAACGCCGAGGCGTCCGTCGCCCTGTGGCCCCGCCTCTACCGGCTGTGGCTCACGAGCCTGTCGGTGATGCGCTGACCGGTCCCGACGCGATTCCGCCGGGCGCCCCGCCGCGCCAGCGCGACGCCCGGATCGACGTCATCCGGGGCTTCGCCCTGCTGACGATCTTCATCGATCACATTCCCCGCAATGCACCGGCCCTGCTCACCCTCCACAACTTCGGGTTCTCTGACGCGGCCGAGATTTTCGTGCTCCTGGCGGGCTACTCCGCGATGGTGGCCTATGGCGGCCTGTTCCAGCGGGCGGGTACGAAGGCGACCCTCGCGCGCATCGCGTGGCGCTGCCTGAAGATCTACCTGTTCCAGGCGGGGCTCCTGCTGGCGACGCTGCTCATGGTACGGGCCTGGATGGACCTCACCGGCCTCGTCCCGCGCTTCGGCGTGCGGGCGCTCCTCGACATGGGCCTGCTGCCGGGTGCCCTGCGCGGCCTCATGCTCAACGCCCTGCCGAACTACCTCGACATCCTGCCGCTCTACATCCTGCTGCTGGCCCTCTTCCCGCTCGTCTACGTCGGATTGCGGCGCAGACCGTGGGGCACGCTCGCCCTGTCGGGTCTGATCTGGCTCGCCGCGAACGTCGATCACAGGCTCAACCTTCCCAATGCGGCCGCCGTCGACGACGGCTGGTACTTCAACCCGTTCGCTTGGCAGTTCCTGTTCGTGATCGGAGCGGCCCTCAGTGTCGCGGTCCGGGCCCGCGGCGGGCTCCTGCCCCGGTATCCGATCCTCACGGCCGCTGCCCTGATCTACCTCATCGGGGCCCTGCTGCAGGCCTTGCCCTGGGCCGAGTGGGGCCTCTGGGACCTGCGGCCCCTCGCCATGACCGCTCCGGACAAGAGCCGCGTCGCCCCCTTGCGCCTTCTCCACATCCTGGCCCTCACGAGCCTCGTCTTCGCCTCGCCGGCCGTGTTGAGGCTCTCCGGCCGCCGATGGCTCCGCCCGTTCGACGCCTGCGGCCGGCACTCCCTGGAGATCTTCGCGGCCGGTTGCATGGCGGCCCTTGTCGGCCGGATCCTCTACCGGACCTTCGACCCGCTGTGGCCACTCCAGATCTCGGTCAACCTCGGCGGTCTCGCGCTGATGCTGGGCCTCGGCCTGGCCCTCGACGCGCGGGCGCGCCGCCACGCATTGCGATGAGTGTCTACCCGGTGCATCCGTAACGGCGCCCAAGCGCGCCGAGGCGTGCTTCAAGAAGAACGGCTCGAGGAGAACGCCATGGTCCGCCGCTCTACCCAACGGCTGCTCGCCGGTCCCCTCCTCCTCGCCGGCCTCGTCCCCTGCGCGGCCGAGGACTGGCCGATGTTCGGCGGCGACCACACCAATCGGCACTTTTCCGCCCTCACCGCCATCGACACCGGCAACGTGGCGCGCCTGCGCCCGGCCTGGATCTTCCAGACCGGCATCACCGGCTATTTCCAGGCCGAACCGGTGATGGTGGACGGCACCCTCTACGTCTCGACGACGCAGAACCATGTCGCGGCGCTGGACGCGAAGACCGGCGCCGTGCGCTGGACCTACGTCCACAAGGCCCGCACGGAAAAGATCTTCGGGCCGCCCTCGAACCGGGGCGTGGCCGTCTCCGATGGGCTGGTGTTCGAGGCGACCATGGACGGGCGCGTGATCGCCCTCGATGCCAGGACCGGCAAGGTGGTGTGGGATCACGAAGCCGTTCGCCCGGAGGAGGGCGAGTCGGAGACCGCCTCGGCGCTCGCGGACAAGCTCGGCGTCGGCGCCGGCGCCGTGCAGGGTTCGAGCCGGCTGGGCTTCAAGATGCCCCCCCTGGTGGCAAAGGGCCTCGTTATCGTCGGGGTGGCCGGGGCCGGCTACGGCCTTCATGTCGAGGACGAGAAGGGTGGCCTCGACGGCGGCGCCGTCGTCGGCATCGAGGGCGGCTACGGCCGGCGCGGGTGGCTCGCTGCCTACGACGCGAAGACGGGGGCTGAGCGCTGGCGCTGGTACGTCACCAAGGCCGACGGCTGGGAGGGCGGGTTCGTGGACAAGACCCCCGATGGGGTGCCGCTCCACCGCGACATCGCCGCCGAGAAGGCCGCCGCCCCGGCCCACAAGGACGCCTGGAAGGTCGGCGGCGGCTCGCTGTGGATGACCCCGGCCTTCGATCCGGCGCTGGGCCTCATCTATGTTGGCACCGGCAACCCGGCGCCGCAGAATTTCGGCCTCTCGCGGCCGGGCGACAACCTCTACACCATGAGCCTCGTCGCCCTCGACGTGACCACGGGCCAGCTACGCTGGTACTACCAGCAGGTGCCCCACGACGAGTGGGGCTACGATGTGGCGAGCCCGCCTTTCCTCCTCGACCACGCGACGCCGCAGGGGCCGGTGAAGGCCGTGGCGCAGGCCTCAAAGACCGGCTGGCTCTACGTCCACGACCGCACGGACGGGAAACTGCTGACCCGCTCGGCGCCCCTCATCGCCCAGAAGAACCTCTACGCACCACCGACCTCAGCCGGCACGGTGGTGAGCCCCGGGCCGCTCGGCGCCATCTCCTGGCACCCCGTCGCCTACGATCCCAAGGCGGCCACCGCCTACGCACAGGTCCGGCACGGGGCGACCACCTACGTGGTGAAGACCGTGCCGGCCTCGGCCGACCGTCCGGAGATCCGCTATACCGAGACCACGGAGGCGAAGGGCGAGCCCTCCTTCAGCACCCTCACGGCCGTCGATCTGGCCCGCGACGGAGCGATCAAATGGTCGGTGAAGGCGGGCAGCCGGCTCTCAGGGGGGACGCTGGCCACGGCTGGCGGTCTCGTCTTCTCCGGCGAGGAGGACGGGCACTTCGACGCCCACGATGCGAAGACCGGCGCGATCCTGTGGCGCTTCCAGTGCGGCGCCGGCATCGGCGGGCCGCCCATCACCTACGCGCTGGACGGCAGGCAATACGTCGCCGTGGCGGCGGGGGGCGCGTCCTTCACCAAGGGCTCGGGCTTCGGCACCGGGGACGCCCTCGTGGTGTTCGCGCTGCCGGATTAGTTTCACGTCACGCGGCGCACGGCTTGCGACGGGCCGGATTTCGCGCCACCGGATCGGCCGCATGACCCACGACACCGCCCCCCATCCGACTCATCAGCCGACCGACCGGGGACCACCGGTGGTGCGCACCATCGCCATGCCGGCCGACACCAACCCGGCCGGCGACATCTTCGGCGGCTGGCTCATGGGCCAGATGGATCTCGCCGCCGGCAACGTCGCGGCCCGGCGCTCGCGGGGCCGCTGCGCCACCATCTCGGCCGAGGCGATGACTTTCCACCGTCCGGTCTTCGTCGGCGACGAGGTCAGCATCTACGCCTGGATCGTCAAGGTCGGCCGCACCTCCATGCGCATCCAGGCCGAGGTCTGGCGCCGCGAGCGTGAGGGCGAGGTCACCATGAAGGTCACGGAGGGGCTGTTCACCTTCGTCGCCATCGGCCCCGACCGGCGCCCGCGTCCGATCCCACCGGAGGACGAATGACACCGACCCGCCGCGATTTTTTCGCAGGGGGTGCCCTGGCGTTCGCCGCCGCCCCCCTGTCGGCCGCGCCCCGGGGCTCGTGGGCGGCCGACAGCCTCAACGCGGCGGCGGCCCGGAAGGGTGTCGCTTACGGATCGGCCGTGAACATCACACCCCTGCGTCAGAATCTTGCCTACGGACGGGCGCTGGCCCGGGAATGCGGCATCCTGGTGCCCGAGAACGCCATGAAACTCGCCTATGCGTGGCGGGCGCCCGGCCCCATCGATTTCAGCTTCGCCGACGAGACCGCAGCGTTCGCGGAAAGCAACGGCCAGCGCCTGCGCGGTCACACCCTGGTGTGGCACGAAGGCCTCCCCGCCTGGGCGCTGCCCCGCATCGCCCGGGACGCCGAAGGTTTCCTGCGGGACTGGATCGGCGCCATGGCGGGTCGCTACCGTGGCCGGATCGAGGCCTGGGACGTGGTCAACGAGATCTGTGGCCCCGACAGTGGGCGCGCCGACGGGCTGCGGGCGAGTCCCTGGCTCACCGCCCTCGGGCCGCGCTACGTCGATCTGGCCTTCAGGATCCTCCACGAGATCGATCCGACGGCGGCCGGGGTCTGGAACGAGAACGACCTCGAACTCGACGCCGACTGGATCGCGCCGCGCCGGGCCATGGTGCTTCGGACCCTGGAGGGGATGGTCCGGCGCGGGGTGCCGATCCGGCGCCTCGGCCTGCAGGGCCACCTCTACGCCAAGCATCCCCTCGACCAGGACAAACTGCGCCGCTTCCTGCGCGACGTCGCCGGTCTCGGCCTCGCCATCGAAATCACCGAACTCGATGTGAACGACAAGGATTTTGCCGCCGATCTGCCGACCCGGGACCGGGCGGTGTCCGACCTCGCGCGGCGCTTCCTCGACGTGGTGCTGGACGAGCCCGCGACCCTCAGCGTGCTGACCTGGGACATCACCAACGCCAATTCGTGGCTCAACACGAATCCACAGCGCCGCCGCGCCGACGGCCTGATTCAGCGGGCCCTGCCCCTCGACGAGACCTTCAACCGCACGCCCCTGTGGCGGGCGATGCACCGGGCGTTCTCCGACGCGCCGGACCACCGTGCGGCGCGGGACCGGTTGCGACGGGGATAGACCGGCGCTCGACTCAGCGGTTCACCGTCCGGGCCGGAACACGCTCGCCGCCGGAATGCTGCCGGAGGAAGGCGGCCATCTCGGCCAGGGCCGGGGCCTTGGAGCGAAACGTCACCGAGAGCGCCAGCAGGGTGTCGGAATGGTCGAGCCCGGCATAGATCCGCTCCTGCACGGGCACCCGGGCCTCGCGCAGGCGGGCGGCGAGGCTGCGGGTGTTGCTCGGGCGCACGGTGGTGTCGCCGTCGCCGGTGGCGAGGTAAGCCGGGGGTGAATGCGGGCCGGCGAAGGTCACCGGCTGGGTCGCGGCCTTGTCGCGGGCCTCGCCGAAGACTTCGGTGGCGGTGCCGGCATCGAGCGGCAGGAAGTCGTAGGGACCGGACAGGCCGGCCACCGCCCGCACGATCTTCGGGTCGACGCCCGCCCGGCGCAGGTAGCGCGGGTCGAGCCCCAGCATCACCGCGTTGTAAGCCCCGGCCGAATGGCCCGCGAGGACGATCCGGCGCGGGTCGCCGCCATATTGGGCGATGTTGTCCCGGACCCAGGCGATGGCGGCCGCCCCGTCGTCGAGGAAGTCGGGGAAGCGGACCTCGGGGTAGAGCCGGTAATCGGGTAGCACCGTCACGAAGCCCTGGGCGGCCAGGGCCTGACCGACGAAGGCGTAATCCTCCTTGGTGCCGTTCTTCCAGGAACCGCCATAGAAGAACACCAGCACGGGGGCGCCGCCGGCACCCGCCACGGGGGTGAACACGTCGAGGCGCTGGCGCGGATGCGGACCGAAGGCGGCGTTGCGCAAGCTGAGCCGACCGCCGTCGTCACGCGGGCCGATGGCATCGAACAGCGCGAGCGGCGAACACGCCGTGACGCCGAGGGCGAGGAAGGCAAGACCGATGAGGCTGGCAAGGACGGTGAGGACCCGGGTCATGCATCTCTCTGAAGGCGGCGTCGCCTTCCTGTGACAGGGCGCACACGGCGGATTGATGGCGCAATCGCGGGCCATCCGGATCGTGATCGACACGCTTACGTGCGCAGGACCAAGCAGGCCCCGCCGACGCCGCGAATCCGGCCGCAAAGGGCGTCGGCGGCCGCGCGGCTCTGGGCCGGAATGCGGATGCGGTAGAAGGCCCGGGTGCCGCGATTGCGCAGGCGTGTGCCGATGATCATCGGCCGAACCTCACCGATCACGCTTGTGTAGAGCTTACGGGTGCGGGCGAAGCTCTGAAGGGCCAAAGCCTTGGAAAAATTGCCCGCGAGCTGGATGCCCCAGGGCGCCGCCGGCCCCTCGTTGCCGCCGATGGCGAAGCGGTCGCCGCGGGACGGGACGCGCAGGGCCGCCGTCACCTGAAGGCATGTTTTTTCGGAATCCGGCTTGGCTTCCTGAGACTTGGCCTCCTGAGACTTGATTTCGGCGTTGGCCTTCTTGCCCGCCTCGGCCTCGTTCGGCGGCATCTCGATGCTAGCGCCTGCGCGCCAGTCCTCCGCCGGGGCACCCGTGATCGCCAGGACGTAGTTGCGCGTCTCGCTCGGCAGGCCGCCGGTGCCGGCGAGCCACGCGGAGACTCGGCCGGGACCGCCATTGTAGGCTGCCGCCGCGAGCCCGAGATTGCCGAACTGACGGTTGAGATCGGCGAGCAGGTGGGCCGCGTGCGGGATCGCCTGCTCGGGGTCGAACGGATCGGTGAGACCGCGCTCGCGCGCCGTTCCGGGCATGAACTGCGCGATCCCCTGTGCGCCGACGGGACTGACGGCGCCGACGCGAAAGGCGCTCTCGCGCCAGATCAGGCGGGTGAGGAACGGAACGGGGAGGGCGCGGGCCTTGGCCGAGGATTCGATGAGCCGGCACAGGGCCTGCTCCACGGTCTCGCCCCCCTCCGACGGGGCCGCCGAGGCAAAGGCCGCGCCTGCGAGGACGAGCACGGCGGCGAGAAGGGCGGGGCGCAGGATGATCACGCACGGGGTTGTAGCGCGCGGAGGCGCGCGATCAATCGCGCATCGCCGTTCGCCCATCGCCATCGCGCGCGCTATAACCGATCGAAACCGTCTCGCCCCGGCTTGTTCCATGACGTCCACCCGATGACCGACACGCTGCTCGAGGTCCAGGACCTGTCCGTGGCCTTCCGCTCCCGCGAGCGCGAGACCCTGGCGGTGAACGCTGTGAGTTTCACCATCGCGCCCGGCGAGACCCTGGCGCTGGTGGGCGAATCCGGCTCCGGCAAGTCGGTCACGGCCCTTTCGATCCTGCGTCTCCTCGACGGCAGCGCCCATCATCCGGGCGGGCGCATCCTGTTCCGGGGGCGGGACCTCCTGACCCTGCCGGAGCGCGAGCTCCGCAAGGTGCGCGGCGCGGACATCACCATGGTGTTCCAGGAGCCGATGACGTCGCTCAACCCGCTCCACAGCATCGAGCGGCAGATCGGCGAGGTGCTGGAGGTTCATCGCGGCC
This sequence comes from Methylobacterium sp. J-090, assembly GCF_022829345.1. GTDB lineage: Bacteria > Pseudomonadota > Alphaproteobacteria > Rhizobiales > Beijerinckiaceae > Methylobacterium. The sequence goes on along the minus strand of NZ_JAKSXV010000080.1, from coordinate 26,648 downwards.
TCTCGGGCCGGAAGGCCCGTACCCGCATCCTCGAACTCCTCGACCTCGTCGGCCTGCGCGACGCCGAGCGGCGCCTCGCCGCCTATCCGCACGAGCTGTCGGGCGGCCAGCGCCAGCGGGTGATGATCGCCATGGCGCTCGCCTGCGAGCCGGACCTGCTCGTCGCCGACGAGCCGACCACGGCCCTCGACGTCACCGTGCAGGCGCAGATCCTCACCCTGCTCGCCGACCTGCAGAAGCGCCTCGGCATGGCGATGCTGTTCATCACCCACGACCTCGGCATCGTGCAGCGCATCGCCACCTCCGTCTGCGTGATGCTGGAGGGGCGCATCGTCGAGGCGGGGAAGACGGCCGAAGTCTTCGCCCGGCCCCGGCACGCCTACACGCAACGGCTTCTCGCCGCCGAGCCCACGGGCCGCGCCAACCCGGTCCCGGAGGGCGCCGCCGAGCTCCTCGCCGCCGGCCCCCTCAAGGTGTGGTTTCCCATCCGCCAGGGGCTTCTCCGGCGCACCACCAGCCACGTGAAGGCCGTGGATGGCGTGTCCCTGCGGGTCCGGGCGGGCGAGACCGTGGGGGTGGTCGGTGAATCCGGCTCCGGCAAGACGACCCTCGGCCTCGCCCTCCTCAGACTGACGGGCTGCGAAGGCCCCATCGTGTTCCTCGGCCGCTCCATCGCGGGTCTGACGCCCGCGGCCATGCGGCCGTTCCGCCGCGACATGCAGGTGGTGTTCCAGGACCCCTACGGCTCGCTCTCCCCGCGCATGACGGTGGGCGACATCATCGCCGAGGGTCTGGTGGTGCAGGGCGCCGTGAAGGGCCGGGCCGAGCGCCAGGCCGTGGTGGCGGGCGCGCTCACCGATGTCGGCCTCGATCCGGCGACCATGGACCGCTACCCGCACGAGTTTTCCGGCGGCCAGCGCCAGCGCATCGCCATCGCGCGCGCCATTGTCCTCAAACCGAAATTCGTCGTCCTCGACGAGCCGACCTCGGCCCTCGACCGCTCGGTCCAGGCCCAGATCGTCACCCTCCTGCGCGACCTCCAGCGTGAGCGCGGCCTCGCCTACCTGTTCATCAGCCACGACCTCAAGGTGGTCCGCGCCTTGGCGAACCACGTCCTCGTCATGCAGAACGGCCAGGTGGTCGAGGAAGGCCCGGCCGAGGCGATCTTCTCGAACCCGCGCGATCCCTACACCCAGGCCCTGTTCGCCGCCGCCTTCGACCTGCGCAGCGAAACCATCGCCGACCCGGTCCCGGCCTGAGGCCTCCGATGCCGCGCGCCCTCCTCATCGTCCTCGATTCCGTCGGCATCGGCGGCGCCCCCGACGCGGAGTCCTACGGCGATTCCGGCTCGGACACCCTGGGCCACATCGCGGAGTCCTGCGTCGCCGGTCGCGGCGACCGGGCCGGCCTGCGCGCCGGCCCCCTGCGCCTGCCGAACCTCACCGCCCTCGGCCTCGGCCTCGCGGCACGGGGCGCCACCGGGCGCATTCCGCCGAACCTCGCCCCCACCGGCCCGGTCACGGGCGCCTACGGCCACGCCGCCGAGACGGCCGCCGGCAAGGACACGCCCTCGGGCCATTGGGAGATGGCGGGCGTGCCGGTGCGGGAGCCGTGGGGGCACTTTCCCGACACGGTCCCGGCCTTTCCCCGGACCCTCGTCGAGGACCTCGTGGCGCAGGCGGGGCTCCCGGGCATCCTCGGTGATCGCCACGCCGCCGGCACCGCGATCATCGAGGAACACGGCGCCGAGCACATCCGCACGGGCCGGCCGATCTGCTACACCTCCGCCGACAGCGTGTTCCAGATCGCCGCCCACGAGGAACATTTCGGCCTGGAGCGCCTCTACGAGACCTGCCGCGTCGCCCGCGACCTGTGCGACGCGTACCGCGTCGGCCGCGTCATCGCCCGGCCCTTCGTCGGCGCCCCGGAGACGGGGTTCCGCCGGACGGCCAACCGCCGGGACTACGCCGTCGAGCCGCCGGGCGAGACCCTGCTGAACCGCCTCGCGGGCCAGGGCCGCGCCGTGGTCAGCGTCGGCAAGATCGGCGACATCTTCGCCCACCGCGCCACGGGCCGCGAGATCAAGCCCGCCGGCAACGCCGCCTGCCTCGACGCGGCGCTCGCCGCCTTTCGCGACCTGCCCGATGGCGGCCTCGTCTTCCTCAACCTCGTGGATTTCGACACGGAGCACGGCCACCGCCGCGACGTGCCGGGCTACGCCGCCGAGCTCGAAGCCTTCGACGCGCGCCTGCCCGACATTCACGCGGTCCTTCGGGCGGATGACCTCTGTGTCGTCACCGCCGACCACGGCAACGACCCGACCTGGACCGGCACCGAGCACACCCGCGAGCAGGTGCCGATCCTGGCCTTCGGCCCCGGAATCGCGCCCGGACCCATCGGCGCGCGGCCGACCTTCGCCGATATCGGCGCCACGGTGGCGCGCCACCTCGGTCTCGCGCCCCTCGGGGCGGGCCAAGCGTGGTGACAGTTCAAGGAAGGATCGACCATGCGCGATGACGACGAGTCCCGGCCGCGCCCGGCCCACAGCCTCGGCGAGCCCCTCGACACCCTGTCGGTGGCGGATCTCTCCGAGCGCATCGCCCTCCTGCAGCGCGAGATCACGCGCCTCGAAGCCGCACGGGACGCCAAGAACGCGGCCCGCGACGCGGCGGGGTCGATCTTCAAGCTGTAAGCTCGGCCCTGTGGCAGACCTGCGTCGATGGGGCGGACTCTGTCTACTGATCGACAGAGTGGGGTCGAAAATTCATGGTCGCGTGCTAGGGGAGGGCTCCGGCGTGCAACCGTGCGGCGTCTCGCCCGTCATGATGGGGCGGACCCGATGAGGACAACAGCGTGCGACCCTGGCGCGAAGGCCCCGACGACCGGCGCAGCTACCATCACGGCAACCTCAAGGAGGCCCTGATCGAGGCGGCGCGCCGGTTCATCGCCGAGCGCGGCGTCGGCGGGTTCACCCTGGTCGACGCGGCCCGCCTCGTCGGGGTGACGCCGGCCGCCCTCTACCGGCATTTCCGGGGCCGCGAGGCCCTGCTGGAGGAGGTGGCGGGGCGCGGCTTCACCGACCTCGCCGAGCGCCTGGCGCGGTCCCTGGCGGCGAAGGGGACGCCGCTCGAGCGGTTCACCCGCATGGGGGAGGCCTACCTCGCCTTCGCCGAGGAGGAGCCGGGCTACTACGCGGCGATCTTCGAGACGCGAGGTCTGCCGGCCGCCGTGCCGAACCCGCAAGCCGGGCCCCGTCCGAGCCCGTTCGACCTGCTGGTGGACGCCCTGCAATCGACGTTTCCCGAAGGATTCGGCGGCGTCGCCCCGCGCTTCGTCGCCCTGGAGGTCTGGGCCCTGTCCCACGGGCTGGCGACCTTGGCCGCCTCCGGACATCTGCCGAAGGGGCCGGGCGTGCCCGACAAGTACGAGCTCCTGCGCGCCGGCGTCCTCGCCCTCGTGCACGGCGCCGGGACCCCGCGCGCCCGCGATTGACCGGCGCGCGGCCGGCGCGGCGCGCCGGTCCGTCCCCGCTGCGGAACGGCGCGGGCCCCCGGACGGAACGGCGCAGCCCCCCGAGGGAACGGGCGCCCGGCGCGCGCCGGTACGAATGCCGGGCGCGCGCCCCTTGAAAGCGCCGCGCCGCATCCGCAAGTGAATGTCGTTCACATTAACATCGGAGACGTGAGCCGTGAGTCTATCCTCCACTTCCCCCTGGGCCTCCGGCAAAACCTGCCGCAGCGGCCCGTTTCCCAAGCGCTCGTTCGAGATCGGCGCCATCGTGGTCGGCTTCCTCTACTGGTGGCCGGCGGCCCTGGCCTACGTCGCCTGGAAGATCGCCGGCTATCCGGCGCTCGGCGAGTTGCGGGGGCTGGCCAGCCGCGGCAGCGCCTGGGGCTCGGCCTGGAACACCGCCGGCACGACGGGGCGCTCGCGCTTCGCCGCCGCCTACGAGGCGGCCAACGGCGTCGGCACCACCGGCAACCGCGCCTTCGACGAGTACCGCAAGGCCGAGCTCGACCGCCTCGACGCCCAGCGCCGGGCGCTCGCCGAGGAGAGCCGCGCCTTTTCGGAGTATGTCGAGGGCCTGAAGCGGGCCAAGGACCGCGAGGAATTCGACGCCTACATGGCCCAGAAGCGCGCCGCCGATTCGACCCGCTCCGTCTGAGATTTTTTCGGAGCGCCATGACGACGGGGGCTTCCGGCCAAAAGCCGGGAGCCCCTTTTTCTCGGGGTCCGCCCGTCGCGGGGGATGCCCCGATGCGCTAAGGATTTTCGCCTCGGGTCCGCCTTTCGCCGATCCGACGGGAAAGACTCGGGCGATGCAGAACGCGGCGGGCCAAGGGGTGGACGGAGCGGCGGACGCGGCGGCGGTCCGGGTGGTCGACCACCCCCTGGTCCAGCACAAGCTGACGCTCCTGCGCGACCGGGCGCGCTCGACCAAGGGCTTCCGCCAGATCCTCAACGAGATCGGCATGCTGCTGGCCTACGAGGTGACCCGCGACCTGCCGCTCGAATCGGTGACCATCGAGACGCCGATCCAGGCGATGCAGGCGCCGCAGATCGCCGGCAAGAAGCTCGTGCTCGCCCCGATCCTGCGCGCCGGCACGGGCTTCCTCGACGGGATGCTGTCGCTGATGCCCTCGGCCCGGGTCGCCCATATCGGGCTCTACCGCGACCCCGAGAGCCTGGAGGCGGTGGAATACTACTTCAAGGCGCCCTCGGATCTCGCCGACCGCACGGTCCTCGTCCTCGATCCGATGCTGGCGACGGGCAACTCGGCGGTGGCGGCCATCACCCTCCTGAAGGCGCGCGGCGCCCAGGACCTCCGCTTCGTCTGCCTGCTCGCCGCCCCCGAGGGGATCGGGCACCTCCAGGCCAGCCACCCCGAAATCCCGATCTGGACGGCCGCCATCGACAGCCACCTCAACGACCACGGCTACATCGTTCCTGGGCTGGGGGACGCGGGCGACCGGATGTACGGCACGCGGTAGGGGTGGTTTTTTGGGGGTTGGGGTCCGCCATCGACGTCCGTGATGGGTGGATTTTTGTTGGTCCGCCGTCAGAATTGGCAATCGTAGGACCGGACCTTCATCCATCGGCATGCGTGGACGAAAACAGAATGGCTGCTTTCGAGATTTCGAGCTGTATCGTTACCGATACGCAAGTACGTATAGAGAAAATACACCTATAATCGTTGCATAATACGAGTCCTTGGCCAGGTCGGGCCCCGGCGTGGGAGCTCGGTGCTCGGCGCGCGCAATAACCTCGCCGAGCACCGAGAAGCCTGTGCCACCGAATGGTTCGAGGGGGGCCCCGGTGAGCAGGTCGATCACCTGGGGATGCCCTTCTGCGAGGACCGTCGAGAAGCCCTGGAGCCGCGCATCCTCCCGCGGGAAGGCCCATGCGAGGTAGAGCGGGATGCGTACGGCATCATAACCGAAGCGGGCCGGCTCCCGCTCGGACGGCGAGGGCGACCCGGCCACGGAAATCCAGTCGCTCGGGAGTCGGGCCGGTCCGAAGCGACTGGCCTCAAGCAGGTCGAGGCCGCCGTCGATGAGTTTCGTCCACGGCCCGGCCGGGTCCGCCGCGGCGAGCCGTACCAGTGCCGGGAACACCCAGTACGAGAGGTTGACCACCGGACCGTCGGCCCGATCCTCGGCACCGAAACCGACCGCGGCGGGCCGCAGGAACCGCTTCGGACCAACCGCGAACACCATGCGCTGCGCCACGGCGTCCGCGATCCGCCGGCCTTCGGCCGCGTAGGAGCCGTGCCAGCGCTCCCCCCCCTCGATCAGAGCCCAGGCGATCAGCAGATCGCCGTCCGTCGCGTTGTTGCGGTCGGTGACGTGGGGCTCGGCATGGGGGTCCCACCGCCATGCCGCGAGGCCGTCCTCCCGGACGAACAGAGTGTCGCGCGTCCACGACCAGATCCGGTCGAAGGCCTCACGGTTCCCCGAGAGCGCCGCGGCGAGCATGCCGTAGCCTTGGCCCTCGCTGTGGCTGATCCCGCCATTGTAATCGTCGACGACGCGACCTTCCGCGGTGACGAAGCGCCCGACGAACTCGGAGACGGCGCGCCTGAATGCTGTCGAATCCGGCCGCACCGCTTCCTCGCTCGTCACGCTCACGGTTATCATGACCCAGAAGAATGCCGCCATGGTGCAAAGCGGCGACCTGTGACGCCGACGCCGGACGGCTCGGAATCCGCGCCCCGTTCGAAAGAGCTCCGCGATCCTGCGGCGCGACCGTTCCAAGGTGCACTGCATCAGGCGAACATGCGGATGGCGACGCCCCGAAGGACATCCGTAAACGAGGTCTCCTCGGGAGCCATACGGTATCGGCCCGAGAACAGCTTCAACAACATGCGGTCGCGCAGGCCGGGCAGGGCATCGAAGGCGACCTCCACCTCTCCGGACTCGCCCGGTGTCACGCATCCGACCACCGGCCCGATGTCCTCGATGTACAAGGAGATGCGATCGCCGAGTCCGCCCAACGGCAATCCCCGCACGCGCGCGCCGCTCGGCCAGAGTTCGACGAGCCGCAGTGGCAGCCTCTCCTCGCCGACCTGTGCCCAGATTGGCTCCGACGTGTGAAATCGCTCCTCGGCCGATCTCGGCAGTTCAACACATGTCAGGCACGTTACGATCAGAACGATGACACTATAATACGTCCAGAACACCCAAGAGATGTTCCATCCCTTGCTTCCGTCATAGTCGATGTTGCCGACCACGTAGTAAATCAGGCTGGCGATCGTTAACGCAAGCATGATCGCGAAAGGTCGCATCATACCCCATTGAACGACGGTCCGGCTGCGGTCGCCGCCCTTGGCCGTAACTTTAAACTTCTGATTGCGCGAGCCAAACAGACCGATGCAGGTTGCTTTGATGGCCGTCGTTGCAATGAGGAGTTGGCTGGCGTCCGATAGGATTGGAAGACATCGCCCCCGCGAGATCCAGGGGTAGACGGCGAACTGCGCGATCAACGTCGGGACCGCATACGTGAGGATACCTTCGCCGTCAGTGTACAAGATCATGGCCCCTGTCAGCGCGTAAATAATCGGGGCCAGGAGGCAGACGATACGGAACGGGAAAGTCATTGCCCAGTACAGGAATGCATCAACGAGCGAGATGCGGTCGATCAGCGGCAGATTGGCCGAACCGCAAGGTCCCCAGGGACTGCGCAAGATCTGCATGAAGCCGAGGCACCAGCGTCCCCGTTGGGTCACGTACTCCTCCAGCCCCTCGGGGGCGAGACCCATACTAAGACGCTCGTTGAGGTAGACAGTCTTCCATCCCTGGGATCGGAGCTTGATTGACAGCAGCATGTCCTCGGTGACGCTCTCCGTCGGAAAACCGCCGATCGCCTCGACGGCCTTGCGGCGACAGATCGAGGAGGTGCCGCAACTGAACGCGGCGCCCCAGGCGTCTTTCGATGCGAGCAGGACGTCGAAGAAGAAGCGTTGCTCGTCCGGCCACCGGGTTGCAGATCGAAAGCCGTGCTGAAGGGGGTCAGGGTTGAAGAAATGTTGCGGCGTCTGTACGCAGCCGACACTTGGGTCATGGAACAGGGCAAGGGCCCTGCGCACGAAATTGGGCTGCACGACGAAATCGGCATCAAGAATAACGATGTAGTCTGCGGCATTACCGAGTTCAGCGACGTAGCGCAGCGCGTGGTTCATGTTGCCGGCTTTGGCATGAGCGTTGTCTGGCCTCGTGACGTGGTGTACGCCGCGCCGGGCGCAGAGTTCAGCGAGCCATTTTCGCTTTCCATCGTCTAGGACGAAGACCCGCACGGGGGCGTAATCTTGCGTGCAAGCCCCGAGGATCGTACGATCAAGGATCGCTTCCTCCTCATTGTAAGTAGCAATGAAGATATCGACTGCGGGCTGGTGGGCTTTGATCCAGTTCTGATTCGCTGTCGATTCATCCCGCCTGTCGAGCGTTCGGACGAGGAAAGCAAGGAAGAGCAGACCGCTGGTCACGCTCGTGAGTTCGAACGCTAAGAACACGTACGCCCAGAGTGCCGTGAAGGTGGTGTCGAACGGCGGCAACGTCTCCGTGAGGCGCCAGACGACATAGCGAAGCATCAGGCCGACGCACAGCAGGCACGGCAGGATTCGGCCGGCAGTCCGATTTCTGTCGAGAAAGGGCAGCACGATCGTCAGGAAGCCGAGCGTCAGCAGGCACGGCGCGAACGCAGTCAGGGTCACGGTTCTCGCTCCGCTTCGACGGGGGGCAGGACAGGCCGAACCGGCGCTTTTTTACGTCCTGGGCCAGCCAACCATCGCGGTGGCCTGCGCGGTCAGCCGGCGGAACAGGGACGGCAACGCCGAGGCCTGCATTTCCTCGTCCAGGAACGCGACCTGGCCCTTGAGGCCGATCGGGCAGCGCGCGTGATCGGTCGCGTCGGGCTTCAGCGCGACGACGATGCTCGTGCGGGTCGCGTCCGGCCGGCGCTGCGTTAAGGCCCCTCCGATGACGGCATCGAAGCCCCTGTCGGCTCCGGTGGCGAAGATGACGGTGCCCTCGATCCGCATCCTGCCCTCGTCCGTGAAGACCGCGCGCCGGCCAGGAGCGACTCCGTCGAGCGTCCGACCCACAGCGTCGACGGTGACGAACAAGGTCCCGCAATCGACGATCTGCAGGATCTCTTCTCCGGCGCGGACCACGTCCCCCCGGTTGACCAGGACCTTCCATATCTTCCCGTCCGCCGGGGACGGGATGCGAAGCGCCGGGGGAGCGCCTGCGGAGAGCGCGGCTTTCTGGAGCACGGCCGCCGCCAGACTCGCCTGCTGGTTCCCCAGGCGCTTGCGGAGCAGGTCCGCTCGCAATTCGCTCAGCCGGACGGCGATCTCGTCGGCTCTCTGTTTCGAGTACGACGTGTCGTTGTAGCCATCGCCGATGAATGTGCCCTGGCGCGCCGCGGCGAGTTCGAGGGTCTGCCCTTCGATTCGCCTCTCGATCATCTCGCGCTCGATCCGCGCCGAGGCCTCGGCGGATTGCCCATTCACGAGGGCGACCCGGGCGATGTAGTTTCGGCTGAACAGTTCCTCTTGGCGCTCACGCAAGGCGGTCGCCTGCCGCTCCTTCTCCCGCAGCATGAGCACCGCTGCCCGCGTCTCCGCGATCTTTGCTTCGAGATGCTTGACGCGGCCGAGGCGGTACAACTCCGCTTGGCGCGATTTCTCGGCCGCGAGGGCTTCCAGCGACGCGATCTGGGCCTCCAGCGCCGGCAGATCCCCTTCGGCGACGGTCGGAGGATCATTGCCGGACACGCGCGGAGGCGCGATCTCGGCGAGGACATCGCCTTCGCTCACCAAAGCTCCGAACGGCAGGGCTCCGAAGTTGACAATGCCGTTGGCGCCCGCGCGCAGGCTGATCAACTTACCATTGATGAATGCGTCATTGACCGGAGTGAAGTATCGTCCGTTCGACGCGGCTGCGACCCCGATCCCAGCGAAGGCGACGCCGGCCGTCAGTTTAAGAGCGCGCTTGAGTAGCATGTCGACCTCCATGAAGAGATGATGCCGCTGCAGAGCGCTTCCTCGTTGTTGGAGGAAATTAACGAATTTTTAACTTTTAAAGGCAAGCTTATATTTTTGCCAGTTTTCGGATCGGGTAACTGAATATGGAGTATAATTTTTAGGAAAATAAACTTATTATCGGGTAATGTTTGGATCTGATTACCAATATCTACTAGATGTAAGATTTTATACCTTCTGACATTACACTTGGGTCATAAGCGTGCACAAACAATCGTCCGGCCGATTGATCACTGTGCATTCACTGCACACTTTATAGCATATTTCGATGAGAACGATGACTTGGCGAATTTTATGGATCGCCGAAGACTGCATCAGCGCCTAAATTTTTGATCTGTTTTTTAACTAGCTCATTTTTTGAGCAACATTCGCTGTATCGCGAATGCCGATTTCAACGGCGATCTCTAATCCAGTGTAGGCTGTCTCTCGGAAGCTTGTGGGCGCCGAGAATTGGATCGTATCGCCGCACGGATCACTGAGGTTATTCACGCTACCGTGAAGTGAGCCGGCGCAACGTGGACGCTGGAACCGAAATGACTGTTGCCGTGGCTCGTTTCAATCGCGGGTCAACGAGACCGGTCATTCTCCAATAGCTCGAGCACTTTGTTAAGATGCGGTGAAGCAGGCCGGCTCCGATGAGGTTGGGTCGGGAGCCGCACCGAGGCATGGGTGCAATCCGGCCGAGCCCGACCACCGGAACCGGTTGCCTTGCCCCTCTCCCGGTTTCGTCCCCTGTCCCGGATGCCTGGAGCGAGGCGGAGGGTGATCCGGGGCCCGGCCGGGCTCGATCCCCCTCCAACCCCCCCATCCCTTGCCAAACCCCCACCCCACCGCACATGACGGGCATCCCCACACGGAGCCCCGCCATGACCGCCAGCCTGCCCCAAACCATGCGCCAGATCCGGTTCACCGCCGCCGGCGGGCCGGAGGTGTTGGCCGTCGAGACGGTGGCGCTGCCGACGGCCGGGCGGGGCCAAGTGCTCATCGAGGTGGTGGCGGCGGGCGTGAACCGGCCGGACATCCAGCAGCGCGAGGGCAAGTATCCGCCGCCGAAGGGGGCCACCGAGATCCCCGGCCTCGAAGTCGCCGGGCGGATCGTGGCCTTGGGCGAGGGCGCCGAGGGGTTTGCGGTCGGCGACGAAGTCTGCGCGCTCACCATCAGCGGCGGCTATGCCGAGTTCGCCGTGGCCGAGGCCGGCCAGTGCCTGGCGCGCCCCGCGCCCCTGTCGCTCGTGGAGGCGGCCGGCATCCCGGAAAACTACTTCACCGTCTATTCCACCGTGATCGAGCGCGGCCGGCTCCAGCCCGGCGAGGCGTTTCTCGTCCATGGCGGGTCGAGCGGCATCGGCTCGACGGCGATCCAGATCGCCAAGCACCACGGCGCCCGGGTCTTCGCGACGGCGGGCTCGGCGGAAAAATGCGCGTTCTGCGTCGAACTCGGCGCCGAAGCCGCCATCAACTACCGCGAGGAGGATTTCGTCGAGCGGGTGAAGGCGCTGACCGAGGGAAACGGCGTCGACGTGATCCTCGACATGGTCGGCGCGCCGTATCTCGCCAAAAACCTGTCGGCGCTGGCGATCGAGGGCCGCCTCGTCCAGATCGCCTTCATGCAGGGCTACAAGGTCGACGCGTTCAGCATGACGCCGATCATGATGAAGCGCCTCACCTTCACGGGCGCCACCCTGCGGGCCCGGCCGAAGGCCGAGAAGGCCGCCATCGCGCGCGGGCTCGCCCGCGACGTGTGGCCGCTGCTGGACGCCGGGACGATCCGGCCGATCATCCACGCCACGTTCCCCCTGGAGGAGGCGGCCAAAGCCCACGCACTCATGGAATCGAGCGCGCATCTCGGCAAGATCATGCTGGTCACGGGCCGGTAGGGTCAGGAACTCCCGATCCGACCCGGCGTTTGACTCGCATCACAGGATCATGCGTCGGGGCCTCGCGCCCGCGGCGCCATCAACGAGGGGCCACATGGCAGAGCAGCTTCACGGACAGGATTCCCGCCAGGGCAAGAAGGGCAAGCCGGTCCTCGCCGTCCTGCTCGGGAGCCTCGCCCTCCTGGCGGTGGCCATTGTCGGCCTGATGTCCTGGCAGGGCTCGAAATCCGGGCCGGACTACGCGAGCCAGACCAAGGCCGGCGCCCAGAACCCCTCCGCCGCCACCCAGCCGAACAACGGCCTGAAGTCGGACATGCCCGCCAGCACCGGCAGCACCGTCCCGGCCAACACCCAGCCGTCGACCAACTCCGCGCGCTGATCGCACGGACGCTCGCGCGAGACGAACAGGCCGGCCCGCTCGCGCGGGCCGGCCTTTTGATGGGGGCAACCCTCCCCGAGAGGACGGGTGCCGCTACATCGCGGCCGTACCGTGGCTCGGAATGACCCGGAGCAGGCCCAGGCGCTCGTTGCCAGTCCCGCCGGGGGCTTGTCCCGTCCCGCCGGGGGCTTGCTCGCTGCCGGGGCTGAATTCCGTCCGGTTCCGTCCGCGGGCCTTCGCGCGGTAGAGCGCCTCGTCGGCCCGGCGATAGAGGTCGGCGGCCGCGGCGTCGTGGTCGCCCGCCAGGGCCAGGCCGATGCTCACGGTCACGGCCCCGGCGCCGATCCCGGCGGTCCCGACCGCGAGCTCCGCGATCCGGGCATGCACCTCCGCGGCGACGCGCAGCGCCCCGGCCTCGTCGGTGTCCGGCAGCAGCAGCACGAACTCCTCGCCGCCGACCCGGCTCACCAGGTCGTTCGGCCGATGCACGCTCCCGGCGAGGCCCCGGGCCAGGCCCTTGAGCACCGCATCGCCGACCGTATGGCCGTAGCGGTCGTTGTAGCGCTTGAAGTGATCGGCATCGACGATGAGGAGCGACAGCGCCTTGCCCGTGCGGCGGGCGCTCTTCCAGGCCCGCTCGAAGACCTCGTCGAACCGGCGGCGGTTCGGCAGCCCGGTCAGGGTGTCCGTGTGCGACAGGTGGGCGAGCTCGGCCTCCACCGCCGCCCGCCGCACCAGTTCGCGTCCGAACAGCAGCGACAGGCCGATGGTCAGCCCGCACAGGGTCAGGACCGTCGCCCCGATGCCGAGGGCCTTGGCGCGCCATTCCGCATCGACGTCCCACGTCGCGTGGGCGACGTTGAGCACGAGGGGCAGGTCGCCGACCTGAGTGAACGCGTAGTGGCGCTCGACCCCGTCGCGCACCGAGGTCCCGATGAACGCGCCGCTGCGCGCGCCGACGAACCGCTCGAAGGTCGGCGCGCCGGCGATGTTCACCCCGATATCGGCCGCCTCGTAGGGGTAGCGCATGACGCGGGTGCCGTCGCGCAGGTAGAGGTTGATCGCCCCCCCCGGCCCGAGGCCGAGCTGGTCGAACAGGCGGGAGAAGTAGGTGAGCTTCAGGCTGCCCAGCACCACGCCGCCGAACGAGCCGTCGGGCTTGGTGAGGCGGCGGCTGAACGGCAGCATCGGCTCCCCGGTCAGGCGCGAGACGATGGGCCGGCCGACGTAGAGGCCGAGATCGGTCCGCGCCCGGTGGACCCGGAAGTATTCCCGGTCGGCGTAGTTGCCCTGGCGCGGCGGGATGGCGCCGATGTCCTCGATGATGGCGCCGTGCTCGTCGATGATGAGCATCACGCCCATGTCCCGGGCGGTGGCGGCGCGGTCGAACAGGACGAGGTGGCGCATGGCCGGATCGAGGGCCGCGAGGCCGGGCGCGTGCAGGTTGTCGACGACGGCCTGCAGGGAGAGATCGAACATCTCGACGTTGCGGGCGATGTCGCGTTCGATGACCTGCAGCAGGTTCCGGGACGTCTGCTCGACCTTGTCCCAGGCGTCCCGACGCAGGTCGAGCAGCATCAGGCCGGAGACGACCAGCATCCCGAGGGGCGCCAGGACGCCGAGCGCGATCCAGGTCCGGGCCGATTGAAGCGGGCGCGCAAGGCGCTGCGGTAAGACCATCGGCGAGCGTTCCGGGCTTCGTCGTCGTTGCCCGATTCTTGGCATGCCAAGACCTAATGGCTCGCTAGGCCGGGCCCGGGCCGGACGCCGCCAATGGTTTCATGCCTAACACATCGTATTCGAACGTCGTCCGGCCCGGACCGCATGTCTTCGGAAGCATGTCCGCCCCGAGCCGGGCGCCGTGCCGGCCTCGCAAGACTGTTCCGGATCGCGGATCATCCGGCGCACGAACGGCGAAGTCCATCCAAGGGGATCGGGCGAGGCGCCGCCGCCGATCCGCCCCCGGACCGGCGTCAGCGCGTGGGGACCGGGGTCTCGCCGCGGTAATCGTAGAAGCCGCGCTTCACCTTGCGGCCGAGCCAGCCCGCCTCGACGTACTTCACCAGGAGCGGGCAGGGGCGGTACTTCGAATCGGCGAGGCCCTCGTAGAGCACCTGCATCACCGACAGGCAGGTATCGAGGCCGATGAAGTCGGCGAGCTGAAGCGGGCCCATGGGGTGGTTGGCGCCGAGCTTCATCGCCGTGTCGATGGATTCCACCGAGCCGACGCCCTCGTAGAGGGTGTAGATCGCCTCGTTGATCATCGGCAGCAGGATGCGGTTGACGATGAAGGCCGGGAAATCCTCCGACATGGTCGAGGTCTTGCCGAGCTTGGCGATGAAGGCCTTGGCCGATTCGTAGGTCGGGTCTTCCGTGGCGATGCCGCGGATGAGCTCGACGAGCTGCATCACCGGCACCGGGTTCATGAAATGGATGCCGATGAAGCGCTCGGGCCGGTCCGTGGAGGCGGCGAGCCGCGTGATCGAGATGGACGAGGTGTTGGTGGCGACCAGGGCGTCGGGGCGCAGGGAGGCGCACAGGGTGCTGAAGATCAGGCGCTTGGTCGACTCGTCCTCCGTCGCCGCCTCGATGACGAGGTCGCAGGCGCCGAGGTCGTCGAAGGTGTCGGCGCCGGCGATGCGCGCCATGGCGCCGCGGCGCTGCTCCTCGGGAATCGTGCCCTTGGCGACCTGACGGGCGAGGTTGCCGTCGATGGTGGCGAGACCGCTGCGGATGCGGGCGGGATCACGGTCGTTCAGCCGGACGTCGAGGCCCGCCATGGCGCAGACATGGGCGATGCCGCTGCCCATCTGCCCCGCGCCGATGATCCCAACGGTCCTGATATCGATGCCCATTGCGGTGAATCCAAACCCCCGAAGCGCTGCCCGCCCGTCGCCGGAGCCATCCGGCGGCTGGGCAGGTCTGCGGCTATGAAAACGCGCGTCGCACCAGAATCTTAGACCATTTCCGGGTCCAGGGCAGCCCGGCGCGGGAGCTTATTCTCCCCGCCGCGCCGCCCCGGGCGGTTACCGTCGCACGCGGCCTACTGGCCCTTGGCTTTGGCGACCTCGGCCTGGAACTCGGGCACGATCTGGAACAGGTCGCCGACGAGGCCGTAATCCGCCACCTGGAAGATCGGCGCATCCTCGTCCTTGTTGATGGCGACGATGACCTTCGAGTCCTTCATGCCGGCGAGATGCTGGATCGCGCCCGAGATGCCCACCGCGACGTAGAGGTCGGGCGCCACCACCTTGCCGGTCTGGCCGACCTGCCAGTCGTTGGGGGCGTAGCCCGCATCCACCGCCGCGCGCGAGGCGCCGACGGCGGCACCCAGCGCGTCGGCCAGGGGCTCGATGAGCTCCTTGAACTTGTCGGCCGAGCCCAGCGACCGGCCGCCCGAGACGATGATGCGCGCGGCGGCGAGCTCGGGACGGTCGGATTTGGCGATCTCCTCGCCCTTGAAGGTCGAGCCGCCGGCGGCCGGGGCGGCGGCCGACACGGGCTCGATCGCGGCGGCGGCCCCACCCTCGACGGCGGCCTTGAACGCGGCGGTCCGCACGGTGATGACCTTCTTCGCCTCCGTCGCCTGCACGGTCTGGATGGCGTTGCCGGCGTAGATCGGCCGCTCGAACGTGTCGGGCGAGACCACCGTGATGATGTCGGAGATCTGGGCGACGTCGAGGAGGGCGGCGACGCGGGGCAGCACGTTCTTGCCCGTGGTGGAGGCGGCGGCGATCACCACGTCGTATCCCGCGGCGATGGCCGCGATCCCGGCGGCGGTGGGCTCGGCGAGCGCGTGGTCGTAGGCGGCCTCCTCGGAGAGCAGCACCGTCTCGACGCCCTCCAGCTTGGCGGCGGCCTCCGCCGCCGGGCGGCTGCCCGAACCGAGCACGAGGGCGTGGACGGGGGCGCCGAGCTGAGTGGCGGCGGTGAGGGCCTTCAGGCTCGCGTCGCGAACCGCACCGTTGTCGTGCTCGATGTAGAGAAGGGTGGCCATTCGGGGGACCTCGGAGAGTGTCGGGGCCGGGGGCCCGTCGCCGGGGCGGCGCCGGGCCTCGCACGGGGGGAGGGCGAGGAAACGGGAGACGACGGGGTCAGATGACCCCGGCTTCGACCTTGAGCTTCTCGACCAGGGCTTTCGCCGACTCGACCTTGACGCCGGCCTTGCGGCCGGCCGGCTCGACGGTCTTCAGCACCGTGATCCGGGGAGTGACGTCGACGCCGAGGGCCTCGGGGGTCAGCTCCTCCAGGGGCTTCTTCTTCGCCTTCATGATGTTGGGGAGCGACGCGTAGCGCGGCTCGTTGAGGCGCAGATCCGTGGTGACGATGGCCGGGAGCTTGAGGCTCACGGTCTGAAGGCCACCATCGACCTCGCGGGTCACGTCGATGGCGCCGTCGCCGAACTCGAGCTTGAACGCGAAGGTGCCCTGCGGCCAGTCGAGGAGCGCGGCCAGCATCTGGCCGGTCTGGTTGGAATCGTCGTCGATGGCCTGCTTGCCGAGGATGACGAGTTCCGGGCTCTCCTTGGCCACGAGGGCCTTGAGGATCTTGGCGACGGCGAGCGGCTCGACGAGCCCGTCGGTCTTCACCAGGATGGCGCGGTCCGCGCCCATGGCCAGCGCCGTGCGCAGGGTCTCCTGGGCCTGCTGCGGGCCGATGGAGACGGCGATGATCTCCGTGACCTTGCCCTTCTCCTTCAGGCGGATCGCCTCCTCGACGGCGATCTCGTCGAAGGGGTTCATGGACATCTTGACGTTGGCGAGGTCGACCCCCGAGCCGTCGGCCTTGACGCGGATCTTGACGTTGTAGTCGACGACCCGCTTGACGGGCACCAGAACCTTCATGGCGGTCACTATCCTCCGCGCGGACTATTTTTGGGGAGGGCCGGCGCGGCGCGCGGAGGACCCCCGGCACGCCCGGCGATCCAGAACCCTCTCGATTGAGGCGGCGGACCGTAACGACGAGGTTTCGGCCTTGTCAACGCGGGTGCGCGGACGCACCCCGCGCCGCGGGGACGGACCGGATTCACCCGGTCGCCTTTTTGGACGGGGAACGCATCCCTCTTCCTCTTATGGCGACGGCCTTCACCTCTCGCGGGACGCGCAGGCCCCTCTCCTTCGAGGCAGGGCGATTCCAGATGAGGTCGTGGCCTGGAACCGCCGCAGCGGTGTATTGTGGGAGAAGCGCAGCCCCCGGGGCGCATCCCCTCGCCCCGCTTGCGGGGAGAGGGACGCGTCTCCCCCTTGCCGGGGAGCGCGTCGAGGCGGCAGCCGAAGGTGAGGGGGCGAATCCGGATGAGACTCCTCCGACGAAGCCCCCTCACCGTCGCTTCGGCTACGCCTCCGCTCGCCGCAGGCACGACGGGGTGCCTGCGGCCCTCTCCCCGCAGGCGTGGAGAGGGAGGTGCGCACAGGCGTTCCGCGCGGCGGGTCAAGGGCTGACGCACACGCCTGCTTTCATCTTCAGGCGCCCTCCTGTTGCGAGAGCCCTCCTGTCAGGCGTGGGAGCGCGTCGCGCCCAGGCCGATGCCCGGCACCAATTCCGGGCGGATGGTGACAGCCGGCAGCGACGGCCGATCCGGCGATGGATCAGCGGTTCTGGCCGGGGACCCAGAGCACGTCGTCGGCGCCGTTGGCGTTGGCCGTGCGGCTCGCCACGAACAGGAAGTCCGACAGGCGGTTGAGGTATTGCAGGGCGGGCGCGGAGACGATCTCGCCCTCCGTGGCGGCCAGGGCCACGGCGAGGCGCTCCGCCCGGCGGCAGACCGTGCGGGCGAGGTGCAGGTTCGCCGACGCCGCCGAGCCGCCGGGCAGGACGAACGACTTCAGGGGCGACAGGTGGGCGTTGAGGGTGTCGATGTCGGCTTCCAGGCGCTTCACCTGGGTCTCCACCATGCGCAGGGGCTCGTAGGGCAGGGGCTCCCCGGTCTCCGGCGTGGCGAGGTCGGCGCCGAGGTCGAACAGATCGTTCTGGATCAGGCCCAGCATGGCATCGAGGTCCGCCGCGGCGGGAAGCCCGACGAGGTGGAGCCGGACGAGGCCGATGCAGGCGTTGGTCTCGTCCACCGTCCCGTAGGTCTCGATGCGCAGGTCCGCCTTCGAGCGCCGCGCGCCGCTGGCCAGCGCCGTCGACCCCTTGTCGCCGGTGCGGGTGTAGATGCGGTTGAGCGTGACCACGGGCGTATCCGATCGCCGAAGGGGTGGATCAGGTCAGAACGTGTAGCCGAGCTTGCCGCCGAAATTGGTCAGGCCGCGGTTGTTGCTGCACAGGCCCGCATTCGACATGTGCTCGACGGTGGCCATGATGCTCCAATGCTCGCTCAGGCGGAAGCCCAGGGCGGCCGCCTCGCGGAACAGCGGGTTGCAGCCGAGCGAGTTGAACCCGAACGGGGTGTTGGATTTCGGGCCGGTGTAGCCGTTGTGGGCGCCGGCGCCGAAGAAGCCTTCGAGGAAGACGATGTTGTTGAAGGTCTGCGGGAACAGGTCCACGGTCCAGGTCGCGCCGATATAGGCGTAGCTGGTGCGGCCGCCGAAATTGTAGCTGCCGCCCACGGTGGGACGCGGCACGAAGGCCTGCCAGAACGGATCGAGGCTCACCAGGGGCTTGGCGAACAGGATCTCGCCGTTGATGTTGTTGGTGTTGTGCTCGGCGCTGCCGGGGTCCTGCACGGCGCCGCCGATGCGGACCTCCGAGACGATGCTCATGGGCTTGACCGGGGCGGCGTAGGCGGCGGGCATCGTACCCCCGCGCAGGTCGGCGGCCTGGACCGGAACGGCGGCCAGGGCGAGGGCGCTGGCAAGCAGACGGGACGAGTTGGAGAGCATCGGGACCGATCCGGTTGTATCGGGCCTGTCTAGCATGGGGCGGCGGAGCCGCGTCAGGCCGCCGGCCCCGTAATCCTCACCCCACCCCGCGATAGATCACCGGTGAGACCTCGCCGCCACACTGGCGATCAGGCCGAGCGCCACCACACCACGCCCATGATGATGACGATGGCCACGAATTGCAGCAGGACGCGCAGGCGCATGAGCTTCTGCGAGACGTTGGCGCTGCCGCCGCGCATCATGTTGACGAGGCCGAGCAGGAGGATGACGGCCACCGCCACGCAGGCGACGAGGACGAGGGCGTTGGAGGACATCACGGCGTCGGGGTCTCGCGGCTGGGGTCAGACGGGTTCAGGCTGATCAGGCCGGACGCCGTATGACGAGGTGAAGCGCCGGCCCCCTCTCCTGGACGGAAAGGTAGCCCGGTTGCGCCCGCCCGATCCGAGGCGGTCATTCGATATCGATCTCGTCCCCCCATATGGACTTCGACGCGCCGGCCGCCCAGGGGTCGGGCGCGGGGACGGGGCGGCATACCGCCCCCTCAATTCCGGCGCAGGAGGCGCTCGAAATAGTCGAGCTCCTCGCGCGGGCGGCTCGGGTCGCCGAGCTTGCGCCGCAGTTCCTCCAGGATCCGGCGGGTGCGCTGGACGGCGGATTCGTCGGCCGTCGGCACGCGGGCGTTGCCGCCCGTCAGGTCGCGGCCCTTGTTGGGGCGGCCCAGGGGATCGTTCTCGGAACTCCCGGCTTGGCCCTGCTGGCTCGGGTTCTTGCCGCCCTCCTGCTGGCCTTCCCCCTCGCCTTCGGCCTCGGCCATCTCCTGCATCTGCTTCTGCATGCCCTCGGCGCCGCGCTTGAGCCCGTCGAGGGCGCGCCCCTGCGCATCCACGGCCTCGCCCTCGCGGCCCTGGCCGAGGGCGCCTTCGGCCTCGCGCATGGCCTCTTCCGCCTCGGACAGGCCCTCCTCGCCCTCCATGCCGAGGTCCTTCATTCGGCGCTGGAGGTCCTGAAGGCGCTCGCGCAGGGCCTGCTGGCGCTCGCCCTGTCCCTGGCCCTGCCCGTCGCCCTTCTGGCCCTTCTGACCCTGGCCCTGCTGACCCTCGCCCTTTTGGCCGGGCTGACCCTGACCCGGCTGACCTTGGCCCGGCTGACCCTTCTGGCCCTGCTGGGGCTGGCCGCGTTGCGGGCGCTGGCCGGGGCGGGGCTGGCCGGACCCGCCCTCCTTGTCCTGGCCCTCCTTGAAGGTCTGGTCGCGCAGGTCCTGCTGCTCGCGCGAGAGCTTGTCGAGCTCGTCCGCCTGTTTCGCCATCTCGCGCGAACTCGGATCGGTCTTGCCGCCGGGCTCGGCGGTCTGGAGGTTCTCGAGGATCTCGCGCAGCTGCTCGAGGAGGCGCTGGGCCTCCGCGGTATCGCCGCGCTTCATGGCGTCGGCCATGTCCTTCAGCATCTTGTTGAGGTCGTCGGGGGTGACGGTCTTGCCCCCCTGGTTCTGCGGCTGGCCGTCGGCCTTGGGCGTCCGGCTCTTCTCCTTCTGGCGCTCGGCCATGTTCTTCATGAAGGTGTCCAGCGCCTTCTTGAGGTCCTCCGTGAGCTTCTGGATCTCCTCGTCGGGGGCGTTGCGCTCGATGGCCTGCTTGAGGTTGTCCTGGGCCGCGCGCAGGCTCTTCTCGGCGTCCGAGAGGTCGCCGTCCTCGATCTTCAGGGCCATCTCCCACAGGAGGTCGGCGACCTCCATCAGGGCCGCGTCGCTGCGGGCGGCGCGCAGGCGGCGCGCGGCGGTCTTGAGGCCGAGGAACACGCTCGGCTGCGGCGTGAACCGGTCGGGGGCGATGAGCAGGGCGTCGAGGGCCGTCTGCACCCGGCCGCGGCTCTCGTCGGGGGCGGTGATGAGGCGGCGGCGCTCTTCCGCCAGGGACCGGGCCAAACCTTGCGTGAACACCCGGGCCGGCAGGGTGATCTCGGCCGCCTCCGTGCGGCCCTCCTGGCCGGCCTCGTCCTTCGCCACCAGGGTCAGGCGCACGCGGGCGCCGGACCACGGGTTGTCGGTGAGATCGACCAGGGTCTTGGTGTCGGCCTCGCCGCTGGAATCGGCGGGGAGCGCCAGGGCGATGCGCGGCGGCGGCACCAGGGCGCGGGTGCCGGCGAGCGGCTCGACGAGGCCCTCGGCGGACGCGATGCCGTAATCGTCCTTGGCGCGGTAGGTCAGGTTGAAGGTGCCGCGGGTGTTGACCTCGAGGGCGCCGATGCGGCGGATCTCGGGGGGGAGGTCCGGGATCGTCTCGACGACGAGGTGCTGGAGCGGCGCCCCGCCGGCGGCGAGGGTGAGCTCGGCGGTGCCGCCCGTGAGCTGGAACCGGTCCTCGCGGAGATCCGCGTGGGGCGGCCCGTTCTTCGGCGCCTGGCCCGCCGGCGGGGCTTTGCCGGGCAACGGTTTCAGGCCGGCGCGGGCGTCGAGGGTCGCCTCGCCGTGCCCGGCGATGCGCACGATGAGGGTGGAATTCACGGGCGCGCGCAGGCGCTGCTCGGCGCCGTTCATGGTCACCACGAGGGGCGGCAGGCGGGTGTAGAGCGGCGGGTCGATCCAGCCGTCGACCCGGAAGCTCGGGGCCGCGGGCGGCGGCAGGGTCCAATCGAAGGCCCCGGCGAGGCGCTGGCGCCATTCGGGCCCGGCGACGAACAGGCTCGCCACGGCCGCGACCAGAAGGGCGGCCCGCAGGGCGAAGGGATCGCGCCGGGGCATGTCAGGCCGGGGCGGGGCGGCCTTCAGGCCCGCCACCGCCGCGGCGGAGCGGCGCTGGTGAAGCGCCCACAGCGCCCGGGTCGCCGGGTCGCCGGTGCCGAGCGCCAGGGTGTCCTCGATCGCCGAGGCCGGACCGTGGACGAGGGCCGCGTCGCGGCCGGCGGCCGCGCGGTCGATGCGCGCCAGGGCGGCGCGCCGGCTCGGGCGCCGCAGGGTCGCCAGCGGCAGGAGTGCGGCCACGAGGGCGAGGCCGAAGGCGGCGAGCCCCACCATGCGCCACGCGGGCGAGAGGTCGAGCCACAGGCCGAGCCAGGACAGGGTGAGGAAGGCGAGGACGACCCCGAGGCCGCGCCACAGGATCGGCCACGCCCCCTCCCACAGCACGGCCGTCTGCGACCGGGACACGAGGCGGTCGAGGCGCCCCCGCAGGGCGGAGGCGCCGCCCGGGTCGGAATCGCGCGTCGCACCGGGAGTCGCCGGGTCGGCCTCGGCCATCGTGTTGGGTTCCCCTGGCGCCGATGGGCGCCGGATCAAGAAGCTCACCAAGAAGCTAGCATGGTGGCCGCCGGGGTCGATCGGGTCAAATCCGCCCATGGCGAGCGTCGTCCGGTCGGCCCACTGAACCGAGGCGCCCCGCCCGGGGTTGGGGATCGATTCCCTCAGGTGAACCACGGAGCTTCGATGTCCGAGCCACAACACATGGTCGACGCGCTGGTGCGCACCCGCCGCTCCGGCCTCGCGGCCAAGGCGGCGCTCGGCGGCCTCGCCCTGGTGGTGGGCCTCGCCGCCAAGGCCCTGAAGGACACCTCGTCGCGGGAGCCGACCGGAGGACGGAGCGCCGCCGCCGAGCCGGCCGGCACCACCCCGTTCGACCACATCGAGGTCGGCGAGGACGAGGCCCGGATCATGCTGCGCGCCATGGTGGCGGCGACCCTGGCCGACGGCCTGGTGGATGCGGGCGAGCGCAAGCGCCTCGACGACGCCCTGGCGGCGGCGGGCATCGGGGTCGACGGACGCCGCTGGCTGGAGGCCGAGCTGGCCGACCCGGCCGACGCCGACGGCATCGCGGAGCGCGTGACCAACCCCGAACAGGCCGCCCGCATCTACGCGGCGGCCCGCCTCGCCATCGACCCCGACACCCTGCAGGAGCGCAAGTTCCTCAAGGACTTGGCCGAAGCGCTTGATGTGCCGGACAAGGCGACCCGCCGGCTGGAGGCGGAACTGGCGGCGTGAGGGTCTGGCCGGTCGGGCGCGGCTCGGCCCGCCAGCGGGGGCAAGGCGCGGGACTCTCCTCCCCCTTGCGGGGAGGAGTTGGAGGTGGGGGTGGTCGGGTGACCCTGGCGACCCTCAAGTGACCCGCTCATACCTCTTCCGGTTGATCACTTCGGATCGAACGGTCGCTTCGGTGCTCCCTCTCCTTCCAGGAGAGGGGACCCGCGTTTCTCCGCCTCACCGACCTGATCAAGCGGAAACCGTATCAGACAATCGCTCCAGCTGCAGCGGCGGGCGGAACCACCCCCACCCCAACCCTCCCCGCAAGGGGGAGGGAGCCGTGCACTTCGTGAGACGCCGTCGTGACTTGCGCCGAAGCGTTCACCCAACGCCTCAAGCCGTCTCCGACAGCCAGACCGGCACCCGGTCGAGGCCGATCAGGTCCTCGTAGCTCGGGCGCGGGCGCACCAAGGCCCAGTCGGCGCCGCGCACCAGCACCTCCGGCACGAGGCGGCGGGTGTTGTAGGTGCCGGCCTGGACGGCGCCGTAGGCGCCCGCGCTCATCACCGCGACGAGGTCGCCCGGGGCCACTTCGGGGATGTCGCGGCCGAGCGCGATGTAGTCGCCGCTCTCGCAGACGGGGCCGACCACGTCGGCGACGAGGCGGGGCGTCTCGGGGCCCGCCTCGCGGACCGGGCGCAGGCCGTGATAGGCGTCGTAGAGGGTCGGGCGGATGAGGTCGTTCATGGCCGCGTCGACGATGACGAAGGTCCGGCCCTCGGCGCGCTTCACGTAGAGCACGCGGGTGACGAGGATGCCGGCGTTCCCCGCGATCATCCGGCCGATCTCGAAGACCGGGCGCAGGCCGAGGCCGGCGAAGTGCGGCCGCAGGAGCGCCGCCAGCGCCGCCGGGTCGGGCGGGGGCGCGTTGTCGTCCCGGTACGGGATGCCGAGGCCGCCGCCGAAATCGATGTGGTGCAGGGCGTGGCCGTCGGAGAGCAGGTCGCGGGCGAGGCCGGCGAGCAACCGCGCGGCGTGGTCGAACGGCGCGAGGTCGGTGATCTGGCTGCCGATGTGCATGTCGACGCCCGAGACCGCGAGCCCCGGCAGGGCGGCGGCCTGCGCGTAGACCGCCCGCGCCCGTCCGATCGGGATGCCGAACTTGTTTTCGGACTTGCCCGTGGAAATCTTGGCGTGCGTCCCGGCGTCCACGTCCGGGTTCACCCGGATCGAGACGGGGGCGGTGAGGCCGAGGCCGGAGGCGACCCCCGACAGCACGGCGAGCTCGGGCTCGCTCTCGACGTTGAAGCAGTAGATGCCGGCCTTGAGGGCGGCGGCCATCTCGTCGGGGGTCTTGCCGACGCCAGAGAACACGATCTTTCCGGGATCGACCCCGGCGGCCAGTGCCCGGCGCAGCTCGCCCTCCGAGACGATGTCCATGCCGGCGCCCTGGCGGGCGAGGGTGGTGAGCACGGCCTGGTTCGAATTCGCCTTCATGGCGTAGCAGACCAGGGCGTCGTCGCCGGCGAACGCCTGCGCGAAGACCCGGTAATGCCGCTCCAGGGTGGCCGTCGAATAGCAGTAGAACGGAGTGCCGACCGCGTCGGCGAGCGCCGTCAGGTCGACATCCTCGGCCGCGAGGCGGCCATCGCGATAGTGGAAATGGTGCATCGAGGGGCCTCGGGTCGCGCCGAAGGGCGAAGAGCCTGACGGGAGCGACCTTACAGGAGCGGGTCGAGGAAGAAGGGTTGTTTCGGGACGACGTAGCCGCGCTTGGCCCCGCGCGAGGTCAGGATCGGCGCCTCGGTGCCCGCCCCCGGCACCGCGGCGGCATCGAGTTCGTCACCGGCCCGCACGGCATCGGGGTCGGGCGTGGCGGCGCCGCCGCCGAGCCCCACGCTCTGGGGCAGGGCCCGCGGGCTCGCCGGCGCGGTCGCGGAGACGCGGGACGCGGGCACGCTCGGCGCGGCGGAACCGGGCGGCGGCTCGAGGCCGCCGCGCCGGCCGCAGCCGGAGGTCGCCAGGGCGACGAGGCCGAGGGCCGCGAGGATCGTGAGGGGGCGCGGTTGCGCGCCAGGAGAGCTGGGCATCGAGGCTTTGGGGTCCGGCACCGGGTGGCCGGCACCATAGCGTCTGCCGGCCCGCGACGCGAGGGAAACGGCCGCGCTTATCCCAAGGCCGTCTCCCGCAGGTCCCAAGGCGAGGCCCAAGGCGAGTCCCCGCGCGAAAAGATCCGCCGCGGGCGCGTCATACCCAATCCGGTCGATCCCTTCGGGAGGGCGGAGTTGGGTGCCGCGCGGGCTTGCCCGATCCCGCCACCGCTCCGATCGAGCGGAGGCCGTCTCAGCCCTTCTTGTTGGCGGGGTTCTTCTCGTAGGCGTCGATGGCGCGGCGGCAATTCTCGGACAGCTTGGTCCAGTTGGTCTGGAAGCACTTGTCCATGGCCGGATCGTCGGGGGACAGGTTGCCGCAATAGGTCAGGTAGTCGCCGGTGCAGTACTTCTTCAGGGTCTCGTTGCCACGCTTGGTCTGCGGCGCCGGCTGCGCCAGGGCCGGGGCGACCAGGGCGGCCGAGGCGGCCAGGGCGAGGACGAGCGATGTCAGTTTCTTGGCCATAGGGGGCGCGGTCCGTCTCGAAGTCAGGGGGAATAGGCGACCGGATGATGGGCTTGCGTGGTCGAAACAAGGCACATGCATGGTCAACGCATGGAAAGTTCGCTTATCTACGCCGTAGCCTGAACCCGACGCAACGGCGCACCGGGGCGTGCGTTCAGGCGCGCGCCAGCGGGTAGGCGTCGACGGCGGGAAGCCGGTCGCGGCGCAGGAGGCTGTCGGCGACCTCGCCGATCCGCGTCCGCAGGGCGGCGGTGGCGGCGTCCTCGGCGTCGATGCGGGCGGTGGCCTGCGCCAGGGCCTCCTCGGCGGCGGCGAGGCTCGCCCGCAGGGTCTCGCGCTCGGCGGCCAAGTCCGCGCACTGGCCCGACAAGTCCGCGCCCTGGCCCGCCGAGTCCGCGCCCTGGCCCGCCAGGTCGGGACCGGTCCCGCCGGTCTCGGAGGGGAGGGCGAGCGCGGCGTGGTGACGGCGCGCGCGGTCGTCGAGCAGGTCGCGATGGGCGTCCTCCAGGACCCGCAGGGTGGCGAGACCGACCGCGCCCTCGCTGCGCGCGGAGGTGAGGTCGCGCGTGACGTCCGCGAGGGTGGCGCGGGTCTCGGCGATCTCGGCCCGGCGTTCCTCGAGGGTCGCGTCCCGCGCCTCGACCTGGCGCGACAGGGCGGCGGCCTCCAGGGTGCGGGCGCCGATGGCCGCCATGTCGGCGTGGCGCGCGGCGCGCACGGCCTCGACCCGGCGTTCCAGGCGCCGGCGCGCCACGGCGAACTCGGCCCGCAGGTGGTCCTTCTCGGCGGCGACCTCGACGACCGAGAGGGGCAGGCGCGC
The DNA here is from genome assembly GCF_022829345.1 of Methylobacterium sp. J-090. Taxonomy (GTDB): domain Bacteria; phylum Pseudomonadota; class Alphaproteobacteria; order Rhizobiales; family Beijerinckiaceae; genus Methylobacterium. Next base: position 642 of record NZ_JAKSXV010000080.1, on the reverse strand, counting down.
CTCGATCCGGCGGCGGGACAGGCGGATGGCGCGCGCGTTCACGGCGGGCAGCAGCAGCAGGGCGCACAACGCGGCGGCGAGGAAGCCGAGCGCGAAGATCATCACGGTTTCGATCACGCGGGCACGCTCATCCCTGACGCCGGAAAAGGTCGGCGGCGACCGTCGTCCGGACCGCCCCGTGCGTCCTTAGCCCAATTCGGCGGGGCGGGGCGAGGGGCAAGGAATACAGGGCGAGGGGAGGGGCGGGGCGATCGCCGTTCCGTTTTGTCGGCGCTCGGACGCGGGGCGGAGCACCTCGCATGGCCGCCCCGAGCCCCGTCTCCTGAAAAGCTATCGTCGTCACGCGTTTCGTGGGATGCGCGCCCCCCCTCCTGGAAGGCAGGGCGATCGCAGATGAACCACGACGGGCCCCCTCTCCTGTTTGGGAGAGGGTTGGGGTGAGGGTCGTGGACTCTCCGGAGATGTCCCACACCTCACCCCAACCCTCTCCTTCCAGGAGAGGGAGCCCGGTGCGGTCATGCGGGACGCTCCGCCCCTCGTCCGAGCGCCGCGGAAAACGCATCTGCGATGGCCCTGCCTGGAAGGCGAGGGGGCCCGGCGCGGCTCCTCTGCGATCGCTCGGCGGCGGCGCCGGCCCCCTCC
>NZ_JAKSXV010000117.1 GCF_022829345.1 Methylobacterium sp. J-090 | reverse complement strand
GGATGTCGGCTTCGCGCTTCGGGCCGGCCAGGGACTCGGCATCATCGGCCCCTCGGCCTCCGGCAAGTCGAGCCTGGTCCGCGCCCTGGTGGGCGTCTGGCCGGCTTTCCGCGGCAAGGTCCGCCTCGACGGGGCCGCCCTCGACCAATGGTCGGCCGGCGATCTCGGGCCCCATCTCGGCTTCCTGCCCCAGGAGGTCGAACTGTTCGCCGGCACCATCGCGGAGAACATCGCCCGCTTCGATCCCGACGCCCCGTCCGCGGCGGTGATCGCCGCCGCCCGGGCGGCCGGCGTGCACGACCTCGTCCTGCGCCTGCCCGAGGGCTACGACACCCGCATCGGCGAGGGCGGCGCCGGCCTCTCCGCCGGCCAGCGCCAGCGCATCGGCCTGGCGCGCGCCCTCTACGGCGACCCCTTCCTCGTCATCCTCGACGAGCCCAACGCCAACCTCGATTCCGAGGGCGAGAACGCCCTGACGCAGGCGATCCTCGGGGTGCGCCAGCGCGGCGGCATCTGCGTCGTCGTCGCCCACCGGCCCTCGGCGCTGGCCGCCGTCGACCTCATCCTGATGATGGCCGATGGTCGGGCCCAGGCCTTCGGGCCGAAGGACGAGGTGCTCAAGAGCGTGTTGCGGCCGGCCTCCGTTCCATCCGACGTCCGACCCGCCGTCGGCGCCCTGCGGGAGAGTGCGTGATGACCCATATCGTACGTCTCGGTCCTCCTGCCGCGGCCCTCGGCCGCTCGACCGCGCACCGGTCGATCCACGGCCACCTCGCCCTCAGCCTCGGCCTCGGCGCGGCGCTGGTGGTCGGCGTCGGCGGTTGGGCCACCGTCACCCAGATCTCGGGCGCGGTGATCGCACCGGGCCAGCTCGTGGTCGAATCCGACGTGAAGAAGGTCCAGCATCCCACCGGCGGCGTCGTCGGCGAGCTGCGCGTGCGCGAGGGCGCCCGGGTCAAGGCCGGCGACGTGCTGATCCGCCTCGACGCGACCCAGGTCCGGGCCAACCTCGACATCGTCCTGAAGGCCCTCGACGAGCTGTCCGCTCGCCGGGCCCGCGACGAGGCCGAGCGCGACGGCCATGCCGAGATCCGGTTCCCGCCCGAACTTCTCGCCCGCCGGGACGGCGACCCGGCGGTGGCCCACCTCATCGACGGCGAGGCCCGGCTGTTCACCGCCCGCGTGGCGGGCCGCGCGGGCCAGAAGGCGCAGCTGCGCGAGCGCGTCCTGCAGTTGCGCGAGGAGATCAAGGGTCTCACGGAACAGGCCGGGGCCAAGCGGCACGAGATCAGCCTCATCACCGACGAGTTGAAGGGCGTGCGCGAGCTCTACGGCAAGAACCTCGTCTCCCTGGCGCGGGTCAACGCCCTGGAGCGGGATGGCGCCCGTCTCGACGGCGAGCGCGGCCAGCTCGTCGCCGCGACGGCCTCGGCACGGGGCAAGATCACCGAGACCGAGCTTCAGATCCTGCAGATCGACGGCGACATGCGCTCCGAAGTCGGCCGGGACCTGGCCGAGATCCGGGGCAAGTGGTCGGAAGCCGTGGAGAAGCGCGTCGCGGCCGAGGACCAGCTCAAGCGCGTCGACATGCGTTCGCCCCAGGACGGTACCGTGCACCAGATGACGGTGCACACGATCGGCGGCCTGGTGACGCCCTCCGAGCCGGCCATGCTCATCGTGCCGGAGGCCGACCAGCTCGCCGTCGAGGTGAAGATCCAGCCTCAGGACATCGACAACGTCCGCCTCGACCAGGCGGCGATCCTGCGGTTCGCCGCCTTCAACCAGCGCACGACGCCGGAGATCGACGGGGTGGTGAGCCGGGTCTCGGCGGACGTGACCACCGATCCGAAGACCGGCATGAGCCACTACACCGCCCGCATCCGCCTGCCGCCGGACCAGGCCGCCCGTCTCGGC
>NZ_JAKSXV010000022.1 GCF_022829345.1 Methylobacterium sp. J-090 | reverse complement strand
GGTACTGCGCGGCGCATAGAGGGGGCGGCCTTCGGCTTTGTTCGCCATGATGCGCTGACGCAGTTCAACGGCGCGCTGAGCGATGGCCTGGGCGTCGCAGCGGCGGCAGGGACCGCCGCGGCCCGCGGCATGGCAGTTGGTCGGGTTCTGGCAGGACGAGCGCGGCATCGAGCTTGAGCATAATCAGCAGAGCTGATCGTTGCCAGTCGTTGTCTCCTCCGGCACCCGGCGGAACACGGGCATGACGAACGCTGGAGGGCGGCGGCACATGGCCACCGCGCCCCGTCAGCATTACTCAGCAGCGACAGCCTTCCGAGGACGCCCCGCACGCTTCGGCTTCGCATCGGCCAGAGCCTCAGAAACTGTCTCGTCGGGTTGAGCGGCCTTGGCCTCGGCCGCCTTGCTAGCCCCATTTCGCTGCTGACCAAGACCAAGGGCCTTGGCGAGTTCAGAGCGCTGCGCCGAGTAGCCGGCAGAGACCATTGGGTAGTCCGCAGGTAAGCCGTACTTTGCGCGGTAGGCCTCAGGGGTCAGACCACGGATCGTCAGGTGGCGGCGCAGGGTCTTATAGGACTTGCCGTCCTCGAAGCTGATGAGGGCATCCGGCGTGATCGACTTCTTGATTTGCGCTGGGGTGGCCTTCTCGACCCCATTCTCCTTCGTGGGAGAGGCATTCCCACCCTTCGCAAGGCTGCTGATAGCAGCATGCACACTGGCAAGCAGATTGCCGATCTCACTTGCGGGGAGGGAGTTGTTGGAGACGTAGGCTGAGACGAGATCGGCGCTCAGCTCGACGTAATCGGACGCGTGGTTGGTTTCAGCTTCGTTCATTGAAAAATTCCGGCGGTAGGCGACGATGCCGCTTTAGGCGCAGTAATATTGAAAGATCAACAAGATTGGTCTGAAAACATCTAGATGCTGTGTTTTTTCCTCAGTTGCACATCCGTTTGAAGGCGAGCGTCAGACCGGAGCATGGGTAGGCGTGGAGCCGCCAAACAAAAAGGGCCGGGGATACCCCCAGCCCTTCAATCTGATCGCTCAGTTAAATGCTTACTGGCGCGGCCCCTGCGAGTTCCCCGCGTTCCCGGTGCCGACGCCGGTGTTGGAGCTTGCGCCGGTACCACCACCCATATTGCCGGAGCCTCCCGCAGCGCCGCCGGTAGGGGCCATAGTGCTGCCGGTGGCCGATCCGATGGAACGCTCCGAGCTCTTTTCACCGCTGCTCTTCACGCTGCCGGGATTGTTCATGTTGCCTTCCGAGCTTCCACCGCCGGCCGGCGTCTGAGCGAAAGCCGAACCTGTCAACGCGAGGGCAAACGAGGCCGCGAGGGCGAGTGTGGTCGTACGCATGTGCGTTGCTCCAATCTGGATGTGGCGTGCAAACGCGGGCACAGAGCCTTTCGTTCATTCCGCAATGGGCGAGCAGAGAAGGCCCTTTTCTGTCTTAGCCTCTAGCGTCCGTTCTTCCGATCAGCTGGATGCACCCGCGACATAGCTCCGCCGCCTGTACCCGTCGCGACGATTCCAGATTGGTCTCATGGCCGGGTCTGACTCTGCCGTTCCGGCAGCTTCTTTGACGGTTCCGCTGGGGAAATCATCCCCAGAGTTATCCCCTTATCCGTGGGGTGAATCGGTTTGCACCCTATGCCCTGCACAGGGGGTGCCGCCTCTGTCTGCTCTCGATGGCTGCCGCGGCGACCTCGGCGCATCCACGCCTGCCATTCCCGACTGATGATGCGGACGAGGTTCGGCGAGTTCTTCCGGCCCTCGTGGCGCCGCTCCTCGATGGTGAGCAGCCCGTCGCCCTCGGCGAGACGGATCGCGGCCTGGGCCAGCCGCCGGCACACGCCGGCCCGGGCGGCGATGGCGTCCACGCACAGCCCGCACACGCCCTTGGTGGCCACCTCGTCGCCGACGATGCGCAGAACCGCGAGCTGGCCGGTGGTGAACCGGGCCGCGAGGGCTGGCGGCATGGGGCCGGAACAGGCCAGCAGGCGCCGGCGGTCTCGGGATGCTGCCCTGTCGGGGCTCGCGGACCGCGCACGGGGCGGGAACAGGCTCGCCCGGCCGGCGGGGATGCCAACGGGCCGGATGCCGTCACGGATCGCGCTGCGGCGCCCGTGGAGCCGCTCGGCGAGCGCCTGGGCATCCTCGTCGCCCAGCACCCCGGACCCGTGCCCCTGCCAAAGCTGGCGAGACAGCGCGTCCATCTGCGCAAGCGTCCGCGCGTCCTCAATCGCGGCCTTCATGGCGGCGTGAAACATCGTCCCCAACCCTTTCGGGCCGCGGCAGGCACAAGGCACGACTTCTCGATGCGGGAATTGGCGTTCCCGCTTGACACCCGAAGGGGTCGTATGGCTTGTGGGGGACTGGTAGCGGCCACCACAGGCCATTTCGATTTCGCGGCCCTCCTGTTTGGCGACAGGGGGGCCGTAGTCGTTTCAGGGTCTATCTCGCGGCGGTGATCTCTCCTGATGCCGGCTCACGACTCGCACGAGCGAGCGGGGCCGGACATGGCATGTCGGCCGGGGAGCACGTTTAAGTCAACGGTAGGGAGATGTCAGGGATGGCCAACGCTGCACAACAGGCGCCGTCGCGAGTAGCCTTAGCTGCCACGGTAGGCTTCGGCATTCTGCTGGCCGGCGTCGGTACGATGGGCTGGCGTTGGTACAGCTACGTAACAGCTGGAGCCTCGCCCTATGATGAGGTGGGGATCGAGGTGAACCGGCGCTTGCCTGAGTCGCTGCGAGCCTGGGGGTGCGGGCGGATCAAAGAGCGGTTTCCCAAGGCCGTACCGCCGTATGGATGCCAGCCCGGCCAGATCTAAAGGCGACCGAAAACCGCGCTCGCGATACCCAATATGTCCGTCGGCAGGCCTGCGCGCGTTTTCAGGGAAGGGTAGGCTGGTCGATCATCTCCATGCTCCAGCCCTTAGAGTTCGAGATCCTGCCGAAAGCGGCGCCGTGACCTGTCCGCCCGTGGAGCCTCAGGATCTGGGCGCCGTCTACGCGCTGGTGGCGAGGCTCGTCGGGCTGATCATCGGAGGCATGGCCAAGCGGTAGGTCGGAACCGTGGCACCGGTCAGCCGTTCATCGGTGGGAACTCCACGAACCACCTTCACCCGCCCGGCTCACGCCGTGGCGGGTTTTTCCATGTGCACCTACCCTTGATGCGACAAAGGCTTCACGAAACTGTTTCCACCAACACGACTTTACCTACCCCCAACGGCCGATGACGCATCCGTCATGTGGCCAATCGAAAGCATTCCGTGAAAATCTCTATTCTTGCCGGCGTCGCCATGCTGATCGCCGTACCCGCGTTCGCCCAGGTCGGCCCCCCGCGTCAGCCGGGCGTCATTGTCCAGAACGAAGCCAACACCACCGGCAACGAGGAAAACATCGTGGTCTCTCGCGGGGCGACTGGCGCCGACACCGTGACGACCGACTCGGCTGCTGGCGGCAATGCCTCCCGTCCTGAGCAGGCGATCCCGAATGGTAGTGCCAACGGCGGCGGTCGCTAGTAGCCCACACCTGTTGAACAGCTTAAACCCGCCCGGCCCTGCCGCGGCGGGATTTCTACTACGTATCATAATGATCTTGACTACTACATCAGCGCTTGGTCATTCCTCAGATTGCCCGGGATTGAGCAACTGTCCCTCTGCTCGCATCTCGCCCCGGGCACGCAATAGGTAGGCTTGGCGCTCCATTAGGCTGGCGACCGGGGGAGGCACCCGGGCGTAGTTCAAAGCGCCGGGGACGGTACGCCATACACGACCAGGATTCTCGCCCTCAAAGAGCTGCTTTGCCCTCGCGTGGGCCTCAAGTTCCGACTGTCTGATCACGCTTCCCGCTCCGATTGCGGCGTGCTCATGCAGCAGAGCGCGTGAGCGTCGAGAATGGGGGGCTTACCCATGTGGCTGACACCTCTGGAAGAGCGTTGCGCCTAATTACGGGCGTCCTCATCCTTAAACCGCCTTCACCCGCCCGGCTCCGGCCCGGCGGGTTTCTAATGTCTTATAGGCATATTTCAGCTTTGGTAGTCCTCTGCCGGCTTACAGACGTAATTTCGGGAATGCATCATATGATAATGGTGGTCCCGTCAATTCATGCGACATATCATGAATCACTGAACGGTGAGATTTCCTATTTTTGAATCGGCGCAATCTCATGGCATTCCAAAAGCCAGTCGGAAAAGTTAAGTTTACTGTTCCGGGGGCAAGAATTCACCCAGTAGATATTGATTGGCCAATTTTAGAAGTTGCCTTACTTGCCCTTGCCCCGTTTGCGGTATTGTGGGCCAGATGCTTAATCTGGCTATAAATAAATCCAATCCGTCATATGATGATATCTCATTGGTACAAATAGAATAGATAAGTCCTAAGCGACGGGGTGCTCCCCTATCTGCGCTTCATGTCTCTCCCAAGACACCACCTTCACCCGCCCGGAGCAATCCGAGGCGGGTTTTTTGATTAAGGCATGCCATCCTCGTTTCGGCTCTGCAGTTCTAGCTCAAGGTAAATTCGTCTCACAAATTTTATTGTCGTCTGGGTATAAATATTTAGATAGCTACTAAGAGATTGTAAGTTTTCCAGCGTGAACTCTTTCGTGGATATGTAAGGTTTTTCCGCTTTTGGAAATTGGTACAATATGAGTCTAAACTTGTACCCATCAATATACTTATCGACCTCGACATAGCCGTGCGCCATGAAGTGACGAACGTCAGAGAACGAGAGCATCCTGTCGAGATAAGATAGAAGCTCGGCTTGATAGGGAGTTAGTTGAGGAAAGATATCAGCGGCCGACCTCAATTGCGAAATTCTTCGATCCAATGTGTAGGCGACTTGGTGACTCGACCCATATTTATCTGCAAACTTTGAATGAATACTTTGCATAAGATGAGCTGCAAGAAACTCCAACTGAGAATAACTGCTTAGTATTCTACCTCTCAGAAGGAAAAACTCATCGACCTCTGAACGAGTGGTATCATCAACCTCATTACTGACTTCAGATACTACTTTGTGGGATAAATTCATTCTTCCAAAGTTCTGTTGAGGCTGATGCTTTGCGCATAAGCCTGGCCTTACCTAAAATTACCCGCTCCCAACACCCGACCGGCTGCCATCATCGCACGCCGGGCTTTAGTTTTGGCGCTGCTGATCAAGCCCGCCGTAGGTGCTTCGGGATCGGCCGCGGCGGGAGCTTCTTGAACGGTGCTGGGATGCCGGCCGCCGTGGCTCGCGCAAGGAGACGGGGCAGGTATTCGAGCGCCTTGGCATCCTTGCCCAGGAAGTAGGCCTCGGACTTCTCAGGAAGCCAAACCGTCCAGAAGTGCTTGCGGAACGCTGCCAGCATCTCGTCGGGGTAGCACTTAGGGTAGACGATCCGCCCATCCTCAAAATCGTGCCGGTAGGTCGGCAACGAATCGGTGTCGATGCCCCATTCTTCGCGCAGCCAGCGGCAGAAGAACTGACCTTGCGAGATATCAGGCAGCATCTTCTCGGGCAGCGTGTAGCCCATCAACTCCATCGGGGCGATCAGCAGTTGGGTCATCTCGACGAGGATGGAGAAGTGCGCCGCCGGGACGTTCGGATGGTTCGTGGCGTAGCGACGGAGATGATAGGGGACCGCCGGCTGAGATGCGGCCCGGGCTCTGGACCACTCTCGCACCCAGCGTGCGACCTTCACGGCGAACTCTGGCGAGCACCACTGTCCGAGGTTCACCGCAACATCAGGATGGACCCATGTGCCCTGCAGGTCCGGCTCGCCGCCCCTAAGTGATTGAACGAGTTCCGTTATGGGAATTCCCATATCGGTCGAAAGCGCTTGAAGGAAGGCGATCGTCGTGCCGAGGCGCGCGTAGTCCGCATAGAGCTTGCCGTGCGCGCGGCACATGGCTGTTGCGTTGATGTAGCCATCACTCGGGCGCTGGCACACAAGGGCGCCACCTACCTGATGGGGGATGAGATCCAGATGCTGTTGCAAGGCTGCGACTGGTCCTGACTGCGTGTTGAAAACGCCGGTCAGGGTCTGGACTCATCCGTACGACCATGGTGTTGATTGCCTGTGCAGAACGGGTCCGGTCCCTGACCGGCCTACACCGAAGAAAGCCGTTGCCGATGCGAATCGGTGGCGGCTTTTTCGTTGAAGGACGTTCACCATGGGACCTCGGTGTTTTCTCCGTCCACCTGCGATGCACGCCGCACGGCGATTGGCTGTGGAAGGCCCTTTTTCGTGGCTGGACCGCAACGCCTACCCGGCCGCCCCAGCGGCCCGCATCAACCGCCGCCGGATAGCGGGAACTTGGTCAACCATGAGCCCACCGGGTGTCACTGCCAGAACGGCCTTCAATGACCGTACGTAGCGCTGCTTCCTCCAGGTCGAGCCTGAGCGCGAAGCTGCTCATACGATCGACGAGGTGTGTAATCGATCGTTCGATCTTCACGTTCGGCATGTCACGACAAGTAGGACCACGGAGGCACACACATTCGCGGCCAAGCAATCGCTTACGGTGGGCCCCTGCCCTTCAAGCATGATGATACGGCCGATGACGCATGCGGCCGCATACGAACTCGCAACCAGAACCAACCCTACACGAGCACTGGCACGCATAACAACCTGCGACGTTTGATGACTTTCGCGTTTCAAACTCTACATCTTTCGATACAGGACGCTAGAACCTTTGCCCGATTTCTCCATTCGCGGGGAGACAGACAGGTGTGACGGCGCTGAACGCCTGCAAAGGCCGGCCCGGGTATGGAATAGTCGTGGCGGCCCGCGCCGAGCTCGCCCCAAAGCGGACGTGATCGACAAAGTTCGAGATACGCTCGCCCCGCTACACGACCCGAGTGACCGAGTTGCCGACGGCGCCCGCGTAATGACCCCGCTGCCCAATCCGATTGTGGCTGTCGGGGTGGGACGCTTGTCTTGTTGGACCGGAACCAAAATTGGTTACGAAGTAATAGCAGCTCCCGAGAAATCAAAAAAAGCCTGCACATGCTCGCGAAGCCCACGCGGAGATGTCGTCAATCGAATGCTCGAAGGGACCGGCGCAACCTTCTTGGTCAATCGCAGCAATGCCTCGAAAGCGTCATGAATATTTTCTGAGGTTTGATTGGCGTCAGCTCGCCTAAGGGCATTAGCAGCAGAATGCCAAAGATGCGCATTCTCATTTCGAAGCGCGTCATTGAGTTTATGTCTATGTAGAGCCGCTAGTCCCTCGGGCACGTTTCTTATCAGCCTGAATCCAAAATCGGGTCGTGCTGGATCGAGCCAAACAAATACTGGGTCAGAAAAGAAAGCCGGCATGAGGGCTTCGGGCTCCGTGTAGCTTCTCCCTAGATTAAGAACTTTCCTCACGAAATTGTTTTCGTATGAGCGCTCAGCTCCAGTTATTTGGTTAAGTTTCAGTAAGCATCATTTTTTGGATTAATGGGCGCAAAATGCTCCCGATCACGCCGCCTTTGAGTCGCGATAATGGTCTACCGCCGAGCTGCTTCACCACCCATCGTCTCTTCTGTAGGGTCCACCGGTTAAGGGCCAGAACCACCGAACAGGTCGCCATCGGCCCGCCTGCGGAACAGCGTCCGCCACCGCCTACGCTTGTGCTCGGGCCGGTCGTGGTTGATGTGACATCGCTGGCAGAGGGCGACGAGGTTGGCGTCGGCGTTGTTGGCTGTGTCGTGTTCACGGTGCGCGGCGGCCAGGACCACCTTCGTGCGCCGCAGCCCCTCAAGCTCGTCCAGGCGGGGCAAGACAGCCACGGAGCGCCCCTGCCGGTCTCGCCATGCTCCGTAGGCCGCATCCCACCAGCGGCCATCCTTGAGGCAGTAGACGAACCGACCGTGCGGCCGGCCACACCCCTCGCAAGCCCCGCCAGCCCTGCGGAAGCGGATCACGGCCGACAATTGGGGCCAGTCGATGGGGTAGAAGAACCGGTGCTCGCGGCGGATCGGCATGGGGCTCGGCAGGCATTGGTATGCGAAGGGTGCCAGGGCGCAGCCCGTGCGGCAAAGGGACGGCACGCAGAAGGTGGCGGTGGTGGGACGAAGCGAACAGACGTAACTCGAGAATTCAGCCGCCCACGTGACGCTAAAGTGTATTGTGTTTTGCAGGGCACGCCCCTAGGCGTGCGCGATGATGTACCGTGAGAACGCTGCGTGAAGAAACCTCTCGCGATCCGCATCGACGCGGATCTGCTTGCGAACGTACGGGACTGCGCGCGTCACGATAACCGCACGCTGACCAATTTCATCGAGACCGTCCTGCGACGCCGCGTCGAGGAGATGGCGGGGCAGAGCCCCGAATTGCGCGCGGTGCTCAAGAAGGAACATACGGCGTGATGCCTGAACCATCCACCGGCAAGGCCCTGGCGAAGGCGCCGACTGGCATCTCCGGCTTCGATGACGTCACCTTCGGCGGCCTGCCGGTCGGTCGGCCCAGCCTAGTCTGCGGCGCCGCCGGCTGCGGCAAGACGCTGTTCGCGATGACCTTCCTCGTCAACGGCGCGACGAAATTCGACGAGCCCGGCGTGTTCATGAGCTTCGAGGAACGCGCCGAGGACCTCGGTGCCAACGTCGCCTCGCTCGGTTACGACCTCGGCGGCCTCGTCGCCGAGGGCAAACTTGCTATCGACCATGTCCGGGTCGAGCGCAGCGAAATTGAAGAAACCGGCGAGTACGACCTGGAGGGCCTCTTCATCAGGCTCGGCTACGCCGTCGACACCATCGGCGCCAAGCGCGTCGTGCTCGACACCATCGAAACCCTGTTTGCTGGCCTATCCGACGCGGCCATCCTGCGGGCTGAGCTCCGGCGCCTGTTCGGCTGGCTCAAGGATCGCGGTCTCACCACGGTGATCACTGGCGAGCGCGGCGACGGCGGGCTAACCCGGCAGGGTCTGGAGGAATACGTTTCCGACTGCGTGATCCTCCTCGACAACCGGGTCGAGGAGCAGGTCACCACCCGGCGCCTGCGCATTGTCAAGTACCGCGGGTCGGCCCATGGCACCAACGAGTACCCGTTCCTGATCGACGAGGACGGCATCAGCGTCCTGCCCGTGACCTCGGCGGACCTCGATTACGGCGTCTCGGACGACATCGTCCCGACCGGCATCGAGGGACTCGACGCGATGATGGGTCCCGGCGGGTTCTTCCGCGGTTCCAGTGTGCTCATTTCGGGCGTCGCTGGAACGGGCAAGACCACGATCAGCTCCTACGTCGTCGATGCCACCTGCGCCCGCGGCGAACGGGCGATGTCGTTCGTGTTCGAGGAGAGCGGCGCACAGATCTGCCGGAACGCGAGTTCCGTCGGCCTCGATCTAAGTCGTCACATCAAAAGCGGGCTCCTGCGGTTCGAGGCCGCCCGCCCCACCCTGTACGGGCTGGAGACCCATCTCGCGCGGATGCATCGCGACATCGAGCGCTTTGATCCCAGCGTTGTGGTCATCGATCCGATCTCCGCCCTACGCGGACCGGCGACCGAGTTGCAGGCGACGCTGCTGCGTATGGTCGACATGCTCAAGAGCCGTGGCATCACCGCGGTGTTCACGAGCCTTCGCACGGACGGTGGCTTCGACGAGCGCGGTGACCTCGGCCTGTCCTCCTTGATGGACGCGTGGATCAAGCTTCTCGACGTCGAGGCCAACGGCGAACGCACGCGCACACTCTACGTGATCAAGGCCCGCGGCATGAGCCACTCGAACCAGGTCCGCGAGTTCCAGATGTCCGCGGCGGGCGTCAGGCTCGTCGACGCCTATGTCGGCCCGGCCGGCGTGCTGACTGGGACCGCCCGCGTGGTCCAGGAGGCCCGCGAAGAGGCTGACGCCCTGCGCCGTGGCCAGGAGAGCGAGCGTCGCAAACGCGAGGTGATCCGACGGCGTCAGGCCATCGAGCGGCAGATCGCCGAATTGCGGGCCGGCCTTGAGGTGGCCGAGGAGGAGGAGGCTGTCCTGCTCGGCGAGGACGAGGGTCGCGAGACCTTATTGGCGACGGAACGCCGGGCGATCACCCAACGACGGAGCGCAGCGGAATGAGCGCGGACATGACCGGTCCGGCCGTGGACCCGTCCACCGGCGACGAGATCGACGGCGGCCCCTACCACATGCGCCTGTACGTCGCCGGGCAGACCACGAAGTCGATGGCGGCCATGGCGAACCTGAAGCGCATCTGCGAGGAGCACCTGCCGGGCCGCTACGACATTGAGGTCATCGACCTCATGAAGAACCCGCAACTGGCTGCGGGCGACCAGATCCTCGCGATCCCGACCCTCGTCCGGCGTATCCCCGAGCCGCTGAAGCGGATCATCGGCGACCTGTCGAACACGGAGAAGGTGCTGGTCGGCCTCGACATCCGGCCGAAGGCGAAGGCCGTTTGAGTGCGAGCGAGACCCCTATTCCGGCTCTGGCGGAGGTACGCTACGTGCTCCGCCTGTTCGTGGCCGGCATGACCCCACGGTCCCGTCGGACTGTCGAGAACCTCCGCCGGATCTGCGACGGCCCCTTGGCGGGCCGCGTCGATCTTGAGACCATCGACATCTACCAGCAGCCCCATCTCGCGGAGAAACATCAGGTCGTGGCGGCACCGACCCTGCTCCGACTGGAGCCGCTTCCCCAGCGTCGCCTCGTCGGCGACCTCTCGGACGAGGCCCGGGTCCTGCGAGGCCTCGATCTTCATTCTGGCTTAGGCACCGGAAACGATGATCGCTGAGACCTCTCACGACGATCTCGTCGCGGACCTCGTGGAATGCCGCGCCCGCCTGCGCGACACGGAAGCCCGGTTGCAGGAGGCGGAGGAGACCGTTTCCGCGATCCGCCGCGGCGACTTCGATGCGGTCGTGGTCGAGGGTCCGGCGGGGGAGCGCTTCGTCTACACGCTGGAGGACGCCGACCGACCCTACCGCGTCCTGATCGAGCAGATCCAGGAAGGTGCCTTCACCCTCGGCGCCGACGGCACCGTGCTCTATTGCAATCAGCGCCTCGCCACGATGCTCGGCGTTCCCCAGGAACGGCTGATCGGAATACCCTTGCAGGCGTTCCTACTCGCAGGCGATATCCCTTTATTCGAGCGGTTGCTGAATGGGGCTTCCGAGGGCGTCGTACGTGGCGAGTTGACGTTGGGATACGCCGGCGGCGGCGGACGACCGGTCAACCTCTCCCTCAGTCAGCTGCACCGCGAGGAGATCACCCCGCTCCTGTGCGGCGTGCTGACCGACCTCAGCGAGCAACGTCTCCACCTGCGCGATCTCGCCGAGGTGAACGACCGCCTCAGGACTGAGGCCGCCGAACGTGAGCGAGTCGAGGAGGCTCTCAGGCAATCGCAGAAGATGGAGGCAGTCGGCCAACTTACGGGCGGCCTGGCGCACGACTTCAACAACCTGCTTGCGGGCATCTCTGGCTCCCTGGAGCTGATGCAGACCCGGATGCAGCAGGGGCGGTTCAACGACGTCGAGCGCTACATGGCGGCGGCCCAGGGAGCCTCGAAGCGGGCGGCTGCCCTGACCCACCGCCTCCTCGCTTTCTCCCGACGGCAGACCCTCGACCCGAAACCGACTGACGTGAACCGCCTCGTCTCCGGCATGCAGGAGATGATCCAGCGTACGGTCGGACCGGCGATCCTGATCGAGGTCGTCGGAGCGTCGGGGGTTTGGCCGGCGTTGGTCGATCCTTCCCAGCTAGAGAACGCCCTGCTCAACCTGTGCATCAATGCGCGGGACGCGATGCCGAGTGGCGGCCGCATCACGGTCGAGACCGCGAATAAGTGGCTGGACGAGCGCGCGGCGCGCCACCAGGACATGCCGGAAGGCCAGTACCTCGCACTGAGCGTTACCGACACCGGGACCGGCATGCCGCCCGACATCATCGCGCGAGTGTTCGAACCGTTCTTCACCACGAAGCCGCTCGGCGAGGGCACGGGCCTCGGCTTGAGCATGATCTACGGGTTCGCGCAGCAGTCGGGCGGTCAGGTCCGCATCTACTCCGAGGTGGACAAGGGCACGACCGTCTCGATCTATCTGCCGCGTCACTACGGCGAGATCGACAAGGAGGACGCACGGACCGCGACGGCGACGCTTCCCCGCTCCGAACAGGGCGAGACGGTGCTGGTCGTGGACGACGAACCCACCGTTCGCATGCTGGTCACCGACATCCTCGAAGATCTTGGCTACACGGCCATTGAGGCGGGTGACAGTGTGGCGGGGCTGAAGGTCCTTCAGTCCGACGTACGCATCGACCTGCTCGTGTCCGACGTTGGGCTACCTGGCGGCATGAACGGCCGGCAGATGGCCGACGCCGCCCGGGTGTCACGGCCGGACTTGAAGGTGTTGTTCATTACGGGCTACGCCGAGAACTCCGTGCTCGGCAACGGACACCTCGCGCCGGGGATGGCGGTGCTGACCAAGCCCTTCGCCATAGACACTATGGCCGCGCGCATCCGCTCGATGATCGAGGGAGCGCGTGAAGACCTGTCCGAATGCCCGACAACCGTTGCTGGCCTGCTTAGGTAGCCGGTGATTCAGTGCAAGACACTCAAAAATCGGCGCGGCGGTGTCCGTCGAGACCAAGAGGCTGCTGTAGTTCAAGCCCAGCAGAGCGATGCACGCCCGCCTCAACCCCCTCGGGCGCCGTAACAAGCGCGGAGTTGGATGCTGATGTCGAATGGCTGCTCCGGACGCAGTCCAGTCAGAATTCGAGCATGGGGTGGAGGGTCAGGACAAGGCGCGGTGTTGGGATCGCTGCAAGGCATGGGAACTGGAAAGCATCTCATGCAGGACGACCTTCGCCGCTTGGATCACCCTTCGCCCGCGCGAGGCCGACCCGACCGGGACGCGCGCAGCTGGAGGTTCCGCCTCACGGTGGCGGCGGCGTCGCCTCCAGCCTCTTCGGCTTCACGCTGGCTCCAGTACAGCGAGCGTGATCGCACGATGAGAACCCGATCCACGTCGCGATAGATCGCCCACGCCCACCCGCGAGGCTGCTCGCCTGTGACTTCGACCCTCACCCCAAGGGACGCAGCCTGATTTTGAGCTGGCTGATTTTGGTTCATCGCCACATCCTCACGTCACGGGTGCGAAATGTTCGATGAGGCGCAGGCCGTCCCATAGCTCGACGGCGTGGCCATCAACCATCATCTTCGCGCGTTCGATGGCCTGTTCGTCATCGTCCGCGTTGAGACGCAAAACGTTATGCACTTTGCCGCAGTCAGCCAGTAAGATGATATGGTAGATTGGAGATCTCGGCTCAGACAAAATGTCTGAATACATTTTCACAGCTTCGAACATCACTGACCCCCATGAATGTGAGGCGGCGATATATTGTTTGTAAAGATTCACCACCCCAGGATGACGAAACCAATTAACTCGGACACGACGGTCGATAGGATAATGTATGCGATCCATTTGCGATTGATCGCCGTCTCGCGTTCGTAGGCGATCTCTTTCTGTGCCCTTCCCGTTGATAAGGCGTAAGGGACGGATTTTGCCCGCAGACGTATCAAAAACGCCTCGCAAGTCCTGAGACTGCGAGGCGAAGTATCTGGGAGCAGATATCCATCAGAGAGGCTCAATGCGATGATGAGACGACGTCCGTCTGCCGTC
Source organism: Methylobacterium sp. J-090 (assembly GCF_022829345.1). Lineage (GTDB taxonomy): Bacteria > Pseudomonadota > Alphaproteobacteria > Rhizobiales > Beijerinckiaceae > Methylobacterium. The sequence continues at coordinate 35,843 of NZ_JAKSXV010000022.1, read as the reverse complement.
CAACAATCCGATTTATGCATATATTGGAGTCTATAAAATCATCATAAGATATGTTTTTGATAATTACATCCAAATTAATTATCTGATGGAATCACATTCCCAATTACCCCATGATCGCTCATTGCGTTCTCTTCATTCGTGCAAAAATCGGACGGTGCGAACACTCAGAACCCCAATAGCCAGTAAAGCGGTGCACGTGGCCACATGGCGGCTGCTGGTGTTCAAGCCTGGAAGATTCATGCACACCCGCCTGAACCCTACGGGAATCGTCGCGGGCGCGGAGTTGGACGCCGAGATTGAGCGGCTGTCACGGGTCTTGTGAGGTGGTTCTGACGCCAGCCCCCGCTGGACAGCCTGCATTTCGCTGAGAGGCCAAGGTTCTCGACACACGGAGAGGGCGCAGTAACATGCTGCCGATCTGAAGCCATCGCTTCGGCACTCGGCGGGTGCAATCCATGCGGCTGGTGAGCGAGCAATCCAAAGCCGAGGTGAACCGGCGCCGAGCGCTCGACCGGATGAAGCCAGCCCTTCGTCGCCTAACCGCCAACCTGATGCGGATCTCGCGGGGTGCCGGGCATCCGCATCGCCTTGCCAACGAGATGGCGGACTGCCTGGAAGCGATGAATGCTCATTGGGCTGCGGCCGAGTGCGGACCGTCCTCCGAGGAGATCCAGCGCGCCATAGATCCGGATGCTGCTCAAGCAGAGTTCAGGCCCTGGGCAGCCGGCACGGACGAGGACAGGGCGCGGTGGGAGGCAAACGGAACGTTCGACATCGACTATGCGACGAAAGAAATCCGCCGCGCCAGCCTGCAGATGGCGGCCTCGATGCTCGTTGACCAGCTCCTTCTGGTCAGAAAGGCGGAAGCGGATATGTCAGACGCGATCAGGCACCTCGAAGCGGCGCGCGAGACTCGGCGGGCCCACTTCCAAGCGTTGGCCGGCACGCCAGGCAGGAAGCGCAGCAAGGCGCCTGTGTAGGCTCCTGCTTTGGTGTGCCGAGCTACGGCTTGGCGCACGTAATTGGGCTGCTCTGGGTGGGGATTCGCCCCAAAGCGGCCGTTCCGCCGTCCACCTTACCTCGCCATAGGCGCCAGCTCGCTGTACATTCCAAGCCGGATGTCCACTCGATCGGATATGGTTATGGTCTGGTTCGGGGCGTCCAGATGAAAATAATCACATTAGTTATAGTCATTAATCCGCTACTTGTCATAAAACCGTCATTTGATAAGGTTCTGCGCGTTTGCACCGCTCATAGGGCTCGCAGTTTACTTCTCACTACCGTGGTCCGATGCAAGATGCACTAATTCGCAAGCTTGAGAGCTTCGAGGAACTCACCGACGCGGATCGGGAGGCATTGCGAGCGTTTGTGCCCCGGCTGCGACAGGTGCCAGCGCGGACGGACCTGATCCGAGAAGGCGACGTCCCCGGCAATGTGCATCTCATTCTGGATGGCTACGCCTGCCGCTACAAGGTGCTCCCTGACGGTCAGCGTCAGATCATGGCCTACTTCGTACCAGGCGACTTCTGCGATCTGAACGTGTTCATCCTCGACCAGATGGACCACAACATCGGCACGATCTCGCAATGCCAGGTGGTAGAGATCCCGCGGCAAGCCATCGATCACATGACGGGCCACCACCCACTGGTGACGCGGGCCCTATGGTGGTGCGCTCTTGTCGATGAAGCGGTCCTACGCGAATGGCTCGTCAACATAGGTTCGCGGTCGCCGGACCAACGGATCGCGCACCTCTTTTGCGAACTATTGCTGCGCTTGGAAGTGGTTGGGCGTGTCCAAGACAACAGCTACCCGTTCCCCTTCACCCAAATCGATCTTGCCGACTCGATGGGCCTGTCGGGCGTGCATGTGAGCCGCACGCTCAGGGAGTTGCGCCGGCTTGAACTCATCACCCTTCACCACCGGGTCCTGACGATCCTGGACGTCGAGCGGCTCAAGGCGTACTGCGGGTTCAACCCGAACTACCTCCACCTTAGGAACGCACGTTGGAGTGGCCGCCGGCAGGTGCCGTGGCTGAGCAGCGTTCAAGGGGGATAGCGGGTGGCAGACCAGGACAACGTCGAGACCCTGGTCGTTCTCCAGCCCGTCTCTGTCGAAACGGGAAGCCCGGATCAGGCTGGCATGCTGGTGATGGCCAACGGGCTGTTGGTGGGCGTACTGGTCCGCCTCGATGCACCGGAACACGAGCGGAGTGGGGCTTGGTTCATGGAAGTCGGACTGGGTCGGCTTGCAGGGGTGCGCGCACCTGTGTTCGATACCCTTGAGGATGCAACGCGTTGGATGCGGCAGCGCCTTAAGGGATAAGCGCTGAAAAGCTGTGAGCCAACGTCCGCTTTTCAGATCTGCTTCTCGGAAGCGGACCGGCAGCAAACGGCCTAGATCAGACACTAGCCTCTTCACCCCTAGCGTGTACCCGAGCGATACACCTGAGCCGAACGTCCGCCACGGGGCGGTGCATGAAAGACCGTTTTAGTGGCGACGCTCGTCGGCCACCGGGCTGAGCATGGGCGCCCGTTCGTTGTCGCGCGGCAGTGGCACGTCGAGAACGCAGTGCAGCCCGGCCGGGTCGAACGTCAGTCGAACTTGGCCCCCCAGCTCTCGCTGCATGCCACCGGCGATCAGACGCGTGCCGAAGCCGCGCCTGGAGGGTGGTTCGACCTCAGGTCCGCCGCTCTCCCGCCAGTTGAGGTGCAGGCGACGACCACCTCCCTCGCAATGAACGAGGCGCCAAGCGACGTGGACTTGGCCACCGACCTCCGAAAGGGCTCCGTACTTGGCCGCATTGGTGGCCAACTCATGCACCGTCATGCCGATGGCGAGCGCGTAGCGTGGCGGCAAGGGCACCTCGGGTCCATCCAGGGTGATGTGGTCGTCGCCCCTGCGGTAAGGGGCCAGCTCGTTCTCCAGCACGTCCCGCAACGAGGCGCCCGTCCAATCCTCGCGGGTCAGCAGGTCGTGCGTCTTCGACAGTGCGAGGATGCGCGCCTCCAGTTGCGCCGCCTGCGCCTCGCCGCCGCGTGCCTGGCGTGCCAGCGACTGGACCGTGGCCAGCGTGTTCTTCACCCGGTGGTTCAATTCGTGCAGCATCGTCGTCTGCTGCTCCTGCATCCTCCGTCCACGGGCGATCTCGCCGCGCAGGTCACCCTCCCGGCCCTGCAGCGTCGTGGCCATGGCGTCGAACGCCGCGCCCAGGCGGTCGAACTCGGAGGAGCCGCTCATTCCGGTCCGCGCATCGAGGTCGCCCCCCTGCCAGGCGGCAACTCCCCGCAGCAGGCGCCGCACCGGCCTCTCAATGAAACGCCTGCCCGCGAAAAGCGTCGCCAGCACCGCGAGCATGGCACCGAGCAGGATCACGGTAACGCCGCGGTATGTGGCTGCGTCGATGTCCGCGAACGCCACCTCGCGGTCGCGGCCGACGATGACGTTGAATCCCGTTAGCACGCCATCGGGCTTGGCGATCCCGACGATGCGCGGGCGTCCGTCAAGACCCTCGACCGAACGCGTGGTCTCCTCTACCTGAATTAATCGCGACAGCCGTTCGATCGAAAGTTTGCGTCCGACCCATGCCTCATGATCCGGGCGACGAACCAAAACCGTTCCTTCCCGGTCGGTGACCGTGAGGGTGGTGCTGGGGAAACGCAGCGCCACCTGCAGGCGCTCCGACAGCCGAGCGAGGTCCACGCTGGCCACGATCACGCCGGCCAGCCGATCGTCGTACCCGCGGACGGGCTGGGCGAAGTGCATCGCCGGCTGATGCGTACGCACGCCGATCACGAAGTCGCCCGCAGCGAAGTCGTCTCCGGCCAGGACGCGCTTGTGATAGGCGCGCTCCGCGTTCGAATAGAGCCCGGGAGACGAGCCGCGGGAGTCGCAAACGACGCGTCCGTCCGGATCGGCGACGGAGAGCAGGCTGAGTTGCGGCAACCGATCAATGATCGTCCCGAGGTAGGCGGTGCAGGCCCGCGCATCCTTGTTACGCACGGCCTCCTCAGTGCCGACGAGGTCGAGCACCTGCCGTAGGCTCAACGCGAGCTGCCTGAGATCGGTGGCCACCGTCCGGGCGGTGCCCAGTGCGTCGGCCCGCACCGCAGCATCGCGGGAGGCACGTAGGGCGTACTCGTTGTAGCCCTGGATCGCGAGCGCAGGCGTTAGGGCGAGTGCCACCAGGGCCAGGATGCGTCGGGTTAGCATCGGAGTTGCGCGCTCAGTCCGGCTGCGCCGTCGGATGCGAGCGCCGGCTCGTCATCCGCCGCAACACCCTCGACAGGTCGTCGGCCGAATAGGGTTTTTGCAGCAGCTCGAAGCCGTGAGTCCCTTCCTGCGCCAGCACGTGGCTATACCCGGAGGTCAGCACCACGGGCAGACCGGGATGCCGGCGCCGGATCTCCTGGGCGAGGTCGATGCCGTTCATGCCAGGCATCACCACGTCCGTGAACACCACGTCGAAGCGGACCGCGTCCGTCGCCAGCTCGGCAAGCGCCTCATCGGCGTTGCCGGCCAGGACCGGTCGGAAGCCTAGCTCGATCAGCGCCTGCACCGAGAAGCCGCCCACGTCAGCGTTGTCCTCGACCACGAGCACGCAGGTGTCGTGGCCCACTGTCAGGATATCCGGCTCAGGGGCCTTGGCCGGCATCTCCCGCTGCCCCGCAGCGACGTGCGGTAGGTAGAGGGTGAACGTTGTGCCCTCGCCGACCACGCTCGACACCATCACGTCGCCACCTGTCTGCTTGGCGAAGCCGAACACCTGGGACAGGCCGAGGCCGGTGCCTTTGCCGACCTCCTTGGTGGTAAAGAACGGCTCGAAGATTTGATCGAGCTTGTCCGGTTCGATGCCGCTGCCCGTGTCGCTAAGCGAGATCGCCGCGTAGGAACCGGCGACGGCCGGGTGGGTGCGCATGGCAGGGATCGCATCCGCCTGGCGCACGGCGATGGTGATCTGCCCTTCACCGTCCATCGCGTCCCGGGCGTTCACCGCCATGTTGACCAGTGCGGTGTCGAACTGGCTCGGGTCGGCGCTGATGAAGACGCGATGCTCTGGCAGGTCTGTCACGAGCTTGATCCGCGCGCCCGTCAGCGTGCCGACCATCTCGGTGATCGCGCGCACGCCATCGCAGGCCGCGAACACCTCGGGCTGGAGGGTCTGGCGGCGGGCGAAGGCGAGCAACTGGCCGGTCAGGCGGGCGGCCCGGTCCACCGTGTCCGAGATCGCGCTAACGTAGCGCACGCGGCGTTCCTCCGGCAGGTTCGGCCGCTTCAGCAGGTCGGTCGACGACTTGATGACGGTGAGGAGGTTGTTGAAGTCGTGCGCCACGCCGCCGGTGAGCTGGCCGACGGCCTCCATCTTCTGGGACTGCCGCAGGGCTTCCTCGGCCCGCACCAAGGCGCTGGCTTGCTCCTTGCCCGCGGTGATGTCTCGGGCGGAGCAGTAGACCTTGCCGTCGTCCGGCACCGCGACCCACGAGAGCCAGCGCCAGGTGCCGTCCTTGTGCCGGTAGCGGTTCTCGAAGCTTAGGGCCGGCAGGCCGAGGTCCAGCGCCGCCGCCCAGGCTTCCCGGGCCGGAGCGACGTCGTCGGGATGGAGGAAGTCGAAGAACACGGTGCGCGCGACCTCCGCCTCCGACCAGCCGAGCACGGTGGACCAGGCGGGATTCGATTGCTCGAAGTAGCCCTGCGCGTTGATCACGCCCATAATGTCGGGGCTCAGCTGCCAGGTCCGGCCCCGCGCCAGGGCACGCTCCGTGACCTTGCGTTCGAGCTCGGTGTTCATTTCCTGCAACGCGAGGGCAGTGCGCTGCTGCTCGGTCACGTCGTAACCGCCGACGAAGATACCAGTGACAGCACCATCGTCGTTACGGGTCGGCTGGAAGCTGAAATCGATGTACCGGTCCGCGTCCTCGCCAGCGAACCGGATCGGCGTGGTCCGGGCGGAGAACGGCACGCCGGTGGCGTAGACCTGGTCCAGAAGCTCGAAGAAGCCCTGACCGGCCAGCTCCGGAAACACGTCGCGCACGCGACGCCCGAGATAGGCGCGCGGACCCGCCGTCCGCACATAGGCGTCGTTGACGTACGCGTAGGTATGGTCGGGTCCGGTGAGGACACCGACGAAGCTCGGCATCTGCTGCAGGAGGTGGCGCTGACGCGCCTCGCTGGCCTGTAAGGCCATTTCCGCCTGCCGCCTTGCGGTTGCCGTCCGGGTGCGAACCCCCACCTCGCGGATGAACCGCAGCTCCTCCTCGTTCCAGACGCGTGGCTCGCCCGAACTAACGTATTGCAGCGCCACAAATTGTCCGCGCTCGAAGATCGGGGTGTTGACGAACGCCCGTGCACAGCGCTGCTCCAAGGCCGCCACGAACGATTGCGTGCGCGGGTCCGTACGAGCGTCCTCGACAACGACGGTCTCGCCGCGCTTGAGGTCTTCGATGTACGAGCCGAAGTCGCGGAACATGAGCATTCCGGCCAGCAATTGAACTCCGTCGGTGGTCCAGTCGTGATCGACCGTGATGGTCTCCGCCGCCGGATTGACCAGGCCGTAGCCGACCAGCTGGGCGCCCAACGTCCGGCCCAGCACGCCGCAGGCGACATCCGTGAGGGCGGCCACGTCTTCCTGCTCGGCGAGCCGGTCGGTCAGATCGAACAGCGCGGTACGGAGCTTCTCCTGCCGCTTGCGTGCGCTGATGTCCGCGAACAGGACCGCCACCCGCCGCTGCTCGGGGTCTCCCGTGCGATAGGCGTAGACCTCGAAGTGACGACCACCGAGGGCCTGCGCCGAGTATTCGAAACGGGCCGGTCGTCCCGTGCGGGCGATGGTGCCATATCGGTCGAACCAGAACTGCTCGTGGTCCGGGGCGAGGTTGCGCATCCACCGGCCAGTCACGTCGATCAGGCCCGTATGCTCCTCGAAGGCGGAATTAACCTCTAGGAAGCGGTAGTCGGCCTGACGGTTGAGCGCGTCGAAGGCGACCTCGATGATGCAGAAGCCAATATCGATGTCGTTGTAGAAGTTCGCAGTGGCCTGGCCGCCCTGCTCAATGACATGGGTACTCAACGGAGCCGGCACGATTCGTCGGCGACCGTCTCCGGCTCGTGAGTAAGCGATAACGCTTCACGACGGCCCTCTTCATGGGCTTTGAGAAACCGGACCGCAGTTCGGATCAAATCGCTGACGGAGGTGTATTCGCCCCTGGCCACCTGATGCTCCGCCCATTCAACGAGGGAGCCGGTCAACGCGATATGACGGGAGTGCTTGGCTGGCATGATCTCCCGTAGCACGCTTCAACGGGAGGGGTGTTTCTCATTTGACCACTGATGTCGGACGTACCGTCGCGGAGGTACACAGCCCGTCGTTTTTATAAGCGGAAAAAACCCTCAGCCGCGCTCGAGCCGCCTCCCACCACCGCATGAGGTTCGCCGCCGCGCTCTGACTGAGACCGAACGTACGCCTACGGTGGCGGCCGCGCTCGACGGCATCGCGTAAGTGTGACGTTGCTTCCAAGTGTCGCTTGCAGTAGACCCGACTTTGTAGAAATCGAAACGGCCCCGGCGGACATCCGCGCGGGGCCGTTTTCGTTCCGGGACGGGCGTGGCCCGTACCCGCGCGACCCGCGCGACCTGCGGGCCAGCGCCACATAGAGGCCGCCCCCACCGGGCGGCCTATTTTTTTCCCGACGCGCTCCGATGCGCACGAGCCGTCCCAACCTTCAGGTGATGCAGCCATGAACCAGAAGACCCCTCCCTTCGTGCCCGGGCAGATGCTCTACGGGGCGAAGGCGATGGCGGAGTTCCTCGGAATCACGACCCGCCAGGTGTTCCACCTGACCGAACGCGGGCGCCTCCCGCATTTCCGCGTCGGACGTACCCTCTGCGGGAACCGATCCACGCTAGCCGAATGGGCCGTCCAGGTCGAGGCGGGAGCCCCAGCCGAGACCGCGCCGGCCCAGCCGGCGGAATAGCCCGGCCGGCCCTCGCTCGCCCATCTCGGCCCGGCGTCGATCATGGACCGGCCGAGCCCTCCCCAGGGCCGGCCCCGGCAACACCCACCACCACCGCATTCCCGAGATCCAGCACCGTGCCTCCGGGCGCGTGGCGAAGACGTGCGCCGCACGCCGGGATCGCTCAGAAAGGACGATGATCTCGTATGACTGATTTTATGGACTTGGTCGGCCGCGAAGTGCTGATGACCCACCTGCCATCGCCGAACCGCATGGCCGAGGTGACGAGCTACAACGAAAAAACCCACGCGGTGAAACTCAAGATCATGCCCGAGGGCATCGAGACCGGGTGGGCGCCGCTCGGGTCGATCGCGATCGGCAACGGGTTCGGCGTCGCCGTCGGTGCGAAGGCGGGCGACATGGTCATGGTCGCCTACCCCGAGGGTGACCACAGCAGCCCCATCGTGATCTCGCGGGTGTTCAGCGACGTCCAGAAGGCGCCCAAGGTGAAGGGCGGCGAGATGGTCATCTGGCACGAGTCGGGCACGCGCGACGTCTATTCCGAGGACGGGTCGCACACGAAGACCCACGCCACCGGCGGGACGATGACCTGGGACAAGAACGGCACGCTCGTCACCGACAACGGCGACAAGACCGTCGCCACCGCCGCCGGCCAAGTGACGACCGTGGCCAGCAAGACGATCCAGCACACGGCTGGCAAGATCCTCCTCAACTGCTAACGGCCGGCGCCGCCGGCCCTAGTCCGGCCCGCTCCCTTTCATCATCCGCCCGCGCTGCGCCGCCCGGCGCCGGCGGGCACTCGCCCTCACCCCGGCGCACGGCGCCTTGTCGAGAGAACCGATCCATGTCTATTCGCATCATCCAGGCCGGCGAGACCCCCGAGCCCGTGCCCCAGGCCGTCGCAGCCGCGCCCGTCGCCGCCCAGACCGTCCCGGCTGCAGCGCCGCCCGCCGCCCCGACACCCAGCGAGTCCATCCTGCGGGCGGCGCCGGGCCGGAAAACGGCCGTCATCACGGTTCCATCCGGACGGAGCTTCACCGTTCGCCGCCTCGGCGCCCTCGACCGCATGAACGCCGCCCGCGCCATCGGTTCGGAGCTCGTCACGAACGCCCTCTGGGCGAATTATGCCCTCGTCGCGTGCTCCATCACCGCCATCGACGGCCAAGTGCACGGAATGCCGTCCTCGCAGATGCAGATTGAGGCGATCGTGCACCGTGTTGGAGACGATTTCGAGGATCTCACGGAGTTGATGAGGGAAGCCCTTAGCGAGCCCGAGGCGGCGCCGTTCGATGGGGCCGCTGTAAAAAACTAACCGAGGACCCCGAGTTGGGCGAATGCGTCGCCCTTTTGAAACTTGGGGTCCCATTCGACGTGGCGTTCAGCATGGATCCGATTCTGCGCGCCGCCATGCTGATTGCCGACGGACAGAACCAGGGCGGCGAGTTTGATTGGGGCGCTTGGGGCTGGCGTAAGCGGGAAGCCTGACAGCGCCCACCGCCACCCTGTCGATGACCTAGACGCGCCCGTCTCCTAACGCATCGCGACCCCGTCCAGCGCGCGGAAAAACGCGCTGGACCAAGCTGCCGCCATTGTCGGCAGTATCGTCGACGCGAGTGCGCATACCGCAACTCCAACACTACAGGCATGCACTAGCATGGCGGACGTTTACCGTATCCAAGTATCAATGGAATTGTGCGGGATGCTTGCCCCCGAACTCAAGTCCCTCCTGAAGAATATGCAGACAATCGACAAGGAAGCCAAGTCGGTTGAGAAATCCGTACGGCACTGGGTTAGCCCGATCGACCGTACCGTAGCTGGGCTTGGACGTGTCGCACGAGAGATGGCGTCCGTCCGGCGTGAAGCCCATTCTGTCGAACGGGAGATCGCCAAGACCGGCAGGGCCATGTCGAGCCTCAAGGCCGCGGGTGGTATGGACAAACAGATGGCCGCGTGGGCCTCAGCCATGGCACGGCCCCTCGCCGAGATGCGTACGATGCGCAGCACGACCCAGGGCGTTGCGACGGCCGCACGGGGCGTCTCGCGGTCCATCGACTCGTGGGCCGGCCGGATCAATTCGGCCGCAGCCGCCATGCGCCGTATGAACTCCGCCGCGTCTGGTATGCGCCTCCCGAACCCATCTCACGGTTCTGGCGGCGGCGGTGGTGCGGGTACGCAGCGGGTACGTGGCCTTCAATCGGCTCGCCGAACCCATGGGGGGCACGGGCGGCACGGCTATGTGCAGCATGAGGGCTCCCACCTCGCGGGCGCCCTAGGCGTGACAGGTGGCGTGCATTTCGGCGAGGAGGTCATCAAGACTGGCGTCGAGATGCGACACATCGAGCTTGGCATGCGCCAGACTGGCGCGACGCCAGAGCAGATCGAACACGCCAAACAGGTCTCGTATGAGGGCTCACAGAAATTTCCGAACTTGTCGCCCATCGAGATTTTCGAACACATCAACGATCTACGCGGTATTCTCGGCACGATAGATCAGGCAATCCACGAGGCGCCCGACCTCCTACCTGAGTTCTCGGCCATGAAGGCGAAGACGGGAAACAAGGGATCAAAAGGGGCAGTAAACCAGATTTACACAGCCGTAAAATCGGCCGAAACCGCCAACGAGATCACACCTGAGGGCGTAAAGAAACACACAAATTCGCTTCTACGCTTATCGTACTGGTATGGTGATAAACTAAATCCAACCGATTATTTCACCGCGCAGAAAAACGCAGGCCAGATGCTGAACGTTACCAGCGATCGGTTCCGTTTCGGCCCCTTCGCCGCACTTACCCAGGAGATTGGCCAGAAGGCCGGCACACAGTTCGGCACTTTTGCTGCAAAAGGTATAGCCGGCCTACGCATGATGGTATCGGGACTGACCGACGCATACCATTACGACCTGCTACAGAAGAACACGGTTTCTTGGAACAAGAAGAAGACCAAGGTCCAGCCCGGCGCCCAGTTTTCTGACGTCGCCCCCGACGGACAGAAATATGATCGAGCAAAGGATCCAGATCTTTGGTTATATCACGTTGTTATTCCAAAGCTCAAAGCCGGCGGCGTTAACACCGACGATAAGACGGAATTACTTCGCGTTCTTGGCAAGATATTTTCTGACAAAAACGCATATGGACTTCTTTTCACCTTAGCTCAACAGCGATCTAAGCTTGAAAAAGATACGAAAGGTTATAACGCCACCTCCGGTGACTCTGCGGCATACGTCCGGGACAATCCCTACGCATCGGGGCAGGGAACGGTAGCGCAAACTACGGCGATTGGCGCCGCTGTTTCCGGCCCTGCGATCCCGGGAATGGTCGAGCACCTGAACCGGATCAATGCGGCACTGGGCGGCATCGCCAACACCCTCGAAAAACACCCCGTTGCTGCGCACACGGTGTTCGGGACCGGCGCCGGCCTTGTCGGCGGAGCCGCAGCGGCGGGCATCACCGCCCTCACGATCGCCGCCGTGGGTACGGTTGGGTTGCCATCCCTGGTCGTCGGTTCGGTGGCCGCCCTGACGATCAGCGCGCTCACCCTACCCTGGGGCGCGTTTGGCGATGCACTGGGCATCAAGGATGCCTGGAACAACTATGGCCGCGTCGGGCGCTCCGGACGGCCTGAGGATGTCGGTAAGGGCGGCGCGAGCCCGTTCTTCAAGCCCAACATGGGGGCATACGGGTTCACGCGCGGGCTACCGGGTATGGTGCCGCCGGGAGCCAAAGTGATGCCGACTATCCCGGAGCAGGCGTGGGGGGACTGGCTCAAGGAGAAATTGAGCTCGGGTGGCGATTTTCGGCGTGGGGGGTCGCGACGCTCGCCATTTGGAGCCGATCCAATCCTGCCCGGCCTCGTCGTACCGCCATCTATGGGAACCAGGGGGGCGCCCCCGGCAGTCGGCGCCCGCACCATGACCATGCCACTTATGCCGCCGCCTATGACGCCCGGCGGCGGAGCGCCGGGAATGCCCGAATTCGTTCGTTCGGCCGGGGCGGCGGCGCCGGGCCTTACGGCCACGGCGGCGGGTCTGAATGCCGTCCAGACGGCTGCCGGCGCGGTTGCGGGAGGCCTCGACGGGGCCAGGGGCGGCATCAATGCAGTCAAAGCGGCTGCGGACGGCGCGGGTGGGTCCCTGGCCACCTTAGCGGCACGGATCAGCGGGTTAAGCTCCATGGGCCTGCCCGGGTCTGCCGCGGGGGGCGGTGCCAAGGCCGGCCCCGCTGGCGCGTCCGGCCCTGCGCCGGCCGGCGGCGGCGCGGGAGCGGCCCCCGCTGGCCCCGCCGCACCGGGCAAGCAGTCCGGCGTGGTCTACCGGAGCAACAGTGGTCCGCCAGTCCAGATGGTGGCGAACCTCAACGTCGACGGGCGGCGGATGGCTCGGGTCGTATCGGACCAGTTCGTTGCGCAGCACGACACCCGCAACCGGGCGTCGGGGCACGACTCGAACGCCCTTCAGACCCCCGTTGGCATGAGGTACCCAGTCGTGGCGTAAGCCCCCCGGCTCGTTCCATGGAACCGGACCCGGTCGCGCTCACGCGTGGCCGGGCCTTTCGCCACAACCACCCCAGACCCATCCGATGGGCGTCACGCCCGTCCTATGTGTCTCGGACTCGGCCTGCGCCCCAGCCGCCGCTCCGCCGCTGACGACGCCACCCCGCGCCCCCTCCAACGCTGCGCAGCCCCGCCCCCCCTCGAACCACCATCACATGCCCCGTGACACGCCGCATGGCGGCCATGGGGATCCGTGGCGCGCCGCCTTCCCAGCGCCGTGGCCCAGGCCAAGAACTACGGAGGCTCGACGTGTCGGGCAGACCATTCAAACCCGGCCGAAGCGGGAACCCGCGCGGCCGACCCAAGGGCGCGCGGAGCAAAGCGCTCCTCGCCCTTGAGGCCCTTTTCGACAACGAGGCTGAGACGATCAGCCGGCGCGCGATCGAGCTCGCGTTGGGCGGCGACGGGCCAGCCCTTCGCCTCTGCATGGAGCGCATCCTGCCGGCCCGGAAGGATCGGCCCGTCCTGTTCGACATGCCGCCCATCGAGACCGCCGCCGATCTGAGCAAGGCCACCGGTGCGATCCTCGACGCCGTTGCGCGGGGGCATGTCACCCCAAGCGAGGCCGCATCGCTCGGCCAGTTGGTGACCGCACACATCCGGGCCCTTGAGGCCACCGAACTGGCGGAGGGCATCGCCAACCTCGAAGCGGCGCAGGGCAAGGACGTCAACAAATGAGCGGGTTGAGTAACAGCCTTCGCAGCCGGCTGAAGAAATTACAGTCTTCCTATGCCGATAATAAATCATCTGAAGGCATAAGATTGTTTCTTCAACCTGATGATTGCATTGATGAAGCGGCTTTCCTGGCCGATTGCGAACAGGCAGCCAACGGATCTCAATATATAATAGCTGTCTTTATTGATCATGCCGACGACGCTGCTGCGCCAAGCAATCAATAAATTAACCCCTATTTACGAAGCGGGCATGACGATAAAACTTAGAGACAGACTTTTGTATCTTGAGAGGCGCGCAGCCGAAAACTCGAAAGCTGCAATCATCCCGCCCGCCGTGCAGCATGCCCTCATTTACACGATCGCCCTCATCCCCGGAAACTACCGGCACACAAGCGGGCCGGATGGACCAACCGACAGCTTCGGCAATGCGTTCTCCCGTGGCTTGGGCTACGCGGACCGCCCGGCGATGGAGGTCGCCCTCAGTACGGACCCGGCAGATATGGCCAAGCGAATGTGGAAGGTCGTATCCGGCCTGCTTGAGGGCGAAGGCGTAGCCGCCGAGACTGCAAGCGTTAAAGATATGGGCCAAGTCTGCCGCCGTGCGCTTGAGGCGTCCGGCCGCTATCTCTCTCCCTCCATCCGCCAATCTCTCCACGAGTTGGAAGCGGCCTAGCGCCCATCCATCAACGGCAAATCCATGCCCGCCCGGGACCAGTTTCGGGCTCGCGCGGTGCGTGCCGCGAGACGGTCTCAGGACCGATAATGAGATGTTCTCGGACCTTAGGCGAGACGATGGGTAACGACCTCATAATCCTAGAGAATTCGGTCGCGACGCGGCCCTCGGACCTCCCCTCGGCCGAGATCCAAGAATTCGCCGATCAGGCCCGGGGTTACGCCGCGCTTGCGCGCTCGGCCAACACCCGCCGGGCCTACGCCGGCGACGTCCGGGCCTTCACGACCTGGTGCGAAGCGCGGGGCGCCTGCCCGTTCCCGGCAAGCCCCGCCACGGTGCTGTCCTACCTCATCGACCATGCCGGCAGCGCCCTGAAGGTCTCTACCTTGCGTCGGCGGCTCATCGCCATCCGGGAGTGGCACGTCTCGTCGGGACACGACCTCGACACGGCCAGCCTCGGGTTCCGTGATGCGTGGGTCGGGATCCAACGCGAGCATGGGCAACCGGCCGTGAAGAAGCGGCCGCTCATGACAATCGAGCTTCGCCGCGCCGTCGAGATCCTGCCCGACACGCTGGCCGGCCGGCGCGACCGCGCCTTGATCCTGGTGGGGTTCGCCGCTGCGCTGCGCCGGTCCGAACTGGCCGCGCTCGAGGTGACGCGCCGAGATGGGGTCTCGTGGATCGAGGAGCGCCCCGACGGTCTCGTCATCCACCTCGGGCGGACCAAGACGGATCAGCAGGGCGCCGGCGCGGAGGTCGGCGTTCCCTACGGGTCGAACCCCGAGACCTGTCCGGTGCGGAACTACCGGGCTTGGCTCAAGGCCGCGCGCCTGAAAGCCGGACCCGCCTTCCGGCCGGTGAACCGGCACGGCACTCTCGGCAAGGGCGCAATCACCGGCCACGCCGTGGCCCGCATCGTCAAGCGGGCCGTCGTCGCCGCGGCGCTGGCGGAGGGCGACACGCCCCGGCAGGCCGAGCGCCGGGCCGCCGCCTACGCCGGTCACTCCCTGCGCTCGGGCCTCGCGACATCCGCGGCGGCGAACGATGCGCCGGGGCACGCGATCCAGCGCCAGCTTCGCCATAAGCGGTTCGATACCACCGCCGGGTACATTCGATCCGGACAGCTATTCCGGCAGAATGCGGCAGGAAGCGCTGGCCTCTAAGGGTTGGCACCCAGTACCTCGAACCTTCCGGTGTCGACCCCTTTCCGACCCTCGGAAGGTCCGCTTCCGGGCTGTCAAGACCGAGCCCAACGACCGGGTCGGGTGAGTTTCTGCTGGTCCGCTTAAACGGATAGCATCAGGCGATCCAGACTCTCTCAACAGCTCGCGTATAAGCGGCCCTGAGCCTTTCGGCCTTCTGACGGTCAACGCGCGAGCCGAGCCGAGCCGACCAACTTACATTGGCTCCGCTTGCTGTAGACGATCACATGGCGGATAGACTGCTTCGAATCGAGGACTGACGCCTCACCGAAGCTGCCGCAACACTGACACTCAGGCTTGTTTGGCCGATGCGGGCGCGAGCCCGGATGGCGGCGTCTGGTGCTGGGCAACCCGTTCGATGTAGCGCCGTGCCGCGTCCGGCGGCAGCGGGGGGCTGAACAGGAAGCCCTGGACCTGGGTGCAGCCCTCCTGGCGGACGAGGTCGAGCTGCTCGGCCGTCTCGACGCCCTCGGCCACGATGCCCATGCCCAGCCGCTCGCCGATGCCGACGACGGCCCGCACGATCGCCGCCGCGTCGGGATCGGCGATGTCGCGGATGAAGGCCCGGTCGATCTTGATCTTGTCGAAGGGAAAGCGGCGCAGGTAGCTCAGCGAGGAATAGCCCGTGCCGAAATCGTCGAGGGCGATCAGCACGCCGAGGGCGCGCAGGCGGTGCAGGCTGGCCATGACGACCTCCGCGTCCTGCATCAGCACGCTCTCGGTCACCTCCAGCTTAAGACGGGCCGCCGGCAGCCCCGCGTCCGCGAGGGCCGCCATCACGGTGGCCTCGAACCCCGCGCGCCGCAGCTGCACGACGGAGACGTTCACCGCCACGCGGATGTGCGCGGGCCAGGAGGCCGCCTCGCGGCAGGCCTCGTGCAGCGCCCAGGTGCCCAGCGGCACGATCAGGCCCGTCTCCTCGGCGACCGGGATGAACGCGCCCGGCGCCACATCGCCCTGCGCCGGATGGCGCCAGCGCAGCAGCGCCTCGAAGCTCACCACGGCGCCCGTCCCGGCATCGACCACGGGCTGGTAGACGAGATGGAACTCTTGGGCCCGGAGCGCCTCCTTCATGTCGAGGACGAGTTGCCCGCGCGTGGCGATGCGCGCGCCTGCATTCGGCTCGAACTCCCGATGGGTGTTGCGCCCCGCCGCCTTGGCCTCGTAGAGGGCGATGTCGGCGCGCTTGAACAACTCGTCCGGATCGCGGTCCCGCTCCGTCGCCACCGTCACCCCGATGCTGACCCCAACCTCGACGCTCTGCCCATCGAGGTCGATGGGCTCGCTCACCGCCGCGATCAGCCGGTCGGCGAGGTCGCCGGCGTCGCCGGCCGCGTCGAGATAGGTCAGCACGATGGCGAACTCGTCGCCGCCGAACCGCGCGAGGGTGTCGTACGGGCGCAGGACCGCCCGCATCCGCGCGGCGACGACGCGCAGGAGGGCGTCGCCGGCGGGATGGCCGAGGCTGTCGTTGACGGCCTTGAAGCGGTCGAGGTCGCACGCCAGCACCGCGAAACAGGTCCGGACCCGGCGCGCATGGGCAATGGCCTGTTCGAGACGGTCGCGGAACAGGGTGCGGTTGGGCAGGCCCGTGAGGGCATCGTGGAGGGCCATGTGCCGGACCTGCGCCTCGGCCTCGCGCCGCGCGGTCACGTCGCGCAGGGCCGCCACGTAGATCGCCCGGCCCGGGTCCGGCCCATCGCGCACCACGCGGATGGACGCCTCGATCCAGACGTAATGCCCCGCCTTGTGGCGATGGCGCAGGCAGGTGATGAACCGGCCCTCCGCCCCGGTCTTCACCTGCTTCCAGAGGTCGGTGAAGGCCTGCGCGTCGTCGGGATGGCAGAACTCGGCTGCCGACGTCGCGAGGAGTTCCTCCGGCTCGTAGCCGAGGACGCTGCGGACGGCCGGCGAGACGTAGTGGCGCCGCATCGCGAGATCGCCCAGCACGATGACGTCGTTGGCGTTCTCGGCCAGGAGCCGGTAGCGGGTCTCGCTGGCCCGCAGGGCGCCTTCCGCGCTTCGGCGCTGCGTGACGTCGGTGAAGGTCCGCACGACGCCGCCCCCGGGCGAGGGCCGTGCGCACACCTGAAGGACGGTCCCGTCCGGGCGCGTGCGCTCGTAGTCGAAGTTCTCCGTTGTCGGACAGCCTTTTTCCAGAAAGCCCCGCAGATCGTCGGGCAGATCGGCGAATTCTCCGTGCGCCGCCTGATAGGCGCGAACGGCCGCGAACGGCGCGCCGTCGTAGAGCAGGGTGTCGGGCACCCCCATCAGGGACGCGACGCGCCGGTTGGAGACCCGGACGCGATCGTCGGCGTCGGTCATGAGCAGGCCCTGGTCCATGCTCTCCAGGGTCGTCCGCAGCAGGCTGTCCGAGGCTGCGACCTGGTACCGTGCGCGGCCGGCTTCGATCTCGGCGGCGCGGCCGCGCAAGGTTGCCTCGACGAACAGGGCCAGATCCGTGAGGCGCTCCCGTTCGGCCTTGCCGAAGCCCGCACGGGGCAGCGTGTCGGCGATGCAGACGGTGGCCCCGTGAATGCCGCCGGCAAGCGCGATCCGCATGCCCGCGTAGAAGCGCAGGAACGGCGCACCCGTGACGAGGGGATTGGCGGCAAAGCGCCGGTCGCGATGCGTGTCGAGCACGACCAGGGGCTCGTAGGCCTCACCCAGCACCGTGTACGCGCAGAACGCGACGTCCCGGGGCGTCTGGGACACGTTCAGGCCATCCTGTCCGAGGAAGCGCTGATGGGTTTCGTCGAGGCGCGACACGAAGGCGTAGCGCACACCGAAGAGCGCGGCGGCCGTCCGGCAGACGGCGTCGAGCGGTGGGTCGGAGGCAGACTTCTCCGAGACAGCAAATGCATCAGGTACGATGCATGCAGGGGCGACCTCGATCATCGACGGCATGCCTGAAGTTTTCGGGTTTTAGAGAGCCTCAGGCACAATATTTTATCAAAGCTTAATTTGCGGATATTGCGCTACATCATATTTAGGATATTCGATGAAAACCGATCATTTGATCATGCGTCGTATCCACAATTCTATCTGCTTTTTGGAAGTGGGCAGACCGGCTCAATTGTCAGCATCGTCCCGCCATTGGGCTGTCACCACACCATGGTCCGGCGAGTTGCCGCGGAGCGTTGGTGGATTTTCGCGCAAAGCAATCGCAGATTGCAGGCTTGCCGAGCTTCGGCTGCGACGGCTACGTACGAGTTCGGCGAGGTTGGCTCGAACGCGGAACGTCCGCTTTCGGATGACGGCCCGAGTTCCGCTCACCACCCTAAGCGGACCGAGAGCCGTCGAACCGACGGATGATCATGCCGGCTGCGCCCCGGCCGCCGCGCGTAGAACCCCCTCCACCCACTGGTTCAGCGTTTTGCCGGACAGTTGCGCCGCGATGGACGCTCCGGCGTGCACGGCGGGGTCAACGCGGATCATGAGGTTGCCCGAGAACGGACGCTCGGGCGCCTTGCCCACCTTGGCACAGGTCTCGACATAATCATCGACTGCCTCCTCGAACGCGGCCTTGAGGTCGGGCACCGTCTCGGCGTGGAAGCCGACGACGTCGTTGATGCCAGCGATGTGGCCGACGAACGCCTCGTCCTCGGCGCTGAATTCGATCCGGGCCTGAAAGCCCTTGTACTTCATCGTGCTATTCATGGTGTCGTCTCCCGTGTGCCCCCCCGGACGGTCGTTCAGGGTGTCACCCCAATCGACCTCAGAAACTCTCGTGCATCCCGCACCTGATACGGCTTGGCCTCCTTGCGTGGATGCGGGCGGTGAAACATGGCGATCACCCCGCCTTTCTCGAACCGCACACGCGACCCCGCGCCCTCGATCACGTTGCAGCCGGCCGCGACCAACAGGCCCTCGACATCCTGCCACGCAATCGACGGCGACACCGGGTCGGTGAACACGACCGTCAGGGTACGGGTGTGCTTGCTGTTCATGCAAGCAATATGGGCCGACACGTGTCGACGTGCAATCACTTTATGATTGCACGAACCGGCAAATATCAGCCGGCGTGACTTCGCACGGCAGGCCCATCATTCCCGACTCGCCGCTCCATGCGTGGTCGAGAGTGCTCTACCGATCGTGTTCCGGCTCACGGGTACGGCCGGCTTGGCAGAGCCTTACGATCCGTGAGGGCGCCTCCGTGGGCGGCAGATCAAGCCCAGCCCCTCGTCGATCGCCCGGGTTTCGTTTGCCATCCATGCTGTCCAGGACTGCAATCAGGTGGTCGACGGTATCGAGGGCGTAGGCCAAGGCGCCTTCGACGCTGGATCGCGCCACAAGGGCCTCAGACGGAACGCGATGCCTCGGGGTGAAGGTGTGGATGGTAGCCATGGTCACCGCCGCCTCATGCCTGGATGCCGGGGCCCGTCGGATCGGTGAACGCCAGCGCGTGCAGCACATGCAGATTGGTGGCGCGCGCAGCCGCATCAATCCGCGCCTCGCAGTCCGCCGCGAGGGGATACAGGCGGGCATACTCCCCCACCGAGATCTCGCCCGACGTCAGGGCCGCCTCTAGACCATGACGGGTCCAGAGCGTGCCGTCCGCGAGCCTGAGACTTGAGTCGCAAGCGGCAGAGACCGCGCGCATGACGCGGTCCACCTCATCGCAGGCGACCCGGAACCGCGCCCGAGCATCCTCAGATCCGGGCGCCGGCAGCGCCGAGTCATCGTTATTCCGGACCACCCGTTGCGCACGGTCTTTGAGAACCGCCGCCCGTTCCCGCAGGGGTGGGGTGGTGTCGAGGCTCGGCAGAGGGCTGGCGGACGGCCTGCGCATGGGGGTTCTCCTATGGTTGGGCGGATCACGCCCGCAATCCGATGGGGTGGGTTAGACGAGGGTGGCGATACCGACCGCGAGCATCCCGCCCGCGACGACGAGGAGGGCCGCTAGGGCCTCGCCGATCTGCGGCAGGCGATTGCGGGGCCTGATGGCGGCGCGGCGAGCGCTGGGGGCACACCCGGCCGGCCGCATCCCCCCGTTAAGGAGAAGCGCCAGGTCCGCGACGCGCGTCTCGGCAAGGCGGTAGCCGGGTTGGTGGCCGGCCGAGAACTCTGCCTCCTCAGCGAGCCAACACCGCAGGTGCGACAAGAGGGCGAGCGCGCCGGCATGGGAGCCGCACGCGGTCGAGACCAGCGCCTCCGTCGCGGCGTCGTAATCGTCGTTGGCGACCATCGCTGCCGCGCCCTCGGGGGCGGACTGGTAGGCATCGAAGGCTGCGCGGTGGCGCATGATCGCCACGTGGACCGAGGCCGGCGCCACTTCCGGGGCCGCGTGCAAGGACAGTCCTAGGGTCACGGCCGTCTCGGACACGACCTGGTCGGCATGGGGCAGGAAGGTCATCGGTGTGATCCTCAATGCGCGGTGGCGAGACGGTCGGCCTTGGCGCCAGCCCAGACGGCGCACAGGGCGATCGACATGGCGGCGGCCCAGGTGCCGCCCTTGCGGGCGCGGTGGGCGCGGGCAACGGTCACCGCGGCGGTCATGACGGCCGCGCGGTCGAACCGGCCGTCGACGACGAGGGCGCGGTGGGTGCGCGGCGCGGCAACGGACAGGTCCGCGACGATCGCGGCGCGCGCGGCGCGGGTCGTGGCGGCGGTGTGGGCGGCCAAGCGGATGTCGGCGGCGATGGCGGCGCGGTCGAACCATGCGGCCAGCCGAGCGCCGTCCTCGGCCTCGAACGCCTCAACGGCGACGATGGTCTCGGCCCGCATGGCGACGAGAACCACCGGGCGGGCGGCGTAGCGGCGGCGGTCGGCGGCGGCGACCATGGCGAACTGGTAGGTGCGCGGCACGCCGCCGCCAGCCGGGCGGCCGGTCACCGATGCGAACTTGCCGTTGGTGGTGACGACGACACGGGGACGGTAGGCGGTGGCGGCCGGGGCGGGCTCGGCGGCCTTGGCGGCCTTGGCGGCGGCGCGGCGGGCGCGGGCCTCGTGCACGCGGATGCTGATGCCGGGGCGGCGGACGCCGGGGAACGCGGCGACCAGGGCATTCGACGGGACGATTGCGATGGCGGTCATTTGGCACTCCGGTTTGCATATACTGCACCGTGTGCTAATTACTTAGGACAGGGACTAGACCGGTGTCAACACCCTGTGTAGGTTTTTTGGTACGGGGTACAGTATGACGCCTGCGCAGTTACGAATGGCTCGTGCCGCGGTGCGCTTGGGGGTTCGGGAGATCGCCGAGCTTGCTGGGGTCGCGCCCTACACCATCAGCCGCTTTGAGACTGAGCAGGGCGGCTTACGCCTCGATACATCCGAGAAACTGAGGGTCGCCCTTGAGCGGCTTGGGGTGAAATTTACCAATGACCAACACCGCGCCTGCATCTGCTACGAACCACCACCTCCCACCGAGACCTAGCGTTTACGTAATTCAGGCTGAGGGTGGTCCGGTGAAGATCGGTGTTGCCGTGGATCCGGCGAAACGCCTGAGAGTCCTACGCACCGGAACGCCGTTCCCCCTCCGCCTCGCACACGTCGAGATGATAGATGCAAGCATTCATGCCATCGCCGTGGAGCGCGCTGCTCATACCTTACTGGCGGCAGCACACGCGCACGGCGAGTGGTTCCATGTTTCAGTGGAAGATGCGCTGACTGCAGTTCAAGCGGCAATCAGAGAGGTGCAAAGCCGCGAGCCGGCCCAAGTCAGAGGACCGCCCCCAACTTCAGATCAGATGCTGACCAAAGAGCAGTGCCGGGCCGGCCGGGCCATGTTGGATTGGAGCCGAAGCGACCTCGCAAAGGAGTGTGGCCTATCGGATCGGACCATCACAGATTTCGAGAGAGGCGCCCGTGAGCCCCACGACAACAACAAACGGGCGATGTGCGGCGCCTTCGAAGCGGCCGGCCTGGAGTTCATCCCCGAGAACGGAGGGGGAGCCGGTATTCGGTTTCGCGAGAGGAAGTCCCTGGAGGGGTAAAGCGCCCACATTGGCAGAGACGCGAGTGCTTCCCGAGCTCACCCAAACCACTACTGAGAGTTAGGGTGCGGAAGGCAGCTAACCGAAAGGGGCAAAAGAGGATTTATACTTCAGGAATCGTCCAATCGCCGTGGTGCACATCCAGGCATTTTGCTGATTTTCGGCCTTTGCCGCGTTGCGCGGATCGATAGTTCACGCAATGTTCCCCGTGTCACGCCGCCAACAAGCAGCACACACGGAGATACAAATGAGCGATCAGACGATCACTGCGATTCAAAGAATTTCGCCGGCCGATGCCGCGAAACGCCTTGGCGTCTCGACGAGCTACCTATCGAACATGCGGTGCTCCGAAGACGGGGATGGCCCCGTTTTCTACCAGATCGGCCGCAAGATCGAATACAGGATCGCTGATCTCGACGCTTGGCTCGCCGGGCGACGTCGGACCACGACTGCGCGCAAAATGGGCCCTCGGAAGCGCCGTGCGGCGAACGATGCTGGCTCCCGGCACGCGGCGGTTTGAGTGACCAAACACAGAGAAGCCCGACGATCATCGCGTGAGGGCGCGATGATCGTCGGGCTCGGTGTGAAGCCTTGCGTCCCAGCGGGCTACGGCATCGAGAATAGCACGACGGCCCCGGCCAGAGCGATAGCCCCCGCCCCCAACGGGAGGTCTGAACGATGATCGCTTCGCGCACTGTCGCCACCATCCACAAGAACAACTTGGAGGAGATCAGAGTCGGGCTCATCGAGCGTGGCGGCTTCGCCATGGTCGACATGAGGGTCTTCGCCGTGTCGCACCACGCGCACGACGAGCCGCGTCCGACCAAGAACGGCATCTGCATCCCTCACACGCAACTCACGCGCCTGATCGAGGCGCTGCAGATTGCCCAGAGAGAGGCGTCACGCTGATGGATCATCCCAATCAACCCGCCTCCCGCGAGAACGTGGTCCATTTGAACCGGCTCAATCCTCAGGGTGGCGCGAGCCAGCACCCCGCTCCCACGCCAGGCGCCCAAGCCGCAATTGATGTGGAGCAGGCCCTGCTCGGCGCGATCCTACAGAACCCGGAGGCCCTCGACCGCGCTCGCAGCCATGTGCAGCCCGAGGACTTCCTCGAGGACGTGCACCGCCATGTCTTCCGGGTGATGTGCGAGCGTCGGGATGCCGGACAAACCATCGACCTCGGGTTGATGAAGGCTGTCCTGGGCAAGGCGGACCTCGGCGGCCTCACCATCGGCGGGTACCTCGCTCGGCTGATGCGCGAGGCGACAACCGTGGTCGGCGCCCCAGGCTATGCCCGCTCCATCGCAGAGGCGGCGCAGACCCGGCGCGTTCTCGAAATCTCGCTCGGGGGCGTGGAGCGCGGCTCGGTCGACTACATCGCCAGTCCGTCGAGCTACGCAGCCGAGATGATCGAAGCCCTCGACGCAGTCGCGAGCGCTGGGCTGGTCGAGACGGCAAGGCGGTCAACGCTGGGCCACAGCGCGGCCCGTGCGATGGACAAGGTGGAGCGCTTGCGCCGTGGAGAGAACGAGCGGGGGACCCTCTATGGGATTCCCTCCCTTGATCGGGCCACGCTGGGCATGCGTGCGCCTCAGTTCATCGTCCTTGCCGGCCGGCCCGGCATGGGCAAGACGGCGACCGCCCTTCACATCGGGCTCTCGGCCGCACGGCGCTCCGGAGCGGTCGGCTTCTTCTCCCTGGAAATGGACGACGTGGAGCTTGCGGAACGCGTGCTCTCAGCGATGGCGTACGACAGTCGGCAGTCCGTCCAGATCAGCTATCGGGCCATCGCGCAGGCTCGGGACCTGTCCGATGACGATCTCAGGCGTCTGTACGAGGCACGGTACGAGGCTGCGAAGGTCCCCATTTGGATCGAACAGCAACCGAGCCTGACCCTCTCGCAGATCGCGGCGCGGGCCCGCCAGATGAAGGCGAAGGCTGAACGACAGGGGATCTCGCTCGCGGCCATCATCGTCGACCACATCGGCCTGGTGAAGCCTTCGACCCGGTATAGCGGGAACAGGGTGCAGGAGATGACGGAGATCTCGGCCGGACTGAAAGGGCTCGCCAAAGAGCTTGGCGTGCCGGTCGTCGGCCTCTGCCAACTCAATCGAAGCGTGGAACACCGCGAGGAGAAGCGCCCGCTCCTATCGGACCTGCGCGACAGCGGCTCCATCGAGCAAGACGCCGATGTGGTTCTCGGCCTGTACCGGGAAGCCTACTACCTCGAAAACAAGCCAGATCGCAGCGATGAGGAGGAAGATCGACTCGCCCGGCAACTCGACGTGCTGGAAATCGGCATCCTCAAGCAGCGATCGGGTCCCACGATCCGCATCGAGTGCTTCTGCGATATCGCCTGCAACATTCTAGCGGAGATGGCATCGTGAAGGGCGAATTCTACAAGATGGAGTACCGCGCCTGGGACATTGGGACGGTAGACCTGACCCTTGAGCAGCAAGGGGCCTACCTCCGGCTATGCCACGCGATGTACAACGTGCAGGGTCCGATCCCGGAGTCTACGCGCCTACTAAAAGGCATTTTAGGCTGCGGCAACGTCAAGGCGGTCGCCCTCGTCGCGCAACTGGTGAAGGCCGGCAAGATCCAGCGCACGGATGGTGGAATGCTCACGAACCGTCGAGTCGAGATTGAGCTCGCAGCGCGCGCGCGCCTGTCGGAAGTCAGGCGTGGGGCGGGCGGAGAAAACGGCCGGGCGCGCCGGGGTGCGGCTACCGAAAGGGGGGGTGACCAGCGAGTGACCCCCGAGTGCGGGTCGAGTGAACCCCGAGTGACCCCCGAGTGCGGGTCGAGTGAACCCCAAGTGATCCCGTCTAACTCATTGACAAATAACGATTCGATTGAAGCAATTGCTTCAACAGTGCATGCTAGAGGAGATAAGAGGAGAGAAGATACCCCTATAGTCCCCAAGGGGACGGACGAGGGATTTGAGCGATTTCGTGCCGCATACCCCAAGCGGAGCACCACATTCCCGACGACGCAGGCCCGGAAGCGCTATGCCGAGGTCATCAAGCGCGGCGCGTCACCCCGCGAGATCGAGGCTGGTGCGAGGGCGTACGCCGCCGAACAGACGCGTCTCGGTAATACCGGGGGCAAGTTCGTCCAAAATGCCGATGCCTGGCTGCATCAGAACCGCTGGCTCGATTATGTCGCCGCCCCAGTTGGCGACGTGCCTGAGGACACGACGCAGTTGCTCGCCATCACGGACAATGCTTGGCGCGAGCGGGTGGTCCGGTGGAAAAGAAACTGCGGACAGTGGCCCTGGAAGCGGTGTGAACCGCCCGATCATCCGCGGACGAACGTGCCGGCCCATATCCTTGGTGAGTTCGGGATCCGGCATACGGCGACGCCTCTGCCGGAAGAACGCAAGATCGCGGCTTAGAAGCTTACTCGGCGGCGCATGGCATCTGTCCGGTGCCGCCGGGTGGGCTGCGGGACCCGGGACCAGCTCCGCAGGCCTTACGGCTGATAATACAGCCAGAATACAGCGAGCCGGGTGGAGAGGCCCCGCTACAGCCGGCCCTCCCCTGAAGATGTCAACACGTCACCACGATGCATTGTCAGTTCGTCAGCGCGTTTTCGTGATCCGTCCCTTTCCCCTCTTGGCGAGGAGGTCGTTGATCGCCTCCATCATCACGTCCTGGGTGGTCATGTCGGCGTCGAGGCCGATGAGCTTAATCATTCGATAGACCTCGGGCTCGACCCATACCGTGATGCCCCGCGCACCCTCGCGAGAGGCTGGACGCTTGGTGCCGGACATGCCGCGCGTCGCGCGCTTGGCAGGAGGCTCGCTCGGGCCGGGCGCCGGCTCCGGCTCGATGGCCGCAGGCGGCTCGTCGCGGCGTCCAGTAGATACGCTGTCGGTGACGGCAGCGCGGAGGCTGAAGCGGGGGGTGGGGCTCATGCTGCCTCGATGTCGCTGGAGGGCGCGGGGATCTCGATGCCGATCTCGGCCGCAACCCACTTAAAGAGGTCTTGGACTTCGGTTGCCGCCCGACCGCCCGGTTCAATCTCGACGGCTGTCTTGCCGGGGATGAAGCCGCGGGAGAACGAGACGCGTTGGTAGATGGCGCGCGGATAGACCGGTATGCCGCGTTCCTGCAGGCCACCCCGCGCCTCCTCAAGGTCGAATTCGGTTGAGGTGTTGCAGGCGTTGAACACCACCCACGAGGGCTTGCGGGCGATCGTCGTCAGGTCGTGGGTCTGGCCGATCGCGTCGATGTCGAGGATTGAGGCGCGGCAGGGGATGAGCACTAGGTCGGCCGCCTTGCACGCCACGAGGGCCGGGCGGTCGGCGTGGGGCGCCGAATCGATGATGAGGAGGTCGAGCCCGCCGGCTGATGCCTGAGCCTGCAGGTGGTTGAGTTGCTCGGCCGAGGTCACGACCGCCTCGGGATGCTCCCTGCGGCGCTCGCTCCACTTCCACGCCGAGGACTGCGGGTCGAGGTCGGCGATGGCGACCTGAAGCCCAGCGCGATGCGCGGCCACTGCTAGATGAAGGGCCAGTGTCGTCTTACCGGCTCCTCCCTTCTGGGAGACGAGGGCGAGGGTTTTCATCGTGTTGGCTTCCTGACGGGCTGACGGGCTGACGGGCTGACGGGCTGACGGGCTGACGGGCTGACGGGCTGACGGGCTGACACAGCATCGCAGCAACACGTTTACAAGCCACCACCGCAATAAATTGACACTCAAACATGACAACGCGTTTCACTGTCAGCGTGTTGACACATCGGCAGGGCCATGCGGGACGTGTTCACAGCTTGGAAGCAAGGACAGCCGCTGGCGGTCGTGAGATCAGGACAGGTGGTGGTGAGGGCGAGCGAGATACCCGATCGACCCACGTCCCTCTATCATCGCTACGCTCTCAACGATGGACGAAAGCGACCGGATATCAGGATCGCGGGTACGGCCCTCGAAACAGGTCGCCGGAGGCTTTCCGTCGAAACAGCGTCCGCCACCGGCGACGCTGGTGCTCGGGGCGGTCGTGGTTCATGTGGCAGCGCTGACAGAACGCCATGAGGTTGCTGCCGGCGTTGTTGGTGGTGTCGTGATTGCGATGCGCGGTCGCCAGCACCACCCTGGTCGGACGCAGACGTCCGAGTTCCTCGAAGCTCGGCAGGGTCCGAACGGCGTGGCCGGCTCCATCACGCCATGAACCGGTGGTCGCGTCCCACCAGCGGCCATCGCCGAGGTGATAGATCGTTCGACCATGCGGTCGGCCACAGCCTTCGCAGGCGCCCCCGGCCCGACGAAAGCGGATCACGGCAGAAAGTTGCGGCCAGTCGATGGGGTAGAAGTAGCGATGCTCACGCCGGATCGGCATCGATCTCAAGCGTCCCGAGCTGCTGCCGCGACAGCCGCCTGACTGCGGGCCCGGGCCTGCGGGAAGTAGCTGTAGAAGGTGTCTCGGCTCACCCCGAGGCGCTTCGCGATGGCCGCGATCGAGATCGTACCCGACTGGAGTAGGGCCCGCCCCACTTCGATGTCGGCCTCCGTGAGCTTCTTCGGCCGGCCGCCCTTGCGTCCCCGAGCCAGCGCCGCCTTGAGCCCCTCCATCGTGCGCTCACGGTTGAGGTCGAGGAAGTACTCGGCCATGGCGCCGTGCATTTGCAGGGCGAAGCGGCCATGGGCGGTGTCGGAGTCGAATTGCTCTGTCAGGCTCCGGAAATGGATTTCCTTCGTGCGCAGGCTGTCGATGGTGCGCATCATCTCGACGAGGGAGCGGCCGAGCCGGTCGAGCTTCCACACGACGAGCACGTCGGTCGGGCGAAGGTAGGCGAGGGCTGCTTCGAACTCAGGGCGCTTGGTCCCGGCTTTGCCGGACTTCTTCTCCTCGAACAGGCGATCGCAGCCAGCCTTCGTCAGCGCGTCACGCTGAAGGTCGAGGTTCTGGTCGAGGGTGGAGACGCGGGCATATCCAACGAGCATGTCGGGATAGTGATTCAACCGCGTTTAATCCGCAATAGAAAACCAGTCATATTTTCCCGACATGAACTCGGCCGTTTTGATTGGTTCGGAGCCTGCCGTACGCCAGCGTCGGGAAAACGATCGTTTTTCGTTCAAACGATGTCGAACATTTTCTGGATTTCTCTTCACGCAAGATCGATCGGAACGCGCATTCAGGAGCAGGGTTACCGTGGGCTTATGCTGCATGTTGATGCGCTGGATACGGGTAGACATGTATCGCACATGACGATCATTGAGTTCATACGGGCGTTCGCGGACGACACCCCTGTCGCTGTCGTCATTACGGACACAGTCCTTGAATCACCGGGCCCCACGATCCTCTATGCCAATCCGGCATTTGGCGCGCTGACGGGGCGGGATTGCACAACGATCGTCGGACTTACGCCTCGCTTTATGCAAGGACGCGAAACACGTCGTGCAACACTGGACGCGTTCCATCAGGCTCTTGCAGCAAACAAGCCTTTCCATGGTTTCCTTTCGAACTATCGCCCTGATGGCACCCGGTACCGGGTCGAGATCGACTGCCGACCGCTTTTAAGCGCGAGCGGCAAAGTCGAGCACTTCATTGCTTTCGAGCGTGAGGTGGTGAGGCGCCTTGGGCGTCCCGCATTGAGCAGAGCGGGACGCTACGTCCCAGCGCACGTTAGTAACGCCTTATTAACGGACGCGCTGCGGTCAATGAACGTGTTTCACTCAAATGAAACTGATCAAATGACGTGAATTCTATAAATTTCAGAAAAAATTGTTATTTTATGTGATTTTTGAACTCCATCCTATTTTGCAATAAATTTTATATTAACTATTTTTTCTGTACGTTAACGCACCTAAAGCGAATGGAGTCTGCGTTAGACGGACCCTTGCCGAAGGCTTTCCTTCAACTTTGCTTTTGCAAGGATGCATCCCTCTGCGCAGCGAGACATACGTCTCTTAATCTGCTCATGGACCTGGTCCTGCTCGACCTGGAATTTGCCTCATGTCCCTTTCCGCCGCTGCCTCACCTCGTCTGACGCTTTCCCTCAAATCAACGCTGACTGCCTTGTTCTGTCTGCTTGCTTTCGTCGCAGCGGTCCAGGGTAGTCTTACAGTTTGGAAGCTTGGCGGCATCCGGGCTAGCATCACTGAAGTTGCTAAAAACTGGTTGCCGTCCGTTGTCGTCGTCAACCAGATCCGTGCCAAGGCAGCCGAGGTTCGCATCAAGCAGTATCGGCTGGTGACGACCTCAACCGACGCTCAAAAGCTTACCACCCACCGGCAACAGTACGAGGCTGCACTGGACAGCATGGCGCAGGTCCGTAAGCGCTACGAGCCGATGATCTCCTCGCCCGAGGAGCGTGCGCTCTACGAGCGGTTCTCCAAGCTCTGGGACGCCTACCAGCAGACCAGCCGGCACATGCTCGGCCAGATGGAGGCGGGTCGGCAGCAGGATGCCCTCGCTGAGCTCGCTCATCCCGAGACCCTGAAGCTCTACACCGATATGAGTGAGGCGCTCGCGCAGGATGTCGACCTCAACGAACAGGGAGCGCAGCTTGATGCGGATGCGAGCGTAAGCGATGCCGCTGCTGCAGCGTTTGCGTCCTACGTTGCCGTGGCCATCGCCGTCGTTGCGGCACTCTGCGCGATGATATTCAGCTCCTTGCGCATCGCGCGTCCGATTACTCGGATGACTGCGGCCATGGGCGTTCTGGCAGCCGGCGACGCACAGTCCGAAGTCCCCTATCGTGAGCGGCAGGACGAGATCGGCGCAATGGCCGCTGCCGTGCAGGTGTTCAAGGACAACCTCATCCGCACCCGCGCTCTGGAGGAGGAGACGGCGCTCGCCCGTGCTTCGGCCGAGGAGCAGCGGAAGATGGCGATGCGCGAGCTGGCCAATAGCTTCGAGAATGCGGTTGGAGGCATCATCGGCATGGTCTCCTCCTCGGCGACCGAGCTGCAGGCGACAGCCCAGACCATGACGGCAACGGCCACGCAGACCGCGAGCCAGTCCACGACTGTTGCCGCTGCTGCGGAGGAAGCGGCCTCCAACGTCGGCACGGTCGCTGCGGCCGCAGAGGAGCTGGGCTCGTCAGTACAGGAGATCGGCCGTCAGGTGGATGGATCGGCCAGCCTCGCACAGGTCGCGGTTGCTGAAGCCGCGCAGACAGCCGATCTCGTGCAGGATCTCAGCGAAGCCGTGATCAAGATCGGCGATGTCGTGACGATGATTTCCACCATTGCCGGCCAGACCAACCTCCTGGCGCTCAACGCCACCATCGAGGCGGCTCGGGCTGGTGAAGCAGGACGCGGTTTTGCTGTGGTTGCGGCCGAGGTGAAAGAGCTTGCCAACCAGACGGCCCGAGCCACTCAAGAAATCTCGGGCCAAATCGGACGTATCCAGGGTTCGACGGATCAGGCCGTGCAAGCGATCAGCAACATCACAAGCCGCATCCAGGAAATTAGCGGCGTGTCCGCTTCCATCGCGGCGGCGGTCGAGGAGCAGGGGGCGGCGACGCAGGAGATCGTGCGGAACGTGTCCCAGGCAGCAATGGGCACGGGCGAAGTGACCTCCAACATCTCCGGAGTGGCACAGGCGGCCGAGGAGACGGGTGCTGCGGCAACCCAGGTGCTCGGGGCAGCCTCCGAACTCTCACGTCAGTCCGAGTATCTCTCCGCCGAGGTTGGCCGTTTCCTCGCAACGGTTCGAGCGGCATAAATGTCTGAGGCAGGGGTCCATATCCTCAACCACGAGACGAGCCCGCTCGACACGCGTCGGCTCGTTCAGACTCTCACCAGAGCTTTGTTGGACGGCCAGGATCTCGGCCCACGTGGCCACCACATCCGTGCCGTCGGGCTGAACTTGGCGCAGTTGAGCCGGGAGATGCAACGCGCGGCAGAAGCCTTCCCGTTTGATCCGGACATGCGTGTAGAACTCGATCGCTTCGCCCAAGCCATCGGACAGCTTGCTGCCGTCGCGAGCACCTACCGATCCTGAGACATGAGCAGTTGGACCTCATCAGCCGACAGCACGCAGCGTCATCCGACAACCCACACTAGGCCTCTGCCTATCGAAGGCCTGGAGGAGCTGAGCCATGGACGCACTTCTCGTTGACGACAGCCCGACCATGCTGCTGCGGCTGCGTAAGATCCTTGAACAGGAGCATGGGGTGAATGTCACCACGCTGACCAGCCCGGGCAGCGCGCTCGTCGAGGCGCAGATGCGAGCCTTCGACCTCATCCTGGTCGACCACCACATGCCGGACATGGATGGCACCACCTTCGTCCAGCGCATGCGCGACATTCCGCACTACGCGCAGGTGCCGATCGTCATGATTACCAGTGACGTATGCGACGCCGTCAGGCTGGCCGCTCTCGAAGCCGGTGCATCGGACTTCCTCGATAAACGGACGAAGGGCATCGAGCTGAGCGTCCGCTTGCGCAACCAGATCAAGCTCGCCGCCGCCGTGCGTCGACTTGACGATCAGGCGGCCTGGTTGGCGGGTGAGGTCGAGACGGCGGTACGCCATCTGCGTGAACGCGAGGAGGAAATCATCTTCCGCCTCGCACTCGCCGTGGAGTACCGGGACAACGACACCGGTGATCACACCTGGCGGGTGGCACGTTACAGCCAGATCATTGCCGAGGCTCTCGGTCTCCCTCCGGAGATGTGCCGCCGCCTCTACCTCGCGGCGCCCCTGCACGACGTCGGCAAAGTCGCCGTGCCGGATGGCATCCTGCTCAAGAAGGGATCCTTGACGGCGGAAGAGTTCGCGGTGGTGCGCACGCATACCGAGGTCGGCCGGCGTATCCTGGGGGACAGTGCCTCGGAGTTGATCCAACTCGCAGCTGAGATTGCGGACGCCCACCACGAGAAGTGGGATGGCAGCGGCTATCCCAGTGGCCTTGCGGGTGCAGATATTCCGCTCTCAGCCCGGATCGTCGCTGTGGCCGACGTGTTCGACGCACTCACGACCGTTCGCCCCTACAAGGAGGCAATGACGCGGGAGGAGGCCTTGCGCTGTCTTCAGTCGGAGAGCGCGCAACATTTCGATCCGAATTGCATTGCAGCCTTTGTCGCGCGCTGGACCGATATCGTTGCCGTCAGCACCATTGCGGTGGCAAGGCGTGAGACCGTCTTCGGGCGCACAACGGAGCCCTGGGCGCGTGTACCAGAGCTCCTGCGGGAAGTGCACGACGAATGCAGAATTTTGCAATCTGTATATTGAGCAATCACCGATACCAAGATCGCCATAGCCTGAGTTATCTTCGTTAGCGCAACCAAAGCTTGTTGGGAATTCGATTGGATACCCGACATATCATCTAAGTTGCTATCGAATCCTTGCCGACCCTCGGAAGGTCCGCTTAAGGCTTGGCATGCCGAGCGCAAGGCCGACGCACGGAAGGCGCGTTCGCCGATCGACCGTTGAGCTTTCGACGTAAGCGTCGTTCTCAGGCCACGACCTTGAGGTGCTGCGGGGCGTAGGCCCAGGGCAGCAGGTCGTCGAGGCCGCTTTGCGGGTGGCCGGTGACGACGCGGGCGATGACCTCGGTCAGGTAGGCCTGCGGCTCGACCCCGTTCAGCTTGCATGTCTCGACCAGCGAAGCGACGACTGCCCAATGCCCGGCTCCGCCGTCCGAGCCGGCAAACAGCGTGTTCTTGCGCGTCAGGGCCAGCGACCGGATCACCCGCTCGACCGTGTTGTTGTCAATCTCGACACGACCGTCATCGAGGAAGCGGGACAGGCCGGCCCAGCGACTGAGCGCGTAGCGGATCGCCTCAGCAAGCTTGCTCTTCTGGCTGATCAGCCCGAGCTTGGCGGTGAGCCACGGCTCCAGCGCCACCACGACCGGCTGGCTACGGTCCTGATGCACGACCCGCCGCGCGTCGTGTGAACGCCCGCGGATCTCGCCCTTGATCCGGTAGAGTTCAGCGATACCGTCGAAGTAGACGAGCTTGACCCGGTCGGCGCGTCGCGCGCGGAAGACATAGACCGCCTCGCTGAACGGATCGGCGCCCAGGCTCTCGCGCACCAGCGCCGCCAAGCCCTCTGCGCCCTTGCGGAAGTCCACCGGCTTCGTCGCCACCATGACGCGCATCGCGCCCGTCGGCCCGATCATGCGCCGCCCTTCAGCGCGCCGATCACCGCCGCGATGGTGGCGGGCGAGGCGCCGTCGCCGATCCGTACGGTGACGCCGCCCGCCTCCACCTCGATTCCCACCGCGCGGCGGCGCGATGAGGATCGTTTGGTGCGCTGACGCTGTGGTTCCGCACAGGCGGGCACCATCTCCACGGGCTCGGGTGCGACCACTGCCGGCACGAAGGCCGGCAGCGCGGCGGCTGCCTGGCGTGCCTCGCGTCGCCACGTGAACAGCTGCTGCGGGGTCAGCCCGTGGCGGCGGGCCACCGCCGACACCACCGCGCCTGGCACGAACGTCTCCTCCAGGATCCGCGCTCGGTCGTCAGGGCTCCAGCGCCTGCGGCCGGCCGCGCCGTCGATCACCTCAAAGCGCCGGACGGTCCCCTCCGGCTCAAGTCTACGGTCAAGTCCAGACACAAAACGATCCTTTCAAGCGGATCGTCAAACTGACCGGTCAGGTCGTCTCATAGAAGATGGGGTCGGAACACCTCTTACCTTTCGACGATTAGGTACCAAGGATGACCGAGGATGAGGCCGTAGCCTTCGACATCGTCAAGCCCGGCTTCGATAACCTGATGACCGTGATTCGGCGCGCGGACGGCGCCAGAGTGACCTTTGCTTTTCAGCCCGGCGACGACATTGAACGCGTATGTGACATTGAGCTCGCGGGATGGTTTGATGATGACCTAGACCGGAGCGCCGCTACCCGATGATTGACGAGCCCATGACCATTCCGAGTGTGGATCGGGTCGAAGTCTATGATGCCCGGTTGCCTACATCGGCAGACCCGGCACCGGGCGATGGGACAACGGTGCTGGTCTTCTCGTGCCGGGTCGGACCGTTCGAGATACAGGGCGTGCGCCTCATCTTTATGCCTGGGTCCGGCATGAGGGTATTCATGCCCCGGTGCAGTCAGACCGGATCGCGCATCACCCTGACGGACCCCGACGTTCGGCGCGCCCTCAAGGTGGCGGCTAAGCGTGCCTGCGCCGAGTTGCAGGTTGATAAGGAGCGATCCTATGGCTGACCGTATCGACGCGATCGTGGTGTTTCTTACGCTGGCCCCTTGGTCCCCGCCGCCCCCGAATACACCGCCCGCCGAGATATTTGATATTCTCTACGATCACACCGCCGAGCATTTCCCGAACCTAACCAAGCATGAGTTTGCCGAGGCGTTGAAGCTGGTGATGGAAGAGGGCTTCGGCATGGGCCAATCAAAGCACTGACCCAACGGCATATTACGACGAGGCCTAGGTCACCGCACCGCACGACAAGCCTCGTCATAAAACTCAAACTATTTTAGAAATTCGCCATCAAAAAAATCAATTATTACTCTAGTAAGTTCATTTTTATTATAAGCTATTTGTTTGTGGATTTGTCCTACCCCCATTCGGTGGCCCAAGTTCGAAGTTAGAGCATCGTCCATGAAATCGGACTCGTGGGTTGCGCTCTGCGGGCCTGGGTGATTCCCTCCTGGGCGGAGGTGTATCATGGGGGCGTGCTACTCCTTGGACCTGCGCGAGCGGATGGCCCGGTTCGTCGAGGCCGGGGGATCGCGACGGGCGGCCGCACGGCAGTTTGCGGTGAGCGCCAGTTGCGCGATCAAGCTTCTACGGCGCCACGCTCGGACCGGGTCTGCGGCGCCGGCGCGGCAGGGTCGACCAACGGGCAGCGGCAAGCTGGTGCCCGTGGCAGGGTTCCTCATCGCGACGGTCGAGGCGAGCCCGGATATCACGATGCCGGAACTGGCCGAGCGGCTTCTGGTCGCCCACGCCGTCAGCGCCACGCCCGCGATGCTGTCGCGGTTCCTCTGCCGACAGGGCTTCACATATAAAAAAGCCCTGATGGCGGCCGAGCAAGAACGCGCCGACGTGCGTGAGGACCGCCGGGTCTGGAAGGCGCAGCGTCAGCCGCTGATGCGGGTGGCCTGTCACCGCCTCGTCTTCCTCGACGAGACCAGCGTCACCACCAAGATGACCCGCCTGCGCGGTCGCAGCCGCAAGGGAACCCGACTGCCCGCCACGGCGCCCTTCGGCCACTGGGGCACGCAGACCTTCATCGCCGGCCTGCGCTGCCATGGCCTGACCGCACCCTGGGTCGTCGACAAGGCCATGAACCGGGCCGCGTTCGATCTCTACATCGAGACCCAACTCGCCCCGACCCTGAACAAGGGCGACGTCGTCATCCTCGACAATCTCGCCGTCCACAAAAGCCCAAGGGCCGCCGCCTGCCTCAAGGAGCGGGGCGCCTGGTTCCTGTTCCTGCCGCCCTACTCCCCCGACCTCAACCCGATCGAGGAAGCCTTCGCCAAGCTCAAGGCACACCTCAGAAAGGCCAAGGCGCGCACCTTCGACGCCCTCTGGCGCGCCATCGGAGACATCTGCGACCTGTTCGATCCTCAAGAGTGCTGGAACTATCTCAAAGCCAAAAACTATGCGTCCGATTAAATGGACGATGCTCTAGGCTGGTTGCACGCCTCTTCATGTTGGGGCGATCTGATGACAAGAAGACGGCGGGGCGAAAGTCCCGTCGTTCTGCGTTCAGGTCACCTCACCCAACAGGACGGTTCGAACGACATCAGTTGCTCGGTCCGGTTCCTCGTTCGGTACTGCGCGGCGCATAGAGGGGGCGGCCTTCGGCTTTGTTCGCCATGATGCGCTGACGCAGTTCAACGGCGCGCTGAGCGATGGCCTGGGCGTCGCAGCGGCGGCAGGGACCGCCGCGGCCCGCGGCATGGCAGTTGGT
>NZ_JAKSXV010000063.1 GCF_022829345.1 Methylobacterium sp. J-090 | reverse complement strand
CAAACATCCGCTCGATGGCGCTTTCCGAAAGCCGCACTCAGCAGGCGTGAAGCGCAACAGGCCCCCTCTCCTGGAAGGAGAGGGTTGGGGTGAGGTGTGGGACCTATTCGGAAAGTTCGCACACCTCACCCTGTCCCTCTCATTCCAGGAGAGGGGACCCACGGTTCCCGCCCGATGTGTGAATGCCGTTGCCTTCAAGAACCGCCCAGCCGTAGGGGACCGTCGCGACACGTTGCGCCGACGTGATGTGTCGGAAACCGTCTCAGGCGACCGCACCGAAGGCCTCGCAGCGGAAGGCGCCGTAATCGGTGCGGGCGAGGCGCTCGGCGAGCGCCGGCAGGAACAGCATCGCCTCCTCGGCGAGTGTCCAGGGCGGGTTGACGACGATGAGGCCGTTGCCGTTCAGCCGGGTCGGGTCGGGTTCGCTGACGAGGAGGTCGAGGCGCAGGGCCGGGCGGTTCAGGGCGCCGTGGAGGTCGGCCACCATCGTGTCCACCAGGGCCACGTCCTTGATCGGGTACCAGCCGAGGTAGGTCCCCGTCGGCCACTTCGCCACGGCCTTGGCCAGCGCCGCCCCGAGGCGGTCGATCTCGCCGAGTTCCTCGTAGGGCGGGTCGATGAGCACGACGCCGCGCCGCTCGGGCGGCGGGATCAGGGAGCCCAAAGCCGTCCAGCCGTCGAGGTGCATCACCTTGGTGCGCGAATCCTGGTTGTAGCGCGCCCGCAGGATCTCGGCGTCGGCGGGGTGCAGCTCGACGAACACGCCCTTGTCGGTGGCGCGCAGGAACTCGCGGATGATGGCCGGCGAGCCCGGATAGGTGGTGGCGCCGTGGCGCGCTTGGGCCGCCGCCACCGCCGCCCGGTAGGGGGCGAGCAGGTGCTCCACGGCCTCCGGGAACGGCGTGTCGAGGCGGCCCCAGCCCTCCGCCGCCTCGCCCGTGCGCCCGGCCTCGTCGCCGGTGAGGTCGTAGAAGCCGAGGCCCGCATGGGTGTCGATGGCCCGGAACGGCGTCGCCTTGGCGTGCAGATGCGTCAGCACCCGCGTGAGCACGAGGTGCTTGAGGACGTCGGCGAAGTTCCCGGCGTGAAAGGCGTGGCGATAGTTCATGCCGCTCGCAGTGAAACTAGGATGCCGGCCGCGGCATCGGGATGTAGGCAATCAACGCGGCATCTCTCTTTTTCCGCTCCGCAATTCGCAGATCCCGCTGACGGCACGGGTCCCCTCTCCTGGAAGGAGAGGGACAGGGTGAGGTGTGCGAACTCTCCGAATAGGTCCCACACCTCACCCCAACCCTCTCCTTTCAGGAGAGGGGGCCTGTCGCGCCTTACGCAGACGCATATGACGAAGATCGATCGTCAGCATCCACCTTCAGCGCGCGGCGTCGATGGCGACCTCGCCGGCGCGGCAGTTCTGACGCGCCACCTCGGGGCAGGGGGTGAAGCCGCGCAGATCCTTGGAGAAGCAGATGCGGACCTCCTGCAGCCGGCCGCGCACGCAGGCCACCGACATCATGTCGGGGCGAAGCCCCCGGTTGGCCATGACGAACTGGCGGGCGATCTCGATGGGCGCGGCGCGGGTGTCGGCGCCGGGTTTTTGGAACGCGTCCGGAATCGTCACCGCCTCGCGGGCGTTACGGGCGGCGCGAAAGTAGGCCGCCGGGTCGAGGCCCGAACAGGTGCCGTGCCGGCGCCACTCGTGGCGGGCCAGGCCCTCGCTCGGATAGACTTCGCCGGCTAACTCCATGGCCTGCCGGGTCGGCGCGCGCTCGACGCGGGCGCAGTTCGACGGATAGCCCCGCGTGTATTGCGGCCACAGGCCGTGGACGACGAATCCGAGGCCCCGGCCCGGACGGCACTGGCCGTCGGCCTCGCGGCGCGCGCCGTCCCCGTCGCAATAGGTCGGCGACCACGACAGGGCGAGGACGTAGAAGTCGAATTCGCCCGGCGCGCCGCGCTGGTCGTAGCCCTGCGCTTGGGCCGCCGTGGCGCTGCCCGCCAGCAGGGCACCGGCCAGAACGGCTGTCCGAAAAAGATTCACGGACGGGCTTCGCGGCAGGCCGTGGCGTAGGCGTAGGCGAGGTTGCGGTCGAGGCCGTGGACGCAGAACTCGATGCCCCAATCGGCACCGATGATCCCGAGTCCGTCGCGCACGGAATAGTCGACCTTGCGGCGGATTCCGTCGGAGGTGGTGGCGACCGCGCTGCAGTAGCGCCGGGGCACGAAGTCGAGGCCCCAGGGGCGCCAGGCCGTGCGCTCGATGCGCTCGTAGCTCACGATGGTGAGCGCCGAGTTCCAGAACTTGCGCTCCTTCTCGGCGAAGTTCGTCGAGAGCCGCTCCAGCACCTCGGAGGCCTGGCAGCCGGGGATGTTGGCGTCGTAGTTGAACTCGCGCTCCTCGGCGGGGGTGATCTCCTCGCGGCCCGAGCGGGCGAAGGCCGGCTGGAGGGCGCCGGCCAGGGCGAGGCCGAGGGCGACGGTGGTGGCGAAGGTCTTGGAGAGACGATTCGGGCGCATGCCGGCGATCTTTTGCTGGAGTCCGTACGGTTGCGCGGAACGATGGCCGCTGCCCCGCCGGAGTCAAGCTTGCACGCGCCGTCGCCGGTCGGTTTCACCCGCCCTGGGGTACGGGGGGCACAGTGGCGCGCCCGTCAGTAGATCGGGCCGGACAGGCCGGGGGCCGACAGCGACAGGGGCTCGCGCTCGAATCCCGGGGCCGGCTCGTCCACGGGCCGGGTTGTGGCGAGGCGCGGCCGGGGGGCCGGCGCGGCGACGTAGGCGGACGGCGCGGACCGGGCGTGTGACGGGGCCTCCACCGGCGCGCGGGCGAGATGGGACGGCGCGGCGCGCACGTTGTGGGACGTGGGGCTGACGCCGTAGGGATCGTCCTCCTCCACGTCCACGGGGGCCTGGGGCGGGGCCGGCAGGCGCTCGACGGGGCGCGGCCGCGAGACCGGCCGGGCCGTGCCGTCGGCACCGAGCTGGGGCGTGAACTTGATCAGGGGCTGGCAGATCCGGCGCAGGCCGCGCGGGTCGTGGCGCGCGAGATCCACGTGGATGTGATCGTAATGGAAGACGTTGGAGCCCGGCGCCAGCACCGTCGAGAAGCGTGCGCAGGCGCCGAGAAAGACTTCGCGCAGAAAGCCTTGCTCGGCTTCGGTGCCGCGCCAGCCGCCCTTCACGGTGATGACGTAGCCGTCGGCGAGCTTGAACGACATGATGTCGAGGGCATTGCCGAAGGAATGCTCCGACAACTTGGCGCCGACCTGGTTGTTGCGGCCCCGGCAGGCATAGGTGCCGGCATTGATCTCGGCCACGGGCTGGCCGAAATACAGGGCGGCGGCCGGCTGGATCGTGTCGGCGAGCCAGGCCTCGGCTTCCGCCAGCGCCGGGCAGGCCAGGGTCATGCGCTGCTTGAGGGCGACGCTGCCCCCGCCCATCCGCGTGACCCGGTAGGGCTGGAGCATGCCGCAGACGCCCGGCCCCTCGATGGCTTTCACCGAGGTGACGAACTCGCTCGTCTCGACGAGGCGCTTGGCGTTGCAGGCCTGTTCGGTCTGGTCACGCCAAGGCTCGCGCTGCTCAAACTTGTTGAGCGCACAGCCGGTGAGCCCCGCGCCGAACAGCGCAAGGGCGGAGAACGCGAGAACGCTACGCCACATGATGAGGACGATGCGCGGCTTTGCGTAAACGCTCCGTCAACGCTGCGGATCATGACCCCGGCTTGTGGATGCATGTTGACAGATCGCGCGGCGGATCGGACTCCAGGCCCATGCAGTCCCTCGTCGATCTCCGCACCCGCATTGCCGCCGGTACCCTCGATCCGGCCGGCGCCATCGCCCTCGCGCAGGACGCCATCGCGGCGCGCGAACCGGGGCTCGGCGCCCTCGTCCACGTCGCCTCCGACCCGGCGGTGCCGCGCGACGGACCGCTCGCCGGCATCGCCATCGGGCTCAAGGACATCATCGACACCGCCGACATACCGACCGAGATGGGCTCGGCCATCTATGCCGGCTGGCGACCGAAGGCCGACGCGGCCATCGTCGCCCGCCTGCGGTCGCTCGGCGCCGTGCCGCTCGCCAAGACCGTGACCTGCCCGTTCGCCAGCCGCGATCCGTCCGCGACGGTGAACCCGCACGATCCCGGCCATACCCCGGGCGGCTCGTCCTCGGGCTCGGCGGCGGCCGTCGCCGCCGGCCTCGTGCCGCTCGCGCTCGGCACCCAGACGGCGGGCTCGGTGATCCGCCCGGCGGCCTTCTGCGGTGTCGCCGCCATCAAGC
This sequence comes from Methylobacterium sp. J-090, assembly GCF_022829345.1. Taxonomy (GTDB): domain Bacteria; phylum Pseudomonadota; class Alphaproteobacteria; order Rhizobiales; family Beijerinckiaceae; genus Methylobacterium. Next base: position 60,443 of record NZ_JAKSXV010000063.1, on the reverse strand, counting down.
CGTCGTTCCGCCTCCTGCCGACGGTGGGGGTGAAGACCTTCTCGTGGGCCCTCGACACCCTGGGCCTGTTCGGCGCCGGCATCCGTGACGTTGCCCACGCCCTCGCGCTTCTGGCCGACCGACCGGCCATCGATCTGGCACCGGGCGGGATCGCCGCCCCGCGCATCGGCCTCGTGCTCCAGGACTTCGCCGGCCCCGCCGACCCGGACGCCGTGGCGGCCTTGAGCCGCGCGGCCCGCGCGGCGGAGGCCGCAGGGGCCGCCGTCACCGATCTCATCCTACCCGCGCAACTCGCCGAGGCCTGGGCGGTCCAGGCGACCGTGCAGGCTTTCGAGGCGCGCCAGGCCCTGGCCTGGGAATATGCCCACCACCGCGACGCCCTCGGTCCGGGGCTGCGGGCCGAACTCGATGGGGCGCAAGCTCTGACGGCCTCGGACTACGACGCGGCCCGCCGCACGGCGCACCGCGCCCGGCGCGTCCTCAAGGACGTTTTTTCCGAGTTCGACGCGCTCCTCACCTTCTCTGCCCCTGGCCGGGCTCCGGCGGGGCTCGCCGGCACCGGCGACCCGCGCTTCAACCGTCTCTGGACCCTGATGGGGGTGCCCTGCGTCAACCTGCCGGTGCCCGGCGACGGCTTGCCACTGGGCGTGCAGATCATCGCCCGCTTCGGCGACGATGGGCAGGCGCTCGCCGTGGCACGGATGATCGAGGGGGCGTTGGAAGGGTGAAAGCCGATCGGCGCAGCAGCCTGCCGACGTACGGGGAACTCGTTTGATTGCCCCGATGCCATCGCGCTGCTTGAGCCCACGCCGCCCTACGGCTATCGCCACCGCTCACCCATCAGAAGAACCTCCGCGCGATGCGTTCCTGGAAGCAGGCTGTAGCCCGGGCCTTCGACGGGGCCGAGGGCTATGACGGCGCCGCCGGCATCCAGCTGCAGGTGGCCGAGGGGCTGGCGGCGCGCATCGCGGCCCTGCCCATGGACGCCGCGCCGCGCGTGCTGGAGATCGGCTGCGGCACGGGTCTCCTGACGGCGGCCCTGCGTCGCCGGATCCCCTCCCGTGCGTATCTCGCGACCGACATCGCCCCCGCCATGGCCCTGCGCTGCCGCGCGCGCCTCGGGACGGGCCTCGATTTCGTGGTGATGGACGGCGAGCGACCCTGCCTCGCACCCGGCTTCAATCTGATCTGTTCGAGTCTGGCCGCGCAATGGTTCGAGGACCTGTCCGGCTCCCTGGTGCGGCTCGCGGGGCTTCTCGCGCCCGGGGGCCACCTCGCCGTGGCGACCCTGGCATCCGGCACCTTCGCCGAGTGGCGCCGGGCCCATGCCGAACTCGGCTTCGAGGCGGCCACGCCGTCCTATCCGGCTGTGGCGGACCTGGCGGCTTTGCGCATCCCGGGCTGCACCGTGGCGGTCGCGCGTGAGCCCGTGGTCGAGGCGCATGCGGATGGGCGCGCCTTTCTCAACGCCCTGCGGGCCATCGGCGCCGGCACGCCGGACGGCCGTGCCCCCCTTGCGCCGGGCAGCTTGCGGCGGGTCCTGCGCCGCTTCGACGGGGCAGGGGCTTTGGTGACCTACGACGTCGCGACCCTCCTCGTGCGCCGGACCTGACGCTCCTCAGGGCTGCGTTGGTGCACCGAGCGCGTCGTCCTTGCCCAGACTCAGCAGGAACACCCCCTGCGCGCCGACAAGGTTCCACACCCACCACGGCATCGAGAACCGCATGGGCCGGCCGCGCGCATCCAGCGCCGTGGCTTTCTCGATCCGCGCGCCTACCGTCCGGCACAGGCCGACGAAGTCGCGGATGGTGCAGTAGTGGATGTTCTGAGTCTCGTACCATTCCTCCGGCATCAGCGCGGTCACCGGCATCCGGCCGCGCAGGGCCAGTTCCGAGCGCACGCGCCAATGGCCGAAATTCGGGAACGAGATCACCACCTGCCGGCCGATGCGCAACAGGTGCTCCAGGACGATGCGGGGGTTGCGCGTCGCCTGGATGGTCTGGGACAGGACCACCACGTCGAAGGCATCGTCGGGATAGTTTTCGAGGTCGGTGTCGGCGTCGCCCTGGATCACCGGCAGGCCGCGCGCGAGGCAGGCGTTGACGCCCTCGCGCGAGAGCTCGATGCCGCGCCCGTCGACGCCGCGCCGGTCGCGCAGGAGGGCGAGCAGGGTGCCGTCGCCGCAGCCGATGTCGAGGACCCGCGCGCCCGGCGTCACGAGGCCGAGCACGACGAGGTGATCGACGCGCGCGCCGCCGGGTTCGCCGCGCGGGAGCGAGGCGGCGGCATCCCACGGGGCCGGAGCGACATCGCGCAAGTGCTTCACAGGCCGCGCGCCCGGGCGGCGGCGTCGATGAAGCCGCGCGCGGCCCCGAACATCACCGGCTCGTCGAGGAGAAAGGCGTCGTGCCCCTTGTCGCTCTCGACTTCCACGAAGGCCACCGCCGCCGAGGCCGCGTTGAGGGCGTGCACGATGGCGCGGGAATCGGCCGTGGGAAACAGCCAGTCGGAGGTGAACGACATGACGCAGAAGCGGGTCTTCGTGCCCCGGAAGGCGTTGGCGAGCACGCTGCCATGGTCGGCGGCGAGATCGAAGTAATCCATGGCTCGCGTCAGATACAGGTAGGCGTTGGCGTCGAACCGTTCGACGAAGCTGAGGCCCTGGTGGCGCAGGTAGCTTTCGATCTGGAAGTCGGCATTGAACGAGAAGGTCGGGGCCGACCCGCCCTGGAAGCGCCGGCCGAACTTGCGGTGCAGGGCCGGCTCCGACAGGTAGGTGATGTGCGCGCCCATGCGGGCGACGCCGAGCCCCTTGGCGGGCCGCGTGCCGGCCTCGAGGTAGCGCCCCTCGGCCCAGGCCGGGTCCGCCATGATCGCCTGCCGACCGACTTCGTGGAAGGCGATGTTCTGAGCCGAGTGCCGGGCCCCCGTGGCGATGGGCATGGCGGCGAAGACCCGCTCGGGGTAGAGCGCCGCCCATTGCAGCACCTGCATGCCGCCCATGGAGCCCCCGATACAGAGGAACAGGTCCTCGATGCCGAGCCGGTCGAGGAGCATCGCCTGGGCGCGGACCATGTCGCGGATGGTCACCAGGGGAAAATCGAGGCCATAGGCCCGGTCCGTCGCCGGATCGAGGGACGCCGGCCCCGTCGAGCCCATGCACGAGCCGACAACGTTGGAGCAGACGACGAAGTACCGGTCCGTGTCGATGGGCTTGCCCGGCCCCACCAGGGTCTCCCACCAGCCGCGCTTGCCCGTCACCGGGTGGGTGTGGGCGAAGTGCTGGTCGCCCGTGAGCGCGTGGCAGATGAGCACGGCATTGGAGCGATCGGCGTTGAGCGTGCCGGCCGTCTGGTAGGCGATCTGGAACGGGGCCAGCGCCACGCCCGCATCCATGGCCAGGGGCTCGTCCAGGCCGAACTGCGCCAGATGCCCCTGAGCGTTCGGTGCCTTGGTGTCGACGTCCGGCGGCACGTCCGTGGGGACGGCCTCGGCTCGGGTCTGGGTGGGCGGATCGAGCGACATGGTCATGACAGAGAATCTGACGGGGGGAGGTCGCGGGACGTTCCCGGGGGATCGCCGTCCGTTCGGAGGAGGGCAGGCATCGTCCCGGCGGCGCACGGAGCCGTCGCGTCGGGTAGAGAGGGAGGTAGTGTGCGCCTTGCCGAGCGTCAACGAAACCGTGTGTCGCCGGGGATGGACCTCGACGGAACCCGCATCCCGGGCCGAAAACGTGTAGAGGGGAGGTGCGTCGTGGTGACCACGCTCGGCCTCGTCGCTGCGAGGTGCTGCCCCGCAGGGCTGCAAACTGTCCACTTGCCGGCGCAATAGAATGTTTCCGTTCGGAATTTCTTCGTCCGTCGTCGCGGGATGTCACGTCCGAGGATCTTCGACCGTTGCGTGAGCCCATGACAGATCTGCCTGCCGACCTGGTTGCCATGGGCTGGTCCGCCTTCTTCGCCGATCAGGTCGCGGACAGGCCGGGCGTGCCCGCCCGGATCAGCATGGTTCACCGCTCGCGTATGAGCGCCATCAGGCCGGACGGTCCGATCAAGCTCGCCCTGGCCCACCACACCAATACCGGCGCCTACGCCGTCGGCGACTGGGTGCTCATCGATCCCGCCGCCCGCGCCCTGCAGGGCCGACTGGAACGGCGGACGCTGCTGGCCCGCCGCGTCGAGGGCTCCAAGGTCCCGCAACTCGCGGCGGCCAACGTCGACACCCTGTTCGTCGTCACCTCGTGCAACGCCGACTTCAACGTCGGCCGTCTGGAGCGCTACCTGGCGCTGGCCAACCAGGCCGGGACCGAGCCGGTGATCCTGCTCACCAAGGCCGACACGGCGGCCGATGCCGAGACCTATCGCCGCGAGGCCGAGGCCCTCCAGCGCGACCTGCCCGTGGTGATCCTCAACCCCCGCGAACCGGGGGCCGCCGAGGCCCTGGCGCCGTGGTGCGGTCCCGGCCGGACCGTGGCCCTGGTCGGCTCCTCCGGGGTCGGCAAGTCGACCCTGGTCAACACCCTGGCGGGCGACGGCGTGGATGAGCCCCAGCTCACCGGCGACATCCGCGAGCACGACTCCAAGGGCCGCCACACCACCACGGCGCGCTCCCTCCACGCCATCGCGGGCGGTGGCTGGGTCATCGACACGCCGGGGATGCGCACGCTCCATGTCAGCGATGCGGCCGAGGGGATCGAGACCCTGTTCGCCGAGATCGTCGAGTTGGCGCCCCGGTGCCGGTTCCGGGACTGCACCCACGCACACGAGCCCGGCTGCGCCGTCCAGGCGGCGGTGGCCGAGGGCAGCCTCGACCCCGAGCGCCTGTCGCGCTGGCGCAAGCTCTTCGACGAGAACCGGGTGAACACGCCGGTCTCGACCGGCCCCCGCGGCAACAAGAAGCGCTGAGCGGTCCGGTGGCCCTCGACCGCGAACGGTTCGCCAAGTGCCGGACCCTGATGGAGCGCGGCGCCACCCCGGGCGAGCGCGCCGCCGGCCGTGCCGCCGCCATCCGCATCGCCGCCGCCGCCGGCCTGACCCTGGCCGAGGCCGAGGCGTTCGGGACGGCGCGGCGGGGCACCGCGACGCCGCGCCCGGCGCCGCATTACGCCTGGCAGGCGCCCAAGACCCAGCCCGAGCCGATCACCGTCGCGGAATTGCAGGCCCAGAAGCTTGCCGCCGAGACGCGCCGGCGCAAGATGGCGGAGCGCGAGGCGCGGCGCCTGCGGGCCGTCCACGCCGAGCAGGAGCGCCAGAGCGCCGCCATCCGGGCCGCTCAAGGCGAGCGCGACCGGGCCTGGTCCGAGGCGCGGACCGGCGGGACATAGATCGGAACACGCGTTGGGAAGCCGCTACGGCCTGGAAATCCGCGCCGCGAGTGCCGCCGAGGCGCCGGGCCTCGCCGTGCTGCTCGCCGAGACGGGGCTCGCGGTTCCGTCCGACCCCCTGGCCGAACGCCTGGAGGCGATGCGGACGGGCGCCGGTGTGGCGCTCATCGCCCAGGAATGGGGGCCGCCGAGCGGCCTCGTGGTGCTGCACTGGTACCGGACCCTCACGGAGCCCCGGCCGGTGGCGCAGGTCACCACCCTGTTCGTGGGCGCCGAGCAGCGCCGGCGCGGCGTCGGGCGGCTCCTCCTGAAGGCCGCCTCCCAGGCCGCCCGCATGGCCGAGTGCGACACCCTCGAGCTCGTGGCGCCGCCGGAGCTGACCGACCTCGACGCGTTCTGCCGCGCCACCGGCTTCGTCCCGGGCGGCCCCGGCTTCGTCCGGCCCCTGCGCAAGGGGCGGTGAGCGGCCCCGCGCTCGTCAAGCCCCACCGGCTTTGCTAGACGGTGCCCTCGCGATCACCCCGGCCCGTCTCATGTCCCCTGATACGCTCGTCTCCGCCCGCCCGGTGCCCCGCCCGGGCGTCCTCGCCATCGAGGCCTACGTGCCCGGCAAGAGCGGCGCGCCGGGGGCGCACAAGGTCCACAAGCTCTCCTCCAACGAGACGCCCCTGGGGCCGAGCCCGCAGGCGCTCGCCGCCCTGCAGGAGGCGTCGGCCAAGCTCGAACTCTATCCGGACGGCACCTCCGGCCGCCTGCGCGAGGCCATCGGCCGGCGCTACGGCCTCGACCCCGCCCGCATCGTCTGTGGCGCCGGGTCGGACGAACTCCTGTCCTTCCTCGCCTACGCCTACATGGGACCGGGCGACGAGGGCATCTTCTGCGCGCACGGTTTCCTCGTCTACCGCATCGCCATCCTGGCCGCGGGCGGCACCCCCGTGGTGGTGCCCGAGCGCGACCTCACGGCCGATGTCGACGCCATGCTGGCCGCCGTGACGCCGCGCACGAAGATCGTCTACCTCGCCAACCCCAACAACCCGACGGGCACCTACCTGCCCTTCGACGAGGTCCGCCGCCTGCAGGCCGGCCTGCCGCCGCACGTCCTCCTCGTCCTCGACGGGGCCTATGCCGAGTATGTCCGCGCCAACGATTACAGCGCCGGCCTCGACCTCGTGCTCGAATCCCAGAACGTGGTGATGACCCGGACCTTCTCGAAGATCCACGGTCTGGCCGCCTTACGCATCGGCTGGATGGTCGCCCCGGCCGAGGTGGCCGACGCGGTCAATCGCATCCGGGGGCCGTTCAACCTCTCGGGGCCCGGCATCGCGGCGGGCGCCGCGGCCATCGCCGACGAGGCGCACGTGGCGGCGGCGGTGGCCCACAACGACACCTGGCTGGCCTGGCTCGGCCGAGCGGTGACGGATCTCGGGCTGACGGCGACGCCGAGCGTCGCCAACTTCCTCCTCGTGCATTTTCCGGACGAGGCCGGGCGCACGGCCGCGGAGGCGGACGCGTTCCTGACGACGCGCGGGATCATCGTCCGGCGGATCTCGTCCTACGGCCTGCCCCACGCCCTGCGCGTCACCGTCGGCAGCGCGGAGGCCAACCGCGCCTTCGTGGCCGCGCTCGCCGACTTCCTGAAGGCCGCGCCGCGTGCCTGAGACCGAGATCGATACCCTCGCCATCGTCGGCCTCGGGCTCATCGGCTCGTCCATCGCCCGGGGCGCGCGCCAGTACGGGCTCGCCCGGACCATCGTGGCCATCGATCGCGATCCGGGCGTGCTGGCGCGCGTGCGGGCGCTCGGCCTCGCCGACACGGCGACGGACGACGTCGCGGCCGGGGTGGCGGGGGCGGACCTCGTGATCCTGTGCGTGCCGGTCGGCGCCGTCGGTGCCGTGGCCGAGGCCATGGGGGCGGCCCTGAAATCCGGTGCCATCGTCTCCGATGTCGGGTCGGTGAAGGCCTCCGTGGTCGCCGCCGTGGCGCCGCACCTGCCGGACGGCGTTGCCTTCGTGCCGGCTCACCCCGTGGCCGGGACGGAGTATTCCGGGCCGGATGCCGGGTTCTCGACCCTGTTCTCCGGGCGCTGGTGCATCCTCACACCGCCCGACGGCACCGATGCGGCGGCGAGCGCCCGGGTCCAGGCGTTTTGGGAGGGGCTCGGCGCCATCGTCGAGACCATGACGCCCGAGCACCACGACCTCGTACTCGCCATCACCAGCCACGTGCCGCACCTCATCGCCTTCAACATCGTCGGCACCGCCGCTGATCTGGAGGCGGTGACGCAATCGGAAGTGATCAAGTTCTCGGCCGGCGGGTTCCGCGATTTCACCCGCATCGCCGCCTCCGATCCGACCATGTGGCGCGACGTGTTCCTGACCAACAAGGACGCGGTCCTGGAGATGCTCGGGCGCTTCAACGAGGATCTCGCGGCGCTGGCCCGCGCCATCCGCTGGGGCGACGGTGATGCCCTCCACGAACTCTTCAGCCGCACCCGCACCATCCGTAAGGGCATCGTCGCCATGGGCCAGGAGACCGCGGAAGCCGATTTCGGCCGCGCCCGGCCGGGGCCCGTGCCGGACAAGGCTTCGCCCTCCGTTTGAAGTCTCGGACCGCGCGCCCGTGAGAGTGGGCGCGCGGGTAGGCCCTCAGCCCTCCGTCGACGCCGCGACCGCCGTCAGGGCCGTCATGTTGACGATGCCGCGCACGGTGGCCGTGGGCGTGAGGATGTGCACGGGCTTGGCCGCCCCGAGGAGGATCGGGCCGATGGAGACGCCCTGGCCGGACACCACCTTGAGGGCGTTGAAGGTGATGTTGGCCGCGCCCAGGTTCGGCATGATCAGGAGGTTGGCTTCCGCCGTCAGGGCGGAATCCGGCTTGATTCGGGTGAGGATCGTCCGGTTCAGGGCCGCGTCCGCCGACATCTCGCCGTCGATCTCGAGGTCGGGCGCGCGGGCGCGGATGAGCCCGAGGGCGTCCCGCATCTTCCGCGCCTCCGCGTCGTCGGCACTCCCGAAGCTCGAATGCGACACGAGGGCGACGCGCGGGGTCTGGCCGAAGCGCCGCATCTCGGCCGCCGCCAGCACCGTCATCCCGGCGATCTCCTCCGCGCTCGGATCGGCGTGGATGTAGGGATCGCAGATGAAGACCGTGTGGCGCGGCAGCTGCAGCAGGCCCATGGCGGCGAGCTGTTCGGCGCCCGGGGCTCGGCCGATCACCTCGGAAACCTGCGCCAGATGCGCCGCGTAGGTGCCGGTGGTGCCGCAGAGCAGGCCGTCGATCCGCCCCTCCCGAAGCATCGTGGCCGCCGCGCGGGTGGCGTCCCCGCTCGCCTCGGCGACCTCGACGTCCTGCCCGATGGTGAGGCGCAGGCTGAGGGCCTTGATCCGCGCGGCGATGACGTCCGGCCGGCCGACGAGGACCGGGAGCGCGAGGCGCTCGTCGGCCACCACCTGGGCGGCGCGCAGCACCCGGTCGTCCTCGCCCTCGGCGAAGGCGACGCGCTTGAGGCCGGCTCTGGAGGCCGCCGCGAAGACCGGCTGCATCACCGTGCCGGAGGTGTAGACGAAGCGCTGGAGCGAGCGCCGGTAGGCGTCGAGATCCGCGATGGGCCGCGCGGCGACACCGCTTTCCATGGCGGCCCTGGCGACGGCGGGGGCGACGGAGGTGATGAGGCGTGGATCGAACGGGCGCGGGATGAGGTAGTCCGGGCCGAAGCTCAGGTCCTGCGCGCCGTAGGCGGCGCTGACTACGTCGGAGGATTCGGCGTGGACGAGCTCGGCGATGGCGCGCACGGCGGCGAGCTTCATCGCCTCGTTGATCTCGGTGGCACCGACATCCAGCGCGCCCCGGAAGATGAACGGGAAGCACAGGACGTTGTTGACCTGGTTCGGGTAGTCCGAGCGGCCCGTGGCCATGAGGCAGTCCGGCCGCACGGACCGGGCGAGGTCGGGCAGGATCTCCGGATCGGGATTGGCGAGCGCCAGGATGATGGGCTTGTCCGCCATGCCGGCGACCATCTCGGGCTTCAGGACGCCGCCCTGCGACACGCCGAGGAAGATGTCCGCCCCGACGATGGCGTCGGCCAGGGTGCGGGCCTGCGTGTCCCGGGCGTAGGCCGCCTTCTGTGCATCGAGGGAGGCGAGGCGGTCGGTGGAGACCACGCCGCGGCTGTCGCAGACGAGGATGTTCTCCCGCGCCAGCCCGAGGCCGACGAGGATGTTGAGGCAGGCGATGGCCGCGGCTCCGGCGCCCGAACAGACGAGGCGGACCTGTTCGATGGGCTTGCCCACCACCTGCAGGGCGTTGAGCAGAGCGGCCGCCGCCACGATGGCGGTGCCGTGCTGGTCGTCGTGGAACACCGGGATCTTCATCCGCTCGCGCAGGCGGGTCTCGATGGTGAAGCACTCGGGGGCCTTGATGTCCTCGAGGTTGATGCCGCCGAAGGTCGGCTCCAGGCGGGCGATGATCTCGATGAGCTTCTCGGGATCGGTCTCGTCGATCTCGATGTCGAACACGTCGATGCCGGCGAACTTCTTGAACAGGCAGCCCTTGCCCTCCATCACCGGCTTGCCGGCGAGCGCGCCGATATTGCCGAGCCCCAGCACCGCGGTGCCGTTGGTGATCACCGCGACGAGGTTGCCGCGCGAGGTCAGGTTGTAGGCCTCCTCCGGGTCGTGCTTGATCGCCATGCAGGCGGCCGCGACGCCGGGCGAATAGGCGAGCGCGAGGTCGCGCTGGGTCGACATGTCCTTGGTCGGCTGGACCGAGATCTTACCGGGCGTGGGAAAGCGGTGGTAGTCGAGGGCGGCGCGCTCCAGGGCGGCCTCGGTGCCCGCATCGGCATTGGCGACGGCGCCGGGCGCCCGCAGGTCTGCTTCGTTGCTCATGATCTCGTCGGGTCCACGCGTCGGTTGCTGATGGGGGACGCGAGGGGGCCGGTCGCGGGCCACACCCCCTGTCCGTGCTTGGCACGGCCGTCCCCGTCCCCCGGGCCGCATGGCACGGAGGCTGGGTCGTCCTGTCGGCGCGGCCCCCGAAAGGGGCGCCGCGCCGGTTCGAAGGAAGTCAGTGGGCTTTCTTGGCCCCGTCCTTCCTGGGCATGTAGAGGTCGGTGATGGTGCCCTCGAAGGCCTCGGCCGCCAGCCCGATGGTCTCGGACAGGGTCGGGTGCGGGTGGATGGTCAGGCCGATATCCTCGGCATCCGCCCCCATCTCGATGGCGAGCGCGGCTTCCGCGATGAGGTCGCCGGCGGACGGCCCGACGATGCCGCAGCCGAGGATGCGGTCGGTCTCGGGGTCGAACAGGACCTTGGTCAGGCCCTCCTCGCGGCCGAGCGCCAGGGAGCGTCCGGAGGCAGCCCAGGGGAAGACGCCCTTGCCGACCTTGATCCCCTTCGCCTTGGCCTCGTTCTCCGTCATGCCGACCCAGGCCACTTCCGGATCGGTATAGGCGACGGACGGGATCACCTTGGCGTCGAAGACGCTGGTCTTGCCGGCGGCCACCTCGGCCGCGACCTTGCCCTCGTGCGTCGCCTTGTGGGCCAGCATAGGCTGGCCGACCACGTCGCCGATGGCGAAGATGTGGGGCACGTTGGTGCGCATCTGCTTGTCGACGGCGATGAAGCCGCGCTCGTCCACGGCCACACCGGCCGCCTCCGCGCCGATGCGCTTGCCGTTGGGGCGCCGCCCGACCGAGACCAGTACCTTGTCGAAGATGTCGGTCGCCGGCGCGGTGCCGCCCTCGAACGAGACCTTCAATCCCTCCGGCGTCGCCTCGACGGCCGTGACCTTGGCCTTGAGGTGGATCGCCTCGTACTGCTTGCTGATGCGCTTCATCAGCGGCGTGACCATGTCCTTGTCAGCACCCGGGATGATCTGGTCCATCAACTCGACGATGGTCACCTTCGAGCCCAGCGCGTGGTAGACGGTGGCCATCTCGAGCCCGATGATGCCGCCGCCGATCACGAGGAGGCGGCCTGGAACGCCGTCGAGTTCCAGCGCCCCCGTCGAGTCGATGACCCGCTTGTCGTCGTGCGGGATGAACGGCATCTGCACCGGCTCGGAGCCGGCGGCGATGATGGCGTGGTCGAAGCCGATGATTCGGGTCTGGCCCTCATGCTCCACCGCGACCTGGTTGGGGCTGACGAAGCGGGCTTCGCCCGTCACCACCGTGACCTTGCGCTGCTTGGCGAGGCCCGAGAGGCCGCCGGTGAGGCGCTTGACGACGCCGTCCTTCCATTCGCGAAGCTTGTCGATGTCGATCTGCGGCGCGGTGAAGGAGATGCCGTGCGCCGCCATGGCGTGGCTCTCGTCGATCACCTTGGCCGCGTGCAGCAGGGCCTTGGACGGAATGCAGCCGACGTTGAGGCAGACGCCGCCCAGACTCGGCCAGCGCTCGACGAGCACCACGGACTGGCCGAGATCGGCCGCCCGGAACGCGGCGGTGTAGCCGCCCGGTCCCGCGCCGATGACGAGCACCTGCGCCCGCATCTCCTCGCCGGAGACCGGGGCCGCGCCCTTGGGCGCGGGGGCCTTCTGGGCACCGTTGCCGCCCTGGGTCGCGGCCGAGCCGTAGCCGGCCTGACCCTCGCCCGGCGCGTGGGCGCCGGCCGCTGCGGGCGCCCCCGCTCCGCCCGTGCTCGTGGTGTCCGTGACGGTGGGTTTGGGCGAACCCGTAGCGGCGGCGGCGCCCGCCATCACCAGGATCAGGTCGCCCTGGCTGACCGTATCGCCGGCCTTGATCTTCACCTCCGCGACGGTGCCGGCGACCGGGGACGGGATGTCCATGGTCGCCTTGTCGGATTCGAGGACGATGATGACGTCGTCGACGGAGATCACGTCGCCGGGGCTGACGCTGACCTCGATGACGGGCACGTTCTTGAAGTCGCCGATATCCGGCAGGTGGACGTCGTTGCTGCTCATGGTGTCACCTCACTTGCGTTCGCGCGCTTCCGGACTTCGTCAGACGACGAGGCGACGGACGTCCTCGAGGACGTGTGCGAGGTGGCGGGCGAAGCGCGCGGCGAGCGCACCGTCGATGACGCGGTGGTCGTAGGAGAGCGAGAGCGGCACGATCAGGCGCGGCTTGAATTCCGTGCCGTTCCAGACCGGACTCATCTTCGAGCGCGCGACGCCGAGGATCGCGACCTCGGGGGCATTGACCAGCGGCGTGAAGGAGGTGCCGCCGATGCCGCCGAGGCTGGAGATCGAGAAGGTCGCGCCCTGCATGTCGGCCGCGCTCAGCTTGCCGTCGCGGGCTTTGGCCGAGATCGCACCGAGGTCGCGGCTGATCTCGATGATGCCCTTGCGGTCGGCGTCCTTGATCACCGGAACCACGAGGCCGTCCGGTGTGTCCACCGCCACGCCGATATTGTAGTATTGCTTGAGGATCAGCGCGTCCTTCTCGGGGTTGAGGGAGGCGTTGAACTCGGGGTGCTTGCGCAGGGCCGAGACCGCGGCCTTGATCAGGAAGGCCAGCAGGGTGACGCGGTAGCCCTTGTCCTTGAGCTCCTTGCCCTGGTTGTCGAGTTCCTTGCGGTAGGCGTCGGTCTCGGTGATGTCGGACTCGTCCTGGTGGGTGACGAGGGGCACGTTGAGCCAGGACCGGTGCAGGTGCGCGCCGGAGATCTTCTTGATCCGCGACAGCGGCCGGGTCTCGGTGGGGCCGAACTTCGAGAAATCGACGGCCGGGATCTCGGGGATGCCCATGCCGCTTCCCGCGAACGCGGCCGTGCCGGAGGCGCCGGGCGCCGGGGCCGCGGAGCGTGTGAGGTGGCCCTTCACGTCCTCCTTCGTCACGCGGCCCTTCTCGCCGGTGCCCTTGATGGCGGTGAGGTCGATCCCGAGTTCGCGCGCCAGGCGGCGCACACCGGGGCTCGCATGGACCTGCGAGAAATCGGGGATGTTGCCGGCCGGCGCAGCGGGCGCGGGGCTCGGAGCGGCGCCCTGGGCCGGGCTGGACTTCGGGGCCGGCTCCTGCTGGGTCAGCAGAGCGGCGCCGTCGGCGCCGGCCGGGGCGTCGGCAGCCTTCTCGGCGGCGGCCGTGTCGCCCTTGGCACCCTCGCCCTTGAACACGAGGAGCGGCGAGCCTTCACTGACCTTGTCGCCGAGCTTGACCAGGATCTTCTCGACCACGCCGGCGCTCGGCGAGGGCACGTCCATGGTCGCCTTGTCGGATTCCAGCGAGACCAGCGGATCGTCGGGCCCGATCGTGTCGCCCTCCTTGACGTGGATCTCGATGATCGGAATGTCCTTGAAGTCGCCGATATCCGGAATCTGGATCTCGATACCCACTGCGCATTCTCCCTGGTGAGTCGGAGCCTCTCTCGGGCCCCTCGTGCGGTCTGCTCGATGAAACGGTCGGGAATTCGAAGGCGTCGGCCGCCGGGATGGGGGGCCGACGGGGGGCGGATCAGACGGTCCAGGGTGCCGGCCGGTCCGTATCGATGCCGTACTTGGCGATGGCGTCCGCCACGGTCTGGGCCGGGATCACGCCGTCCTCGGCCAGGCTGTGCAGGGCGGCGACCACGACCCAGTGCCGGTTGACCTCGAAGAAGTCGCGCAGGCGCGCCCGGTAATCCGAGCGGCCGAAGCCGTCCGTCCCCAGGACGCGGTAGCGTCCGGGCACCCAGGTGCGGATCTGGTCGGCGAACAGGCGCATGTAGTCCGTCGCCGCCACCACCGGGCCGGTGCGGCCGGTCAGACACGTCTCGACATGCGACAGGCGCTTGCCTTCGAGGGGATGCAGGAGATTCCAGCGCTCGGCCGCCATGGCGTCACGGCGCAGTTCCGTGAAGCTCGGGCAGCTCCAGATGTCGGACGCGATCCCGAAATCCTGCTCCAGTAGCGCGGCGGCGGCGATGACCTCGCGCAGGATGGTGCCCGAGCCCAGCAACTGAACCCGCTTCCCCTTGGAGGTCTCCTTGGCCCCCTCCTTGAAGAGGTACATCCCCTTGATGATGCCGGCCTCCGCGCCCTTGGGCATGCCCGGGTGCTCGTAGTTCTCGTTCATCACGGTGATGTAGTAGAACACGTCCTCCTGCTCGGCATACATCCGGCGCAGGCCGTCCTGCACGATCACCGCGACTTCGTAGGAGAAGGTCGGATCGTACGAGACGCAGTTCGGGATAGTGGACGAGATGAGGTGGCTGTGGCCGTCCTCGTGCTGCAGGCCCTCGCCGTTCAGCGTCGTGCGTCCGGCGGTGCCGCCGACGAGGAAGCCGCGCGCCCGCATGTCGCCCGCCGCCCAGGCGAGGTCGCCGACCCGCTGGAAGCCGAACATCGAGTAGTAGATGTAGAACGGGATCGTCGGCGCGTCGGAGTGGGAATACGAGGTCGCGGCCGCGATCCAGGACGACATCGCGCCCGGCTCGTTGATGCCCTCCTGGAGCATCTGACCCTTCTCGTCCTCCTTGTAGTACATGAGCTGGTTGGCATCCTCCGGCCGGTAGAGCTGGCCGACCTGTGAGAAGATGCCGAACTGGCGGAACATGCCCTCCATGCCGAAGGTCCGACTCTCGTCGGGCACGATCGGCACGATGCGCTTGCCGATGTTCTTGTCGCGCAGGAGCGTGTTGAGGATGCGCACGAAGGCCATGGTCGTGGAAATCTCGCGGCCCGCGGTCTCCTTGAGCTGGGCCGAGAACGCCGAGAGCGGCGGGATCTCCAGGGCCTGCGACTTCTGCCGCCGCAGGGGGAGGGGGCCGCCGAGGGCCTCGCGCCGGGCCATCAGGTAACGGTGCTCGGGGCTGCCCTCGGGGAACCGGATGAAGGGGATCTCCTTCAGCTGGTCGTCCGTGAGGTCGATCTGGAAGCGGTCGCGGAACTGGCGCAGCACCGCCTCGCCCATCTTCTTCTGCTGGTGGGTGATGTTCTGGGCCTCGCCCGATTCACCCATGCCGTAGCCCTTGACGGTCTTGGCGAGGATGAGGGTCGGCTGGCCCTTGTGCTTGGAGGCCGCGCTGTAGGCGGCGAAGACCTTGCGCGGGTCGTGGCCGCCGCGGGTCAGGCGCCAGATGTCGTCGTCGCTCCAGTCGGCCACCAGGGCCGCCGTCTCCGGATACTTCCCGAAAAAGTGCTCGCGCACGTAGGCGCCGCTCTTCGATTTGAAGTCCTGGTACTGGCCGTCGACGCACTCCTCCATGAGGCGCGCCAGCATGCCGGTGGTGTCCTTCTGGATCAGGGCGTCCCAGCCCGATCCCCACAGCACCTTGATGACGTTCCAGCCGGCGCCCCGGAAATCCGCCTCGAGTTCCTGGACGATCTTGCCGTTGCCGCGCACCGGCCCGTCGAGGCGCTGGAGGTTGCAGTTGATGACGAAGACGAGATTGTCGAGTTTCTCACGCGCCGCCAGGGCGATGGCGCCGAGGCTCTCGGGCTCGTCCATCTCGCCGTCGCCCATGAAGGCCCAGACCTTGCGGCCGTCCGTCTTGGCGAGGTCGCGGTGGTGCAGGTAGCGCAGGAAGCGGGCCTGGTAGATCGCCATCAGGGGCCCGAGGCCCATGGAGACCGTGGGGAACTGCCAGAAATCCGGCATGAGCCAGGGATGCGGATAGGACGACAGGCCCTTGCCGCCGACTTCCTGGCGGAAGCCGAGCAGTTGCTCCTCCGTGAGGCGGCCTTCGAGGAAGGCGCGGGCGTAGACGCCGGGCGAGGAATGGCCCTGCACGTAGATGAGGTCGCCGCCGTGATCGGCGTTGGCCCCGCGCCAGAAATGCATGAAGCCGGTGTCGTAGAGCGTCGCCGCCGACTGGAAGCTGGCGATGTGACCGCCGAGTTCCGAGGAATCCTTGTTGGCCCGCAGGATGATCGCGATGGCGTTCCAGCGGATCGCCGAGCGGATGCGGTGCTCGATGGCCCGGTCGCCCGGATGCGGATCCTGGTTCTGGGGCAGGATCGTGTTGAGATAGGCGGTGTTGGCCGAGTACGGAACCGGAGCGCCCTTCTTGCGGGCTCCGTCGATGACTTGCTCGATCAGGTAATGCGCCCGCTCCGGCCCGTCGACGTCGAGGACGCCATCGAGTGAGTCGAGCCATTCCTGCGTCTCGACGGGGTCGAGATCGCGGCTACGCTCCATAGTATCCTCCCTGGTGGTTCTTGAGCGGATCTGACGCGTTCGCCCGCTCTTTGTCAGTATGATTTTGCAGGAAGCGGACCAAGTCTAGTCCATTTAAATTAAATCGATGAAACAAAGACTTGAATGATTTTTGTGGTTCGCCGCAGTGCGGTATCCCGCCCGGATCGCCCGCCCGCTGTCCGAAAGTTCGGACAGGGTTCCGTGTCGGACACGGCGGACAGGAAATCTTCACCCGGACGGAGCCCGCGCGCCCGCGCAGCCGCGCGCGTCGCTCGGACTTTCCCAACTGTTGGGGAAGGGGCGCCGTTCAGGCGGCCAGGGCCCGGTTCACGGTGGAGCGAAGGTCGGCGAGGGAGAACGGCTTCGTCAACACATCGGTGACGATGGCATCGAGGCCCCGCGCCCGCTCGCGTTGGTCGGCAAAGCCCGTCATCAGCAGGATCGTTAGGTTGGGAAAGTCGCGCTTGGCCGCGAGCGCCAGGGCGATCCCGTCCATCAGCGGCATGCGGATGTCCGTGAGCATCAGGTCGAAGGCCCCGTCGGCCTCCGTCAGGCGATCGAGCCCATCGCTGCCGTCCGTGGCGGTGACCACGGCATGGCCATCGATCTCCAGGCCCCGCTTGAGGAAGCCCCGAACCGTCTCTTCGTCATCCACGAGCAGGATGCGCGCCATCTCTCGTCAGGTTCTCTCGAATGGGAGGAATGTCAGTCACGCAAGCGGGACGCCGCGCTGTCAAGGGATATGACCCCATATGGGCACCCGCGCGGACTTTTTCTCGCATCGAACCGTAATCTTCGCCGGAACGATGCGATCGCCGGGCCCGATTCATTCACCCCTGAATCAGGTGCCCCCGAACAGGTCCGGGTCGGGGCTGTCGTAGTCGACGAGGCCGACGAAGGGCAGTTGCCGGTAGGCATGAGCCACATCCATGCCGTAGCCGACCACGAACACGTCGGGGCAGGTGAAGCCGACGAAGTCGGCGTCGATGGTGACGGCGCGCTTGCCGGGCTTTTCCAGGAGCACGGCCGTGAGCACGCGCTTGGCACCGCGCGCCATCAGCAGATCCTTGGCGAACACGATGGTGCGGCCGGATTCGAGGATGTCATCGATGAGCAGCACGTCGCGCCCGCGCACCTCGCTCTCGACGTCGCGCAGGATCTCGACCTGACCCGACGAGACCGTGGCCGTGCGGTAGCTCGACAGGTGGACGAACTCCGCCTGCGGCTCCAGCCCGGTCCGGTGCAGCGCGCGCAGGAGGTCGGCGGCGAACATGAAGCTGCCCTTGAGCACCGCCACCACCAGCAGGTTCTGGGGCTTGGCCGCCGCGATGGCGGCGGCGAGTTCCTCGGTGCGCCGGGCGATGGCGGCTTCGTCGAAGAGGACGCGAACGCGTCGGGAGGGAGTCGTCATGGGCGCTTCATATCACGGGTGGCCGCGGGTGCCATCGGTTTTGGCGGTCGGGTCCGGGCGCTGAGCCGAGGGCACCTGCGAGGAGGGTTGCGAGAAACGCACCCGGATCGAGCGCGCCTCCGCAGGCGGCGCCGACAGGCTGGCGCGGAAGCGGGCGGTCTCGCGGTTCTCCAGGGTGCGGCGGGGCGGGGCCACGCTCCAGCGATAGAGGGGCTGGTCGCGCCCATCGCGGACCTCGACCTCGATGGGCGGCACCGGCGCGCCCTCGGGGGCGACCCCAACCACGTCGCCCTCGACCACGAGCTGGGCGCCGTCCCCTTGCGTCTGGAAGGCGACGACGTCGCGCAGATCGAGGCCGCGCAGGTTTACCGGCAACCCGATGCGGGCGTAGAGCCCGGCACTCTGCGGCATCGCCCGCACCACGGTGGTGCGTCCGAAGACGGCGAGGCCGAGCCCGGCCACCATCGACAGCCCGATGGCGGCGGTGGGCGAGAGGCGGGCGCGCCTGGGAACCTTCACCGGGGGCCTCGGGCCCGACCGGGGCTCCGGCAGAGGGGTGTCCTCCGGCTTGGCATCGGGTACCGGAATGGCCTCGGCCAGTGCCGCCTCCCAGGCATCGAGGGAGGCCTGGGCCTCGGCCCGGGCCTTGGCGTCCTCCGGACCGGACTGGACTGCCTCCATCATGGCAGCCGTCATCTCGGCCTCGACGGCGGCGGCGACGTCGTCGGGGGAGATGAACCAGGTCTCGCGGCAGGCCGCGCAGCGCACGGAGCGCCCCTCCGCACCGACGCGATCGGTGTCGATCACATATTCGCTTGCGCAGGACGGGCAGACGATCAGCATGGCGAATCGGCGCCCCGGGGTCTCGATCGGCAGTTGCCGGCTCGGTCAAAAAGACTCACACGGTTCTGCGCGAACGCGGTTAATCATCCGTGAAGCGGGCGCCGCGGTCATGGCCGATGGGGCAGGATCGATGGGCCGAGACTGAGTGGGGGGAGTGTGGCGGATCGGGTGAACACGGGAAGCCTGCTGTCCGGCGCCGAGGAGCCGGTGGTCCAGTTCGAGAATGTCGGGATGCGCTACGGCCTCGGCCCGGAGGTGCTCAGCGACGTGAGCTTCCAGATCGCGCCGCGCTCGTTCCAGTTCCTCACAGGGCCGTCGGGGGCGGGCAAGACCACGCTCCTGCGCCTCATCCTCCTGTCGGTGCGTCCGACGCGGGGGCTCGTGTCGGTGTTCGGCGAGGAGGTCAGCGGCATTTCCAGCGAGAAGCTGACCGGCCTGCGCCGACGCATGGGGGTGGTGTTCCAGGATTTTCGCCTCCTCGACCATCTGACCACCTACGAGAACGTGGCTCTGCCCCTGCGTGTCCAGGGCCGGGCCGAGACGAGCTACCGGGCCGAGGTCGTCGAATTGCTGCGCTGGGTGGGCCTCGGCGAGCGCATGCACGTGCTGCCGCCACTCCTGTCGGGCGGCGAGAAACAGCGCGCGGCCATCGCCCGCGCCCTCATCGCCCGGCCGGAACTGCTGCTCGCCGACGAGCCCACGGGCAACGTCGATCCGGGACTCGGTCGGCGCCTCCTGCGCCTGTTCATCGAACTCAACCGCCTCGGCACCTCCGTGCTCATCGCCACCCACGACTTCGCCCTGATGGACCTCGTCGATGCCCGCCGGCTGGTGCTCGGCGAGGGCCGTCTCGCCGTGGAACGCCCATGATCCCGGAGCATTCATGAGCCAAGCCGTCTCCCCGCCGCGCGTGGCCGCGCCGCCGCAAAGCCCGCTGCCCGCGACCCTGCGGCGCAACGCGCCCCTGGTCCCGACGGATTCCTCGGCGAGCCGGGCGCTCGCCGCCGTCATCGCCATCCTCACCTTCCTCGCCGCCCTGTGCGCGGGTGCGGCCGAGATCGTCGCGTCGAGCGCCGATCAGTGGCAGGGCACCGTGGCCCAGGAGGTCACCATTCAAGTCCGCCCGAGTCCCGGACGCGACCTCGACGCCGACGTCGCCCGGGCGGAAACCCTCGCCAAGGCCACCCCCGGCATCGCCTCCACCCGGGTGTTCTCGAAGGCCGAGGCGGAACGCCTGCTGGAGCCCTGGCTCGGCAGCGGCCTCGACCTGTCCGACCTGCCGGTGCCGCGCCTCGTGACCCTGAAGCTCGCGGACTCCGCCCGGCCCGACCTGAAACCCCTGCGCGCGTCCCTCGCGGAGGCGCTCCCCGGTGTCGCGAGCCTCGACGACCACGCCCTGTGGCTGCGCCGGCTCTCGACCATGGCCAACACCTTCGTGGGCGTCGGCGTCGGCCTCGTCGCCCTCGTCCTCGTCGCCACGGGCCTCGCCGTGGTCTTCGCCACCCGGGGCGCCATGGCGGGCAACCGCGAGGTGGTGGAGGTGCTGCACTTCGTCGGCGCCGACGACGACTTCATCGCCCGGGCGTTCCAGCGCCGGTTCTTCCGCCTCGGCCTGCGGGGCGGCATCATCGGGTCCGTGGCGGCGCTCGCCGCCTTCGCCCTCGCCGGCCTCCTCGCCGGTGCCTGGCGCTCGGGGCCGGCGGGGGAGGAGATCGAGGCTCTGTTCGGCGCCTTCCACATCGGCTGGCGCGGCTATGCCAGCGTGCTCCTCATCGGGGTCATCGCCTCCGTGGTCACCGGCATCGTCTCCCGCCTGACCGTGCGGCGCTTCCTCGCCTGATCGGGGCTCGGGGGCCGATCCGCTCCAACGCCCGCCGTTGAAAGAGCTCCTCCGCGGACGGCCGGAACGCGTTAACCCTTCGTGAACCTTTCCGGGACGAGATACTTGCCTCGTCGATGCCCCAATCCAGGCTATCCTTGCGGAGAATGACGACGCAGATGTCAGGCAGCCACACCATGAGGCCCTCCGAGGCTTTCGGCTGGGCCTGGACCGACGCGACCTTCCGTTCGGCACCGTCCCTCCGTCTGCCGGTCCGGTCCCTCGGCCGCACCTTGCGGGCGGGCCTAGGGCTCGCCGGTCTCGGCGGGGCGGCCCTGTTCGGCGGCTTCCTCGCCTTCGTCGCCTGCGTCGAGCGCGACGAGAGGCCCCCGGACGGTCGGGCCGACGGCATCGTGGCGCTTACGGGCGGCGCCCAGCGCATCGGCGACGCCATCGATCTCCTGGCCAACGGCTACGGCCGACGCCTGCTCATCACCGGGGTCAACGAGCGCACCAGCCGCGACGAGATCGCCCGCCTCAACCCCAACCAGCGCCACTGGATCGATTGCTGCGTCGATCTCGACTACCGCGCGCGCAACACCATCGGCAACGCCATCGAGACCCGGCGCTGGATGCGCCTGCACCGCTTCAGCACCGTCGCGGTGGTGACCTCGAACTACCACATGCCCCGCACCCTGGTGGAGCTTGACCACGCCCTGCCGGGCATCGAGCGCGTGGTGCCCTATCCGGTGGTGGCCGAGGGCTTCGATGCCGGGCGCTGGTGGCAGCATCCGTCGGCGGCCCGGCTCCTGGCGTCGGAATATCTCAAGTTCCTGGTCGCCTGGCTTCGCACCCGCTTCGAGGACGACCCCGAGCGTTCGCGCGCCGCGATCCTCATCGGCCGCGGCAAGCCCATCAAGATGGTGGCCGAGCCCCTGCTCCTGCGCGGCCAGCAGTAGGGCTGCCGGCACCCGGTCTCAGAGCCCTTTGCAGCGGCCCTTGATCAGGCCCGAAAACTCCTTCTCGGAGCCCATCACCTGGGCGAGGCGCTCGCTGCGCTCGGCCCCCGACAGGCAGCGGCCGTAGACGCTCGCCACGCGGCGCATGGTCTCGACGTGGCGGCGCCAGATCCGGCACAGTTCGGCCTCGTCGCTGCCCGTCTGTTCGAGCTGGTCGATGGCCTGGCGCTGCATCGAACTCGCCACGAGGACATCGCGCGCGCAGGCCGTGTCCGTCGGGCCGGCGCCGGCTGGAGCGCTCACGGTGCAGAGGAGGGCGAGGCCGCCGAGGACGACGGCCGGCCGGAGGCGTGGACGGAGCGGCATCGTCGTCACGCCGCCTGGGAGGCCGATGTGTGGGTCAGGAGGGCGTAGAGGGCGCTGGCGTCGCGGGCGGCGCGAATGCGCTCCAGGATGCCGGGCTCGCGCAGGAGTCGCGCCACCTGGGCCAGCGCCTTGAGGTGATCGGCGCCGGCGCCCTCGGGGGCGAGGAGCAGGAAGGCGATGTCCACGGGCTGGCCGTCCAGGGAGTCGAAGTCCACCGGCCGCTCCAGGCGGGCCACGAGGCCGAACAACCGATCGAGGCCCGGCAGCTTGCCGTGGGGGATCGCCACGCCGTCGCCGATGCCCGTCGAGCCGAGACGCTCGCGCTGCAACAGGGTCTCGAACACCTCGCGCTCGTCGAGCGCCGGCAGGTGGCGCACGGCGTGGGCGCTCAGTTCCTGAAGGATCTGCTTCTTGGCGCGGGCGCGCAGGGATGGCACCACGGAATCCGGATTGAGGAATTCCATCACTGGCATGAAGGACCGCCGCCCCTTCGGCGGCGGCCGGATCGGCCACCGCGGAGTAAAAGGTCGGGCCGCGCGCGGCCCTAAGGGATCAATCGCCGGGTTCCGATGTCAGTTCCGGTCGGGCGCTCAAGCGTTGGCGTCCGCCGGATCGACCCAGCCGATCGCTCCGTCACTGCGGCGGTATACGACGTTGATGCGTCCGGTGCCAGCATGAACGAACACGATCACCGGCGCGCCCGTCAGATCGAGGGCGGTCACGGCCTCGCTCACCGAGTGGCGCTTCAGGGTCTTGGTGCTCTCGGCCACCACGGGGGGGTGATCCGCCCCGTCATCGAGATCGCCGCCGTCGAGATCCTCGTCGTCATCCGTCGCCTCGGTCTCGCTCGGGACCGCGAAGACGGCGTAGGCCGCCTGCACGGTGGCGCCCTCGTGGGCGGCGGCGCCGTGGTCCTTGAGCCGATGCTTGTAGCGGCGCAGGCGCTTCTCCAGCCGGTCGGCCGTCTGCTCGAAGCTCGCATGGGCGTCGTGGGCGGCCCCGGAGGCTTCCAGGGTCAGGCCCGAGACGAGGTGCAGGACGCAATCCGTCCGGTAGGCCGTCCCGTCCCGCCGCAGAGTGACGTGACCCGAGCAGGTCCCGTTCATGTGGCTGTCGAGGTATTTCGAGAGGGTCGCCGCCATCCGCTCTTCGACCCGGCCCCGCAGGGCTTCGCCGAGGTCCAGGCCATGGCCCGTGACGCGTAATGACCCCATGATCCCTCCGGTTTTGTTGTCGTCGCGGGTCGAGTTAAGGAGCCTCCGCCGGAGAAGTCAACGAAGTCGGTGGGCCGCGTCGGATGGGGGCGCCTCGGGGGGGCATGGCGACGAAATCGCCGCCCTGTCCTGGGGACGGACGTTTTCTTGGCGCCCGACAGGTCCAACGTGCGCGAAAACCCTCTAAAGGGAGCGCTGGCCGCGCCGGGCGCGGGCGCCTCCAGTCTGGTTCCCGATGGTCATCCTCCGTTCGATCGCCTTCAATCTCGCCTTCTACCTTGCGACCACCCTCATCGCGGTGTTGGGGCTGCCGGCCCTCGTCTCGCGCCGGGCGGTCATCCGCCTCGCGCAAGGCTGGGGCAACGTCACCCTGTGGCTCCTGCGGGTTGTTGGCGGCGTCACCGTGGAGTTCCGGGGACTCGCCAACATCCCCGAAGGTCCGGTTCTGGTGGCCGCCAAGCACCAGTCCGCCCTCGAGACCCTCGCCCTCGTCACGGTGTTCCCGGACTTCGCCTACATTCTGAAGCGCGAGCTTCTCTGGATTCCCCTCGTCGGATGGTTCCTGTCGCGCTCGGGGATGGTGGCCATCGACCGTTCCAAGGGCTCGCGCGCCATGGCGGCGATGAACGAGGCCGCCGCCGACGTGATCGGCGCGCGCCGCCAACTCATCATCTTCCCCGAGGGCACCCGCCGCCCGCCCGGCGCGCCGCCCGCCTACAAGCTCGGGATCACGCATCTCTATGCCACCCTCGGTGTACCCTGCCTGCCCGTCGCCCTCGACACCGGCCTGTACTGGCCCCGCCGCAGCCTCGTGCGCCGGCCCGGCATCACGGTGATCGAGTTCCTGGCTCCCATTCCGCCCGGCCTCGACCGGGCGCGCTTCCTCGACACCGTCCAGGCCCGGATCGAGACCGCCTCCGACGCCCTGCTGGCCGCCGGCCGAGCCGACCTCCTGGCCCGGGGCCATGCCGTGCCGCCCCCCGTGCGGGACGCTTCGCCCACCGCATGAGGCGCGGGCCGCTGCTTCCGATCGACGTTCTCCAGCGTCGGTCCCGTTCTTGACGATAACCATTCGTTAAGACTATTGGGAACAAATAGCGAACGAACGAGCCCTGTCCCGGTCCGCTAATCCCGCGGACGTCCGAGGATGACCGAGCACGGAGACGACCGGTGCACGAAGAACGCCTCAGAACCACCGCAGGCCTGCGCGGAACCCCGGCCCTGGTGCTGAGCGCGTGGCGTGGCCGGTCCGGTCGCCGCTATATCGTCGGCATCCACGATCTCGCCGAGCCGGAGCTCGACGACATGGGCGATGCGGTGGTCCTGGCCGTGCGCCGCGACGCGGCGGGGATCGGCGAGATCGTCGGCGTGGCCTCCGCCGGAGAGAGTCCGCGCGAGCGCCTGACCCGCAACTGGATGGCCCGCGCCCGGTATCGCGGCGCCAACGAGATGCACGTCCATCGCCTCGCCGAGACCGAGGCCGAGCGCAGCGCCATCGTGGCCGACTTCGGCGCCGTCGCCATGACCGATACGATGGCCGATACGATGACCGACGCCTGAACCCGCCAATCGCGGCCATGCTTTCGCCGCCAAGACCCTGATAGGCCATGCCGGATGGACGGCGAGGCCCCGAGACGGCCCGCTTCCGAAGGTTCGACGGCGGCGGGGACGCGATGACAACGACGAAGATACCGGCCGCGACCCGCGCCCCATCGCGAAAAGGCCTGTTCGTCCCCTTCATCCTGCTCGCCACCCTCGTCGTCCTGTGGTCGGCCGCGTGGTTCTGGGTCCGCGACCGGGCGGCGCGCGAGATGGATGCCTGGCTGGCCGCAGAGGCGGCGGCGGGCCGCACCTGGACCTGCGCCGACCGCTCGATCGCCGGTTATCCGTTCCGCATCGAACTGCGCTGCGCCTCCCTCGCCTTCGCCCGCGCCGACAGCCGCTTCACCCTCGGGCCGGTGACCGCCGTGGTTCAGGTCTACCAGCCGCGCCAGGGAATCCTCAAGGTGGCCGGCCCCTTCCATGTGGAGCAGGGTGATCTCACCGGCGACGTGACCTGGACCGCCCTGAATGCCAGCTTCCACGGAGCATCCGAGGGCTTCGTGCGTGCCTCCCTGGCGGTCGACACCCTGAAGGGCACTGTGCGTGGGGCCGGACAGCCTGACATCGCCTTCGATGCCCAGCACCTGGAAGCCCATGGCCGCCCGACCCCCGGGCGCTTCGCCTCCGACGGCGCCGTCGATCTCAGCCTGCGCGTCGCCAAGGCCGGGGTGCCGCTGGTCGATCCCTTCGTCGGGAACACCAGTGCGGCCGACATCGCCCTCGACGCCACCGTGAACCGGGCCGCGACCCTGCGGACCGGAACGGTGGCGCGGGAGCTGGAGGCGTGGCGCCAGGCCGGCGGCAGCCTCGACATCGCCCTCCTGTCCCTGGCCAAGGGCGACCGCCGGGTTCAGGCCCGTGGCAGCCTCGGGCTCGATGCGGCCCACCGCCCGGAGGGCCAGATCGACCTGCGCGCCGCCGGCGTCGAGGCCATCGTCGGACAGGTCATGGGACAGCGCTTCGGCGCCGAGAAGGGGGCCCTCATCGGCAACCTCGTCGGTCAGTTCCTCGGCGGAGGCCGCCGCGCCCGCGCCGAGGCCGCCCCTGACGCGGCGACCCCGGGCGATCCGGCCCTCAAGGCCCTGCCGCCCCTGCGCTTGGCGGACGGCCGCCTCATGCTCGGTCCGTTCCCGATCCCCAACGTCGAAATCCCGCCGCTCTACTAGGAGTGCCTCACGAAACTCCCGATCCCGAACGGTTCTCGCTCTGCGACCAACGGTGCAGCGGAAGTTTTGTGAGAGACAATCCGGCGCGACGGACGCGATCGATCGTAAAACTTTCAAAAATCGGCGCGCGCAACGGATTCCCCTGCACGTGCGGTTGAACGGAATCGGCCGCGGGGCGTTTGAACGGTCAAGCTCACGCCACAGCGGTTGGGCGCGCGCCGGAGTTCCGTTCCATGACCTTGACCACCATCCTCCTCATCATCCTCATTCTCGCGGTCCTCGGCGGCGGCAATTTTCTCGGCGGCGGCGCCTACCGCGGCCAGAGCTTCGGTCTCGGCGGCATCCTGATCATCATCCTGATCGTGCTTCTGGTCACCGGGCGGCTCTGATCGCTCACGGCTGGCAGGCGATTCCCACGATGGCGTCCGCCAGCCGTGCGGCCGTCGCGTCGGCCGCCGGAACCGCCATGCCGGCGGCGGTCAGGAATTGCCCGATCCGGGCGCCCGCCACCGTTCCGTAGCGGGCCGGCGGCACCACGCCGGCCACCCGACGCGGCGCGGTGGGATAGACCGAGACGAGTCCGACAAGGGCTCCGGCCGGATCGAGGATCGGCGCCCCGCCCGCCCCAGGCTGAAGCGGCGCCGTAATCCGGCCGTCCTGCGCGAGGGCGCTCGGTGCCGCCGTCACCGCGCCGCCCGCCTCGGCGGACAGAACCAGCATGGCCTCCGCGGGCGTCGCCGCCTCGGGCCGCAGGGGCGGGAAGAAGCCGGATTTCGTCAGCCCCGTGCTGTCCAGCAGGATCAGGTCCGTGTCGCGCACCGCGATGCGGGCCGCTTGGCCGTCGATGCGCGGGGATGCGCACTTGTCGAAGGCCGCCGCGCTCGTGAGCACCCGCCCCGGCCCCACCACCAGCCCCGTCGCGTGCGGCGCGGCCGGCCTGTCGGCCGGCAGGGGTGGCGTCGGGGCGGCACGGGCGACCGGAACGGCCGGTGCCGCCGGTGCCGCGTCGGGGAACGGCACGAAGCTGTTGGCGATGGCGATGACGAGGCGGTCGAACGTCTCCGAGAGTGCCTTGTCGTAGCCCAGCGTCAGGCCGCGCACGCCCATCTCCCCGGCGGCGTAGCGGATGTAGGACTTGCCCGTGGCCGTCTCGGCGGTGACCACGAGGAAGTCGGGCCGCTGGAGCTTGTAGGTCACGCGCCGCTCCGGGCTCGGTGCAGTGATGCGGGCGAACACAGCCTCCAGGCTGGTCTCGCCAGGAGGGAACGACTTCGCCTCCACGGTGATGCGGCCATCCGCGCTCTGCCAGCGGGTGCCGCCCGGGATCGGCCCGCGTTTCGGCAGCCGCCGCTCGGGCAAGCCGAGGACCGTGCCGCTTGCGGGATCGGGTCTGACGGCGAAGCCCACTGCGTTCCGCGCCGCTGCACCGGCCTTGAGGAGTGCGCTCCGACCCGGCGCGTCGAGGGGGCCGGTGCCCGCGCCGCCGGCGCGCTTCTGGTAGGCCGTCAGCGCGTCGTGGGTGCGCTTTCCGAAGGTGCCGGTGACGACCCCGTTGAAATCGCCCGTCCAGACCAGGGCGTCCTGAAGGCCCTTGCGCTCGGTCTCCGGCAGGGCCTCGAACGCCGCCTTGGCCGCCTCGAAGGCTGGGTCCGGTGCGGCGGGCTTGCCGGGTGAGGGCGGCGGCGATTTGGGACGCGGCGCCGGGGGCGACTGGGACAGGGCCTGCATTGGCCAGGGAATCGGCGCGGCCAGGAGTGCGACGATCACCGCCATCCAACGAGCCCGACCGCTTCGCGCCATGATCCGTGCCCCCGAGGCGAGGGCCGAAGCTTGGCAGAGCCGACGCGCGAATTCCAGGGCCGTCGATCCCGATTGCGGGCGCGAGGCGAAGTGCTACGGTTCCGGCCCTGAACCGTGGCGCCGATGGCGCGAGTCGATGGGGTGGGTGATGTCGCGATCGACGGAACGCACGGGCGCGGCACGGCGCGGTCGGACGATGATCCTCGCGGCCGGCGCTTTCGCCCTCTTGGGCGGACTGATCGTCCCCGGGTATGCGCAGGCTCCCCTCGGCCAGCCCGCCAGGGCGGCCCTGAAGGCGCCCTCACAAAAATCCTTTCAGCGTGAAAACCTCGCCAGCGACGGCGTGCGCCTCGAAGCCACCCTCAAGGCCGAGGCCGGCCCCCCGCGTCCGGCGGCCCGGGCACGCGCCGATGGGGCAGCCCTGATGGAGGCCGAAAAGCCGGCCGAGGCGCTCAAGCCCCTCGGGGCCGCCGTTGCCGCCGAGCCGGGCAATTCCGACAACTGGCTCGCCTATGCCCGCGCCGCGAGCGCCGTCGGCAATAGCGAGACCGGAGACTACACCGCCCGCCTGCGCCTGCGCCGCAACGCCCGGGCCGCCGCCTATGTCGGGTACCTGCGCGCGGCCACCGCCGCCGGGGAGGCCGAGGCCCTCGCCACCCTCGGCGAGGTCCAGGCCGCCGAATCCGAATGGCGCCCCGCCCTCGAGGCCTATCGCGCCAGCCTCGCGCTCGCCGACGATCCGCAGGTGCGCGAGACCTACGAGGGGCTTCGCGCCGAGCACGGCTTCCGCATCCTCGATTACAAGGTCGATTCCGATGCAGCCGCCCCGCGCGTCTGCTTCCAATTCTCGGAAGGGCTGGCCCCGAAGACCGATTTCACCCCCTTCGTCGCCGTCTCGGGCGCGGCCAACGCCGCCGTCACGGGCAGCGGCCAGCAGGTCTGCGTCGATGGCCTGCGCCACGGCGAGCGCTACGCCTTCGTCCTGCGCCAGGGAATTCCGTCGGCGGCGGGCGAAACCCTTCTCAAGTCTTTCGATTACGAGGTCTACGTCCGGGACCGCTCGCCCCAGGTGCGGTTCACCGGGCGCAACTACGTCCTGCCGCGCACGGGCCAGGCCGGCGTGCCCCTGGTCTCGGTCAACGCCCCGAAGCTCGACATCGAGGTCCTGCGCATCGGCGACCGCGGCCTGCTGCCCTCCCTGCGCTCCGAGGACTTCCTGAGTCAGCTCAACGGTTCCACGGCGAAAACCATCGCCGAGCAGAAGGGCCAGCGGGTCTGGAAGGGCGTGCTCGACACGGCGAAGGCCGAGCCGAACGCCGAGGCTGTCACCGCCTTCCCCGTGCTCGAGGCGGTCGGCAAGCTCGAACCCGGCCTCTACGTGATGCTGGCCCAGCCCTCGGGCGTCGCCAGTGCGGTGGACGAGGAGGGGGGCTACGACAACCAAGCGACGCAGTGGTTCGTGGTCTCGGATCTCGGGCTCACCGTGTTCAAGGGCCGCGACGGGGTCCACGTCTTCGCCCGCTCGCTCGCCTCCGCCGCCGTGGTGACGGGCGCCGAGATCCGGCTGGTGGCCCGCAACAACGAGGTTCTGGCCACCGCGAAGACCGATGCGCAGGGCCACGTTGCCTTCGCGGCCGGCCTCGCGCGCGGAGAGGGCGGCATCGCGCCGGGCCTCGTCGTGGCGCAGCTGGGCGACGATTACGGCTTCCTCGACCTCAACCAATCCGCCTTCGACCTCACGGATCGCGGCGTGAAGGGCCGGCCGCAGCCCGGGGCCGTGGAGGCCTACGTGTTCCCCGAGCGCGGGGTCTACCGCTCGGGCGAGACCGTGAACCTCACCGCACTTCTGCGCGACGCCGTCGGCGTCGCGGTGCCCGACCTGCCCCTGACGCTCGTGCTCAAGCGCCCCGACGGCGTCGAGGCCCGCCGCGTCGCCGTGCCGGATGCCGGCCTCGGCGGCCGCTCGCTCGCCGTGCCCCTCCTGGCGGGCGCCATGCACGGCACCTGGCGGGTGTCGGCCTATACCGACCCCAAGGCGCCGGCCATCGGCGAGGCGAGCTTCCTCGTCGAGGATTACGTGCCCGAGCGCCTGGAGGTGACGCTGTCGAGCGCGACCCCGAGCCTCCTCCGGGACGCGCCGGCCACCATCGATGTCGCGGCGCGCTACCTCTACGGCGCACCGGGCTCGGGGCTCGAGGTCTCCGGCACCGTGCTGGTTCAGCAGGCGGCGGGCAGCGGCATCAAGGGACTGGAGGGCTTCTCCGTCGGCCTCGACGACGAGCGGGTCGAGGCCGTCTCCCAGGAGGTCGAGGCGCGGGCCACCACGGACGCGCAGGGGGCCGCCCGCCTCACCGTGCCGGTGCCGGCGGTTCCCGCGCCGCGCCCCACGGAGGCCCGCATCACCCTTCAGGTCGGCGAGCCGGGCGGCCGGGCACTGTCGCGCAGCCTGACCCTGCCGATCCTGCCCGACGGTCCGGTGCTCGCCCTCCGCAAGACCTTCGCGGGCGACCTGCCCGAGGGCGGCACCGCCGGTTTCGAGGTCGCCATGGCGGCGCCCGACGGACGGCGCCTCGCCCAGGCCGGCGTCGCCTGGACCCTGCAGAAAGTCGAGAAGTCCTACCAGTGGTACCGCGAGGGCGGGCGCTGGTCGTTCGAGCCCGTCACCAGCACCCGGCGCCTCGCCGACGGCAAGCTCGATCTCACGGCCGAGGCGCTGGGCCGGATCAACTCGGTCGTAACCTACGGCACCTATCGCCTGGAGGCGAGCGTGCCCGGCCGGCCGCAGGCCACGGCGAGCGTCACCTTCACGGTCGGCTGGGGCGGGGGCGAGACGGCGGACGTGCCCGACCTCCTGGATCTCCGCCTCGACAAGCCGGCCTACTCTGCCGGCGACACCCTGCGGGCGCGCCTGCAGCCGCGCTTTGCCGGTCAGGCGACCCTCGCGGTGGTGAGCGACCGGGTCCACGCCGTGCTGACCGTGGCGGTGCCGAGCGGTGGGACTACCGTCGACATCCCGGTCAAGCCCGAATGGGGGGCCGGCGCCTACCTCGTCGCCACCGCTTATCGGCCCCTGGATCAGGCGGCGAAGCGCCTGCCGGGCCGGGCGCTCGGGGTGGCGTGGTTCGCCGTGGACCCGGCGAGCCGCAGCCTCGCCGTCACCGTGGAGGCGCCGGCCAAGGCGCGACCCCGCGAGACCCTGACCCTGCCGATCCGCCTCGCCGGCCTTGGGCCCGGAGAGACGGCCCGGGTCAGCGTGGCGCTCGTCGATGTCGGCATCCTCAACCTGACGCGCTACGAATCCCCCGATCCGTTCCGCCACTTCTTCGGCCAGAAGGCCCTGGGACCGGAGATCCGCGACCTCTACGGATACCTCATTGATGGGATGCAGGGGACGCTCGGCGCCATCCGCTCGGGCGGCGACGGCGGCGCGGCCGAACTCGCCGACACGCCGCCGACCCAGGCGCCGCTCGCCCTCTATTCCGGCCCCGTCACCGTCGGCCCCGATGGGCGGGCGATCGTCAGCTTCCCGCTCCCGGCCTTCAACGGGACCGGCCGGGTCATGGTCACGGCCTGGAGCCGGGCGAAGGTCGGCGCGGCCCAGGCCGACGTGGTCATCCGCGATCCCGTCATCCTCACCGGCACCCTGCCGCGCTTCCTCAACGTCGGCGACCGCTCGCGCTTCCACATCGCCATCGACAACGTCGAGGGGCCGGCCGGCGACTACACCGTGGATCTCGGCCTCACCGGCTCCGTGGTGGTGGGCGCCGAGGCGCTCCACAAGACCCTGCGGCTGGAGGCGGGGGCCAAGGGGGCGCTGGTGATCCCCATCACCGCCGCCGGTCCCGGCACGACGCGCCTCGACGTGACCCTCTCCGGCCCCGGCCTGCCGCCCGGCCTCGGCCAGAGCTTCGCCCTCGGGATCGGCGCCGGCACGGGTCCGCTCGCCCGCCGCACGGTGCAGCCGCTCCCCCCCGGCGCGACCCTGCGGGTGACGGACGAGCTCCTGGCCGACATCCTGCCCGGCACCGGGGCCGTCTCGGTCACGGCCTCGACGCTCGCCGGCCTCGACGTACCGGCCCTGCTCCAGGCCCTGGAGCGCTACCCCTACGCCTGCTCCGAGCAGACCGTGAGCCGGGCGATGCCGCTCCTGGGCTTGAGCCGCGCGGCGCCCCAGGACCGGATGGGCCTCGACGACACGGTGGACACCCACATCCGCGAGGCCATCGACCGGGTGCTCGCCCGCCAGGGCGCGTCGGGCGAGTTCGGCCTGTGGTCCGTCGGCGGCCAGACCGACGTCTGGCTCAACGCCTACGTCACCGACTTCCTCACCCGGGCGCGCGAGCGCGGCTTCGCCGTGCCGCCGACCGCCTTCGCCAGCGCCCTCGACAGCCTGCGCAACGCGGTGGCCAACACGAGCGAGGTCCGCGACGGCGGCATGGACATCGCCTACGCGGCCTACGTGCTCGCCCGCAACGGACGCCCGGTGATGGGCGACCTGCGCTACCTCGCCGACACCCGGATCGACGCCTTCTCGACGCCCCTCGGGCGCGGCCAGATCGCGGCGGCCCTGGCGCTGCTGGGCGACCGGGGCCGGGCCGCCAAGGCCTTCGCCTCGGCGGTGACGGCGCTGAAGGGACCGGGCCCCACCGACCGGCCGGATTACGGCTCGCGCCTGCGCGACGGTGCCGGCCTCCTGACGCTCGCCGCCGAGACGGGGCTCGCCCGCGACGCGGTCCAGCCCCTGGCGACGGTGATCGCCGAGGAGCGCCAGGGCGGACGCCCGACGAGCACCCAGGAGAACGCCTGGATGGTGATGGCCGCCCAAGGCCTCGCCAAGGATTCCGACGCCCTGCGCTTCACCATCGACGGCAAGCCCGAGGCTGGTGCCTTAGCGCAGCTCTATCGCGGCGACGCGCTGGCGGAAAAGCCCGTCGCCATCGTCAACGCCGGCACCACGACGGCCCAGATGGTGGTGAGCGTGGTCGGCAATCCCATCGCGCCGGAACCCGCAGAATCGCGGGGCTACGCCATCGAGCGGACCTATCACCGCCTCGACGGCAGCCCCGTCGATCTTACCCAAGGGGTTCGCCAGAACGACCGCCTTGTGGTCGTCCTCAAGGTGACGGAGGCCAAGGCCAGCCCCGGGCGCCTGCTCCTCGTCGACCGACTGCCCGCCGGCCTGGAGATCGACAACCCGAAGCTCCTCGATGCCGACGCGCTCGCCGGCCTCGCCTTCGCCAAGTCCGACGTCGCCCCGGTCTATACGGCGTTCCGCGACGACCGGTTCGTCGCCGCCTACGAGCGGACGCCCGAGCAATCGGCGTTCTTCCGCGTCGCCTACACCGTGCGCGCCGTCTCGCCCGGCACCTACGTCCACCCGGCCGCCACCATCGAGGACATGTACCGGCCCGAGCGCTTCGGGCGCACGGGCTTCGGGTCCGTGGTGGTGAGCGCGAAGTAGGACGATGACGCGCGGGGCGCCGATCTCCGGTTCCGCTACGGGCGAGGGTGAACAGCCCTCTGCAACGGCAGGTAATGCAAGGGGAGGCGTGAAAGGCGCGGGTCCCCTCTCCTGGAAGGAGAGGGACAGGGTGAGGTGTGTGACTTGTTCGGAGAGTTCGCACACCTCACCCCAACCCTCTCCTTCCAGGAGAGGGAGCTCGTTGCGATGCCGGCGATCGATGAGGACAGTCGCAACTGGGCTGTCTGTCTTCCTTCTAACGATGCTCCTCGTCGCCACCCTCGCCCTCTGGCGCTTCGTCGCCACCCTCCCGCCGCTCGATCTCACCCAGGCGAGTCTCCGTTCCACCGTGGTGCTCGACCGCGACGGCGGGCTGCTGCGCCCCTTCGCCACCGTGGATGGGCGCTGGCGCCTGCCGCTCTCCGCAGGGCAGGTCGATCCGCGCATGCTCGCCATGCTTAACGCCTACGAGGACCGGCGCTTCGCCGACCATCCGGGCGTCGATCCGGCCGCGACGCTCCGCGCCGCCGGGCAATGGCTGCGGCACGGCCGCATCGTCTCGGGCGGCTCGACCCTGTCGATGCAGGTGGCCCGCCTCGTCGAGCCCCGCGCGGCGCGCTCGCTCACCGCCAAGCTGCGCCAGATGGTGCGGGCCGTCGAACTGGAGCGCCGCCTCGGCAAGGCCGGGGTACTCGACCTCTACCTCGCGCTCGCCCCCTATGGCGGCCCGGTGGAGGGGTTGCGGGCGGCGAGTCTGGCCTATTTCGGCCGCGACCCGGCGCGGCTCTCCTTCGCCGAGGCCGCGCTGCTGGTGGCCCTGCCCCAGGCCCCCGAGGCGCGCCGGCCCGACCGCTTCCCGGAGGCCGGCCGGCGCGCCCGCGACCGGGTCCTCGACCGTGTGGCCGCGCAAGGGATCATCACCCCGGCCGAGGCAAAGGCAGCCAAGGCCGAGCCGGTGCCGCACGCGCGAAAGCCGTTCCCGATGCTGGCGGCGCACGCGGCGGAGGCGGCGGTCGCGGCCGATTCCAACGCGAAAACCATCCGCCTCACCCTCGACGGGCGCCTGCAGGCGAGCCTCGAGGCGCTCGCCACCGAGCGCGCCGCCGCCCTGGGACCGGGCCTCTCCACCGCCATCCTGGCGCTCGACAACCGCACGGGGGCGGTGCTGGCCCAGGTCGGCAGCCCCGGCCACGGCGATGCTACGCGCGCGGGCGCCATCGATATGACGGGGGTGATCCGCTCGCCGGGCTCGGCCCTGAAGCCGTTCATCTACGCGCTCGCCTTCGAGCAGGGGATCGCCCATCCCGAGACCCAGCTCGACGACCGGCCCGTGCGCTTTCCCAGCGCCTACGCGCCCGAGAACTTCGACCTCGGCTACCAGGGCACGGTGACGGCGCGGCGCGCCCTCCAGCTCTCGCTGAACGTGCCGGCGGTGGAGCTACTCCAGGCGGTGGGCGCGGCCCGGTTCATCGCCCGCCTGCGGGCGGCGGGCGCGCGCATCGAGCTGCCGCGCGACACCGCCCCCGGCCTGCCCGTGGCACTGGGCGGGCTCGGCATCACGCTGACCGACCTCGCGCGGCTGTTCTCGGGGCTGGCCCGGGGCGGGCTGGTGCCGCCCCTTCTGCGCCGCCTCGATGCGCCCGCCCCCGGCCCATCCGAAGCCCGCATCGCCGAGCCCGTGGCGGCCTGGTACGTCGCCGACATCCTGCGCGGGGCGCCGCCGCCCGAGAACGCCCTTCCCAACCGGATCGCCTACAAGACCGGCACTTCCTACGGCTACCGCGATGCCTGGGCCGTGGGGTTCGACCGGCGGGTGACCCTCGCAGTCTGGGCCGGGCGACCGGACGGCAACGCCGTGCCGGGCCTCGTCGGACGGGTGGTGGCCGCCCCGATCCTGTTCGACGCCTTCGCGCGGTTCGGGGGCGAACCCGAGGCGGTGCCCCAACCGGCCGACGCCCTGGTGACCACCACCGCCGGCCTGCCGCCGCCCCTGCGCCACATCCGCCGCGACGTGCCGAAGACCGTCCAAGGCGCCCTGGGGGCGGCCCTCAGGATCGCCTATCCGCCCGACGGCGCTCGGATCGACCTCGGTCTCACGGACCTCGGTTCAGACCCTGGCCGAGCGGGCGGCGCGCCTGACACGGGTCTCGCCCTCAAGGCCCTGGGCGGGGTGCCGCCCCTGACCTGGATGGTCGACGGCCTGCCCGTGGCCGGGGGCGCCCGGCGACACGCTGCGTGGAGTCCCGAGGGCGCCGGCTTCGCCCGCATCTCGGTGATGGACGCCACCGGTGCCTCCGACAGCGTGATGGTGCGGATCGAGTAGGGCGGCGTCGGGGTTCGCCGGGAGCCGATCTGGGCCGGGTCCGCCGAGCTCGATCCGGTTCCGGCCGTTGCGCTTGGCCGCGTAGAGGGCGTCGTCGGCCGCCCGCATCAGCCGGTCGAGATCGGGTCCGCAAACCTGCGTCGTCGCCACGCCGATGCTGACGCCGATGCGCAGATCCGGCAGCGACGGGACGGTGAGATGGGCGATGGCCCGGCGCATCCGATCGGCGCAGGCGAGGGCCTGGTCCGCATCCCCCGTCAGCAGGCAGGCGAATTCCTCCCCACCCATGCGGCCGACGATGGTGCCGGGCGGCATCAGGATTTCGGCGATACGGCAGAAGCCGACGAGGACGGCGTCGCCCACGGCGTGGCCATGGGTGTCGTTGACGCGCTTGAAATGGTCGAGATCGGACAGCAGCAGGGTCGCCGTCCGGTCCAGGGTGCTCAGGGTCGCCTTCGCCCCGGCCACGAAGGCCCGCCGGTTGGCAATGCCCGTCAGCGGGTCCGTATCGGCGGCCAGGCGCTGGAGGCGTTCGGCGCGCTCCTTGGTGAGCGCCATGAAGACGAAGGCGAGGGCCACGGTGAAGAGCATCCCGAGGCACACCAGGATGGCGAAGGCGGGTGTCTGGAGGGGATGGACCCCGACGGGTTGGGGTGGGCTCAGGACCGCCATGGGGATGCGCACGGCGTATATGAGTCCGTAGCCGGTAAGCAGGATCGTGGCCGGATAGCGGGAGACCAGGGGCTCGGTCCGCCCCTTCCAGACCAGGGCCGCCATGGAGAAGCAGAAGCCGGCGGCCACGCCGGACGCCAGGACGATCCGCGCCGACAGGGAGGCGAAGAAGTCCGGTACCAGGCACGCGCCGCTCCACAGGGCGATGCAGAGGAGGACCGGCCACGGGCGCAGGCGCCGCCCCTCGAAGGCGAGGACGCCGTTCCAGATCAGTCCGTAGGCGCCGATGATCAGGGTGTTGGCGAGGCCGATGGACAGCGGATCCGAGATCTGCCCGCGCAGGGCGAGGAGGGCCGAGCCGACGCCGCCGACGAGGTGGGCGATGCCCCAGATCGCCAGGGCGTGCATCTCCC
Organism: Methylobacterium sp. J-090; assembly: GCF_022829345.1. Taxonomy (GTDB): domain Bacteria; phylum Pseudomonadota; class Alphaproteobacteria; order Rhizobiales; family Beijerinckiaceae; genus Methylobacterium. Next base: position 23,996 of record NZ_JAKSXV010000063.1, on the reverse strand, counting down.
GGGCCTGGCTCCAAGACAGCAGGAACAGGCTCCCGACCATGAAAGTCAGGATCACCGTCACCAGCAGCAGGGTCGGGGCGTCCAGCGCCATTGATCGGTTCCACGCCGTCGGTGCGCCCGCATCCGAATGATGCGGCGGCCGGCCAGAGACGACTATGACGGTATCCTAACCGGTCATGCCTAACCGGTCATGCCGCTCAAAGGCTTATGCCCCGTGGGTGCCCGGATGGGGCAGGACGTGGCAGGCAGGACGTGGCGGGCAGCCCTGTCATGAGAATATCGAGCGATTCCCGAGGCATGGCGGGAGCCGCGGGACGGGCGAGTCCGTGCAGGCCGGGATCACGATGATGTCATGTCGGTTCGGTCTGCGAGGGGCGTCGAGATTCACCGTCGCGAACCGATCGCTCGGAGTCGCTTCGAATACAGTGAGCCGGAAAAATGATCCGTGAAGGCTCCCGCATCGGCGCCCCGTCTCGAAAGGGGGGCCGCCACGCGTACGCCTTCCCCGCGACGGAGCATGATCCGGCACGCGACGGGATCGCGTGCCGGACCGCCAAGGACTGCGCTCGCCCTCAGAACCGTGCGATGACCTGGAAGCGGACGAGGCGCGGCGCACCGGGCGAGATGTTGTTGTTGCCGTCGGCCGTGGCGATGTAGCGGCGGTCGAAGAGGTTCTCGATGTTGACCTGTGCCCGCCAGAACTCGTTGACCCGGTAGAACAGGCCGAGATCGAACCGGGTGATGCCCGGCAGCCGCACCGTGTCGTCCGAGGAGGCGAAGGTGTGACCGGTCTGGATGTAGCCGACACCGAACGAGAATTCCGGCGTCACGTCGAACTTGTTCCACAGGGTGAAGGCGTTGAAGGGCACGAGGCCGACGGTGTTGCCCTTGACGATCGTGGTCGAAACATTGCTCACGATGCGAGCGTCCGTGAAGGCGTAGCCGCCCGCAACCTGCCACCAATCCGTGACATACCCATTGGCACCGATCTCGGCGCCTTGCGTGTTCGTCTGACCCGTCGTGAGGAAAAAGCCGGCTCGGTTCGGATCGGCGATGCGCTGATTGAAGCGATCGAGGTTGTACAGGGCGCCCGTGAGCTGCAGCGCCGGCGAGACGTCGTACTTGATGCCGATCTCCGCGTTCTCGAACCGCTCCGGCTGCGCGATCGCCAGACCCGGCGCCAGGGAGCTGAACTGGTCGCCCGAGGACGGCAGGTACGAGAGACTGTAGCTGCCGTAGAAGGCGAGGTTGTCCATCGGTTTCACGACGACGCCGGCACGCGGCGAGAGCAGATCGTCGATGCGATTGGTCCGGACGGGGGTGGGGGCGACCGCGTTCAGGTTGTTCGCCGTGAAGTCGAAGTGGTCGTAGCGCAGGCCACCGATGATTTGCAGGTGCGGTCCGATCTCGATCTGATCCTGCGCGTAGACGGCCGCGAGCCCGAGGTTGTAGCGGGTGTTGGCGCCGGTGGTGTTGCGGAAGCTGACCGGCGCGCGCGTCGTCGGGAAGAGCGGGTTGACGGCGAGTGTCGAGGTTCCGTTGGAGAAGAAGCCCTCCTCCCGGAAGGCGCGGCCCTCCTGGTATCCGAGCTCGAACCCGGCGAGAAGCGTGTGCTTGAGGAAGCCGGTATCGAACTTGTAGGTGAAGTCGTTCTGAGAAAAGTAGTTCGTCCGCGGTGTTTCGTTGTTGTACGCGGTGATGTTGACCGATGTCCCGGCCGCGTTGACCGCGCCGCCCGGATAGACGTTCTGATAGAACTTCTGATAATCGGCGAACCGCAGGGTGCTGTGCAGGGCAACGCCGGACTCGAACAGGTGATCGAGGGTCGCAGTGGCGATGTTGGCATTGACCTTGGCGTAGCTCAGGCCCGGATTGCCGAAATACGTCCCGATGTTGTTGCGGTAATTGTACGGCCGGCCGAACTGGGAGGGGATGCCACGATCGGTGGTGCGCTCATCGTGAAAGTACTCGTACGACAGCTTCAGGGTGGTTGCCGGTCCGAGCAGGAACGTCATCGTCGGATTGAAGCCGTAGCGGCGGATATCGACGAAGTCGCGGTAGGTCTCGGTATCCTCGAACACGCCGTTCATGCGGAAGAACACGCTGTCGCTGACCCGATCGCCGACATCGACGGCGACGCGCTTGTTGAAGTACTGGCCGCCCTGGACCAGCACCTCGCGGATCGGGATGCCGTCGGCCTCCTTCAGCACCCGGTTGATGACGCCGCCGCCGCCGCCGCGCCCGAAGACGAGGGCGTTGGGACCTTTCAGCACCTCGATGCGCTGGGTGTTGTAGAGATCGCGAAAATACTGGACGTCGTCGCGCACGCCGTTGACGTAGAAGTCCGCGTTCGAGCGCTGGCCGCGGATGACGAGGTCGTCGCGGTTGCCCTCGCCCTGATGCGGGATGATGCCCGGCACGTAGCGTACCGCCTCCTCGATGGACTGGAAGCCCTGGTCGCGGATCTGCGCCTGGGTCACGACGGTCACCGATTGCGGCGTGTCGATCAGGGGCGTGTCGGTCTTCGTCGCGCTGCGGGTGCGCTTCGTCAGGTAGCCGACGCTGGTGCCGCCCTGGCCCTCGACGCTGAGCTGGTCGAGGGTCACGGCCCCGGCTTCCAGGGGCTGCACGGGCGTGCCGCGGGCCGGCGTCAGTGCCTGCGCGCGCGCGCCGAGCGAACCGAACCCGACCCCGGAGCCAAGCACCGTCGTCGCCAGGAATGACTGCGCCAGAACGCGCCCGATTTTCGTTGCCACGGATAAAACCCCCAACGCCCTATGATGCTTGGGGACAGCGCCGCGACGTGCCGCGCAGCTTGTCGTCCCGGCATCGCTTAGGCGTCGTCCTTCAGGGGAGGGTCAAATTACGGATTGCCAATATTTCCAGTTTAGAACTATTATTGTTTGAATGAGAATCTGGATTGTTTGATATTTCATCGATTTTGCTTCATGCAACTCTTAAGCTCATGTCTCGTTCCTGGGATATGACGCTGGAACTGAACTTTGAGCTTCGAGTCTGTCATTGTGTTGCAGCCGGACAACAGACACGCAGGCTCTTTCGGTGGGGGTGTGGAAACCGCGTTGGCGAGGTCATCGTGAGGATCCTGCTGATCGAGGACGATGTGGTGACCGCCACGTTCGTGGAGTTCGAGCTGACGGAAGCCGGGCACACCGTCGAACGCGCCGCTGACGGACCATCCGGCCTGAAGCGCGCCCTCGCGGGCGGCCACGCCGTCGCCATCGTCGATCGCATGCTGCCGGGGCTCGACGGTCTCGAATTGACGCGGCGGTTGCGCGCGGCGCGGATTGCGACGCCGCTGCTGTTCCTGACCACGATGTCGGGCATCGACGATCGCGTGGAAGGCCTCGAGGCGGGGGCCGACGACTACCTCGTCAAACCCTTCGCCTTCGCCGAACTGCTCGCCCGGGTCCACGCCCTGGCGCGCCGTCCGCCCATCGCCACCGTGGTGACGGTGCTGCGTGCCGCCGATCTCGAGATGGACCTGATGGCGCGCGCCGTGCGCCGCGCCGGCCGCACCATCGATCTGCAGCCGCGGGAGTTCCGGCTCCTCGAATTTCTGATGCGCAACGTAGGGTCCCTGGTGACCCGCCGCCAGCTCCTCGAGAACGTCTGGGATTTCCACTTCGACCCGAGGACGAACATCGTCGAAACCCACATGAGCCGCCTGCGCGCCAAGGTGGATCGGACCTTCGACCGAGGGCTGATCGAGACCGTGCGCGGCTCCGGATACATCCTGCGTGACCGACCAGCGTGACTTGGCATAAACGTGACCTGGCATAAGCTCGTCCACAGCGTCGGCTTCCGCTTCGCGCTGCTCTACACGGCCGCGTTCGTGTCGTCGGTGGCGGTGCTCGGAGTCCTGGTCGAGATCCAGCTGACCTCCGCGCTCCGGCAGCAGGCGCAGCAGCGGATCGACAACGAGATCGGCGCGCTGGTGGACGAGTTCGTCCATGGCGGGCGCGTCGACCTGGACGTGGCGCTCAACGGGCGGTTAGCGCGCGGAGGCGGCCGCATGAGCCACGCGATCGTCGAGACCGATGGCCGTGTCGGAATCGGCAATCCGGATCTCGCCGCCCTCGCGGGTCGGGCCGACACCGCCGCGCGGCCGGTCTCCGAGATCGGTGGCCGGAGGCTCGCCCAGCCGATGATCGCGGCGACCCACAGGCTCGGCGACGGGACGATCCTCGTCGTCTCCGACAACCTCCAGGGCATCACGGAGGTGAGCGCGATTCTCAAACGCGCCTTCGCCCTCGCCCTGGCGGCGTCGGTCGCGCTCGGCCTCGGCCTCGGCCTCGTCGTCTCGGGCCGCCTGCTCGCGCGGGTCGATGCGGTGACGCGCACGGCGGAGGCGATCATCGCGGGCGATCTCGGGAGCCGCATCGCCCTGTCGGGATCGGGCGACGATTTCGATCGCCTATCGCTGACGCTGAACCGGATGCTCGACTGGATCGCCGGCCTGCTGGAGACGCTCCGGCAGGTCACCAACGACGTCGCGCACGACCTGCGCACGCCGCTCACCCGCCTGCGGCACGGCCTGCTCGCCTCCGGCCGAACGGCCGCGACGGTCACCGAGTACGGCGCGTCCATCGAGCGGGCGGTGGGGGAGATCGACGAAATCCTCGAGATCTTCACGGCCTTGCTGCGCATCGCGCAGATCGAGGCCGGCGCGCGGCGGGCCGGCTTCCGCTCGATCGACCTGTCGGACGTCCTGCGCACCGTCGGGGAGGCCTATGCGCCCGCCATCGAGGATGGCGGGCGACGGCTGCGTTGCGCCATCGAGCCGGATATCCGCATCGACGGCGACCGCGAATTGCTGGTCCAGCTCTTCGCCAATCTCGTCGAGAACGCCCTGCACCATACGCCGGTGGGGACGACGATCGCCCTCGACCTGACGCGCGCCGGCAGGCGGGCGGTCGCGGCCGTGGCCGACGATGGGCCGGGAATCGACGCGGCGGAGCGGGACAAGGTGCTGCGGCGCTTCTACCGCGTCGAGAAGAGCCGCGGCGCAAAGGGACACGGCCTGGGCCTGCCGCTGGTGGCGGCCGTGGCGGAGCTGCACACGGCCGTCCTGACCCTCACGGACAACGATCCCGGCCTGCGGGTCGGCGTGACCTTTTCGGCGCTGTCGTAACGCCGCGTTGCGGTCGGCCCGGTGCCGCCGTTCCGATGGGCCTACCCCACCACGCCGTCGATGAGGTTTCGGGCCAGCAGGAACTCGGAGGTGAAGTCGGTCCGCACGAGGGGCTGGCGCACGAGGGGCCCGGCGAGGGCCTGCCGCTCCAGGCGCCGTGCCTGCACGGCCTCCGAAACGGAGACGGCGGTGAAGCGCACGCTGTCCCCGGTCCGCGTCTGGGCGAGGCGCCCGAGATCGGCGCCGATCACGGTGGCGATCTTCGGGTATCCGCCCGTCGGCTGCCGATCGGCCATCAGGACGATGGGCTGGCCCGTGCCCGGCACCTGGATCGCCCCCATGGCGATCCCGTCGGAGACGATGTTGTGGTCCCGCGCCCGGATCGGGGCGCCCTCCAGGAAGCAGGCCATGCGGTCGCCCCGTGCGCCGATGCGCCAGGGACCCGCGAGGAAGGCCGCGACGGCCGCCGGGTCGAAATGATCGTCCTGGGGACCGAGGACGACCCGGATCGCGCCCGGCGGCCGATCGAGCCAGGGCGCGACGAGGATCGACGGCTCGCCGATCGCGGCGCGGGGCCGTGCGATCGGCACGGTATCGCCGGCCCGGAGCGCCCGGCCGTCGAGGCCGCCGAGCCCGGACCGGGTGTGGGTCGCCGTCGAGCCGAGGGTCGGCGCCACATCCATCGCGCCCGCCACGCCGAGATAGCACCACGCGCCCATTGACCCGGCCCGGATCGTCAGGCGCGTCTCCGGCTCCAGGGTCAGGGCCGTCGCGCAGGGCAGGGTCCGGCCCGCGTGATCGATGCGAAAGCCGCCCCCGACCAGACTGACGTCGACGGCGGCGCCCGTGACGGTCAGGGACACGCCGCCGAGGGAGATCTCGATGGCGGTGGCGTCGGGCGGATTGTCCAGGGCCCGGTTGGCGCCGGCATGGGCGAGGGGGTCCATGGGCCCCGCCGGCGTGATGCCGTAGCGCATGTAGCCGTGGCGCCCCGCATCCTGGAGCGTGATGCCGCCGCCGGCCGACAGGATGCTGAGCGTCGCGTCCATCTCCGTCAGTCCTCCGACCGGGCGATCGTCTCGCCGCCGGCGGCCCGCCGCTCGAGCCCGGCGAAGGTCGCGGCGTCGATGGGCTCGAACCGCAGGGTGTCCCCGGGCTCGACGAGGAAGGTCCGGTGGCGGGCCTCGGAGTAGAGCCGCTCGGGGGTCCGGCCGATCACGTACCAGCCCGTCGGCATCGGGACGGTCGCCACGGCCGCAAGGCCGCCGCCGATCAGGATGGCGTTGGCGGGATGCGGCGGGCGCGGGCTCTCGCGCCGCGCGATGCCGAGATCGGCGGTGAGCCCACCGAGATAGGCGAAGCCCGGCGCGAAGCCGTACATGTAGACGCGGTAATAGGCCTCGGCATGGCGCGCGGCGACCTGAGCCGCCGAGAGACCGGCCCACGTGGCGACGACGGCGATATCCTCGGCAAGCGCCGGATCGTAGCAACATGGCACCGTCCAGAGCCGCCCGGCCCGCGGCCACGGGACGGCCCGGGCCAGGAGGTCCGTGACGGTCCGGCAGAGCTGCGCCCGGTCGAGGACCAGGGGATCGTAGTGGATCGTCAGCGAGCGGTAGGTCGGCACGCGCTCCAGCAGACCGGTCACCGAGGCGGCGCCCAGGGCCGCGTCGAGGGCGAGGACTCGGTCGTGCACGGCGGGATCGACGGCCTGCCCGAACTCGACGACGAGCGCGGCTTCGCCGAGATCGAGGAGGCGCGGAGCGTTCGTCACCATCGGTACCCGGGCGGTTGTGGCATGTACGGCCTGGGCGGAAGCGCCGTGGCTGCGGGATCGAAGGGCGGGCGTATCCGCCCGCCGTCACAGGCGGAAACGATACCCCCTTCGGTGATGGTGTCGATGGTGCGGAATTCCGCCTTCCAGGCCCCATCTTCCCGGCATGGCTTCGGCCATGCGGGGCCTTGCTCCGGAGCCGCATTCCCGCGCAGGCAGGCGTTCCGTGACGCTCCCACAACGAGGCTTCCACGATCAGGCTCCCACGATCAGGCTTGGCCCTCGGCTCGACGGGAATGGGCCGCGCCTACCCGCCGGCGATCAGATCCCGAATCCGCACCGCCAGCGCTTCCATCACGAAGGGCTTCGTCAGCACCTGCATGTCCGGCGACAGGGTGCCGTTGCCGAGCACGGCGTTCTCGGCGTAGCCGGTGATGAACAGCACCTTCAGGCCGGGCCGGACGGCGCGGCCGGCATCGGCCATCTGGCGGCCGTTCATGCCGCCGGGCAGGCCGACATCGGTGACGAGGAGGTCGAGGCGCACGTCCGATTGCAGGACCTTGAGACCCGCCGCCCCGTCCGCCGCCTCGATGGCGGTGTAGCCGAGATCCTCCAGCACCTCGGTGACCAGCATCCGCACGGTGGGTTCGTCGTCGACGATGAGCACGGTCTGGCCCTGCTCGGCCCGGGGCGCGTCGGCGAGGTCCGCCGGAAGCTCGGCGGTCTCGGCCGCCCCGTAATGGCGCGGGAGGTAGAGGCACAGGGTCGTCCCGTCGCCGACCTCCGAGTAGATCCGCACCTGCCCACCCGACTGGCGCACGAAGCCGTAGATCATCGACAGGCCGAGCCCCGTACCCTCGCCCATGGGCTTGGTGGTGAAGAACGGGTCGAAGGCGCGGGCCGCCACCTCGGGCGGCATGCCCGTTCCGGTATCGGTGACGCAGAGCGACAGATACTGGCCGGGCTCGAGGTCACGCTCCTTGGCGGCGCGCGTGTCCATCCACTTGTTGGCGGTCTCGATGGTGATGCGCCCGCCCGTCGGCATGGCGTCCCGGGCGTTGATGCAGAGGTTGAGCAGCGCGTTCTCGAGCTGGTTGGGATCGATGAGCGCGGTCCACAGGCCGGCGGTGCCGACCACCTCGATGGTGATGGCCGGACCGACGGTGCGGCGGATCAGCTCTTCCATACCGGCGATGAGGCCGTTGATGTTCGTCGGCTTCGGGTCGAGGGTCTGGCGGCGGGAGAAGGCGAGCAGGCGGTGGGTCAGGGCGGCGGCGCGTTTCGAGGCTCCCTGCGCCGCGTTGATGTACCGGTCGAGGTCCGTCAGCCGGCCCTGGCTCATCCGAGTCTGGAGCAGTTCGAGGCTGCCGGAGATTCCGGTCAGCAGGTTGTTGAAGTCGTGGGCGAGGCCACCGGTGAGCTGGCCGACGGCCTCCATCTTCTGGGCCTGGCGCAGGGCTTCCTCGGTCTGGCGCTGCTCCGTGATGTCGCGGCCGACGATGTAGAAGACATCGCCGCCGGGGGCGGCCGTCCACATCACCACGCGCTGACGCCCATCCTTGCAGGCGATCCGGTCGACGAAGCCTGTCACCGCCTCGCCCCGCGCGAGGCGCCGGACCACGTCCCCGGTCTCGGCATGGTCGGCCGGATCGATGAGCACCGTGAAGGGCTGCGCCAGGAGTTCGCTCTCGGACCAGCCGAGCGTTCGGCTCCAGGCCGGATTCACGCTCTTGAGGTAGCCGTCGAGGCCGGCCGTGCCCATGAGGTCAGTGGTGGTATCCCAGATGCGGTCGCGCTCGCGCGTGCGGTGCTCGACCTGCTCGGCCAGGAGGGCGTTGAGGCGCGTGAGTTCGGCCGCCGCGGCGCGCTGGTCGTCGATGTCGGTGTTGGTGCCGACCCAGCGTACGATGACGCCGTCGGCCGCCCGGATCGGCTCGGCCCGTACGAGGAACCAGCGATAGGCGCCGTCCGCGCGCCGGATGCGGAAGCTGGTCTCGTAGGGCGTGCCTTCGGCGAGGGCCGCCCCCCAGGTCTCCACGACCCCGCCGCGGTCGTCGGGATGGACGATGGTGCCCCAGGCGGCGCCGTCGAGGTCGTTCGGCCCGGCTCCGCTATAGGCGTAGACCTGCGCGTTGAACCAATCGAGGCGGCCGTCCGCCGAGGCCGCCCAGACGTGGTTGGGGACCGCTTGGGCGAAGGCGCGGAACTGGGCTTCGCTCGCCCGGCGCGCGGCCTCGGACCGTACCCGTTCCGTGGCGGCCCGGACGCGCTCGGCGACGAGGCGGACGAAGGCGAGTTCCTCCGCCGGCCAGGCGCGTGCGGTGGCATGGTTGAGGTAGAGCAGGGCGACGAAGCCGCCGTGCTCGGTGAGCGGCATGTTGACGAAGGACTGGGCCGAGATCGCCTTGAGGGCAGGGGCCGTGGCGGCCGTGCGCGGGTCGGTCTCGGCATCGACGCAGACCACGGTCTCACCGCGCTTCAGGTCCTCGATATACGAGCCGTAGTCGCGAAACCGCAGGGTGCCGGCGAGACTCGTGATGCCGGGTGCGTTCCAGTCGCGCTCAATGGTGATGGTTTCCGTGGCGGGGTCGATGGTGCCGTAGCCGGCCCGGCTGACTCCGATGGTCCGGCCCAGGATCTCGGCGGCCACGAACGCCATCTGCGCCGTATCGTCGAGGTCACGCAGGCGATCGCCGAGGTCGGCCAGGGCCAGGCGCCGGCTCTCGGCGGCGCGGCCCTCGCCGAGATCGACCACGGTGACGATGAAACCGTCCACCGCATCGGCCTCGTTCCGGCGGGGGATGTACGCGATGGTGCAGGGCCGGCGCCGGCCGCTGCCGTCGGGCAGGAAGCCCTCGACGCGGACGTGCTCGCCGGCAAGCGCCCGGTCCATGAACGGACGGCGCTCGTCGAAGGCCGCCGCGCCGATCACGTCCCGGACATGGGCACCGACGAGGCCCTCCGGGCGGCGCCCGAACCACGTCTCGTAGTGCCGGTTGTTGAACCGGTAGCGGTAGTCGCGACCGATCTGAGCGACGAGGGCGGGCAGGGCGTCGGTGAGGAGGCGCAGGTCCTCCGCGCGATGGCCGAGGAGAGCCTCACGCATCCGCGCCGCTTCGGTCTCGCGCATCCGCGCGACCTCGGCCTCGAGTGCGCGCAGGCGAGCCCGAAGGTCCTCGACCTCGGTTGCTCCCGGCGCGGTCCGTCCGGATGAATCGAGGATGGTCGTCGGATCGATGGCCACAGGCTCAGCCGGCGCGCAGTTCGTGGTCAAGGAAGGCCCGCACCTCGGCCGCGTCGATGCCGGGCGCGATGAAGCTCCGGCCGATCCCGCGTGCGAGGATGAAGGTCAGCGCCCCGTCGCGGACCTTCTTGTCCTGCGCCATGGCGTCGAGGAGGGCGTCGGCGTCGCCGCAGCCGCCCGGCACCGCCCCCAGGGTGGTGGGCAGGCCGGCGAGCGCCAGGTGGTTGGCGACGCGGCCCGCATCCTGGCCCGGACACAGGCCGAGGCGGGCCGAGAACCGGAAGGCGAGGGCGAGGCCGATGGCGACGCCCTCCCCATGGACGAGGCGGGCGGAGTCGTAGGCCGTCAGGCGCTCCAGGGCATGGCCGAAGGTGTGGCCGAGGTTGAGCAGGGCGCGCTCGCCGTCCTCGCGCTCGTCGCGCACCACCACGCCGGCCTTGGACCGGCAGCAGATCGCCACGGCCTCGTCGCGTTCCGGGCCGCCGGAGAAGATGCCGGCCCAATGCGCCTCGCACCAGTCGAAGAACGTCGCGTCGCCGATGAGGCCATACTTCGCCACTTCCGCGTAGCCGGCGCGCATCTCGCGCTCGGACAGGGTATCGAGGGTGCCGGTGTCGGCCAGCACCAGGCGCGGCTGGTGGAAGGCGCCGATGAGGTTCTTGCCCAGCGGCGAATTGATGCCGGTCTTGCCGCCGACGGAGGAGTCGACCTGAGCCAGCAGCGAGGTCGGCGCCTGGACGAAGCGCACGCCGCGCCGGAGGGTGGCGGCGGCAAACCCCGCGAGATCGCCGACGACACCGCCGCCCAGCGCCACGACGATGTCGCCGCGCTCCACCCTGTGGGCGAGCAGGCCGTCGCAGACCTCCGCGTAGGTCGCGTAACTCTTCGAGGCCTCGCCCGGCGCCACGGTGACGCGGCCGGAGCGCAGGCCCGCCGCTTCCAGGCTCGCGCTCAGGCGTTCGGCGTAGAGGGCGGCGACGTTGGTGTCGGTGACGATGATTGCGGCTCGCGCGCCGAGGGCCGCAATCCGCGCCCCGGCCTCGTCCAGCAGGCCACGGCCGATGAGGATATCGTAGGCGCGACCCTGGTTGAGGGGCACGCCCACCGTCAGACGGTCGGTCACTGGGCTGCGATTCCTTCGTGGAGGGAGCCGTTGAGATGGGCGTCGAGGGCCTCCATCACGTCCTGCACCACGCGGTCGTGGGCCACATCGCGGGAAACCACCACCACGTCGGCCGTGGCGTAGACCGGATGGCGCAACTCCATCAATCCGCGCAGGGTCTCCTCGGGGTCCTCGGTCTGGAGGAGGGGGCGGCCGCCGCGCTTGCGGACCCGGCGCATGAGCACGTCGAGTTCGGCCTTGAGCCAGACGGAGACGCCGCGCTCGGCGATCCGCTCCCGGGTCGTGGCGCGCATGAAGGCGCCCCCGCCCGTGGCGAGGACGAGGGGGCCTTCGCGCATGAGGCGGGCGATCACCCGCTCCTCGCCATCGCGAAAGCTCGGCTCGCCGTAGATCGCGAAGATGTCCGGGATCGTCAGCTTGGCCGCCGTCTCGATCTCGAGGTCGGCATCCCGGAACATCAGGCCGAGGCGCGAGGCCAGGCGCCGGCCGACCGTGCTCTTGCCGGCCCCCATGAGGCCGACGAGCACGATGGAACGGTCGCCCAGGGCGCGGCGCAGGCGCAGTTCGATGGGGTCGCCCGGGGGCGGGGGACCCTGAGGCTCGGCTTCGGTCATCAGCTTCTTCGCATCGTTGCGCGGGTCTTAGCGCGTTTTGAGGATCGGGCGAAGCGGTGCCCGCGGGGGCACGCAGGAAAACCCGATGGTCCGTCCGCACGCGTCCCGGCGCACCGACGCGCCTATTGCGCCGCAACCTGTGGCCGCGAAGTCATTGCCACGGCGCGCCCTGCATGGTGCAACCGATGACTTGCCCTTGCGCCATCGGCGCCGCATTTCCCCCTTGCGCCCCGCGATCGAGGTTCGTCCGAGTGCCGACCCTGTTCCGTTTCCTCGCCACCCTCGTCATCCTGGGCGGGCTCGCCTTCGCGGGCCTGTTCGCCCTGGCGACCCTGGTGGTGCCGACACCGCGCGAGATGAGCGTGACGATCCCCGCCTCCAAGCTCCAGCCGCCCGGCCGGTGAGCGCGGCGCCGACGGCGGAGGACCCATCGGGCGAGGCGCTGATCCAGGGCTACCTCGACATGCTCGCCGCCGAGCGCGGGGCGGCGGCCAACACCCTCAGCGCCTATCGCCGCGACCTGTCCGATTATCTCGCCGCCCTGGCCCGCGACGGTCGCGACCCCGTGCGGATCGAGGCCGGGCCGGTGCGGGCCTACATGGCGGATCTCGAGACCCGCGGCCTCTCGGCGGCCTCCGCCGCCCGGCGCCTCTCCTGCATCCGCGGCTTCTACCGATTCCTCTACGCGGAAGGCTTCGCCGAGGGGGACCCGAGCGCGCCCGTGGCCGCGCCGCGCAAGGGCCGGACGCTGCCCAAGGTGCTGTCGGTCGCCGAGGTCGATGCCCTTCTGACCGCCGCCCGGGCGCAGGCCGAGGCGGACGGCATGGGGCGAAGCCGGCGGATGCTGTGCCTCATCGAGCTGCTCTACGCCACGGGACTGCGCGTCTCCGAGCTCATCGCCCTGCCGCGGGCGGCGGGATCGACGCGGGAGCGCTACCTCGTGGTCAAGGGCAAGGGCGGTCGTGAACGGCTGGTGCCGCTGACCGAGATGGCCCGCGCCGCCATGCGCGACCACCTCGCCCGCTCGGGTCCCGATGGGCCGTGGCTGTTTCCCGCCGACAGCGCGAGCGGACACCTCACCCGGCAATCCTTCGCCCGCGACCTCAAGGATGTGGCTGCCGCCGCCGGCCTGCGCCCGGACCGGGTCAGCCCCCACGTCCTGCGCCACGCCTTCGCCAGCCACCTCCTGCAGAACGGCGCGGACCTGCGCATCGTGCAGGAGCTGCTGGGCCACGCCGACATCGCCACGACGCAGATCTACACCCACATCCTCGACGAGCGCCTGAAGGGGATGGTGCGCGACCTCCACCCCCTGTCCGACGCCGAGGACGAGCCCGCCTGAGGACGGTGCCCCTCAGGCCTCGGCGTCCTCCTTCAGGGTGTCCTCGATGTAGAGCTGCGCCAGCAGCACCTTGATCACCGCCATCAGGGGGAGGGCCAGCGCGATGCCCCACAGGCCGAACAGGACGCCCAGCACGAGCTGCCCTGCGAAGATGGTGGCGGGTGGAATATCGAGGGCCCGCTTCTGGATGTACGGCGTCAGGCCGTAGCTCTCCAGGGTCTGCACGGCGAGGTAGACGCCCAGGGCGCCGAGCACCGCCGTGAGGCCCGAGGCCAGGGCCGCCAGGATGATGACCACGCCCGCGATGAGGGGACCGATGGTCGGGATGAAGGCGAGGAGACCGGCCTGGAGGCCGAGGATCAGCGCCCCGCCGATCCCGAGGAAGCTCAGGCCCGCCCAGGTGCACAGGAAGATCACCGCCATGGTGATGAGCTGGCCGAACAGCCAGTGCCGCAGGGTCTCGCCCATGCCGTCGAGGAGAGCTGTCGCCCGCTCGCGGTGGCGCGGCGGCACGAAGCGCACGAGGCCGTCGCGGTAGGCTCCGGGATCGGCCGCGCAGGACAGGCCGAGGAACACGATGACGAGGACGTTGCCGAGCGCCCCGAACAGGGCGATCACCACACTGGCCGCCGGACCGAGGACGCTGCCGGCATCCGACAGGAGGGAGCCCGGGCTCTCCATGGCGCCCGAGGCGAGGCCGGCGAGGCCCCCCGGTTTCTGCCCCTTGGCGTCGGACCCGTCCCTGTCCTTGCCTTTGTCCTTGTCGCCGTCCGGCGCGGCCTGTCCGTCCGGCGCCTTCTTCGGTGCGGAGAGGCCCGGCACGTCGATGCCGTACTCCTTGAGCCGGTCGCGCACGGTGCCGGCCTGGGACGCCACCGTCTGCCCGAGGTCGCGGCCCTGCTGCATGATCGTCGCGCCGCCGAAGGCGACCATCGACAGGCTGAGGCCGGCGAGCACGAGGCTGACGAGGCTGAGCCGCAGGCCGCGCCCGGCGGGCAGCACCTTGCCGAGGAGCTGGGTCAACCCGTCGAGGAACACCCCGAGCAGGATGCCGGCGAAGATGAGCATCAGTGTCGAGACCGCGCTCCAGGCCAAGGCTAGGAATGCGGTGAAGGCCACGATGGCGATGCCCGAGACGGCATGGGACCAGCCCCGCGGCTGTGGGCCGGCCGCTGGCGGGGCCGCATGGGAATCGGGCCGGAGGTCGGGCATGGAAATCGGGTGAACTCCTGGGATCGGGTGCCGACCCGGCACATGCGGTGCCGGTCGGCACAAGGGCAGGCGATGGCTTGCCTGTGGACGTCCTAGCTCCAACGCGCGGCGGCGGCATCGTCGGCTTGCGTCGCCTCGACCCAGCCCCCGACGGCGCCCCCGACGAGGTGCTCCCGCTTCCAGAACGGCGCCTGCGTCTTGAGGTAGTCCATGAGGAAGCTCGCCGCCTCGAAGGCCGCGATCCGGTGGCCTGCGGCCGTGATCACGAGGACGATGCCGTCGCCCGGGGCCACGAGGCCGTGGCGATGGATCACCCGCACCCCCTGGAGCGGCCAGCGGCCGCGTGCGGTCTCCACCACTCGGCCGATCTCGGCCTCGGCCATGCCGGGGTAGTGTTCGAGCTCGAGCCCGGTGAGACGCCCGTCCTCGTCGCGGCACAGGCCGGTGAAGGTCACGATGGCGCCGGCCCGGCCCTGGAGGTCGCGGGTCAGGGCCGCGATCTCGTGCGCCGCGTCGAAGGGGGCGGCCTGGATGCTGACGTCGGGGCGCGGTGCGGTCATGGCGGCTCGCTGGTACGGGGACGCTCGATGGCTCTTGAGCACGGCGCGGCGACAGGACATTGCTGGGCGCGGACCCCGCGCCCCGACACGCCGCTTCGTGGCCGAGCATGTCCGCCCGGTCCCGAAAGACCTATATGCCCCTCGTCCCGGTCCGCGCCACCGGGCCTCGAAGGAGACCGCCCGCGTGACCCCCGACCTGATCCTGCCCCATGACGGCGTTCTGCCCGTCTTCTCCGCCCGCCCGGTCTGGTGCGGGCGCGGCAGCACGGTGATCGGCACCGCCACCCTCGGGGCTCAGGCGTGGCTCGGCGACGACAGCGTGATCCGTGCCGACGGGCAGGCGGTGACCATCGGCGAACGCTTCTGGCTCGGGCACCGCTCCACGGTCCACATCGCCACCAATTCCTACGCGACCCTCGTGGGCGACCGGGTGACGGTCGGCCGCAACGCCGTGGTGCATGCCTGCACGGTCGGCTCCGACGTGGTGATCGAAGACGACGTCATCATCCTCGACGGGGCCACGGTGGAGGATGGCGTGCTCATCGAGGCCGGTGCCACGGTGTTTCCCCGTGCGCACCTGGGGGCGGGCTTCGCCTATGCGGGCAGCCCGGCAAAACCCCTGCGGCCCATCACCCTGCCGGAGATCACCGAGCGGGCCGAGCGCCTGCGCGAAGCCTCCGGCGATCTGCCCCAGCCGCCCGAAGCCGACGCCGCCGAGGCGGAGGCGAGCGTGTTCGTCGCCCGCACGGCGCGCCTGCGCGGCCGCATCGGCCTCGGCGCCGGCTCGACCGTCCTGTTCTCCTGCGATCTCCACGCCGAGGTCGGTCCCATCGTGGTGGGCGCCGACACCAACATCCAGGACAACACGGTGATCCGCACCCGGGCCGAGGGCGTCGTCATCGGCCGCGACACCACCATCGGCCACAACGTGCGGCTCGCCGATTGCCGTATCGGTGCGCGCAGCCTCATCGGCATCGGCTGCGTCGTCGCCCCCGGCACCGTCGTGGCGGACGACGTGCTGCTGGCGGCGGGCGCCACCACCGATCCGGGCCAGTTGCTGGAGGGGGGGCACCTCTGGGGCGGGCGACCCGCCCGGGTTCTGGGAGCCCTCGACGAGGGCAAGCGCACGATGATGGCCCGCGTCGTCGAGGGCTACCGCGAGCTCGGGCGCGCGTATCGCCTGGCGCAGGACGCGATGCTCTAGGACGGCCGGGTCAGAGCGTGGGAACGATCCCGTCGGCGTCCGCCTCGTCCTCGTCGATCTCGGCGTCGCCCTCGACCTCGTGACCCAGGGCGCCCGAGATCGCGGCGAGATTGCGGGCGGCCTTGCGCAGGAGCTTGCGCAGGCGGCGGCGCTCCTTGCCGTCGAACCCGGCGAGCAGCTCCGCCTCGACCGCCTCGCCGATCCGCTCGATGGCCTCGGCCTTGGCGAGCCCCATCTCGGTCAGACGCACGCGCACGATGCGCCCGTCGCCCGCCTCGGCCCGTCGCTCGACGAAGCCGAGGGCGGCGAGACGCGAGATGGTCTTCGAGGCCGTCGGCGGGCGCACCCGCAGGGTGGCGGCCAGATCCCCCATGGTCATGGTGCCGGAAGCCGCCAGCGCCTGGACCACCTGTTCCTGGCCCGCGAACAGGTCGAGGGCCGCGAGCCGGTCGCCGACCCGCGAGCGGTGAAGACGCGCCGCCTGGACCAGGGCCCAGCCGACGCTCTTCGACCCGGGGACATGTTTCGATCCCGGCGCATGCTTGGAGCTCGGCGCATCCTTCTCGGAATCGTTCCTGGACCCCGGCGGGCGGATACGCTTGTCCGACTTGCTCATGGTCCGCTCGGCACCCAAGGGGAGGGAATTGGAAAGGGAATGTCCGTCGGCGAACGGTGCGCGGTCCAAGATCGCCTCGGGGCCGGATCGATCGTCAACCGCCCGCATCGCCGCGTTCCCTTCGCATCATAGCGCGCAAACGGTGGGTCCGCGCCGGAATCTCCAGGCACGTCCATCGCCGACTCGGCATCTGCCAGGGGAGTCGTGACGCCGATATGACACGGCCCGGGTTTTCGTCTCCGGCGGGTTGCCTGGACGGGTCGGCCCCCCTCGACTAATCGTGGGCCGCCGCACGAGGGCGGGCGGGGGAAACCATGAAGGCAGTGATCCTCGCGGGCGGTCTCGGGACGCGCCTGTCGGAAGAGACGGTGACCCGGCCCAAGCCCATGTTGGAGATCGGCGGGCGCCCGATCCTGTGGCACATCATGCAGATCTTCGCTGCCCACGGCGTGCGCGAGTTCGTGATCTGCCTTGGCTACAAGGGCTACGTCATCAAGGAGTTCTTCCTGAACTACCGCCTGCACCTGTCGGACGTCACCATCGATGTCGGGGCCGGGCACGTCGACTTCCACCGCAGCGCCGCCGAGGACTGGCGCGTCTCCCTCATCGAGACCGGCGAGACCACCATGACGGGCGGTCGCCTCAAGCGCGTGCGCGACTATCTCGGCGACGAGGATTTCTTCATGACCTACGGCGACGGCGTCGCCGACGTCGATCTGACCGCGCTCGCCGCCTTCCACAAGTCCCATGGGCGTCTCGCCACCCTCACGGCGGTGACGCCGCCGGGCCGCTTCGGCGCCCTCGAACTCGACGGCGATGCCGTGCGCAGCTTTCGCGAAAAGCCGGCGGGCGACGGGGCGACCATCAACGGCGGCTTCTTCGTGCTGTCGCCGCGCGTCCTCGATCACATCGCCGGTGACGGTACCGTGTGGGAGGCCGAGCCCCTGGAGCGCCTCGCCCATGACGGCGAGCTCTCGGCCTACGTCCACACGGGCTTCTGGCAGGCCATGGATACCCTGCGCGACAAGAACCACCTCGAAGCCCTCTGGGCCGGGGGGCAGGCGCCGTGGAAGTGCTGGTAGGTGCGAACTGACACCGGCGCCATCCCGGTGTAGGGAGGCGCGATCCGGAGACACGACGGCTTGCAGAGTCCTATTCATACGCCGCCGAACGCGGGCGCCCGCAACCCCGACCCCGCCTTCTGGGCCGGGCGGCCGGTGCTCGTCACCGGGCATACGGGCTTCAAGGGCGCGTGGCTGAGCCTGTGGCTGGAGCGCCTCGGCGCCCGGATGAGCGGGCTCGCCCTGCCGCCCGAGACCACCCCGAACCTGTTCGACCTCACTGGCTTTTCCGGGCGCATGGAATCCCATCTCGGCGACATCCGGTCCGCCGACACCGTGCGCGATGCCCTCTCGGCCACGCGGCCCGAGATCGTGATCCACATGGCCGCCCAGGCCCTGGTGCGCCCGTCCTACCGCGATCCGCTCGCCACCTACGCCACCAACGTCATGGGCACCGCCCACGTGCTGGAGGCCGTGCGCGCTACCCCGTCGGTGCGCGCCGTGGTGGTGGTGACGAGCGACAAGGCCTACGCCAACCGCGAATGGCCCTACGGCTACCGCGAGACCGAGGCGCTGGGCGGCCACGACCCCTACAGCAGCTCCAAGGCCTGCGCCGAACTCGTCACCAGCGCCTACCGCGCCTCGTTCCTCGCCGAGCGCGATTGCCGCGTGGCCACCGCCCGGGCCGGCAACGTCATCGGCGGCGGCGACTGGTCCGAAGACCGGCTCATCCCCGACATCGTCCAGGCCTTCTTAAGCGGCCGCTCCGTCGAGATCCGGGCGCCCCACGCCACCCGGCCGTGGCAGCACGTCCTCGAACCCCTGAGCGGCTACCTCCGGCTGGCCGAAGCCCTGTGCGGGGAATGCGGGGCAGGGGTGGCGGAGGCCTGGAATTTCGGCCCGGCCGACGAGGATTGCCGGCCGGTCTCGACCATCGTCGAGACTTTGGCGCGGGAATGGGGCGAGGGTGCCGCCTGGCATCTCTCCGAAAAGACCCACCCGCACGAGGCGACCTTCCTCAAGGTCGATGCCTCGAAGGCGCGCGCGTATCTCGGATGGGACCGGCGCCTGCGCCTCGACACGGCGCTGGCCTGGACCACGGCTTGGCACCGGGCGCACGCGCAGGGGGCGTCGGCCCTCGACCTCACCCTGGCGCAGATCGGCGCCTACGAGACCCTGGGAGCGTGAGCACCGTGACCCGACCCGCCTGCCGCGCCTGCGGCGCGCCCCTCTCCCGCACCGTGGCCGATCTCGGCCTGTCGCCGCTGGCCAACGCCTACGTGCCGGCCGACCGGGCCGGGATGGGCGAGATGTTCCACCCGCTCCACGCCTTCGTCTGCGACACCTGCTACCTCGTGCAGCTCGAAGCCTTCGAGACGCCGGAGGCGATTTTTTCGGATTACGCTTACTTTTCAGGCTTTTCCGCCGGCTGGCTGGCGCATGCCGAGGCCTATGTCGCAGGCATGCAGGCGCGCTTCGGCCTCGGGGCCGACAGCAAGGTCGTGGAGGTGGCGAGCAACGACGGCTACCTCCTGCAATACGCTGTCGCGCGCGGCATCCCGGCCTTGGGCGTCGAGCCGGCGGCCAATGTCGCCAAGGTCGCCGTGTCGCGCGGCGTGCCGACCGAGGTCGCGTTCTTTGGCGCCGAGACCGCCCGCCGCCTCGTGGCCGAGGGCCACGCCGCCGACCTCACGGCGGCCAACAACGTGCTCGCCCACGTGCCCGACATCCACGACTTCGTGGAGGGGTTCCGCATCCTGCTCAAGGCCGAGGGCGCCGGCACCTTCGAGTTCCCGCACCTCCTGCGGATGATCGAGGAGCGCCAGTTCGACACCATCTACCACGAGCATTTTTCGTATCTGTCCCTCGGTGTGGTGTCGGGCATCCTGGAGAGCCACGGCCTGCGGGTGTTCGACGTCGAGGAACTGCCGACCCACGGCGGCTCCCTCAGGGTGTTCTTCTGCCATACCGAGGCCGGGCATCCGACCGGTCCGGCGGTGGAGCGCGTCCGCGAGGCCGAGCGCGCCGGCGGTCTGTTCGCGGCGGACGGCTACGCGGCCTTCGCCGAGGACGTGGTCGCCATCAAATGCGCGACGCTCGCCTTCCTGGCGGATCTTCGCCTGAAGGGCGCCCGGGTCTGCGCCTACGGGGCGGCGGCCAAGGGCAACACCTTCCTCAACTATTGCGGCATCGGCCCCGAACTTGTCGCGGCGGTGGCCGACCGCTCGCCGCACAAGCAGGGCACCCTCCTGCCCGGGAGCCGGATTCCCGTGGTCTCGCCGGAAGACCTGCTCGCCCTGCGGCCGGACTACGTCCTGATCCTGCCCTGGAACCTCAAGGACGAGATCGCCCGCGAGATGGCCGCCATCCGCGACTGGGGCGGGCGCTTCGTCACGGCGATCCCGCGCCTCGACATAAACTGACGCCATGCGCTTCGAGGAAACGCCGCTCGCCGGCGCCTACCGGGTGTGGCCCGAGCCCATGGCCGACGCGCGCGGCTTCTTCGCCCGGACCGCCTGCGCCGACGAGTTCGCGGCGCATGGCCTCGTCGGGGCGTTCGCCCAGTCGAGCGTGTCGTTCAACACGCGGCGCGGCACCGTGCGGGGGATGCATTTCTCGGTTCCTCCGCACGCCGAGACCAAGCTCGTGCGCTGCACGGGGGGGGGCATCCACGACGTGATCGTCGATCTGCGGCCGGATTCCGCGAGTTATCTCAAGAGCTTCGCCGTCGAGCTGACGGCGGCCAACCGCTGCGCCCTCTACATCCCGGCCGGCTTCGCCCACGGCTTCCAGGCCCTGAGCGATGACGCCGAGGTGCTCTACATGATCGACCGCGCCTACGTCGCCGGCAGTGCGCGGGGGCTGCGCTGGAACGATCCGGCCCTCGATGTGACCTGGCCCGAGCCCGTCACGGTGATCGCCGAGCGCGATCTCGCCTACCCGGACTGGACCGCATGAGGGTCCTCGTCACCGGCGCCTCCGGCTTCGTCGGGCGTCATGCCGTCCCGGCCCTGGCGGCGCGCGGGTTCATCGTCCATGCCGTTGCGCGGGCTCCGATGTCCGGCGCCGTCGTCCACGCCGCCGACCTCCTCGACGAAGTCCAGCGCCGCGCGCTCATCGCCGAGGTGGCGCCGAGCCACCTCCTGCACCTGGCCTGGGACGCCGAGCCGGGCCGGTACTGGACCTCGCCGCGCAACCTCGACTGGGTCGCGGCCAGCCTCGACCTCGCTCGAAGCTTTCACGAGGCGGGAGGCAGGCGGCTCGTCGTATCGGGCACCTGCGCCGAGTATGCCTGGGGTCCTCCGCGCTTCGACGAGGCAACCAGTGCCTGCCGGCCAGCGACCCTCTACGGCGCAGCCAAGGACGGAACGCGCCGAATACTTTCGGCCTACGCCGAGAGCGTCGGTCTGTCCTTCGCCTGGGGGCGGCTATTCTATCTCTACGGACCCGGTGAGCGCCGGGGCCGCCTCGTGAGCGACGCCGCCCACGCCCTCCTCACCGGCGCCGCGTTCCCGACGTCGCCGGGACACCAGGCCCGTGATTTCCTGCATGTCGTTGATACGGCAGGCGCTTTGGCCGCTCTCCTCGACAGTCCGGTGGCGGGCGCCGTCAATATCGCATCGGGACGAGCCGTGTCGGTGCGCGAACTCCTCGACGGGCTGGCCGAGCGGACGGGGCGACCGGACCTCTTGGAATACGGGGCCCGGGCGCTGGGGCCGTCCGAGCCGGCGGTGATCGAGGCCGCCGTCGCGCGCCTTGCTGAAGAGGTGGGCTTTCGCCCCCGGTTCACCCTGGAAACGGGCCTCGACGACACCTTGGCATGGTGGCGGAACCACCTCGCCGGAGAGTCTCAGACGGGCAGCAAGCCCTTGATCTGATGGAGAATATCCTCGCCCGTGCACGGGCGGGCGATGAAGCGGGCGCCCGGCGGCATCCGCTCGGGATCGGGTGCGGCCCGCCCTGAGACGATGACGATGGGCAGGTGCGGGCGCGCGGCCGAGGCCGCGTTGGCGAGGTCGAACCCATTGGTCTTGCCCGACAATTCGACGTCGGTGATGAGGCCGCAGATATCGGGGCGCTCGTGGAGGATGCCGAGGGCCCGCTCGGCGGAGGCGCATTGCACCGTGTCGTAGCCCCCCCCTTCGAGCACGTCGCCGAGATCCATGATGGTCAGCGCCTCGTCCTCGACCAAGAGAATCACCGGCCGATCGTCGTCCGAGCCCGTCGTCTCATCCACCACGATGCACCCTCCCGCCCGTTCCATGGGATGCGGCCCGTAACGGTCCACGGGCGTACCCGTAACGGTCCACGGGGTCCTGCGCCGCTCCCGACCCTGGTCCAACGAGAAAGCGCGCCGCAGGTTGCAGCCCTCATGTCCGTGTCACGTCGCACACCACGGTCACGACGGCCTCGATGAGCCGGTCGAGGTCCGGTTCGTCGATGGTGAGGGCCGGCGTGAGGTAGACGATGTCGCCGAACGGCCGGACCCAGACGCCGCGTTCGACGAGGCGCCGCTTGACCTCGGCGAGGTCCGGCACGTCGGTCCATTGCACCGCCCCGATGGCGCCGAGCACCCGCACGTCGGCGAGGCCGGGCCGGCCGCGCAAGGGGGCGAGGCCGGCGTCCAGGCGCCGGCCGATGGCCCGGCTTTGCGCGAGGCGGGGTTCGGTTTCGAACAGGTCGAGGCTGGCCTGTGCCGCCGCGCAGGCCAGGGGATTGGCCATGAAGGTCGGGCCGTGCATGAGGGCGGCGGCGGGGTCGTCCGAGAGGAATTCCGAGAACACCGCGCCGGTGGCCACGGTGGCGGCCAGCGCCATCGTGCCCCCGGTCAGCGCCTTCGACAGGCAGAGGATGTCGGGGACGATGCCGG
Organism: Methylobacterium sp. J-090; assembly: GCF_022829345.1. Taxonomy (GTDB): domain Bacteria; phylum Pseudomonadota; class Alphaproteobacteria; order Rhizobiales; family Beijerinckiaceae; genus Methylobacterium. The sequence continues at coordinate 1,224 of NZ_JAKSXV010000063.1, read as the reverse complement.
CCTGCTCGCAGGCGAACAGGGTGCCGGTGCGGCCGAACCCGGTGAAGATCTCGTCGGCGATGAGGGGCAGGCCGTGGGCTTGAGCGAGGCGCGCCACCGCGGCCAGCACCGCGGGGGGATGCATCCGCATGCCGCCGGCCCCCTGGACCAGGGGCTCGACGATCACCGCCGCCAGGGTTTCGCGGTGTCGGGCGAGGCAGGAATCGAGGGCCGCGATCCGTTCCGCATCCGTCGGGAGGTCGCAGAAGACCTGGGTCGGCAGGTAGGCGCCGAAGCGCCGGTGCATGCCCTCTTGCGGGTCGCAGACCGACATCGCCCCCAGGGTGTCGCCGTGGTAGCCGCCGCGGAAGGCGAGGATGCGGGTGCGCCCGGCGACCCCCCGGTTGAGCCACAGCTGGACGGCCATCTTCAACGCGACCTCGACGGCCACCGAGCCGGAGTCCGAAAAGAACACGTGGTCGAGGTCGCCCGGCAGGAGGGCGGCGAGGCGGGCGGCCAGGCCCTCGGCCGGAGCGTGGGTGAGGCCGCCGAACATCACGTGCGGCATGGCCTCGAGCTGGGCGGCGACGGCGGCGCGGATATGGGGATGGTTGTAGCCGTGCGCCGCCGTCCACCACGAGGCGATGCCGTCCACGAGCTCGCGCCCGTCGGCGAGCACGATGCGCGTGCCGTGGGTCCGCACCGCCTCCAGGGGCGGGGCGGCATTCTTCATCTGCGTGTAGGGCCGCCAGAGGTGGTCGCGCGGACGGGTCATGCGGGTGGGATGCATGCCGATGGGATGGAAGCCGGGCGCGTCCGGGTCAAGGCGGCACCGGCGGCCCGGCCGGACGACGCTGCACGACGCCCGCTCCCCACGGGCCCGGCGTCCGGTCCGGTGCCGCTGGGACGAGATTCGACGTCAACTCGGCCTGCACGTGTCAAAGGCATGGCCGGGGAAAGTCGCCGCCGGTCTTTCTCGGCCTGATCTCGGTCCGCCCGCAGCAACCGGTGACTTCCATCGCCCTTCACGGTCCGCGATTCTTTCCGCACGAGCGGGCCGATGAATCATATTTATTATGACAATCACGTCGATGATGAAGAGGGGCGTATTTTCATAGGCGGGTCCGGGGCGGACGAAATCGGACAACCGAAACGGGCCTAAACTACATGTAAGACGACACGAGAAACAATTCGTGCGCGCAAGTTCGATACTGTAGCGGTTTGGAAAGACAACACTATATTTTT
>NZ_JAKSXV010000059.1 GCF_022829345.1 Methylobacterium sp. J-090 | reverse complement strand
GCCACCAGCATGGTGAGGCCGACGAGGCGGTCGAAGACGCTTTTGGCGATGATGTCCCAATCGGCCATCGGCTTGTCGAACACGTCGAGCACCGGCACCGCGCCGAGGTAGGAATAGGCGCGCGGGCGCAGGCGCAGCTTCGAGGCCTGGGCCGAGAGGCGGATGTCGATGGGCAGGACCCAGAGCTTGGCCAGCATCTGGAGGATGCGGTCCTCGGCGGCGATGGGGATGGTGAAGATGATGAGGTCGAGGCGGGTGGTGCGGGCATAGGCGACGAGGTCGTCGACGGTGCCGAGCTTGGGGTATCCCGCCACCACCGTGTCGGAGCGCTGGTCGCCGCGGTCGTCGAACACGCCGACGATGCGGATGCCGGACTCGGCCTGGGCGTCGAGGGCCCGGATGAGGTCCTCGGCCACGGGCCCGCCGCCGACGATCGCCGTGCGACGGTCGAACTGCCCGCGTCGCATTCGCATCCGGACGAGGCGGGCGACGGCGAAGCGTCCGGCCGGGATCAGACCGAGGCCGATGCCGTAGAGGGGCGCGAGCCAGGCCCGGGCGCAGGGATCGGCGGCCTCGGTCAGGACCAAACCGGCGGCGACGAGGAGGAGCGCGGCCGTCCAGGCCGCCGCCAGCCGCGGGGCCGTACGTAGAAACCCGCGGACGGCGTCGATGCGGTAGGCGCCGGCAGCCTGGAACAGGATGACGGCCAGGATCGCGACGCCGGCGGCGGCGGCGAGCTGACGGAACGAGAGCGGACCGAAGCAGGAGGGGGACAGGCGCTGGACCGCCAAGCCGACGCCGACGATGACGAGGAACTCGCCGGTCCGGACGCAATCCGCCAGAACCACCGGGGACATCGGCTCGCCCCTGCCCCCTGCCCCTCGACCGCGCGTTTCCGGAAGCGGTGCCTCGACGGCGGTCGCCACGGTCCTGGCGACCTGCCGGTCTGTCTGGTCCGCCGCTTTCAGCAGATCGCGGACGTCGAAGGCGGACATCAAGGCCTCCAAGGCTCCGGAAACGGTCGCTGCCATCGTGGCGGCATTCCCCCGGAACCCTGGCATGGCCTCCTCACGGAACGTTTAACGCGGTCCGAGGTCTTGGCCCGGTCGCTGGGATCTGCGCGGGCGCCCGGCTCCAGAACAGGCCGGGTTCCATTACGGCAAGAAGCGGGTCGCGAATCTGGAGGTGCAGGAAGACGAACTTCCGCACAGGCTCCATGATCCGATGGGCCCGATGCGCGATCCCGGTCATTCCACCATCCGCACGGCCGGATCGGGCGCCGTCATCGCTCCGCCGCCTCGGCCAAGGTGCGCCAACGCGTCGGCGCCGTCATCAGAACCGCACCGAGACGGTGCCGGTGAAGCGCCGCGGCGATCCGGGATAGACCCGGAACACGTTGAGCGAACTCTCGTAGATCTCCGTGTCGAAGATGTTCTCGACGTTGAAGCCGAAGCGGATGTTCTCGTAGCGGTAATAGGCGAGCGCGTCGGCGACGATGTAGGCCGGCAGGGTAAAGCCGGTGCCGCCCGCGTCGCCGGCTCGCTCGCCGACCCCGCGCACGCCGCCGCCGATCCCGAGACCCGCCCATGGACCGGTCTGGACTTCGTAGACGGCGAGCAGGCTGCCGCTGTGCCTGGGGATGTTGATGAGGGGCGCCCCCACCGGCAGGATGTTGTCCTTCGTCACCACGGCGTCCGCATAGACGTAGCCGCCGATGAGGCGCAGTTCGGGCGAGATCTGGCCCGTGGCCGTGAGTTCGAAGCCCTGGCTGCGCACGCCGCCCGCCGCGAAGGAGAAGCCGCTGTTGTTCGGGTCCGGGGTCAGCACGTTCTCGCGCTCGATGCGGAAGGCCGCTCCCGTGAGGCCGAGTGCCCCGCCGTAGAGATCGAGCTTGGCCCCGACCTCGTAGCCGATGCCGGTCTCGGGCGCGAACGGGACTCCGCGCGAGACCGCCGCCGCATCGGGGCCGATGTTGGGCCGGAAACTCGTGCCGACATTGGTGTAGAGCGCGAGTTCAAGGAGCGGCTGGTAGACGAGGCCGGCGCGCGGCGTCGCGGCAGCCCGCGTCTGCTCGACGTCGCTGCGTGGGATACGCTCGCGGAACGACTGCTCGAAGAAGTCGAACCGGACGCCGAGCAGCGCCTTCCATTCGGGGCTGAGCGCGATCTGGTCCTGTGCGTAGAGAGCGGTGTTCGTCACCCGCTCGAGGTTGTTGCGCGGGATGGTGAATGGCGGCAGGGGCTGGCCGTAGCGCGGATTGTCGATGTCGATGGAAAACGGGTTCTGCCGGAAGTTCGAGCGCAGGTAGACCGTGCGGCTGTCGGTGCTCTCGCGCTCGAAGCCGAGGAGCAGGGTGTGCGCCAGGGGGCCGGTGGCGAAGCGGCCGATCACCTCGGCCTGGCCGATGGCGGTATCCCAGCGGTAATCGCGAAAATTGCGGTCGCGGGAGACCGTGCGGTTGTCGGCCGCGATGCTCCGGATCTCGGCGGATTCACCCTCGAGCGTCCCGGTGTTGAAGTGTGCGCCCAGCCGCATCTGCCAGTCGGCGTCGAAGCGATGCTCAAGGCGAACCTGCAGGGTGTTCGAGGTCTGCTCGGTGCTCTGGCCGGGCTCGCCGAGGAAGCGCGAGATCGGCAGGAATCCGAGCTGCTTGTTGATGGCGATCACGCCGCGATCGAACACGATGCGGTTGCGCACGAACTCGGTCTCGACGGTGACCTTGGTGTCGGGCGTGATCTGCCAGCTGAGGGACGGCGCCACGAACAGCCGGTCGCCATCCACGTAATCGCGAAAGCTGTTCTGGCGCCCGGCCGCGAAGTTGAACCGGTACTGGACGGTCTTGTCTTCGTTGAGGGCGCCGCCGGCATCCACCGTGCCGCGGAACTGCTCGAAGCTGCCCCACAGGCCGCCCATCTCGACGAAGCGCTGGGCCGTCGGCTGCTTCGTGATGATGTTGACGACGCCGCCCGGATCGCTGCGCCCGAACAGGGCGCCGCCCGCGCCCTTCAGCACCTCGATGCGCTCGACGTTCTGGGTATCGGGCGGCGGCGGGAAGCCCCGGTTTATGGCGAAACCGTTCCTGAAGATCTCCGAGGTGGTGACGCCGCGCACGGCGTAGCTGAACACCGTCAGGCCGCCGAAATTGTTCTGCTGGGCGACGCCCGGGGTGTAGTTGAACACCCGGTCGACCCGCGTGGCGGCCAGATCGGTGATGACTTCGCGCGAGGCCACGGTGACGACCTGGGGCACGTCGCGCTGGGGGGTGTCGGTCTTCGTGCTGCTCACCGCCCGGGCCGCGCTGAAGCCCGGCGTCGGGCCGATCAAGCCGATGGCGCCCTCCGGTACGTTGAAGCCGATGCCGGCGCCCTCCACCGTGAGGGTGTCCAGCGTGACCGCCGCCTCCTCGGCCCGGGCGGCCGGCGTGAAGGACAGGGCGGCGAGGGCCATGCCCAGGCGCAGGCCAGGTTTCAGGGGCATCGGGTGGGGTCTTCTCGGGCAGGGTGTCGGCCGTTCCAATCCGTCGTCCGGCAACCGTGCAAAGCCGGTGCCGGACCACCGGCCTGGATGGTAAGTGAAACATTATTACGTTTCGAAGCTTGGCCGTGCAAGCCGTTTCGCGTGACTGGCCTGCCCCCGTTCGGTGGCCCATGTTCGAAGTTAGTGCATCGTCGGTCGCGTGACGATGGCAGGGCGAGCGGACGGCACTGATCCGCTCGGTTCGGTTGGCCAGATGAGGACCTCTGGCGCAGGCGGCTGGTAGC
>NZ_JAKSXV010000058.1 GCF_022829345.1 Methylobacterium sp. J-090 | reverse complement strand
GGCCGTGAACGTCGCCCCGCCCGTCTCGGCCAGGACCTTCGTGATCGCCGCCGTCAGCGACGTCTTGCCGTGGTCCACGTGACCGATCGTGCCGATGTTGCAGTGCGGCTTCGTACGAGCGAATTTCTCTTTGGCCATCGTAGCCTCCGTCTATCTCAGTGTTTCAGGTGATGCTGCTGCGGTCCGGAAAAGGCGGGAAGCCTTAGGCGTACTTCGCGACGACCTTCTCGGCCTCGCCGCGCGGCACCTCTTCGTAATGGTCGAACTGCATCGTGAAGTTGGCGCGTCCCTGGGAGAAGGAGCGCAGCTGGTTCACGTAGCCGAACATGTTGGCGAGCGGCACCATCGCGTTGATGACGTTCGCGTTGCCGCGCATGTCCTGGCCCTGGATCTGGCCACGGCGGGAGTTCAGATCGCCGATCACCGAACCGGTATACTCTTCCGGCGAGACGACCTCGACCTTCATCACCGGCTCGAGCAGCACCGATCCACCCTTCTGGAGGGCCTCACGGAGGGCTGCGCGCGACGCGATCTCGAAGGCGAGGGCCGACGAATCGACGTCGTGGTAGGCGCCGTCGATGAGCTCGACCTTGATGTCCACCACGGGGAAGCCCGCGAGGATACCGGCGCCGAGCACCGAGTTAAGGCCCTTCTCGACGCCCGGGATGTACTCCTTGGGCACCGTGCCGCCGATGATCTTCGAGGAGAACTCGAAGCCCTTGCCGGGCTCGTTGGGCTCCACGACGAACTTCACCCGGGCGAACTGACCGGTACCGCCGGTCTGCTTCTTGTGGGTGTAGTCGATCTCGGTGCGCTTCGTGAGCTTCTCACGGTAGGCGACCTGCGGCTGGCCGATATTCGCGTCGACCATGTAGGTGCGGCGCAGAATGTCGACCTTGATGTCGAGGTGGAGCTCGCCCATCCCGCGAAGGATGGTCTGGCCCGACTCCTGGTCCGTCGAGACCCGGAACGAGGGGTCCTCGGCGGCGAGCTTGGCCAGCGCGATGCCGAGCTTCTCCTGATCGGCCTTCGACTTCGGCTCGACGGCGATCTCGATGACGGGCTCGGGGAACTCCATCTTCTCGAGGATCACGGCCTTCTGCGGATCGCACAGGGTGTCGCCCGTGCGGGTGTCCTTGAGGCCGGCGAGAGCCACGATGTCGCCCGTGAAGGCTTCCTTGACGTCCTCGCGGTTGTTGGCGTGCATGAGAAGCATGCGGCCGACACGCTCCTTCTTGTCGCGCGACGAGTTGATGACGTTGGCGCCGGACTCGGTCTTGCCCGAGTAGACCCGGCAGAACGTGATCGTGCCGACGTGCGGATCGTCCATGATCTTGAAGGCGAGCATGGAGAAGGGATCGCTGTCGGACGGGTGCCGGACGGTCTCTTCCTCGGTCTTGAAGTCGATGCCCTTGATCTCGCCGCGATCGGCGGGGGACGGCAGGTACTCGACCACGGCGTCGAGCAGGGGCTGCACGCCCTTGTTCTTGAAGGCCGAGCCGCACAGCACCGGGTGGAAGGCGCGACGCTGGACGGCGGTGCGCACGAGGCGGTGCATGGTCTCGGCATCCGGCTCGACACCGTCGAGGTAGGCCGCCATGGCATCGTCGTCCATCTCGACGCAGGCCTCGACGAGCTTGATGCGGTACTCCGCAGCCTGCTCGGCGAGATCGTCGGGGATCTCAGTCTCGGCGAACTCGGCGCCGAGCTTCTCCGAGGTCCAGACGATGGCCTTCATCTTGATCAGGTCGATGACGCCCTTGAAGGAGGTCTCGGCGCCGATCGGCAGCTGCAGGCACACCGGCTTGCCGGCGACGCGGTCGATGATGTCGGCGACGCACTTGAAGAAGTCGGCGCCGACCTTGTCCATCTTGTTGACGAACACGACGCGCGGCACGTCGTACTTGTCGGCCTGGCGCCAGACGGTCTCGGTCTGGGGCTCGACACCCTGGTTGCCGTCGAGCACGCACACGGCCCCGTCGAGCACGCGGAGCGAGCGCTCCACCTCGATGGTGAAATCCACGTGGCCGGGGGTGTCGATGATGTTCAGGCGCTTGTCGCGCCAGAAGCAGGTGGTCGCGGCGGAGGTGATCGTGATGCCACGCTCCTGCTCCTGCGTCATCCAGTCCATGGTCGCGGCGCCGTCATGGACTTCGCCGATCTTATGGGACTTGCCGGTGTAGTAGAGGATCCGCTCGGTGGTCGTGGTCTTGCCGGCATCGATGTGAGCCATGATGCCGAAGTTGCGGTAGTCCTCGATCGCGTGCGTGCGGGGCATCGGATTGCTCCTGAAAGGGTCCGGGTCCGCTTACCAGCGGTAGTGCGAGAAGGCGCGGTTGGCTTCCGCCATCCGGTGCGTGTCTTCCCGCTTCTTCACGGCATTGCCGCGGTTGTTCGCGGCGTCGAGGAGCTCGGCCGAGAGGCGCTCGACCATGGTGCGGTCGTTGCGGCCACGGGCGGCCTGGATGAGCCAACGGATGGCGAGCGCCTGGCGGCGCTCGGTGCGCACCTCGACGGGGACCTGGTAGGTCGCACCGCCGACGCGGCGGGAGCGGACCTCGATGGCCGGGGCCACGTTCTCGAGGGCGGCGCGGAACACCTCGATGGGGTTGGCGCGGGCGCGGTTCTCGACGATGTCGAACGCGCCGTAGACGATGCCTTCCGCGATGGACTTCTTGCCCTCGTACATGATCGAATTCATGAACTTGGTCAGGACGATATCGCCGTACTTGGCGTCCGGGATGATTTCGCGCTTCTCGGCAGAATGGCGGCGGGACATCGCTCGCTCCGTATAAATCTAGGATCTTGAAACCACCCCACGCAGGCCGCCTTGAGCCCCATCGGGGCCGGCGACATCCTTGCGGGGTGCGCGAAAATCTTGGCTCGTCCGAAGCTTTGACCCCGGACGCTGATCTTACTTCGGGCGCTTGGCGCCGTACTTGGAGCGACGCTGCTTACGACCCTTGACGCCCTGCGTGTCGAGCACGCCGCGCAGGATGTGGTAGCGAACGCCGGGAAGATCCTTCACGCGGCCGCCGCGGATCATCACCACGGAGTGCTCCTGAAGGTTGTGACCCTCGCCCGGGATGTAACCGATGACCTCGAAGCCATTGGTCAGACGAACCTTGGCGACCTTGCGGAGCGCGGAGTTCGGCTTCTTGGGGGTCGTCGTGTAGACGCGGGTGCAGACGCCACGCTTCTGCGGGCAGGCGTCGAGCGCCGGCACCTTGTTGCGGCTCTTCTGCGCCTTGCGCGGCTGAGCGATCAGCTGGTTGATCGTCGGCATGCCAATCCTCTCGAAACGCGTCGCCTGCGTCGGCGACCGTCGAAATCCAAATCTCGTTTGGCCCGCCCCGTCGCCGCACAAGCTGTGCGATGAAACGCAAAACCGCGCCCCAGGCTGATTTCAGCCTTTGGCGCGCCGTTGCAAGCAGAGGATCACCTGCACTGAAGCAAGCGATCATGCCGGGCTGACACGTGTTCGTCTGTTGAAGTCGGATGCGTTTAGGAAGCGTGGATCCGAGCGAGACGCTCGTGGATCAGATGCTGCCTACGGCCAGCCGTTCAATGAGGGCCTGATAGAGGTGGATTCGGACCCCGTCAACCCATTTCCCCTAGGGAACCGTGAATCGACCCGGGTTTCGGGGCCCGTTTCGTCCGTTCGCGTGGTCGCGCACGAAAAAGGGGCCGCCCATGGGCGGCCCCTCGTGGTCTCGCGCTGGTGCCCGGGCCTACTCGGCGGCGGGCGGCAGCCCGGCGAGGGGCTGCGCACCGCTCTCGGCGGCCTTCTGCTGGAGGATCATGGCGTCGCGACGCCGCGCCACGGCGCGGATGTCGGCGGCCATGGAGCCCGTGCCGGCGGGGATGAGCGAGCCGACGATGACGTTCTCCTTGAGACCCTCGAGGTAGTCGATCTTGCCGTTGACGGCCGCCTCCGTGAGGACGCGGGTGGTCTCCTGGAACGAGGCCGCCGAGATGAACGACTTCGTCTGCAGCGACGCCTTGGTGATGCCGAGCAGCACCGGAACGCCGACGACCGGCTTCTTGCCCTCGGCCAGCAGCTTCTCGTTGATGTCCGCGAGCTCGGTGCGATCGATCTGGTCACCCGTGAGGATGTCCGAATCGCCGCCGTCGGTGATCTCGACCTTCTGCAGCATCTGCCGGACGATGACCTCGATGTGCTTGTCGTTGATGGCCACGCCCTGGAGCCGGTAGACCTCCTGGATCTCGTTGACGAGGTAGGCGGCGAGCTCCTCCACGCCCTTGATCGCCAGGATGTCGTGCGGCGCCGGGTTGCCGTCGACGATGTAGTCGCCGAGCTCCACCACGTCCCCGTCCTGCAGGTGGATGTGCTTGCCCTTGGGGATGAGGTACTCGACCGCCTCCGAGCCGTCATGCGGGGTCAGCGTCAGGCGACGCTTGTTCTTGTAGTCGCGCCCGAACTGGATCGTGCCCGACTTCTCCGCGATGATCGCCGCGTCCTTGGGCCGACGGGCCTCGAACAGCTCCGCCACCCGCGGCAGACCGCCGGTGATGTCGCGGGTCTTGGCCGAGTCGGTGGAGACGCGGGCGAGGATGTCGCCGGCCTTCACCCGCCCGCCCGGATCGTAGCCGATGATGGCGTCGACGGGCAGGAAGTAGCGGGCATCCGAGCCGCGCGGCAGCTTCATCGGCTTGCCGTCGGCGTCGAGCACCAGCATCGCCGGCTTGAGGTCGGCGGTGCGGGCGGTGCCGCGCCAGTCGATGACCACGCGCTTGGCGATACCCGTGGACTCGTCGGTGGTCTCCGTGATGGACTGACCGTCGATGAGGTCCTCGTAGGCGACGATGCCGTCCGTCTCGGTGATGATCGGACGGGTGTAGGGGTCCCATTCGGCCACGCGCTGGCCGCGCTTGACCTTGTCGCCCTCGTCCACCCGCAGCTTGGCGCCGTATTGCAGGCGGTGCACCGCGCGCTCGGAGCCGTCCGAGCCGACGATGACGACGGCGACGTTGCGGCCCGTGGCGATGAGGTCGCCGTCCGTGTTCCGGGCGAGCGCCCGGTTGCGGATCTTGATGGTGCCCTCGAAGCTCGACTCGATGAACGACGAGTCGGCGATCTGCGCCGCGCCGCCGATGTGGAAGGTGCGCATGGTGAGCTGGGTGCCCGGCTCGCCGATGGACTGGGCCGCGATGACGCCGACGGCCTCGCCCATGTTGACGGGGGTGCCGCGGGCCAGATCTCGGCCGTAGCAGGTGGCGCAGACGCCGCTGCGGGTCTGGCACACCAGCACCGAGCGGATCTTCACCTCCTGGATGCCCGCCGCCTGGATGGCGGGCAGGTGCTTCTCCTCGATGGTCTCGTTGGTCTTGACGATGACCGTGCCGTCCTGGGCGACGAGGTCCTCGGCCGTGGCGCGGCCGAGGATGCGGATCGAGAGCGGGGCCACGACCTGGCCGGCATCGACGATGGCGCGCATGCGGATGCCCGAGGTCGAGCCGCAATCCACCTCGCGGATGACCGCGTCCTGGGCGACGTCGACGAGACGGCGGGTCAGGTAGCCGGAATTGGCGGTCTTCAGCGCGGTGTCAGCCAAGCCCTTACGGGCGCCGTGGGTCGAGTTGAAGTACTCGAGCACGTCGAGGCCTTCCTTGAAGTTCGAGATGATCGGCGTCTCGATGATCTCGCCCGAGGGCTTGGCCATCAGGCCGCGCATGGCGGCGAGCTGCTTCATCTGCGCCGGCGAACCGCGCGCTCCGGAGTGGCTCATCATGTAGATCGAGTTGATCTGCTTGTCGGCGCCGTTCTCGTCCTTCTGCACGGTCGAGATGCGCAGCATCATCTCGGCGGCGAGCTTGTCCGAGCACTTGGCCCAAGCGTCGACCACCTTGTTGTACTTCTCACCCTGGGTGATCAGGCCGTCGTTGTACTGCTGCTCGTAGTCCTTCACCAGCGCGCGGGTGTCGTCCACGATGGGCCACTTGTTGTCGGGCACCACCATGTCGTCCTTGCCGAACGAGATGCCGGCCTTGAACGCGTGGTTGAAGCCGAGCGCCATGATGCGATCACAGAAGATCACCGACTCCTTCTGACCGCAATGGCGGTAGACGGTGTCGATCATCGACGAGATCTCCTTCTTGGTCATCAGCTTGTTGACGACGTCGAAGGGGACGTTCTTGTGCAGCGGCAGGGCGCCGGACAGGATCACGCGGCCCGGGGTGGTGTCGTAGGTCTTGGTCAGGGGCTCGCCATCGGGACCGATGCCGTTCCACCGCCAGCGGATCTTCGAGTGCAGCTTGACGGTCTTGGCCGCGAGCGCGTGCTCGAGTTCGCCGACATTGCCGAAGACGCCCTGCATCGGGTTGGTCTTGCTCGTCGGATCGAACGCGCCGATGGCGCCCTCGGCCACGATGGAGAGGTAGTATAGGCCGAGCACGATGTCCTGCGACGGCACGATGATCGGCAGGCCGTTGGCGGGGTGCAGGATGTTGTTCGTCGACATCATCAGCACGCGCGCCTCCAGCTGAGCCTCGAGGCTCAGGGGGACGTGCACGGCCATCTGATCGCCGTCGAAGTCGGCGTTGAACGCGGCGCAGACCAGCGGGTGAAGCTGGATCGCCTTGCCCTCGATGAGCTTGGGCTCGAACGCCTGGATGCCGAGGCGGTGGAGCGTCGGCGCGCGGTTGAGCATCACGGGATGCTCGCGGATGACCTCATCGAGGATGTCCCAGACCTCGGGCTTCTCCTTCTCGACGAGTTTTTTGGCTTGTTTGACGGTGGCCGAGAATCCCTTGGCGTCGAGGCGCGCGTAGATGAAGGGCTTGAACAGCTCGAGCGCCATCTTCTTCGGCAGGCCGCACTGGTGCAGCTTCAGCTCCGGACCGACCACGATGACCGAACGGCCCGAGTAATCGACGCGCTTGCCGAGCAGGTTCTGGCGGAACCGGCCCTGCTTGCCCTTGAGCATGTCGGCCAGCGACTTCAGCGGACGCTTGTTGGCGCCCGTGATGACGCGGCCGCGGCGGCCGTTGTCGAACAGGGCGTCGACCGCCTCCTGAAGCATGCGCTTCTCGTTGCGGATGATGATGTCGGGCGCGCGCAGCTCGATCAGCCGCTTGAGGCGGTTGTTGCGGTTGATGACGCGGCGGTAGAGGTCGTTGAGATCGGACGTGGCGAAGCGGCCGCCGTCGAGGGGGACGAGGGGGCGCAGGTCCGGCGGGATCACCGGGACCACGGTGAGGATCATCCACTCGGGCTTGTTGCCCGACATCTGGAAGGCCTCGATGATCTTCAGGCGCTTGAGAAGCTTCTTCGGCTTCAGCTCGGAGGTGGTGGTGGCGATCTCCTCGCGCAGCGAATCGGCGATGCCGTCCAGGTCGAGCTCCTGGAGAATCCGCCGGATGGCCTCGGCGCCGATCATGGCGGTGAACGAGTCCTCGCCGTACTCCTCCTGGGCGCGCAGGTACTCCTCCTCCGACAGGAGCTGACGCTCCTTGAGGGGGGTGAGGCCCGGCTCGATGGTGACGTAGGACTCGAAGTACAGGATCCGCTCGAGGTCCTTGAGGGCCATGTCGAGCAGGAGGCCGATGCGGCTCGGCAGCGACTTCAGGAACCAGATGTGGGCGACGGGGGCGGCGAGCTCGATGTGGCCCATGCGGTCGCGCCGCACACGCGCGAGGGTGACCTCGACGCCGCACTTCTCACAGATGACGCCCTTGTACTTCATGCGCTTGTACTTGCCGCACAGGCACTCGTAGTCCTTGATCGGCCCGAAGATGCGGGCGCAGAACAGGCCGTCGCGCTCGGGCTTGAACGTGCGGTAGTTAATCGTCTCGGGCTTCTTGATCTCGCCGAAAGACCACGAGAGGATCTTCTCCGGCGACGAGATCGAGATCTTGATCTGGTCGAAGCTCTGGGGCTGAGCCTGCTGGTTGAAAAGATTCATGACCTCTTGGTTCATGGATCGACTCCTGCTGACGGGGCGCACCCTCCGCCGAGGGGCTACCGCGTGCTGAAAACTGGTCGGCGCCGCGACTGCCTCAGTCGCCGCTGGCCGTCATCATCCGGGAGGCGCTTCCCCTCCCCGCTCGAACCGCGCCGGCACGATGCCGGCGCGGGAGCGTGGTGCGGTGGTTACTCGGCCGCCTCGGCGGGCGGCTCGATCTGGTCGTTGGCGGTCTTCTTCGAGGAGGTGAGCTCGACGTTGAGGCCGAGCGAGCGCATCTCCTTGACGAGCACGTTGAACGATTCGGGGATGCCCGCCTCGAAGGTGTCGTCGCCACGCACGATGGCCTCGTACACCTTGGTGCGGCCGGCGACGTCGTCCGACTTCACCGTGAGCATCTCCTGCAGGGTGTAGGCGGCGCCGTAGGCCTCGAGGGCCCAGACCTCCATCTCGCCGAAGCGCTGACCGCCGAACTGCGCCTTTCCGCCCAGCGGCTGCTGGGTGACGAGGGAGTACGGGCCGATCGACCGGGCGTGGATCTTGTCGTCCACGAGGTGGTGCAGCTTCAGCATGTAGATGTAGCCCATCGTCACCTTGCGGTCGAAGGGCTCGCCCGTGCGGCCGTCATAGAGGGTCGACTGGGCCGACCGGTCGAGACCGGCCAGTTCCAGCATCTGCTCGATGTCGGCTTCCTTGGCGCCGTTGAACACCGGGGTCGCCATCGGCACGCCGCGGCGCACGTTGTTGGCCGCCTCCGCCATGTCGTCGTCCGACAGGCCTTCGAGCTCCGACGGCGAGTAGATCGCCTCCATCTCCGCCTTGAGGGGGGCGATGTCGTTGCTGCGCAGGTAGGCATCCACCGCGAGCCCGACCTTGCGGCCGAGACCGGCCGCGGCCCAGCCCAGATGGGTCTCCAGGATCTGGCCGACGTTCATGCGCGAGGGCACGCCGAGCGGGTTGAGCACGATGTCGGCATGGGTGCCGTCCTCGAGGAACGGCATGTCCTCGATGGGCACGATGCGCGACACGACGCCCTTGTTGCCGTGGCGGCCGGCCATCTTGTCGCCCGGCTGGATCTTGCGCTTCACCGCGACGAAGACCTTGACCATCTTCATCACGCCGGGGGGCAGCTCGTCGCCGCGCTGCAGCTTCTCGACCTTGTCGAGGAAGCGCTGCTCGAGGCGCTTCTTCGACTCGTCGTACTGCTTCTGCATCGCTTCCATCTCGGTCATGAGACGGTCGTCGATGACGGCGAACTGCCACCACTGGGAACGCGGGTACTCGGAGAGACCCTCGCGGTTGAGCACCGTCTCCTTCTTGAACCCCTTCGGACCGGCGATGGGCGCCTGACCGATGAGGACGGTGGCGAGACGCGCGTAGGTGTTGCGATCCAGGATCGCCTGCTCGTCGTCGCGATCCTTGGCGAGGCGCTCGATCTCCTCGCGCTCGATGGCCTGGGCGCGCTCGTCCTTGTCGACGCCGTGGCGGTTGAACACGCGCACTTCCACGATGGTCCCGGTGACCCCGGGCGGGACCCGGAGCGAGGTGTCGCGCACGTCGGAGGCCTTCTCGCCGAAGATGGCGCGCAGGAGCTTCTCCTCCGGCGTCATCGGGCTCTCGCCCTTCGGGGTGATCTTGCCGCACAGGATGTCGCCGGCATGCACCTCGGCACCGATATAGACGATGCCGGCCTCGTCGAGGTTCTTCAGGGCCTCTTCGGAGACGTTGGGGATGTCGCGGGTGATCTCTTCCGGACCGAGCTTGGTGTCCCGGGCCATCACCTCGAACTCCTCGATATGGATCGAGGTGAACACGTCGTCCTTGACGATCCGCTCGGAGAGCAGGATAGAGTCCTCGAAGTTGTAGCCGTTCCACGGCATGAACGCGACGAGCACGTTCCGGCCGAGCGCCAGCTCGCCGAACTCCGTCGACGGACCGTCGGCGATGATCTCGCCCTTCTTCACGGACTCGCCGACGCGCACCAGGGGCTTCTGCGTGATGCAGGTCGACTGGTTGGAGCGCTGGAACTTCTGCAGGCGGTAGATGTCGACGCCGGGCTTGTTGGCGTCGGCCTCTTCCGTGGCGCGGATGACGATACGGGTGGCGTCCACCTGATCGACGATGCCCGTGCGGCGCGCCGCGATGGCGGCACCGGAATCGCGGGCGACCACGGCCTCCATGCCGGTGCCGACGAAGGGCGCGTCGGCGCGGACCAGCGGCACCGCCTGGCGCTGCATGTTCGAGCCCATGAGGGCGCGGTTCGCGTCGTCGTTCTCGAGGAACGGGATGAGCGCGGCGGCCACCGACACGAGCTGCTTCGGCGACACGTCCATGAGGTCGACGCGGTCCGGCGGCACGACGATGACGTCGCCGGCGCGGCGGCAGACCACGAGGTCCTCCGTCAGCTTGAAAGCCTCGTCCATCTGGGCGTTGGCCTGGGCGACGTAGTACTTCGCCTCCTCCATGGCCGAGAGGTAGGCGACGTCGGTGGTGACGACGCCGTCCTTCACCTTGCGGAAGGGGGTCTCGATGAAGCCGTACTTGTTCACGCGGGCGAAGGTCGCCAGCGAGTTGATGAGGCCGATGTTCGGGCCTTCCGGGGTCTCGATGGGGCAGATGCGGCCGTAATGGGTCGGGTGCACGTCGCGCACCTCGAAGCCGGCGCGCTCGCGGGTCAGACCGCCCGGGCCGAGCGCCGAGAGGCGGCGCTTGTGGGTGACCTCCGAGAGCGGGTTGGTCTGATCCATGAACTGCGACAGCTGCGACGAGCCGAAGAACTCGCGCACGGCTGCGGCGGCCGGCTTCGCGTTGATGAGGTCCTGCGGCATCACCGTGTCGATGTCGACGGAGGACATCCGCTCCTTGATGGCGCGCTCCATGCGGAGCAGGCCGAGGCGGTACTGGTTCTCCATGAGCTCGCCGACCGAGCGCACGCGGCGGTTGCCGAGGTGATCGATGTCGTCGATCTCGCCCTTTCCGTCGCGGAGATCCACGAGGGCCTTCACCACGGCGAGCATGTCCTCGCGGCGCAGGGTCCGCACGGTGTCCTCGGCGTCGAGGTCGAGGCGCATGTTCATCTTCACGCGGCCGACGGCCGAGAGGTCGTAGCGCTCCGAATCGAAGAACAGCGAGTGGAACATCGCCTCGGCGGTGTCGAGGGTCGGCGGCTCGCCGGGGCGCATGACCCGGTAGATGTCGAACAGCGCACCCTCGCGGGCGGAGTTCTTGTCCACCGCGAGCGTGTTGCGGATGTAGGGACCGACGTTGATGTGGTCGATGTCGAGCACGGGCAGCTCGGTGATGCCGACCTCTTCCAGGCTCTTCAGGAGCTTGTCGGAGATCTCGTCGCCGGCCTCGGCCCAGATCTCGCCGGTCTTGGCGTTGACCAGGTCCTCGGCGATGTACTGGCCGATGAGGTCCTCGTCGGTCGCCTTGAGGAAGTTCACGCCGCGCTCGGCGATCTGCCGGGCGTTGCGGGCGTTGAGCTTCTTGCCGGCCTCGAGCACGACCTCGCCGGACTCCGCGTCGATGAGGTCGACGGAGGCCTTGAAGCCCTTCAGGCGATCGGCGTCGTAGGGCACGCGCCACTCGGCGCCGTCGCGGTCGTACAGGACGCGGTTGTAGAACGTCGACAGGATCTCCTCGCCGTCGAGCCCGAGGGCGAACAGCAGGGAGGTCACCGGCAGCTTGCGCTTGCGGTCGATGCGGACGTGGACGATGTCCTTGGCGTCGAACTCGACGTCGAGCCAGGAGCCGCGATACGGGATGATGCGCGCCGCGAACAGCAGCTTGCCCGACGAGTGGGTCTTGCCCTTGTCGTGGTCGAAGAACACGCCCGGGCTACGGTGCATCTGCGAGACGATGACGCGCTCGGTGCCGTTGACGATGAAGGTGCCGTTCTCCGTCATCAGGGGCATGTCGCCCATGTAGACGTCCTGCTCCTTGATGTCCTTGACCGACTTGGCGCCGGTGTCGGGATCGACGTCGAACACGATGAGGCGCAGCGTCACCTTCAGCGGTGCCGCGTAGGTGATGCCGCGCTGACGGCACTCGTCGACGTCGTATTTCGGCTGCTCGAACGTGTACTTCACGAATTCGAGGAGCGCGGTGGCCGAGAAGTCGGAGATCGGGAAGACCGACTTGAACACGGTCTGCAGGCCTTCGTCGCCCCGCCCGCCTTCCGGCTCGTCCATCATCAGGAACTGGTCGTAGGATGCCTTCTGAACCTCGATGAGGTTCGGCATCTCGGCGACTTCCTTGATCTTGCCGAAGAATTTGCGAATGCGCTTGCGACCGACCAGCGTGTTGGCCATGGGTGACCTCGCTCCTACGTCCCGCGTACCGGATGCCCGGGGAAGGCTCGTGCCTCCCGCGACCAGGCGATGGACGCGCCCCGCCGGACGCCGCCCTCCCGAACTGAAAATCTGGTGGCCCGTCGCCGGGCCGGTCGTGTCGCCGGAAGCGACCTTAGCCCGCGGGCGCGAACCCGCGGGCCTTCGGTGCCGTCAGGTCCCGAGGGACCCGACGGAAGGTGAGTGGGCCTGGAACGGCCCACCGAAGGGTCTTACTTGAGCTCGACCTTGGCGCCAGCCTTCTCGAGCTGGGCCTTGAGCTTCTCGGCCTCTTCCTTGTTGACGGACTCCTTGACGGCCTTCGGAGCGCCCTCGACGAGGTCCTTGGCTTCCTTGAGGCCGAGGCCGGTGATCGCGCGGACCTCCTTGATGACCTCGATCTTCTTGTCGCCGGCGGCGGTGAGCATGACCGTGAACTCGGTCTGCTCCTCGACGGCGGCGGCCGGGCCGGCGGCGGGGCCGGCGGAGACGGCGACGGCGGCGGCGGCGGAGACGCCCCACTTCTCTTCGAGGAGCTTGGCGAGGTCGGCGGCCTCGAGAACGGTCAGCGAGGACAGGTCGTCGACGAGCTTGGCGAGATCAGCCATGGGTGATTTCCTTCAGATATCGGTTTGAACGGATGGGATGAAAAGGACGATGCGACCTTCAGGCCGCTTCGTCCTGAGCCTCGTCCTTCGTGGCATAGGCCCCGAACACGCGGGCGAGCTTGGCCGCCGGTGCGTTGACGACCTGGGCGATCTTGGTCGCGGGAGCCTGGATGAGGCCCACGATCTTGGCGCGCAGTTCGTCGAGGGACGGGAGCGAGGCCAGAGCCTTCACGCCGTCCGGGTTCAGGGCTGTCGTGCCCATGGCGCCGCCGAGGATCACGAGCTTGTCGTTGGCCTTGGCGAAGTCCACCGCAACCTTGGCGGCCGCGACCGGATCGCTCGAATAGGCGAGCAGGGTCGGGCCCTTCAGGAGGGGCTTGATGGAGGCGACGTCCGTGCCATCGAGAGCGATGTTGGCGAGGCGGTTCTTGGTGACCTTCACGGTGGCACCGGCCAGCTTCATCTGCGCGCGCAGCTTCTGCATGTCGGCGACCGTGAGGCCCTTGTAGTGGGCCACGACGACGACGGACGTGTTCGCGAACACGCCGTTGAGCGTCGAGACGAGATCAGCTTTGGCTGTCCTGTCCACTGGGGCTCTCTCCGGTTGGCGGAACCCGAGGATGGGTCCGCCGGTTGCACATGCCGCCCGGGACGGTACTCGGCCACGAAAAGCCGGAACGTCCTGGACGACGCTTCACGGCCCTGTCCCCTGCGATCCCCCGGATGGGTGGACGACACGGGTGAGATGGTTCAAACCGATGCCCCGTCCCGTCCGCTTGAGCGTCCGGAGCAGGGACTTGAATTTCGGTCTTCCCCGTCTGTGCAGGCTGGGAAATTAAGCCGGGGACCCGGCGCCTGCAGTCTCGGACAGGACATGGCCGGACGAAGCCTGAGTGGGTGTTGGCCCCCTCAAAGCCTTCCGGCCATCACCACCTGGTTGCCCAGGCGATCTCTCAAGTCGAAACCGACCGATCGGTCGATTCCTTTCTCGTTATGAAAACGTTGAGCGCGGTCTATAGAACCTTGCAAGCGGCCTGCCAAGGCCTCCCGCATGACTATTCCGTCGCAGGCGTCGATTTTCCTTGACGGGGTTTTGGCCCCGCCCGCGCGGCGGGAGGGGCGGAACCGCTACGTCGGAAGGAACTTGCGCGCGGCCTGCCACCACGGGGCGCGCTCCTGCTTCGCCTGGTCGGCCTTCGCCGCGTAGAACGAGGCGTTGTGCTCGCCGCGCAGGGCCTCGCGGGTGAAGCGGATGAGGTGGTGGGCGACGAAACCCATGTTGAACACCGCCTCGATCTGCCCGCGCTTGAGCGCATGGCCGGCCGCACGCCAGAACACGCCGCGATAATCCGACAGCACGCCGACCCGGAGGGCGATGTTGAAGCCGAGGATGAGGCCGCGGCGCAGGTTGGTCCGGGTCAGCTTGCCCTTCAGCGGGGTCTTGATCCGGTGCGGGTAGGTCCGCTCGACCTGATACTTGAAGCGCGCGAACAGGTTCTCCGGCTCGTACGCGTGGGCGATGGCCCGGCGCCAGCTCGCCACCACGTCGTCGTGGGGACGCTTGAACATGACGTTGGATTCGAGCGAGGCGTCGTGCAGGAGGCGGCCCTCGCGGGTCAGGCGGTCCCAGAGCGGCGTCTTGGGCAGGGCCTGGAGCAGGTTCATGGTCAGCACCGGCACCGCCGACTTGTCGACGAAGTCGATGAGCTTCTGCTCCGAGCCGTCGGTCTCGGTGTCGAGGCCGAGGATGATGCCCGAGGTGACCTCCAGGCCGAAGCTGTTGAGGGTCTCGATGGCCTCGTACATGGGCACGGCGGCGTTGTGCTTCTTGTCGATGCCGGCGAGCGCCTCCTCCTCCGGCGTCTCGATGCCGACGAAGACGGTCATGAAGTTGGCCTGGCGCATGAGCTCGAGGATGTCGGGCTGCTTGGCCATGTTCAGCGTCGCCTCGCAGGCGAACTGAAGCGGGTAGTGGTTCTTCTTCTGCCACGCCACGAGGTGGGGCAACATGTCCTTCGTCGCCTTGCGGTTGCCGATGAAGTTGTCGTCGACGAAGTACACCACCGCCGGGTGCCCGGGCTGGGAGATGATCGCGTCGAGCTCGCCGAGCATCTGCTCCGGGCTCTTCAGGCGCGGCTGGCGGCCGTAGAGCTGCGGGATGTCGCAGAACTCGCAGCGATACGGGCAGCCCGACGAGAATTGCAGGGAGCCGATGAGGTAGCGCTTGAGCGGGGCGGCCTCGTAGGCGGGGGCCGGGAAGTCGGAGAGCGGCAGGCGCTCCTTCGTCTCGAGGCGCACCTGCGCGGCCGGGATCGACACGTCGCGGTCGAGGATCGCCACCAGCTCGTCGGTGGCGTCGCCGATCTCGCCGATATGGAGGTAGTCGAACTCGGGGTACTGCTCGGGCGAGCCCGACACCGAGGGGCCGCCGAGCGCCGTGACCTTACCGGCGGCGTGCGCCCGCGCGTAGATGTCCCGGATCTGCGGCGCCTGGATGTGCATGCCCGACACGAACACCGCGTCGGCCCAGGCGAAGTCGTCCGGCCCGGCCCGTTTGATGTTCTCGTCGACGAACCGGTACTCCCAGCTCTCGGGCATGTAGGCCGCGATGAGCAGCAGCCCCTGGGGCGGCATGAACGCCTTGACGCCGCCCATCAACGGATAGGCGTGCGCGAACGTCCCGAAGGACGGCGTGTAGGCGGGGAAGACGCACAGGATGCGTCGCTTGGAGGAGACGGAGAGGGTGCATCGCATGGGTGCGTATCTAGCACAGCCCCGCGCGAAGGCGTCCCCCCGAGGTGCGATTTCTCACGGCTCCCGTCGTATCCCGTGCCTGGGCCGCCGATTGCCTCACGGTCCTTTGAACGGCGGGCGTCGGGGACTCACTCGACGGGGCGGTCGTCACCGCCCAGCGCCAACTGGCGCAAGGTCCGCAGCGCAGCGGCGAGGGCGTCCAGCGGGGGCGACGCGAGAGCGAGGCGCACGGCGTTGGGCGCATGGCCGGGATGGACGGCGAAGGCGCTGGCGGGCGTGACGGCGATCCCGCGCCGGGCGGCGGCCGCGACGAACGTCTCGGCCCGCCACGCTTCGGGCAGGGCCAGCCAGAGGTGATACGCCCCCGCATCGCCGCGCAGATCGAGGGCATCGAGGATTTCGCGGGCGAGCGCCTGCCGCGTTCGGGCGTCCGCTCGCTTTAGGAGCCCCATCCTGGCCGCCTCCCCCGACTCCATGAGGTGAAGCCCGACGGCAAAAGGCAGGCCGGTGGCACCCCACCCACCCGAACGCACGCACAGGGCGACCCGGTCCAAAAGGGCCGGCGGCGTGGCGATCAACCCGAGGGTGAGGCCGGGCGCCACCCGCTTCGACAGGCTGTCGACATGGATGACACGGTCGGGCGCCAGGGCGGCCAGGGGCGTCGCATCGCTGAGAAAGCCGTAGATCGCGTCCTCGACGGCCAGGAGCCCGAGGCGGTCCAGGCTTTCCGCGATGGCCGCCCGGCGCTCGGGTCCCATGGTGATCCCGAGGGGGTTGTGGAGCGCCGGCTGAAGATAGAGGCCGCGCAGGGGCGCGATCCGATGCGCCTGGGCGACGGCCTCGGGACACAGGCCCTCCCCGTCCATACCCAAGGGTACCAGGGTGATGCCGAGGCGCGCCGCAATGCCCTTCACCACCGGATAGGTGATCGCTTCGACCCCGACGCGCTCGCCCGGCGGGGCGAGGGCCGCGAGGGCGGCCGCGACGGCCTGGCGCCCGTTGCCGGTGAACAGCATGATGTCAGGGTCTGGAGCCCAGCCCGACCGGGCGAGGAAGCGCGCGGCGATGGCGCGGGCCTCGGCATCGCCCGCCGCGGCGACGGGGGCAGCGAGACCGGTTATCCGATCCGGTCGGAGCAATTCTCCGATTGTCCGCGCCAAGGTCTCTGCCTGATCCGGCAGGACGGAGTAGATCCGCTCGAGATCGACGGCCGTCGCGGGCGGCTCGGCGAAGGCGAGACGCTGTGCCCCGTCGAGGGACCGGACGTAGGTGCCGCGACCGATCTCGCCGGTGACGAGACCGCGCCGGACGAGTTCGGCGTAGACCCGGCTCGCCGTGGAGACGGCGATACCATGGGCGTACGCGAAGGTGCGTTGCGGCGGTAAACGCTTCCCCGGCGGCAGCCGCCCGGTGGCGATGTCCTCGGCGAGGTGGTCGGCCAGGGCGCGAAAGTCGCTCACGGACAAAAATGCTCCGAGATCAATGTTTAGATTGATCCGAGTTATGGTCGGATCAATATCGCGCGGCAAGCCTTTTCGGAGGCGGCCGCGTTGGAGCCTGTCGTCATGTCATCGCCTTCCCTCACCGCATCCCCATGCCCGGTTGCCCGCGCGGATCGGAGCCATGACGGGATCGTTGGGCTTTGCCGTGTCTGGTTCGGCCGCTGGCGTCACCGCCGCTCGCTCGCCGATCTGCACCCCGAGCAGATGCGGGAGGTCGGTCTGAATCCGGCGGATGTCCGGCGCGAGACCAGCCGACCATTCTGGCGGGCATGAGGCCCCAAACGAAAACGCCCGGCCGTGAGGCCGGGCGCTTCCAAAGCGGTGTGGGATCGTGCAGGCGTCAGGCCGGCAGGACCGTCGAGGGCTCGACCTTGACGCCCGGACCCATGGAAGAGGTCACGGCGACGCGCTGGACGTACTGGCCCTTGGCGCCGGCGGGCTTGGCCTTGGAGACCGCATCGGCGAACGCCTTGATGTTCTCGACGAGCTTGTCGGCGTCGAACGAGACCTTGCCGATGCCGGCATGCACGATGCCGGCCTTCTCGACGCGGAACTCGACCGAACCGCCCTTGGCGCCGGCGACCGCGGACTTCACGTCCATGGTGACGGTGCCGACCTTCGGGTTCGGCATCAGGCCGCGCGGGCCCAGCACCTTGCCGAGACGGCCGACGAGCGGCATCAGGTCCGGGGTGGCGATGCAGCGATCGAACTCGATCTTGCCGCCCTGGACGATCTCGAGGAGGTCCTCGGCGCCGACGATGTCGGCCCCGGCTTCCCGGGCCTCGTCGGCCTTGGCGCCGCGGGCGAACACCGCCACCCGCACGGTCCGGCCGGAGCCGTTGGGCAGGTTGCAGACGCCGCGGACCATCTGGTCGGCGTGGCGCGGGTCGACGCCGAGGTTCATGGAGACCTCGACGGTCTCGTCGAACTTGGCGCTGGCCTTCTCCTTAACGAGCTGGATCGCCTCGTCGATGGTGTAGAGCTTGAGCGCGTCGATGCCCTCGCGGGCGGCGCGGATGCGCTTGCCTTCGTGTGCCATGGTGCCCTCCCCTTAAGCGACGATGTCGAGACCCATGGCCCGCGCGGAGCCACGGATCATCGCGACGGCGGCATCCACCGAATCGCAGTTCAGGTCGGGCATCTTGCGCTCGGCGATCTCGCGCAGCTGTGCCTCGGTGACCTTGCCGACGTTCGAGCCGGGCTTGCCCGGGGTCTTGGAGCCGGAAGCCGGCTTCTTGCCGATCTTCAGGCCGGCGGCCTTCTTCAGGAAAAAGGTCACCGGGGGCTGCTTCATCTCGAAGGTGAAGGAGCGATCCTGATAGGCCGTGATCACGACCGGGATCGGGGTGCCCTTCTCGATCTGGGAGGTCTTCGCGTTGAAGGCCTTGCAGAATTCCATGATGTTGAGGCCGCGCTGACCGAGCGCGGGGCCGATGGGCGGCGACGGGTTCGCGGCGCCGGCCGGAACCTGAAGCTTCACGTAGCCCGTGATCTTCTTTGCCATAGGGACTGCTCCCAAAGAATGCCCGGCACCCGGCTGGCCTCAGCGCGGATGGAGCGGGCGGTTGCAGGTCGCGGTGCGGTCCGTGGACCCCGGCGGCGAACCGGGCGGACCTTCCGCGCGTGACACCGTCCGGGGGACGGTGGTTTCACGCTCGGCACGAAGCCGAACGGAAAGACGGCGGACGAATCAGGAATGACCCGTCCGCGAAAACCCGAAGCTAATCTAAAGCTTCTCGACCTGGGCGTATTCGAGTTCCACCGGGGTGGCGCGCCCGAAGATCGACACGGCGACCTTGAGGCGCGAGCGGCCCTCGTCGATCTCCTCGACAGTGCCGTTGAACGACGCGAACGGGCCGTCGGAGACGCGGACCGTCTCGCCGATCTCGAACGAGACCGAGGGCTTGGGCCGGTCGACGCCCTCGGCGACCTGACCCTTGATGCGCTCGGCTTCCGAATCCGGGATCGGCACGGGCTTCGACTTGTCGGCGCCGAGGAATCCGGTGACCTTGGGGGTGTTCTTGATGAGGTGGTAGA
Organism: Methylobacterium sp. J-090; assembly: GCF_022829345.1. GTDB lineage: Bacteria > Pseudomonadota > Alphaproteobacteria > Rhizobiales > Beijerinckiaceae > Methylobacterium. The sequence goes on along the minus strand of NZ_JAKSXV010000058.1, from coordinate 1,364 downwards.
CCTCGTCGGTCAGGTCGCACTTCACCAGGACGTAGCCGGGGAAGAACTTGCGCTCGGCATCGACCTTGCGGCCGCGACGGACCTCGACGACCTTCTCGGTCGGGACCATGACCTCGTCGAACAGCTCCATCAGGCCACGCTGGGCCGCCTGATCCTTGATGGACTGCGCGACCTTGTTCTCGAAATTCGAGTAGGCGTGGACGATGTACCAGCGCTTCGACACGTTCTCACCAAATCCTGACGTCAGTCGGCCGGTCGCGAAAGCGCGCCCGGACCGATAGGTTAGTTGGTCCCGACCCCGAGGATCAGGGTCACGAGGTAGCGCATGGCCTGATCGACCACGGTGAAGAACAGGCTCGCGGCGATCACCATGATGAACACCATCACGGTGGTGACCACGGTCTCCTTGCGGGTCGGCCACGTGACCTTGCGGCCCTCGTCGCGGACCTGGCCCAGGAACTCCACGGGGCCGACGCGCTTGGGCGCGGGCCGCGCGGGGGGCGTCGCCCGGGCCGGGGCCGGCGTGGTGGGGCCGCGCTGCGGGGTGCGCGCGAGGTCCACTTTCTTCGATACGTCGTTCGATGCCATGGCGCCAACAAACAGGGAGAACGGTCCGGAAATCGGGAAAGCGCGACGCAGCGGCTCGAACTCGAACCCGCCCCGACAGCCTTCATCGATCTCGGAAGGCGACCGCTCTAGCGCAAGTCCCGGGGCTTGTCGATCCCAGGACATCGCACGGATCGGGCTTCGCGAGATCGGGTCGATCTCCGGTCTGAGAGAGATTCGGAGGAGAGGACCTGTACGGCGCGGCCGAGATGGCGGGAACCAAAATGGCAGGAGTGGAGGGACTCGAACCCGCAACCTCCGGTTTTGGAGACCGGCGCTCTGACCAGTTGAGCTACACTCCTAGGCGCAGCGCTCCTTGCCCGATCCTCGGGCCCCGCGCAAGGGGGGGCGGGGCTGGCTCCGGCAAAAAGCCGGCTTCCGATGATGCGGGGTCGGTCCCGGCCGTCGAGGCGCCCGGGATACGCGGGGGGCCGGACGCGAACCGGCGCGGCCAGGACGCCGCGGGGGAGATCTCGGGCCGCCACGGAGGCTCGGGAAACGACGGAGGCTCGGGAAACGAAGAAGGCCCGCGATCCGCCGAGACGGACCACGGGCCTTCGGAGACGTCCGGCGCGGGCAGGCCCGCGCCGGATTTGCAGGCTTGCGCGTTGCAGCCTTACTCGTTGATGGCGGCGACGACGCCGGCGCCGACGGTGCGTCCGCCTTCACGGATGGCGAAGCGGAGCTTCTCTTCCATGGCGACGGGGACGATGAGGGTGACGTCCATGGTGACGCTGTCGCCGGGCATGACCATCTCG
>NZ_JAKSXV010000012.1 GCF_022829345.1 Methylobacterium sp. J-090 | reverse complement strand
GGTACTGCGCGGCGCATAGAGGGGGCGGCCTTCGGCTTTGTTCGCCATGATGCGCTGACGCAGTTCAACGGCGCGCTGAGCGATGGCCTGGGCGTCGCAGCGGCGGCAGGGACCGCCGCGGCCCGCGGCATGGCAGTTGGTTGGGTACTGGCAGGACGAGCGCGGCATCGAGCTTAAGCATAATTGGCGGAACTGGTCATCGCCAAGCCTCGTCTCCTCCGGCACTCGGCGGGACACGGGCATGACGAATGCTGGAGCGCGGCGGCACCTGGCCACCGCGCGCCGTCAGCATCAATTAGCAGCGACCCCCTTGCGCGGACGCCCCGCACGCTTCGGCTTCTCATCAGCCGGCGCCTCGGCAATCGTCTCATCCGATTGGGCTACCTTGGGTCCGGCCGCCTTGCCCGAATCCTTCCGCTGCTGTCCGAGTCCGAGGGCCTTGGCAAGCTCAGATCGCTGAGCCGAGTAGCCGGCAGAGACCATCGGGTAGTCCGCAGGCAGGCCGTACTTCGCGCGGTAACTCTCTGGTGTCAGACCACGAATCGTCAGGTGCCGGCGCAGGGTCTTGTAGGACTTGCCGTCCTCGAAGCTGATGAGGGCATCTGGCGTGATCGACTTCTTGATTTGCGCTGGGGTGGCCTTCTCAACCTCATCCTCCTTCGTAGGAGAGGCATTCCCGCCCTTTGTAAGGCTGCTGACAGCAGCGTGGACGCTGGTAAGCAGATTGCCGATCTCACTTGCTGGGAGGGAGTTGTTGGAGACGTAGGCCGAGACGATATCAGCGCTCAGCTCCACGTAATCGAATGCTTGGTGGGTTTCGGCTTCGGTCATTGCAGCTCTTTCGTACTTAGCGATGGTACGGTTCTAAGACGCAGAGCCACAAAAAGATCAATAGGAATGCCTGGAAAACAATTGCTCAGGTTAATTTATCCACTCACCTGTCCTTGATTGCCCGTCATGACAGGCCGGTTTGGGCACCTTCGTGATCGAGTTCGACGCGGCGGTTTAATCCTCCATGGCGGGTGCGTAGCGGCACGTCAAGAATGGAAGTGGATTCCCATATTAGGTTCAGACAGAAAGAAACAGACCTGAACCCAGGTCAGTCCTGTGAAGGAGTTTATAGACCAGCCATGAAGACCCGTATCTCCACCGCCACCGCAGCTCTTATCCTTGGCGTTGCTTCGATCTCGTCCGCTATGGCCACTGAGCGCTTGTCGCCCCGCTACTCCTCGTTCGGTTCTCAGGTTGAGACCACCGGTTCAATCTACGCTGCACCGGAGGCCCGTTCGCCGTTCAATTGCCCGATGAGCTCGGCCGCCGAGGGCAATGCCAACCAGCAGGCGTTCCCGGTGCAGCAGTACGGCCAAACCTCGGGCGGAAACCGCTGCTGAAAGGCGTGAGAACGGGTTTCTCGATGGTGTTGACTGGGTTCTCGTATCTCATGGCCGGTGCCTTCGTGGCCGGCCTGATCTACACCATCGTCGGCGCATACCAGGCGATGATGGGTTTCTAGGGTCACACCGGCGCCCATTTTAGCGCCCATTTTCCAGCACGACACGACGGCGGGGCGAAAGCCTCGCCGCTTCTGCATGGGCTCAATCTTTCAAAGGCTCCGGCTTCTGACCGTCCGGAAGGATCTCTTTGAGATGATCATGGACCATGCCAGCCGTGAATGGCTTGTCGATGAAGCGCACGCCTTCGGGTAGGTCATTCGGTCCTGGGCAGACATGCCCCGACGCAACGACAATCGAGATGTGGGGCCAGCACTGGGCCGCTTTGCGGGCGAGCCCGAAACCGTCGAGGGAGCCTGGCATTTGCACATCAGAGAACAGGAGAACGATGGATTGGCGCTCCCGTTCGAGGAGAATCGCACCTTCGTCGCTTGTTGCGGCCTCGTAGGTCCGGAAGCCGGCATCGCTGAGAATCTCGACGATATCCATTCGGATGAGGCCGTCATCCTCAACGACCAGAGCGTAGGGGGCCGATGATGACGAGTGCTTGTCCATAAAGGCCTAATTCGCCGCGTCCAGATAAGGTCCTGTCAGGAGGTCGGTCTTTGCCTTCTTCAAGGCGGCCTCACCCAACAAGGCGCCGCGCGGCCATGGCTCGCCACTGATTGATGGCCTGTTCAGCAGCGACCAACTGCGCCCGCAGCATCTCGATCTCTGCGTGAAGCTCGCCAGCATCGACGGCCAGCTCGACGCACTGATCCTGCACCTCGGCAAGCTGTTGCCGCAACTCGGTATTCTCGATGACGACGGCAAGGAGTTCTGCGGCGTGCTGCGCCCGTTCGGTCATTCCGCCAACCCTGCATACCCTATTGGGCGATGACGTATCACCGGCCCCTCAACCAGGGCCATCAAATGACGCCCCGAACTTGCTCATCCGAACACGTATTGGTGGCCCAATCTGGAGGCTCATCGTTCGTTCTTCCGCCCGGCCGGATGCACCTGCGACATGGCTCCGCAGTTCGGACCCATCGCGAGGATTCCAGATTTGCCTCACGGTCGGGTCCGGCTCTGCCGTTCCGGCAGCTTCTTTGACGGTTCCACTAGGCGAATTGTCCCCGTAATTATCCCCTTATCCGTGGGGTGAATCCGTTTGCACCCTATGCCTGATTGATGTGATGGGGCGCTGCTCCCGTCCGCCTTAGCGAGGTCCCCCGTTTCGGGGAGCGCAATTGCGAAACCGTTTCGCTTTTGGCTACCGCCTCGCCGCATCCACGCCTGCCATTCCCGACTGATGATGCGGACGAGGTTGGGCGAGTTCTTTCGGCCTTCGTGCCGGCGCTCCTCAATCGTCAAAAGCCCGTCGCCCTCGGCGAGGCGGATGGCGGCCTGGGCCAACCGGCGGCATACCCCGGCCCGCGCGGCAATGGCATCGATGCAGAGCCCACACACGCCCTTGGCGGTCACTTCATCGGCCACGATGCGCAGGACCGCGATCTGCCCGGTGGTAAACCGTGCGGCCAACGCAGGTGGCATCGGCCCAGAGCACGCCAGCAAACGACGTCGGTCTCGAGATGCGACCTTGTCGGGCGAGGCCACGTGCCGGCGCGGCGGGAACAGACTCGCCCGGCCGGCGGGGATGCCGACAGGCCGGATACCCTCCCGGATCGCCATACGGCGCCCGTGGAGGCGTTCGGCGAGCGCCTGGGCCTTGTTGTCGCCCAACACCCCGGAGCCGTGCCCCTGCCACACCTGGCGCGATAGCTCGTCCATCTGGGCAAGCGTCCGCGCGTCCTCGATCGCGGCCTTCATGGCGGCGTGAAACATCGTCCTCGGTCCCTCGCGGGCCGCGGCAGGCACAAGGCACGACTTCTCGATGCGGGAATTGGCGTTCCCGCTTGACACCCGAGGGCGCTCTATGGCTTGTGAGGAATTGGAAGAGGCCTCACAGCCCATCGATTTCGCGGCCCTCCTGTTTGGCGACAGGGGGGCCGTAGTCGTTTCAGGGTCTATCTCGCGGCGGTGATCTCTCCTGATGCCGGCTCACGACTCGCACGAGGTGAACGGGGCCCGACATGGCATGTCGGCCGGGGAGCACGGTTAAGTCAACGGTAAGGAGCGAGTAGGCCTGCGCTTTGACGCCTGCGGTGGCCTCAGCCGTGAGGAGGCGCCCCTGCTGGACGCCATGCCGAGGAAGGGCGTGCTGTGCGGGGTTGTCGCCCACGATAGCACCCCGTTGCAGCACGCCATCGTGACCTGCTCGCCGACGGAGCCTCATGATCTCTGCGTCGTCTAGGGGCTGATCGCCGGCCTCGTGGGGCTCATCGTTCGGGGAGCGATAGGGCTGGCATGACCTCTGCACCGCTACCGTGCCCCATGCTGGGCATCCCAATCCTCACTTCACCCGCCCGGAGTAGTCCGAGCGGGTTTTTTCATGCGGCCTTTTGACTGTTGTCGAGCCAATCTGTTGTACGAAACCGTACGAATGGTCACGATCCGCCTAGTTTGTCAATCGGCGTGTAATCGGGACCCAGGATCGGCGTCCAAAAAGGACCCACCTGCTGGCGGGATCGCCGACGCAGAGATCGACGTCGCGGAGCCGGTCAGGGTGAGCGCAGCGGCGTCGATCTCGTGTCCAGCCTGCCACCCGTCCGGTCGCGGCGTGCCGCGGCCGGCTTCCTCAGGAGCGCGTCTTCAGCCGCCAGCTGGCGTTGCCGGTCTCCAGGATCTCGCAGTGGTGTGTCAGCCGGTCGAGCAGCGCCGTGGTCATCTTGGCGTCGCCAAACACGCTCGGCCACTCGGCAAACGGCAGGTTCGTCGTTACGATCACCGAAGTGCGCTCGTAGAGCCGGCTGATCAGGTGGAACAGCATCTGTCCGCCCGCCCGCGGGAACGGCAGGTAGCCCAGTTCGTCCAGGATCACGAGGTCGCTGCGGGCGAGCTGCGTGGCCAGCCGGCCTGTCTTGCCCGCCCGCGCCTCCGCCTCCAACTGGTTGACCAAGTCCACGGTGTTGAAGAAGCGCACCCGCGCCTCGCGCTCGCGCACGCAGTTAGCCCCGACCGCAATGGCCAGGTGCGTTTTGCCCGAGCCCGTGCCGCCGATCAGCACCGCATTGCGGCTCTCCGTGAGGAAGGTCCCGCGGTGCATCTCGCGCACTGCCGCCGCGTTTACCGGCGATCCGGCGAAGTCGAACTCGGCCAGCGTCTTCACCACCGGGAACTTGGCGTTGCCCATCCGGTGGGATGTGGCCCGGTTCTCCACGTCCGCCAGCTGCAGGGCCAGGAGCTGGCCCACCACCTGCTCGGGTGAGTGGTGGCGCTTGGCCGCCAGGGTAATCACCTCGTCGTAGGCCGCACGCATGCCGCGCAGCTTGAGCTTGACCATCAGTTCCAGGACGGCGGGCCGTTCCATCACGCCACCACCATCGTGCGCAGCCCGTCGTAGCGGGCGCAGTCCGCTTCGGGCATCAGGCCGAGCGTCAAGGATGATGGCGTCAGCACGGGCGGGGGCGGCTCGGGTTCACGGCCTCGGGCCAGCAGGTTGAGCACGGCGTCCGCGCTGTGCAGGCGTGCGGCCAGCGCCGTCGCACAGGCGGCCTCGACCGCATCCAGCCCGGCCTCGGGCACCGCCGAGAGGATGGTCACGAACTGCCGGTCGCCGTCAGTGAAGGCGGTCAGCCGCTGGCGGACCTCGTGCAATGCAACGGGCAGGTCCCAGTCGCGGAACGGCTCGCCGTTGCGAAGCGCACCGGGCTTGCGCGCCAGCACCGGCAGGTAGTGCCAGGGATTGTAGATCGTCTGATGGCGGCCGAAGCACCGGGCATGCTCGGCCACGCGCTCGCCGTTGAGGAAGACGCTGATCCGCTCGGCATGGGCGCGCAGCTGCACGCGCCGGCCAGCGGCGCGCGCCTCGACGGAGTAGCGGTTGTTGTCGAAGCGCACGAGGCAGGTGGGGGTGGCGGCGACCTCGACCTCGTGGAAGCCGTCGAAGCGTTCACGCAGGCCGACAAGGGCGGGCCGGTCCTCAGTCTCGAACACCGCCATGACGGTGCGATCCCGCTGCACGGGATGAGACGCGGTCATCGCCCAGGTGATGCACTGCTCCTCCAGCCAGCCGTTCAGCGCGGCCAGCGATGGGTGACGCGGCGTGGGCTTGAAGAAGCGGTTGCGCGCGGTGCGCACCTGGTTCTCGACCTGGCCCTTCTCCCAGGCCGCGCTCGGATTGCAAGCGGTGGGCTCGACGAGATGGTGCGAGCAGAATTGCTGGAAGCGCCGGTTGAAGGTGCGCTGGCGGCCCACGAAGATCGTAGCGACCGCGGTGCGCATGTTGTCCTAGATGCCGCGCCGGCACGCGCCGCCGAAGAAACGGAAGGCGTGTTCGTGGGCGTCGAACACCATCTCCTGGCTCTCGCGCGGGTAGGCGCGCAGCAGGAACAGGCGCGAGTGGCACAGCCGGACGTGGGCGACCTTGATCTGAGTGGTCACCCCATCGATCAGCGCGGTCTCGTGGCTCCAGTCGAACTGGTAGGCCTCCCCCGGGGCGAAGGCGAGCGGGACGAATACGCCCTGGGCGATGGCGGTGCGGTCCTTGAACCAGCGCTGGGCGTAGCGGCGCACGCTGTCGTAGCCGCCCGTGAAGCCGTCCTGGCGCAGGATCTCGAACAGGCGGACGTAGCTGAGGCGCTGACGCTTGGGTTTGGCCAGCTCCTCAACCAGCAGCGCCTCCAGTGGGGCGACGTGGCTGTCGAGTTGTGGACGAGGCTGGCGCTGGCGCTTGTAGGCGAATGCGGTCGTGTCCGAACGTAAAGCCTTGCGCACCACCTTACGCGACAGCCGCAGCGTGCGGGAGATCTCCCGGATGCTGTGTTGGTCGCGAAACATCCGTCGGATCTTGCCGATGGTCTCCACAATCATCATCCCGGCTGGCTCCCACCCGTAGCTGGGTGGGAACATGAAGGAGAATGCCGGGGGTGGGTCCCATTTGGACGCCGATCAGCCCGTCAGCCGGGTCCTTCTTCCACGCCGATACTCATAGTTCGTACGAACAGGAATGCTCGTGACCCAACGCTTCTTTTTTGACCTTACGGATGGGCTGATCACCATCCGTGATGGCATTGGTGTTTTGGTCAACAACCTCAATGAGGCGATAAAGCAAGCCGAGGAAGGGCTGCAGGAAATGCGTTACGGTAACGAACTTTCGGGCAGTGACGAGAGGTGGACGCTGAGCATCCGCGACGCAGCTGGTGAGACACTGATGCTGCTGTCGGTGGCTCCGCCTGACCCGCCTGCCGAGATGGCATCCTAGCCTGTACGGGAGCCACGCTTCTTTTCCCGCCTAGTTCACGCCGGCCGCCTTCCTCAGGCGACGCCGGATCTCGGCGATCCGTTCGTCTGGGGATGCTTCAAGCATCTCAACAAAAACGTTTTCGATGATCTCGCGGAGCGGAGCGTCGTCCAAACCGAGGCCGTGCGCGAACCAGTACATGCGCTCCACGAGGCGGGTGGCGGCCTATGTCATCGCCCGAACCGCCAGATCGGCACGTCACCCGTCGGGCGGCCGGGCTCGATGCAAGGGCAGGTCAAGTATGGAACACTTGGAATCAAGAATGATCGGGAAAATGTTTCGCTAGCGTCGGCAGCGCATCAGCGTCTTCTACACAGCTTGGAAAAATCTTAGACAAACGCATCAAATGATCAATTCCAGAGAAATATTCTGCATTGGCAGCTCAAATATTTACCGATGATTCAGAAATTTCGCGAGAATCATTGTGAAATAGAACAGAGACTATCATCATGATCCGATCTGGTTGCCGCGGCTGTCGTGACAGCATTCCGTTGGCTTTCGAATTTACGATGGCATTCCATCCTATCGTTGATATCGAGCGTCATTCCGTATGGGGCTACGAAGCTTTGGTTCGAGGCATGGAAGGCCAGGGAGCTTTCCAAATCCTCTCGCAGGTCGATGAGACCAATCGCTACAAATTCGACCAAGCTTGCCGTGTGAAGGCCATCGAGTTGGCTGGAAGTCTATTCCCGGACAGGAATACAAAACTCTCCATCAACTTCATGCCGAATGCAGTCTACGAGCCCGCTGCCTGCATCCGAGCAACGCTGGAAGCTGCCCACCGCGTTGGTTTCGCCCACGAACAAATCATGTTCGAGTTCACGGAAAATGAGCGCATGGTCGATGTAGCTCATGTGCAGCGGATCATTGCCGAATACCGAAAGCAGGGCTTTGTAACTGCATTGGACGACTTTGGCGCTGGGTATGCAGGGCTCAACCTGCTAGCCAATTTTCGACCTGACCTGATCAAGCTCGACATGGAATTGATCCGTGGCATCGCCACGTCGCCGGAGCGGCAAATCATCATCGCATGTCTCACGATTATGGCACGCGAGCTGGGTATCACAGTGTTGGCAGAAGGCGTCGAAACGGATGCAGAACTTACAGCACTCCGCGCCGCCGGGATTAAGCTTTTCCAGGGCTACTTGTTCGCGAAGCCCGCTATCGCGCGCCTGCCGAGCGTTCAATTCCAAGGTTCTACGGATCCCATCGCCAAGGCTGGGACCACACAAGCGACAAAGCAACCAAACGCTGCCTGACCCTTTGCTGTTTTGAGCAGAGCGAAGTCCCGCCGCCCGATCTGATCACGGGCCGGCGGGGAGGATCGTCCATCTCACGCTGAGCCGGTACGCAACATGGCTCGCACGCCAGAATGTGCGGTGCCGGTTAGTCTCGGCTCAACGCTCCGGCTGGGGCTGATCCCGAAACGGGATCACACGGGCTTCGGCGGAGCGGGCAGGATTGCGGTTTCAGGGCCTCTCCCAGAGTCGAACGCCCTCTCGGTGGACGATCTTATCCAGCTCGTCGGAATATCCGAGGACCTGAAGGCTGGCGGGCATGCCGGCGACAGCCTCAATTTCCGACTGCCATTCGTCGCCCTTTGCAACGTAGAGCGCGAGCGCCTGTCCTTTGTGCCCCGGCAGCCATATCGCGAGGTCGACATCACTGTCCGGACGGTGGTCGCCGCGCGCACGGCTGCCGAACAGCCATAGCTCGGAGATCGCGGGCTTGCGTTCGGCCCATGATGACAAGCGCGTGGCGATGTCGCTGGGGAAAGTCACCGCCCGAACAACCAGATCGGCACAGCACCGGTCGGCCGCCCAGGCGTGTCGCGGTAGAACGTCGCGTACCCACTGAAAATCCGGTTCTCCGTGATCCCGGTCACCAGGGCGGTCCCCATCGTCATGCCGCCGCAGTAGTCCGCTCGGATCGTCCCGATCTGAGGGTGGACGCCCCATACGTCCAGCGTCGTCCAGCCGAGCGTGATGGCCTCGTCCGCCCACCGCTCGAGGAAATCGAGCCCCCTGGCATGAACGGCCGTCCAGTTCGTGCCGGTGAGGCCAGGGCAGGGCGACACGCTGGGCCGAAGGTTCAGGAAGCTCTGGCGCCAGGCCTGGGCGTCGGCGGGGATGATCTTGGGTGCGGCTGACATGGGGTCCGGTGCTTGGTGGCCGGACGGGATAGGCGAGGGTGGGGTGCGGGGCTAGAGCGCTAGGTACAAAGGCGCCCCCCACCCCTCCGGTAGTCGCGTCATATTCACAACGAGCCGCCGGGGTTGGTTACGTGAGCCGAGGTCGGTGACTCATTCGGTCCGGTACACTACGATGAGTAAAACTACTGAAGCACATACGGCCGCAACTAAGCAGTCGTTCACCGTCGGCCCTTCGCCCTCAAGCATGAACAAGCGGCCCAAGAAGCATGCGGCTGCGTAAGAGCCGGCAACAAAGATCATCCCTGCACGTGAAATCGTATGCATGATGCCCCGCTTCGCTATTTGATTTTGGCGGTTAGATCCTTGCACTCTTAGATACCGATCACAAAGCTGTTATCAAGTTTTTTGAACCAGCACGTGATCGCTGGGCGTAATTGGCGGGGTTTAAGCACAGTCATGTCCATTGGGATCACACGCCTGCCTCACCCACCGCGCCCAAGCCGCCTTCACCCGATCCGCGGCACCTTGCTTCGTCTCTTCATGGCCGGAGAGAGCGCATCCGACCGTGCCGGCCGAAGCCGTGACCCCGTAGGCACTCCAAGACCAAGCGTACCCCACGGCCATGTGCGTTCGGTAGACCCGACCGATGCGAGCGCCATCGGCGACCGCCGAGAAATCGTGGGTGCGGCTGGGGTCGTCGGGCCAAGTGCGCTCCCAGGTGAGGGTCACTGCATCCGCTCCGCGCCCGCCAAGCCCAGCGCGAATGCCCTGGCGACGATCTCACCCTCGGGGACGGGATCCCCGTCAGTCTCGTAGCGAAGAGCGTCCCGCGGTTCTGTGATGACCAGGGGGATGCATGGGCCGCGAGGTGGTCGATGGCTTCGGAGAGCAGGTTGAACCTCACATCCATTTCGCCCTGAGATGGTCCTGCCCGAGCCGAGCAGGACAGCCAGCATGACCGACGCGAGCGTCATCATCACGCGCGAAGACCTTTACCGCCGCCTTTGGGAACCGTCGCTGAGTGGCAGGCGTGGATGCGCGCGAGGATCGATCAGGCCGACCCGCTCACGGATGGGTTCGAAGGGGTCTTTGAGCTTTTCGCTCTCTTCGGGCCGTGATCTGGCCCCGGCAGATCACCTGTTCGGATAGGAGCCGTCGAACAGGTCACCATCCGCCCGCCTACGGAACAAGGTCCGCCATCGCCTGCGCTTGTGCTCGGGGTGGTCATGCAGGATGTGGCAGCGTTGGCAGAGCGCGACGAGGTTGGTGTCGGCGTTGTTTGCGGTGTCGTGGTCGCGATGCGCGGCGGCCAGAACCACCTTCGTGCGCCGTAGGTCCTCAAGCTCGTCCAGACGGGGCAGGGCGGGCACAGAACGCCCTTGGCGGTCTCGCCATGCTCCGCAGGCCGCATCCCACCAGCGGCCATCCCTGAGACAGTAGACGAACCGTCCGTGCGGCCTACCGCAGCCCTCACACGCCCCGCCAGCCCTGCGAAACCGGATTACGGCCGAAAGCTGCGGCCAATCTATGGGGTAGAAGAACCGGTGCTCGCGCCGGATCGGCATCAGGGGTCTCGGATACGGGCCTCGCGCGGCACTTGCCTGCGCTGAGGATCAGCTTTGCGGGGAGCCGATCCTGTGCAAGCGTAGCAGTGTCTACAACGGATAAATCGGGGAGGATCAATGTCGGTTGCCCGAACTCAGCTCGCGGCATCGATCCGTGCAACCTCGCATATCGTGGATCGCGAGGCGATTGCGAGCTTCATTTTAGATGTCGCGACGGACGCGAGCCCCAACCCGTTCCCTCATACGAGCGCGGGCGCTCAGAGCCATATCTGGGCTGGGCAGAGCTTCGAGTTTCGGGCATCGCAAATCGAGACGCAGGGTCTTGGCTGCCTGCTGAAGGCTCTGGGTTCGCTCGCCAGCGACGAGCCACTGGTCCAGGAGATCTTCCGCTCAGGCCCCTTCAGGGCCTACGTTTACCACTCCGGCGATGGATGCCGGATCGTTGGGGCGGTTCTGCATGGGCAGGCGGGTATAGCGCTTCCTGCCGCCAAAAGCGTGCCTCGATCGCGCACTCCGCGTCGCTCGTACCGGTCCCACCCGCAGCAGCTCGACCTCTTCGCGCTCGTGCACCATGCGTAGCTGATCAGCCTGCAAGGGCGCGCATCTCGGGAGCCCCTTCACGCAAAGCATAGCCCCGTCCCCATACCGTCTCGATGTAGTTCTGGCCGCCGGACGCGTTGGCAAGTTTCCTACGGAGCTTGCAGATGAACACATCGATGATCTTCACCTCAGGCTCGTCCATGCCGCCGTAGAGGTGGTTGAGGAACATCTCCTTCGTCAACGTCGTGCCCTTCCGGAGTGAGAGTAGTTCCAGCATCTGGTACTCTTTGCCGGTGAGGTGAACCCGGCTGCCGGCAATCGAAATTGTCTTCTCATCAAGGTTCACGCTGAGGTCGCCAGTGGTGATCACCGACTGGGCGTGGCCCTTCGAGCGGCGCACGATGGCGTGGATGCGGGCGACGAGTTCGTCCTTGTGGAAGGGCTTCGTCAGGTAGTCGTCGGCCCCGAAGCCGAGGCCCTTCACCTTGTCCTCGATGCCGGCCATGCCGGACAGGATGAGAATCGGGGTTTTCACCTTGGCGACGCGAAGATTCCGGAGCACCTCGTAGCCCGACATGTCGGGCAGGTTCAGGTCGAGGAGGATGATGTCGTAATCGTAGAGCTTGCCGAGATCGATCCCCTCCTCACCGAGATCGGTGGTGTAGGTGTTGAACCGTTCGGACTTGAGCATCAGTTCGATGCTTGCGGCGACGGAGGCATCGTCCTCGACCAGCAGCACGCGCATAGGGAAGAACCTCCAGAGATTGAAGCTTCCTATCCGGACATCGGCAACAAACCGTTAAGCTGCGCCGGCCTTGAGAAACAGCAACGGCCACGGAAGCCGAGAGCGAGTGCGCGTACATCCGGCGTCACCCTATCTCGGCGTCGTGGCCGCATCCGATCAGGCGACTGGGTCACGACCGGTATAATCGTTAGATGGGGGCAGCATGGTTAACATTCAATGAAGCCCCCGGTCGGCTACGCAGCAGCGTCGGCCTCGGCATCATCCGTGTCGAGGATCGTCTCCAGATCGCCCGTCAACGCTTCGAGCTGCTCGGACGTGGCGACGATCTTGAACTTGGTGCCATCCTCCGCCTCGACCGCGATCTCGACGTGGTCGTCAACCTTCGCGGCCACCGCCTGCTTCAAGGTGTAGCTCGTCACGTCTTTGGTCGCTGCCATGTTGATCTCCTGCATCAGCCGCAGGCAACGCGGGACACGTCTTGAAGAGCCTGCGACAGAAGCCCCCGCTCCGCAGTGGCTGTAGCCGGAGGCGGCGGCGGCCCTATAGGATGCTCTAGTGGCCGGCGACCGGGTGGAGTTGTGAGGTTTCGGCGTTTTTACGACGACGGAACGTAGTCCGCGACCCTGCTCGCCGTCGCCCGGGACCTCGCAGCGCTGTAGGCTGGGCGATTACCCGCAGCGTTCAACCTTGGAACGAGAGCGTCACGCGCGTGCCGGGGCCGTGGGTGCCGTAGACGACGGCGGAGCGCAGGTTCATCGCCATCGCCTTGACGATGCGGGAGCCGAGGCCGGTGCCGCGCGGCTGGCCGACGCCCGTCCAGCCGACGCCGTCATCCTCCACGGTCAGCATCAGGCCTTCCAAGCCCTGCCGTCCGAGGACGACGCGGATCTCGCCTGGGATCTCCGGCGGATAGGCATACTTGTAGGCGTTGGTGACAAGTTCGGTGACGACGACGCCGAGCGACACGGCCTTGTCGGTGGCGAGCCGCACCGGCTCCGCGCGCAACCGAATGGCGTGATCCCGGCCGGCGGCCTTCATCGCGGCCTGCAATTCATCGACGAGGCTCGACAGGTAGGCGTCGAGTTCGACGGCCTCGACGTTGTCCGACGTGTAGAGGCGGCGGTGAATGCCGGCGATGGCGGAGATGCGCGCTTGCATTTCGAGGAGCGCCGCCTTCGCCGCTGGGTCGGAGACGGCGTTGGTCTGCATGTGGGTGAGGGCTGCGACGAGGGCGAGGGAGTTGGCGACTCGGTGGTTCACCTCGCGAAGCAGGATCTCGGCGCGGTCGCGCGCCTCGCGGACCGCCACGTCCGCTCGTTCCTTGTCGCGCCGCAAGGTCTCCTGACGGATCGCCGTGGCGATGGCTTCGCCGAGCAGCTCCCGGAAATGTCCCTGGACGTCCTTCCAGACGTAATCGACGGCTCCGGCCTTGAGGGCTGCGACGGCGACCCGGCTGTCCTCGGAGCCGGTCACGTAGACCACGGGCGGCGCGTCGGGCAGGGCGCGGATGGCCGGCAGCACGTCGAGGCCGGTCTGCCCTGGCATGTGATGGTCAAGGGCGACGACGTCGATGCCGCCTAGCGCCAAGCGCGCCAGCCCCGCCTCGCCGCTGGGGGCGAGTTCGACGTCGTATCCGCGCGTGCGCAGCGCCCGCTGGACGAGGCGCCCGAGGCCCGGATCGTCGTCGATGTAGAGGATGCGCGCCGACACGGTGGCCTCGGCCGGATGTGTCTCCGATCCGGTCATGGGACCCGGGCGCTCATGGGTTCTCGGGGACTTGCATCACCGAGAAGAACAGGCCGAGCTGCCTGATCGCGTTCGAGAAGCCCTCGTAGTTCACCGGCTTGGTGATGTAGACGTTGGCGCCGAGATCGTAGCAGCGCTGGACCTCGCGGCTGTCGTCCGTGGTCGTCAGCACCACCACGGGCGAGCGCCGCGTGTGCGGGTTCGACTTGACCTTCTCCAGAATGTCGATGCCGGTCATGTCCGGCAAGTTGAGGTCGAGGAGGATGAGGAGGTGACGCCGCGCGCTCGCCTCGCCCGAGCCGTCCGGCCCGAGGAGGTAGGCCAGCGCCGAGGTGCCATCGCGGAACGGGATGATCTCGTTGTTCACACCCGCCCGGCGGATGTTGCGCTCGATGAGACGCGCATGGCCCTCGTCGTCCTCGATCATCACGATGCAGACGGGTTGCATGGCGTGCTCCGTACCTATTCCGCGGCGAGGCTCACCGGGCCAGCCCGTCGAACCTGATCCGTAGCGACCTTGCGCGGCAGCGTCACGCCGAAGGTGGTGCCTGCGCCGAGTTCCGACGTCACGTCAATGCGGCCGCCGAGCGAGCGCACGAGGGCCTTCACGTGGGCAAGGCCGATGCCCTCGCCGGGGCGGTCCTGGACGCCGGAGCGCCGGAACAGCTCGAACACCCGGGCATGGTCGCGGACGGCGATGCCCCGGCCGTTATCTGCGATGTCGAAGCGAACCCGCCCGCCGCTGACGCCAGTCGCCGCCACGGTGATCCGCCCCGGCCGCGCGGGATCGAGGTACTTCACGGCGTTGTCGAGGAGGTTGGCGAAGATCTGCTCGACGGCGAGGCGGTCCGCCACGATCCCCGGCAGGTCGCGGGCGATGGTGACGCTCGCCCCGGCCGCATCCGTCTGGTGGCGCTGGGCGTCGGCGAGGCCCTGGACTAGGGCAGTCATGTCGAGGGCTTCGGCCTGGAACGCGCGCCGGCCCTCGCGCGAGAGTCGCAGGATGGCGGCGATGAGGCTTTCCATCCGGGTGACGGCGGCCTTGATGAAACCGAGGGCCTCGCCCAAATCCGCGTCGATCCGGGTGGCCTCGGGGTGATCCCGCATGGTCCGGGCGACCTCCTGGCGCGTCTCCTCCAGCTCGCTTGTGAACCCCATCACGTTGACCAGGGGCGCGCGCAGGTCGTGGCTGACGATGTAGGCGTATCGCTGAAGTTCCTCGTTCGAGTCCCGGAGTTCCGCCTCGGCCTCGCGCTGCTCGGTGATGTCGGTGTGGACGCCGACCCATTCGCGGATGGCGCCGGCGCCATCGAGGATCGGCACGGCATGGATGGCGAAGTGCCGCCAAGTTCCGTCGCGGGACCGCACCCGGTGCTCGTGCACAAAGTCGCGCCGCGCCGCCACCGTCGCCGTCCAGGCCTCGACGGACGACCGGACTTCGTCCGGGTGGACGGCGCTCGCCCAGCCATAGCCCTCGTATTCCGCGGGCGTCTGGCCGGTGAGGGCCGCCCACCCGGGCTGGTCGCCGACCATCCGCCCCTCGGCGTCGTTCGTCCAGAGCACGCCGCGTACGGCCTGGATCGCGGCCCGGAACCGGGCCTCGCTCGCCCGGTGCTCCGCCTGGATCCGCTGCTGGTCGATGGAGGAGGCGAGAAGCGCCAGGAACAGGATCGCGAAGGTGGCGGCGGCCACGTAGAGAGCTAAATCCTGCTGGCCCTGCCCGAGGGCGGCGACGTGCGTGGCGTGGGCGCCGGACCCCTCGGCCGTGAAGGTCGCCGCCGCCATGCCGGTGTAGTGCATTCCCGCCACAGAGACGCCCATCGCGGCGGCGGCCAGAAGCTTCTGCCAGACACCGTGCTGGCGGAACGTCAGCCACAGGGCGGCGGTCGCCGCCGAGACCGCGATGGCGACGGAGGCGGCGACGATGACCGGGCTGTAGGCGAGGTTGCTCGGCACATGCATCGCCGCCATGCCGGTGTAGTGCATCCCGGCGACGCCGAGTCCCATGAGCGGGCCACTGACCAGGACGTCGGCTTGTGCCGTGGCCGCGCGGCTGACCCAGGCGAAGGCGACACCGGTGGCGGCAACCGCGATCAGCAGGGATAGGAAGGTCAGCCCGAGGTGATAGGCGATGGGCAGGCCCATCTCGAAGGCGAGCATACCGATGAAGTGCATCGACCAGATGCCGCCGCCCATGGCCAGGGCAGCCCCGGCGACCCAGGCCCAGCGTTGTCCCGGCGCCGCGCCGCGCACCCGCCCGCCGAGATCGAGGGCGACGTAGGCGGCGAGGATGGCGATGGCCACGGACAGAACGACGAGGACCGGATTGTAGCCCGTGTGCATCATGGGATGGCCACTCATGGAAGCTCTTGGCGAACAGGGAGCGATGGACCGCGCCCTCGGACCGTGCTCTCGCGCTCAAGGGCTCTTGTAGCTCGCCGGTTCGATTTGCGCGAAATCCTCCGGCCCGGGTCGCGACCCGAGACGGCGGGACTCTGTGGTTTCAGGGCATCAGCCACAGGATGGATAAGAAAGATATCGTTCCGGAATGTCCCGCCCCCCGCCGCTTCAGCCACGACCTCCCTCGACCTCCCTGCGGTGGTGCCGAACACTCGCGCTCGTCGCCGGCACGCTCACGCTGATAGGCGTTGCCAAGGCCGAACAGGGAAAGGACGACACGCCGGACAAGGTCGATACTGAGAACCTGTTCGGGTTCACGGAAGGGACCGACACCGGCAAGAAGGGCGAGCAGGAGGTGGTCGTCGATGCCATCGGCCGCTTCAGCAAACGGCGCGGCGGGCCGGGGGTCTCGGGATACGGCGCCGCCGAGCCCATCGTCAGCTACCAGGTCGATCCCACCGACAATTTCAGCATCGAACCCGGCCTGCAATTCGACGCGCGGAGGAGCCGCAACATTGCGGGCGTGCCCGACAAAGCGTTCGCCACCGTCAACGGCGGCTCCCTCGAACTGAAATATCAGTTCCTCAAGCGCACCGATGACCACGCCTTCGGCCTCGCCGTGCAGGCGGAGCCCCTGTATTCGCGGGTGACGCCCATCGAAGGGCGGGGTGCCGACGTGTTCAGCATGGACACGCGCCTGATGGCGGATGCGCGCCTGATTCCGGACAGGCTGTGGGTCGGCGCGAACCTGATCTACGATCCGTCGGTGGCGCGCCTCAAGGGTTCGGGCGAGGTCGATTGATCCTCCACCCTCGCCCTGTCGGGGACGCTGATGGCCCGGATGACGGAGACCTTGTTCCTCGGGCCGGAGATCCGAGCCATGCGTGCCTATGACGGCGCGTTCCTCAACCGGTTCCTCGGGCACGCCGTGTTCCTCGGACCGGTGCTGCACTACCAGGTCTCGGAGAAGGGCTTCCTCACGGTCGCCTACGCGGCTCAGGTCATCGGCCACGACCGCGACCCCGCGTTCACCGACCGGGCGCTCAACCTGACCCAGTTCGCCCGCCACAACCTGCGGGTCCGCTTCGGCATCGAGTTCTGAGAGAAGGCATCGACCTTTAGTTGAAATCGGTCACTTTCAACTGAGTTCGGATAATCAGGAATTCTGAGCCGCCTCGTCTTTGGCTTGTGCATCAACCCTTGCTTCGGAGATTGGCATACCAAGGTGATTGGACATGCTGACGCCCCAGCCTTGACGAATGAGCATCAGCCGCTTTGACACGGCATCTATGGCTGTCACGCACGGGATCTTCTTCTTCTCCGAACCCTTGATGGCGTGAACGGTGAAGTTAGGTAGCATGGTGGTTCCTGCACATTGATTATTACGCCCCATGCGGCGGCGCGCCGACCATTCGCATAGGTGCCCATTGTGAAGCATCGAACGGCCGCACGCCTCAGACGTTCTAGATCGTTTATCGCTACAAGCCGAGGGCTGCAGCGTCGATGAACACAGACTGGATCGAGGCTGTGATGCGCATGAACGAGTGCGTAGTGGCCGCCGAAAATCGGCTTGATCGGCAGGTCATTTGCATAGTCGAGATGAGCCAGCAGGGACACAGCACGCTGGTAGCTGAGAAAACGCTCATGTCCTACCAGAGAACCCTCCATCTATTGCGGCTCATGCAGGGGCAGCTTCTTCGAGAAACGGTCCACGTTCTGTGACTGCTGCAATCGTCAGTTTTGCTGACGCACTGAAGGCGCGGGGTTTGCACGAAACACCCACGCCGCGGACAAGGCTCCTATATGTAAACCGCCGCATCATGATGCTCGAAAACCGAGCTATCGCACTCGTGGACACCCATAAGGCCATGCTCATGACTGGCATCGACCCAACTTATTTGGAGCGGGCGCTATGGGAAACGATGGATGCTTTGACGCACCTGCGGCAGGAGCAATGGGAGCTCTCGAAGGAAGCTTGAGGCCTCTGCTGGACCGAGTCGCGACACCGGGCTAGGTCAGCAGCGTCCCATGCGGTAACTCGAACGTCAGTCATGCTCCAATGGCACCGCCCTGCGTGATTCGCCTCTGCTTTGCCACGCGTCCTTTTTTATAGGCGGGAAAAACTCACGGCCAGGCTCACGCAGCCTCCAGCCATCGCATGAGGTTCGCCGCCGCGCTCAGGCACTTGATACCGGCGAAACCATAACCAGCTTTGCCCAAAACGAGATTTTCTAACCTGGAAAGTTTCTGGAAAGCGCAATCATTTTTCTAACTTGATCTCGCAATTCAAGAAAACCTGACACTCTTAAAATTTCATCAACTTCGCTTCGCGTCAAATTTGCATTGAGCCCCTCGACCTCACGATCCAGATCTATTAGAGTTCGCTCAAGAGTTTCAGCAATCGCATGAATATGCGTCACTCGTGAACCAAGATCTTCGCCCGCTTTGAACGCAACCAGTAGTTTTTCCGTCAACCGGGGAACCGCTTCACCATCGATATTGCTTGGAAAAGCGTGGATGCTTGCCATGGCTTCAACCTGCGGCCTGTGCGCTGTGCCGAACCTGATGCGTAGCGGCGTCGACCTCTTGAGTCGCCTGAGCAATTTCGCCCAAACCCACTGTGATCGTACCGACGCCTTGTGCAGCCATCTGCATGCTCGATGACATCTCCCGGGTGACCGCGGACTGTTCCTCGACCGCCGCGGAGATCGCGCTGGAAACCTCGTTGAGCGTCGTGATTGTCGCTCGGATCGAGTTGATCGCGCCGACAGCTTCAAGCGTCGCCTGTTGCGTCGTACCGATTTGCGCGCTGATCTGCTGCGTCGCCCTGCCTGTCTGCTCGGCTAACAGCTTGACCTCCTGTGCCACGACGGCAAACCCCCGCCCGGCTTCACCCGCCCGCGCCGCCTCGATAGTGGCGTTGAGTGCCAGAAGGTTGGTCTGTGCGGCGATACCCTGGATCAGGCTGATCACATCACCGATCTGGCGCGCCGCATCACTCATGCTGGCGATGATGTCGCCGGCCTGTCGCGCCTGGTCTACGGCCTGCCCGGACATCTCAGCGGCATGCGTGACCTGTTGACTGATCTCGGAGACTGAGGCAGCGAGCTGTTCGGCACCTGAGGCCACAGTCTGGATGTCGGATGCAACCTGCGTCGAGGTCGACGCGGCAGAAGCTGCCTGCCCAGAAGCACTTCTTGCAGCCCTGGCGATCGTCTCCAGTCCGGCGGAGACCGCCGCCTCGACACCGGCATGGTACTGTCGCTCACGCACCTGCGCTGTCACGTCAGTGGCGAATTTAACAACCTTGATTGGTAGGCCGTCACGATCAAAAATCGGATTGTACGATCCGTCGATGTAAACCTCACGGCCGCCCTTGGCCACGCGCTTGTACTCACCCGCCGCGTACTCGCCTCGACCAAGCGCCTCCCAGAACCGCCGGTACTCCGCGCTCGCCTTCAGTTCGGGGTCAACGAACAGGCTATGATGCCGTCCCTGGATCTCGTCGAGGCGGTAGCCCATTGCATCGAGGAAGTTCGCGTTGGCTGTCAGGATGGTACCGTCGAGGGTGAACTCAATGACGGCTTGCGAGCGGTGCAGCGCTTGCACCTGCCCCTCGTAGTCGATGCTACGCTGGACCGCAGCGGTCACATCGCTGGCAAACTTGACGATCTTGGCCACCCGGCCGCTGCGACCGAGCACCGGGTTGTACGAGGCCTGAATCCAGATAGCCCGACCGTCTTTGCCGATCCTTTTGAATTCACCTGTCTGGCTCTTGCCGGCACGTAGGTCGGACCAAAATTGCTGGTATCCTGCACCTCCGCGCTCGGCCTCCGGTACCAGGGTGCTATGGGACTTGCCGAGGAGTTCGGCGCGGCTGAAGCCGATCACGTCGAGGAAGTTCTGATTGGCATCCAGGATAATCCCGTCCGGGGTGAACGCGATGCGCCCGCGCGATTGATCGATCGCGGCCATTAAGGCCTGCAGTTTGGATGTGAAGATCGACATGGGATGTCCCTGGTGTGATGTGGCGTGCATCACGGGACATAAAAAGCCCCAAATTCGTTAAGCCAAGTTTAAAATTGGGTCATCTTGGTCGCCTTGAAGTTGATAGAGCGACCCCGCTCTGGTCAAAAAACCGTACTCCGGCCTCCTCCAAAGTTGAGCGAATATGTGCGACACACGTTGCACGAGGCGTCTTCTCGCTCTCACTATCCTCCAAGCGCTTGATCGTATTGATGGAAACTTGCGCGGCTTTGGCCAAATCTACAATGGTCCAATCCAGAAGGGCGCGGGCTGCACGGATCTGCACACTCGAAACGTGCGTCGCGACCGAGAAGCGCAGATTTGTCGGGCCTCCCTTTCCCATGACGACAGAAACACCGCTCGCACTGCCAAGTGCCCGGCGAAGCCAAAGTTCGCCGACAACGACCTGAGCCAAGCCTTGCAGATCCTCTACTTGGGACGCACTAAGGCTACGCGGTTTCGTATCAAGTAAGCAAAGTGCGCCAACCCGGATACCTGGGGCAATCGTTAGGGGAGCCCCGGCGTAGAACCTGAGATGAGGTTCGCCGCAAACATAGGGGTTGGCACGAAATTCCTCGCTCTTTAGTGTATCAGATACGACTAAAACTGTTTCATGCAATATGGTATAATTGCAAAGTGAGTGCTCCCGCTTTGACTCACAATAATCAACAGGCCACCCGGTTTTGATCCAAGCTCGATCTTCATCGACGAATGTAATCAACGCATAGGGAACATCAAATAAATCCTTGGCGGCCTGCGTCAGCCGATGGAACGCATCTTCAGGCGGTGTGTCCAGGATTTGAAGATCGTGCAGAGCTTGCAGACGCGCCGGCTCGTTGACAACGGGGTAGGGCACCAAGGGGTCCTTTTCCTGCAGTGCAAGCGTGGGATCAGATGGCTATCGTGAGTCAGCCTCGTTACCCTGCTCTACCACCCTCCAGCAACTCAATGCTCCTCGCGCGTCCCGTCCTTCCGTTCCCGGAACCGAATGCCGGCCCCTCCCCCGTTCTCGGGAATGAACTCCAAGCCGGCGCGCTCGAACGCCTCGACCAATGCTCGATTGTTCATGGTCGTCAGCCGGCGCGACGGCTTTCCGTCGACACTCCGCACAGTCTCGAATGCCTTGATCGTCGGTAGGGGAACGCCCGACGCCTCGGCTAGGCCCTTCTGGTCCAGACGGGTCAGCGCCCGGCCAGCCCGGCACATCTCAGGGGTCAATTCGGTCAACGCTGCTCTCCGCACCTGTCGCCAGAAATATAACTTCATCCCCCTGTTGACAAGCTCCTATCTCTGTCGCCATAAGTATCACGCTGGCCTTTCAGAGACGAGCCGCCCCAATGTCCTCCTTCTCCATCGTCCCTTCGAACGCCCTGGTCGCCGCCTTCCCGCAGACCCGCCGCCGCCAGATCAGCATTCGTGCCGCCGAAGCCAAGGCCCGCGTTGCCGCGCTCAACCCGGTCGTCGTCCCGGCTTCCGTGTTCGAGATGTCGATTACCGCCCTTCTCTCCAAGGGGCTGCACAACACCCTGCCGGCCGGCTTCCTCCTGGCCCGCGCCTCCCTCGAGTTCAGCGCCATCAACAATCGCCGCCTCGTCGTCGCCGGCAAGTTCGACCGCGCCGCGATCATGATCGCCGCCGCTGCCGCCGCCCGTAAGCATCAGGCCCGTTACGGCTCGACCTGGGCCGAGGCGATGTCTGTCTCCCTCCGCGCCGCCTGGACCGTCGCCAAGCTGGCGCACCGCGCCGCCTAACCTCGCCATCCCTGCCGGCGGGTAGCTGGCGCCCATCCACTCCGAACCGATCCACACGAGCCCTCTGGAGCCCGACCGATGACGCACGCCCGTATCCCTGATTTCAGCACCCGCCTGCCCGTCACCTCGACCGTCGATCACGTCCCTGCCTTCGCCGATCCCATCCTGACCGTCATCGACGCCCACGCCGAGGCGTACGCGGTGTTTCAGGTCGCCCCTGAAGGCAAGCCGTCCGAGCGGGCTGAGATCGCCATGGGCGACGCCCTGGACGCCCTCTTGGCCGCTTCCTGCGCCACACGGTTCGGTGGTCTCGCCCTCCTCCGTCACCTGAACTGGTGGCTCGCCGAAGAAGCCGAGTTCGCGGACCACTATCAGCCCGCCTATGCCCTGGCGCAGGCCCGCGCCGACGATCTCACGCTGTTCCTCGGCTCTGACATCTCGTCCGTTGAGGCCGTCGCGTCTCGGGCCGAGCGGCTGTCCGTGCCCGTCTCGCGGGTGGTCCTCCGGATCGCCACCAGAAAGGGGCAAGGGCGCTATGCCGGCCCCCCCCCCTTCACCCTCGACGACGATGAGACGCAGCCGGGCAGCATCGAGCCCTGGCAGGCAGTGGCGCCGATCCGGCCGGATACAGACCATGTGCGGTCCCTGCGCCTGCTGGATGGCATGGGCGAGGCGTTCTCCGCCCTCACGCTGATCTGTGCCGGCGCCCTCTTCATCGGTCTCGCGACGCTGGCTTGAGCATCATAGCATTTTCCTGCCATAGCATTACGGAGCTACAATTATGCGTAATCCCTTCGCCCGTGTCGCTAAGAGCGACGCACCCCGCCCGTCCCTGCGCGAGCGCGCCGCCAGTCTTCGGGCCAGTGCCGCCCGCGTGGTCCGCCGCCGCCCAAAGGACGTGCTGCCCGAACCCAATCCCGAAGAGGCCGTGGCGGCGTTTCATGCGGCCATCACTGAGTATGACCGCCTCTCACGCAACGCTGTTCACGGCTACCCGGATTTGAAGCGTGGTGATGGTGGATCTTGGACCCGCCGCTCGCTCACCCTTGCCATGGAGGATGGTGAGATTACGCCAGCCGAGTTCGCTCGGCTGTACCCGCTGGCAGCCGAGCGCCAGCACAGGCTGGATGCGGCGGCCCTTGCCACGAACATCGGTGCGCTTCAGGCCGTAGCTTATGCCGACAATTTCACCTGTGCGGCCGAAGCGATGCGGGCTGCGACCAAGGCCGATGCGGATGGCGAGGACGACCCGATCTTGGCGGCCATTACCGAGACGCGGCGACTGTTTGAAATCGTCCGGTCGGCATCGAGCCTGCCCCAACCGGTCGGAATGCTTGTGCCGCTGCCCCAGCTGAAGGCAGCGACGAACGCCTTCTGGGCTTATGTGGACGACGTGCTGCTTAAGACAGTCCCAACCACCGGAGCCGGGTGCGCTGCCCTAGGGCGCTACGCCGTCGAGTTTTTGCGTACTGAAGGATACGTCCTCGATGAGGAAGGCAACGAACACGTTCGCATCCTGGACCTGATCGCTCGTTCGCCTCTTCTCTGACGCCACCGCCCCTCGTGCGGTAGCGAACCCCCTACCGCGCCCTCCCCCATCCCTGTCCGACCATAGGAGCGTCGCGCGTGCCTTCTCTCAAGCTGTCTAATCCCTTCCGCCGGGGCGGTGATCGCCCCTCCCTGAAAGAGCGGGCCGCGAACCTCAAGGCGGCTGCCGGGCGCATCATGCGCCGCAAGCCCGGCGAAGCCGGGGCCGATCAGGGTCGCCGCATGGTGGTTGCGGGTTCGGTGGCCTCTGCCGTCACCGTGCCGTTGCCGGCACTGGCCAGTGCTTGCCTGCCAGTGGGCACGACCGCCCCTCACCCCGACCAAGCCCTGTTCGATGCGGAGACCGCCTATCTTGCGGCCCGCGACTCCGAGCACGCCGCTCAGGCAGAGCATAGCCACGCCTATGCTGCCTACGAGGCTGCGCTTGGGGAGCTTCCCGCACCACTCGTAGCCCCGGAATGGGCTCTGGTTGAGACGGCACATCCCGGCATGCGTCTCGGTAGGGATCGCATCCGGTTCCAGATAACGGGCGGTGCCGATGAGGAGATCGTCTACCGGTGGACCGTCGAAGGTCTAAACCGTGCCATCGCGGCGCTGCCGAGGGCCTTCGGGCGGGCCGGCACTACCCCGATGCGCATCCGCGCCTTGCGCACCCTCGTTCCTATCGCGGAGGCCTACGAGGCTCGCATGGCCGAGGCCAAGGATCGGTTTCACACCGTAGATTTGGGGCGGCGGCGGAAAGAAGCAGGAGCGGCGACGCGCCAGGCCCGCAACATCATTGCGGAAGCTGTGGCGATCACGCCGGCCGGACTGGCAGTCAAGGTGCGCCGAGTAGTCGGAGGCGATTGGTACAAGGCGGATCGCGCATGGGATGGGCTTCTGCGGAGCGCGGCAAGCGTGTCCGGCGTCGCTCTCGCTGATCCTTTCTCGGGCTATGACGCGGCAGGCTGCGTCCAGGCGTGGGAGGCTATCGGCGGCCGAGTGCTTCAGGGCGAGCCAGGATTTTCCGCAAACTTTCACTGCCCACGCAGCACGTCGGGCGAACATGCCGATGCGCTCAGGGCCGAGACAACCCGGCTGATTGCGGAGCTTGATGAGCACCGGGACGCGATTGAGCACCATGTGAGAGGGCGGGCCTAAGCCGTGACCAACGTTCACACCTTCATCCCGCGTCGCCCTGTTCCGACGATCAAGCCTCGGCTGTCGTTCGGTGACACAGAGACCCGCCAGCGGATCGAAGAGGCGGCGCAATCCGCTCTCGACACTGCCGACCGGCTGATTGCCCTCCTCGACCGAATGGACGGCGACGACGAGCACGAAGACGGCGGGGACGCCGAACCGTCCCTCGCTGCCCCTGAGAACCATCATGCCTCGCAGATCACGTGGTTGCTCGGCTCCTCCTCCGACCGTGAACAGGACTCCGCCCGATGAAAACCGCTGCCACCATGCGCGCTACTCTGGCCCTCGGCCTCCCCTCCTCCATCGCCCTCGGCCTCGGTCGGATGCGCCGCCTGCATCGGGTTCTGCTGGCCCGCGCCGGCCACGAGGCAGGGCGGGGCAACGTCATCACCGCCGCGATCCTCCTCGCCGTCTACATGGCTTCGTGATGCGTACCGTTCCCGCCATCCGCCAGCGCCCGCCGGTCCGCACGCTCGGGGATCTCGTAGCCCTCCTCGGCGTCAGCTTCGATGCTTGGCGCCTGCGCCGGATCAATGCCGGCCTGCAACGCGCCATCGCCCGAGGGGATGCCCATGCCGTCACCCGCTGGGTCTCGCGGGGCGAAAGAGCGCTCGCGGATCTCGAAAGCCGGACCAAGCGCCGCAATTATGTAGCGCGATAGCGCTACAGCATCGTAACGCCTCAGCACGAAAATGCTTTACTAGCGCCGTGCTGTGGCGTTGTCGCATCATGAGGTGACGATGCTTTCACGCTTTCGTGCTTTACCGTTGAAGCAGGAAAGCGCCATAGGGCTGTCATGCGAACCATCACACTTGTCACTCAGAAGGGTGGCGCCGGGAAAACCACCATCGCGGCATCACTCGCGGTCGCCGCAGCCGCGTCCGGCGAGAAGGTGATTGCGCTCGACCTAGATCCGCAGGGCTCGCTTGCGGCTTGGGGGGACACCCGCTCGGCGGACGCTCCCGCCGTTGATCGGATCGGGCCAGACAATCTCGCTAACCTGCCAGCAATACTCAAGGCGCTGTCCGGTCAGGGCTACACCCTCGCCATCCTCGACACCGCGGGCGTAGCCTCGACCAGCGGGAACCTTGCGATGCAGGTCGCGGATCTCGCACTCATACCGGCGCGCCCGTCGCGGTTGGACCTTCAGGCTACCATGCCGACCATTGAGGCCTTGATGCGCCTCGAAATGCGGGATCGGTTCGCGTTCGTCCTCAACCAATGCCCTGCTGGCCGCAGCTCGCGAGCAACGGAAGCCGCGAACGGTCTTGGCATGTTTGGCGTACTAGCCGAGCCACCGCTTACTCAGCGGGCCGACCATCAAGACGCGCTCGCATCGGGGCAGGGCGTCACGGAGTATGCGGCGGACGGTAAGGCGGCCGACGAGATCCGGGCGCTCTGGGCCTGGGCTGATCGTAAGATGAAGGGGACCAAGGCATGACGAAGCGTCCCTCCATCATTGGCGGCCTGAACCTGCCGGGCGCCGATACTCGCGAAGCTATCGCGGATCTCCCATTCACAGGCGAGCCTGAGGCCCCGCCGAAGGTGCCTGGACGCAAGCCCCGTCCAGAGGTGGTGCATACGTCCGTTTATCTGCCGCGCGAGGTTCACCGCCGGTTGCGGGAAATCGCGTTCACGCGGGACGTGAAGGTGCATGACGTGATTATGGAGGGGATCGACGCTGCCTTGCAGAAGCACGGGCACCCTTCCGTAGATGCGCTGAAAGTCGGTCGCAAGGGCGGTCAGTAGGAGAAGGCGTTACGGCGCCCTTCCGTTATGACGCTATAGCATTACAGCATGAAAGCGTTGCAATGCATCGATGCTGCGTGTAACTTCCGATAATGGTTCTTCTCGGAAGTTTCAGGCGGTTTAGGTTGGAAGCGGTCGAAAGAAATGAAGCCGTGGCTATACCGTTGATTGACGGTACGTCCGGCGCTCGGCTTCCACCGAAGCCTGAGTTCGGCTCGGCCTGCAACGGCTGCGGCTACTGCTGTGTGACGGCGGTATGTAGCGTCGCCCTCCGGTTCATCCCCGATCACGCGACCGGCGGCCCATGTCTGGCGATGGAGCTCGATGCCGGCCGGTTCGCGTTCGGAATAATCCGCCGGCCGGAGGCACTACATGGGCTTGCCCAATTGGACTGACGCACACATGGACGGAGTATTCGCTAATGCCACGGACGCGGAGAGGGGATGCGATGCAGACGACCGCGCCTACCGCAGCGGAAGAGATCGTAATGGCCTCCTGAAGATTGGGATCAGAAAGTCGATACCTTTGACCTTCGAGCGCCAATGGCTTTGTATGACGGGTCCGTTCCGGTGCGAGAAACCTCTACGACCGCAACAGGTTTGGGAGCAATTTTTGCAATCTGTTCAATTCGTAAGCCCGCGTAATGCCCTCTACGCCATGCAAGTTTTACTCGGCACACATAGTCTTTTCCGACAACCTTCAGCATGAAGTCGTCGGGCAGATGGTACGAGTCAGATACCGCAATCTTTGCACCTGTCTTAGAAACGTCCTTTACCGTGCATGGGATTTCCATTCCCTCAGAGGTCCGGATTAATGCAATCCAATTCGTTTCACTCCGAGGTGCCCGCTCGGCGAACGCAGCCAGTGCCTGTTCGGGTGAAGCTTGTATGGGTTGGGGCATTCCGGGTCGCCAAGGCTTAAAATTTGTACAGAATAGTACGCCCATGGCGTTAATAAAATTTGCTCCAGCGAAGCGGCGGCCAATGGATCGGCGTAGTCACCTTCTCATTTGGATTGGGGCACTCGCGGGGCTAGTTGGGGTCCTGATCCTTAATTTCGGTCCCTTGGACGATCTCCTGCCAGTGAACCGGGCGCTGCTCGCGGCCGTGTGCGCGCTCGGAGTGATGTGGCTCCTCATCTACGTCATACAGACCTGGGGGCATCGACTGTGACATCGAATTCGGAAGGCTTCGAAGTCGCGACAAGGGACGGGGCAATTCCCTTACCCGCCGAACTCGCCTCCATCGTTCAGGCCTACCAGAGGGCGAGCAAGGCCGACGCGACGGTAAAGGCGTATCGAAGCGATGCGGTGCTGTTTCAGGCGTGGTGCGCCGGGTACGGCTTTGCGTCCCTGCCGGCGTCGCCCGTGGCTGTGGCGGGGTTCCTGGTGCACGAAGCCGAGGCGGGGCGAGCGGCCTCAACCATTGGCCGGCGGTGCGCGGCTATCGGGTACGCGCACAAGCTCGCGGGGCTGCCTGACCCGACCCAGCATGAGGACGTGCGCGCGACCATGAAGGGCGTGCGGCGAACGGTAGGCGTAGCGCCAACACAAAAGGCTGCGGCCACCGTCGATGTGCTGATGGTGATGCTGCTGCGTGTGCCCGATACGCTGGCAGGCAAGCGGGACAAGGCGCTGCTTGCCCTCGGGTTCGCAGGAGCGTTCCGGCGGTCCGAACTCGTCGCCCTCGATGTTGCCGACCTTCGCGAGGACCGCGACGGGCTGCGGGTAATGGTCCGCCGGTCCAAGACCGATCAGGAAGGGCAGGGGTTCGAGAAAGCGATACCGCATGGGCGGTTCATCCGGCCCGTTGCTCTGGTGCGGGACTGGCTCGATGCTGCCGGTATCACGGAAGGGCCGGTGTTCCGGCCAGTGTCGCGGTCGGGGCGGGTGCGGGGGTTCGCCAAGTTGGCGACTCCTCCCGGTCATGCTGAGAAATCGGCAAATTTTGCCGTTTTGCCGCCCCGCCTCACGACGCGGGCCGTGGCTGACATCATGAAACAATACGTGGCGGCGGCCGGGCTTGATGCCTCGACCTTCGGGGTTCACTCATTGCGGGCCGGCTACATCACCACGGCGGCCGAGCGCGGCGCGGATCTCGCGCGCATCATGGATCAGTCAGGGCACCGCGATCCGAGAACGGTCGTGGGGTACATTCGACGGGCCAACGCCTTCAAGGACCACTCGGGGAGTGGGTTTTTGTGACCCACATCAAAATGCATCATCATCTGAAGCCTGACGCGACATCTCGGTCATATCTACGCCTCTCTATCAGGGTAGAAAAATGGCCTGAGAACAAATGCGATTATATCGATTGCCTAATTTCACTCAAATGATCACAAAATTGTGTTGGCCACGGGTGGATTAGCGACCATCTGAACACAACTTAATAAATTATGAAAATCGGTCGCCGTGCCATATTGACGGATCATTCCAGTTGAAACTAATCCAACCTTAGAGGTGTCGCTATCGGTGCGGCCACGGGTTCGCAATAATGACTTGGATGCCTTTTGGAAAATCCAAATCCATCGAGCATAAAAGCTCCGATGCGCCTTCTATTGATTCAAAACAAGAATTACCTTTTGCATCTGACGAAATATTATCATACAATAATCTTAATCATTCTCGCAATAATTCGAATATTTCCACGGTAGATAAATTTTCGATAGACTCTGTTGGCCAACAAAATGAGATAGTGCGTTTTCGCGTTGCAGAAATGGCAGAACGACTGGAAGAGCTCAAATCTCTTCAGGGCGACTTCTCTGCCATACTCGAACCGATTATTGCAATTACAGACGAATTGCCGAAAGCTAGAATACGGATCTCCGAGGTTGAAACGCTTTTAGCGCTGGAACAGACCGGCGCGGCGACGATGCGGCGCGATCTTGCAGAGGCATCTAAGCGGCTCGCCGAAGTCACGAACGATTACTCAGCGACCGCGATCCAATTGCACCACTTGGAGACCAGTCTCCAGGATCGGGACGCGACCGGTGAAGAGCTGCGCGTCAACCTGCGAGAAAAAAGTCTTGTCGCTGAGAACCTTGAGCGTCAGCTTTTTGCGGAGACCGAACAGACCCGCGCCCTCCTAGGCGAAAGCAAAGCCCTTCGGAGTGAAGCCAAGTCCCTCGATCAGGCTTTGGTCCGATCCGAGAGCGAGCTGCAGGATGTGCGTGAAGCCCGCAATCTTCTGGATCAGGACAATCAACGTCTCCAGGCACTGAGCGAGGAGCAAGCGGTCAAGATCGCGGAACTTGCGGCGCGTTCGCAAGACTTCGAGGTTCAGGCAGATTCAGCTCGCAATGTTGCGAGGAACTTCGAGCAGCAACTTGCGAACGCCCTTTCTGCTAGTCAGAAAGCAGATGCACACTACGATGTGGAAGTTTCCACCCACCGGACAGAGCGGGCAAGTCTCGCTATGCGGCTCGAAGCAGCAACAGGGCGGCTAGCAACAACGGATCAGATGCTGGTGCAACTGCGCAATCAGTTGCGTGAACGTGACGAGGTCGGACGAACCGCCGAACGCGGCCTTAAAGAGGCGGCTATCGAGCGTGTGACCATGGAGCGTCGCCTCGAAAGCGTTCAGGCGGACCTCGCTCGCCAGACCGAGCGTTTCCTGGAGATGCAGCGTTCACGCTCCGAACTTGATCATCGTTGCGATATGTTCGCCAAGGCCATTGCTGCCAAAGACGCTGCTCTCGAACAGGCAACGGGCCGCATCGCCAGCCTGTCGGATCGGATCGAGCAACTTATCCATCGCCAGGAGGTCGAACGCTCTGATTTCGAGGTGGTCAATCACCGCCTGGTCGAGGAGCTTCAACATGAGCGGTCCGAGCGCAAAATGGCTCAGGGCGCCCTCGACATCGCACGCGAGAGCCGTGTCTCTCTCCAAAAGCAGCACGAAGCATTAAAGCGTGCAGCACGGTCATTTACAACCGAAGAGACCGCATCTCGGCCCGAGGCAGCAACTGTCCCTCCGCCCGAGCCAAGTAACGTTAGGCCATTCATGCCGGCAGAGAAGATCTAATTTCGCAATGGGTTGAGGAGCCCAACTCTCCCAAGAGATGGGCAAGAACCAGAATCTTACAGGAACGCCGGCCATGACTGAAAACGCTCTACGCGACCGAGAGACTGCTTCATCAGCCGCCTGGCTCATGCGGGGACGGCCGGATACCGTATTAGTGCCAGTCGAGACATTGATTCCGTTGAAGCAGGTTGCTGAGGCCCGCCCGGTCGATGAGGCTGCCCCGACCGAACAGCGCAATTGGTCATCGACCCTTGACCTGATTCATGAAGCCACGACCGCGATCCGCATCAGCGAAGAGCGGACAAGCGAACTGGAACAGGAACTTCAACGTACGGTTGCTCAAGCCGTTGAGCGCGAACACTCTCTTCAAGACAGACTCGCCCAAACCGAGGCTCGTGCGATACTCGCGGAGAAGCGAGCTAGCGACGCGGAAGAATGGCTGGCTAGGCTTCACGAGGCCGTAGTCACTGGGTTCACGCGGGGGGCGCCGGCGCCTATCCCGCCTGCCGCTGCCTAGGCCGACCGATGTCGTTGCTCGCCTTACCAGCTGGACCGGATAGGGGTTCCGTCATCCATCTTTCGGGCATGCGCGATACCGGCACGTCGCAAGCCCTGGTTCTCTATGAACCGGAGGCCATGCAGGAGTGCGACGGTGCCCGGACCCTTCGACTTGTCGAACGCGCTGTTGACGCGATGCAGGAGTTGCGCGAGCGTGCCGACCTCATCTCCGCCCAGTCCCAGGATCTGATCCGCCTGACCCAAGGCGAACGCCTTCAAATGCGCGCCCAATTAAAAAGCGCACTTGAGGAAACTGCGACCTACCGGCAGCAAGTACAGGAAGCGAAACAAGCCCTCGCTGAAGCGACCCTTCGTATTCGTGAGGCCGAACTTAGTCGCCGTGAGGCTGAGTTACAGGCACATAAGACTCTTGCTCGGGCAGTAAACGCCGAGACCCGAACACGAAGCCTCGAGCTATACCTAAAAAAAATCAGCAGCTTTCTTCAAGAGAGATTAGTTTAAAATATTTTGCGCATTAACAATTAATATTTTCCGAATATAATATAACCTGTTATGATAGAAATCTTTCTAATGTCTCGACGTTATTGCACAAATTCATTATAACCCGCTGGCAAAAAGGCCAGCGGGCCTTGGGACGAAACTTTATTTACCGCTTGGAGCCGCGCCCGAACCAGTGACCGCGTTGCCGCCAGTGCTCCCAGCCGGCGCACCCGTGGTAGCTGTTGAAGGACCGCCGCTGGCGCCCGGTACAGCACCTGGGCTGCCAGTGGCAGACCCGGTGGAGCGCTCCATGCTCTTTTCGCCGCTGCTCTTCACGCTGCCCGGATTGTTCATGTTGCCGGTGGCGCTTCCACCGCCCGCTGGCGCTTGAGCCATTGCGGCACCACCGAGCGAGACGACGAGCGCAGTGGTGAGAGCGAGTATCTTCGTACCCATGGAATGTTTCCTCCGGCTACTTTTGGCCAGAGTCAGAACGCCACACGGATCGCGGAAGTTCACTACAACCTTTCCCTCCCTGCAATCCCATCAGGGGCCCGTTACAAATCCGGGTGATGTATCTAGTTACATGCCATCGAACCGGATCGGCGCCGGCCACACCTACGGTCAAACCTGCCCCAACCAACCCGCCCTAAAACTGCGCGCGTGTCGTTGCTCCGCTAGGGAGAGGGTTAACGGCCTGTAAACGAATTGGTAGGTATTTCGAAATTCAGAGGCCCTGGTGCCCCAGAGCCACACATCGAAAAGGCCCAAGACATGATCACTGTGACCTTCATCGGCATGATGACCGCTGCTCTAACTGCTGCGGTAGCCGGCGCAATCAGCGATCCAGCTGCCAGATAAGCGGCCACCCATTGAGCCACCGGGATTTCGATGAGTTGGCCACTGCCGCGCATCCAACGACCTATGTGACTGCTACGCTACGACGGAGAATTCTCGTTCGTTGAGGGGCTCCGAGATATCGCGTCGAAGGGATTGGTGGATCAAGAGAGGGAGCGCATCCGCTCCCGGTCCTGTCCCATGTTGCTCACCCGCTCCGTCTTGCACCAGAACCGTGAGGTTGCCGCCGTAGTGATCACCTACGGGGTGTTCCTAAGCAGCATTCTCGTGCTCGCTTGGTCGATGGCCTGACCCACTGCGGCAAGGATCTCCTCGGCGCCACCGATCACCTCGGTATTCAGATGCACGATCAGGGATGGGGGATCTTTCCGCCCCGGAGGACAGCCTCATACTCGTCCGCCGCCTGCCGGGCTGTCTTGCTTGCCGAGCGACCTCGGCTTGTCCCCGGGTCCTCGTCCTGCGCTATGAGCGTAGCCCGATAAAAGTGTGCCGCAATCTGCAAATTCGTGTCGTCGGGCCTTAGGAGTGCCAAGTCCACCGCCGCCACATGTGTCGGGGCCTCGGGAAGCCCATCGAACATATCGGCGGGGTCCAGGCCGTCAAGAAAGCGATGGAGCCGGACTCGCTCAGGTATAGCGTAGAACAGGGAACGAAGAGCGCACGCCACGGCGTTGCCGGCGTCATCGAGCCCCGTCCCGCGCAGGGCCAGCAGGCGCTCGACGGCGCTACGATAACGGGCATCGAAGGCGAGGCTCGTCGTGGTGCCGTCCTCTGCCTCCAGAGCTGCTGAGAGATCCTGCGAGCGGCCGTACTCGAGCGCGCGCGTCATGGCCTGCGCCATGGGCTCGCCCTCGCGGATCTCGCCGAGGTGGCAGGCGATGAGCGCAATCATTAGGCGCTGCAGATCGGGGAGGCCGACCGCACCCGATCGCGCCGTGGCCTTGGCCGCCTCCAGGACGGCAAGCCGCCTTTCCATAGCGTTCTGCATCAGGCTCGGGCCTCCTGGCGGATCACGGCGGACGGGAGGACGCAGGACCGCATCCAGTCGTCCAGGCGCTCCCCGACATCGCACCAGCCGGAGGCGGGGTCCTGGCTCGTTTTGGCGGCAGCAGCGTCGTCCAGCACGCGGCACAGGCCGGAGAAGATCGCCGTCTCGCTCGCGTCGGTTCGGTCGATGCCCTCGCTCAAGAGGACGGCCGTCAGGCCCTCATCGACCCGGGCGGCCCACGCGGCGGGGTCCAGGCTGGCGGCCTCATTCATCTCCTCATAGTCGCGATATCCGAGGCCACGAGCGAACCCATCGCCGACGGCGTCGCCCCGACGCGGCGGGTCAAGGGCGAGATCCTGCGCCTGCGGGTATCCGCCGAGGCGCGTGGCGATGTTCCACATCAGGACGGGGATCAGCCCAGGCGGGACTTCCGTCGCGCCCTTGATGCTCCGAGTCTCGAGCTTTTGCAGACGTTCGATCAGCTTCGGGGTCAGCCTACGGTGAAGGTGCCAAGGCGGGCGGACGATGGCGGGATCGAATACGTCCAGCTCCCCGAAATTGAAGCCATCGTGCACCAGGCTAACGGCGGCGACACGGCGCTCACGCTCCCGATCAGGCGCTACTCGACACCGCCCCGTGAGATCCCCGCGATGGTCGCTGTGAGACGATTCCTGTCCAAAGAACCAGCTTTCGTGCGCGAAGTGGCGGTAGCAGGCTTCACCTCAACGGGTGAGGTGCGTGAGGACGCCATCGCCATCTCAAGCTGCAATCGCGCGGAGCCATCGGCGAGCACGAACAGGCCTGCAACAACGCCGCCGGATAGACAAGCGCTCGCGAGGAGGGTTGGAATTCTGGGCACGGGTACGATCCTGAGGATCTGCTCCGCATAGCAGTCGGCAAAGGTTCGAGATGCAGCAGGAATATCACGGCTGGTGACAACGCCGTGTTATCCCCCATCTCGCCCACCGCTTGCCCGTTGGTCTGGAGCGCATCCAATTGACGAATGAACTCCCCAGGCAAACGGCTTACCTGATTGGCACGCACCAGAGTAGTGAAGTTACCTGCGTCTACGCCGTGCTCGCCCCGTCGCCGGAAGTCGCCCTTGAGCAAATCGCCGCCTCGGCGGCAGAGGGTGAGCAAGCTGAGGTTGTTGGTTCTTTAGCGCGAGATCTCGTTCGCCGCCTCAAGCTCCAGACGGGAGAGGTGCGCCTTGTGTGCGCCCTGTCTAGGTCGCGAGACAGCCTGCAGCGCGATCTCTCGGACTGAATCAGCCGACGCCATCAACGATCAAGACACCCAATCGGCGGCCGATATCAGCGGCTACGATGCCTCCTGCGACGAGCGCCTGAGAGCAGTCCGCATACGCTGGGATGGACCGCAGAATCAGCGTTCGGCTGGGCAGGCGGTGGATCGCCCATGCCCATTTAATCTCTGGCCCATCTGTCGCCTCAGCCCTGAGCAAAAGCGCGCGGGTCCTTTCGTAAGCCATGGCCAGATCATGGCGCGTAACCCCGCAAAATAGATAGCCGCGGCGTTCGTTCTTCCGCCCGGCCGAATGCGCTCTCGGCATAGCTCTGCCGCCTCCACCCTTCGCGACGATTCCAGCTCGGCCTCACGGTCGGGTCCGGCTCTGCCGTTCTGGCAGCTTCTTTGATGGTTCCGCTAGGCGAATTGTCCCCGTAATTATCCCCTTATCCGTGGGGTGAATCGGTTTGCACCCTATCCCCTGGATAGTTGCCGCTGGCTCTACCTGCCTCCGGTGGTGGGCAGCCCCGCGCCGCATCCAGGCCTGCCATTCCCGGCTGATGACCCGAACGAGGTTGGGCGAGTTCTTCCGACCCTCGTGACGCCGTTCCTCGATCGTCAGAAGCCCGTCGCCCTCGGCGAGCCGGATCGCAGTCTGGGCAAGGCGCCGACAGACCCCAGCCCGGGCCGCAATGGCGTCGATGCACAGCCCGCACACGCCCTTGGTGGCCACCTCGTCGCCGACGATGCGCAGAACCGCGAGCTGGCCGGTGGTGAACCGGGCGGCGAGGGCCGGCGGCATGGGGCCGGAACAGGCCAGGAGGCGGCGCCGGTCCCGCGATGCCGCCCTGTCGGGGCTCACGGACCGCGCACGGGGTGGGAAGAAGCTCGCCCGGCCTGCGGGGATGCCAACGGGCCGAATGCCGTCACGGATCGCGCTGCGGCGCCCGTGGAGGCGTTCGGCGAGCGCCTGAGCCTCATCGTCGCCCAACACCCCGGAGCCGTGCCCCTGCCACACCTGACGCGATAGCTCATCCATCTGGGCAAGCGTCCGCGCGTCCTCGATCGCGGCCTTCATGGCGGCGTGAAACATCGTCCCTAACCCTTTCGGGCCGCGGCAGGCACAAGGCACGACTTCTCGATGCGGGAATTGGCGTTCCCGCTTGACACCCGAGGGCGCTCTATGGCTTGTGGGGGACTGCAACCGGCCACCACAGGCCATTTCGATTTCGCGGCCCTCCTGTTTGGCGACAGGGGGGCCGTAGTCGTTTCAGGGTCTATCTCGCGGCGGTGATCTCTCCTGACGCCGGCTCACGACTCGCACGAGACGAATGAGGCCGGACATGGCATGTCGGCCGGGGAGCACGGTTAAGTCAACGGTAAGGAGCGAGTGAGCCTGCGCTTCGATGCCCACGGTGACCTTCGCCGTGATGGAGAGCCTCCTCGACGCCATGCCAGCTAAAGGCATCCTGCGCAGCGTGGTCGCCTACGACTGCAACCCGCTGCAGCGCGCGCTGGGCTGGTCGATCATCTCCATGCTCCAGCCCTTGGAGTTCGAGATCTTGCCGAAGGCGCCTTCGTGACCTGCCCGCCGGGCGAGCCTCAGGATCTGGGGGCGGTCTACGGCCTGATCGTGCTGCTCGTCGGGCTGATCATCGGGGGCATGGCCAAGCGGTAGGTCGGAACCGTGGCACCGCTCAGCCGTTCACCGGTGGGAACTCCACGAACCACCTTCACCCGCCCGGCTCCGGCCGCGGCGGGTTTTCTATGGACCGGGGAGGCGGGAAGGCGCATGAAAGTTGGAACGTAGGCGCTGTAGAGAGCGTCACGCGTCCTCTAAATTTTTGCTGTAAATCTATATTAACGCTGCAATAAACAAAGTAATGGATGTGATCGGCAAACGATCAAATGATGGTTCCCAGTTTTTCGGCTGTGCGAAAACTGAGAATGCTCTTTCGCCCGATCATGGGCGCGGGAGTCCATATTCCCTGTAGGACGACAGCGCTGTTTAATCCTGTGCTTGAAACCTCCTCAGATCCCCTTAGCTCGGCGCGATCTTATCGTGCCATTACGCGCCATACCGATGGCCGCATCATCCACGTACGGGACTTAAGAGCCGACAGCGACGCGGAAGCGATACGGATCGTAACGGCGAGAGGCGCGGACATTCGCACCGACCTCTACGGAGAAGACGGCCTCGTCCAGCGCTTCGCAGTGCCCGAAGTTGAGCCGGTAACACCCGGCCATTAGGCGATCCCTAACCTGATGTGAGCTTTCACCCGCCCGAGCAATCTGAGGCGGATTTCATTTGGACCATTGCGACTCTTCCGAATGGTGAAAACCAATTTACACGCTTCGATGCCATCCTATCAATGCAAAACACAACTTATGACGATGCACAGCAAAAAAAACGTACGCTTAGTGTGATTGTCATCTTCCCGAGGACCCCAACTTATAGCCGCCCAGGCAATACTGGGCGGCTTTTTTGGAAGCCATGAAGATAAGGGCACAGCGCCAAGATGGATAAAGATCAATTCGCGCTATTTATGGATCACATACGCGTTGCAACCGATGCGCGGCTTGTATCATCTAGGAAAGCCTGGATGACAGAAATATCTACAACACATCTAGCAGTCGACTTCAATGACATGACGCATAGCGTTGAAGGTAGAGGGGAGCCTGGCAGCAAACTTCGTAAGCTCTTTAATGCTCATACGGATGCCATGGCTGCTTGGCGTGCCGCACATGGCGACGTCTAGGCTTAGGAAATTCACAAGGATTGCGGATGCCATGCAGGCAAGGAAGGGGGCTGCAGGGTTCGGTCTGACCGACACGGTCATAATAGCCGCCCTGAAGGCTCTCGGCGAAATCATTCGAGATATCGCCGAACTGCCTAATTTTTCACCGTTTTAGTGAAGCGCTTGCTTTTGAACATACGCGGTTATCGCGTGTTTCGTACTCGGTACGCTTTCGCACCCAGCGTTTGTGATCCGAACGCGCGAGTAGCATCATGACTCATGCCCTGGCCCAAAAACTTGATAGCTACGAGGCTCTGAGCGATCAGGATCGATGGGCGCTGGACGGCCTTGTACTACGAACCCGACAGGTGGGAGCTCATGTCGACCTCATCCGGGAGGGGGAGGCGCCCGAGAACGTCCACCTGATCCTCGACGGGTTCGCCTGCCGCTATAAGGTGTTGCCGAACGGGCAGCGGCAAATCATGGCCTACTTCGTGCCGGGCGACTTCTGCGATCTGAACGTCTTCATCCTCGACGAAATGGACCACAACATCGGCACGATCTCGCCCTGCCGGGTCGTAGATATCCCCCGGCGATCCATTGATGAAATCACAGCGCGCTACCCCAACATCACCAAGGCGTTTTGGTGGTGTGCCCTCGTTGATGAGGCAGTCCTGCGTGAGTGGTTGGTCAACATCGGTGGCCGGCCGCCGAACCAGCGCATCGCCCATCTTCTATGCGAACTTCACACGCGCCTTGAAGCGGTGGGCTGCGTGACCGACAACAGTTTCTCGTTCCCGTTCACCCAAATCGACCTCGCCGACACAATGGGGCTGTCGAACGTCCACGTGAACCGTACGATCCGCGAGCTCAAGGCTCTCGGCCTGATCACGTTGAAGCAGCGCACCCTGACCATCCTCGATGTCGATAGGATCAAGGCCTACTGCCACTTCACGCCAAATTATCTCCACCTGCGGAACACGCGCTGGGGTGACCGGCGTTCTGTGTCCTGGATAAACCGGGAGCAATAGGGCTAGCCAATGGTAGAACAATGCTCTGTTGAGGTGATGGTGGTATCCCAGCCTATTGCTATTGACACGGCCAGCTCTGATCGGGAGGGTATGCTCGTGATCGCCGACGCTTGCTGGTTGGGGTTTTAGTGCGCCTCGGCAGCGAACACGAAGATCATGATAGCTCGTTTTTGGAAGCTGGATTTGTTCGACTATCGGGTCATAGACCGCATCCGTTCACTACATTAGACGAAGCAACACTATGGCTGATCAATCACTTGAATGCATGAGAAGAGAGTTGACGTTTAAACATCAGGGCTTCGCACAAACTGCGGTGCGCGTCTCAACGACCGATGAAACTGACGATGGCAATCATCTGCTCGTTAGGACAAGGCCTGTAACGCCTCCGCAATCCGATTGGGTAGTAGGTTAGCCGGGGATAAGGGGTAGAACTCGGTGAGGGCCGCGACGATGCCCGCAATGAAGGGCGTGAGCCGTCCTGGCCTCGGCACCCATACTCTTTGCATTACCCTGTACATGAGCTCGTCTCAGGCTGCCTTGCCCGCTCGATGACGGACGGCATGCCCGCCCGCGAGTTAACAAAAGAGTGATCTGCGGTCAAAGGTTGCACGTCATTTAATATATTAACGCCCGAACAGCCATATCGGCACAGCGCCGGTCGGCCGGCCGGGAGTGTCCCGGTAGTGTGCGGTGTTGACGAATACGATGCGATTGGCGGTCAGCGTCGAGACCTTGTCGCCCGACATGACGATGCTGCCGCAGAAGTCCGGGCGGATCAGCCCCGCCTCCGGGTGCACACCGAACAAGTCGAGCGTGGTCCAGCACAATGCGGCAGCCTCATCGGCCCGGCGGTCAAGGAAGTCGACGCACTTCTCATGGACGCCAGCCCAACTCTGCATGGTCAGGCCGGGACACGGCACGACGCTCGGCCGGAGGTTCAGGAAGCCCTGTCGCCAGGCCTGGGCGTCGGCGGGGATGATCTTGGGTGCGGCTGACATGAGGTCCGGTGCTTGGTGGCCGGACGGGATAGGCGGGTACGGTGGATGCGGCTAGGGATCGGGTGCCACATCAGGCCGCTTCGTCGGAAAGTGGGAAGACCCGTCACGTTGGGAACTTCAGGAAACGTCCCGGAGAAAACCAATGAAGAATTTTTGCACGATCACCCTCGCCACCGTGGCTCTAATCGCCGCGGGGTCGGCATCAATGGCCGCGCCCTGTGCGGTCGGTACGACCACTAACGCCCAGGGCCAGAGCGCCTCGACTGACAAGAGCTCGAAGGCGGATGGTGCTTCGGATACGAAGGTCACCCCTGGCGCCAAGGCCGAGTCCCCGGGTACCGTCGGCGCCATGAATAACGTCGGTGGCAACACCCAGATCGGCGCTGGTGAGAAGAAGCCGACCGAGGGTCAGGTCGTGAAGCCGGGCAGCAACGACTGCTGATTAGCGTGTTCGTTCGTGAAGTGTTTGCGAGGCATGGCATCCACCCTCCTTCAGGGTTCAGGATGCCCGAAAAACTTGCGCTCAGCGCGGACCAGTTTGCTGGGTCAGGGTCAGGGAATTGGAAGCCCGAGATCTCCAGCGAGACAAGCGGCGATAACCTCACGCACGAGGTTGGCGACTCCTTCATCGCAAAAACTCGAAAACTTGGCGATGACCTCAATGAACTCACCGTCCGGCCGCTCGCAGTTCAGAAGCGCTGGCTGGGTCCGGCCTGACGTAGTGGCGCGGACGAAATCAACCGGACTAACCCTCGCGAGCATTGGATGCTCATTCTCCTTTTTGCCGATTGCAATTGCTGCACGGACTGGAGCGGCGAGTCGAGCCTTTTCCCGGCTGTGTCCGCAGGTGCCCGGTCCTACCCTTCCCAGCCTTGTGCCGGCCAGCACCGCTCCCGAAACGAGACTTCAACCGAACAGGTCACCATCGGCCCGCCTTCGGAACAGCGTCCGCCTCCGCCTGCGCTTGTGCTCGGGACGGTCGTGCAGGATGTGGCAGCGCTGGTAGAGCGCGACGAGGTTGGCGTCGGCGTTGTTTGCGGTGTCGTGGTCGCGATGCGCGGCGGCCAGAACCACCTTCGTGCGCCGTAGGCCCTCAAGCTCGTCCAGGCGGGGCAGGGCGGCTACGGAACGCCCCTGGCGGTCTCGCCATGCTCCGCAGACCGCATCCCACCAGCGGCCATCCTTGAGACAGTAGACGAACCGTCCGTGCGGCCTACCACAGCCCTCACATGCCCCGCCAGCCCTGCGGAACCGGATTACAGCCGAAAGCTGCGCCCAGTCGATAGGGTAGAAGAACCGGTGCTCGCGCCGGATCGGCATGGCGGGGCTCGGATGGGAGACTGGCGGGCCGTACCATTTCCATGCCGGCTTAAACCAGCGCCATCACGCGGCCAAAGGTGCCGCCATGATCAAATCCGAACTGATCCTCCGCGTCGCGGCCGAGAACCCGCACCTCGACGGGGCCGGTGTCGAGCGGATCGTAAACACGTTGCGGGGGTTGGGGCCTTCTCGGTGAGGAAGCGTGGCGCGCGGATCATTCCTCGCCAGGGTGCGGCCGACCCAGCCGGGACGCACGCAGTTGGAGGTTCCGCTTCACGGTGGCGGCGGCGTCGCTTCCGGCCTCTTCGGCTTCGCGGTGGCTCCAGTACAGCGAGCGTGATCGCGCTATGAGAAGCCGATCCGCGTCGCGATAGATCGCCCACGCCCACCCGCGCGGCCTTTCGCCCGTGGCCTCGACCCTTACTCTGAGGGACGTCGCCTGATTTTGGGCTATCTGATTTTGTGTCATCGCCACAGCCTCACATCACGGGTGCGAAATGTTCGATGAGGCGCAGGCCGTCCCATAACTCGGTGGCGAACCATCAACCATCATCTTCGCGCGTTCGATGGCCAGTTCGTCATCGTCCGCGTTGAGACACAAAACGTTATGCACTTTGCCGCAGTCAGTCAGTAAGATTACATAGTAGATTGGAGATCTCGGCTCAGACAAAATTTCGGAATACATCTTCACATCTTCGAACATCACTGCCCCCCATGAATGTGAGGCGGCGAGATATTGGTTGCAAATATTCACCACCCCAGGATGACGAAACCAATCAACTCGTACACGACGGTCGATAAGATAATGTATGCGATCCATTTGCGATTGATCGCCGTCTCGCGTTCGTAGGCGATCTCTTCCTGCGCCCTTCTCGTTGATGAGGCATACGGGCCAGATTTTGCCCGCAGACGTATCAAAAACGCCTCGCAAGTCCTGAGACTGCGAGGCGAAGTATCTGGGAGGAGATATCCATCAGAGAGGCTCGATGCGATGATGAGACGCCGTTCGTCTGCCGTCCAACAATCTGGTTTATGCACATATTGGAGTCTATAAAATCATCATAAGACGTAATTTCGATTATTTTATCGAAATCAACTATCGAAGAATGTTCGCTGTCCTAATTGCCTCATGACCGCTCAATGCGCGCTCTTCATTGGTCAAAAAATCGGATGGTGCGAACCGTCAGGACCCTGATGAGCGGCGAAGCGGTGCAAATGGGAACTAGGCGGCTGCCGGTGTTCAAGCCTGGAATTGTGATGCAGGCCCGCCTGAACCCCTCGGCACCGTCACGGGCCGGAGTTGGACGCCGAGGTCGAATGGCTGTCACGGCCCTTGTGAGGCGGTCCTGGGTGTGATCGCGCTTGATACTCGGTATCAGCTGATCGTCTAAAAATGTATCAGAGGGCAAAATGAGGGCCCAGCCCTGATATTTTGCACCAGACTTTGCCAAAGACGCCAAATGATCAAAACACGGGCCAGCCCAAGCTGGCCCATCAATTGATCGGTTTGCAAATTGTTCTGCATCAAATATTTTGCATCACGTTTTCGTGATATTTTATACTATTCATTATTTTTTCGTTCGGTTTCGTACACAGATCATCTGGACGGACCCGCCATTCGGCTATTCGCCTAACGGCGCTGAGCCCGGCTTTTCACGTCGCATCATCAGCTGCCGGATCCATCATGTTCAACCTTCCAGGCCATGCCTCGCGCGCCAAGCTCGCGGTGTTGAATCAGGCACAGGCGACGATCGAATTTCGCCCCGACGGCACGATCCTCGATGCCAATGCGAAGTTTCTTTCGACGACGGGGTACACCCTCGACGAAATCAAAGGCCAGCATCACGGTCTGTTCGTCGATCCGACCCAGCGCCTGAGTAGGCCTTATGAGGAGTTCTGGAAGTCCCTCGGCCGCGGCGAGACTCAGGCAGCGGTGTTCAGGCGCATCGCCAAGGGAGGCCGCGAGATTTGGCTCCAGGCTTCTTACAGTCCCGTACTCGATCGAGCGGGCAAGCCCATGAAGATCGTCAAATTTGCCTGTGATATCACTGCCCAGACGCTGCGTACCTTGGACCTCGAAGGCCAAATCGCTGCCCTGCATCGGTCGCAAGCAGTCATTGCTTTTGCCCCCGATGGCACCATCCAGACAGCCAATTCGAACTTCCTCGACACGCTTGGCTATCGGCTGGAGGAGATCCAGGGACGGCATCATAGCCTGTTCGTGACGGAGACGGATCGCACGAGCCCGGCCTACCAGGATTTCTGGTCCGCCCTTGC
Source organism: Methylobacterium sp. J-090 (assembly GCF_022829345.1). Taxonomy (GTDB): domain Bacteria; phylum Pseudomonadota; class Alphaproteobacteria; order Rhizobiales; family Beijerinckiaceae; genus Methylobacterium. The sequence continues at coordinate 10,901 of NZ_JAKSXV010000012.1, read as the reverse complement.
GCGGGGCAAGTTCCAGTCAGGGGAGTACTGCCGCCTTGCTCGGGGCGGGCGGGAGGTCTGGATCCAGGCGACCTACAACCCGATTACGGACGCGGATGGACTAACCATCAAGGTGGTCAAGTTCGCGACAGACATTACCGCGCAGGTGCACGAGCGCCACCGTCGAGCCGAAGCCCGGCAGACGATAGGGACGGATCTCGATGCCATCGGCGATGCGGTCGAGGATGTTACCCGGCAGACGAACGAGGCCGCGGCCACGGTGGGTCGGGTCTCTAGCGACATCCAGAGCGTGGCCTCAGGCGCAGAAGAACTCTCGGCCTCGGTAGGGGAGATCAGTCAGCAGGTGAGCCATGCGGCCCAGATGGCAGGCGAGGCCGTCGAGCAGACGCAGCGCACAGGCAGCATCGTTGCTGGGCTGAGCGGTCAGGCGGCACAGATCGGCGACGTTGTAGCTCTGATCCAGGGCATCGCGGCACAAACGAACCTTCTGGCTCTCAACGCTACGATCGAGGCGGCGCGCGCCGGCCCTGCCGGCAAGGGATTCGCCGTCGTCGCAGCCGAGGTGAAGGCGCTGGCCGAACAGACAGCTCGGGCGACCGATCAAATCCGTGGGCAGATCGTGGCGACGCAAACGGCGACCCGCGAGGCGGTGGAGGCAATCGGATCGATCCAGGCGACGATCCGAACGCTCGATAGCGTCTCAGCGGCCATCGCGGCCGCCGTCGAGGAACAGTCCGCGGTGACGCAAGAGATGTCGGCCAGCATGCAGACGGCCTCCCATGGAGTGATGGCCATCGCCGCCGGCATGGGCACGATCGCTCAGGCAAGCGAGCGGGTTGACCAAGCCACCCGTCAGGTCCGCGAGGCGGCACGTGCCGTCGGATGAATATGCCAAGCTCGGCGCAGCAGTTAGCCCACAAATAGCCGCTGCATTCTTTCGTCTACTCACGACGTAGTCAAAATTTCGAAATAATTCGACGAAAAGTTCTCGAACGAGCACGAATCATGGCATCCATTGTCCGATCCGAACCTCTCATCGCCGGGGAAACTGCGCGCATCGCAGCACTCGCTGAGTACGATCTGATCGACACCGAGGCGGCCCCGGCCTTCTCTCAGATCGTTTCGCTGGCAGCGCGGCTGTTCCAGGTTCCAACTGCCTTCATTTCCCTCCTCGACCGCGACCGGCAGGTTTTCCACGCCAAGGTCGGTCTAGACGTGTGCGAGACCAATCGTGACGTCGCGTTCTGTTCACATGCGATTGCTCAGTTCGAAGCACTCATCGTCCTAGACGCGACTATCGACGCGCGGTTCTGCAACAACCCTCTAGTTACTGGTGCACCATTTATTCGGTTCTACGCAGGTATACCTTTACGAACACCATCAGGACATGCAATCGGCACACTCTGCCTCGTCGATACGAAGCCGAAAGAATACTTTTCCGCCATTGATCTGCAGACGCTGGATGAATTGGCAAAGCTCGCCCTCGATCGCCTGGAACTCCGTCGCTTAGAGGTCGCTGATCGAAGCAGCCAATCTCGGTTCCGGCACATTGCCGCGACCTCTCCAGATGGCATCATCTGCGCTGATGCACAGGGGTTCATCACATTCTGGAACGGAAGCGCCGAGGCCCTTTTCGGTCACAGCGCCGCCGAAGCCGCGGGACAGCCCGTCGATCTCATCGTCCCCGAGCGCCTCCGCGGCGGCCACGGCTGCGGACTTCATCGCATCGCAGCCGGGGGAAAGCCCCGACTCGTGGGCACCACCGTCGAACTCTCGGCCCGCCATCGAGACGGGACCGAATTTCCGATCGAGTTGTCATTGTCCATGTGGAAAGAAGGTGGGACGGCAGCATTCGGCGCCATCGTCCGCGATATCCGCAAGCGGCGCGCCGACGAGGAACGCCTGTTCCGCATGGCTCACCTCGACCCGCTAACCGAACTTCCAAACCGTAAGGTGTTGCATCGGCGGTTGACGGAGATCATGGCCGTAGCCTCTCCCGTAACGGTACTAATGCTCGACCTCGACGGCTTCAAGGAGGTCAATGACAGCTATGGACATGCAGTGGGTGACGCCGCCCTCAGGGCGATAGCCCGCCGTCTACTCGCGTGCATTGGTCCGTCGGACACCGCCGCGCGGCTCGGCGGCGACGAGTTCGTGCTGCTCTTGCATGACCTCGGTGACCCGCTGCGGGCCGCCGAGGTGGCGGAGACCGTAATCGCTGCGATCGCCGAACCGTTCGAGCAGGAGGGGCAGGTACTGCGACTGGGATCGAGCATTGGCATCGCCCTGGCGCCGGCTCACGGGGAGGGTGCCGACGAGCTGCTGTCCTGCGCTGACCTCGCACTATATCAAGCTAAGAGCGACGGGAAGCACTGTCACCGGCTGTTCGTACCTGTGCTGCGACAGGAGGCATGCCGCGTACGGACCTGCCGCGATGAACTGGGTCGGGCAGTCGAGCGCGGCGAGTTCATGCTGTTCTACCAGCCGCAGGTGCGGCTGAGTGATGGCGTATTGGTTGGAGCGGAAGCGCTGATCCGTTGGCGGCACCCCAAGCGCGGCATACTCGCACCGATCGCATTCCTCAGTGTGCTCGACGCGAGCCGCTATGCCGCGCCGGTCGCCGACTGGGTGCTCAAAACCGCCTGTGCCCAAGCGGTGCGCTGGCGCGCGGCAGGAGCCTCTGACTTCCGCATAGGTGTGAACCTATGCGGTGCACAGGTGCAACGTGGGGATCTCGCCGAGACAGTGGCCGCAATCTTGCGCGACACCGGTCTGCCTGCCGCCGCCTTGGAACTGGAGATTACTGAGACGATCGCGCTGCATCATGACGGCGAGTTGGTCGCGGCGCTACATGAACTCCGAGGATACGGGGTAGGGATCGCCTTCGACGACTATGGCACGGGCTACGCCTCACTCAGCATGCTCAAGCGCTTCCCGCTAACCAGACTGAAGATCGACCGCTCGTTCGTGACCGGGATGCTCGCATCGGACGAGGACGTGACAATTGTGCAAGCGATCCTTCAACTTGGATGCGGGTTCAAACTTGCGGTGATCGCTGAGGGGATCGAGACGGAGGAAGAGCATGCGCTGTTGCGAAATGAGGGCTGTCAGGAGGGACAAGGCTACCTGTTTGGTAAGCCCATGCCAGCGGACGCGTTCGCCACGCGCTTTGGACTTGGGCTTGCCTCGGCAGAAATGAAGGGTTTAACCGCGGCCGGATGATCGCACTTCAGCTGCTGGGATCGACTCTGAACAGCGGCAGACAAATGCGATCACGACGCAGCGCATAAGCGTGCGGCCCTCGCGACCGTCTGAGACCAGGCTGATCGGCTCCAAGGGGCCGTCCATTCGAACATCGACATGCTGACGACACAATACGAGGCCGCCTCGGCGAGGGTGAGAAGGCGTGCAGCTGGAATTGGAACAGCATGCTTGGCTTCGGCATGCCGGCGCGTCCTTTTTTATAGACGGGAAAAACCCTCCGCCGAGCTCATGCCGCCTCCAGCCACCGCATGAGGTTCGCCGCCGCGCTCTGACTGAGACCGAACCGACCTTGAAGCGCATTGGCGAGCTGGGGACGACCATCACCTAAACCCCTTCTTCACTTGATCCGTAAGCGCTCGGTGACGGCTGCCTTGTGCGGATAGGGCTTGGGTCTGGATACAGGTGCTGGCGCGGGATGGCGCTGTATCGGCCCTGTGTCTGGACCTATGACGAGCGCTCCTCACATCGTCGTCGCGGGCACGCGACGGACCTGGTCGCCCGAGCAGAAGCGCGCGATCCTCGCCGAGGCGGAGGATCCGGCGACGACGGCTTCCGAGGTGGCACGCCGGCACGGGCTTCATTCCAGCCTGCTGTTCCGCTGGCGGCGTGCCCTGCGGGCAGACGTCTCTGCACCGGAGACGTCGTCTCGTCCGAGCTTCATTCCGCTTGCGCTGCCAGCGCCCCCATCCGGCGTCCGGGGAGAACCGCCCCGCTCCGGCGCCATCGAGATCGAGCTGGCCGGCGGTCATCGGTTGCGCGCCGAGGCGGGCGCTGAGGTCGCCCTCCTGCAGGGCGTGATCGCGGCGCTGCTGGGACGATGATCCCGGTCCCCTCCGGTTCCCGGGTCTGGCTGGCGACCAGCCACACCGACATGATGTGATGGACGCCCCTCGCGCCCCAGGTCCAGAATGACTGGCCTCAGATATCATTGGAGGGCGAGATGGATATCAGAATCATCGGAATCGATATTGCAAAGCGCTACTTCCAAGTTCACGGAGTAAATACCGCTGGAGCTGTCGTACTTCGGCGGAAGGTGACGCGAGATGGGTTCCTCAAACTGGTCAAGGATTTGCCGCCGTGCCTCATCGGCTTGGAGGCAGGCTCAGGCGCTCATCATTGGGCGAGGCAGCTTTCTGAGCTTGGTCATGAGGTGCGGCTGATGCCGCCTCAGTTCGTACGTCCTTACGTGAAGACCAACAAGAACGATGCCGCCGACGCCGAAGCTTGCTGCGAGGCAGTTCAGCGCCCCGGCATGCGGTTCGTTCCTCCGAAGACCGTCGAGCAGCAGGCCGCATCGGCTTTGCATCGCGTGCGCGATCATCTTGTCCGTCAGAGAACAGGAACGATCAACGCGCTGCGCGGGCACATGGCCGAGTTCGGGATCGTTGCACCCTTGCTACGGACGGGGCTCAAAGAGCTGTTCGGTCGCGTGATGGATGAGGATGATGCAGGCATCCCGGTCGATCTGAAGCCACTGCTTCGGATGCTCATCGAGGAGATTCAGGCCGTCGATACGCGCATCGCTGAGCTCGATCGTCGGATGAAGCAGGCGGCACGGGCGAGCGAGGCCTGTCGGCGGCTGACCAAGGTGCCCGGCGTCGGACCGCTGATCGCGACCGCCGTCGTGGCTGCCGTGACCGACAAGCAGAGGTTCACGTCCGGCCGGCACTTTGCGGCATGGATTGGGTTGACGCCGAAGCAGCATTCCAGCGGAGGCAAGGAGCGCCTTCTCGGAATTAGCAAGCGTGGCGATGCCTACATGCGTCGACAGCTCGTCAACGGAGCGCGATCACTCGTCCGGATCGCACCGGGTCGGACAGGGCATCTCTGGGACTGGATCAACGCGTTGCTGAACCGACGCTCGTTCGACGTGGTCACCGTCGCCGTTGCCAACAAGTTGGCGCGGATCGTGTGGGCCATCCAGGCGCGCGGGACACGGTGGCAGCCGGTCTAACCGATCAGGAGGGACCGGCCAACGAGACTGTGAGGGCAATCTGATTGTGGTGGCAGGACCGGTCGGTGACCGGCGTCGACAAGCCCGGCTTGCGCATCGGACTTCGAGTCCGACGATATGATGGGACGTCGACGGGCGGATCTCACCAAGGCCAGGCGTGACCGTTATCGCCGAGGCCGGATAGATGGCAGCAGCCGAAGCCGATCCGCACGCGAGCAGAAAGCCGTTGCATAGCGAGGGGCGTCCATAGATGCGCAAGGGCTTCTTCAGCCTGGGGCTGATCGTCCAGGAGACGTTGAAGCGCGATCCCCATGGCGGGCACCTATTCGTGTTCCGGGGCCGGCGCGGCGACCTGATCAAAGTGATCTGGCACGATGGCCAGGGCGCATGCCTGTACACCAAGCGGCTCGACCGCGGCCGCTTCCTGTGGCCTTCGGTGGCGGACGGAGCCGTGACGATCTCGACGGCGCAGCTCGGTTACCTGCTCTCGGGTATCGATTGGCGGATGCCTCAGGAGAGCTGGCGTCCTGGCGCTCTCCGGTGAGGATAACGCGTTACAAAGGCAGATGAATATGCTCTTCTCTCGGGCGTGTCGAACGCGCCCGAGCCCCCGCCGCTTCCCACGGATCTCGCCGCCGCCCACGCCATGATCCTGGCCGAGCGGGCGGCGCGGCTCGTGTCCGAGATCGCGGTCGAACGGCTGAAGCTGGAGGTCGCCCGGCTGCGACGGGAGCGCTTCGGGGCCTCCTCGGAACGCAGCGCCCGGATCGACCAGCTCGAACTGACCCTGGAGGATCTGGAGGAGACACTGGCCGAGACGGTCGCGCAGGCGGCCGCCGAGCCCGAGGCGCATGCCGCCACCACGTCCTCCCGGCGCAAGCCCGCCCGCCGGCCCCTGCCCGAGCATCTGCCGCGCGAGCGCATCGTTCATCCCAGCCCGACGACCTGCGCCTGCTGCGGCGGGGCACGCCTGCGCCCTCTCGGCGAGGACGTCACCGAGACCCTGGAGCGGATCCCGGCGCGCTGGGTGGTGATCCAGCACGTGCGCGAGCGCTTCTCCTGCAGCGACTGCGAAACTATCGCGCAGCATCCGGCCCCCTTCCATCCGATCCCGCGGGGCCGGGCCGGGCCGAACCTCCTGGCCGAGGTGATGATGGCTAAGTTCGGCCTCCACCTGCCGCTGCATCGCCAGAGCCAGCGCTTCGCCCATGAAGGCGTGCCAATCGACGTCTCGACCCTGGCCGGTTGGGTCGGGGCCGTCACCACCGCTCTGTCGCCCCTAATCGCCCGGATCGAGGCCCATGTCCGGGCGGCCGAGCGCCTCCATCTCGACGACACGCCGGTGCCGGTCCTGGCCAAGGGGAAGACCCGCACCGGCCGGCTCTGGACGGTGGTGCGCGACGACCGCCCCTTCGGCGGACCCGAGCCGCCGGCCGCGGCCTACTTCTACTCCCCCGACCGCTCCGGCGCGCATGCCGAGACCTGGCTCGGCGACTTCCACGGCATCGTGCAGGCGGACGCCTTCTCGGGGTTCGGCCGGCTGTACGAACCCGGCCGCAAACCCGGTCCGATCCGCGAGGCAGCCTGCTGGGCGCATGCAAGACGCAAGTTCTTCGAACTGGCCGATCTGAGACAAGCTCCGATCGCCATCGAGGCCGTCACGCGGATCGATGCGATCTTCGCCATTGAGCGCGCCGCCAACGGCCTTGAGTTGGATGAACGCCGGGCGCACCGCCAAGCCCGCTCGGCTGCCCTCGTCGCCGACCTGGAGGCTTGGCTGCGGGAGAACCGTGCCAAGCTCTCAGCCAAGGCTCCGACAGCCGCGGCGATCGATTACATGCTCAAGCGTTGGAGCGCCTTCAACCGATTCCTCGACGACGGACGCGTCTGCCTCTCCAACAATGCCGCCGAACGCGCGATCCGCCCCATCGCGGTAGGCCGCCGCAACTGGACCTTCGCCGGCTCCGACACAGACGGCCATCGCGCCGCGGCCCTCTACCCCCTGATCGAGACCGCCAAGCTCAGTCGCATCGACCCGCAGGCGTGGCTCGCCGACATACTCGCGCGGCTACCCGACCATCCCGCCAAGCGTATCGATGATCTGCTCCCCTGGAACTGGACCCAACTTCAGCCCCGGCAGATCGCCGCCTGACACCCCGTCAGAGCCACAACCGCGGCCTTCACCGCAGGCTTACCGCACATCCTCGTGGACAACCTGACAGCTTTCTTCTCCTACGAGCCAGCGAAGATCGAACGGCGCGGGGCCAAGGGACCGTCCTTCAAGTCGGTGAGCCTTCCTGGCGGTCGGTCCTGGCTCCTTCGCCCGGCCCTGCGCGGTGTGTGCCGATTCGAATCGTTGGTGGATGGAACGCTGGACCTGCCCCACGTCGCCCTGATGAACGACGCACTGACGATCGACGCTGAGAACGAATCGAGGGCCCGCAAGGCGGCCGAGGACGCGCGAGCCAAGTAGCCCTCAGTCGGTGAGGGTCGTCGGGCCGCCCTTCGCCTTGAACCGCAGGCCATAGGCGAGCAACAGGGATCGAACCTTGTCCTTCAGGAACCGCTCGCCGTCGTCGGCCTCGCGCGTCGAGATCCGCTTGCCTCGCTCAACGATGGCGTCTCGCAGCATCTTCCTGGCGACGGTCTGAATGTCCTCCTCGCAGATCACCTCAATCGCCTTGCTGATGGTGGCGATCGGCTCACCGGACGGAACAAGATCCGCCAGGTTCTTGTCGAAGCACGCCTTGAGGCGCTCCAGTTCCCCCATGGGAAACGGATCGGGGGCCGGCTGCGCGCGTAATGGAGCGCTCCCGACAGCGAAGAGAACCAATGCAGGGACGACGATAGCGAGGCGCATCACGTTGAAATAGGCACCCGCTGATCATTGCTCCAGAGACAGATCGCGGCCTCGGCGGATCGGGGGCGCCTCAGGGACGAGAAACCGGCTCGACGCCCACCCCTCAACGTTGCAGCATCGCACGAACAGCATGGCCGGGGACTCAGCGGGTGTTATCCCCGGACCCTCCAAATGGCTCTTCCTCCGGCTTAGCGGGAATCCTTTTGCGCCGCTGCAACATGGTTAACGGTACGTAACCGTTCGCAACATGTTCCCGTTGTGGAAAACCCGCGAAGCAGTCAGTTTGACCCTTGAAGCGGGGCACATCATGCACATTCGAGCCGGGGAACGGCTGCGTCTCACACTGTGGGGCGCGGGGGGCCGTGCTATGGTCAGTCTCAACACCTACGGTGTGACGCAGCCCGCTTTGGAGGGCCTGGACCCGGCTGAGGACGGATTCATCTACGACGTGACCTCGTGGCTCCATGACGGGGTCAACACCCTCACGGTGGTACTGATCGGACAGCCCCGAGACGTACCATTCCGGATGGCCATCGCACACGCCGATCACTCGGAGCACATTCTCGACGAGGCTGATTTCCTGCCTTTGGTAACGCCATGGCGACTGTGGACGCTACACATCGAACGACCGCCCGCCGCGGTACGCGCAATTACAGGCTTCGCCCTCACTCATCCAGAACGAGCGTTGGGCGGTCAGATCGAGCCCGGTCCATCAAGGCGCGGCATGTCCTTGCGGACCGACCAGATCATGGCGCCGGTCTCGTTGGTGAGTGTCGAAACGCCAGACCACCCCTCCAGCGCGGCTTCGGACAGAAACGACCCCTGAGCGATAGCCTGCTCGGCAGAGGTTGCCTCGACCCACGCATGCTGAGTTTCAATCGGACCTTGGCCGTTCAGCGGACGACGCAAGGTCCGTAGCTGAAAACGCCCCATGGCTGGCAAGCCTACGGATTGTAGCATCTGCGATTGGTAAAACTCATTCTTGCTCAATCACATACCGGAAACGACCCCCGCTGACGCCCTTCACACATAAAATATGCAAACAGCATTGATTACGTCGATAACGGCTATCGATCGTATCTGTTTGAGTGATGGTGCAGTGCGAAGCATATTTCTTTCATGAAACGGGGCAGGCCCCGGACCACCAGAGGAGCCGACATCATGACCGTTCGTACCTTCGTCCTTGCCGCCTTGGCGTCCGTTACTCTGGCGGGCACCGTGATGGCCGATGAGCGCATCAACATCACGCCAACGCTCTATCGCGAGCAGGCCCGTGCCACCGCCGCAGTGCGCCCGGCCTCCGAGCTGACAACCACGCCCTCGCTGACCCCGCGGGCACCTGCGGCTCGGCGCATCGTCGCTGACGCATCGGCTTACTAGAGCCGTGCCCTAGCGGGTTGAATCGCTTGGGGTAGGCAGTCTGGATTACGTGTGATTCACTGAGTGGACTTGTGAGGGAGGATTAGCATGCCTTCAGCCTTGTCCGTCGATCTGCGCGCGCGCGTGGTCGCCGCGATTGAAGCGGGCGCATCGCGGCGTCAGGCAGCCCAACGCTTCGGTATCGGGGCAGCCAGCGCGATCCGGTGGCACGAGCGCTTCCGACGGGAAGGACGGATCGCACCCAAGCCCATGGGCGGCGACCGCAACTCGCAGCGCCTGGAAGCGCAGGCGGCCCTGATCCTTCGAACCTACGAAGAGCAACCGCTCTCCTTCCTGCGGGAACTGCGCGACAGGCTCTCGGAACGCGGCGTCCGGGCAAGCACGAGCAGCCTGTCACGCTTCTTCGCCCGGCATGGGATCACCCGTAAAAAGGGGCTGTCCACGCGGCCGAGCAGGAGCGACCGGAAGTGAGGGCCGCGCGCGAGGACTGGTTCGAACGCCAACCCGACCTCGATCCGGATCGTCTGGTCTTCCTCGACGAGACGGCCGCCACGACCAAGATGGTCCGCCGCTATGGTCGCGCTCCGCGCGGCGAGCGCTGCCGGATCGCCGTGCCCCATGGGCATTACAAGACCACCACCATCACCGCCGCCCTGCGGGCCACGGGCCTGATCGCCTGGTCCGTCTTCGATGGAGCGACGAATGGATTGCGCTTCCGGGCCTACGTCACCGACATCCTGGCTCCTGTGCTCAAGCCCGGCGACACCGTCATCCTTGACAATCTGAACGCCCACAAGGTCGCTGGAGTGCGCGAAGCCATCGAGACGGTTGGCGCACGAGTGCTCTACCTTCCCCCCTACAGTCCGGACTTCAACCCCATCGAACAGGTCTTCGCCAAAGCGAAAGCCCTGCTCCGGACCGCCGCAGCGCGAACCGCCGACGACCTGACCATCGCCATCCGAGACGTCTTCGCGGCTTTCAGACCTGACGAATGCCGAAACTATCTCACCGCCGCTGGATACGATGCCTATGATCCAACCTGAACGGACACGGCTCTAGGCTGGTTGCACGCCTCTTCATGTTGGGGCGATCCGATGACAAGGAGACGGCGGGGCGAAAGTCCCGTTGTTCTGCGTTCAGGTCCACTCACCCAACAGGACGGTTCGAACGACATCAGTTGCTCGGTCCGGTTCCTCGCTCGGTACTGCGCGGCGCATAGAGGGGGCGGCCTTCGGCTTTGTTCGCCATTATGCGCTGACGCAGTTCAACGGCGCGCTGAGCGATGGCCTTGGCGTCGCAGCGGCGGCAGGGACCGCCGCGGCCCGCGGCATGGCAGTTGGTTGGGTAATGGCAGGACGAGCGCGGCATCGCGCTTAAGCATAATTGGCGGAACTGGTCATCGCCAAGCCTAGTCTCCTCCGGCACTCTGCGGGACACGGGCAT
>NZ_JAKSXV010000051.1 GCF_022829345.1 Methylobacterium sp. J-090 | reverse complement strand
AACTCGTCGGCCGCATCCACGCCATCGTCAGCCGCTCGAAGGGCCACGCCCAGTCGGTGATCACCACCGGCGACCTCCTCGTGAACCTCGACCAGAAGACCGTGGAAGTCTGCGGCAGCCGCGTCCACCTAACCGGCAAGGAGTACCAGATGCTGGAACGCCTCTCGCTGAGCAAAGGCACGAAGCTGACGAAGGAGATGTTCCTCAACCACCTCTACGGCAGCATGGACGAGCCCGAGCTGAAGATCATCGACGTGTTCATCTGCAAGCTGCGCAAGAAGCTCGCCAACGCCTCCTCGGGCAAGAATTACATCGAGACCGTCTGGGGCCGCGGCTACGTCCTGCGCGAGCCCAACGAGGGCGAGGAGCGCATCGCCGTCTAGGTGGTTCCCCCCCGAACACCAAAAAGGCCCCGCTCGCGCGGGGCTTTTTTATTGCTGTCGCGAAAGGCACCGCAGCGTCATTCCGGGGCCGCGCAGCGGGCCCGGAATGACGGAAACGGTGAGACGTCCGGCCGTCTCCGCGACGGAGCGCTACAGTCCGACGGCCCGGCGCAGGGGCGGCGGGGTCAGGGCGGAGGCGATGGCCGCCGCCGGCAGGCCGGTCGGTGCCCGGGCCGGGGCCGCCGCCTGGTTGTACAGGCCGCGATGCTGCGCGTTCGGCGCGAGGCGGTCGGTGAGGCCGATCACCGTCTCGGCCGCGCCGAGCAGGACCGCGCCGTCCGGCGACAGGCTGGCGCTGATCCGCGCGAGCACGTCGCCCTTGGTGGCCGCATCGAAGTAGATCAGCACGTTGCGGCAGTAGATGATGTCGAAGGTGCCGAGCCCGTCGAAGGGGTTGAGCAGGTTGAGGGGCCGGAAATCCACCATCTGGCGTAAGGGGGCGGCGATGCGCCACTGCTCGCCGACCTGTTCGAAATGCTTGATCAGCAGCTGCACCGGCAGGCCGCGCTGCACCTCGAAATGGCTGTAGAGCCCGGCTTTCGCCTTCTCGAGCACCTCCGTGGACAGGTCCGTGGCGACGAGGTCGACGTGCCAGCCGGCCAGACGCGGGGCGGCGTCGTTCAGCATCATCGCCAGGGAATAAGGCTCCTGGCCGGTGGAGGCGGCGGCGCACCAGATCCGCAGGCGGCGCTGGGCGGCGCGCCGGGCCATGGCCTCGGGCAGCAGCACGTCGCGGAACAGGTCGAAGGGCGCCCGGTCGCGGAAGAAGAACGTCTCGTTGGTGGTCATCGCCTCCACCACCGCCTTCTCCATGGCGGTCTCGCGCCCGCCCTTGAGGGCATTGACGAGGTCGTGGAGGCTGGCGAGGTTGAAGCGCCGGCAGACGGGGCCGAGGCGGCTCTCGACGAGGTAGCGCTTCTCCCCGCTGAGGGCCAAGCCCGAGCGGGCCTTGAGGTAGGTGCGCAGGAAGTCGAACTCGACGTCGGTCATGAGCCCTGCCCGGTAAGGAGGTTGCGGAGCGCGCCACCGATTTCGGAAAGCGGCAGGATCGCCTGGGCGAGGCCGGCCTTGGCGACGCTGCCGGGCATGCCCCAGACGGTGCTGGTGGCCTCGTCCTGGGCGAGCACGGCGGCGCCCGCCTCGGTCAGCGCCCGGGCGCCGCCGGTCCCGTCCGAGCCCATGCCCGTGAGCACCACGGCCAGCGCCGAGGCGCCGAAGATCGCGGCCGCGTCCTGGAACAGGACGTCGACGGCCGGTCGGCAGAAATTGACCACGGGCCCGTCATGGAGGCGGATCGCCGCGTCCGGGCGTCCGGGCGTCCCCGTCAGGCCCATGTGGCGCCCGCCCGGCGCCACGTAGATCCGGCCGGGCTGGAGCCGCTCGTCGGCCTTGCCCTCGGCGGCCGGCAGGCCGGTGCGGGCACCGAGATGCTCGGCGAACACCGCCGTGAACACCGGCGGCATGTGCTGGACGATGAGAACGGGGAACTGGCGCAGCGTCGCGCTGCCGATCTTCTCCAGGACCTCGCCGACGGCCCGGGGGCCGCCCGTGGACGCGCCGATGAGCAGGACGCGCGGAGCGATGCCGGAGCGGGCTTTGGGCCGGAGCACGAGGGGGGCCGCCGGCTTCGGCGCGGGCGCGGCCACCTGGGCGAACGCCCCGGCCCCGGCGGGGCCCGGAACCGGCCCGCGCTTGCGCGCCCGGGCCGATCCGAACAGGCGCACCCGCTCGATGAGGTCCTGGCGGAAGGCGTCCGAGGTGGTGACGCCGCGGTTGCTCTCGGGCTTGGCGAGGTAGTCGACGGCGCCGAGCGCCAGGCAACGCAGGGAGATGTCGGCGTTGCGGGTCGTCAGGGTCGACATCATCACGATCTGCACGCCCGGGCTCTTGGCGAGCAGCAGCGGCAGGGCCTGGGTGCCGTCGAGTTCCGGCATGTCGATGTCGAGGAGGATCACGTCGGGGTCGTGGCGGGCCATGGCCTCCACGGCGATGCGGCCGTTGGAGGCGGTGGCGACCACGTCGAAGCCGGCCTCGGCGATCCAGCGGGCGACGAGGCCGCGCACCACGGCCGAATCGTCGGCGATCATGACGCGGATGCGCGGGCCCGTGGCGGCGATCGGCCCCGGCATCGGGGCGGCGGAGATGGGTTTGAGAGCCAGCATGGGTCCTTGACGCTTCGGCTGAGCGGGACGGGGTCGGGTCGCGTCCGGCCGGGCGAACCCGACGGGGCAGGGCTCAGGACGGGCTCAGGTGATGCCGGCTTCGCCGGGAAATCCGGCATCGCCGGGGAAGCCGACCTGGGCGAGCTTGGCGGTCACGATCTCGCGATCGAACGGCTTCATGATGTACTCGTCCGCGCCCGCGTGCAGGGCCCGGGCGATGGCCCCGACATCGTTCTCGGTGGTGCAGAACAGCACCTTGGGCTTGTCCCCGCCGGGGGTCTGCCGCAGGGCCTTGAGGAAGTCGTAGCCGTCCATGGTCGGCATGTTCCAGTCGAGGAGGATGGCGTCCGGCATGGCCTCGCCGCAGGCGGCGAGCGCCATCTGGCCGTCCTCGGCCTCCCCGACCTGGAAGTTCATGGTCTCGAAGATCCGGCGGGCCACCTTCCGGATCACGGCGGAATCGTCGACGACGAGGCAGGTCTTCATCGGTGTGTCCCCGTGGAGTGCGACAGGTTCGGCGAGCGCCGCGGCAGGATGATGAGGCGCCGCGGCACGATCAGGCCGCACCGGCGGCGAGGCGGGGGGCGCCGAAGGCCAGCAGGGCGTCGACGTCGAGGATGACGAGGAGGTGCCCCTGGAGGCGGTGGACGCCGAGCGACAGGTCGCGCCAGCGCGCGTCGAGGTTGATCGGCACCGGCTCGTGGGTGTCGGCCCCGAGCTTGAGCACCTCGCCGACGCCGTCGACGATGAGGGCGAAGGTCTCGCCGCCCTGCTCCAGGCCGATGGCCATGCGGTTGGCGTCCCCCTCCCGGTCGGGCAGGCTGAGCCGGCGGCGCAGGCACAGGGCCGTCACCACCCGCCCGCGCAGGTTGAGCAGGCCGACGATCTCCGGCGGCGAGAGCGGCACCGGCGTCACGCCGGCGGGGATGAAGACGTCGTGGACCCGGTTGATGGCGAGACCGAACATCGTCTCGCCGACGAACACCGTGACGAAGTCGTGGGTCGCCCCCGCCTCGGCGCTCGCGGCGTTGCTGTTTGCGGCCTGCATCATGGACGTGGGCTCCGATCGTGCGCGAGGGCCGGCATCAGGCGGCGTGGGCGTGGCTGGGGGCGGCGGCGTCGATCTCGGCGAGCGCCGCGATGAGGCCGCTGCGGTCGAACTTCGCCACGAGGTCGAGGATCGAGAGGGTGCGGGCCCGCGCGATGGCCTCGGGGCCGATGGTGCCCGAGAGGCCGATCACCGGCAGGCCGGCGACGCGTCCCTCGACCTTGCGCATGGCGCCGACGAGGTCGAAGCCGTTGCGGCCGGGCATCTCGAGATCGCAGACCACGACGTCGATGCGGCCGTTGGAGAGCAGGGCCGCCACCGCCTCGTCGGCGCTGGCCGCTGTGATCACGTTGTAGCCCGCCGCCTTGAGGACCGGGGACAGCATGTCCCGGAAGAAGGCCGAATCGTCGACCAGCAGCAGGGTCGAGGACCGCTTGGCGGCCTTCTTCGGGCCCCGCGCCCAGTCGTCGTAGGCCAGCGGCAGGAAGTGGGCGATGTTGATGATCTCCGTGGCGCGGCCGCGCAGGACGGCCGAGCCGATGAGGTCGGAGCGGTCGGCCGAGATCTCCACGTCGAGGCGCTCCTCGACGATGTCGACGATCTCGTCGACCACGAGGCCCATGGCCCGCTCGCCGTCGGAGAACACCACCAGGGCCTGGGTGCCGGTCTTGCGGATCTCGATGGAAGGATCGGCGGGAACCAGCGGCATCAGGCGGCCGCGATACTGGATGAGCGGACGGCCGCCGACCCACTCGACCTTCGCGGCGTCGATCTCCTCCAGGCGGGTGACGAGGGAGAGCGGCACCGCCTTGTAGCTGCCGGCCCCGCCCTTGAAGACCAGGAGGGTCGCCTTGGCGTCGGCGGCCTCGGTCTCCTCGGCCTCGGCCTCGACGGGCATCGCGCCGGACTGGGTGCTCTGGCTGACCTGCTGGGCGATGCCGTTGGGATCGACGATGAGCACCACGGCGCCGTCGCCGAGAATCGTGTTGCCGGCGAACAGCGGCAGGTGGCGCAGCTTCGAGGACATCGGCTTCACGACGATCTCCTCCGTGTGGAAGACCTCGTCGACGAGGATGCCGAAGCGCTGGCGCCCGACCTGGGCCACCACCACGAAGCCGGAATCGATGTCGGTGGCGGCGGGTGCCTGGCCGAGGACGCCCGTGAGGGTGACGATGGGCAGGAGCCGCTCGCGCAGGCGCAGGACCGGCGAGCCGTTGATGCGCTCGACCTGTTGGGCCGTCGACTTGTCGACGCGCACCAGTTCCAGCACCGCCACCTGCGGCACGGCGTAGCGCAGGTCGCCCGCCTTGACGATGAGGGCGGCGATGATCGCCAGGGTCAGGGGGATCTTGATGGTGAAGGTGGTGCCGCGCCCGAGCTGGGTGTTGATGTCGATGACGCCGCCGATGAGCTCGATGTTCGTCTTGACCACATCCATGCCGACGCCGCGGCCCGAGACCGAGGTGATGGCCGCGGCCGTGGAGAAGCCGGGATGGAAGATGAACTTCGCCACCTGGGCGTCGGTCATGCGCTCGACTTCGGCCTGGGAGGCGACCTTGCGCTCCACGGCCTTGCGGCGGATGGCGGCGAGATCGAGGCCCTTGCCGTCGTCGGCGATCTCGATCGTGATGGTGCCGCCCTCGTGGTAGGCGGACAGGCGGATGGTGCCGCGCACCGGCTTGCCGGCGGCCTTGCGGTCGGCCGACGACTCGATGCCGTGGTCGGCGGAGTTGCGCACCATGTGGGTGAGCGGGTCCTTGATCACCTCCAGGACCTGGCGGTCGAGCTCGGTCTCGGCGCCGCTCATGACGAGCTCGATCTGCTTGCCGAGTTCCGACGAGAGGTCGCGCACCACGCGGGGCAGCTTCTGCCAGGCGTTGCCGATGGGCTGCATGCGCGTCTTCATCACGCCTTCCTGCAGCTCGGCCGTCACGTGGCTGAGGCGCTGCAGGGGCACCTTGTAGGTCGAATCGTCGTGGCGGCGGGCGATCTCGAGGAGCTGGTTGCGGGTCAGCACCAGCTCGGACACCATCGTCATGAGGTGTTCGAGGGTGTCGACGTTCACCCGGATGGTCTGGACCTTGGCGACGCCGCCCTCGGTCCCCTCCGACGGGCCGTCCTTGGCCGGGGCCTTGGCCGGGGCGACGGCCTCGTCGGGGACGGGCGCCTCGACCGCGGGGGCCGGGGCGTGAGGGGCCTGGGCGGCCACGGGCTCGGGGGCGGGAGCCAGCGCCGGCAGCGGGGCCGGCGCGTCGAACGGGTCGGGACCCTCCGCCTCGAGGAAGGCGCGCTCGAGGTCGTCGAGGGTGACCTCGCCGGGCTTCAGCTCGCGGACGACGGGATCGGGCAGCCTGATCTCGGGCGCGGGGGCTGGCAAGGGCGCGGGAATGGGCGCCGGCAAGGGGGCGGGCGCGGGCGCCTGCATCGGTCCGGCGGACATGACGTCGAGGGCGTCGATGAGGTCGTCGTCGCTGCCCGTCGGCTCCGTGCCGGTGTTCTCGAGCTCGCCGAGAATCGATTTCAGCCGATCCAGGGTGACGAGGATCAGGCTCACGGCGGGGCCGGTCACCGGCATGCCGTCGCGGAACTGGCCCATGAGGGTCTCGGCGGCGTGCGCCAGCGCCTCGAGGCGCGGCAGGCCGAGGAACCCGCAGGTGCCCTTGATGGTGTGGACGAGGCGGAAGATATTCCGGAGGATCGTCTGGTTGTTCGGGTCCTGCTCGAAGCGCACGAGCTCGGCATCGACGGTGTCGAGATGCTCGGCGCTCTCGGTCAGGAACTCACGCAACAAGTCGTCCATGAGAGGCACTCGGTCCAGATACGCACTACGGTCTGTGCATCCGGACTTTGTGCCTGAATGGGTTAGTGAAGAGTTTCGCCGGGTGAGACGCTGGAGGGAAACCGGGTAATATTTGACATTGTGCCGCCGGGCACGTGACTATGGTTAATCGACTTCAACCGTGGCCACGTCGCGCCGGTCTCGGGATGACCCGGTCCCGGACGGGCGGATCGCGCCCCGGACACCGGTCAGGCGAGGGCGGTTTCCGGCGGCTCGTCGTCGGCCGGGGGGGCGTCGTGGGGCGCCGGCTCGGGCGTCGGCACCGCCCCGATGGTCACCATGTCGCCGGTGATCGCGAAGGTGACGTCCATCTCGGCCGCGCGCGCCACGAGGCCGGCGTAGAACGGCAGGATCGCGTGGGCGTCCACGGTGCCGCCCTCCGGCGTGCCGGCGATGAGCGCCTCGACATGGGGCGGAATGCGCGCGTGCGAGCCCTTGGCGGTGATGACGATGGTCGGCGCCTCGCCGTCCCCCTTCACGGTGACGTCAATGAGGCCGCCGCGGGGGATCGCGCTCTGGGCGATCACCACGAGGTTGAGGATGAGCTTGACCTTGTTCTTGGGGTAGAGCGCCTGGGGCGCCGACCAGGCGAGCTGGGTCTTGTCGTCGCTGAACATCCCGCGCGAGACCTTCTCGGCGTCGGCGAGGTCGATGGAGGCCCCGGCCGAGCCCGCCGCCCCGAAGGCGATGCGGGCGAACTGGAGCCGGGCCGAGGCCTGGCGCGCGCTCTTGGCGATGAGTTCGAGGGCGAACTCGCGCATGGAGGCGTCGGACTCGTCCTCCAGCACCTCGAGGCCGTTCACGATGGCGCCCACCGGGCTGATCACGTCGTGGCAGACCCGGGAGCACAGCAGTGCCGAGAGGTCGAGGGCATCGAGTTGGACGAGGGTCATCTTGCGCTCCGCGCGAGGCACTTTAAGGGGCCGCGGGCGACATGGCCGGAACGTCGCGGCCGGTCGCCACCGGAACCGATAGACGCCGCCCGTTGCTTTGAAAAGCACCAGCACCGGCGGGACGCCGGTTCGGAAAAGCACCAGGACCGCCAAGATGCCGGTTCGGAAAAGCACCAGCACCGGCGGGATGCCGGTTCGGAAAAGCATCCGGCGTGGCTCGACGCCGGCTCGACAACCCGTCCGCGCCGGGGCATGAGGAGTGGATCATGTCACTCGACGCGCCGACGCGCGACCGTATCGCGGCAACATTGACGGAGATCGCCTGCCAGGCGGGCGAGATCCTCCGGGGCTACCACGGCGGCGACTGTCCGCATGTGCTCAAGCCCGACGGCTCGCCGGCGAGCCTCGCCGACACGGCCTCCGAAGCCATGATTCTCGCGGCCCTCAAGCGCCACTGGCCCGGGATTCCCGTGGTGGCCGAGGAATCCTCCGCCGACCGCCCGCCGGCCGACCTGTTCTTCCTCGTCGATCCCCTCGACGGGACGAAGGACTTTCTCGCCGGCAACCGCGAATACAGCGTCAATATCGGCCTCGTTGAGGGCAACCGCCCCGTGGCGGCGGCTTTGGCCGCGCCCGGCCTCTGCCGGGTCTGGGGGGCGGGCGCCACGGCCTTCGAGGCCGCCATCGTCGCCGGCCGCCCGGGGCCGCACCGGGCCATCGGCGTGCGCCCCGTGCCCGCCGACGGCCTCGTCGCCCTGGTGAGCAGCCGCCACGGCGATGCCGAGACGGAGGCCTGCCTCGCGCACCTGCCGGTCGGCGGCCGGCGCGGCGCCGCCTCGGCCCTGAAGTTCTGCCTCATCGCCTCGGGCGAGGCCGACATCTACGTCCGCTGCGGACCGACCATGGAATGGGACACGGCGGCCGGCGACCACGTGCTCACGAGCGCCGGCGGCTGCGTCGTGGTGCCGTCGGGCCAGCCGATCACCTACGGCCATCACGCGCGCTACTACCGCAACGGCCCGTTCGCGGCCCTGGGGGATCGCAGCTACGCCGCCCGCCTCGACCTGCCCGCGTCGAGCCCCGCGCCGCGCCGCTCCGCCGCCGGGCACCACGCCTGACGCGCGCCACGCCCGAGCGGAGCCCGCGGCCGCGTTAACCAAATCTTGACCGTGTTTCGCGTCATCATCGGACCGGATTCGGATACGCGCGCGTATCCAGGGCCTTGCCGGGGCCGCCGGCCGGCACCGCACGCGACGAGGCACGATGCTGAAATCCCCCTTCCCCCCGCAATCCCCCGCTCCCCCGAAATCGGGGGCCCGGTCCCGCGTCCGTCTCGCCCTGGCCGCGTCGCTCCTCGCCGGGGCCGCCGTGGTCCCGGCCGTCACGGTCCCCGCCCGCGCGGCGCCGGCCCGGACGGCGCCGGCCGCCCCGGACGAAGCCGGGCCCGGCACCTTCCGGCCCGCCGAGATCGTCGACAACGGCCACCGCTTCTTCGGTTCGATGTCGCGCGGCCTCGCCCTCACCGTCGAGGAGGCGACCCGGCGCTGGGGCGAGCCCAACGGCTACATCCTCGGCCAGGAGGCGTCGGGCGCCATCGTGGGCGGCGTGCGCTACGGCGAGGGCACCCTCTACACCCGCAACGCCGGCAAGCGCCGCATCTACTGGCAGGGCCCGTCCATCGGCTTCGACGTCGGCGGCGACGGCGACCGCACGATGATGCTCGTCTACAACCTGCCGGCGGTGCAGGGACTCTACCGCCGCTTCGTCGGCGTCGACGGCTCGGCCTACTTCATCGGCGGCTTCGGCATGACGGCGGTCACCGCCGACGACGTCGTGGTGGTGCCGATCCGCACGGGCGTCGGCGCCCGCCTCGGCATCAACATCGGCTACCTCAAGTTCACCGACCGGCCGACCTGGAACCCGTTCTGAGGCCGGGTCCGGGGAGGGGGCCGGCGCCGCCGCCGAGCGATCGCAGAGGAGCCGCGCCGGGCCCCCTCGCCTTCCAGGCAGGGCCATCGCAGATGCGTTTTCCGCGGCGCTCGGACGAGGGGCGGAGCGTCCCGCATGACCGCACCGGGCTCGGTCTCCGACAGGCCGGTCATGAAGATCACCGGCACGTGGCCGAGGTGGCCCTTGGCCTTGAGGCGCCGGCAGGTCTCGAACCCGTCCATGCCGGGCATCACCGCGTCGAGCAGGATGATGTCGGGGGTGATCTCGT
>NZ_JAKSXV010000047.1 GCF_022829345.1 Methylobacterium sp. J-090 | reverse complement strand
CCGGCCCGGCGGTGCAGGGCGTCGAGGATTTCCTCGTGCTCGCGCATGGCCTCACCCCAGCGATCCCGGTCCTTGTCGAGGTTGGCGGCGTAGCGCACCCGACGCAAGCGCCCGGCGAAATTGGCGTAGGTCGTCGCCAGGCCTCCAGGTGCCGTTGGCCGCGACGGTGGCGGTGGCGGTCTGGGGCCCGAAGGCCGTCGCGTACGCCACCGTGACGGTGGCGCCGGCCAGTCCGATCCCCGACAGGGTCGGCGTTTGGTCGGATGTGACGCCGTCGCCCTGCACGCCGGTATCGACCGAGTAGGCGGTGATGACGGGCAGGACCGGGGCGACGCCGACGACGTCGCGGGCGGCCGGCGTCAGGGTCGCGAGATTGCCGGCGAGATCGGCGATGTCGGAGCCCGGCGTGCAGGGCGACGGCGTCACATCCGACCAAACGCCGACCCTGTCGGGGATCGGACTGGCCGGCGCCACCGTCACGGTTGCGTACGCGACGGCCTTCGGCCCCCAGACCGCCACCTCCACCGTCGCGGCCAACGGCACCTGGCGCGTCCACGTCCCGTCCCTGTCCGTCCGCGCCTACCTCTTCACCGCCAGCCTCCCCTCGAACGTCATCTTGGTCTACTCCCAGCCTCTCGCCATGACCAGCACCCACACCACCCAAGCCCGACCGGCCGCGACCCCGACACGCGTCCCCACCTC
>NZ_JAKSXV010000046.1 GCF_022829345.1 Methylobacterium sp. J-090 | reverse complement strand
GCGTATTTTCATAGGCGGGTCCGGGGCGGACGAAATCGGACAACCGAAACGGGCCTAAACTACATGTAAGACGACACGAGAAACAATTCGTGCGCGCAAGTTCGATACTGTAGCGGTTTGGAAAGACAACACTATATTTTTAAAAGTGCGGTGTGGATTGATCTGATTTATTTATAATCAGACTTGGTCCGTGCTGATCGTGTTGATGGGCAAAATTGAATAATTTATACCTTGAACGACAAATTTGCATTTATAAAAGCTTGGATCTAGTATTGCCCTCCAAGACGACTTGGTAAGCCAGCGCGAGAGCGGGATCGTTTCTGCAAACTGGAGTTGTATGCTCGAGGGCGCACGACGAGGTGCCTGGCGTGTTCTTCGACGAAGCGGATGCCTGTCGATCGGGAGGCACGCCGGGACCGGAGTTCAGGGGGCGTGATCCGATCCGACTGGATCGGGCGCAACGCGCGTTGCGCAAAGTGGGATGCGACGGATGCGGACCGTGTTGACGACCGACGAAATTCCGTCTCGTGACCGGTTCGGTCAATGGTGCGAACGGCTCCGGGAAAACTACTTTCCCATGGAAGGTTCGCGAGACCGAGACGGACCGTTCGAGGCCCGCTTGGAGGCCTTCACGATCTGCAATATACCGGCCGGCCGTCTTACACAGACTCCATCGCAATATAAGATTCGTGAAGGCATCGTCCGCAAAAAAAACTTCAGAGATGACTTCCTGACGGTCAGTTTCCGAAAGTATGGTGTTTCCCATCTCTCCCAGAATGGCGGGACTTCGATCCAGAGGCCGGGCGATATCGTCATCATGGACGTCAGATCATTGGAATTGGCGTTGTGTGAAAACAATCAAAACATTCACCTCAGTGTACCCAGGCACAGCATCGAAAAAATGCTTGGCAATGCGAAGTCCTTCACTGCTCTCACACTCGAGGCGGCGCAAGCCTCGACGAGACTGGTGAACAGCTTCTTCGCCGAGCTGCTCCTGGTCCAGAATCGGCTTTCCCCAGATGCCGCTGCCCGCATGGGTTCGATCGGCATCGATCTGATCGTTGCCGGCTTGGCCGACCGTCTCGCCCGTGAGGCTCCGAAACCCTTGCACGGCACCCTCGTGGTTCAACGGGCGAAGGCCTACATCGAGGCGAACATCAGCGACGGGACCCTCGATCCGCCACACCTCGCGGCCGCCATGGGCGTGTCGCTGCGTCGGCTGCAGGAATTGTTTCACGAACAGGGGCGCCACATCTCGGCGTGGATCTGGGAGCGGCGGCTGGAGACCGCCGCGCGGTGCTTGGCCGACCCCAAGTCCCGCCATGTGCAGATCGCGAACCTGGCCTACGATTGCGGTTTCTCGAGCCAGTCGCATTTCTCCCGGCGCTTCAAGGATCGCTTCGGCATGACGCCGCGCGATTACAGGGAGCACGCGAAATTCTAGACGGAGCGGGACCGCGTTCCGGCGCGCGCCGCTTGACAAGCCCGGGGGCGGCGGCGCCATCCACCCCCATGTCCAGCCTCGAAACCTTTGCCCGGACCACCCTCGCCGACCTCGACGCCAAGGCCCTGCGCCGGCACCTCGTCGAGACGGCGCGGGGGCCGGAGGCCGCGGCGACGCGCGAGGGGCGCGCCCTGGTGTCGTTCTCGTGCAACGACTATCTCGGCCTGGCGAACGACCCGCGGGTGATCGCCGCCGGCCAGGCGGCGCTCGCCCGCTACGGCGCCGGGGCGGGGGCCTCGCGCCTCGTCACCGGCAACCACCCGCCGCTGGCCGCCCTCGAAGCGCGGCTCGCCGCCCACAAGGGGACGGCGGCGGCCCTGGTCTTCGGCAGCGGCTATCTCGCCAATCTCGGCATCGTGCCGGCGCTCGCGGGCGCCGGCGACCTCGTCCTCGTCGATGCGCTCGGCCATTCCTGCCTGTTCGCCGGGGCGCAGCTCTCCGGCGCGACGAGGCTGCGGTTCCGCCACAACGACTGCGACCACCTGCGAACGATCCTGGCGGCGCGGCGTGCCCGGCACGAGCGGGTGCTGATCCTCACCGAGCGGGTGTTCAGCATGGACGGCGACCGGGCACCGCTGTCCGAGATCCTGAACCTCGCGGCCGAATACGATGCCTGGACCCTGGTGGACGACGCCCACGGCCTCGGGGTGGTGGAGCCGCAAGCCCGCGCGCCCCTCGAAATGGGCACCCTGTCGAAGACGCTCGGCTCCTACGGCGGCTACCTCTGCGCGTCCCGCGCCGTCGTCGACCTGATGACGAGCCGGGCCCGCAGCTTCGTCTACACCACCGGCCTGCCGCCAGCCTCCGTCGCCGCCGCCCTCGCGGCCCTGGACATCGTCGAATCCGAGCCCGACCGCGCCGCCCGGCCGCTCGGCCTCGCCCGCCGCTTCACGGCGCGGCTCGGCTTGCCCGAGGCCCAGAGTCCCATCGTGCCGATTCTTGTCGGGGAGGCGGGCGCGGCGCTCGCCCTCTCGGCGGCCCTGGAGGCGCGGGGCTTCCTCGCCGTCGCCATCCGCCCCCCCACGGTGCCGGCCGGCACCGCCCGCCTGCGGGTGGCGTTCTCGGCCGCGCACACCGAAGCGCAGGTGGACGGGCTGGCGGAGGCGATCCTGGCGTTGCGGCACGCGGGGGCCTGACGTCGGGCGCCGGCCCACGCCGCCCGGACCGCGCCGGGGCCGGCGCGATCCGAAGGGGCCCTCAGGCCGCCGCCGTCGCGTCGCTGCCGGCCCGCTCGCGGGCCATCTTCGTGACGCTCACCCCGTCGACCTTGCCGGTGCCGAGCATCGGCACCTTGGCCACCACCACCTCGGCGGGGATCGCCAGTTCCGTGGCGCCCTTACCCTTGGCGAAGGCGAGGTAGGCGGCCCGCGTCGCGTCCGCCCGCTCGGTGAACAGGATCAGGCGCTCGCCCTTGCGGGCATCCGGCACCGCGGCCACCGCGCTCGGGGCGTCGGGCCAGAGTTCGGCGGCGAGCGCCTCGACGGCGGCGAGCGACACCATCTCGCCGCCGATCTTGGCGAAGCGCTTGGCCCGGCCCTTGATGGTGACGAAGCCGAGGGCGTCGATGGCGACGATGTCGCCGGTGTCGTGCCAGCCGTCCACGGGCGCCTCCAGCACGCCGGGTTTTTCCGCCCGCAGGTAGCCGAGCATCACGTTCGGTCCCTTCACGTGGAGGCGTCCGCCCTCGTCGATGCCGGGAACCGGCTCCAGGCGATACCGGATGCCCGGCAGCAGGCGGCCGACGGAGCCGAAGAGGTTGAACATCGGCGTGTTCAGGGCCACCACCGGCCCGCATTCGGTGACGCCGTAGCCCTCCAGGATGCGCAGGCCGAATTTTTCGGAATAGGTCTTGCGGGTGGTCTGCTTCACCGGCTCGGCGCCGGCCACGATGTAGCGCAGGGAGCGCAGGTCGTACGAATGGGCCATCTTGGCGTAGCCCGTCAGGAAGGTGTCGGTGCCGAACAGGACCGTGGCGTTCGAGCCGTACACGAGCTCCGGCACGATCCGGTAATGCAGGGGCGAGGGGTAGAGGTAGACCGGGACCCCGGAGACCAGGGGCAGGATCAGACCCGCCGTCAGGCCGAAGGCGTGGAACACGGGGAGCACGTTGAACACCTTGTCGGTCGGCCCGAAATCGATGCGGGCGGCGACCTGGGCGGTGTTGGCGAGCATGCAGCGATGGGCCAGGACCACGCCCTTCGGCGTGCCCTCGCTCCCCGAGGTGAACAGGATCGCGGCCGGATCGCTGCCTTTGCGGGTGACCAGGGGCTTGCGCGGCGCGAAAAAGCCCCGGATCTTGTCGGCCGTGGTCACGGTGGCGCGGACATCCTCGAGGTAGACGAGCTTGACGGTGCCCTGGATCGCCTCGACGAGGGGCCCGAGGCGGCCCTTCTCGATGAAGGCGCGCGAGGTCAGGATCGTGTCGACCTGCGCCGCCCGGCAGGCGGAGAGCACGTTGGCGGGGCCGGCGGAGAAGTTGATCATCGCCGGCACCCGGCCGGCGCTGGCCAGGGCGAAGAACGTCACCGCCGCGCCGTTGGCGTTGGGCAGCATCAGGCCGATGGGCTTGCCCTCGCCCGCCAGCGGCATGAGCTTGCGGCCGAGGATGTTGGCGCCCATGACGAGGCGGGCGTAGCTGAGCTTGCCCGTCACCGGGTCCTCGAGGGCGTTGCGGCGCCAGCCGTGGTCGTTGCCGGCCTGGATCAGCGCGCTCATGACGCTGCGGTCGCTGTCCGCCGTCTCGAACACGAGGTCCGACATGACGTCGTAGAGGGCGGCGCCCGCCGCGCGGCGGCGGTGCTTGCCCTTGAGCGCCGGGTCGATGACGAGCTTGACCGGGGCCAGGATCGTCACGGTGACCTTCGGCCACCAGCGCCGGCGGACCTGGGCGCGGGAGAGGCGCGAGAACGCGGTCTTCTCCAGGCCGTCGATCTTCACCGGCACCACCATGGCGTCGGACTTGTCGGCGATGAGGCCGGCGCCGTCATAGACCTTCATCAGGCTGCCGGTGACCGTGAGCCGGCCCTCGGGGAAGATGATCAGGGTCTCGCCGTCGCGCACGGCCTTGATCAGGGTGCGGGTGGCGAGCGGCCGGGTCGGGTCGAGGGGCATCGCCTTGGTCATGGCGAGGAACGGCTTCACCCACCAGCGCTGGGCGATGCCGTGATCGACGGCGAAGACCGGCTCCCGGTCGAGGAGCGAGAGGGCGAGCGGCGCGTCGAGGAACGAGACGTGGTTGAGGGCGATGATGGCGTTGGGGCCGGCCTTGTCGACGTTGTCGAGGCCGCGCACCTCCAGGCGGTAGAACGCCCGGAACACGATGGAGAGGAAGTCGCGGAACGGGCTCGTGGGCAGCACCGCGAGGATCACCGCGCCGGCGACAAGGTTGAGGACGCCGATGAGGGTGAGGAGCGCCGCCATGGACCAGCCCGCTCCCTGCAGGGCGGCGAGGCCGAGCGCGCCGGCGACCATGAAGGCGGCGGTCAGCACGTTGACGGCGCCGATGACCCGGGCACGCCGGTCCTTGTCGGTCCAGGCCTGCACGGCGGCGAAGGACGGCACGATGTAGAGGCCGCCCGCCACCGCGAGCCCGGCGAAGGCCGCCGTGATGCGCAGGCCCGTGCCCGTGGCGAGGAAGTCCCCGGCGCCGAGGATGTCCCCCGAGACCGGGGCCAGGTGCGCCACCGTCCAGGCGAGATCGAGGGCGAACACGCCCATGAGCAGCGCGCCGATGGGGGTCGGCAGGAGCACGATGCGCCCGCTCGCGAGCCACGAGGCGAGGCCGGAGCCGACCGCGATGCCGACCGAGAACACGGCCAGCAGCAGGGTCACCACGGTCTCGGAGCCGTGGAGGCTCGTGCGCACCAGCACCGGCAGCAGGGCGAGGATCACGGCGCCGACGAGCCAGAACCAGCTCACGATGACGGCGCCGCGCCACATCCGCGTGTCGCGCCAGATCTCGCGGATCAGGCTTCCCGTGGAGCGGAACACGTTGGGGTCGACGCGGAGCGTCGGGGCGGCCTCGCCCGTGGCCGGGATCATGCGGGCCGAGAGCCAGCACAGGACCGCGAACACCATGATGAGGGCGCTGAACGCCAGGGCGTCGCCGCCCATGGCGGTGGCGAGCCCCGCCACGATGGTGCCGAGGAGGATGGCGAGGAAGGTCGCGGCCTCGACCAGCGCGTTGCCGGCGGTGAGCTCCTCGCGCCTGAGATGATCGGGCAGGATGCCGTACTTGATCGGGCCGAACAGGGCCGCGATGGTGCCGAACAGGCCGAGCGCCACGAACAGCACCGGCACCGAATGGAGCCAGAACCCGAGGGCGGCCGCGGCGGCCCCGAAGATCTCGGCGAATTTCAGCCGCTTGGCGATGAGCGCCTTGTCGTAGCGGTCGGCCATCTCGCCGCCGAGCCCCGACAGGATGAAGAACGGCCCGATGAACACCGCCCCCGCCAGGGTGACGAGCATGCCCGAGCCCTCACCCTCGCCGCCGACCTTGAACAGGATCAGGAACACGAGGGCGTTCTTCAGGAAATTGTCGTTGAAAGCCGAGAAGAACTGGCACCAGAACAGGGGCGCGAACCGGCGCGTGGTCATCAACGTACGAAACATCACGGGTCTCCTTGGCGCCACCATGACTGCCCGGCGATGGACGAAGCGTCAATTTCTTCGTCGACAGGCCCGCGGCATGTCGTGCCGCTCATATTGAACGTCGTTCAAAATTCGGTGCCGTGCAATCGGTCCGGCGGCCGATCCGGGCGCCGCCGTGCGGGCGCGCACGGGAAAACCAGATCCGGTGCGGCTTTCCCCGACGGGCGGTCATGACAAAACCGCCCAATCTTCGCCGGGGTCACTCCCATCACGCCCGCGTGATACTATAGTGTAACAGTGTCGAGTTCGCGAATCCCGCGCGACCGGAGGGAGCACGGAGACTTGGCCAAGACGGTACGGCGCGGAACGGGACCGCGCGGCGACCACAACCGCGAGGAGTTCCAGGCCCTCGTCACCAAGGCCGCCGAGGGGCTGGTGCGCCTGGAGGGCCTGCGCGGCCTCGGCATGCGCCGCCTCGCGGCGGTGATCGGCTACGCGCCGAACTCGATCTACAACGCGGTCGGCGACCTCGACACGGTGGTGCTGCGGGTCAATGCCCGCACCCTGGAGCGCCTGCACGACGCCCTGGTGGGGGCGGTCTCGCCCGATGCGACGCCGCGCGACAACGCCGTGTCCGTCGCGGATGCCTACCTCGCCTTCGTGCAGGCGGACCCGCAGGTGTGGAGCCTCGTGTTCGAGCACAGCCTGGCGCCGGATTCGGCGTTTCCCGAGTGGTACGGGGAGGCGCTCACGCGCACCACCGACCTCGTCGACCGGGTGCTCGCGCCGATGATCCCGGATGCCGACGAGCGCCGGCAGGCGGTGGCGACCCTGTGGGCCGGCCTGCACGGGCTCGCCTCCCTCTCGACCTCGCGCAAGCTCGCGGTGCTGACCCCGGAGCCGCCCCGCGACCTCGCCCGCCTCCTCGTGCGCCGGTTCCTCGGTTAGGGCCCGCTCAGCCGATGGCCCCGGCGTCCCGCAGGGCCGCGAGCGCCTGGCCGTCGAGGCCGAGCCAGTCGGCGAGCACCGCGCGGGTGTGTTCCCCCAGGGCCGGCGGCGGGGCCGCGTAGACCACGGGCGTCCCCGAGAGGTTGAGGGGATTCTTCACCAGGGCGACGGTGCCGGCCCGGGGGTGGGGGAGGTCGATGCGCAGGCCGCGGGCGATCACCTGGGGGTCGGCGAAGACGTCCGCCAGGGTGTTGACCGGTCCGCACGGCACGCCCACGCCCTCCAGGGCCGCCACCCAGTCGGCGGTCGCGCGCTGGCGGGTCGCGGCGCCGATGAGGGGCACCAGGAGGGCGCGGTTCTCCACCCGGGCCCGGTTGGTGGCAAAGCGCGGGTCGGTGCCCCATTCGGCAAAGCCGAGGACGCCGCAGAGGCGCGCGAACTGCCCGTCATTGCCCACCGCCAGGATCATGGCGCCGTCCTGGGTCGGAAAGTCCTGGTAGGGCACGATGTTGGGATGCGCGTTGCCGAGCCGCCCCGGCGCGACGCCGGTGGTGAGGTAGTTCATCGCCTGGTTGGCGAGCGCCGCCACCTGGGTGTCGAGCAGCGCGAGGTCGATGTGCTGGCCCTCCCCCGTGCGGGCGCGGGCAGCCAGCGCCGCCAGGATGCCGATGGTGGCGTAGAGGCCGGTGACGATGTCGGTGATGGCGACCCCGGCCTTCTGCGGCCCGGCGCCGTCCGCATCCCCGGGGGCGCCGGTGATGCTCATGAGGCCGCCCATGGCCTGGATCAGGAAGTCGTAGCCGGCGCGCCCCGCATAGGGGCCGGTCTGGCCGAAGCCCGTGATGGAGCAGACGATCAGGCGCGGGTTCAGGGCCCGCAGCGCCGCGTGGTCGAGGCCGTACCGCGCCAGGCCCCCGACCTTGAAGTTCTCGATGAGCACGTCGGCGCGCGCCGCCAGCGCCCGGATCACGCCCTGGCCCTCGGGCGTCGCGATGTCGACGGCCACGGACTTCTTGTTGCGGTTGGCGCAGAGGAAGTAGGCGGCGACATCGGTCTCGCGGCCCTCGGCGTCGCGCAGGTAGGGCGGCCCCCAGAGGCGGGTGTCGTCGCCCCCTTCGTCGTCGGGACCCTGCGGGCGCTCGATCTTGATCACCTCGGCGCCGAGGTCGCCCAGCACCTGACCGGCCCAGGGGCCGGCCAGGATGCGCGACAGGTCGAGGACGCGCAGGCCCGCGAGGGCGCCGCCCGGGGCGGAAGTGTCGGTCATGTGCGTCGCCCCGCGGGAGCCCGTTCGATGGACGGGGCTCGACGATCCCCGGAGAAGACCGACCGTAGCGGGATTCCGCCCCGCCCTCACCCCGGGATGCCGGCGGGACGGGATTTCGCCGATCGCTCAGTTCGCCCGGCGGGACAGGGACACCGCGTAGGCCGGCGAGCGGATCGCGAACATCGGGTCGGTGGCCGGCCCGGCGACGCCCTCGGGGAGGTCGGCGACGGGATCGAAGGTGGCGGCGTCGCAGGTGGCGTCGGGCTCGATGGCCGCGATGGCGACGGTGCCGAGCTTGACCTGCTTGCGCTCCTCCGGCCACGCGACGGTCGGGTCGTTCACCGGATCGTCCGTCTCGGCCAGCATGGCCACGAGGTCGAAGCTCGCCGGCCCCTTGGACAGGCGCTCCTTCAGCTCGTCGGCGTAGAAGCTGTCGGGCTTGGCCTTCAGCTCGTCGTCCGTGAGGCCGAGCTGACCGGCGTTGGCGACCCATTTCAGCCTGGCGACGGTGGCGGCGCCCTTGGCGTCGGTGAGGGTGTAGGCGTGCACGCCCCAGTAATCGACGCCGGCGAAGCTCGCCGGCACCGGCCGGGCGTTGAGCCACGCGGCCTGGCGCGTCGTCTCGGGATTGGCGGCGGCGAACGCCTTGATCTTGTCGGCATCCGGCTTCCCGTCCGGCCCCGGCGCCCGCACGGTGGCGAAGTCGAGGAGCTGCTGCGGCGTCCGGGTCGAGAACACCGGCGCGGAGATCACGACGAACACCATGTCGCCGGACGGGTCGCTCATCCGCATGGCGAAGCCCCGGGTGACGGGCTTGGCCTTGTCGGAGATCTTCGGGTTGGAGCCACCCATGGAGAACCGGGCCGTCACCGGCACGGTCTTGGTGAAGTGCGGGGCCTTCGACAGGCCGGACGCCTCGGGCGAGG
Organism: Methylobacterium sp. J-090; assembly: GCF_022829345.1. Classification (GTDB taxonomy): domain Bacteria; phylum Pseudomonadota; class Alphaproteobacteria; order Rhizobiales; family Beijerinckiaceae; genus Methylobacterium. The sequence goes on along the minus strand of NZ_JAKSXV010000046.1, from coordinate 17,246 downwards.
GGGTGAAGCTGCCCTTGAGGCAAACGCCCTTGGCGCCGCTCCCGCGCACCTTCGCCTGGTTGCCGCCCGCGGCGAACAGGGCGTTCACGATCGCCCCCGGATCGGCGTCCTGGGTGGCGGCGCCCTGCGACGGGGCGCTTTGGGCCGCAGCACCTGGGGGCGCGGCATTTTGAGCCGAGGCCCCCCCGCTCAGGAGGCTGGCCGCCAGGACGGTGGCGGCGAGGACGGGGGAGGACCTCTGCATGGGAAACCTTTCATCGACGGGGCGTGCGCGTGGTCACCCCGACCGAATCGCGGCGCGGCGTTCCCTGGAACAGTTCTAGATTGTGCGCAATCTTGTGGCAAGCGGCAGGATCGCGTCCGGCGACGGCGGCGATCACGCGGGCGTGACACACCGGTGCGTCGGCCGGCGCCGAGCGCGCGCGCTTGTGCTATGAGCGCGTCATGCAGGCCAGATCTTCCCGTCCCCACGTTCCGGCCGCTCCCCGCGCGCAGTGCCTCGGCGCTCCGGCCGCGGCCCTGCGGTCGCCCGCGCGCCGATGACCGGGACCCTCCCGCTCCCCATGGGCGACACGGCCGCCTCCGCCGCCGCCGATCCGGTCCGCCTCGCGGCCCTGGAGGCGCACGGCATCCTCGACACGCCGCCCGAGAAGGGGTTCGACAGCATCGTCCTCCTGGCGCGCATCCTGTGCGACGCGCCCGTGGCCCTCGTCAGCCTCGTGGCGGCCGACCGGCAGTGGTTCAAGGCCCGCTCCGGGTTCGGCCCGTGCGAGACGAGCCTGAACGCATCCGTCTGCGCCCATGCCCTGGGACGCCGGACCCCCCTCGTCATCCCCGACCTGACCCTCGACGCCCGGACCCGCGAAAACCCCCTGGTGACGGGGGCGCCGGGCATCCGGTTCTACGCGGGCGTCCCCCTGAACACGCAAGAGGGCGAGACCCTCGGAACCCTGTGCGTCATCGACGGGGTCCCGCGCCCGCAGGGGTTGACGGCGCAGCAGACCGAATCCCTCACGGCCCTGGCCGAGCAGGTGATGAGTCAGCTCGACCTGCGCCGGGCCGTGGCCGAGCGCGACGCGGCCCTGGCGGGCCAGCGGCGCGAGCAGGCCCAGGCGGTGGCCGACGCCGCGCGCCTCGAGGCGATGATCGCCACCCAGCAGGTCGTCGCCTCCGCCACCTCCGATCTCGACACGGTGTTCCGGGCCGTGGCCGACGCCGCCCTGTCGATCATCGACCGGGCCGACGGCGCGACCATCGCGCTCCGCGACGGCGACGATCTCGTCTGCCGCACGGGGGCCGGGCACGCGGCCGGGTGGGCCGGCCGGCGCCTTCCCATCGCGGGCACGCCGTCGGGCCGGGCCTTCACGGACGAGACGCTCGTCGTCGGCACCCCCGGCGAGGCGGCGGCCGAGGCCGGTCGCGCGCCCCCGGCGCTGATGGCGGTCCCCGTGCAGCGCCACGGCCTCGCCGTGGGCATCCTCGAGATCCGCTCGGAGGCGGGCGGCCCCTTCGGCCCGCGCGACATCCTGATGGCCCAGATGCTGGCGGGTCTGGCCGGCTCGGCCTTCGGCGACGTGGCCGAGGCCGAGACCCGGCAGGCCCTGCGCGAGGCCGAGGGCCGCTACAAGGCGATCTTCGACAGCGCCATCGATTTCGCCATCGTCGCCGCGGATTCCGAGAGCCGGATCACCGACTGGAACACCGGCGCCGAGCAGATCATGGGCTGGTCGGCCGACGAGGTCCGGGGCCGGCTCCTCGACACCTTCTTCACGCCCGAGGACCGGCGCGACGACATCCCCGCGCGGGAGGAGCGCGTCGCCCTCGCGAACGGGTCGTCCCCCGACGTGCGCTGGCACCAGCGCCGCGACGGCGGGCGGTTCTGGGCGGTGGGCCGGATGATGACCCTGCGCCACGAGGACGACAGCGTCCGGGGCTTCCTCAAGATCCTGCAGGACCGCACCGCCGAGCGCCGCCACGAGCAGCGCCTCGCCCTCCTGAGCCGGGCCTCCGCCGCCCTGCTCTCGGCGGCCGATCCCGCCCACGAACTCCTGCCGATCCTGCAGGAGGGGGCCGAGGCCCTCGGGTTCGACGAGAGCCTGACCTGGGCGCTGGCGCCGGACCGGGCCGCCCTCGTGCTGGTGCAGGCGGTCGGGGTCTCGCCGGAGGCGCGGGCCGCCCTCGAACGGGCGCCCCTCGACCAGGCCCTCTTCGACCAGGCCCCCTTGGATCAGGCCCCCTTGGATCAGGCGTCCTCGGATCAAGCCCCCTTGGATCGGGCCCCCTTGGACGGCCCCCTCTGCAGGATCGTCGCCGCGACCGGGCGCCCCCTCATCCTGTCCGGCCTGCAGGCCGACGCGACGCCGCGCCACCGGGCCGCGCGCGAGGCCGGGTTCGACGCCTATGCGAGCTTCCCCATCACCGGCCGGGGCGGCCTCACCGGCGTGATCTCGTTCGCCCGCCGCGACGCGCCGGCCTTCGAGGGCGAGGTGCTGACCGTCTTCGCGACGCTCGCCCGCTTCCTCTCCGTGGCCCGCGAGCGCCTGGACGACGAGGCCGCCCTGCGCGAGAGCGACGCCCGCTCGCGGCGGGCGCAACAGGCCGGCGGCATCGGCACGTTCGAGGCCGATGTCGGTGGGGAGTCCATCGCCGTCTCGGCCGAGTTCTGCCGCCTGTTCGGTCTCCCCGAGGCGCGCAGCTATCCCGTCCCGGTCATCGAGGGCCTGATCCTCCCCGAGGACGCCCACCTGCGCTCGGACGCCGCCCGGCGCGCCACCGGCGCCGCCGTACCCGAGATCGCGTACCGCATCCGCCGGGCGGACGATGGCGCGATCCGCTGGATCGGGCGCCGGGCCGAGTTCGCCCGCGACCCCGCCGGCCGGATCACGGCCCTGTTCGGCACCGTCTCCGACGTCACCGACCAGCGCGCGGCCCGCGCCCGCATCGAGGCCCTCCTCCATCTCGGCGACCGCCTCGCCGAGGCGACGGACACGGCCGAGGCCGTCGCCATCGCGGCCGATCTCCTCGGGCGGACCCTCGGGGCGGGGCGGGCCGCCTATGCGGCCGTCGACGTCCATCGCGAGACCCTCACCATCGCGGGCGACTGGACCGCCCCGGGGGTGGCCAGCCTCGCGGGCACCTACCCGTTCGCGGCCCTGCCCGGCACGATGGAGCGCCTGCGGACCGGACGGATCCTGGTCTGCGCCGACACCCTGGCGGAGGTGCGCCTCGCCGGGGATGCCGGGACCTACCGGGCCATCGGCGTGCGCGGGCAGATCAAGGTCCCGCTCCTGAAGGCCGGGACCCTGGTGGGCCTCCTCCTCGTGCACGAGGCCGAACCCCGGATCTGGAGCATGGAGGAGGTGGCGTTCACCCGGGGCGTGGCCGACCGGACCTACGCGGCGCTCGCCCGCCTCAAGGCCGAGGAGCAGCAGGACCTCGTCAATCACGAGCTGTCGCACCGCATGCGGAACCTGCTCGCCATGGTGCAGTCCATCGCCACGCAGACCCTGCGCAACGCCACCCATGTCGACGAGGCCAAGGACGTCCTGGCCGGGCGCCTCGTGGCGCTCGGCCGCGCCCACGACCTCCTCATGGGCGCGGCCCTCACCAGCACCCGGATCGCGCCCGTGGTGCGCGGCGCCCTGCAGGTCCACGAGGACGGGCGCGACCGCTTCCGGATCGGCGGGCCGGAGATCGAGATCGGCGCGGACCGGGCCGTGTCCCTCGCCCTCATGCTGCACGAGCTCGCCACCAACGCGGCGAAGTACGGCGCCCTGTCCAACGCGGCGGGCCATGTCGACCTGACCTGGGCGATCCTCGATCCCGAGGCCGAGCCGCGCCTGCGCCTCGCCTGGATCGAGGTCGGCGGGCCGCCGGTGACGCCCCCCACTCGCAAGGGGTTCGGCTCCCGCTTCATCGAGCGCGGTCTCGCCTCGCAGGTCGGCGGCAGCCTGTCCCTGGAGTACCGGCCCGAGGGGGTGGCCTGCATCCTCGTCGCGCCGCTCTCCGCCTTCGCCGGCGATCTGCCGGCCTGAGGACGGCGGCCATCGTCGGCGAGGCCACCGTCGGCAAGGCAACGGTCGGACGGCAACGGTCGGAAGGTATGCGTCCCGGAGGGCTGCCCGGCTTGGCGCCGATAGTGCATCCCGCCGGCCACCGAACCACACCCCGCCGGGCCCCATGACAGACCCTCACCCGCCCCGCCTCGACGCGGCGTCCCGCCCGGCCCGTTCCCGACCGGGGGCGTGGCGTTGAGCGAGCTCGACGACTGGGCCGAGCGCCGGCGGCTCGCCGAGCAGGGCCGCGGCGAGCGGGCGTGGTCCCTGTGGGGGCCCTACCTCGCCGAGCGCCAATGGGGCACCGTGCGCGAGGATTACAGCCGCGACGGCAATGCCTGGCGCTCCCTGCCCCACGACGAGGCGCGCTCGCGCGCCTACCGCTGGGGCGAGGACGGCCTGGCCGGGATCTGCGACGAGCGCGGGCAGCTCTGCCTGTCGCTCGCCCTGTGGAACGGGCGCGACCACATCCTCAAGGAGCGCCTGTTCGGGCTCACCAACGAGGAGGGCAACCACGGCGAGGACGTCAAGGAGGTCTACCACTACCTCGACGCGGTCCCGAGCCACGCCTACCTCAAGTTTCTCTACCGCTACCCGCAGGGCGCCTATCCCTACGACCGCCTCGTGGCGGAAGGCCGGCGCCGGGGCCGCGACGAGCCCGAATACGAGATCGAGGATACGGGGCTCTTCGACGGGCTGCGGTTCTTCGACGTCACCGTCGAGTACGCCAAGGAGGACATCGACGACGTCCACGCGGTGATCACGGCGGTCAATCGCGGCCCCGAGGCCGCCGACCTCCACCTCGTCCCGCAACTGTGGTTCCGCAACACCTGGTCGTGGCGCGAGGATGCGACCCCCGTCCGCCCGCGCCTGGAGATCGCGCCGGACGGCGGCGTCGTCGCCACCCATCCGCGCCTCGGCCCCTACCGCCTCGCCTTCGACGGCGCGCCCGACGTGCTGTTCTGCGAGAACGACACGAATCTGCGCCTGCACGGCTGGAAGCCCGACGCCACCGGCCCGTTCAAGGACGGCCTGCACGCGCACATCGTCGACGGCGACGAATCCGCCATCCGCCGCGACGGCGGGACCAAGCTCGGCCTGCACTATTCCCTGCGGCTGGAGCCGGGCGAGGCCAAGCGCGTCACCCTCCGGCTCTCGGCGGGCCGGCGCCCGCGCCCCGTCGACGCCGAGGGCGCCATCCTCCACCGCCGGGTCTCCGAGGCCAACGCCTTCTACGACGGCCTGCAGGACGGCATCGCGGACGCGGATTCGCGCACGATCTTCCGCCAGGCCGCCGCCGGCCTGATCTGGTCGAAGCAGCTCTATTCCTACGATGTCCGCCTGTGGCTCCGGGGCGATCCGCTGCAACCCACGCCGCCGCGCGAGCGCGCGGGCGAGGGCGGGCGCAACACCAACTGGCGCCACTTCGCCGGGGCCGACGTGCTCTCCATGCCCGACACCTGGGAATACCCGTGGTTCGCCGCCTGGGATCTGGCCTTCCACTGCCTGCCGCTGGCGCTCCTCGACCCGGACTTCGCCAAGAAGCAGCTCCTGCTGCTCACCCGCGAATGGTACATGCACCCCAACGGCCAGCTGCCCGCCTACGAGTGGGAGTTCGGCGACGCCAACCCGCCGGTCCATGCCTGGGCGACCTACCGGGTGTTCGAGATCGACCGCGACCGGCGCGGCGGACGCGGCGACATCGCCTTCCTCGAGGGCGTGTTCCACAAGCTGCTCATCAACTTCACCTGGTGGGTCAACCGCAAGGACGCCGACGGCCGCAACGTGTTCCAGGGCGGCTTCCTCGGCCTCGACAATGTCGGGGTGTTCGACCGCTCGCGCCCGCCCCCCGGCTTCGGGCGCATCCACCAGGCCGACGGCACCGCCTGGATGGCGATGTACGCCCTCAACATGATGCGCATCGCCCTCGAACTGGCGCTCCACAACGACGTCTACGAGAGCACCGCCTCGAAGTTCTTCGAGCACTTCCTCCTCATCGCCGAGGCCATGACCGACATGGGCGGCGAGGGCTTCGGCCTGTGGGACGAAGAGGACGAGTTCTACTACGACGAGGTCGACATTCCCGGCGGCGGCATGCTGCCCCTGCGGGTCCGCTCCGTCGTCGGCCTCGTGCCGCTCTTCGCCGTCGAGGTGATCGAGCCCTCCGTGCTCCAGCGCCTGCCGGATTTCGCCCGGCGGATGAACTGGGTGCTGGAGAACCGCCCGCACCTCGCCTGCCTCGTCTCGCGCTGGACCGAGGGCGGGGTCGGCGACCGCAAGCTCCTGTCGTTGCTACGCGGCCACCGCATGAAGGCGCTCCTGCGGCGCATGCTCGACGAGGCCGAGTTCCTGTCGGACCACGGCATCCGCTCCCTGTCGAAGGCGCACCGCGACCGGCCCTATGCGCTGAACGAGTTCGGCGCCTCGTTCAGCGTCCGCTACGACCCGGCCGATTCGACCTCCAACATGTTCGGCGGCAATTCCAACTGGCGCGGGCCGGTGTGGATGCCGATGAACTACCTCATCATCGAGGCGCTGCGCCGCTTCCACGCCTATTACGGCGACGATTTCACGGTGGAGTACCCCACCGGCTCCGGGACCTCCCTCACCCTGGCCGCCATCGCCGACGCCCTGGAGGACCGGCTCATCGCCCTGTTCGCCAAGGATGGGGACGGGCGCCGGCCGATCTTCGGGACGCGCGAACCGATCCCGGCGGCGCCGGGCGAGGACGACGCCCTCCTGTTCCACGAGTTCTTCGACGGCGACACCGGCCGGGGCCTCGGCGCCTCCCACCAGACCGGCTGGACGGCGCTGATCCTCAACCTGCTGCACCACCGGGCGGGCCGGCCGAGCGTGGGGCAGGGGGCGGGGGAAGCCGAGGCGCTGGGCGCTCTGCCCTGAGCGGGGCGGTGTCGCCCGCGAAGCTCCCGGTGCGCTGGCGTGCCCGGAGCGGGCCCCGCCGTCACCGGAGGACCTTAACGCGACGCTAAAGAACGTGTGCGACCGTCTCGACGGCTGATGTTCCGAGAGCGATGGCGCAAATCGACGAAATTGAGCGGTGCCTTCGGGACGGCTCCGCCTTGCGCCGTATTCGTCTGCCGGAGACGATGGCACCGGATTTCCTGATCGCGGATCGTGAGCAGCGCCGACGGCAGGCCGTCTGGGGCATGCTACTCGGACTGTTCTTCTACAGCGCCCTGCTGGCGATCGACTGGCTGCTCGTACCCGACGTCTACGCCCTCAACGTCGCCGTCCGGCTGGGAATCGGAATCCCCCTCGGTCTCATCGTCGTCCGGCTTCTGTCACGCCCCTCGCTGTCCCTGGCGGCACACCAATGGGGCGTCGCGCTGTTCGGTTACACCTGCGTGCTGACGATCTGTCTCGTCATGATGCAGTCGGCCAATCCCGCCGCACTGGCGTATTTCAGCATGAGCTTCGTCGTGCTCTGCTTCACGATCAATCTGGTGGGGCTGACGACGGTCGCGGCGGCGGTCCTGTGCCTGATCGCAACCGTCACCGCCGCCGGGCTCATCGCCCTGTCGCCCTTCGGCTCCCCCGGCGTCGTCTCGGCCTATGGCGTGATCGGCCTGATGGTGACCATCACCTGCGTCTTCGCCAACTGGTGCCTGGCGAACCAGAGCCGGCGCGACTACCTCGTCGTGCAACGGGATCGGTTGCGGTTGCGGGAGATTTCCCGACAGCGCGATCTGCTCGAGACCCTGGCGGCGATCGATCCGTTGACGGGCCTGGCCAACCGGCGCGGCTTCGATGCGATGATGGCGAGCGACCTCACCGGGCGGAACGAAGGAACGCCGTTGATCCTCGCCATGATCGACATCGATTTCTTCAAAGTCTTCAACGACACCTACGGTCATGCGCGTGGGGACGACGCCTTGAGGATCGTGGCGCGCGCGCTGGCGGAAGCCGCGCCGGACGACGCGCGGGTCGCCCGCATGGGCGGCGAGGAATTCGTCCTGGCGGTCGTCGGACCCCATCACCTCCCGCCGTCGGCGATCGGTGAGCGACTGTGCCGAGCCGTCGCGGACCAGGCCATTCCGCACAGCGGCAATGCGGCCTCGTCCGTCGTCACCATCAGCGTCGGGTTGGCGAGCGGTCGCGTGCGCGCGGACCCCGATCATTCGGACCTGTTCGCGATCGCCGACGATGCGCTCTATGCGGCCAAACGGGGCGGCCGCAACCGCGCCGTTTCGGTGATCGCGGCGACGGCCGGCGCGGAGCCCGACCAGCCCGTATCCTGACCGGCGGGACGGTTCTGATCCTTGGGACATGATCGGGCCACGTCATGCGGTACACGAAGGCCGGTACGCGATCCGGTCTTCGCGAAAGCGGGTTGCGTTGGGGAGCGTCGAATTCCGGCGATGGCCGGATGAAGTCTAGATATCTCGCCTTGGCATGCTCGGAGCGCATATCGCACGTGCACATGGACTGATTGCTGCACTGCAGCATGGCGCCCATTCTCACCGTGACATCACAGTCGAGCCCGAGGGCCTTCCATGACCACCACGAACCTCTCCCCGACCGGCATGCCTGCCGCCGAACCAGCCGCGTCCGAGGGCCGCGGCTGGTTCGCGCACATGATCCAGCTCTGGCTGGAGCACAATGCCCGCCTCCTGGAGATGGGCGGCGAGCCGTTCTGACGGGCGCCGGCGGCGCGCGTCTCTCGAAGGGCGGGCGCCTCGGGGCGTCCGCCCTTTCTCGTTCGGAGCCGCCCCGCGCGGTCGGAGCCGGAGACGGCTCTTTCGGTGCGACCGTTTCCTCGGGGGCGGAGCCGTTCGCCAGCCCCATGGACGAAGGGTGAACGGCTCGGTAACCGTTCCGGCTTAATCCGGGAGGACCCCTCCCACGAAGGCCGAGACCCCACGATGACGAGAGACCAGCTCGCCGCCGAACTGACGCGCATCGCTAAGCTGCAGCTCAGCGATATCACCCGGGCGGTCAAGAACGGCGAGAAATCCATCGCCCTCAACGAGGTGACGGATCTCGCCCGGCGCCTCCACCTCCTGTCCGATGCCATCGCGGGCCGGCCCGCCGGTGTCGCCCCCGCCGTCGCTCAGGCCCCCACGCCCGCTGCCCATCCGTGAGCGAGGGATCGACGAGCCCCGGGTCGACCTGGCGCGACACCCGCAACGCGCGGTCCCGGGCGCGCCTCGACCGGGCGCTGCCCGCCATCTTCCCCGCCCCGGTGCTGCAGCACGCCCTGTCGCGGCCCCTGCTGCCGCCGACGCCGCGTCTCGCCGTCGAGAGCTACTGGCGCGCCCACATCCTGCGGGCCGACCGCCTCGCCCGGGCGCTGGCCGCCCGCTCCGGCGCTCCCGAGGGCTGGACCTGGCGCCTCGGCACCGAGCCCGGCCTCGCCGCGAGCTTCCGCCTGCCGCCCTCGCCCTACCGGGAGCCGGCCCATGCCCGCGGCCGGGGGCATTGCTGCCTGTGCGGCCAGCCGGTGTTCCGCTTCGGCTGGCACAGGGATCTCTGGGGCACGGGGCAGCCGAACAAGAACGCCGCCTGGCACGCGGCCTGCGTCACCGCGTGGAAGCTGTGGTGCGCGCCGGCCGAACAGGTGACGGTGCTCAAGCGCCATCAGCGCCACCGCTGCACGGAATCCGGCAAGCGCCTGTTCAGGACCGCCGAGGTCGACCACCGGGTGCCGCTCTACCGGGTCTGGCGCGAGCACCGCGACGCGCCCTGGCCGGACCTGCTCGGCTACTGGGGCGCCCCCAACCTCCAGGTGGTCAACCGCGTGGTCCACGTCGCCAAATGCGGCGCCGAGGCCGGCGAGCGGGCGGCCCGCCGCCGCGCCGCGGTTGAGCTCACGCCGCCGCTCGATCCGCTTTTTGTGGAGCCTTGAAAGGCGTCCCGGCGGACAATCTTCGATTGGGGCGGGGCCCCTTTCGTTTCAGGTTGGCGGGGTTTTCGCCGGATCGGTTCGGTCCCACGTGCGGAACGCTGAAGGACGCGTTGCAGCGCGGGTCCCCACACCTTCCAGGGAGGGCGATCGCAGATGCGTTTTCCGCGGCGCTCGGACGAGGGGCAGAGCGTCCCGCATGACCGCACCGGGCTCCCTCTCCTGGAAGGAGAGGGGCCCGTCGTGGTTCATCTGCAATCGCCCTGCCTTCCAGGAGAGGGGGCCTGCCGCGTCGCTTTCTTTACGCAAGACTTCTTTATGCAGGACTTGCCACGTCGCAAGTCTATACTGTCTATCACAGGTCACGGCGAGGCGGCCTTGCGAACGCTGCGTCGATGCCTTGGAGGCCAGCCGATGCGCGCGAGCCAACCCGACGAACCCCCTTTTTCGGCCGACGCCTTCGGCGAGACCGATTTCGCCAAGGTCGATGCCCACCTGATTCAGCCGGAGGAATACGATGAGCTTCCCGAGCTGACCGACGCGATGATGGAGCGGGCCGATCATTATGTCGGCGCCACCCTGATCCGCCGCGGCCGCCCGCCGAAGCCGGCCCCCAGGGCGATAGCCCCCTCAGAAAAACGCCTGCAGCCCCGTCTGCGCCCGGCCCAGGATCAGGGCGTGGACGTCGTGGGTGCCCTCGTAGGTGTTGACCGTCTCGAGGTTCTGGGCGTGGCGCATGACGTGGTACTCGCCCATGATGCCGTTGCCGCCGTGCATGTCCCGGGCGGTGCGGGCGATGTCGAGCGCCTTGCCGCAATTGTTGCGCTTGATCAGGGAGATCATCTCCGGCGCCATCCGGCCCTCGTCCATGAGGCGCCCGACCCGCAGGGAGGCCTGGAGCCCCAGCGCGATCTCCGTCTGCATGTCGGCGAGCTTCTTCTGGACGAGCTGGGTCTGCGCCAGCGGCCGGCCGAACTGACGGCGCTCCAGGGTGTAGCCCCGCGCCCGGTGCCAGCAATCCTCGGCCGCGCCCATCACCCCCCAGGAGATGCCGTAGCGGGCCCGGTTGAGGCAGCCGAACGGGCCCTTCAGGCCCGAGACGTTGGGGAGGAGCGCGTCCTCGGGCACCGCGACGCCGGCCATCACGATCTCGCCCGTGGTGGAGGCGCGCAAGCTGAGCTTGCCGTGGAGCGTCGGGGCCGAGAGACCGGGCATCCCCTTCTCCAGGATGAAGCCCCGGATCGCGCCGTCATGGGCATCGGATTTGGCCCAGATCACGAACACGTCGGCGAAGGGCGCGTTGGAGATCCACATCTTGGCGCCGGTGATGCGGTAGCCGCCGTCGATGGCCTCGGCCCGCGTCGTCATGCCGGCGGGGTCCGAGCCGGCCTCCGGCTCGGTGAGGCCGAAGCAGCCGATCCACTCGCCCGACGCGAGCTTCGGCAGGTATTTCTGCCGCTGCGCCTCCGAGCCGTAGGCGTGGATCGGGTACATGACGAGGGACGATTGCACGCTCATCATCGAGCGGTAGCCGGAATCGACCCGCTCCACCGCCCGGGCCACGAGGCCGTAGGCGACGTAGGACGCGGCGGCGCAGCCGTACTCCTCCGGCAGGGTCAGGCCGAGGAGGCCGACGCTGCCCATGGCCCGGAACAGGTCGGGGTCGGTTGTCTCCTCCGCGTAGGCCGCGACGATGCCGGGCAGCAGACGCTCCTGCGCGAAGCTCTCGGCCGTGTCGCGGATGGCGCGCTCGTCCGGCGTCAGCTGGTCGTCGAGCAGGAAGGGATCGTCCCAGACGAATCCGGCCGCGCGCAGGGGGGCGTTCATGAAAGCTTCCTCGACCGGTTTCGACCGGTCGCGCCGGCCGTTCGGGACGAATCATGGACCCGAAGCCGGCGCGCCGTCCAGCCGCTCAGGCGCGCCCCAGGAGGGTGAGCCAGAGCACGGTGGTGACCGGCGCCAGCAGGGTCGACACGAGGACGGAGGCCGCCACCAGCCCGGTCTCGGCCTTGTAGCGCACGGCGAGCAGGTAGGCGTTGATGCCGACGGGCATCGCCGCGAACAGGGTGGCGACGCCGGCATAGGCGGGCGGCATGGAGAACAGCTTGGTGGCGAGCAGCCACACCACGAGGGGGTGCACCACGAGCTTCAGCCCCGCGATCACCAGGGCGCCGGGCAGGTCGAACAGCACCTTGTAGCGGGTCAGGCCGGCGCCGAGCGCCACGAGGGCGCAGGTGGAGGCGGTGGAGCCGAACCCGTCGATGAGCGAGCGGGCGACGCCCGTCGGCACGACGCCCCCGAGGCGCAGGGCCATGCCGATGCCGAGCGCCACGAAGATCGGGTTCTTGATCAGCACGAGGCCGAGGCCGCGCACGCGCTGGACCAGGGTGCGGTCGCCCTCGGCCTCGATGAGGAAGGTGGCGCAGCCCATCATCAGCGGCAGGTGGACGGCCAGCAGCAGGAACAGGGGGAACGCGCCCTCCTCGCCGTAGGCCTGCAGGATGGTCGGCACGCCGACGAAGATGGTGTTCGACTGGCTCGCGGCGAACCCGTGCAGCACCGCGCCCTGGCGGCCGATGCCCGCGCGCCGGGTGGCGATGAGGGAGCCGGCGAGCCACGACACCCCGGCCCCGCCGAAATACGCGATCCAGTACGACCACGTCACCTCGCCCGTGAGCCCCGGCCGCGTGAGGGTGCCGATGATGAGGGCCGGCACCGCGATGGCGAAGACGTATTCCGACAGGCCGTCGCTGACCCGCTCGGACAGGAGCCCGGCGAGCGCCGCCCCCCAGCCGATCACGATGATTCCGAAGACCGGGGCGATGATGCTGACGGCGTTCATGAGGGCTCGGCGCGGCGGGGTCGGGTGGGAACGGTCGGCGGATACCGGCCGGGGCAGGGTTCGGGCGGCGCGCCGTCGCGATCCGGGTTCGGCGCGGATGTCGAGCCGACCCATAGCACGGCGCTTCGGCCTTCGATGGATCGCCGGGCGGGAACGCCCGTCCCTGTGGCGAATCGGTCGTGCTCCGGCCCGTCGCGGCAATCGTGGTGCGTCGGGAGAACCGCTCGTCTCCCGGGTGGGACGACCGGGCCGGTCATGCGCGGGCAATCGGTCATGCGCGGGCAATCGGTCATGGCGGGCAATCGGTCATGGCGGCCATGAGAGGCGCCCGAGGGATGCCGGCGGAGGGCTTTTCCGAACCGGGGCCGATGGATCGCGCGCTCGGTTCGCGCGGATCGCAGACCCTTCCGGCGGCGCGATCGATGGGGTTAACGGATTCTTGACAGTCTTTGTGCGCCTGCCCTGTGGATGTTTCCTTAATGCCACACGAACGCCGCAAGTCCCCTGCGGACCGGTGTTTTGTTTAAAAAATGGGCAACTGCATAAAGGATGACTTTGGCCCCGGCGGCATTCTTTGAGACCCTGCCATCAACCGGAACCCGCGAACAACACGAGACTTGATATGGCCCGCCGCAGCGCGCTCATCGGACTGACGACCCTCCTCCTGTCGTCGACCTATCTCCAGGCCGCCGATCTGTCGGTGAAGGCGCCCGTCCCCGCTCCCCCGGCCTCCTGCAAGGCGGAAATCACCTTCCCGGCCTACGGCGGCATCATCAAGCAGAACCCCAACCCGGCCTGCCTCACCATCGGCGGCATCGGCGACATCTACTTCGGCGGCGCCGTGACCGGCTACGCCTACGACCAGACCAACCAGTTCGCCTTCTCGGCCGTGCCCCAGATCGCCAGCGACCGCGCCGCCCGCGTCGATTTCTCGAACCTGATGGGCACCATCCAGAAGGCCGACGGCGCGTTCCAGTTCTACGCCGCGTTCGGCGCCTACACGATCCCGGGCCTCGGCCTGCCGATCCTCGGCACCTTCGACCAGACCGACCTGCTCTACTCGCCGATCCCGATCGTGTTCGGCAAGTACGTGTTCAACGACAACTGGTCGGTTCAGGGCGGCCGCATGCCGACCCTCATCGGCTCGGAGGCGCCCTTCACCTTCCAGAACCTGAACATCTCCCGCGGCCTGCTGTTCAACCAGGAGAACGTGATCAACCAGGGCGTTCAGGTGAACTACAGCGACGGCCCGCTGTCGGCGTCCTTCGCCGCCACGGACGGCTTCTACTCGGGTGAGATCAACTGGGTCACGGGCGCCATCGTCTACAAGCTCGACGCCGCCAACACGATCGGCATCAACGGCGGCACGCACTTCTCCACCTTCAATTCGGCCCTGCAGAACCCGCGCTTCCAGTTCGCCACGCCGCTGGCCGTGCAGAACAGCTCCATCGTCAGCGCCAACTACACCTACGCCGACGGCCCCATCATCGTGACGCCGTACATCCAGTACACCAACATCGAGCGCAATTCGGTCCTCGGCCTCGCCGGCGCCGAGACCTTCGGCGGCGCGATCCTCGCCAGCTACGCCTTCACCGACAACTTCGCGCTCGCCGGCCGCTTCGAGTACATCACCCAGAGCGGAAGCCGCGTGAACCCCGTCGGCCAGACCTCCGTGCTCTACGGCGCCGGCAGCTCGGCGCTCTCCTTCACGGTCACCCCGACCTTCACCTTCGACCGCTACTTCCTGCGCGGCGAGTTCTCGACGGTGCAGCTCTACGACATCACCCCCGGCCTCGGCTTCGGCCGCACCGGCACCAAGACCTCCCAGGAGCGCTACATGATCGAGACCGGCATCACCTTCTGATCGCCGCTCCCGTCCCAGCGCCCGAAGAAGCCCCCTCCCGCGGAGGGGGCTTTTTGCTACGCCCGTTCCACTCTGATCGAGCCCCCTCTTCCGGAGGGGGCTTTTTTCATGGGTCGTCTTTCATGGGTCGTCTGTCATGGGTCGTCTTTCAGGGGTCGTCTTTCATGGGTCGTCGCCCGCGACTTCGATCCGCGCCTTCAGGATCTCCAGGAGCGCCCGGTCGCGCCGCGCCTCCAGCTCCGGAAGCGTCCGGCCGGCGGCCTCCGCCTCGACGCCCTCGACGATGCGGGCCTTCACGGCCGCGTCGAGGGTGGGGGTTCCGAGGCTCGCCCAGCGCCGCTCCTGGCTGGCTCCGAGATGGTCGAGATAGTGCCGGATGCCGCCCGCGCCGCCGCCGAGGTGGTAGGTCATGTGCGGTCCCATGGCGGCCCAGCGCAGGCCCGGCCCGTTGCACAGGGCGGCGTCGATGTCGGCCACACTCGCCACCCCCTCGGCCACGAGATGCACCGCCTCGCGGTACAGGGCCGAGGCGAGGCGGTTGGCGATGTGGCCCGGCATCTCGCGCCGCAGGATCACCGGCCGGCGCCCGAGCCCCGCGTAGAACGCCGCCGCCCGGGCCGCGACGGCCGCGTTCCCGGCCACGATCTCCACCAGGGGCACGAGGTGGGGCGGGTGGAACGGATGGGCGACGATCACCCGCTCCGGGCTCGCGCAATCGGCCACGATGGCGCTGCGCAGCATCGCCGAGGTGCTCGACGCGACGAGGATGCCGGGCGCCGCATGGCCGTCGATCGCCGCCAGGACGGTGCGCTTGATCGCGAGGATCTCCGGCGCGTTCTCCTGCACGAAGCGGGCGCCCGACACGGCGTCGGCCAGCCGGGCGTGGACGACGAGGCGACCGGCGCCGGCAACCCCGAGTTCGGCGAGCTGCGCCCGCGCCCGCGCCACCGCCGGCCCGAGGTTTTTCGCGGCATCCGGGGCCGGATCGTGGGCCGCCACGTCGAGGCCGTGGGCGAGGAACAGGGCCGCCCAGCTCGCCCCGAGGGTGCCGCAGCCGACCACGGCCACGGGGCCGGTTTCATCCGTCAAGAGCTCGGTCAATCTGTCGCCTCCTGCCGCTTTACTTTCGGCGGTCGGCACGCCTTATTCAATCCATCACGGTCCGTTGAAGGACCGGACGTGGGCGAGAACGACCCGCGACGCGGAGGAAACCGATGTTCATGCGCAATGCGGCGGCGCGGGCCGCCCTGCTGGTCCTGGCCGCCTTCTCCGCCGCTTCGGCGCATGCCGACGATGTCGTGCGCCTCGGCAATCTCAAGTTCGCCCATTACGGCGCCGTCTCCTACATGAAGGAGCTCGCGCCGAAATTCGGCCTGAAGATCGACGAGCGCGTCTTCGCCAAGGGCGCCGACATCTACCCCGCCATGGCGGTGGACCAGATCGACATCTCGGCGTCCGGCGCCGACGGGGCGGTGGCGGCGCGCGGCAACGGGGTGAAGCTCTACGTGGTGGCGGGCTTCGCCGACGGCGGCGTGCGCATCCTCAAGCGGCCGGACCTCGACGCGGTCAAGACCCTGAAGGACGTGAAGGGCCTCAAGGTCGCCTCCGTCCGGGGCGGCACCCAGGACCTGATGCTGCTCGCCGAGCTCGACAAGCACGGGATGACCTGGGGCGAGCGGGCCGGCAAGGACGTGCAGCTGATCTACTTCAACAACTACGCCGACCTGAACCAGGCGCTCGCGCAGAAATACGTCGACGTGATCTGCCAGAGCGAGCCGCAATCGACCCAGGCCATCAGCGCCGGCTACGCGACGGAAGTGGTGAAACCCTACGACACCCCCATCGGCCGGCCCGTGCGCCCCCTGGTGATGACCGAGAAGATGTACAACGAGCGCCCCGAGGTCGCCGGCCGCGTCCTCAAGCTGTTCGTCGCCGCCACCAAGGCCTTCATCGACGATCCGGGCTTGGCCGAGAAGTACGTCCGCGAGACGGTGTTCAAGGGCCAGCTCACGGCCCAGGATTTTCGCGACGGGATGGCGAATGCGAAGTACACCTACGACGTGCCCGCCGGCCATATGCAGACCACGACGGATTACATGATGAAGTACGGCCTGGGTAAGATGGTCAATCCGCCGAAATCCGACGCCGAGTGGGTGAAGACCGACCTGCTCGAGAAGGCCAAAGCCGAACTCGTGTCCCGCTGAGGCCGCCATGCACCGGCTGCGCGGCGCCATCGTCCCCCTCCTGCTCCTCGTCCTGTGGGAGGTCCTGAGCCGGCTCGGCGTCTTCTCCGCCGTGGTTCTGCCGCCGCCGAGCTCGGTGGCGGTCAAATGGCTGTCCGGCATGGTCCCGGCCCTGCCCCACGATCCGGCGCAGGAGAGCTACCTCTCCTGGGTCTTCTCCGGCGAGATGCCCCACGACGCCGTGGCGAGCCTCGCCCGGGTGCTGACGGGCTTCTGCATCGGCGCCGGCCTCGCCGTGCCCGTCGGGCTCCTGCTCGGGACCAGCGACCGGCTGTTCTCCCTGTTCAACCCCCTCCTCGAGATCCTGCGGCCGATCCCGCCCATCGCCTACATTCCGCTGGCCATCGTCTGGTTCGGCCTCGGCAACCCGCCGGCCCTG
>NZ_JAKSXV010000041.1 GCF_022829345.1 Methylobacterium sp. J-090 | reverse complement strand
GTCGGGATCGCGGGCGACGATGGACTGGGCCCAGCGGTTGTCGCCGGGGCGCTGGGCGGGATTCCAGGTCGAGGGATTGCCGGTGCCGTAATACATCAGGTTCAGGGCGGCATCGTAGGCGTACCAGCCCCAGGTGCAGCCGCCGCCGGTCTTCCACTGGTCGCCCTCCCACGAGGCGAGGGAGGAATCCCGGCCGATGGGGCGGCCCAGCACGGTGGTGGTCTCCGGGTCGACGAGCATGTCGGCGTCCGGCCCCATGGAATGGGCGCGCCAGAGGCGCCGGCCCGTCTTCGCGTCGTAGGCGGTGAGGTGGCAGCGCACCCCGAACTCGCCGCCTGAGATCCCCACGAGGATCTTGTCCTTCACCGGCAGGATCGTGGCCGTGTTGGTCTCGCCGCGGGCCGGGTCGCCGTTCCGCACCTGCCAGTTCACCCGGCCCGTCGCGGCATCGAGGGAGACCAGGGTGGTGTCGGCCTGGTGGAGCAGGATCGCGCCGTCGGCATAGGCAAGGCCCCGGTTGACCGTGTCGCAGCACAGCATCGCCACGACGGAGGCGTCCTGCTTCGGTTCGTACCGCCAGAGGATGCGGCCGTCATGATCGAGATCCAGGGCATAGACGATGTTGGGGAACGGCGTGTGGAGATACATCACCGCGCCGACCACCAGGGGCGCGCCCTCGTGGCCGCGCAGCACGCCCGTCGAGAAGGTCCAGGCGACCCGGAGGCGGGCGACGTTCCCGGCCGTGATCCCGTCGAGGGGCGAATAGCGGGTGTTGGCCGCGTCGATGGTCTGGAGCACCGGCCCGGGTGCCGGGCCTTGGACCGGATTCTGGGCCCGAGCGGGGAGGATGGATCCGGCCAGGACGGCCAGACCGAGGACGGCCAGACTGAGCGGTAGGGCGCGACGCATGGGATCCCCTCGGGTGCGGTCCGGGGGATCTAGGCGATTCCGACGCCGGGGGTCATGCGCGAAGGGACGCGGGCGGAAAGCCGCCGCCCGCGTCCGTCGGGATCCGGTCTAGGTCCTCTCTGCAAAGTCATGTGAGCCAGAGCATGGTCATGCCGAGTGTGACCATGGCGAGGTAGTTTGCCGCTCGCTTCTCGTAGCGGGTGGCGATGCGGCGATACTGCTTGAGGCGTCCGATCAGCCGCTCGA
>NZ_JAKSXV010000035.1 GCF_022829345.1 Methylobacterium sp. J-090 | reverse complement strand
CCGCGCGGCGTGGAGTGCCGCGACCGCCACGGCGGCGGCCGAGTCGCGCCGCTCCGGCTCGAGCACGATGTCCGCCCCGACCCCGGCTTGGAGCAGCTGCTCGGCGACGATGAAGCGGGCTTCGCTGTTGCTGATGATCGTCGGGCGGCCGAACACCGCCGGGTCGAGCACCCGGCGTGCGGTATCCTGAAAGGTCGAGGACTCGGCGTTCACCAGGGGGGTGAACTGCTTCGGCATGCTCTCGCGCGAAGCCGGCCACAGGCGCGTACCCGATCCGCCGCACAGGATCACGGGGTGGATCAGTTCGGAACGTGCCTGTGCCATGCTCGATCACTCACGCGAGGGGAGGGCCATCGTCCAGCAGGGACCGGGCCGCGTGGCTTACTCCGCCGCTTGGCGCGCGGCGTAGCCGAGCCGGTCGTTCAGCTCCTGGATGAGCTTGACCGCCGCCTCCGCGATCACCGTGCCGGGCGGGAAGATCGCCGAGGCGCCCGCCGCGTACAGGGCCGGATAGTCGCCGGGCGGGATGACGCCGCCGATGACGATCATCACGTCCTCGCGCCCCTGCGCCGTGAGCGCGGCCTTGAGCTCCGGCACCAGGGTGAGGTGGCCGGCGGCGAGCGACGAGACGCCGACAATATGGACATCGTTCTCCACCGCTTGGCGGGCGGCTTCGTCGGGCGTGGCGAAGAGCGGTCCGATATCCACGTCGAAGCCGAGATCGGCGAAGGCGGAGGCGATGACCTTCTGCCCGCGGTCGTGGCCGTCCTGTCCCATCTTGGCGACGAGGATGCGCGGGCGGCGCCCATCGTTCTCCTCGAAGGCCTCCACGAGCTGACGGACCGTCTCGACTGCCGGCGACATGCCACCCACCTCCCGCTTGTACACGCCCGAGATCGAGCGGATCTCGGCCCGATGCCGGCCCCAGGCCTTCTCCAGGGCATCGGAAATCTCGCCGACCGTGGCCTTGGCCCGCGCCGCCTCGATGCCCAGGGCCAGGAGGTTGCCCTCGCCCTGCGCCGCCTTGGTGAGCGCGTCGAGGGCCGCGTCGACGTCGGCTTGGTTGCGCTCGGCCCGCAGGCGCTTGAGCTTGTCGATCTGCAGGGTGCGGACGTTGCCGTTGTCGACGCGCATGAGTTCGATGGCGCGGTCGTCGTCCGGCTTGAACTTGTTGACGCCCACGATGGTCTGGCGCCCGGAATCGATCCGGGCCTGGGCGCGGGCGGCCGCCTCCTCGATGCGCAGCTTGGGGATGCCGGCCTCGATGGCTTTCGCCATGCCCCCCAGCTCATCGACCTCGCGAAGATGCTCCCAGGCGCGGGCGACGATGTCCTGCGTCAGCTTCTCGACGTAGTACGAGCCGCCCCACGGATCGACGATCCGCGTCGTGCCGCTCTCCTGCTGAAGGAAGAGCTGGGTGTTGCGGGCGATGCGGGCCGAGAAATCTGTGGGGAGCGCCAGGGCCTCGTCCAGGGCGTTGGTATGGAGCGACTGGGTGCCGCCCTGCGTCGCCGCCATCGCCTCGATGCAGGTGCGGGTGACGTTGTTGAAAACGTCCTGCGCGGTCAGCGACCAGCCGGAGGTCTGGCTGTGGGTGCGCAGCGGCAGCGACTTGTCGCTCTTCGGCTCGAACTCCTTGACGAGCTTGGCCCAGATCAGGCGCGCGGCCCGCATCTTGGCGATCTCCATGAAGAAGTTCGTCGAGATCGCCCAGAAGAACGACAGGCGCGGTGCGAACTGGTCGATGGTGAGGCCGGCGGCGAGGCCCGCCTTGATGTACTCGACGCCGTCGGCCAGCGTGTAGGCGAGTTCGAGGTCGTTCGTCGCCCCGGCTTCCTGCATGTGGTAGCCGGAGATCGAGATCGAGTTGAACTTCGGCATATTCTTCGAGGTGTAGGCGAAGATGTCGCCGATGATCCGCATCGAACCCGCCGGGGGGTAGATGTAGGTGTTGCGGACCATGAACTCCTTGAGGATGTCGTTCTGGATCGTGCCCGCGAGTTTCTCGGGCGGCACGCCCTGCTCTTCGGCCGCCACGATGTAGAGCGCCAGGATCGGCAGCACGGCGCCGTTCATGGTCATGGATACGGTCATCTCATCGAGCGGGATGCCGGAGAACAGCGTCCGCATGTCGTAGATGGAATCGATGGCGACGCCCGCCATGCCGACATCGCCCGACACGCGCGGGTGATCGGAATCGTAGCCCCGGTGGGTGGCGAGATCGAAGGCCACCGACAGGCCCTTCTGCCCGGCGGCGAGGTTGCGCCGGTAGAACGCGTTCGAATCCTCGGCGGTGGAGAAGCCGGCATATTGCCGGATGGTCCAGGGCTGGGTGACGTACATGGTCGGGTACGGCCCACGCAGGAACGGCGCCACGCCCGGGTAGGTGTCGAGGAACTCGATGCCGTTCCGGTCCTCGGGGCCGTAGACGCCCTTCACCGGGATGCCCTCGGGGGTCATCCAGGGCTCGCCGGCCGGCGGCACTGGGGCGGCGATGGCATCGGCCGCGTAGGCGACGGTGGTGAAGTCGGGGATGCGGGAGGGCATGGATGCGTGCTCGTGCGACGGCCTGTTGGCCGGCATTATAGGTAAGCGCGTGGGCCGGGCTACTCCTAACCGCCGCCCGCGCCCGCCGGCATCACGAAAATTTCGTGCTGATCGCCTCGGTCGCAAAAATAATTGATAGCGGCCTCAGGCCGGTTTGCTGCCCGGCCCTCCGGCCGGGCCTCATTCCGCCGCCATGCGGCACGGCGTCCAGTCCCCGATATCGGCGGCCACGGCCGCCACGACGCCGCGCAGGTGCCAGACCAGTTCGGAAAAGCCGGGCCCGAGGGCGAGGCTCGACTCGTTCATGTAGAGGGCGCGGTTGATCTCCACCTGCAGGGCGTGGCGGCCGAGGTTGGGCTCGCCGTAATGCTCCGTGATGAAGCCGCCCGCATAGGGCTTGTTGCGCAGGGTGCGAAAGCCGCGTGCCCGGAGATGATCCTCGAACGCCCCGATGAGCTCGGGTGCGCAGGCGGTGCCGAAACGGTCGCCGAGGATGAAATCGGCCCGTGCGGCCTCGTCGCGTCCGAGGCTGGAGGACGGCATCGAGTGGCAGTCGATGAGGATGGCGTGACCGAAATCGCGGGCCGTGCGCTGGATCAGGCCGCGCAGGGTCCGGTGATACGGCTTGTACAGGGTCTCGATGCGGGTGACCGCCTCCTCCACGGGCAGGCGTCCCCGATAGATCTCCTGCCCGTCCGCGACCACGCGCGGCACGGTGCCGAGACCGCCGGCCACCCGCATGGAGCGGGTGTTGGCAAAAGCCGGCAGGCGTCCCTCGAACATGCGCGGGTCGAGCTCGTAGGGCTCACGGTTCACGTCGAGATAGGCGCGCGGGAAATGGGCGCACATGAGGGGAGCGCCCAGATCCACCACCGGCGCGAACAGCCGGTCGACATGGGCATCCTCCGAGCGGCGCAGGGCCAGGGCGTCGAGGCGTGACGCTTCCACGAAGGCGCGCGGATAGACGGCGCCCGAATGGGGTGCGTTGAACACGAAGGGGAGGGTGTGGGTTTCCGGCTCGTCCACGCGGAAGGGCGGGTCGAACCAGGGCTGTCCCGGCGCATTCGGGGGGGCGGTCGGCTCTGTCATCGCGGCGCGAGCGCCTCGGTCCGGGCGGGAAAACGCATGATCGTACTGTGCGGTCCGGCGCGGGCCGTGTCTACCGTGACGGTCGCCGTCACGGACCCGTTACGGTGCCGTCGCGCACGGAACGGCCGCCTCGGCCCGACCCCACCCGGCTCCGTTGGCAACGTTCTGTTTACCAAGCTGGTGCTTTGTGGAAAGAACACAGCGACTCAAGGGCACAAGGCAACGTTCGATGAAGATCCTCCTCGCGGAAGACGACAACGACATGCGCCGGTTCCTGGCCAAGGCGTTGCAGAACGCCGGCTACGACGTGCTCTCGTTCGACAACGGCCTCTCGGCCTACAACCGCCTGCGCGAGGAGCCGTTCGAGCTCCTCCTGACCGACATCGTGATGCCCGAGATGGACGGCATCGAAC
The DNA here is from genome assembly GCF_022829345.1 of Methylobacterium sp. J-090. Classification (GTDB taxonomy): domain Bacteria; phylum Pseudomonadota; class Alphaproteobacteria; order Rhizobiales; family Beijerinckiaceae; genus Methylobacterium. The sequence goes on along the minus strand of NZ_JAKSXV010000035.1, from coordinate 123,999 downwards.
TGGCTCGCCGCGCCACGGAACTCGATCCCGACATCAAGGTGATGTTCATAACGGGCTTCGCCGCCGTGGCCCTCAATCCGGATTCGAAAGCTCCGAAGGACGCCAAGGTGCTATCGAAACCCTTCCACCTGCGCGACCTCGTCAACGAGGTCGAGAAGCTGCTCGCGGCCTGAACATCGCCTCGCCCCCCGTGCGGAACGCCGCAGTAGGAAGAGTCTCCGGGCTCGCCTATAAGCAGCGTGGAACGCCTTGGGGCCCTGCGACATGAAGCCGGTCACGATCTACACAACTGCCTGGTGCCCGTACTGCTCGGCGGCCAAGAGCCTCCTGCGTGAGAAGGGCATCACCTTCACGGAGATCGACGTCGAGAAGACGGCCGGTTCGCGCGCCGCCATGGTCCAGCGGGCCGGGGGGCGCACCAGCGTGCCCCAGATCTTCGTCGGCGAGACCCATGTCGGCGGATGCGACGATCTCTACGCCCTCAACGGTGCCGGCAAGCTCGAGCAGATGGTCGCCGCATGAGCACCGAACCTCGCTTCACGGCCGCCTGCGTACAGATGCGGTCTGGGCGGGATCCGCTCGCCAATCGGGACGCCGCCGTCGCCCTGGTGCGCGAGGCGGCGGATTCCGGCGCCGATTACGTGCAGACGCCCGAAATGACCTCCCTCGTCGAGCGCAGCAAGGCGAGCTTGTTCGAGAAGGTCACCAGCCAGGACGAGGACCCCACCCTCGCGGCCCTGCGCGCGGTGGCGCGTGAGCGCGGGATCGTCGTCCAGATCGGATCGCTCGCCGTGCGCAGCGGCGACAAGATCGCGAACCGCGCCTTCCTCATCGATGCCACGGGCGCCATCACGGCGTCCTACGACAAAGTTCATCTCTACGACGTCGACCTGCCCAACGGCGAGCGCTGGCGTGAATCCGCCACTTATACGGGGGGTGTCTGTGCGGTGGTGGCCGACACGCCGTGGGCACCCATCGGCGTCACCATCTGCTACGACGTCCGCTTCCCGGCCCTGTTCCGGGCGCTCGCCGAGGCCGGCGCCGCGGTCATCACCGCCCCGGCCTGCTTCACCCAACAGACCGGCGAGGCGCATTGGCACGTGCTGCACCGGGCGCGCGCCATCGAGACGGGCTCGTTCATGATCTCGGCGGCACAGGGCGGCCACCACGAGGACGGTCGCGACACCTACGGCCACTCGCTCATCGTCGATCCGTGGGGCAAGGTTCTGGCCGATGCCGGTGGCAACGAGCCCGGGGTGATCCTGGCCGAGATCGACCTCGCCCGCGTCACCGACGCCCGCGCGCGGATTCCGACGCTTCTGCATGCCCGGCCGTTCACCGTGGAGCGGATCGGGCGCCCCGCCTGACCCCGCTTCGAGCCCGCGCATGATCCGCTACACCCTGGTCTGCGACGGCGGCCACGATTTCGAGAGCTGGTTTCCGTCGAGCGAGTCCTACGACGATCAGGTTGCGCGCGGGCTCGTCGCCTGCCCGCTCTGCGGATCCGCGCAGGTGGCCAAGGGCATGATGGCCCCGGCCGTGGCGCGCACCGACCGGGCAGTGACCGGTTTGCCCGTCACCGACGCGCTCGAGTCCGTGGCGGCTCCACCCCCCGCGCCGATGCCCCTGCTCTCGGAGCCCGAGCAGCGCGTGCGCGCCCTGATGCGGGCGGTCCGCGAGCACGTGACGCGCACGGCCGACGATGTCGGGACCGCCTTTCCCGAGGAAGCGCGCCGCATGCATTACGGCGAGAGCCCGACCCGCCCGATCTACGGCGAGGCCAGCCTCACCGAGGCCCGCGCCCTCGTGGAGGAGGGCATCGCGGTGGCGCCCCTGCCGCCGGCCCCCGACGACCGGCACTGACGTCTCAGCTCTTCGCGGCGGCCGTGCCCGAAACCGATGCGAGGACGAAGGCCACCACGGCGTTCCAGCCCGCGAGCGACACTCCCAGGAATCGCCAGGCGGCGGTGGAGCAGTCGGCCACCCGCGTGGTCTCCAGGGCGGCGCGGAAGTCCGTGACCGTCGCGGGCGCCGCACCGCTCCCTCCGCCGCAATCCGACGGGCCGGGCCAGAGCGCCCACTCGGCGCCGGCGTGATAGACGCTCAATCCGGCGCCATACAGCAGGCTGAGGGCCGCGAGCCCGAGGGCGACGCGGCTGAGGCGCTCGGGCAGCACGAGGGCGAGGAGACCGAAGGGAATCGCGGCGTAGTACGGGATGCGTTCCGTCAGGCAGAGCTTGCACGGCACGTAGCCGAGCACCCACTGGAAATAGAACGCCGCCGCCAAGGTCGCCGCCGAACCGAGGATGAGGAGGAGGGCGCTTCGGCGCAGCCGCAGGAGGGTCGTGTAATCCATCTTACAGGAGCACCTTGAACAGGACGAAGCCGAGGATGATGACCGCGACCGCGATGGCCGCGACGACATTGAGGTGGCGATCGAGCACGCCCCGGATCTGAACGCCGTAGCGGCCGAGCAGTGCCGCCAGGAGGAAGAATCGCGCGCCGCGGGTGATGAGCGACAGCACCACGAACCAGAACAGATCGTAATGGGCGAAGCCCGACGTGATGGTCACGAGCTTGAACGGGATCGGTGTGAGCCCCTTCAGCAGGATCACCCAGTGGCCATACTCGGCATAGGAGGCCTGGAAGGTCGCGGCCTTCTCGGACAGGCCGTAGACCCGGAACACCCACTGGCCGACGGAATCGAACAGCAGCGCGCCGATGGCGTAGCCGAGCACGCCGCCGGCCACGGACGCCAGGGTGGTGATCAGCGCGTAGAACCACACCCGGTCGGGTCGGCTCACCGCCATGGGGACCATCATCACGTCGGGCGGCACCGGGAAGAACGAGCTTTCGGCGAAGGACACAGCCCCCAGTGCCCAGGGCGCCGACGGCTTGCCCGCGAGCGCGAGGATCCATTCGTAGAGACGGCGGATCATGAGCGGGTCTGCGTCCGGAGGGATGAGGAGGGAAAGCGGTGTTCTTTGAGCATAGCCGTAGGGACGTGGCGAGCGTGCGGCCGCGGAAAATCGCCACTGGCCCGAATCACGAAGGTGTGCCATGAGGCTGGCGCTGCGGGCGTGGTGGAACTGGTAGACGCGCCGGACTCAAAATCCGGTTCCGCAAGGAGTGTCGGTTCGATTCCGACCGCCCGCACCACCGTCATTCTCCGTCTTCCAGAAACCGCCTGATCCAGCCGCCGAGGCGCGGCCCGTCGTTGGGATGCGTGAGCGAGGCGAGGGCGGCGGCGTGCGCCGCCGGTTCGTGCGGGACGGCTGGGGTATGGCCGGCGATGAGGGCGATGGCGTAGTCCGCCTCAAATTCCGGATGGACCTGAAACGACAGCGCCCGCCGGTCGCGGTAGTCGAGGATTCCGTGCGGGGTGAAGGCGTTGCCGGCGATCGTCCGGGCGCCGGGCGGCGGCTCCAGCACCTGATCCTGATGGATCGCCGGGACGGCGATTTCGGTGGCCTCGTCCATCCACGGGGCGCGCGCCTGGACCCGGTAGGTGTGCAGGCCGATGCCCCAGCCCTTGGTCGATTTCGCCACCCGTCCGCCGAAGGCGGCGGCCATGACCTGATGGCCAAAGCAGAGTCCGACCATCGGCGTCGCCGGCGGCACCGCGCGCAGGAAGTCGATCAGGGCAGCGATCCACGGCAGCGGCTCGTAGACCCCCGCCGGCGAGCCGGTGATGAGGTAGGCGTCCTCGTCCGACGGATCGGCCGGAAGGATGCCGTCCGCCGCGGCGTAAGGGGTGTAGGCATGGCCGGGTCCGACGAGGTCGGACACCATGCGCCCGTAGGTGGGATAACGGCCGCCGAGGCGCTCGGGCGGGTTGCCGGTCTCGAGGATGCCGATCTTCATGGCGGCGGCTTACCAGGGCGTCGGCCGCCTCGGAAGCTCAGGCCGCCGTCGCGCGGGTGCGCAGGCGGCCCGGGGCCTTCGGGCGGATATCCATGGCGTTGCCGCGCCAGAGAATGGCGCCCCGCATCCAGGCGCCGGCCCAGATCGCCGGGAACACCGTGTCGCGCACGACGAAGGCCAGGAGCAGGCGCGGGCCACGATGCCATCCGGCCCGGACCGCCAGGGCGTATTCGGCGCCGTACCAGAGGGCGCCCAGGGCGCAGAGCCAGCCGGCAAGCGCCGGGGAAGGGGCCGATAGGAGGGCGATTCCGAAGGGCAGGATTGGTCCGGTCCCGATCTCGGGCGCGAAGAAGGCCGGGAAGGTGACGCGGCGCAGGCGCGCCCAGCGCAACTGCCGCGCCCAGACCTCGGCGGGGTTTCGCCGGCCGAGCGGCTGCTCGAACGGGCTCGCCACGAGGTGGACCCTGGCGCCCGCCGCCCGCACGAGCTTCGTCGCCGCCGCGTCCTCGGCGATCTCGGCGGCGAGCGCCCGGATGCCGCCCCGCGCTTCGAGGAACGGCTTGTGCCACAGCATGCTCTTGCCCTGGGCGAAGCCGAGGCCGACCGCCTCGCCGGCATATTGCCAGCGGACCTGCAGGGTGTTGAGGAACGCGCACTCGATCTCGGCGAAGAACCCGTCCGGCCGCGCGCCGATGGGCGTCGAGCAGACAAGGCCGGTGTCGTGCCGCCACGCCGCCTGGAGGCGCTGGAGGTAGTCCGGCGGCATCAGCACGTTGGAATCGGCCAGCACCACCCAGTCGTGGCGCGCCGCCTCCCAGCCGCGCACGCAGTTGTTGAGCTTTGGATTGTCGCTGATCCGCTCGTCGCCGACGATGAGCCGGGACGGCACGCCCGGATGAGCCGCCATCAGGCGATGGAGCAGGGGCACGATGGGGTCGGCCCGGTCGGCCACACAGAAGATGAGTTCGTAATCGGGATGGTCGAGGTGAAAGCCCCGGGTGAGCATCTCCTCGCTGAAGGCTTCGAGGCCGCAGACCGGGCGCACCAGGGACACCGCCGCTTTCGCCGGAAAGATCGAGGCGCCGCGCCGGCCCCCGAGGCGCAGGGCCGCCAAGGCGAGGCTCGCGAGGTTGATCAGGGTCAGGGCGAGGCACAACGTCAGGGCGAGGTCCGTCCCGGTCCAGGCGTCGTCCATCATCCCACGGTCTCCCGCATCCCAAGGTCTCCCATTGCAGGGTCTCCCATCCCAAGGTCTCCCATGCCGAGGCTGACATCGTGCCGCGCCCGAGTCGTTCCGACGGCCCTAACAGTCGCTTGGCTTCAATCGTATGACGGAGGTCGTGCGGGGGTTGGACGGCGCGGAGGCACGGATGCGGGGGGCGGTCCTGGGAGCCGGGGAGGCGGGGGCGTGACGGTCCCACCCATCGTCTACCACCCCGACTATCAGGCGACCCTGCCCGACGGACATCGCTTCCCCATGGGCAAGTACCGGCGTCTCTCCGAAGTCCTCCTGGCGCGGGGCCTGGCACCGCAGGGCTTCGTGCGCCCGGAGCCGGCGGGCTTGGACCTCATTGCCGGGGTGCATGACCGGGCTTACGTCGAATCGGTCCTTGCCCTGAGCGTGCCGCGTGCCGTCGAGCGCGAGATCGGACTGCCCGTCGGCGCCAGCGTGGTCGCCCGCTCGCGGGCCTCCGTCGCCGGTACCCTGCTGGCGGCCCGCCTCGCCCTGGCGCACGGGCTCGCGGGCAGTTCCGCCGGGGGCAGCCACCACGCGCGGCGGGGCGGGGGCGCCGGGTTCTGCATCTTCAACGATGTCGCCATCGCGGCCCGCACCCTGCACCGCGAGGGCACCATCGCCCGCGCCGTGGTGATCGATTGCGACGTGCACCAGGGCGACGGCACCGCCGACTGCCTGTCGGGCACGCCGGACCTGTTCACCTTCTCGCTCCACGCCGAGAGGAACTACCCGGCGCGCAAGATCGCCGGCGACCGCGATGTCGGCCTGCCCGATGGGCTCGAGGATGCGGATTATCTCGCCGCGCTGGACGCGCATGTCGGTCCATTGCTCGACGCCGTCTCGCCCGATCTCGTCTTCTACAATGCCGGCGTCGATCCCCACCGCGACGACCGTCTCGGCCGCCTCGCCCTCACGGATGCGGGCCTGGCCGCCCGCGACCGTCTCGTCGTCGCGGCGGCGCGCTCGCGAAACATTCCCCTCGTGGCGGTGATCGGCGGCGGCTACGCCACGGATATCGATGCGCTCGCCGCCCGCCATGCCGGGGTGTTCGAGGCCATGGCGGCGGAGGCCGCCTGAGGCTCACGCCTGCCCCGCGTCCCCCGTCGGCAGATCCCGCGCGAACCGCTCCATGGCGTCGAACAGCCGGGCAAGGTCGGCGCCCTCGAGGGTGTGGAATCCGAGCGTCCGCGTCAGCAGCAGGCCCAGGGTCGCGAAGGTGAGCACCGCCCCCGCACCCGGGCAGCTCGCCACGTCCTCCATCTGCGCGAGGCGGTCCTTCAGGAAGGCGTTGAAGCCCGCGAAGGCCTCCGGATTCTCGGCCGAAGCCAGCAGCAGGGCGCGGGGAAACCCCTCCTCGTCGGCATAGACCTGCCGGACATGGGCAATGAGCGCGAGCGGCAGGGCGGCAGGGCCGGGCCCCTGCGCCGCTTCGTGGGCCGCGATGCTGTCGCGGATGCTTGCGAGCTTGCGCTCCGCCAGGGCCTGAATCAGCGCGTCCTTCGAGCCGTAATGGTGCAGTACCCCGCCTTTGCTCAACCCCGCTTCCGCCGCCACCGCATCGATGGTCATCGTGCGGGTCCCCACGCGTCGGATCAGGCGCTCGGCCGCATCCAGGATGATCGTCGGGCGGTCTTCGCGCCGCGTGCGCGCCTTGGTCATCGCCTGCCTGCTTAAAAACCGTCTGGACGGTCGGTAGGATAAACGATAAGGATCGCCGCCGATAGAGTCGCAAGCGAGGCGGGCGATACGCGATGACGGATCTGCACCATGTTCGCCGCGCGGGCGGCGCTCTGGCTCTTGCGGCGTCGCTCTCGCTGGCCCCTGCCGGGGAACCGGCGGCGGAGGGCGTCCGGCCCGGTGCCGCGAGGACTCCCGAGCTCGCCCTGGTCCGTACGGTGGTGGCCCGCCGAACCACCATCAGTTCCGATCTCATCTTCACCGGAGACATCGAGGCGCAGTCCCAGGTCAACGTGTCCTTCCGCACGGCCGGCAAGATCGCCACCCGCCTCGTCGAGGTCGGTGATCACATCCGGGCCGATCAGGTGCTCGCGCGCCTCGACCCGCAGGAGCAGCGCGCCAACCTCGACAACGCCAAGGCGGCCCTGACCTCGGCCGAGGCCCTGCTGACCCAGGCCAAGGTCAGCTTCAAGCGCCAGGAAAGCCTGATGGCCGGCGGCTACACCACCCGGCCGAGCTACGACGACGCCGACCAGCAGCTGCGCACCACGCAGGCCGCGGTGGAATCCGCCAAGGCCGCTTTGGGCACCGCCAAGGAGCAGTTCTCCTACACGGATCTCAAGGCGGGCGTGGACGGCATCGTCCTCAGCCGGACCTTCGAGGTGGGTCAGGTGGTCCAGGCCGGTCAGACCGTGATGGTCATGGCGCAGGACGGCCCGCGCGACGCGGTGTTCAACATCTTCGAGGCGGTCCTGGCCGCGCCTCCCGAAAGCGAGACCGTCGCCGTGGCGCTCCAGGCCGATCCGAAAGTGACGGCTGTGGGCCGCGTACGGGAGATCTCGCCGAGCGTGGATTCCGCCTCCGGCACCGTGCGGGTCAAGGTCGGACTCCAGGCGACGCCGCCGGGTATGACCCTGGGCGCCGTGGTGATCGGCACCGGCAAGTTCCACGCGCGCGAGGCGATCGTCCTGCCGTGGTCGGCCCTCTATCGCTGGCAGGATGGTCCGGCGGTATGGGTGCGCGATCCGCAGAGCGGCACCGTGGCGCCGCGCAAGGTTACGCTGGAGCGCTACGCCCCCGACACCGTCGCGTTGGCGGGGGGTGTTCAGCCCGGCGAGGAGGTGGTGATCGCCGGAATCCAGTTCCTGCGGCCGGGTCAGACCGTGGCCGTGGCCGAGACCCTGGGGATCGCACGATGAGCCGCCAGTTGGTTCCTCTCGCCGCCCTGGCGCTCGCCCTCGCGGCCTGCAAGCCGGAGCAGGAGGCCGGCCCGGCGCCCGTCCGCCCGGTCCTCACCACCACGGCCAAGCCCGTCGCGACGGAGATGTTCGGCCCCTTCGCCGGATTCGTCGCGCCGCGCTACCAGTCGGAGATCGGCTTCCAGATCGCCGGACGCATGGTCGCCCGCGACGTGACCGTCGGCGATGTCGTGAAGAAGGGGCAGCGCCTCGCCGCCCTCGACCCGGTGGTGCCGCGTTTCGCCCTGACGCGGGCGGAGGCGGATCTGGCCGATGCCGAGGCCCAGGCCGAGAACGCGGGCGCGACGGAGACCCGTCGCCGCAAGCTGCTCGCCGGCGGCAACGTCACCCAGGCCCAGCTCGATAGCGCTGTGGCCAGCCGCGACACCGCCCAGGCCCGCCTCGCCCAGGCCCAATCCAGCCTCCAGAAGGCCCGGGACCAGATCGGCTACACCGAACTCCACGCCGATTTCGACGGCGTCGTCACCGTGCGCTCGGCCGAGGTGGGCCAGGTGCTGAGCGCCGGTCAGGCGGTGCTGACCCTGGCGCGTCCCGAGGAGCGCGAGGCCGTGGTCGATATCCCGGAGGACCTCGTCGGGGCGATGTCGAAGGACGCGGTGTTCACCGTCGCCCTGCAGAGCGCGCCGGATGTCACAGCCACCGCCAAGGTCCGCGAGACCGCGCCGTTCGCCGACCGCGTCACCCGGACCCGGCGCATCCGCATGACCCTGCTCGCCCCGTCCCCGGCCTTCCGCCTCGGTTCGACCCTCACGGTCTCCCTCTCGCGAAACGTTCCGCCCCGTTTCGATCTGCCGGCGACCGCTTTGCTGAGCACGGAGGGCCGGGATTCTGTCTGGATCGTGGACGGCAGCGGCAAGACGGTCGTGCGCCGCGCCGTCACCGTGACGGGGCGGGATGCGAAACGCGCGACCGTCACCCAAGGCCTAGCCGTCGGCGACCGCGTGGTCGTGGCCGGCATCCATTCGCTCAGCGAGGGCCAGGCCGTGCGCCTGCCCGACGCAACGCCGTAATCCGGTCGGAAGCGAGACTGACCCCGTGAAGAACTTCAATCTGTCGGAATGGGCCCTGGAGCACCGCTCCTTCGTCTGGTTCCTGATGCTGATCTCGGTGATCGCCGGCGTGCTGGCCTACGAAAAGCTCGGCCGCGAGGAGGACCCGCCCTTCGCCATCAAGACCATGATCGTGCAGGCGCGCTGGCCCGGCGCCACCATCGGCGACACCCTCGATCAGGTCACTGAGCGCATCGAGAAGGAGTTGCAGCAGATCGACGCCGTCGATTTCAGCCGCTCCTACACCACGCCCGGCCAGGCTACGGTGTTCGTGCAGTTGCGCGAGACCACGCCGCCGAAGACGATTCCGGCGATCTTCTATCAGGTCAGGAAGCGCATCGGCGACATCCAGGGCACGTTCCCTCAGGGCATGCAGGGACCGTTCTTCAACGACGAGTTCGGTGACGTTTTCGGCAACGTCTACGCCTTCACGGCCGACGGCGTCAGCATGCGCCAACTCCGCGATTACGTGGAGCGCGTGCGCGCCGCCGTGAAGTCGGTTCCCAACGCCGGCAAGATGATCCTGCTCGGCGCCCAGGACGAGGTGATCTACCTCGACTTCTCCGTGCGCAAGCTCGCCGGGCTCGGCCTCGACATGAACTCGGTGATCAAGACCCTGCAGACGCAGAACGCCATCGCGCCGTCGGGCGTGATCCAGGCCGGACCCGAGCGGGTCTCCGTGCGGGTCGGCGGCCAGTTCGTGTCCGAGGACAGCCTCCGGGCCATCAACCTGCGGGTGAACGACCGCTTCTTCCGCCTCTCGGACGTGGCCGAGATCTCGCGCGGCTTCACCGATCCGCCGACCGCCCTGTTCCGCTTCAACGGCGAGCCGGCCATCGGTCTGGCCATCGCCATGCAGCCGTCGGGCAACCTCCTCACCTTCGGCCACGATCTCAAGGAACGGATGCGCAAGCTCGAGGGCGAGTTGCCCGTGGGCGTCGGCATCCACCTCGTGTCGGATCAGCCCAGAATCGTCGAGGAGGCGGTGGGTGGCTTCACCAAGGCCCTGGTGGAGGCGGTGATCATCGTGCTCGCCGTCAGCTTCGTCAGCCTCGGGTGGCGCGCCGGCCTCGTGGTCTCCCTGTCGATCCCCCTCGTGCTCGCCATCGTGTTCGTGGTGATGCAGGTGATGGGCGTCACCCTCCAGCGCATCTCGCTCGGTGCCCTCATCATCGCCCTCGGGCTGCTGGTGGACGACGCGATGATCACCGTCGAGATGATGGTCGCGCGCCTCGAGGTCGGCGACAGCCTCAAGAAGGCGGCGACCTTCGCCTACACCTCCACGGCCTTCCCGATGCTGACGGGCACCCTCGTGACCGTGGCGGGCTTCCTGCCCATCGGTTTCAACGGCTCCTCGGCGGGCGAGTACACCTACAGCCTGTTCGTGGTCATCGCCGCCTCGCTCCTCGTGTCGTGGGTGGTGGCGGTGCTGTTCGCGCCCCTCATCGGCGTGAAGCTCCTGCCCGCGAAGATGAAGCACAAGGACCACGACAAGCCCGGCCGCCTGATGCGGATGTTCACCGCGGGGCTGCTCGCCGCCATGCGCTGGCGCTGGACCACGGTGGCCGCCTGCATCGGTCTCCTGGCCGCAGCCATCGTCGGGATGGGCCACGTGCAGCAGCAGTTCTTCCCGGCTTCCGACCGGCCCGAACTCCTCGTCGACATGACCCTGCCGCAGAACGCCAGCATCGCCGAAACCAAGGCGCAGATGGACCGGTTCGAAGTGACCCTTAAGGGCGATCCCGAGATCGCGCGCTGGAGTTCCTATGTCGGCCAGGGCGCCGTGCGCTTCTACCTGCCCCTCGATCAGCAGCTCGGTAACGCCTTCTTCGGCCAGATTGTCATCGAGACGACGTCCATCGAGGCGCGCGAGCGCATGAAGGTGAAGCTCGAAGCCCTGGCGCGCGAAAAATTCGTCGGGACCGACTTCCTCATCCACTCCCTCGACCTCGGGCCCCCCGTGGGACGCCCGGTGCAATATCGTCTGAGCGGTCCCGATCTCCAGGCCCTGCGCGGGCATGCCCTCGCACTCGCCAACATCGTCGGCGGCAACGCACACCTCAACGTGCCGACCTTCGACTGGAACGAGCCCGGCAAGGTGCTGAAGGTCGATATCATCCAGGACAAGGCCCGCCAGCTCGGGGTCACGTCGGAGGACATCGCCGGCCTCCTCAACGGCATCGTCGGCGGCCGGGCCATCACGCAGGTGCGCGATTCGATCTACCTCGTCGATGTGGTCGGCCGCGCCCAGGCGGTGGAACGCAACTCCCTCGACACCCTGCAGACCCTGCAGATCCCGCTGGCCAACGGCAGCGTGGTGCCGCTGCTCGCCTTCGCCACCATCGGCTACGAACTGGAACAGCCCATCGTCTGGCGCCGGGACCGCCTGCCCACCATCACGGTCCGCGCCTCGATCGCGGACGGGACCCAGCCGCAGACCGTGGTGACCGAACTCGACAAGGAGATCACCGCCTTCTCGAAATCGCTCCCCGACGGATACACCCTCGCGGTGGGCGGCGCCGTGGAGGAGAGCGCAAAGGGCCAGGGTCCCATCGCGGCGGTGGCACCGGTGATGCTGCTCACCATGGCGGTGTTCCTGATGATCCAGCTCCAGAGCTTCCAGAAGCTTTTCCTGGTCGCGAGCGTGGCGCCGCTCGGCATCATCGGCGTCGCGGCGGCCCTGCTGCTGTTCGACAAGCCCATGGGGTTCGTCGCCATCCTCGGAATCCTCGCTCTCATCGGCATCATCGTACGGAATTCCGTGATCCTCGTGACCCAGATCGACGAGTACGAGCGCGACGGGCTGGCGCCCTGGGACGCCGTGGTGGACGCCACCTGTCACCGCATGCGGCCGATCCTGCTCACGGCGGCGGCGGCGAGCTTCGGCCTCGTCCCCATCGCCCGCGAAGTGTTCTGGGGGCCGATGGCCTACGCGATGATCGGCGGCATCCTCGCCGCCACCTTCCTGACCCTGTTCTTCCTGCCGGCCCTCTATGTCGGCTGGTACCGGATCAAGGCGCCGCCGAAGGGCGCGCCGCGCAGGATCCACGGCGCCGACGGGCAGGTCCATGTTGCTTGACCACTTGGCCTGACCACTTGGCCTGATCATTCGGCCCCGGCGCGCGCCACCGTCGCGTCGGGCCGCGAATCCGTCGAGGCGTAGTAGGGCTTGATGTCGAGGAGCGGCGTGCCGTCGCGGCAATCGAGGCCGCGCACCCGGACGGTGGTGCCGTCGACCCCGAGGTTCTCCACCACCGACAGGGCGATGGGGTTGGGTCGCGCCGGCGACCGAAGGGAGAAGGTGCCGCGGCTGCCGTCGGCGTGCCGTGGGCGCTGGCGGATGATGTCGCGCGCGGCTTCGTCCATCCAGTAGAGCACGATGAGATGGCTCGCGCCCGAGAGGTTCTGCAGTCCGGGCGCATAGGCCGGATCGAGCACCAGGGTGCAGACCGCGTCGGTCTGGAGGCCGTTCTTCGGGCAGTCCCAGCGCCCTGGCCACGGCGTGCGGATGCGGCCGATGAAGTACACGCCCGCGTCGTAGGCCTCGGGCAGTGCGATAGTCTCTTCGCCGGGGCGGCGTTCGACGGTCTGGTTCATCACGTGGAACTCCGGCTGAGAGCGGCATGTCGGATGCTTCGTTGGCTCGCCGCAAGCCCTGCCGGTCGCGTCGCACGGGGCGGCGGTGTACAGCCCAATGCGAAGGGTTCAGCGAGGAGACACCGTGAGCCGCGACGAATTGCGACCGATGGAATCCGTTTCCGATCCCGAGACCGCCGTGGACCGGCTCGCCGCCCTGCATGCGGGGGCCACCGACGCGCTCCAGGTTGCCCTGGCCCGCTACCTCGACGGCGGCCCGGCCCCCGACGCCACGGAGCGGCTCCAGTTCCGCTATCCCGAACTGCGCATCACCTATCAGCCCTCGGGGCCGATGCCGCGGGTGGCGCGCGCCACCGCGAAGTTCCAGGCGCCGGGCACCTACGCCACCACCGTGACGCAGCCCGGCCACTTCCGCGGGTATCTCCTCGAACAGCTGACGCCGCTGGTGCGCGACTACGGCGCGAGCCTCGAAGTCGGCCTGAGCGCCCAGGAGATCCCGTATCCCTACGTCATCGAGCCGGGCCTCGACCTCGGGCGCGCCGGGGTGACGCCGCGCGATCTCGCCACCTACTTCCCCGTGCCCCTGCTCTCCGTGGTCGGCGACGAGATCGCCGACGGCCTGTGGCAGGATGCGCCCGACGCGCCCCGGCCGCTGGCCCTGTTCGACGCCATCCGGGTCGATTACTCCCTGCGCCGACTGGTCCATTACACAGGCTGCGATTGGCGCGACGTCCAGCCGTGGATCCTGCTGACCAACTACCACCGCTACGTCGACGGCTTCATCCGGCATGGGCTGGAGCGGCTGGCGCGGGGCGAGGACGGATTCGAGCGGATGATCCTGCCCGGCGGCATTTCGGTCTCGCGGGCGGAGGCGGCGTCCGTCGATCCCGCCGCCCTCATCGCCGCCTCGCCCTGGCACAAGTACCAGATGCCGGCCTACCACCTCGTGGCCCGCGGGCCCGACGGGACGATGCAGGGGACGACGCTCGTGAATATCGGGGTCGGGCCCTCCAACGCCAAGACCATCACCGACCACCTCGCGGTGCTGCGTCCGCATTGCTGGCTCATGGTCGGCCATTGCGGCGGCCTGCGCCAATCACAGACCATCGGCGACTACGTCCTTGCCCACGGCTATTTTCGCCGCGACCGCATCCTCGACGAATTGGTACCGCCGGACGTGCCGGTTCCGGCGCTCGCGGAAGTCCAGCTCGCCCTCCAGGCGGCGGCCGCGAGCGTCACGGGCGAGGCCAGCGATGACCTCAAGCGCCGCCTGCGCACCGGCACCGTGGTGACCTACGACGACCGGAACTGGGAGCTGCGCTTCTCCCAGGAGCGGCGGCGGATCAACCTGTCCCGCGCCATCGGCGTCGACATGGAAAGCGGGACCATCGCGGCCCAGGGCTACCGCCTGCGCGTCCCCTACGGCACCCTGCTGTGCGTCTCCGACAAGCCGCTCCACGGCGAGATCAAGCTGCCGGGCGCGGCCAACGCGTTCTACGAGCGGGCAATCGCCGAGCACCTGCTCATCGGCCTCTCCGCCCTCGATATCCTGCGCGCCGACCGGCACGGTCTGCACTCTCGCAAGCTGCGGAGCTTCGACGAGCCGCCGTTCCGATAGGACATCCGTCCCGCGAATCTTCTTCGCCGCGTCAGCGTTCCCGCCGCCACAGCCCGGCCCGTTCGGAGCGGGCCTGCTCCTCGGCTGCCAGCAGGTCGGGCGGGGCATCCTCCGACGCCCGGGCGCCGCCCGCCGCGAGGATGAGGGAGGCCAGATCGTCGCCGTCGATCTGGCAACGCAGGGGGCCGGCCTCGGCGCCGGCCGCCGGTGTGCAGGCAACCTCGCGACGGCGCAGGTACCGGGCGAGCTGCCGGGCCAGCGCCCCGCCCTCGCCATCAACGCCGAGAAGCCGCACCGTGCGCCCTCGGAAGGCGAGGGTTCCGGTGTCGACCACCTCGGGCACGCCACGGATGGCCGCTCCCGCGGCGGCGGGTGCCACGTCCCGGGCCGGGGCCGGTTCGGCCCCGGCGGCGGAGGGGCGCTTGCGGCCGCGCGCCATCTGCGCGGCGGCGCGCTGCACGAAATCCCGGAACAGGGCGGCCGGGATGTCGCCGCCCCCGACCCGGTTCATGGACGAATTGTCGTCGTTGCCGACCCAGACGCCCACGACGAGGTCCGGCGTCATCCCGACGAACCAGGCATCGCGGTAGTCCTGCGTCGTTCCGGTCTTGCCGCCCACCGGCATTCCCGAGACGCGGGCGCCCTTGCCGGTGCCGCCATCGACCACGGCCTGGAGGGAGTCGAGCATCATCGCCCGCGCCTCCGTCGGCAGGGCCGTGCCGGAGCGTGATTCGGGGCGCAGATAGAGCGGCTGCGGCACGCTGCCCCGAATGGCATGGACGCTGTGGGCCTCGATGGGGACGGCGCCGGCCAGGACGCCCGCATAGGCGCGGGTCATCTCCAGCAGGGTCACCTCGGCCGAACCGAGGGCGAGACTCGGCACGTTGGGCAAGTCGGAGGCGACGCCGAGGCGGCGTGCCGTGGCGATGACCGCCGGAATGCCGATCTCGTCGGCGAGCTGCGCCGCCACGGTGTTCACCGACTGGGCGAAGGCCGAGCGCAGGGGCATGGCGCCCTTGAACCGCCCGGTGGAATTCTGCGGCTCCCAATCGCCGATCTGCACGGGGCGATCCACCAGCACGGTCTCGGGCGAGAACCCCTTCTCGTAGGCCGTGAGATACACGAACAGCTTGAACAGGGAGCCGGCCTGGCGCTTGGCCTGGGTGGCACGGTTGAACTGGCTGTCCTCGTAGTCGCGCCCGCCCACCATGGCGAGGATGGCGCCCTCCTTGTTCATCACCACCATGGCCGCTTGGGAGGCCTTCTTCTTGGCCCCTTCCGCATCCATCCGCCGGGCGACGACGCCCTCGGCCAGACTCTGGAGGTCGAGGTTCAGGGTGGTGCGAACGGTGACGTCGCCGGTGGTGTCGGCCAAGCGCTTGGCTTCGCCCGAGACCATGTCGAGGAAGTAGTTGGTGCCCGGCGGGGTCTCGGGCGGCGTGCGCAAGGTGATGGTCTCGGCGCGGGCCTTGTCGGCCTCGGCCGCCGTGATGGCGCCGGTCTCCACCATGGTCTGGAGCACCACGTCGGCCCGCTCCTTGGCGCCGCCGAAATTGCGGGTCGGCGCGAGCTGCGAGGGCGCGCGCACGAGGCCGGCGAGCATCGCGGATTCGGGCAATGTGAGTGCCTTGGCGCCCTTGCCGAAATAGCGCCGCGCCGCCGCATCGAGGCCGTAGGCACCGGCGCCGAAATACGCCGTGTTGAGGTAGCCGAGCAGGATGTCGTCCTTCGACATCGTCGCCTCGACGCGGAGCGCCAGGAACGCTTCCTGGATCTTGCGCCGCAGGGTCTTCTCCTGGGTCAGGGAGGTGAGGCGGACATATTGCTGCGTGATGGTCGAGCCGCCCTCGCGCACGCCGCCGCCCGACGCGTTGCGCCACATCGCGCGCAGGAGCCCGCGCGGATCGACGCCCCAATGGGAGCGGAAACGCCGGTCCTCAATGGCGATGATGGCCTGCGCCATGTGCGGCGGGAGGTCGGCCGCCGTGAGCTTCTGACCCTGGAACGCGCCGCGGGTGGCGAAGACCCGGCCGTCATCGGCCTCGACGGTGAGGGCCCGCTGGCCCGCCTCCGGCACCACCCCGCCGAGCGGCGGCAGGGTGACGAAGCTGTAGAGGACGAGGCCGGCCAGCAGCGCCAGGGGAAGGGCGACGAGGGCGAGGACGGTCAGGAGGATCGGCCGGCCGCGTAGATTTCGGCTCCATTGCGCGCGCGGGGCGGCGGCCGTGGGGGAAGCGGAGGCCGCGTCGGCGGGCACCGCCGTGGTGCCCGCACCGGGTTGCCGGCCGGACTTCAGGCGGCCGGCCAGGCGGGTGAAGGCTTGGCCCGAGGCGCGTGCGGCACCGGCGGCGCCACGTCCGCCCGTGCGTGCCGCACTCCCCATGAGGACACCGAGCTGGCGTCCGAGGGTGCGGGCCGCCGCCGCCGCTTCGCGGGCCGCGGCACGGGCCTGGGCCGCCTCGTTCTCCGCCGACGCGGCCTTGCCGGGCGTGTCCTGCGGCGAAGCCCCATCGGGACGCGGTCGTTCGGGATCGGCGGAACTCATGGGGTCACTCGACGGTCGTCGGCACCCACGGGGGCGGGGCCGTCGCATGTCCCGGTTCTAAACCGATTTTTTCGCGCGGGGCTACGCTTGCGGCCTTACTCGGCCGCTGTCACCTGGACGCGATGGATGGGCGCCGCCTCGCTGGCCTCGGCCTCCAGGGTCGGGAGCTCGACCTTGACTTCGGGGGCGGCCAGTGCCGCCACACCCTCGTACTGGTCGAGGCGTCGGTCGATCATCCCGCCGATCTTCTCGCGAACCTCCGCCACCGTGAGGCTGCGCCGGCCCTTGCCGGCCTTCTCGGTGAACAGGCTGCGATTCGCTTTCGCGGCGGCCTTGAAGGCCTGCTTGGCCACTTGGCCGGGCTTCTCCGCGTTCAGGGCGAGGAAGCGTCCGGCACTCGCCGTGCCGAGGAAATGCGCGAAGTAGAGTTCCGCCGTGGTGAGATCCCGGCCGATGCGTTGCTCGATCCGGCCCCGGTCGCGCTTGATCAGCTCACCCGCCATCAGGGCGGCGACGTAGGGGTCCTGGCGCAGGCGCAGGACGCGGGTGCGGGTGACCTCGTCGGAAATCGTGATGGCGCTGCCGCGCCCCGTCACCGCGGCGGCCTCGTCCTCGAGCCCGTGACGGGCGCCGTAGGCGCGGATGAGTTCGAGCCAGGTGCCCGAAAGGAACTGGAACAGGCCCTCGGCGGAGGATGTGGCGGCCTTCACCGTCGTGGAGAAGCTCGATTCCTTGTCGGCGAGCGCCATCATGTAGACCGGATCGACGCCGGTCTCGCTCGCGGCCCGCAGGATGGTCTCGACGATCTCGCGCGGCACCGCCATCTCGCCGAAGCGCAGCCGCTCGGTTCCGGCGGCATCGCGGATCGGGGCGAGTCCCGCGAGATCCGTCGCGATCAGGGCGAGGGTCGCGGGTTCCTGCTCCAGGACGGGAACCCCAGGCCAGTCCTGCGCGTTCCGGGCTTGTTCGCCGTGTACCCCGGCCTGCGCTTGCGCGGTCATGGCACGCTCGTCGATCCTGGCATGCGCGGCGGCTGCGGGTGCCAGGGCGTTCTGCGGCAGGGCCGCTCCGATGACGAGCCCGGCCACGAGGGTGGCGAGGGTCCGGCGTCCGGCTTTGATCAAGGTCCGGCGCGCGCGGCGCTCGGTCCGTGGCAGCCAGGCCACGGAAAAATCTGCGTCGAAGGTCTCGTTGGGCACGAGACGGCTCACGTCGTCGGCGCAGAGCGCCGGCTCCGGGAAAACCCCCATCATTCGTCCTTGTTCGTGCCGCTGCCTTCGTGGGCGCGGCTTCGATTTGTTCAGCGCGGCGATGTCTCGCCGCCGGCTGTGACCAGAATGGGACAGCGCCGTGATTCAACCGTGGCACGCTTAACGGATGGTTAAGGCTCTGTTTTCACGAAGTTTTAACGAAACGTTCGGCGCGCGTTCAGATGAACCGCGTCAAAAAAGCGTCTCCCGCTGGACTTGGAATGACGCGCGAGCGGTCCAGTTAGCTAAGGCCCGAGGGAATGCTCCGACGTTTGGAGCGGCGATCCCCGTGGACCCAATGAAGGAAGCCTTTTTCCAATGAGCATGCAGACCGGTCGCCGTGTCGGCGTTGCGTTCGTTGGCATGGGTGGCGCCGTCGCCACCACCGCCATCGCAGGCATCGAGATGATCAAATCCGGATCGAACCGCCTCGACGGACTTCCCTTGGCCGGTCTCTCCGTCGCGGGGCTGGCCGATTACAAGGATCTGGTTTTCGCCGGTTGGGATCTCAACGACGACGATCTCGCCTCCGCGGCCACGGGCCACGGCGTGCTGACGAAGCAGGACATCGAGAACGGCGCCCAGGTGCTCAAGGGCATCAAGCCTTGGCCGGCGGTGGGCAGCGCCAAGTTCTGCAAGAACATCGAGGGTGTGAACCGCATCGTCGCGGCCGACCATCGCGAGGCGGTTTCGGTCATCGCCAACGATCTGCGGCGGTTCAAGGCCGAGAGCAACCTCGACGATGTGGTGGTGATCAACCTCGCCTCGACGGAGCGCTGGCCCGATCTCACCGCCGCGACCCTGAACTCGCCCGACGCTTTCGAGAAGGGCCTCGATTCCAGCGACGAGTCCATCAGCCCGGCGATGCTCTACGCCTACGCGGCCATCAAGAGCGGCGTGCCCTACGCCAATTTCACCCCGAGCGTGGCCGCCGACGTGCCGGCCCTGCTGGAGATGGCGAAGGAACTCAACGTTCCGGTCGCCGGCAAGGACGGCAAGACCGGCCAGACCATGATGAAGACCGTGCTGGCCCCCGCCCTCAAGGCCCGCGCCCTCCATGTCGATGGCTGGTTCTCCACCAACATCCTCGGCAACCGCGACGGTCTCGCCCTCAACGACAAGGACTCGCTCCAGTCCAAGCTCAACACCAAGGGCACGGTTCTGGATTCGATCCTCGGCTATCCCGTCGAGGACCATCTGGTCCACATCCACTATTACCGCCCGCGCGGCGACGACAAGGAAGCCTGGGACAACATCGACGTCACCGGCTTTCTCGGTCAGCGCATGCAGATCAAGGTCAACTTCCTCTGCAAGGACTCGATCTTGGCCGCCCCCCTCGTCATCGAGATCGCCCGCGTCCTCGATCTCGCCAAGTCGCGCGGTGACGGCGGCGTGCAGGAGCAGCTCTCGTCGTTCTTCAAGGCGCCCATGGTCAAGAACGGTCGCGGCCCCGAGCATGATTTCGGCAAGCAGCAGACCATGCTCCTCGACTGGCTCGGCGTGAATTGATGACCGCTTCCTCGGAGGGCGGCCCTGCCGCCCCCCTCGCCCTGCGTCCGCTCCTGGTCGAACTCAACGACCTGAAGCGGGTTCATTCGTCCGGCCGCCTCGGCTCCATTGCCGAGCGCTTGTTCTCGCAGGGCTGGGGCGCCCTCACGGGCGGTGCGGCCGCAGAGGATGTCGCCCTCGACATCACCGCCAAGGCGCTCGCCGCCGCGCGGCTGTGCGACCTCGACGCGGCGTTTCTCGCCGCCGCCGGCCTCTACCCCGAGGCTGCGTCCAAAGTGCTCGTCGCCGGATTCGATGACGTCACTGACGCCGTCGATCCGACCCTGCGCGACCGGTTGCGGGCATGCCTGCGTGAGACCGGTGGCGTGCTTCCGGGTCCGCTCCCGGCCTTCGTCTCCGCCCTGGCGCACCAGCCGCGCGCGGGTGTCACCTGTCCGGGCAAGCCCCGCATCCTGCTGGAGCCGCCGGAGAACCACGCCGAACATTGTCTGATGGTAGCGGTTTACGGTGTCGTCCTGAGCCCGTTCTACCGGGCCGACCCGACCCTCGTGTTCCTCGCCGCCATGAGCCACCATTTTCACAACGCCGCGATGCCCGATGCCGGCTTCACCGGCGAAATGCTGCTCGGTGACCATCTTCTCCCGATCATCGGCCGCACCACCCAATGGGCGCTCGATGAACTCGATCCCGCCTTGCGCGAGACCGTGCAGCGTGCCCGTGCCGTCCTGCCGGATGACGCGACGGCGGAGGGCCGCGCCTTCCATGCCGCCGACTGCATCGACCGCGTGCTTCAGATCGCCCAGCACCTGCGTGCGGCCGGCCTGACCATGGCGACCGTCCTCGACGACATGGAACTCGTCCATGCCGGCCCGGTGAAGGGGTTTCATGATCGTGTCCTGACGGACATGCATATCCCGTGATCCATACGTTCGATCACGCGGACACGGCGCCATGATTCCCTTCGCACTCCACTCGCCCGAGACCGGCGAGCCCCTGAAGGCCGACACGCCCCATTCCCTGCGTGAAGCCGGGACGGGCGCGCGATGGCCTGTCGTCGACGGCATTCCCTACCTGCGCACGAACCGCGCCGACCTCGTCGCGCGGACGCTCAAGCTCCTCGACGCGGGCGAGACCGATCTTGCCCTGGAAGGCCTCCTCGCCGATCAGGACGATTGGTGGACCGGCCCGCCGGCCGATCCCCTCGACCTGCACGAACTCGTGCGTGACCGCGCCCGGTTCAGCTTGCGCGATGCCGTGCGCCTTCTCGGGTGGGGGCGGGTCGGCGACTACTTCCTCAACCGCTGGAGCGATCCGACCTACCTCGCCGGTCTCGCCCTGTTGGAGGCGCACTGGAACGATCCGGTCTGCGTGTTCGAATTCGCCTGCGGGATCGGCCATTACCTGCGCGATTTCTCCCAGCGAAATCTCAAGGTCTCAGGTGCCGACGTGGTGTTCGCCAAGCTCTGGGTCGCCCGGCACTGGGTGGTGGGAGCGGGCGTCCAGCTCATCTGCTTCGACGCCGGGTCGCCGCATTGGCCGATTCCCGGTGCGCCCGTCGATCTCGTGGTCTGCAACGACGCCTTCTATTTTCTCGATGGCAAAGCCGAGGTTCTCGACAAACTGCGCCAGAATGCCGGGGACGACGGCTGGCTCGTGCTGAGCCACATCCACAACAGCGGCATGCCGGGCTTCTCCGCCGGACGCGCCGTCTCGGCGGCCGAGATCGAGGAGCTGTTTCCCGACGGCCTCGTCTATGACGACGCGGACCTCACCCGCGCCCTCGTCGAGGCGCGTGCGCCGTCACCGCGCGCGCCCAGCGAGCTGACCGAAGTCGAAGCCTTCTCCGTCGTCGCCGGCCCCGGCATGCGTCCTGCGCCGCGCGCCATCGTCGACGGCATCACCCTGCCGCGGACCGGCACGCTGTTGCGCCTCAATCCGCTCTACGCGCCGGACTCCGCCGGAGGGTATCGCGTGGTCTGGCCCTCCGAGCGCTACGAAGCCGAATATTCCGGTCGCGCCACCTATCCGATGCATTCCGACGGGCCCGAGACCCTCGCCTGGGGCGGCGGCCTCGAGACGCCCGAGGCGGATCGCATCCGCACCCGCGAATACGTAGACCTGCCGGAGCGCTGGTGATGGATTCCGTCGCCTGGGGCATCGTCGGCTTCGGCTGGGTCGCGCGCGACTACATGGCGCCGGGCATCCGCGCGGCCGGCCATCGCCTCGTGGCCGTGGCCGATCCGGGCCCGGAGTCGCGGGCGGCGGCTGAGGAGCTTGGGGCTCGCGCCTATGCCGATCTCGCCGATCTCGCGGCCGACCCCGAGATCGAGGCGGTCTATGTCGCCACCCCGAATCACCTGCACCGCGAGGCCGTCGAGGCGCTGGCCCGCTCCGGCAAGGCGATCCTGTGCGAGAAGCCGATGGCGGCGAGCCTCGCCGACGCCGAAGCCATGGCGGCGGCGGTCGCCACACACAGGACCTTCTACGGCACGGCCTTCGACCAGCGCCATCATCCCGCGCACCGGGCCATGCGCGACTGGATCGCGGAAGGCCGGATCGGCACCGTCACAGCCGTGCGGATCGTCTATGCCTGCTGGCTCCCCCGGGCCTGGACCTCGGTACCCGGCCAGGACAATTGGCGCATCGATCCGAAGAAGGCCGGCGGGGGCGCCCTGATGGATCTGGCGCCCCACGGCCTCGACCTCGTCGATTTCCTCGTCGGCGAATCCATCGTCGATCTCGCGGCCCTCACCCAGGCCCGGGCCCAGGATTACGCCGTCGACGACGGCGCGCTCCTCATCGGCCGCACGGAATCCGGCGTGCTCGCCAACCTGCATGTCGCCTACAATTGCCCCGACGCCCTGCCGCGCCGACGCCTCGAGGTGACGGGGACCGGTGGGCAGCTCACCGCCGTCGACACGATGGGACAGGTGGCGGGCGGCAGCCTCGCGTTCATCGACGGGTCAACCGGCCTGTCCGAAGATATCGGCTTCGACGGCGCGGCCTCGCCCTTCCTCGAACAGGTGCGGGCCTTCGGCTCCGCCCTGCGGCGTCCCGTGGAGCGGGAGGCCTACAGCGCGACCCGCGACCTGCACACCATGCGGCTTCTGGCGCGTGCCTACGACGCCCTTGCCTGAGAACGGATCAGCACGTGAGCGAACACGATCAGGACGCCAGAGCCCGCAATCCGCGCATCAAGGCTCCCCGCGCCTACACCTACGGCGCCAGGCGCCGGATCGAGGGCCTGCCCGCCGCGTTGCCCGAACCCGTCCGGGCCTACCTCGACATCCTGCCTGAAGGCCGCATCGTCGGCTTTCCCCTGGCGCCCCTGGATCGCACCGGCATCCCGGTCTGGTTCGTGTCCCTGTTCCTCGACGATCCGTTCTTCGTCGGCGCCATGCCGAGCGGCATCGGCTACGGAGCGACGGACGAGGAGGCCCTCATCGGCGCCGTCGCCGAGATCGCCGAGAACCTGATGCCGTCCCTCGCGGTCATGCCCCGCAAGAAGGAACGCGGCAGCTACGACGACCTCGTGAAGGTGTTCGGCGCCGGGTCCGTGGCCGATCCCCTCACCCTGTGCCTGCCGGCGGGCAGCGCGATCGGCCGTGGCTCGGTGCTTGAATGGACGCCGGCCATCCGCGCCCGCACGGGCGAGACCGTGCTGATGCCCCTCGACATCGCGGCCACCGACTATTTCGAGCTGTCGGAGGGCTACACGCCCTTCACCAACCTCATCACCAACGGCCTCGGCGCCGGTCCCGACACCGACTTCGCCCTCGGCCACGGCCTCCTCGAACTCCTGCAGCGCGACGGCAACGGTTTGCTGTTCCGGGCGCTGGACCAGGGCGTGATGCTCGACCTGTCGGAGGGGCTCGGTCCCGAGACGCGCGGGATGCTGGACCGCCTCGATGCACTCGGTATCAAGGCCCTGCCGAAATTCGCCACCGACCAGTTCGGCCTCACCAACATCTACGTGGTCGGCCACGATACCAATCTCGCCGACGCGCCCGTGCCCATCGCCCTGTCCGCCTGCGGCGAGGCCTGCGACCCGGACCGCGAGCGGGCCCTGCGCAAGGCGCTCCTCGAGTTCCAGGCCGCCCGCGTGCGCAAGGCCTTCGGCCATGGTCCCTTGTCATTCGCCGAGCGCGTCACCCCGCCGGGCTACGTTCAGGCCTTCATCGACAAGGCCCTGCCGAGCCTCGACCTCGAAGAGAGCCGGGCGCTGAAAGCCATGCTCGACTGGATCGTCCTGCCGGCAGAGGATCTCGCCGCGACCCTGCGCGACACGGTCTACTCCGAACGGACCACGAAGAAATTCACGGATCTGCCGACGACGCCGGCCCCCGATGGCCATGCCCGGGGCCGCATCGCTCGCGAGCGCTTGGAGGAGGCCGGTTTCGACGTCCTCTACGTCGATTGCGCCCCACCTGGTGGGAGCGTCGGCGTGGTCAAGGCCATCGTGCCGGGGCTCGAAGTCGAGACCATGAGCTACCACCGCATCGGCGAGCGCAATACGGAAAAGCTCATCGCGCGCGATCACCCGCTGATCCGGTTCGGAGAAGCGAGCGAGACCCTGCGCCCCGTGCGCCTGACACCGGAAGCCCTGGAGCGCTTCGGCGGCCAACCCCTGTTCGACACGGCGCTGGCGGACCGGATCGTCGGCGCGCATTATCCGCTCTACCGCGAGCCGGAATCGCATCACGCGCCGTTCCGCCTCGCCCAGCAGGGGAGGGAGGCATGACGCTTCGCTTCGCCTACAACACCAACGGCACCGCCAACCACCGCCTCGCCGACGCCGTCGATCTTATCGCGGATGCCGGCTACCAGGGCGTCGCCCTCACCCTCGACATCCACCACCTCGATCCCTTCGCCGAACATTGGGTGCAGGACGCGCAAAGCCTGTCGAGCCGCCTCCAGCGCCTCGGCCTCGGCGTGGTGATCGAGACCGGCGCCCGCTTCCTTCTCGATCCGAAGGCCAAGCACGAACCGACGCTGGTGAGCGGCGACGCCGTCGGCCGCGCCCGGCGCATCGGTTTCCTCAAGCGCGCCATCGACATCGGTGACATCCTCCACGCCGAAGCCGTGTCGTTCTGGGCCGGCGTTCCGAAGCCCGGGATCGACCGGACGGAAGCCCGGCACTGGCTGAACGAAGGCCTCGTCGCGGTGACCGAGTATGCCCGCGCCAAGAGCGTGGTGCCGTGCCTCGAGCCCGAGCCCGGAATGCTCGTCGAAACCCTCGACGATTTCGCGGCCCTGTCCATCGATGGGCTCCACCTCGCCCTCGATACCGGCCACTGCCTCGTCACCGGCGAGCGCGACCCGGCCGAAGCGGTGGCCGAGTTCAAGGACCGCATCGGCACGGTGGCCATCGAGGACATGAAGCGCGGCGAGCACATCCACCTGCCCTTCGGCGAGGGCGACATGGACGTGCCGGGCGTCCTCGATGCCCTGGATGCCATTGGTTTCCAAAAACTCGTCTGCGTCGAACTCTCCCGCGAGAGCCACCGGGCCGACGTCATAGTCCCGGCCTCCCTCAGCTACCTTCGCGATTGCCGCAAGCACAAGGCGGAGCCGGTGCATTGAGAATCTGCTTCGTCAGCCGGCGTTACTTCCCGGCCATCTCGGGCATGAGCGTCTACGCCCAGAACCTCCTGCGCGAACTCGTGGGGGCTGGCCACGACGTCACGATGATCAGTCAGTATCGCGGCGATGACTTCGGCACCCGCGTCTATGGCGGCGGGCCGCCCCCGGCGGTGCCCGGCGTCAGGGTCATCGGCCTCGAACAGATCGGCGAGCAGACGGACGGTGATTTCGAGCGCGACATCGACACGATGGTGGCGACCATCCGGGCCGAGCACGCGAAGGAACCCTTCGACATCCTGCACGCGCAGTACGGCTACCCCACCGGCTGGGCCACCCTGCTTGCGGCCAAGGACATCGGCGTGCCCACCGTGGTCTCGATCCAGGGTGGGGACGGCCACTGGGTCGGCTCGTGCTGCGAGACCCACCGCGTCGCCATGTGCGCGGTGCTGGCCCACGCCAACGCCCTCCTCATCGGCGGCGCCTCCTTCGTCGGCGAGGTCTGCGACCGCCTCGGCTCCGATCCCGACCGCTTCACCATCGTGCCGGGTGCCGTCGATACCGGCCGCTTCACGCCGGGTCCCGGCGACCATCCCGGTCCCGTCCGCCTGTTCTACCACGGCCGCGTCGACCGCCGGAAAGGCGTCCTCGATTTCATCGACGCCCTCGGTCTCCTGCGCGCGCGGGGCGTGCCGTTCGAGGCCGTCATCTCGGGGATCGGCCCGGACGTGGACTCGTCCAAGGCCCGCGCCGCCGAGCTGAACTTTTCGGAGGCCGAAATCCGCTTCACCGGCTACGCCGATTACGACACCGTCCCCGAGCTCTACCGGCGGGCCGACGTGTTCGTGTCGCCGACCTATGCGGAAGGGTTCTCCAACACCATCCTGGAGGCCATGGCGGCCGGCCTCGCCGTGGTGTCGACCCACTCCGTCGGCGTGTCGGATTGCCTTCGCGACGGCGAGAACGGCCTCATGGTCCAGCCCGGCGACGTGCCGGCCCTGGCCGACGCCCTGACGCGGGTGATCGAGGACGACGCCTTGCGCGCACGCCTCGCCCGCGACGGCCTGGAGGAATGCCGCCGGGTCTATTCCTGGGGAGCCGTGGGACGCCAGATCATGGAGGTCTACGGCGCCGTGGCCGGTATGAGACCGGAGACGAATTTCGACAGCGAGCTGCCGCACGATTCGACCTGTCGCTTCCGCGCCGAGCCGCACCTGCTCTGATGCCCGCAGCCCTCGCGCTCTCGCCGCACCTCGACGACGCCGCCTTCTCCTGCGGCGGTACCCTCGCGCTCCTGGCGCAGGCCGGCTGGCGCGTCACCATGGCGACGCTGTTCACCGGCTCGGTGGCCGATCCGAAGGGCTTCGCCCTGGCCTGCCAGACCGACAAGGGCCTCGGCCCCGAGGTCGACTATATGGCCCTGCGCCGGGATGAGGATCGGGACGCCGCCCGGGCGCTCGGTATCGCACCGCCGTGCCACATGCCGTTCCGCGAAGCGCCCCACCGGGGTTATGCCAGCGCGCCCGAACTCTTCGCCGAAGTCAGGCCCAACGACGGCATCGTGCCTGATCTGACGCGGGCTTTGCACACCCTCATCGCCGAGACGGCGCCCGACCTGATCCTGGCGCCCCAGGCCGTCGGCGGTCATGTCGATCACGTCCAGGCCGTGCGCGCCCTCATGGACTTGGCGCCCGCCATTCCGATCCTGTGGTGGCGCGATTTTCCCTACACCGTCCGCGATGCCGCGCCGCGCGAACCCCTGCGCGAGCGCTTCGCCGACCTTCCCACGCAGATCGTCGCCTTCGGCGCGCGGGCGCAAGCGTCCAAGCATGAGGCCTGCGCCGCCTACGCCAGCCAGCTCGGCTTCCAGTTCGGCGGCGCCGACAACCTCGCCGCGCAACTGGCGCGAGAGGGGGGCGTCGAGCGCTTCCGCCGCAGCGGCGCCCTGCCGGACGACCTCGCGCGTCTTCTCGATGATGCCGGATAGGCCCAAGACTCTCGGTGAATCCGCCAACCTCGCCGCGCGTCGCGCGCTCCTGGCCGGCGCGCATCTCGCACCCATCCGCGCCCTGGCCCGCCGCATCGCTGGCGAGCGGGACGCCCCCGTCCCTGAGCCCGATCCCCTCGACGGCGGTGCCGATGCACGCCTGCTGCTGCTGCTGGAGACGCCGGGCCCCCGCGGCACCGGCTTCGTCTCGCGCGACAACCCCACGAGCACGGCCGCCAACCTGTTCCGGTTCCTCAGCCAGGCCGGGATCGCACGGGCCGACACCCTGATCTGGAATGCGGTCCCGTGGGTGATCCATGCGCCCGATGCCCTCAACCGCGCCCCGCGCCGGGCCGAGATCGCCGCCGCCTCACCTTATCTCGAACCTTTGATCGCCTGTCTGCCGCGCCTCGCCGTCGTGGTTCTCGCCGGCCGCGTCGCCGGTCTGAGCCAGCCCGCTCTGGCGAACTTGCGGCCTGGCCTGCCGGTGATCGCGGTGCCGCATCCGAGCCCGACCTACGTCTGTACATCGCCGGATGTCGCCCTGCGCATCCGTGACGGATTCGCCGAAGCCGCCGCATTGCTCACCTGACGACCTCGCGCCACCCGGCCCGGTCCATGGGCCGGCCCACGGGCAAGATTGGCCCGTCGCTGGCAATTGCCGGCCGATGCCCCTAAATGCGGGCGACGGGCCGCGGTCCGGCACAAGCCCGGGACACCCATGCCGCCGTCGAGGTCGAGCGGGGCCGCCCGGCGGAGGCGGACGCCGACACGATGAACTTTGCGGGACAGCACAAGGAGCTCGGCCGGGCCGAGGCGATCGCCGCCGATGCGCCGACCGTCGAGCCGGGCGAGCCCGCGGCCGATCCCAAGCCGAAGCGATCGATGAAGGGCCGCTACGCCTGGATCGGCACCATTGCGAGCCTCGTGATCTTCGCCGTCTCGCTCTTCGTCCTGTGGCGGCTCGTCGAGACCGTCACCTGGGGCGAACTCCACGCCGCCTTCACGGCGGCGACGCCCGGACAACTCGGCCTCGCCTTCCTGTTCGTGGCCGTCAGCTACCTGTTCCTCACCTGCTACGACGCCCTCGCGTTGCGCCAGCTCCAGATTAAGGTGCCGTACCGGACCACCGCGCTCGCCTCGTTCACGAGCTACGCCGTGAGTTTCACCCTCGGCTTCCCGCTCCTGACGGCGGGCACCATCCGGTACTGGATCTATTCCGGCCGGGGCCTGAGCGCGGCCAAGATCGCCGCACTCACGGTGATCGCCGGCTTCACGTTCTGGCTCGGCATGGGGGTGGTGCTGGGGTTGAGCCTCATCGCCGAGGCCGGGCAGCTCGCCGGGCTCACGTTCACCAGTATCCGCCTGAACCAAGGCGTCGGCCTCGCGGCACTCCTGTCCGTGGTCGCCTACCTCGCCTGGGTCTCGCTCAAGCGCCGCAGCGTGCGGGTGAAGAGCTGGCGCCTCGAACTGCCCGGTGCCTCCGTGTCCCTCAGCCAGATGGTGGTGGGCATCGGCGATGTCTGCGCCGCCGCCGCCACCCTCTACGTGCTGCTCCCGGCGGGCACCTCCATCGGCTTCACCACCTTCGTGGCGATCTACGTGCTGGCCGCCATGCTGGGCATCGCCTCGAACGCGCCGGGCGGCCTCGGGGTGTTCGAAGCGACGATCCTGCTGGCCCTCTCCAGCCTGCCCCGCGATCAGGTGCTCGGCTCCCTGCTGCTGTTCCGGGTCTGCTACTATCTCGTGCCGTTCGTCATCGCCCTGTTGATGTTGGGAGGCTACGAAGTCCTCAAGCGTGTCCGGCGCCGGACCGAAGGGACATAAGGCCGCCGGAAGGATGGCGCTGGGGAGCAGTATGGCACGAGGAGCGCGTCGATCCGCCTGGACCGCCGCCGCGTGCGCGAGCGTCGCCCTCGGCCTGTTCGCCTGGACGCGCGGCGCCCTCGATGCGCCGTGGATCGCGGTATCGGTCGCCGCCCTCGTCCTCGGCGGCCTCGTCGGCGGCTTGTTCCGCGGACACATCCGGGTCACGCCGGAGGCGGCGGCCCGGACCCGGCATTCCGTCGCCGAGGCGCTCCTCGCGAACATCCCCGATCCGGTGATCCTGGTGGACCGACGTGCCGTAGTCATCGAGGTCAATCCGGCCGCGCGCGCCCTCCTGCCGGCCCTGAAGCTGCGCCACCCGCTCTCGTTCGCCCTGCGCGCGCCCGACGTCCTCGACGGGATCGAGGAAGTGCTGCGCACGAGCGCTCCCCTGAAGACCCTCTACACCACCCGCGTGCCGACGGAGCGCGCTTTCGAGGTGCAGATCGGGGCCCTGCCGATGCCGGACGGGCCGGCTGGCGGTCAGCCCAACGTCGTCCTGTTCCTGCGCGATCTCACCTCCGCCCGGCGCCTTGAGGCCATGCGGGTCGATTTCGTCGCCAATGCGAGCCACGAACTGCGTACGCCGCTCGCATCCCTCCTCGGCTTCATCGAGACCCTGCAGGGGCCGGCCCGCAACGACGGCCCGGCCCGCGAGCGCTTCCTTGCGATCATGAAGACCCAGGCGCACCGGATGACGCGCCTCATCGACGATCTTCTGTCCCTGTCCCGTATCGAACTGCGGGAGCACGTGGCGCCGACGAAGGCCGTGGATCTCGCCGGCATCGCCCGTCAGATGGTCAACACGCAGGAACCCCTGGCGCGCGAGCGCGGCGTCGAACTGACCCTGGAGGCGGAAGGCATTCACCGCCTGCCGGGCGAGCGCGACGAACTCCTGCGCGTGGTCGAGAATCTCGTCGAGAACGCGGTGAAGTACGGCACAAGCGGCGGTCGCGTCGTGGTCTCCGTCGCGCGTGTGGAGGAATCGTCCCCGCGACGTGCCCGCATCGTTCTCGCCGTACGCGACGAGGGCCCCGGCATCGCGCCCGAGCACATTCCCCGCCTGACGGAGCGGTTCTACCGGGTCGATGTCGCCTCGAGCCGTGACCAGGGCGGCACGGGCCTCGGCCTCGCCATCGTCAAGCACATCGTGAACCGCCATCGCGGTCGCCTCGTCATCGAGAGCGCGCCGGGTGCGGGCACCACCGTGCGGGCGTTCTTCCCCGAATTCGTCGCCGCAGCCGAGGAGGCTGCCATGGCCGACGAGGGGTGAAGGCCGAAGTTTGATTCTCCGGCAGATTCTCGCGGAGAACCGCGCGGGGTGCGGGGCTGGTCTGTCGAACCGTCGCGCGATCTTGACCTTCCCACCGTGGGAAGCCCCACATGGTGGGGATGACATCGTCTGCCCCTTCCGTTTCCCGCCGCCTCGATCTGCCCGTCGATGGCCTGTCCTGCGCGTCCTGCGTCGGCCGGGTCGAGCGTGCCCTCGCGGCCCTTCCGGGCGCCTCCGAGGTCGCCGTCAACCTCGCCACCGGTCGGGCGAGCCTGCGCCTCGACGGAGCCGATGCCGGAGTGGCCGTAGCCGCCATCACCCGGGCCGGTTACGCCGTCCCCGAGGCGACGACGGCGCTCGCGATCGGCGGCCTGTCCTGTGCGTCCTGCGTCGGTCGGGCGGAACGTGCGCTGGCCGGTGTTCCGGGCGTGATCGCCGCTTCCGTCAACCTTGCGACCGGGCAGGCCACCGTGCGTCACTCCGAGGGGGCGGTCACCGTCGAGGGCCTCACCGAAGCCGTGCGCCGGGTCGGTTACGAGCCCGGTTCGGTCTCCGCCGCCGCCGCATCCGAGCGCGACGGGCGCCGGGCCGAGGAGAGCGCCACCCTGCAGCGCGACCTCGTAGCCGCGTCCCTCCTGTCGGCACCCATCGTCGTGATCGACATGGGGAGCCACGTCGTCCCCGGCTTGGCGAGCATCGTTGGCGGAGCCGGCTCCGCCTGGGTCCAGGCCGCTCTGGCGACCTTGGTCCTGGCCGGTCCCGGTCGCAGGTTCTTCGCCCAGGGCATCCCGGCTCTCCTGCGCGGCCGCCCCGACATGAACGCCCTCGTCGCCCTCGGGGCCGGGGCGGCCTACCTGTACTCCCTGGTCTCGACCTTCGCGCCGGACTGGCTGCCGCCCGGCACCGCGCATCTCTACTTCGAGGCGGCGGTCCTCATCGTCACCCTCATCCTGCTCGGCCGCACCCTGGAGGCGCGGGCCAAGGGCCGCACGGGCGCAGCCATCGCCCGCCTCGTCGGATTGGCGCCGGCCACCGCCCGCCTGATCCGCGACGGCGTGGAGGTGTCCGTGGCGCAGGCGGATCTGCGTCTCGGCGACGTGGTCCGGGTGCGCCCCGGCGAGCGCGTCGCCGCGGACGGTACCGTGGTGGCGGGGACGACCTACGTCGACGAGAGCATGGTGACGGGCGAGCCCGTGCCGGTGGCCAAGGGCGTCGGCGCCCCCGTCATTGGCGGGACCCTCAACACCACCGGCAGCGTCGACCTGACCGTCGGTGCCGTGGGCGCCGATACGGCGCTGGCACGGATCGTCGCCTTGGTCGAGGCGGCGCAGGGCTCCAAGCTGCCGATCCAGGCCCTGGTCGATCGGATCACCGCCTGGTTCGTTCCCGCCGTGATGGCGGCGTCCGCGTTGACCTTCCTCGCATGGCTCGTCCTCGGCCCGAGCCCTGCCCTCGGTTTCGCCCTCGTCAACGCCATCGCGGTGCTCATCATCGCCTGTCCGTGTGCCATGGGACTGGCGACCCCGACCTCGATCATGGTCGGCACCGGTCGAGCGGCGGAAAGCGGCGTGCTGTTTCGCAACGGTACCGCCCTCCAGGCCCTGCGCGAGGCGCGCGTGGTCGCCCTCGACAAGACTGGCACCCTCACGGAGGGCCGGCCCGGCCTGACCGATCTCCTTCCAGCGCCGGGGTTTTCGGCCGACGCGGTGTTGGCCCTCGCGGCCGCCCTCGAATCCCGCTCCGAGCATCCCATCGCCCGGGCCATCGTGGCGGCGACCGAGGCGCGGGGGCTCGTCCTCGGGGCGGTGACGGGGTTCGAGGCCATCCCGGGCTACGGCATCGCCGGTCGTGTCGGCGAACGTGCGGTGGCGGTGGGTGCCGCCCGCTACATGGAGCGTCTCGGCATCCCGGCCGGGGATTTAGCGACACAGGCTGCGTCCCTCGGTGCGCAGGGGCGCAGCCCCCTCTACGTGGCCGTCGATGGGCGCCTCGCCGCCCTCGTCGCCGTGGCCGACCCGATCAAGTCCGGAGCCGCCGAAGCCGTGGCCGCGCTGAAGGCGCGTGGATTGACCGTCGCCATGGTGACGGGGGACGCGCGCGGGACCGCCGAGGGCGTGGCCCGAGCGCTGGGAATCCAGACGATCTTCGCGGAGGTGCTGCCCGGCGGCAAGGTCGAGGCCGTGCGCGAATTGCGTGCGCGCCACGGCGCCGTCGCCTTCGTCGGGGACGGTATCAACGACGCCCCGGCCCTGGCCGAAGCCGAGGTCGGCATCGCCATCGGCACGGGCACGGACATCGCCGTCGAGAGCGCCGACGTGGTGCTGATGTCGGGCGCGCTGGAGGGCCTCGTCACGGCACTCGGCCTGTCGCGGGCGGTGATGCGCAACATCCGCCAGAACCTGTTCTGGGCGTTCGCCTACAACGTCGCCCTGATTCCCGTGGCGGCGGGTGCCCTGTACGCGTTCGGCTGCCCGCTGCTGTCGCCGGTCCTGGCGGCGGGCGCCATGGCCCTGTCGAGCGTGTTCGTCCTTGCCAACGCCCTGCGCCTGCGCCGGGCTGGGGGAGACGTGTCATGAGCGATCCCGTCACCATCGGCGAGGCGGCCCGCGTCACGGGCGTCTCGGCCAAGATGATCCGCTACTACGAGGAGACCGGCCTCGTCGCGCCCGCCGCCCGCACGCCGGGCGGCTACCGTCTCTACGCGCCGTCCGATCTCCACGCCCTGCGCTTCATCCGGCGGTCCCGCGACCTCGGCTTCTCCGTGGAGGACATCCGGACGCTCCTCGCCCTGTGGCGCGACCGCGCGCGTGCGAGCGCCGAGGTGAAGGCCCTCGCCCTGGACCACGTGGCGGACCTGCGCCGGCGCATCGCCGCCCTTGAGGGCATGGCCCGGACCTTGAGCCGACTCGCCGAGCATTGCGGTGGCGACGCCCACCCCGATTGTCCGATCCTGGATGATCTCGCGGGCGATGATCCCCCGCCGCATACGGCGCCACGCGGTGGATTCGGGGGGGCGCGGCATTGACCGCGCGTCTGGCCCCTTGTTTGCTGGATCGCTTGCGAACGACGCCCGCCCTGAGAGTTCTTGCCTCTCGAAAGTCAGCCCCATGCCCGTCCTCGACCGGATCGCAGCCCTGGCACCGGAAATCACCGCGTGGCGCCACGATCTGCACGCCCATCCGGAACTGCAATACGACGTCCACCGCACGGCCGGCTTCGTCGCCGACAAGCTTCGGGCCTTCGGCTGCGATGAGGTCGTCACCGACATCGGCCGCACCGGCGTCGTCGGGGTGATCCGGGGGCGGGCGCACGGCTCGAACCGGGCCATCGGCCTGCGCGCCGACATGGATGCCCTTCCGATCCAGGAGGTGCGCGACCTGCCCTACCGCTCGACGAACCCCGGGACGATGCATGCCTGCGGACACGATGGCCACACCGCCATGCTGCTCGGCGCGGCGCGCTACCTCACCGAGACCCGCGATTTCGACGGGACGGCGGTGATGATCTTCCAGCCGGCGGAGGAGGGCGGCGGCGGCGGCGAGGCCATGGTCCGCGATGGCCTCATGGAGCGCTTCGGCATCGACACCGTCTACGGCCTGCACAACATTCCGGGCCTGGCGCTCGGGCATTTCGCCATCCGGCCCGGCCCGATCATGGCCTCCACCGACCGCTTCACCATCACGGTGGAGGGCAAGGGCGGCCACGCCGCCCAGCCGCACGCCGCCATCGACAGCGTGCTGGTGGCGAGCCACATCGTGGTGGCCCTGCAATCCGTCGTCGCGCGCTCCGTCGATCCCCTCGACAGCGCCGTGGTCTCGGTCTGTACCCTGGAAGCCGGCGAGACCTTCAACGTGCTGCCGCAATGCGTGACCCTGCGCGGGACCATGCGGGCCCTGTCGAAGCCCGTACGTACCCTGGTCCAGGGCCGGATCGAAGGGATCGTCGGCAACGTCGCCGCCGCCTTCGGTGCCCGCGGGACCATCGTGTTCGGCAGCGGCTACCCGGTGACCGAGAACCACCCGGCGGAGACGGATTTCATCGCCGACGTGGCGGCCGGGATCGTTGGCGAGGAGCGGGTCGATCGCGCCGTGGCGCCGATGATGGCGGCCGAGGACTTTTCCTACATGCTCGCCCACCGCCCCGGCGCCTACATCTTCCTCGGCAACGGCGACAGCGCCGGCCTGCACCATCCGGACTACGACTTCTGCGATGCGGCGGCGCCCTACGGTGCGTCGCTGTGGGCGCGGGTCATCGAGACCGGGCTGCCCCTGCGGTAGGGCGCCCGGTTCGAGTTCGATCAGCCCCGTTGGGGCGCGGTACCGCCGAGGTGGAACACTCGGTGCGGCACGAGTTCGCCGCGCTCGACATCGCCCACCGCCACGAGGATGCCGCCGCAGGTGGCGAAGGCCTTGCCCTCGACCGGCGCGTCGCGCCCGCGCAGGATCACCGGCTGGCCGCGCATGAGGCGAAGCGCCATGTCGCGCGAGACCGGCACGGACGGGACTGCGTCGAGCGCCGTCTCCACGGGATGCAGGTGCGGACCGTTCCCGTCGGGGCCGGCCTCCTCGAGGGTGGCGACGACGCAGGACTCGGCCTCGGCGAAGGGGCCGACCCGGGTACGGCGCAGGGCCGAGACGTGACCGTAGCAGCCGAGCATCCGTCCGAGGTCGCGGGCGAGCGCCCGGACATAGGTCCCCTTGCCGCACTGGGCCTCGATCACCGTGCGCTGGCCGTCGTGCTCCACCACGGCGAGGTGGTCGATCTGGACGGGGCGGGCCACGAGTTCCACCACCTCGCCGTCGCGGGCGAGGTCGTAGGCCCGCTCCCCGGCGATCTTGATGGCCGAGTAGCGCGGCGGCACCTGCTCGATGGCGCCGACGAAGCTCGGCAACGCGGCCTCCACGGCCCCGCGCTCGGGCCGGCTGTCGCTCGTGGCGACGGGGCGCCCCTCCGCGTCGTCCGTGTCCGTCTCGATGCCCCAGGTCACCGTGAAGACGTAGGCCTTGCGGCCGTCCATCACGAACGGCACCGTCTTGGTCGCCTCGCCGAGGGCGATGGGCAGGATGCCCGACGCCAGGGGGTCGAGGGTGCCGGCATGGCCCGCCTTCTTGGCGTTGAAGGCACGCTTCACCACCGCCACCGCGTGGGTCGAGGTCATGCCGACCCCCTTGTCGAGGATGACCCAGCCGTTGACGTCGCGGCGCTTGGGCCGGTCGGGACGTGGGCCCGCGCGCGGCGGGCGGCGGCCTTCGGTCGGGCGGGCGGTGTCGGCCGTGTCATCCGCGCCGAGGGGCGCAGAAGCGGCCTCATCGGGGGATTCGATGGTCGTATCGTGGGTCATGCTGTCCTCGGTCGAGGGACGGGGCGCGCGTGGGGCCAGGGCCGCCCGGTCTTCATGTCTGAAAAAAAGTCGCGCGGGAACGCTTGGCATTCCCTGGCGGAACGCCCGACGCCTGCGCTGGCGTTCTGCCGGTCGGGGATCAGGCCGCCTCGGGGTCCGAATCGTCCCCGTCGAGCTTCTGCGCTTCGAGGTCGCGCCGGACCTTGTCCGTGCGCAGGAGGGCGTCGATCCGGTCGGCCTCGTCGAAGGTCGCATCGCGCAGGAAGCGCAGGTCGGGTGCGAACTTGAGATTCACCCGGCGCGCCACCTCCTGGCGCAGGGCCTTCTTGTTGCGCTCCAGGGCGGCGATCACCGGCGCCTCGTTCTGGCCGCCGAGCGGCATGATGTAGGCCGTGGCGAGCTTGAGGTCCGTCGACATGCGGACCTCCGGTACGGTGATGACGTGCGCGCTCAGCACCGGGTCCTGGATATCTCCGCGCTGAAGCACCTCCGCGATGGCGTGGCGAATCAACTCGGCCACGCGCTGCTGGCGCTGCGTCGGTCCGGTCGGGGTCTGTCTCTGGGCCATGAACGGTTCTGATCGTCTTGTCGAAACGGCCGGATGGCGGCCGGACCCGATCCGCCCACCGTTTGACGGGGGCAATCGCGGGGTGGCCGCCAGCGGAGCGTCGCTGATACGGAGGGTCGATGCGCCGCCGTACGGAGACGGAAGCCGGCCAGACCGAAGCGGATGTCGAAGGCGCTCTCTTAACGCAAATACTCGTTCTGGATATAGGCCTGTTGCGCACGTTTCGCCGTGGCCGGGGTGCGGGCCGGGTGATCGTGGATGTGCGCGGCGAACATCCGGTCGATCCATTGGGCGTTCTTGAAGATGCGCTTCGAGCGCAGGAGATTGAACGGCGCGATCTTGCGCAAGGGGTGAGCGGCGTTGAATTCGGCCACGGCCAGGAGTTCGCCGTTCCACGGATTGCAGCCGTCCATGGCGACATCGTCGAGGTAGACGGGGACGATGGGCAGGTATCGGTCGGGCGCGCCGTCGAGGATCGGCAGGGTCCGAACGGTGGAGGAGTAATAGTCAACGTCCACCGCGACGAAGCCGATGGGGGCGTCCGATCCCACGCTCGCGAGATAGCCCGGGATCGTTTCGGCGACGTCGCCGATGAGGAGGCGGCAGCGCGCCGGTAGGGAGCGGCGCAGGGCCTCGAAATCCATCGGATAATCGCCCTCCTGGAAATACTCCGGGAGGTCGCGATGATCCACGGCCGGGGGCATGCCGGTGCCGGTGTCGAAGCCGACGACGTCGATGGCGACGCCGGTGGCGGCTTCCGTGTGCGCGGCGAGCTCGCACATGTTGAGAAGGCCGGCCCCCGTTGCCACGCCGAATTCGAGAACGGCGATCCGCTTGAGGCCGAGCTTCCTAGCGGATTCCGCAGCGAACAGGATCGGGTAAGCGTATTGCTGGCGCACCACGAGGTCGAAGGCGACCTTCGTCGGGTAGCTGCCGAACAGGGCGACGCCCGCCGAGATGACGTTCAGATGCAGCGGCTCGGTCAGCCGCTCAACGAAGATCTTCCGGTACTTTCCGTCTTTCAGCGCCCGCCGCAGGGCGTAGGATTGCAGCATCGATGGCTCCGCCGAACCCGGGGATGGTTCGCTCTTTCGCACATTAGTCCAGCGCGGGATGGCCGTCCGTCCAGCAAGAGCCCGAGACCGGGGAAACTCTCCCTTAATCTTAATCGCTTCCCCGCGACGAAAAAGGGCCGCAACGCGAGGCTGCGGCCCTTGATCAAACCGTGTCCGTCGCGGCGCGTCAGAGCGTGCGGCGGATCTCCTCGACCCGGTAGCACTCGATGGTGTCGCCGGCCCGCATGTCCTGGAAGTTCTCGAACGACATACCGCACTCGTAGCCGGAGATGACTTCCTTGGCGTCGTCCTTGAGGCGCTTGAGCTGCGAGAGCTTGCCCTCGTGGATGACCACGCTGTCGCGGATGAGGCGGACGTGGGCGCCACGCTGGACGACACCGTCGGTGACGCGGCAACCGGCGATCTTGCCGACCTTCGACACGTCGAAGATCTGCAGGATCTGGGCTTCGCCCAGCCGCTCCTCGCGGAGCGTCGGCGGCAGCATGCCCGACAGGGTCGACTTAATGTCATCCACCAGATCGTAGATGATGTTGTAGTAGCGGATCTCGACGCCGTTGCGCTCGGCCGACTCCCGGGCTTCCTTGTGCGCCCGGACGTTGAAGCCGATGACGACGGCCTTGGAGGCCTCCGCCAGGGTGATATCCGACTCGGTGATGCCGCCGACACCGGCGAGCAGGATGCGCGCCGACACCTCGTCGTTCCCGAGCTTCTCCAGGGCGCCGTTGATGGCCTCGACCGAACCCTGCACGTCGCCCTTGACGACGAGCGCGAGTTCCTTGCGGCCGGCGCCCTCCTTGAGGTCGCGCATCATGTCGACGAGCGAGCGGTTGGCGCCGCCCGTACGAGCCGCCAGACGCTCACGCTTCTGACGGGCACGGTACTCGGTGACCTCGCGGGCACGGGCCTCGTTCGGAACCACCGCGACGCGGTCGCCCGCATCCGGCGTACCGTTGAAGCCGAGCACCTCGACGGGGACCGACGGCCCCGCATAGGGGACGTTCTCGCCCTTGTCGTCGATGAGGGCGCGCACGCGGCCCCACTCGGCGCCGGCCACGACGATGTCGCCGGTGAACAGGGTGCCGCGCTGCACGAGCACGGTGGCGACGGGGCCGCGACCGCGATCGAGCTTGGCCTCGATGACCGTGCCCTCGCCGTCACGCGCTTCGTTGGCGCGCAGGTTCAAGATTTCGGCCTGGAGCTGCAGACCCTCCAGAAGATCCGGCAGACCGTCACCGGTCTTGGCCGAGACCTCGAACTCGAGGGTCTCGCCGCCCATCGACTCGACCTGGATGTCGTGCTGCAGCAGCTCGGTGCGGACCCGCTGCGGGTTCGCGTCGGGCTTGTCGATCTTGTTGATCGCCACGATGAGCGGCACGCCGGCCGCCTTGGCGTGAGAGATCGCCTCCACCGTCTGGGGCATG
Organism: Methylobacterium sp. J-090; assembly: GCF_022829345.1. GTDB lineage: Bacteria > Pseudomonadota > Alphaproteobacteria > Rhizobiales > Beijerinckiaceae > Methylobacterium. The sequence continues at coordinate 85,282 of NZ_JAKSXV010000035.1, read as the reverse complement.
ACGCCGTCATCGGCCGCCACCACGAGTACGACGACGTCCGTCACCTTGGCGCCACGGGCACGCATAGAGGTGAAGGCAGCGTGGCCGGGGGTGTCGATGAAGGTGACCATGTCGCCCGAGGGCGTGGACACCTGATAGGCACCGATATGCTGGGTGATGCCACCGGCCTCGCCGGACACCACCGTGGTCTTGCGGATCGCGTCGAGCAGCGACGTCTTGCCGTGATCGACGTGACCCATGATCGTGACGACGGGGGGACGGGGATCGAGATCCTCCTCCAGGTCCGGCTCGTCGCTGAACAGGCCTTCCTCGACATCCGATTCCGCGACGCGGCGCACAGTGTGACCGAGTTCCTCAGCGATGAGCTGCGCGGAATCCGAATCGATCACGTCGGTGATCTTGTGGATCTCGCCCTGCTTCATGAGCAGCCGGATGACGTCCACGGCCCGCTCCGACATGCGGTTGGCGAGTTCCTGGATCGTGATCGTCTCCGGGATCGTCACCTCGCGCGAGAGCTTCTCTTTCTGCTCGACGTGACGGTTGCCGCTCATGCGCTGCTGGCGACGGCGGAACGAGGCGACGGAGCGCGTGCGCTCGTCCTCGCCCGAGGTCGCCGTGGCGATGGTGAGGCGGCCACGGTTCCGGTCGCCGCCCGGCTGCTTCGGGGTCTTGGGCGGCGTGATGATCTTGAGCGGCATGCCGGGGCGACGGATGACGCGCTTCTGCTCGTTCTCCTCCTCGGCGGCCTGGGGACGGCCCGGGGTCCGGGCCGTCGTGGCGGCACCGGCCGGGCGTGCGGCGGTGGCCGTCGTCGGCGTCGTCGGCTCCGGCTCTGGGGCCGGGGCGGGACGAGCCATGAAGTTGAGGTCGCGCGGCTTGCGGACGTCGGCCGTGATCGTCTTGCGCGGCTCCGAGGAGGCCGGGCGTGCGGTCAGGGGCGGACGGGCCGCGGGAGCGGCGGCCGCCGCGGGGCGCGCCGGAGCCGAAGATGCAGCAGCGGGAGCCGCCGGCGCGCGCGGGGCGGCCGGGGGAGCGCGCACGATGGTGGGTGCAGCCGGCATCGGCGCCGTTTTGGACACGGCGGGGGCCGCCGCGGTCACGGGCGCGACTTCGGGATCGGCGGACTTCGAAGCTTTCTCGGCAGCCTCTTCGGTGGCACGACGTGCCTCCTCGGCTGCGGCCAAGCGAGCCTCTTCGTCCTGGCGGCGGCGGGCTTCCTCGTCGCGCTTGCGCGCTTCGGCAGCCTCCCGCTCCCGCTGCTCGGCGGCCAGACGCTCGCGCTCGGCGGCGGCCTCGGCCTCGAGGCGCTGCGTGGCTTCCGCCTCGCGACGCTTGGCGTCGGCGAGTGCCGCGGCACGCGCGTTGCTCTCCTGCTCGCTCAGCGTGCGCAGCACGACGCCCGATGCCGAGCGCTGAGCCTGCCGGGGAGCGGCGGGGGGCGGAGGCGGCGCCACGCGCGTCGCCGGAGCGACGGGTGTCGTTTCCCGCACGGGGGCGGCCGGTGCCGCGCCGATGACACGGCGCTTCACCGTCTCGACCACGACCTGCTTGGTGCGGCCATGGGAGAAGCTTTGACGCACCGTTCCCTGCTCGATCGGGCGCTTCAAGGACAGCGGCTTCGAAGGGGGTCTCGCCTGCGTCTTGTCGCCCGGATTGTTCGTATCGCTCATTCAGTCCAAACCCTGAGGGTTTCCATCGTCCCGTGAACCGGCAAACTGCTGTGCGCCGGGCGAATCCGTCACTTCGTCGTCGTGCAGATCGGAAGCGGTCTGCCCATAACGGGTTGAACCGGCCTCCTCGGCCGTCGTCGCCAAACCTTCGAAGGAGCGGAGCCGACGCCAACGCGCAAGGCAGCCGGAACTCCCGACTCCTGCGACGAGAGCCGCATGTATCACATGATCCCGGCCCAAGGCCACGCCCAATTCTTCATTGGACAGGCTCTCGATGACGGGAATGCGGGATATGGCACCCGCATGGCGCCGGTGCAATGCCGCCGCGATCTTCCGGCGGCCGTCCGCACTGCCGTCATGGGCCTGGATCACCGCCGCGACGCCGGCCTTGTCACCGATGGCGGCCTCGACCTTGGCGAAGCCCGCGACCACGCAGCCGGCCTTGTTGGCCAGCGACAGGGATTGGCGCAGGTCGGCGCGCAGGCCCTCGGCGATCCGGTCGGCGAGGTCGGCCGGTGCGGCGGCGTCCTTGGTCTTGAAGGCCCGCTGGAACACCCGCTTCTTCAGGGCCTCGGCCACCACCGCCCGTGTCGGCGTGAGCCAGGCGCCGCGCCCGGGGAGCTTGGCGCGCAGATCCGCTACGACCTCCCCGTCGGGCGAGAGCACGAATCGGATGAGATCTCCGGGCGGGTGCTTGGTCCGGGTGACGAGGCAGGTCCGCTCCGCACCCTGGCGGCCACGACCGAGCCCGGCATCGAGCGCATCGCTCAACTCCGCCTCGGGCGCCTCGGCCGTCGGATCTTCGGGGAGGGGGACCATGGCGGCGGACGGTTCCGGGAGAACGGTGAAACGCAAACGACGACGGAGGGGACGGGGTTCACCCGTTCCCTCCGTCGAGTGTCGAAAATAGGCGATCAGGCCGAGGCGGGCGCCTCGGCGTCCTCGGCTTCGCCCTCGGCGGCCTCCGCCGGGGCCTCGATCCAGCCGGCATGGACGCGGGCGGCCATGACCATGGCCTCGGCTTCCGTGCGGGAGACCTCGAACCCGTCGAGGTAGCCGGCGTGGCGCGTCGCCTCGGGGCCGCGCCCCTCGGTGTAGCCGACGAGGTCGTCGGTGGCGCAGCCGGCCAGATCCTCGATGGTCTTCACGTCGTTCTCGCCGAGCGCCACCAGCATCGGGGTGGTGATGCCGTCGATCTCGCGCAGCTCGTCCTGGACGCCGAGCTCCTGGCGCTTGGCGTCGAACTCCGACTCGACGCGGGCGAGGTGGTCCTGGGCGCGGGCCTGGATCTCGGTGCCGCTCTCCTCGTCGAGGCCCTGGATGTTGGCGAGTTCGCCAGGCTCGACGTAGGCGATCTCCTCGACGTTCCGGAACCCTTCGGCCGCGAGCAGCTGGCCGACGGTCTCGTCGACGTCGAGGGCTTCCATGAACACGGCGGTGCGCTCGGCGAATTCCTTCTGGCGGCGCTCCGATTCCTCGGCCTCGGTCAGGATGTCGATGTCCCAGCCGGTGAGCTGCGAGGCGAGGCGCACGTTCTGGCCGCGGCGGCCGATGGCCAGCGAGAGCTGGTCGTCGGGCACCACCACCTCGATGCGGTCGGCCTCCTCGTCGAGCACGACCTTGACGACTTCCGCCGGCTGGAGCGCGTTGACGATGAAGGTCGCCTGATCCTCGGACCAAGGGATGATGTCGATCTTCTCGCCCTGGAGCTCGCCGACGACGGCCTGGACGCGCGAACCCCTCATGCCGACGCAGGCGCCGACGGGGTCGATGGACCCATCGCGCGAGATGACCGCGATCTTGGCGCGGGAACCCGGATCGCGGGCGACCGCCTTCACCTCGACGATGCCGTCGTAGATCTCGGGGACTTCCTGGCCGAAGAGCTTGGCCATGAATTGCGGGTGCGAGCGCGAGAGGAAGATCTGCGGCCCGCGCACCTCGCGGCGCACGTCGAACAGGTAGGTGCGGATGCGGTCGCCGGGACGGAAGGTCTCGCGGGGAATCATCTCGTCGCGGCGCACGATGCCCTCGCCACGGCCGAGATCGACGATGACGTTGCCGTACTCGACGCGCTTGACGAGGCCGTTGACGATCTCGCCGATGCGGTCCTTGTACTCGTCGAACTGGCGGTCGCGCTCGGCGTCGCGCACCTTCTGGACGATGACCTGCTTGGCCGACTGGGCCGCGACGCGGCCGAAATCGAACGGCGGCAGGGTGTCGGAGATCACGTCACCGACGAGCGCCCCGGGATTGTAGCGCCGGGCCTGATCGAGGGTGACCTCGCGGGCGTCGTTCTCGACGAGGTCCACCACCACGAGGTGGCGCGAGAGGCGCAGCGCACCCGTCTTCGGGTCGATCTCGGCATGGACGTCCGTCTCGGCGCCGTAGCGCGAGCGGGCGGCCTTGGCGATGGCCTCCTCCATGGCGTCGATGACGATGGAGCGGTCGATCACCTTTTCGCGCGCGACTGCTTCGGCGATCTGCAGGAGTTCGAGCCTGTTGGCGCTGACGACGGCCATCGGTTTTCGTCCTTCTCTTCGTCGTGAGATTTTTCGTGATCGCGCCCGGTTTCTCGAGCGCGACCAGGGCGTTTCTAGTGAAGCTTGCCGTCGTCCTTCACCCGTACCGCCTTGGTGCGGATGGGCTTGGCCTTGTTCTGTGCCTTGATGGCGAGACTCGCTTCGGTCTCGACCTTTTCGGGCTTCGGCTTCTGAGAGGCCTTCGGCTTCAGGGGTCGGGAGATCTTCTTCTTCAAGGGCGGCGCCGGCTCGGCCTCCGGGCCGTCCTCCTCCGTGTCCTCGTCCTCATCGTCCAGCATCGGCGGCGGGCCGCCGCCCCGGCGCAGGGACTCGCGCACCAGATCGTCCGTCAGCACGAGATAGGCGTCGCCGAGATCGCGCAAAGGCAGATCGATGCGGCTCGGCAGGCCCTCCTTCACGTCGGGCAGGTCGATGGGTACCGTGAGCCCGTCCGAATTGGGCGTGCGGATGATGCCGCGAAAGCGCTTGCGTCCCTCGAGGGGCACGGCCAGCTCGATCTTGGCCTCGTAGCCGGCCCAGCGCTCGAAATCGACGGCCCGTACCAGGGGGCGGTCGATGCCCGGCGAGGAGATCTCCAGATAGTACGGCTTGCCGATCGGGTCGTCGAGATCGAGAAGCGGCGAGATCGCCCGGCTCACCGCCTCGCAATCATCCACCGACATCGTACCGTCCGGCCGTTCGGCCATGATCTGCACCGTGCAACCGTTGGCGCTGGAAACCCGCACCCGCACCACGCGAAAGCCCAAGCCCTCGATGGAAGCCTCGATGACCTGGACGACGCGTGCGGCGACGCCAGTCTCGGTGATCAGCCGTTTTTCGGGAGTGTCCGCCATGCTGCGTGCTACGTCCGGCCTTGCGTGAGGTGATCCGGCGGCGCGGGGCATTGCGGCAATAAAAAAGAGCGGACCCGGTGGGGCCCACTCCCGAACCGCAGCCTCAAGACTGCAACCAGAACTGATGCTGTTCAAGTAGTCCCGTCGCGATCCCGTTTCAAGCGTTTTCGCGCGGCTGGCCCGTGAAGCGCCGCGCCTTCGGTCCTCCGGCTTAGCGGCCGGAGCCGCGGACCATCATCTTCAGCTGGCTTTCCAGGCGATCGAGGCGCTCGATTGTCGCCTTTCGGACGCAGCCTTGGAAGCTGCCGCCGGCAGAGAAACCGATCTCCGCCTGGCGTCGGCATTCGAGGACGGGCGGCCCCAGGACGACGCAGAACCCGACGCCGAGCACGATGGCGATGTTTGCGATGGCGGCGGCGAGCCAGGTTCTGCCGCTGCCGAAGGCCTTCCCGTCGAACGATGCGGACGGGGTCGCATCGAACCCCGTCTTGAGGTCGCGCACGAACAGAGTGTGGGCGCGCCGTCCCGCCATCAGCCGTTCGAAAGCGATTTCCCGGGAAGCCTTGGACATTACATCCCTCCATCCGGTGCGGTCGCCCCGGGCATCAGCTCGACCGAACCGTTATGGGTGGCGACGTCATAAGGAACCGCAAAGATTCCTGGATCGACTGACATCTCGCGCCGAACGTGTTCATGGCCCGCCGGGCGCGCTTGAGCGTGGCCGGTGTTTGCGCAAGATGGCGCGCCCGCCTTCGGACGCCCGTGGAATGCCGCCCATGTCCAACACGCCTCGCCCGCCCTCCGGCCCGACAGGGGACACGGCCACCGAGGGCGCCCTGTCGCGCTTGGGGATTCGCTTCACCGCCTGGGCGGAAAAGTGGTTTCCCGATGCGTTCGTGTTCGTCGCCATCGCGGTGGTGATCGTGGCGCTCGGTGCGCTCGCCAACGGTGCCCCGCCGGCGGCCATCGCGAAAAGCTTCGGCGACGGGTTCTGGAGCCTGATTCCGTTCACCATGCAGATGGCCTTCGTCACCATCGGCGGCTACGTCGTGGCCACCGCCCCGCCGATGCAGGCCCTCATCGACCGCCTCGCGGCCATCCCGAAATCCGGGCGCGGCGCCGTCGGCATGGTGGCGGCGGCGACCATGCTGTCGTCGTTCCTGAGCTGGGGCTTGAGCCTGATCTTCGGCGGCCTTCTGGCCCGGGCCCTCGCGCGCCGCACGGACCTCAAGATGGATTACCGCGCGGCCGGTGCCGCCGCCTATCTCGGCCTCGGCGCCACCTGGGCCATGGGCCTCAGCTCGTCGGCGGCCCAGCTCCAGGCCAATCCGGCCAGCCTGCCCAAGAACCTTCTCGCCATCACCGGCGTGATCCCGTTCAGCGAGACGATCTTCCTGTGGCAGTCGATGCTGATCGCCGTGGTGCTGTTCGTGATCTCCATCGTCATCGCCTACGTCTCGGCGCCCGGCCCGGCCAACGCCGTCACGGCCGAAGCCATGGGCGTCGACGTCTCGCGCGAAAAACCCGACACGGCGCGTCCGAGCCAGCCGAGCGAGTGGCTCGAGCACTCGCCGATCCTCACCCTGCTCCTCGCCGTCCTGGCGGTCGGCTGGCTCGTGCAGGAATTCGCCCGGCAATCGTGGATCACCGCGATCTCGAGCCTCAACACCTACAACTTCCTGTTCCTCACCCTCGGCCTGCTCCTGCACTGGCGGCCGAAGAACTTCCTGAAGTCCGTGGGCAAGGCCGTGCCGGCCACCGCCGCCGTGCTGATCCAGTTCCCGTTCTACGCCGCCATCTCCGCCATGCTGACGGGGCCGAAGAACGGTGCCGGCACCTCCGTCTCCGACGTGATCACCCACGCCTTCGTCAGCCTCAACACCACGGGCAGCTTCCCCATTTCCATGGGCGTGTATTCGGCGGTGCTCGGCTTCTTCGTGCCGTCCGGCGGCGGCAAGTGGCTGCTCGAAGCCCCCTACGTGATGCAGGCGGCCAACGAGCTGCAGGTTCATCTCGGCTGGGCAGTGATGGTCTACAATGCGGCCGAAGCCCTGCCGAATCTCATCAACCCGTTCTGGATGCTGCCGCTGCTGGGCATCCTCGGGCTGAAGGCCCGTGACATCGTCGGCTTCAGCTTCCTGCAGCTCATCATCCACCTGCCGGTGGTGCTGTTCCTGCTCTGGGCGCTCGCCTTCACCCTGACCTATCATCCGCCCGTGATGCCGTAGGCCCGGTCATGTCCGCTCCCGACCGCATGCCGGAGATCCCGGCCGACCGGCTCACCGAGGCCCAGAGGGCGGCATCGGATGCGTTCCGCGCCGCGCGCAAGGGGCCGGTCTTCGGGCCGTTCGTGCCGCTCCTGCGCAGCCCCGAACTGATGACCAATGCCAGCACCATGGGGCTGCACCTGCGCTACCGCAGCGTGCTGCCCCTGCACCTGTCGGAGCTCATCATCCTCATCACGGCGCGGGAATGGTCCCAGCAGCTCGAATGGCACATCCACGCGCCCATCGCCGTGGAGGCCGGTCTCGACCCGGACATCGTCGCGGCGATCCGCGACGGACGGCGTCCCGATATGATGGGGGCGGACGAAGCCCTCGTCCACGCTTTCTCGACGGAGCTTCACCGCAATAGGGCGGTGAGCGACGCGACTTACGGGCGGGTTGCGGAGCGGTTCGGGGAGCAGGGCGCCATCGAGATGGCGGGGATCAACGGATACTACACGCTGCTCGCCATGAGCATGAACGTGGCCCGGACGGCCCTGCCGGACGGCGCGCCCCCGCCATTGCCGCCGCTGGTGGGTTAGGGATTCCGGAGCAGAACCGTCATTCTAGGACGGCGGCGCGCTGGTAGAAACGCGATTCCGGTCCCGAACGGTAGCATCATATCGGCGGCCGGCCGCTTCCTGTAGGCGCACGGCGACATAGCCCATCACGACGACGATGGTCGGAGTTACGACGAAAGCGAGGATTGCCAGTTCGCTCATGGCTTGAGCCCCTTCAACGCGCGTCTTGCGAGGAAATGTAGGGTGATGGCGGCCAGAAACCAACCGGCGACGCCGAGTCCCAGCGACCAGGGACTCAAGGTCAACTGCATATTCCGATGTTGTAGATGTAGCCCGCGACCGGGGTCGCGATACCGACCGTGAAACAGGAGGTCGCAGCCGTATTCAAAGCGGCTGCAAGAAGCTTGATCTGCTCGTTGAAAACGAGATTCATGTGTCGTCCCGCCTACCGGCGTTCGACTGCAACGAACGCCCCGACAGCCGCCAGCAACCATCCCCCCATCAGCGCAAGACCCCCGATGGGCGCGGCCATGGGAAACAGCGGCGTCCCATGAAGCGCCCGCAGGGCGAGGTCGCCGGAGAACAGGGCGAGGCCCACGACGAGGGCGGCGGCGGCGAGCCGCGTGACGGGGCGGTGCGTCGTGCTTGTCGCGGCCAGGGCCACCAGCCCGAGGATGGCGGGGGCGTGGAACAGCAGGAACTGCGCGGCCGTCTTCAGGCTGTCGGCTCCGGCGATGTGCGCCGCCGCCGCGCTCGCCGCGACGCCCAGCAGGCCGGCGAGGGCGCCCAGCGCCAGGAGGATGCGGTCGGGGAGGGTCACGCGCCGCGCTCGGCGAGGAGGCGGGCGACGCTGGCGCGCAGTTCCGGCACGCCGCGGTCGTCGCGGCTCGACGTGATGAGGATCTCCGGATAGGCGGCCGGGCGCTTCGACAGGGCCTCGCGGGTCTTCTCGATGCGCGCCTCGATCTCGGATTTCTTCAGGGCGTCGCCCTTGGTCAGCACCACCTGGTAGCTCACGGCGGCCTTGTCGAGGCCGTCGAGGACGTCGGTGTCGATGCTCTTCAGGCCGTGGCGCGAATCGATGAGCATGAACACCCGGGCGAGGTTGGCCCGGCCCTTGAGGTAGTCGTGGATGAGGTCGGTCCAGGCCTCGACCTTGGTCTTCTCCACCGCCGCGTAGCCGTAGCCCGGCATGTCGACGAGGGTCAGGCGCCCGCCGATGTCGAAGAAGTTGAGCTGCTGGGTCCGGCCGGGCGTGTGCGAGGTCCGCGCCAGGGTGTTGCGGCCGGTGAGCGCGTTGACGAGGCTCGACTTGCCGACGTTGGAGCGGCCCGCGAACGCGATCTCGACGCCCTTCATCGGCGGCAGGGCCACCACGGTCGGGGCCGAGGACAGGAAGTCGGCGGCTCCCGCGAACAGCAGGCGGCCGGCTTCGAGGAGCGCGGCGTCTTCGGCTTGGGACATGGGGTCGGGACCATTCGGAGCGGGCGTATCCGCCATCAGACAGCCGACACGCGAGAAACAGGACGGTCCTCCCCATCGTCAGGACGGGAAGGACCGGTGTGGTGCGGGTGTCGCGCGCGCTGCCCGTAGCAGGCTCGCGTCACACCAGGAGATCAGTTCTTGGCGACCGCGTTCTTGTCGCCGGACTTCTTCCTGAACATCCCCGAGAGGTTGTCCCACAACTCCACCTTTACGCCGTTGCGGCGCATGATGACGTATTGCTGGATCACCGAGAGGGTGTTGTTCCAGGCCCAATAGATCACGAGTCCGGCCGGGAACGAGCCGAGCATGAAGGTGAACACGATCGGCATGAAGGTGAAGATCTGCGCCTGGACCGGGTCCGGCGGCGCGGGGTTCATCTTCATCTGGATGAACATCGTGATGCCCATGATGATGGGCCAGATGCCGAGGTGGACGATGTCCGGGGCGGCGTAGGGCAGCAGGCCGAACAGGTTGAGGAAGCTCGTCGGATCGGGCGCGGCCAGATCCTGAATCCAGCCGAAGAACGGCGCGTGCCGCATCTCGATGGTGATGAACAGCACCTTGTAGAGGGCGAAGAACACCGGGATCTGGATCAGCACCGGCCAGCAGCCGGCCACCGGATTGATCTTCTCCTTCTTGTACAGCTCCATCATCGCCTGCTGCTGCTTCAGCTTGTCGTCGCCGTAGCGCTCGCGGATGGAGGCCATCTCGGGCTGCACGGCCTTCATCTTGGCCATGGACTGGTAGGACTTGTTGGCGATGGGCAGGAACAGGAGCTTGAGGCACAGGGTCACGACCAGGATCGCGACGCCGAAATTGCCGAACAGGTGGTAGAAGAAGTCCAGCGCCCGGAACATCGGCTTGGTGATGAAGTGGAACCAGCCCCAGTCGATCATCAGATCGAACTTCTCGATGCCGAGATCCTTCTGGTAGCCGTTGATGGTGTTGACTTCCTTGGCACCGGCGAAGAGCTGCTGCGTCGCGGTCGCCGTGGCGCCGGGATCGACGACGCGCACGCCGCCGAGCACGCTTGCCTGGTAGACCTTGGTGGCGCCGTCCGTGCGCTCGGTGAAGCTGCCGGTGTAGGGGGCCGCCTGGTCGGGGATCGCGGCCGCCGCCCAGTACTTGTCGGTGATGCCGACGAAGCCGCCGGTGACGCCCGTCCAGGACTTGCCCTTGGTGGCAACGTTGCCGAGCACGGGCTCTTTGGCGAGGTGGTCGTAGGTGTATTCCTGGAGGCCGTCGGCGCCGAGCACGCCGATCATGCCCTCGTGGAGCACGTAGTAGCCCTGCGTCGTCGGCTTGCCCCAGCGCGAGACGAGGCCGTACGGATAGAGGCTGACGGCGGCGGCCCCCTTGTTCTCGACCTCATCGCGGACCGTGAACATGAACTTGTCGTCCACCGCGACGATGCGGCGGAACACGAGGCCGGCCCCATTGTCGAAGCTCAGGGTGACGGGCTTGCCCACCGACAGGGTGGTGGCGTCGGCGGTCCAGATCGTGTCGCTGCCCGGCAGGGGACCGGCATTCTGGCCAACCCAGCCGAATTCGCCGTAATACGGATTGGCCGTACCGGTCGGCGACAGAAGCACGATGCGCGGGCTCTTGTCGTCCACGGTCTCGTGGTAGTTCTTCAGCAGGACGTCATCGATGCGCGCGCCCTTGAGGGCGATGGAACCGGAGAGCGCCGGCGTGTCGATGGTCACGCGGGGCGAGCGGGCGATCACCGCCTCTCGGGGCTCGACGCCACCCTGCGTGCCGCCGGCGGCGCCCGGCAGGGTGCCGGGCACGGGGGCGGCCGGGCCGCCCTCCTTCGGGCTCGCGCTCGGCACGCCGTCGGGCGAGGTCGCGGCCTTGCCCTGGAGCGTGGCCTGACGCTGCTGCTCCACGCGCGGCGCGGCGATGAAGTAGTTCCAGCCGAGCAGAACCGCCAGCGACAGGGCGATCGCGACGATCATGTTCGTCTTGTCATTACCCATCGGTCGGTCCGTCGCATGCGTTGGGAATGGGGGAGGGCGCCGTGGCGCGGGCCGGCTGGGCCGCCTCGGGGCCAGAGGCCAATAGCGGCATCGCGCCCGATGCGCCAGACGTCGCCTTGCCACGACCGCGACGCGAACCGGGGCGTTCGGTGCCGGACGATTCCTTGCGCGCTTGCGGCTTCGTCACGACGGGCACCGCGCGGCGCAGATCTTCGATCAGCGTCTCGAAGGGGGCCGTCAGGGCCGGGCGTCGGGCGACGAGCACAATATCGGCCGGCGGGTTCGGCAGGGCGTCGGCAGCCGCACGCACGGCGGCACGAAGCCGCCGCCGGATGCGGTTGCGTTCCGTGGCGTGTCCGACGCGCTTGGTGATGGTGAAACCGATTCGCAGGCCTTCGGGCGCAGCGACGTCACGCAAAGCCTCGGGTCCCGCGACATTGCGCAACCGACCTTGGGCGGAGAAGCGCTCCGTATGGAAGCGCCGTCCTCCCGCCGCAGCCAGGAAGTCCGAACGTTGGGTCAACCGTCCGATCGTCGACACGGCCGATCCGATCTCGCGGCCCGGGGCCGGATCCATGCGGGACGCGCCGCGCGAAGGCGGCGCGATGCCTTGTTCTCAGGCCGACAGCTTCTTGCGGCCGTGGGCGCGGCGGGCCGCGATCACCTTGCGGCCACCGGCGGTGGCCATACGGGCGCGGAAGCCGTGACGACGCTTACGCACGAGCTTGCTGGGCTGATAGGTTCTCTTCACGGCGCGATCTCCGAATGGCCGAGGATGGGTGCCGCAGGCTTCACCGCCAGTGCAGGCCCCGTCACGCGTCCAGAATGTGTCTGCAAGCGCGAACAGCGCCCAGAAGAGCGCCGCGTCGCGATGGCGCGGCTTATGGCGGATGGCCGGCACGGAGTCAACGCGCGCCCTCCGTTCGGGGGGCATGAAACCGGCGGCTCGGAGGCGCCCAAGTTAAGGTTAATAACGGCTTAAGGGCGCGTCGGCCGGCCTGCGGCGTTAGCATTGCGCAGCATACGGGGACGGCGCCGCCGATGTCCCAGTCCGGGACGACAGGCCGGCCGGTCGCCGCATAGGAGGCACGATGAACGGATTCGACGTCACATTCCGGGACGAGCGGGACTGGGTCAATTTCGGCGACACCTATGTCGGCTCGGATGCCTTCAAGACCCTGTTTCGCGAAGGCATGACCATGGTGGAGGAGGCGGCCGCCTATCTCGACGGCGAGGGCCGCGAGGAATCGCGCCTGATGTCGCGGGACGGCACCCTGAGCTACGCCAGCGAGACCATGCGGCTCACCACCCGCCTCATGCAGATCGCCTCCTGGCTCCTCGTGCAGCGCGCCGTGGCCGAGGGCGAGCTGACGCCCAACGAAGCCCTCGAGGAGAAGACCCGGGTGCGTCTCACCACGCCCGATCCGTTCAAGGCCGACGTGTTCGGCATCCTGCCGGCGCGCCTTCAGGATCTCATCGTGCGCTCGCGCCGGATGCATGCCCGCATCCTGCACCTCGACAACGTGATCACCGACGAGCGTCCGACGCCGATTGCCGTCGCGAGCCCCGTGGCCGCTCAGCAGAGCCGCCTGCTCGCCGCCTTCGGCACGGCGCATTGAAGCCCTGATACAAATGGCCCCAGCCGATTCGCATCGGCCGGGGCGTTTCGTCGGTCGGCGGGGCCGGCGCGTGGTGGCGTCAGGCGACCCGCACCCGCCAGATCTCCTCGGCGTACTCGCGCATGGAGCGGTCGGAGGAGAACCACGCCATCCGGGCGGTGTTCAGGATCGCCGAGCGCCACCACGCCGCCGGATCGTTCCAGGCCGCGTCGACGGCGCGCTGGGCGCGCCAGTAATCCTCGAAATCGGCGGTGAGCAGGTAGCGGTCGTTGTGGACGAGGCTGTCCACGATGGGCCGGAACCGGGCGGGGTCGTCGGGCGAGAACCCGCCCGTCCCGATGAGGTCGAGGGCGGCGGCGAGACGCGGCGAGGCGGCGATGGCGGCCTTCGCGTAGTCCGGCTCATTCATACGGGCCTGCACCCCGGCGGCATCGAGGCCGAAGATGAAGATGTTGTCCGCGCCGACATGGTCGCGGATCTCAATGTTGGCCCCGTCGAGGGTGCCGATGGTCAGGGCACCGTTGAGCGCCAGCTTCATGTTGCCCGTGCCCGAGGCCTCCATGCCGGCGGTGGAGATCTGCTCGGAGAGGTCGGCGGCCGGAATGATCGACTCGGCGAGACTCACCGAGTAGTTCGGTAGGAACACCACCTTGAGGCGTCCGGCCACGTCGGGGTCGTCGTTGACCACCCGGGCGACGTCGCAGGCGAGCTTGATGATGAGCTTGGCCTGGACGTAGCTCGGCGCGGCCTTGCCGCCGAAGATCTTGACGCGGGGCGTCCAGTCCCGGTGCGGCTCGGCCTTGATCGCCTGATAGAGCGCCACCGTCTCGATGACGTTGAGGAGCTGGCGCTTGTACTCGTGGATGCGCTTGATCTGCACGTCGAACAGGCCCGACGGATCGATGACGATCCCCGTGCGCTCGGCCACCACCCGGGCGAGCGCTTCCTTGCGGGCGCGGCGCATGGCCCGGTAGCGGTCCTGGAAGCCGGCGTCGGATGCGTGGTCGGCGAGGCCCGTCAGGAGTTCGGGGTTGTCGAGGACGCCTTCGCCCACGGCCTCGACGGCGAGGCGCGTCAGCTCGGGATTGCAGTTGTGCAGCCAGCGGCGGAAGGTGATGCCGTTGGTCTTGTTGACGATCTTGTCCGTATCGAGGGCGTGCAGGTCCTTGAACACCGTCGAGCGCATGAGGTTTGTGTGCAGGGCGGAAACGCCGTTGACCCGGCGCGCGCCCAGGAAGGCGAGGTGCCCCATGCGCACCCGCTTGCCGTTCGCCTCTTCGATGAGGGACACGGAGGCGAGCTGCGCCGCATCGGCCCGGCCGTGCCGGCCCTGCTCCTCGAGGTGCATCCAGTTGATGAGGTAGATGATCTGCATGTGGCGCGGCAGCACCCGCTCCATCAGCTCCACCGGCCACGTCTCCAGCGCCTCGGGCAGCAGGGTGTGGTTGGTGTAGCCCAGCGTGTTCGTGGTGACGTGCCAGGCATCCTCCCAGTTGAAGCCGTGATCCTCCAGGAGGAGGCGCATCAGCTCCGGCACGGCGATGGCCGGATGGGTGTCGTTGAGCTGGATCGCGGCGTGGTCGGGCAGGGTGCGCAGGTCGCCGCGCTCGGCGACATGCCGGCGCACGAGATCCTGCAGGGAGGCGGAGGTGAAGAAGTATTCCTGCCGCAGGCGCAGCTCCTGGCCGGAGTCCGACGAGTCGCTGGGATAGAGCACCCGCGAGATCGCCTCGACCCGGGCGCGGTCCGCCACGGCGCCCACGTGGTCGCCGCCGTTGAAGCGGGCGAGCTCGACGGGCGCCTCGGCCTCGGCCTTCCACAGGCGCAGGGTGTTCACGTGGCGTCCGCGCCAGCCCACCACCGGCACGTCGTGGGCCACCGCTCGGACGGTCTCGGCCGGGTGCCAGTGACGGCGGATGACGCCTTCGGCGACGGACGACATGGTGACGTGGCCGCCGAACCCGATGGTGTAGGTCGCCTCGGGACGGACGAACTCCCACGGGTTGCCCTCGGCGAGCCAGGTCTCGGGCGCCTCCTTCTGCCAGCCGTCCTCGAGGGATTGCCGGAACAGGCCGTGATCGTAGCGGATGCCGTAGCCGATGGCCGGAATCGACAGGCTCGCCATGCTTTCCATGAAACAGGCGGCGAGGCGGCCAAGGCCGCCGTTGCCGAGGGCCGCGTCGGGCTCGGCGCCCTCGACGGTGTCGAGGCTGACGCCGAGATCGCGAAGCGCCGCGCGCGTGGTCTCGACGAGGCCGAGATTGTTCATCGCGTCCGAGAGCAGGCGGCCGATGAGGAATTCGAGGGAGAGGTAGTAGACGCGCTTGTTCGGCACGCCGTCGCCGCTCGCCATGCAGGCGTCGACGATGCGGTCGCGCAGGGCCAGGGCGGTGGCGGCGAACCAGTCGCGCTCGCGGGCGTTCTGCGGGGTCTTGCCGATGGCGTAGGCGAGCTTGGCCAGGATCGCTTCGCGCAGATCGGCCACGGCGTCGCCCGATGTGGGCGTTACCGGCAATGCCCGGGAGACGGCGGCGGGCGCCCGGTGGACGGCGGCCTGACCGGCCGCATCCTCGCAGGCCTCGGGTGCGATGAGCTTCTCATTCAACACGTGTCGATCCCCCTCGTGCTTTCAGGCGTGCGGCCGGTCGCTTGAACGCGATGTCCCGGGTTGCCGCCGCCATGGGGCGTGATCCTCGGGGCCTCACGGCTGCCACCTGTTCAGTCGTGAGCGGCGGGACGCCGGTCCCGCGATGACGCAAGTGCCGGCATCCGCCTCCGTGCCGAGACCGGACTCCATCGGGCCGGTCCCACCACGCGTCGCATCGAATGCGCACAGGAATGAGACAGGGATAGGTTGAAGGTTCGGTGAATGCGGCGGAAACGCGCATCCTGCCGCCACATTATCGCGAATTCACCTCGTTGTGTATGCAAGCTCTTGCCAAGTGCATACGCGGTGCGGCACGATTGCATAAATAGCCACCCAGGATACGGAGGCGGACCATGAGGGATTGGGCGAGGCAGGGCGCCGCCCGCACGGCGCGGATAGCGGCCGGTGCGCCCTTCGCCCGCGGCAAGGTCGTGGCCGCGTCCGACCTCGCGCCCTTCCTCGAAGCGGTGCTGCGCCCGGGGGACCGGGTCTGCCTCGAAGGCGACAACCAGAAGCAGGCGGACGTCCTCGCCGACGCCCTGGCGGAGGTCGATCCGGGGGTGATCCACGATCTGCACATGGTGCAGTCGGGCATCGTCCTGCCGTCCCATCTCGACGTATTCGAGAAGGGCATCGCGCGCCGGCTCGACTATTCGTATTCCGGCCCGCAGGCGGCGCGCATCGCCCGGATGCTTTACGGCGGGCAGATCGAGCTCGGCGCGGTCCACACCTACCTCGAATTGTTCGCCCGCTACTTCATCGACCTGACGCCGCAGGTGGCCCTCATCGCGGCGGTGAGCGCCGACCGCGACGGCAACCTCTATACGGGCCCCAACACCGAGGACACGCCGACCGTCGTCGAGGCGACGAGCTTCAAGGACGGCCTCGTCGTGGCGCAGGTGGACCGGATCGTCGACCGGGTGCCCCGCGTCGACATCCCCGGCGACCGGGTCCACTTCGTGGTCGAGGCGGGCAAGCCCTTCTACGTCGAGCCCCTGTTCACCCGTGATCCGGGCGCCATCACCGAGACCCAGATCCTCACGGCGATGCTGGCGATCAAGGGGCTCTACGCGCCCTACGGCATCCGCCGGCTCAACCACGGCATCGGCTTCAACACCGCCGCCATCGAGTTGCTGCTGCCGACCTACGGCGAGAAGCTCGGCCTGCGCGGAAAAGTCTGCACCCACTGGGCGCTCAACCCGCACCCGACCCTGATCCCGGCCATCGAGGCGGGCTGGGTCGAGCAGATCCACTGCTTCGGATCGGAGGTGGGGATGGACGACTACATCGCCGCCCGGCCGGACATCTACTTCACGGGGGCGGACGGGTCGCTGCGCTCCAACCGCGCCTTCTGCCAGACGGCGGGGCTCTATGCCTGCGACCTGTTCATCGGCTCGACCCTGCAGATCGATCTGGCCGGCCACAGCTCGACGGTGACCACCAACCGCATCGCCGGATTCGGCGGCGCGCCCAACATGGGGTCCGACCCGCGCGGGCGCCGCCATCCGAGCGAGCCCTGGCTCAAGGCGGGTGCCGAGGCCGATCCCGACACGCTGGCGCCCTTGCGGCGGGGCCGCAAGCTCGTGGTCCAGATCGGCGAGACCTTCGGGGACGGCAACGTCCCCCTGTTCGTGGAGCGCCTCGACGCCCTGGCGCTGGCCGAGAAGCTCGACCTGCCGCTGGCACCCGTCATGGTCTACGGCGACGACGTCACCCACATCGTCACGGAGGAAGGCATCGCCAATCTGCTCCTCTGTCGGAACGCCGACGAGCGCGAGCAGGCGATCCGGGGGGTCGCCGGCTACACCGAGATCGGGCGGCGGCGCGATGCCGGCATGGTCACCCGCCTGCGCGAGCGCGGCGTGATCCGCCGGCCGGAGGATCTTGGCATCGATCCCCTCGACGCCGACCGCAGCCTGCTCGCCGCCCGCTCCATCAAGGATCTCGCCCTCGCGTCCGGCGGCCTCTACCGGCCGCCGAGCCAATTCCGAAACTGGTGACGGGAGAGCGTCCGATGGAACGTCTCAGCTACACCCTCGATGCGCCGATCCCAGCCGGTGGAACCAAGCCCCGCGCCATCGTCGGAATCGTCGCGTCCGGCAACCTCGAAGTCCTGCTGGAGCGGGTGCTGGCGCCCGACCGCTGCACCGTCGAGATCGCCACCGCCGCCCACGGTTTCGGCGAGGTCTGGGCCGCCGTGGTGGCGGATTTCGTGGCGCGGCGCGGGGCGGGCGGCCTGCGCATCGCCATCAACGACGGCGGCGCCCGGCCCGACACCGTCGCCCTGCGCCTCGCCCAGGGCGCGCGGCTCATCGCCGGAGACGCACCATGAATCCCGCCTTCGAGCCCGAAGCCCTGAGCTGGTACGAGGCCAACGCCCGCCAGCGCGTCGCCGCCCTGGTCGATCCCGGCAGTTTTCGCGAGGTCGTCGGTCCCGAGGAACGGGCGACGAGCCCGCACCTGGCCCTGTTCGACCTGCCCGAACAGTTCGACGACGGCATGATCGTCGGCCGTGCGACCTTCGCGGGAGCGCCGATCCTGATTGCCGCCCAGGAGGGACGCTTCATGGGCGGCGCCGTGGGCGAGGTCCACGGAGCCAAGCTCGTCGGCCTGCTCCGTGCCGCCAAGACCCTGAGCCTGGATGTCCTCATCCTGTTCGATACCGGCGGCGTGCGCCTGCAGGAGGCCAATGCGGGCGAGACCGCCATCGCGGAGATCATGCGGGCTCTGGTCGAGGCGCGTCTCGCCGGCTCGCGCGTCGTCGGCCTCATCGGCGGGCGTTCGGGCTGCTACGGCGGCGGCGGCCTCATCGCCGGCTGCTGCTCGGCCCTCGTCGTCACCGAGCAGGGACGCATCAGCGTCACCGGCCCGGAGGTGATCGAGACGAACCGGGGCGTCGAGGAGTTCGATGCCCGCGACCGCGCCCTGGTCTGGCGCACCATGGGCGGCAAGCACCGCTACCTCATCGGCGGCGCCGATGTTTTCGTCGATGACGGGCCGGGCGCGTTTCGCGACGCGGTGCGTGATGTCCTCAAGGCGCCCGGCCGCCTCGACCGCGCGACCCTGGACGCCGAGCAGAGCCGCCTGGAACGGCGCCTCACCCGCTTCGGCGCGAGCACGGACGCCGTCGCGGTCTGGTCGGCTCTCGGGATCGCGGATGCGCCCGCCGTGCCGGGCTTGTCCACGAAAGCGTTCCGCGCGATCGCCACCTGTCGGGAGAGTGCCGATGACGCTCGCTGAGATTCTGGCTGGGCTGTTCCCCGATGGCCACGACGTCGTCGTCACCGATGGATTGATCCTCGGCACCGGCCGCCGAACGGGCGGCGGCCTTGTCCACGTGCTCGGGATCGCCGAGGGCACGCCGCTCGGCATCGACGGCGCTCTGGCGCTGGCGGGCCTGGTGCTGGCCATCGCCCGCTCCGGCGATGGCGCACCGATCCTGATGCTCATCGATTCGGCGAGCCAGCGCATGAGCCGGCGCGACGAGCTCCTCGGCCTCAACGAATACCTCGCCCACCTCGCCAAGGCGCTGATGCTGGCCGAGGCGGAGGGTCATCCGACCCTCGGCCTGCTCTACGGACGCAGCGCCGCCGGCGCCTTCATCGCGACGGCCTTGGCCACGGCCCATCTCGTCGCCCTGCCGGGCGCACATCCGGAGGTCATGGATCTCCCCTCCATGGCCCGCGTGACGAAGCTTTCCCTCGACGTGCTGACGGAAAAAGCCCGTGCCACCCCGGTCTTCGCTCCCGGCCTCGACAACCTCGTCCAGACCGGTGCGATCCACACCGTCTGGGACCCGGAAAAATCCCTGGCGGAGCAGTTGGAGGCTCACTTCTGCGCGCCGCCGGGACCGGGCGACCGGCGCGACCGCCTCGGTGCGGAGCGCGGCGGCCGACCGCGCGCCGCCGTCATCGCCGAGCGGGTCGCGACGCATGTCACCGAGCGTGCCTGAGGCACCCGCGCGCCATCACATGGTCAGGGTCGACCCCGCATCCTGGCGCGCGCATCTCGCCGGGCGACCGGACCTCGAGGGCCTGCCCCTCGTCGCCGACTGGGCCGTGCGCGGCTGGCCCCTGGTGGTGCGCCGGCCCACGGGCGGGGAATCCGGTATTCCCCTCGGCCTGCCCCTGCCGCCGGCTGAGGGCAAACGGCGCCTGTCCTTCCTGATGGAGCCGTCCGCGATTCTCTCCACGGCCCCCCCGCCACGCCTCGCCGCCGCGGCATCCGCCGCCGCTGCGGCCTGGCAGCCGACCTTGCGCCGACTCGTCGACCTCGATCCCGAAACCCGAACCTTCGGCAGTCTCGCCTGGCAGCACCTCACGGGGCTGACCTACCTGTCGCCCACCTCCGACATCGACCTCCTGTGGCACCTCGATGGATCCGCGGAGCGGCTCCTGGCCGGTCTCGCTGCCATCGACCGTGACGCGCCCATGCGGATCGACGGCGAGTGCCTCGGGGCCGGGGGGATGGCTGTCCAGTGGCGCGAACTCGCCGAGGGCACGCCCGAAATCATGGTCAAGGACGCGCGCGGCGTCGCCCTCATGCCCCGCGCGGATTTCCTCGCGGGGGTGGGATGCTGAGCGCGGCGCGGGTCCATCCGCCCGCCATCGGGGCGGAGACCATCGCGGCGCGGGCCGTGGCCTGCCTCCGCCTCGAAGTCGCGACCTATCCGAAACCCGGCCTCGTCAGCCCCAACGATTCCGGCGCCCATGCCGACATGGATGCGGCCCTGCTGAACCGCAGCGCCGAGACCCTGGGACCGTACTTCGTCGCCCTCACCGAGGCCGGCGCGCGGGGCGCCGGCATGGACGCCCTGCGGGCCATCGGCCTCGCGGCCGAGTCAGCGATGCTCGACGCCACCGGCGGGGTGAACACCCATCGCGGCGCGATCTTCGGCCTCGGTCTCCTCACCGCCGCCGCCGGGTTTCGCGCGGCCCGGGGAAGCCGTCGAACCCTCGGCGGCCTCGTCGCCGACCTGTGGGGACCAGCCATCGCGGCCGGTCCGGTTCCCCCGGACAGCCATGGTACCCTCGCCGCCCGCCGCTTCCGGGCCGGCGGGGCGCGGCGCGAGGCGGTGCTCGGGTTTCCGACGATCTACGACGTGGCACGCCCGGCCTTGAACGCAGCCGAAGCCCTGCGGCCGGACGATCCCGAGGCCGCGCGGGTGCAGCTCTGCTTCGCACTCATCGCCAGCGTGGAAGACACCAACCTGCTGCATCGCGGCGGGCCGGCCGGCCTGGCCTTCGCGCAGGGGGCCGCTCGCGCGTTCCTCGTCGAGGGCGGTATCGCCCGATCCGACTGGCGCGCCCGCGCCCGGGCGATCCACGCCGCCTTCGTGGCGCGCAACCTCAGTCCCGGCGGCTGCGCGGACCTCTTGGCCATGACGCTGTTCGTCGACGGCCTCGACCCATGATCCTCAACCCATGACTCTCGCCCAATGACTCTCGCCCTGCTCTGCTCCGGCCAGGGCCTGCAATCGCCCGATCTGTTCGCGCTCACCGCCGAGGCGCCCGCCGCCGCGCCGGTCTTCGCCGCCGCCACGGAGCGACTGGGCCGCGATCCGCGTCGCCTCACCGCAGAGGCCGATCCGGCGAGCCTCTACGCCAACCGCGTCGGGCAGATCCTCTGCGTCACCGAAGCCCTCGCGCTTCACGCCTGCCTCGCCGACATCCTGCCCAAGCGCATCATCGTCGCGGGCTACAGCGTCGGTGAGATGGCGGCCTGGGGCATCGCCGGCCTGTGGATTCCGGCCCAGACCCTCGCTCTCACGGCGGCCCGGGCCGAGGCCATGGATGCGGCGAGCCGCCCCGGCCAGGGGCTCGCGGCGATCCGGGGGCTTTCGCAGGCGGTGCTGGCGCCGCTCCTTCACCGTCACGCCTGCGCCATCGCCATCCGTAACCCGTCCGACCTGTTCGTGGTCGGCGGCGCGGGCACCGCCCTCGACCTCCTTTGCGTGGAAGCACTGGATGCGGGCGCGGCCCGGGCGAGCCGCCTGTCCGTCGCCGTCGCCTCTCACACGCCACTGCTCGCGGAGGCCGTGGCGCCGTTCCGGGCGTGCCTCGACGCGACGCCCCCGAGCCGGCCGGCTCCCGGACGGACCCTCCTCAACGGCACCGACGGCGCGCCGGTCTTCGATCCCGCCCGGTTCCGCGACGCCCTCGCCCGGCAGGTTGCGACGCCCATCGATTGGGCCGCCTGCCTCGAAGCCATCGTCGAACGCGGTGCGACCCGGGTGCTCGAGCTCGGCCCCGGCCATGCCCTGGCCGACATGATGCGGAGTCAGGCCCCGCACCTCGCCGTCCGGTCGGCCGACGCCTTCCAGGGATTGGCGGGATTGCGGGCGTGGGTCGCCGAAGCGTGACGATTGCGCATCCCTGTCGCACAGCGCCTCGGCACGGATGCACATCGCGTGGGCATCCATCCAGGGTTGCAGTGCTGAACCGGCCCTGAATTTCCCGATCTGCGACCGTTTGCGCCGCACCAAAAGCAAGGAATCCGTAACCGAAATCGTGGCTTGGATTGTGCATTGCAACGGAACCATTTACCAATCGGGACGTTCACGATGCCGACGTCAGCCATGGGTAGTCTTGCCCTGAACGTCCAAGGTGCCCGGAGCGGCAAGGATTCCATGACGTCTGCGGCGACTGCCCACTCCGCCTCCGCCCGCGGCCTTCTCGGGCAGACGATCCCGTCCCTACATCAGCCCCGCATCCTGTTCGCCACGCCCGAGATGGCGGATTTCGTCAAGACCGGTGGCCTCGGCGAGGTCGCCGCCTCCCTGCCGCGGGCCCTGCGCCGGCACTACGACATCCGCGTCCTCATCCCCGGGTATCGCCAGGTGGTGGACCGGTTCGACCACATTCCCGTCGTCGCGCAGCTGCCGGGCCATGCCGGGGTGCCGCCCTGCGAGCTCGGCCTGGTGGAGAGCGGCGACGGCCTCCAGATCTACGTCCTCCTCAGTCCCGAGCTCTACCAGCGCGACGGCACGCCCTACGGCGACGGTCAGGGCGACTTCTGCGACAACGACGTACGTTTCGCCCGCCTGAGCCTCGCCGCCGCCGAGATCGCCCGCGGGGCCGATCCGGCCTGGGCCGCAGACCTCCTCCACCTCAACGACTGGCAGGCGGCCCTGGCCCCGGCCTACCTCGCCTGGGGCGGCCTGCGGGTGCCGAGCATCCTGACCGTCCACAACCTCGCCTACCAGGGCCTGTTCTCCCCCGACTCCCTCGGGCGCCTCGGCGTGCCGGACCACGCCTTCCAGATGGACGGCGTCGAGTTCTACGGACAGCTCTCGTTCCTCAAGGCCGGCATCTACTACGCCTCCCACGTCACCACCGTCAGCGACACCTACGCCCGCGAGATCACCACGCCGGATGCCGGCTGCGGCCTCGACGGGTTGCTCCGCACCCGCGCGGCCCAGGGGCGTCTCGCTGGGATCCTCAACGGCATCGACGAGAGCTGGGACCCGCGCACGGACCCGCACCTCGCCACGCGGTTCGAGGCCGACGACTGGAAGGGCAAGCGCGCCAACGCCGAGACCGTGCGCCGCCAGTTCGGTCTCGCCGTCTCGCGCGGGCCGCTCTTCGCCATCGTCTCCCGCCTCGTCCACCAGAAGGGCATCGACCTGAGCCTCGCCGCCGCCGAGACCATCGTGGCCGAGGGCGGCCAGCTCGTGGTCATCGGCCAGGGCGAGGGCCGCTTCGAGGGGGCGCTGCGCGATCTCTCCCGCCGCCATCCCGATGCCGTCGGCGTCCATGTCGGCTTCAACGAGCAGGACGCCCGCCGGATGTTCGCGGGCAGCGACTTCCTGCTGATGCCGTCGCGCTTCGAGCCCTGCGGCCTGGCGCAGATGTACGCCCAGCGCTTCGGCTCGCTTCCCATCGTCCATCGGACCGGCGGGCTCGCCGACACCGTCGAGGACGGCGTGACCGGCTTCACCTTCGGCGAGGCATCGGCGCGCGGCTTCTCCGGGGCGATCCGCCGGGCCCTCGACACCTTCGGCCAGAAGAAGCGCCTGAACGCCATGCGCCGCACGGCCATGTCGCGCACCTTCGGCTGGGACGAGGCCGCCACCACCTACGCCTCCCTCTACGCCCGCGCCTTCGGCAACGGCGCCGGCCTGCGCGCTCGGGCGGCCTGAGGCGACGACCCTTGCGGGTCCGGAGCACCGGATCCGCGCGAAAGGCCCTTGCAACGCATCGCCTCCCGCCCGCAAAAGCGCGGCGAACAGCGAGAGATGCGATGCCCGCCTACCGTTCCCGCACCACCACCCATGGCCGCAACATGGCCGGCGCCCGCGGCCTGTGGCGCGCCACCGGCATGAAGGACGGCGATTTCGGCAAGCCGATCATCGCCGTGGTGAATTCCTTCACCCAGTTCGTGCCGGGCCACGTCCACCTTAAGGACCTCGGCCAGCTCGTGGCCCGCGAGATCGAAGCGGCCGGCGGCGTCGCGAAGGAGTTCAACACCATCGCGGTCGATGACGGCATCGCCATGGGCCATGACGGGATGCTGTACTCGCTGCCCTCGCGCGAACTCATCGCCGATTCCGTCGAGTACATGGTCAACGCCCACTGCGCCGACGCGATGGTGTGCATCTCCAATTGCGACAAGATCACCCCCGGCATGCTCATGGCGGCGCTTCGCCTCAACATTCCGGCGGTGTTCGTCTCCGGCGGCCCGATGGAGGCCGGCAAGGTTCAGCTCAAGGGCGTGATCAAGAAGCTCGACCTCGTCGACGCCATGGTGGCGGCCGCCGACGACCGGGTCTCGGACGAGGACGTGGCCGCCATCGAGCGCGCGGCCTGCCCGACCTGCGGCTCGTGCTCGGGCATGTTCACGGCCAATTCGATGAACTGCCTGACGGAGGCGCTCGGCCTGTCGCTGCCCGGCAACGGCTCGGTGCTGGCGACCCATGCCGACCGCCGCCGCCTGTTCGTCGAGGCCGGTCACCTCATCGTCGATCTCGCCAAGCGCTACTACGAGGGCGACGATGCCAGCGTGCTGCCCCGGTCGGTCGCCGGCTTCTCGGCCTTCGAGAACGCCATGACCCTCGACATCGCCATGGGCGGCTCCACCAACACGGTGCTGCATCTGCTCGCCGCCGCCCACGAGGCGGAGGTGCCCTTCACCATGGCGGACATCGACCGCCTGTCGCGGCGCGTGCCGGTCCTGTGCAAGGTCGCCCCGGCGGTGGCCGAGGTCCACATGGAGGACGTGCACCGGGCCGGCGGCATCATGGCGATCCTCGGCGAACTCGACCGCGCGGGCCTCATCGACGCGCAGGCCGGCAGCGTCCATGCCGGCACCCTGGGCCAGGCCCTCGACCGCTGGGACGTGCGCCGCACGGGCAGCGCCACGGTGTCGGAGTTCTATCGCGCGGCGCCGGGCGGCGTGCCGACCCAGGTCGCCTTCAGCCAGGCGGCGCGCTGGGAGGAGCTCGACCTCGACCGCACCGGCGGCGTGATCCGCGAGGCGGCCCACGCCTACTCGCAGGATGGCGGCCTCGCCGTCCTCTACGGCAACCTCGCCGTCGACGGCTGCATCGTGAAGACGGCGGGGGTGGACGCCTCGATCCTCACCTTCACCGGCACCGCCCGGGTGTTCGAGAGCCAGGACGATTCCGTCGACGCCATCCTCAAGGGCCGCGTCAAGGCGGGCGAGGTGGTGCTGATCCGCTACGAGGGCCCGCGCGGCGGCCCCGGTATGCAGGAGATGCTGTACCCGACGAGCTACCTGAAATCGAAGGGCCTCGGCAAAGCCTGCGCCCTCGTCACCGACGGGCGGTTCTCGGGCGGCTCCTCGGGCCTGTCCATCGGCCATGTCTCGCCGGAAGCGGCGGAAGGCGGGCTCATCGGCCTCGTGCGCGATGGCGACCGCATCGAGATCGATATCCCGGGGCGCCGCATCCACCTCGCCGTGGACGAGGCCGAGTTGGCCGAACGCCGGGCCGCACAGGACGCTGCCGGATGGAAGCCGGCCGAGCTGCGCAAGCGTCGGATCACCACGGCACTCCGGGCCTACGCGATGTTCGCCACCAGCGCCGCGCGCGGGGCCGTGCGTCAGGTCGGGCCCGAGTAGGGGCCCGCCGTCCTCGCCGCCGGGGCGTGCCGGATCAGGGCTTGGCGTTGAGGAGGATCGGGTAGCACCGGGCCCCGGCCGCCGCGGCCAGGACTTCGACGGCGCCCACCGTCGAGGCGTCGCCGGCGACGTGGACCACGTCGGTGGTGCGCAGCGACGGTAGATGCGCCGTCAGGGGTCCGGGCCGGACGTCGGGCGGCCGCTGGCGGCTGCGGTCGGCCACGAGCACGAGGCGGCCCACCCCCGTGGCGCGCAGCCAGTCCAGGGACGGACGCATGTAGAGGTCGAGGGGGTCGCGGGCGCCGACATGGATCGCGACCTCGCGGGCCGGCTCGATGTAGCGGGCGGCCCGCGCGATGGACCAGATCGGGGCGAACCCGGTCTCGGCCGCGACGAGGACGAGGCGGCCGCCGCCCGGCCGGTAGTAGCCCCGGCCCACCGGTCCCTTGATCTTCACCGGATGGTCGAGGACGATCTCCTCGCCGAAGGCGTCGGGCAGGGCCGTGCGGTCGCCGGTGAGGCGCAGGTGGAAGACGAGTTCGTTGAGTTCGGCCGAGCCGTCGACGCGCAGGGTCGGATTCAGGACGACGGGCTCGAAGCCCTCGAAGGCCGCCACCACCCCGTGTCCCGGCTCAAGGGCCAAGCGCTTGGTGAGGGTCACCACCACTTCGAGGGTGTGGGGACCGAGCGGCGTGATCTGCGTCACCGTGCCGGCGCGCTTCTGGGCAGGCGCCGGTTTGACCGGTGCGCCGAAGGTCTCGGGCCGCTCGATGAGGCCGGCGCGCGGCGGGGTGAGCTTGACGGCGTCGGCGCGATGGCTGCGGGCCTGGGCTCGCCGGGGCAGGGGGCCGGAGCCCTGTCCCATGAGGCCCGGCGGCGCGGCGATCATGCCATCGGCCAGGGCGGCCTCCAGGGGGGTGTCGCCCGTGGAGATCCGCACGGACTTGCCGTTGACCACGAGGGAGCAGCGGGCGCTCATCATCATCCCTCGAACGGGGCCAGGCGTCGCGTCGCGCGTCGCGGAACGGGTGGCTATCGTGCCGAGTGCAGGAGTTGATCGACGAGGGCGGCCCAGCGATCGCGCACGGCCTGGGCCTCGGGCGTCAGGGGCGCGTCGGACTCGGCGATGGTCGCGATGCGGGCGCGCAGATGGGCGGTCTCGTCCCGCTCGGAGCGCAGGACCGCCTTCATCACCTGGAGCTGCGCCTTGAGGCGGGCGACGTCGGCGGAGGCCTCCGCCGGTTCGACGGACTCCGTGGACGGCGTGGCCGCACGCAACGGCACGATCTCGGCCATGGGCGTCTCGACGAGGCGCAGGGGCCGGGCCATCAGGCGCCGGACGATGCTGGTATCGAAGCTCGCATCGTTCCGTAAGGCCGCTTCGCCCATCAGGTGATCCCCCATCCCACGGCCGCTCGGGCCTAAGAGTGCCTCGCAGAACTCCCGGTCACCGCCGATTCTCACACTGAGCACGGCGGCGCAGCGGGAGTTCCGTGAGAGACACTCAGCATTCCGCTAGAGGGAACGATGGCGGATCATGGTTAAGGGAGGTTTAAACCGACCCGCCGTCTTCGCGGGGATCGGCGTTTCTCGCGGCCGTCAGGCGGCTTCCGGGGCCGCCCCGAGGAGTTGCCGGGCCTGGAGCATCGACATCGGTTCGCCGAAGGCGAAGCCTTGCGCGTACTCGCAACCCAGCTCAGCGAGTGCCTGCGCGTCGGCTTCCGATTCCGCGCCCTCGGCCACGATGGCGAGGTCGAGTTCCTGAGCCATCTTGACGATGGAGCGCAGGATCGCCGTGCGCCCCGTCGCGATCTGCCGGACGAAGGACTGGTCGACCTTGATGGTGTCGAACGGAAAACGCTGGAGGTAGGACAGGGCCGAGTAACCCGTGCCGAAATCGTCGAGCGACAGGCCGGCGCCGAGGTCGTGGATGCGCGCCAGCATTTGCGCGGCGTATTCCGGGTTCTCCATCACCAGGCTCTCGGTGAGTTCGAGCTTGAGGGAGCCGGGCAGCACGCCGGACCGGGCCAGGATCGTCTTCACGTCGTGCAGGAGGTCGTGGCGCAGGAGCTGGCGTGACGACATGTTGACGGAGGCGAAGATCGGCGGCTCGACATCGAGGGAGCGCTGCCAGGCCGCGAGTTCGAGGGCCGTGCGTTCCAGGGCGAAGATGCCGAGGTTGACCACGAACCCGCATTCCTCGGCCACCGGCATGAAGGTCGAGGCCGGAATGCGGCCGAGCCTGGGGTGATCCCAACGCAGCAGCGTCTCGAAACCCGCGACCGTGCGATCTTCCAGGCGAACGATGGGCTGGAACAGCACCTTCATCTCGTTGCGCTCGAGGGACCGCCGCAGGTCGCCCTCCAGCATCAGGCGGTCGCCGTGCTCGTTGCGCATATCGGCACGGAACACCTCGATGCGGTCGCCGCCGCCGCGCTTGGCCTGGATCATGGCGATCTCGGCGTTCTTGAACACCTCCTCGCGCTTCAGGGTGGCTCCGACCTCGTGCAGGACGATGCCGACGGACACCGTGAGGAAGATCTCGCGATCGGCGTAGGTGATCGGCGTGGCGATGGCCTTGCGGATCATCTCGGCGAACGAGAGGATGCGGTCAGGGTCGCGCTCCGACAGGAGGATCAGGGCGAATTCGTCGCCCGCGACGCGGGCCAGGGTGTCCTGCGGACGCAGGAGCCGGCCGAGGCGGCGCGACAGGGTGAGCAGGATCGAGTCGCCCGCCGAGAGGCCGATGGCGTCGTTGATGGCCTTGAACCGATCGACGTCGAGGACGATGGTCGTCGGCTTCAGGCGGGCATCCTGGCTGGCGAAGGCGAGGGCCGAGTCGAGGCGGTCGTGGAACAGCTCGCGGTTGGGCAGGCCGGTGAGGCTGTCGTGGACGGCGTCGTGCAGCAAGCGCTCCTCGGCGGTCTTCACCTCGGTGACGTCCGAGATGGTGCCGACGATGCGCACGACCTCGCCGTCCGTGCCGATCACCGGCCGCGCCTTGAGGCGATACCAGTAGTACGGGCCGGCGGTGGAGCGCAGGCGGAAGTCGTGGACGATGCGGCCGCGCCGCTCCTCGATGACCGTGTCGAGGGCGGCCGAGTAGCGGTCGACATCGAACGGGTGGACGAGGGCGAGCCAGTTCACCGCCGGGCCTTCGAGGGCCCCGCGCTTGAGGCCGAGCTGTCCTTCGATCTCCTGGCCGGCGAAGACCCGGTCGCCCGGCACGTCCCAGTCGAACACCACGTCGCCGGCGCCCGTGAGCGCGAGCGCCCGGCGCTCGGTGTCGGAGACCAGGGCATGGGTGAGGCCGCCGCCCGCGAAGGCGTGCTGCATCACCGTGAAGCCGATGAGCATGACGATGAGGACGAGGCCGCCGATGAGGGCGGGCTGGACGAGGTCGCTCCCGATCTGTCCCGTGATGGCGAAGCCCGCCGCCACCACCCAGACGAGGAGGAGGAACCAGGTCGGGATCAGCAGGATCGCCCGGTCGTAGCCGTTATGGGCGGCGAGATAGACGATGAGCAGCAGGCCGACCCCGGCCACCGCCGCGATGGAGATGCGCGCGACACCCGCCGCCACGGGCGGATCGAACACGGCGAGCGCCACGAGGCCGGCGAGGAAGGCGAGCCAGAAGAACGCCACGTGGCTGTAGCGCACGTGCCAGCGGCTGAGGTTGAGATAGGCGAACAGGAACACCAGCAGGGTGGCGCCGAGCACCGCCTCGGCGGACGCCCGGTAGACCCGTTCGGCCACCTCGGTGACGGGGAACACCCTTTGCAGGAATCCGAAGTCAATGCACGCATAGGCGAGGACCGACCACGCCAGGGCGGCGGCGGCGGGGAAGATGATCGCGCCCTTGACCACGAAGATGATCGTCAGGAACAGCGCCAGCAGCCCGGCGATGCCGATGATGATGCCCTTGTAGAGGGTCAGGCCGGTGGATTTCTTGCGGTAGGCTTCCTGGTCCCAGAGGTAGACCTGGGGGATGTTGGGCCCGCGCAGCTCGGCCACGTAGGTGACGGTGGCGCCGGGATCGAGGGTGATGACGAACTGGTCGGCTTCCGGATTCTCGTCGCGCTCCGGGCGGATGCCCTGGCTGGCCGTGATGGCGGCGATGCGCGAGCCGCCGAGGTCCGGCCAGATCACGCCCGAGCCGACGAGGCGGAAATGCGGGGCGACGAGGACGCGGTCGATCTGCTCGTCGGTGTCGTTGGTCAGCGCGAACACCATCCAGTCGGGGCGCCCGCCCGTGTCGCGCGCCTTCACGACGATGCGGCGGACGATGCCGTCCTTGCCCGGTGCCGTGGAGATCTGGATGAGGTCCCCGTCCGAGCGATAGCGCTCGATCATCGTCGT
This sequence comes from Methylobacterium sp. J-090, assembly GCF_022829345.1. Taxonomy (GTDB): domain Bacteria; phylum Pseudomonadota; class Alphaproteobacteria; order Rhizobiales; family Beijerinckiaceae; genus Methylobacterium. The sequence continues at coordinate 55,285 of NZ_JAKSXV010000035.1, read as the reverse complement.
CAGGTCGATGGCCGGCGCATCGAGGGTGACGCGCACGGCCTCGACGGCGCGCGCCGGCGCGCTGAGGAGCAGGGCGCCGAAGAGAGCCGTGAGAAGAGCGGCGAGGACGAGGGAGATCTGACGCAACGGGCGAGTGTTCCGGCCGGGCGAGGCTGTGTGACGAGTACGGCTCAGCCGAGGGCTCAGTCGTATCGGCGGCGACCTCCACCGGCAAGGCAGCGGGGGCGCCGGAGCGGAGACGCCCACCGTTTCTCAACCGTGACGCCGAACCCGCTGGATCACGTTCCTTTGAGGCCAAAACAAGCCGGGGGCGGAAAATCTCAGGCGGCCTTCAGGGCAGCGGCGATCCGCTCCAGGGGCGGCAGCTTCTTGATCGGACCGATCGCGGCCAGCGTCGGGGCGCCCGAAAGCAGCCTGATGCCGGCGGCACGGACATCGTCGACGGTGACGGCATCCACCTTGGCGATGACCTCCTGCGCCGGGATCACCCGGCCCCAGGCGAGGATCTGCCGGGCGTTGCGCTCGATGCGTCCGCCGGGCGTCTCCAGGGCCGACAGCAGCGCGACCTTGAGCTGCGCCTTGGCGCGGGCGACCTCGACGGTGTCGGCGTCGCGGGCCGCCCGGGTGGTGGCCTCCAGGGTCACGTCCACGAGCTGGCCGAGATCGCCGCCCGAGGTGCCGGCGCCGATGCCGAACAGCCCGCAATCGTAGAACGACCAGTGGAACGCCTGGATCTCGTAGGCGAGGCCCCGCGTCTCGCGCACCTCGTGCCACAGGCGCGAGGTCAGCCCGCCGCCGAGCACCTGGGTGAACATGTGCAGGGCGTAGTAGCCGGGGTCGCGGAACGACAGGCCGGGCAGGCCGATGACGACGTTGGCCTGTTCGAGCTTCTTCTGCAGACGCTTCTCGCCGCCCTTGTAGATTCCCGGGACGGTCTCGGGCGGCGTCGCGGCCTTGAGCGCGCCGAAATGGGTGCGCGCGGATTCGACGATGGCGTCGTGCGCGATGGCGCCGGCCGCCGCGAGCACGATGCGGTCGGGGGTATATTCGCGCGCGATGTACGCCTCGATGCCGGCGCGGTCGAAGCTGTTGATGGTGTCCGGCGTGCCGATGATCGGACGGCCCATGGGCTGATCGGGGAACGCCGCCTCGGTGAAGGCCTCGTAGACCACGTCGTCGGGGGTATCCTCGATGGCGGCGTATTCCTGGAGGATCACGCCCTTCTCGCGCGCCAACTCGCCAGCATCGAACACCGAATCCGTGAGGATGTCGCCGATGACGTCCAGCGCCACGCCCGCATCCTCGCCGAGCACCCGGGCGGTGTAGCTCGTGCCCTCGGCGGAGGTCGCGGCGTTGATGTCGCCGCCGACATTCTCGATGTCCTCGGCGATGCGCCGGGCCGAGCGCGTCTTCGTGCCCTTGAACGCCATATGCTCGATGAGGTGGCTCAGCCCGCCCTCGTCGGGCCGCTCGTGGCGCGAGCCGGCGCCGACCCAGACGCCGAGGGTCGCCGTGGCGACCCCCGGCATCGCCTCCGTGACCACGGTGACGCCGTTGTCCAGGCGCGTGATCCGCAGGTCCGGGGAGGCGCCGTGGGTGGCGAAGTGCTGGTTCATGGGGTCAGCCGGCCTTGGTGATGCGGGCATGCGCGCGGATGAAGCTCTCCACCGCCGCCTGGTCGTTGGCGACGCGCGAGAACGTCTCCTTGCGGTCGAGGAGGTCGGCGAGATGCGGCGGCAGGGCCGGGCGCGCGCCGCCCACCGCCTCGGACACGGCATCGGGGAACTTCGCCGCATGCGCGGTGGCCAGAGCCACGACGGGCGTGCGCGGGTCCGTCTCGAGGAGCCGGCGGCCGGCATGGACGCCGATGGCGCTGTGCGGGTCGATGACGTGGCCGGTCTCGGCGAAGGTCCGGGCGATCTCGGCCTTCACGGCGTCCTCCGGAACGGCGGTGGCATCGAACTCGGCCCGCACGGTGTCGAGCACCGCCGGATCGAGGGTGAACCCGCCCGACTGCTTCAGGCCGGCCATCAGGCGACCGAGGCTCGACGCATCGCGGCCGAGGGCCTCGAACAGCAGGCGTTCGAAATTCGAGGAGATCTGAATGTCCATGGACGGCGAGGTGGTGGGCTGCACGCCCCGCACTTCGTAGGATCCATGCTCCAGGGTCCGGGCCAGGATGTCGTTGGCGTTGGTGCCGATCATCAGGCGCTCGATGGGCAGGCCCATGCGTTTGGCGACCCAGCCGGCAAGGATGTCGCCGAAATTGCCCGTGGGCACGGCGAACGAGACCGGGCGGTGGGGCGCGCCGAGGGCGACCGCGCTGGTGAAGTAGTACACCGCCTGGGCGGCGACCCGGGCCCAGTTGATGGAGTTCACGCCCGAAAGCTTCACCGCATCGGCGAATTCGGCGTGCTGGAACAGGGCTTTGACGATGTTCTGGCAATCGTCGAAATTGCCGTCGATGGCGATGGCGTGGACGTTGTCCGCCCCCACCGAGGTCATCTGCCGCCGCTGCACCTCGGAGACGCGGCCCTCCGGGAACAGGATGAAGATGTCGACCTGATCGAGGCCGCGGAACGCCTCGACGGCGGCGGAGCCGGTATCGCCCGACGTGGCGCCGACGATGGTCGCCCGCGAACCGCGCGCCCGCAGGACGTGGTCCATGAGCCGCCCGAGGAGCTGCATCGCCACGTCCTTGAACGCGAGCGTCGGCCCGTGAAACAGTTCGAGGAGGAACAGGTTGTCGTCGAGCTGGGTCAGCGGGCAGACGGCCGGGTGCCGGAACGTCGCGTAGGATTCCTCGATCATCCGGTCGAGGTCGCCATCCGCGATCTCGCCGTCGATGAGGGGACGCAGGACGATCTTGGCAGCGTCGGCGTAGCGCAGGCCGGCTAGCCCCGCGATGGTCTCGTGCGACAACCGCGGCCAGGTCTCTGGCACATAGAGACCGCCGTCACGGGCGAGCCCGGCGAGCAGGGCATCGGAAAAGGAGAGGGGCGCCGCGGCGCCGCGGGTCGAGACGTGAAGCAAAGGGGCCTCCGGGAAGGCGCCCCGTCTACACCAAGCCGTCCGGCCTGTCGAAACCTGATGCGGCTCAGGTGCTGGTGCCCGGGGCCTTGGCCAACTGGCATCCCGTGATGCGCCACGCTCCGTCGGGCTGCCGCTCCAGCGTGTAGAGGGCCATCCAGTCGGCGCCCGCCTCGTCCTGCAGCTTCACCCCCAGGGCGACGCCGTCGGTGCCGACATCCTCGACCCGGTCCACGCTGAAGCTGCGGGCGCGGTAGACGGCGGCGTAACCCTTGCGGACCATGGCGAGGAAGGAGTCGGGGGAGGGGAATAGGCCCTGGATCGCCGGGGCGGCCTGGGCGTAGGCGGTCGCCGCGTCGTCGGTGCGGAACGCTTCGAGCTGACGGGTGACGGTGGCGCGGGCCGCCGCGCGCCCGGCCTCGTCGGCGGCGTACGCCGTACTCAACGTCAGGCCGAGGGTCAGCAGCAGGGTCGCGGCGCGCATGGGGCACACTCCGGGGCGTGATCCGCCCAACCGGAGAGTAGCGCGCGCGCCGTCTCCGGCAAGCCGGTCGACGGTTCAGACCGCGTCCGGTGCGTCGAAGAGGCGCTTCCACGCGAACACGCCGAACACGCCGACGAGGCAGCCGGCGATGCCGAACCAGGTGAAAGCGTATTGCAGGTGGTTGTTCGGCAGGTCGACGCGCAGCTGTCCACCCTTGGGCCAGCCACCGGGATTGGGCGTCGCGTCCGCCTCGACGAGGTAGGGGAGGGCGTTCGTCAGCCCGAGTGCCGCGCTGATTCCGGGGATGTCGCGGTTGAACCACTCGTTCCGTGCGGTGTCGGGGGCGGGCACGAACATGGTCCGCGGTTCGGAGCCCCGCAGGATGCCGGTGACCACGGTCTCCCCGACGACCTGCCCGCCATTGCGGTTGGCCGGCGCCTTCAGTTCGGTCGGCACGAAGCCGCGGTTGATCAGAACCGTACCGCCCTCCGACAGGCGAAGGGGCGTCAGGACGTAGTAACCCTGGAGCGCGCGCCCCGGCGTGGCGCCGGCCGCCAGGCCGTGGACCAGGGTCTCGCGGTCGTTGAGGAGGGTGCCGGTGACGCGCACGCGCCGGAACTCGTCGGCGTCCGGATTCCACGTGCCTGGAGCGGGCGGGGCTGCGGGAGGCTCGACCCGCGAGCGCTCGAGGATGCGCCCGATCAGCGCCTCCTTCTGGCCCTTGCGATCGAGTTGCCAAACCCCGAGCCCGAGGAGGATCGCGAGGCAGACGAGGGAGACGAGGCCGGGCGCGATCAGGGCGCGCACGGCGGCGGGCCGGACGGACGGCACTAGCGGAAGCGCCCCTGCTCGGCCTTGTTGGCGAATTGCAAGGCAGCGAGGACGCCCTTGAGCGGCCGGATGATGGCGAGGCTCAACCCGATGGACAGGGAACCGGCCACGAGGGCGTGGATCCAGATCGCAGGCTCGTAGGTGATCTCCATCCACAGGGCGAGGCCGACCACGACGATCCCGACGATGGACATGACGAAGAAGGCCGGGCCGTCGCCGGAGTTGAAGCCGGAGAAATCCTGGCCGCAGACCTCGCAGGATGGACGAAAGGTGAGGAAGCCGTCGAACATGTGGCCCTCGCCGCAGCGCGGGCAGCGACCGCGCAGGCCGGTGGGGATCGGTGGGGGAAGTGGCCGCGTGGCGTCCAAGATGCGTACTCCTCGAGCCCGGACGAACGCCGGCTCGATGCGGATATGGGGATAAGGGACGGTCCCCACACGCGAAAGGGCGGCTCGCGCCGCCCTTTCATGTCTCCCATGCAGCCGAGAGGGCCGAACTCAGTGGGCGGCGTGTCCGGCGCCCGAGCCCCAGACGTAGATCGAGGCGAACAGGAACAGCCACACCACGTCGACGAAGTGCCAGTACCAGGCGGCGAACTCGAAGCCGAGGTGCTGCTTCACGGTGAACTGGCCGAGATAGGCACGGTACAGGCAGATGGAGAGGAAGATGGTGCCGATGATGACGTGGAAGCCGTGAAAGCCCGTCGCCATGAAGAAGGTCGCCGAGTAGATGCTGCCCGAGAAGCCGAAATGGGCGTGGGCGTACTCGTAGGCCTGGCAGGCCGAGAACAGCACGCCGAGGATGATCGTCAGCCACAGGCCGTACTTCAGACCCTTGCGGTCGTCATGCAGGAGGGCGTGGTGGGCCCAGGTGATGGTCGTGCCCGAGGTGAGCAGGATCAGGGTGTTGAGGAGCGGCAGGTGCCAGGGGTCGAACGCCTCGATGCCCTTCGGGGGCCAAGTGCCGCCGGTGAAGTCAACGCGGGTCGATTGGATCGGGTCGGCGGTGTAGAGGGCCGCCTCGAAATAGGCCCAGAACCACGCGGCGAAGAACATCACCTCGGAGGCGATGAACATGATCATGCCGTAGCGGTGATGGAGCTGAACCACGCGGGTGTGGTCACCCGTGTTGGCCTCGTGGACCACGTCCTTCCACCAGGCGTACATGGTGTAGAGCACGCCGATGGCGCCGGCACCGAAGATGTACGGCCCCGGGCTGAGGGTGCCGATGGTGAGGCTCTTCATCCAGAACACGGCGCCGAACGCCATGAGGAAGCCGGAGAAGGCGCCGATGAGCGGCCACGGACTCGGGGCGAGAATGTGGAAATCGTGGTTCTTGGCGTGCGCCTCGGCCATCTAACGTCTCTCCTGACCCCTGGCCCCCGACCGTGATGGCCCCGGGCTCTCTCATTGTTTCGGCTCGACCGGATGTCCGGCCTCCACGCTCAGACCCTTAATCAGCCCGGCGCGCTCTTGTCACGCTTGGCCCATGGAAAACAGGGTTGGCGCGTCAGAAATTCGACTTCTTTCCCGTGCTGCCCGTTGTCGCAAGCGCGGCCGTGGGCTGGCCGTTCTTCGACGCGAAGTAGGTGTAGGACAGGGTCATCTCGGAGAGGTGCGCGGTGTTCGAATCCTCGCGCATGGCCGGATCGATGTAGAACACCACCGGGAAATCCATGGTCTCGCCCGGCTGCAGGGTCTGCTCGTTGAAGCAGAAGCACTCGATCTTGACGAAGAACGCGCCCATCAGCGCCGGCTGGACGTTGAAGGTCGCGATGCCGGTGGACGGTACGGTGCCGGCGTTCTTCACGCGGAAGAACACCGTCTTGGTTTCCCCCAGCCGGGCCGTAACCTCGGCGGTCTCGGCCTGGAAGCGCCAGGGCAGGCTGGAGGAGACGTTGGTGTCGAACCGGACCAGCATGCTGTCGTCGGTGGCCGCCGCTGCGAGCGCGGCACCCTTGCGCGGCGTGCCGTCGAAGCCCGTGGCCTTGCAGAACATGTCGTAGAGCGGCACCGACGCGAAGGCGAGGCCGATCATCCCGAAGGCGAGACCGGCGCAGGCGAACGCCGTGACGGCGGCCTTGCGGGACGATTTGGTACGGTCGGTCATGGTGACTCCGTCGCCGCGCTTCACAGCGGGCGATTGAGGACCTGAGGTCCGAGCTTCGCGATGGTTAGCACGTAGAAGATCGCCACGAGGGTGAACAGCACCGCCGCGATGGCGAGCGACCGCTTCCGCCGGCGCTGCGCCTCCTCCGGCGTGAGGGGCCGCGGCTGCGGATTGTTCTGCAGGCCGCTCACGCGATCACCGTCCGGAGCAGGCCGAGGCTGTGCTCGGCCAGCAGTGCCGAGAACAGGAGGAACAGGTACAGGATCGAGAAGCCGAACATGCCCAGCGCCGCCTTGCGCTCCGCCTCGCCCTCGCGGTTGCGGAAGACGTGGACGCTGAAGGCGAGCATGCCGAGGCCGCCGAGCAGGGCGGTCAGGCCGTAGAGAAGGCCGCCGAAGCCGAGGAAGACCGGGGCGAGGCCGACGGGGAAGAGGACGAGGGAATAGTAGATGATCTGGCGGCGGGTCGATTGCGGCCCGGCCACGTTCGGCATCATCGGGATGCCGGCCTTGGCGTACTCACCCGACTTGATCAGGGCCAGCGCCCAGAAGTGCGGCGGCGTCCAGATGAAGATGATGAGGAATAGGACGATCGATTCGATGCCCACCGAGCCCGTGACCACGGCCTGACCGATGATCGGCGGCAGGGCGCCGGCGGCACCGCCGATGACGATGTTCTGCGGCGTCGCGCGCTTCAGCCACATGGAATAGAACACCGCGTAGAACACGATGGTGAAAGCGAGGAGTCCAGCGGCGAGCCAGTTCGAGGCGAGACCGAGCACGAGCACCGAGCCGACGGACAGGACGATGCCGAAGGCCAGGGCCTCGCCGGGCTGGATGCGGCCATCCGGGATCGGGCGCTTGGCCGTGCGGGTCATCACGGCGTCGATGTCGGCGTCCCACCACATGTTGAGGCAGCCCGAGGCGCCCGCACCCACGGCGATCATGAGGAGCGAGATCGTGCCGACCACGGGCTGGATGTGAACGTTCGACACCGCCATGCCGACGAGGGCGGTGAAGATCACCAGCACCATCACGCGCGGCTTCAGCAGGGCGAAGAAATCCGAGACCTCGCCGCCCACGGCCATGGTGACCGGTTGCGGCTCGGCGTCAGCGGAGAGGCTGTTCGACAGGCTCGTCATGGGGACCTGATGCGTTTGTCGTGTGGGGCTTCGGATCGCGCCGTCATCGAATGATGCAGTCTTGGCGCCGCCCTTTGGGGGATGCCCGCCCCCCGATTTCGGCGGGTGAGGCATCCGGGAAAGAGCGAGGACCGCTCGCGCGGTCCTCGCAATCCGTGAAGCTTATGGCTTTTCTCAGTGGTGGCCCGGCTCGTCGACGATGCGGGGCAGCGTCTCGAACTGGTGGAAGGGCGGCGGCGAGGACAGGGTCCACTCGAGGGTGGTCGCACCCTCGCCCCACGGATTGTCGGCCGCGCGCTTGCTGGACCGGAAGGCCAGGACGACGCCGATGAAGAACACCACCATGCCGAGCGCGAAGATGTGCCCGCCCCAGGTCGAGACCTTGTGCCAGCCGGCGAAGGCCTCTGGGTAGTCGGCGTAGCGACGCGGCATACCGGCGAGACCGAGGAAGTGCATCGGGAAGAACAGCACGTTCGCGCCGATGAAGGCGAGCCAGAAGTGCAGCTTGCCGGCCCATTCGGGGATGATGTGGCCGGTCATCTTCGGGAACCAGTAGTAGACGCCGGCGAAGATGATGAACACCGCGCCGAGCGAGAGCACGTAATGGAAGTGCGCCACGACGTAGTAGGTGTCGTGCAGGTACTTATCGACCGCCGAGTTCGCCAGCACCACGCCGGTCACGCCGCCGACGGTGAACAGGAAGATGAAGCCGACGGCCCAGTGCATGGCGGCGGTGAAGCGGATGGAGCCGCCCCACATGGTGGCGATCCACGAGAAGATCTTCACGCCGGTGGGCACCGCGATCACCATGGTGGCGAACACGAAGTAGGACTGGGTCTGAAGCGACAGGCCGACGGTGTACATGTGGTGCGCCCACACGACGAAGCCGACGACGCCGATGGCGACCATGGCGTAGGCCATGGCGAGGTAGCCGAACACGGGCTTCTTCGAGAAGGTCGAGATGATGTGGCTGACGATGCCGAAGGCCGGCAGGATCATGATGTACACTTCGGGGTGACCGAAGAACCAGAACAGGTGCTGGTAGAGCACCGGATCACCGCCGCCGGCCGGGTCGAAGAAGGTCGTGCCGAAGTTGCGGTCGGTGAGCAGCATGGTGATCGCGCCGGCGAGCACCGGAAGCGACAGGAGCAGCAGGAACGCGGTCACCAGCATCGACCAGGCGAACAGCGGCATCTTGTGCAGGGTCATGCCCGGCGCGCGCATGTTCAGGATGGTGGTGATGAAGTTGATGGCGCCCAGGATCGAGCCGGCGCCGGACAGGTGCAGGGCGAAGATCGCGAAGTCGACGGCCGGGCCGGGATGGCCGGCGGTGGAGAGCGGCGGGTAGACGGTCCAGCCGGTGCCGGCGCCGCTGGCGCCGGGAGCGCCCTCGACGAACAGCGAGCAGACGAGGCTGAGGAAGCCCGCCACCGTCAGCCAGAACGAGATGTTGTTCATGCGCGGGAACGCCATGTCGGGCGCGCCGATCATGAGGGGCACGAACCAGTTGCCGAAGCCGCCGATGAGGGCGGGCATCACCATGAAGAACACCATGATGAGTCCGTGGCCGGTCACGAACACGTTGTAGGTGCCGGGATTGGCGAAATACTGGAGGCCGGGCTCCTCCATCTCCATGCGGATGCCGAAGGAGAGGAACGCGCCGATGATGCCCGCGCAGAAGGCGAACAGCAGGTAGAGGGTGCCGATGTCCTTGTGGTTCGTGGACAGGAACCAGCGGGAGAAGAACGGCGGCTTGTGATCGTGGGCGTCGTGGTGCCCCGAATGTGCTGCGGCGTTAGCCATGGATAGACCTCAGTCCAGGTTTCTCTTGAATCTCATGAAGCGAGGCCGGTCCGGGCGCCCTTCGCGCCCGGACCGGCCGGACCCGTCAGCGGGCCGCAGCGAACTTCGAGGTGTCGTTGTCGATCCGGGCGAACTTCGTCTTACCCTCGGCGAGCCACTTGGCGTAGGCCTCCTCGCTCACGACCTGGACCGTGATCGGCATATAGGCGTGGCGGGCGCCGCAGAGTTCGGAGCACTGGCCGTGATAGGTGCCCTCGCGCTCGGCCTTGAACCAGAACTGGTTGAGGCGGCCGGGGATGGCGTCGATCTTGAAGCCGAAGGACGGCATCGCCCAGGAATGCAGCACGTCGGCGGCGGTGACCTGGATTTTGACGATCTTGCTCACCGGCACGACCATGTCGTTGTCGGTGCCGAGGAGCTTCGGCTGCTTGTCCTCGTCGAGGTTGGCGTCGAACGTGAAGCCGCCGCCCTGCTCGACGGCCGGGTACTCGTAGGACCAGTACCAGGCATGGCCGATCACCTTCACGAGCACGTCGGCCTTCGGGTCCGAGAGCTGCGTGCGCAGGAGGCGGAACGACGGGATCGCGACGGCGACGAGGATGAGCACCGGGACGATGGTCCAGGCCACCTCGATGAGGGTGTTGTGCGTGGTCTTCGAGGGCGTCGGGTTCGCCTTCTCGTTGAAACGGAACACGCAGTAGAGGATCAGCGCCAGCACGAAGGCCGAGATGCCGAAGGACAGCCAGTGCATGCCCTGTTCGAAGGTATGGATGTCCCGGGCATTCTCGGTGACCGCAACTTGGCGATCCATCTGCCAGGGCACGGGCTGGCCGATGCCGGCCGCCAGGGCGGATGACGACGAGACGAGGACGGCGCCAAGCGCGGCAAGCCCCCATGATGACCGGTGTTGCGCCTGCGTCGTCCGCATCTGCCTCTCTCGGCTCCCCATGACGTGATCGGTTGTCCCCGCGCCTCTTGCTATATTTAGACGAAAGCGCAAGTGCGTTCTGCGGGTGTTGCGGCATCCCGCGGATTTTGCCCACCCTGAATGCCGATGGGGCGTGTCAGACCACATGGGCGGGGGAGGCGCAACCGCAACAGCGTCGCATCGGCGGCATTCGTGCGCGTTATGCCGGGTCCGATTCGCGTGCGGACCCCTCTGTGGACCCTTCGCGGGCGCGGTCTGACAATCGACATGGAGGTTCGTGCCGGCCCGTGATCGAGCGTTTGGAATTCATCCTCGCCCTGGCGCGCGAGCGCCATTTCGGCCGGGCCGCGCAGGTCTGCAACGTCTCGCAGCAGACCCTGTCGGCCGGCGTGAAGCAGCTCGAGGAACGCCTCGGCGTCATGCTGGTCCAGCGCGGTTCCCGCTTCCAGGGCTTCACCCCGGAGGGCGAGCGGGTGCTCGAATGGGCGCGCCGCATCGTCGGCGATGCCCGCGCCATGCGGGAGGAGGTGGCGAGCCTGCGACGGGGCCTGTCCGGCACGCTTCGGCTTGCCGCGATCCCGACGGCGACGCCCATCGTGGCGGCCCTCACGACGCCGTTCCGGATGCGCCATCCGGAGGTGCGGTTCTCCGTGCACTCCACCACCTCGGGCGAGATCGGCCGTCTCATCGCCGATCTCGAGATCGACGCCGGCATCACCTACCTGGAGAACGAGCCTCTGGGGCGCCTCACCGCCGTGCCGCTTTACCGCGAGCGCTACCGGCTGCTCACTGCGGTGGACGGCGTCTTCGGCGCCCGCGAGTCCGTGACCTGGGAAGAGGTGGCGCGCATCCCCCTCTGCCTGCTCACGCCCGACATGCAGAACCGTCGGATCATCGACCGGCATCTGACCAGTGTCGGGCGCGTCTCGGCGCCGCTCCTCGAATCGAACTCGATGATCGTCCTGCTCACCCATGTCCGGACGGCCAAGTGGGCGAGCATCATGCCGGCGGTGCTCGCCGACAGTTTCCGCCTCAGCGAGCGGGTGCGGGCCGTGCCCATCGTCGAGCCCGACGTCAGCCACCTGATCGGCCTCGTCGTGCCGGAACGCGAACCCATGACGCCGCTCTGCGCCGCCCTCATCGTCGAGGCCCGTGCCGCAGCGCCCACCATCGCGCAGGATATTGCCTCCCTGTGAGGTCCTGCCGAGCTCCGGCCTCGCTATGGGTTTTTGCGTTGCACAATCATTTTACGACAAAAATCCGTTGTCGACCAACGGAAAGGCGCGATTGATTCACGGTCGGTGATATACCACATTGGAACGAGAACAAGATAAACCGGGTGGAACAATGCTGCCGAACGAGCCCTGGAGCGAGCCCCGCGCCGCCGGGATCATCGCCGATCATCTCCATCTGGAAGGGGCGACTCTTCCGATCCTCCACGCCCTGCAGGAGACTTTCGGCTACGTCGACGAGGGGGCGGTGCCGCTCATTGCCGACGCGCTGAACCTGTCGCGGGCCGAGATCCACGGCTGCATCACCTTCTACCACGACTTCCGGCGCGCGCCGTCCGGCCGGCATCAGGTGAAGCTGTGCCGGGCCGAGGCCTGCCAGGCCATGGGCTCGGACGCGCTCCATGCCGACATCCTCGCCCGCCTCGGAATCGATTGGCACGGCACCACGCCGGATGGTCAGGTCACCGTCGAGCCGGTCTACTGCCTCGGCCTCTGCGCCAACGGTCCGGGCGCCCTCGTCGACGACGAGCCCCTGGCCCGGCTCACCGCCGACTCCCTGGAATCGGCCCTGGCCGAGGTGAAGTCATGAGCGTCACCCTCTACGTCCCCCGCGACGCCGTCGCCCTCGGGCTCGGGGCCAACCGGGTCGCCCGCGCCCTGTTCGCCGGAGCCGAGCGCCGAGGCCTCGACGTCACCATCGTCCGCACGGGTTCGCGCGGGATGCTGTGGCTGGAACCGATGATCGAGGTCGGCACGGCCGAAGGCCGCATCGCCTACGGCCCCGTCACCCTCGGCGACGTCGATGGCCTGCTCGATGCCGGTCTGGTGGATGGTGGGGCGCATGCTCTGCGCCTCGGCGACCCCGAAAAGATTCCCTACCTCGCCCGCCAGCATCGCCTGACCTTCCAGCGCTGCGGCGTCGTCGATCCGGTCTCCGTCGCGGATTACCGGGCGCATGGTGGCTACAAGGGGCTGGAAGCCGCCCTCAAGCTCGACGCCGCCGGCATCGTCGCCGAGGTCCGCGAGTCCGGTCTGCGCGGGCGCGGCGGCGCCGGGTTCCCGGCCGGCATCAAGTGGAACACGGTGATGCTCGCCGCGTCGGACCAGAAATACGTGGTCTGCAATGCCGACGAGGGCGATTCCGGCACCTTCGCCGACCGGATGATGATGGAGGGCGACCCCTTCAATCTCATCGAGGGCATGACCATCGCGGGCATCGCGACGGGGGCCACGCGTGGCTACATCTACCTGCGCTCCGAGTATCCCCAGGCCTTCTCGACCCTGAAGGAAGCCATCGCCAACGGGACGAAGGCCGGCTTCCTCGGCGATAACGTCATGGGCTCCGGCAAGGCCTTCCACCTCGAAGTCCGCCTCGGTGCCGGCGCCTATATCTGTGGCGAGGAGACCTCCCTGCTGGAGAGCCTGGAGGGCCGCCGCGGCATCGTCCGCGCCAAGCCGCCGATTCCGGCACTCAAGGGGTTCCTCGGCAAGCCGACGCTGGTCAACAACGTGATGACCTTCACGGCCGTGCCCTACATCCTCGAGCACGGCGCCAAGGCCTATGCCGAGTACGGCATGGGCCGGTCCCTCGGCACCCTGGCGATCCAGCTTGCCGGCAACATCAAGCACGGCGGCCTCATCGAGTACGCCTTCGGCATTACGCTGCGCGAGATCATCGAGGATTTCGGCGGCGGCACACAGAGCGGACGGCCTGTGCGGGCGGTGCAGGTCGGCGGCCCGCTCGGCGCCTACTTCCCCGATCACCTCCTCGACACACCCCTCGACTACGAGGCGATGGCGGCCAAGAAGGGCCTCGTCGGCCATGGCGGCATCGTGGTGTTCGACGACACCGTCGACATGGCAAAGCAGGCGCGCTTCGCCTTCGAGTTCTGCGCCGTCGAATCCTGCGGCAAGTGCACTCCCTGCCGCATCGGCGCGACACGCGGCGTCGAGACCATGGACAAGGTCATCGCCGGCACCGACACCCAGCGTAATCTGGCTGTCATCTCAGACCTTTGCGACGTCATGACCGATGGGTCGCTCTGCGCCATGGGCGGGCTCACGCCGATGCCCGTCATGAGCGCGATCACCCATTTCCCCGAGGATTTCGAGCGTGGCGGACACATGTCCGTCGCTGCCGAGTAAGGAGGCGCGACCCATGGCCCTCATCAAAGAGATCGATTACGGCACCCCGATCCGGGTGTCCGAGCAGACCGTAACGCTCACCATCGACGGCATGCACGTCACCGTCCCGGCCGGCACCTCCGTCATGGCCGCCGCCATGCATGCGGGCACGCAGATCCCCAAGCTCTGCGCCACGGATTCGCTGGAAGCCTTCGGCTCCTGCCGCCTCTGCCTCGTCGAGATCGAGGGCCGTCGCGGCACGCCCGCCTCCTGCACCACGCCGGCCGAGAACGGCATGGTGGTCTCGACCCAGACGGACAAGCTCGCCAAGCTCCGCAAGGGCGTGATGGAGCTCTACATCTCCGATCACCCCCTCGACTGCCTGACCTGCGCCGCCAACGGCGATTGCGAATTGCAGGACATGGCCGGTGCGGTCGGCCTGCGCGACGTGCGCTACGGCTATGACGGTGCCAACCACGTCAAGCCGTCCTCGGATCAGTACCTGCCGAAGGACACCTCGAACCCGTACTTCACCTACGATCCGTCGAAGTGCATCGTCTGCAATCGCTGCGTCCGCGCCTGCGAAGAGGTGCAAGGCACCTTCGCGCTGACCATCGAGGGCCGTGGCTTCGACAGCCGCGTCGCCGCCGGGCCGACGAACTTCATGGAATCCGAGTGCGTCTCCTGCGGCGCCTGCGTCCAGGCGTGCCCGACGGCGACGCTCCAGGAGAAGTCGATCATCGAGCACGGCCAGCCCGATCACTCCGAGATCACCACCTGCGCCTATTGCGGCGTCGGCTGCTCGTTCAAGGCCGAGATGCAGGGCACCCGCGTCGTGCGGATGGTCCCCTACAAGGGCGGCAAGGCCAATGAAGGCCATAGCTGCGTCAAGGGTCGCTTCGCTTACGGCTACGCCACTCACAAGGACCGCATCACCAAGCCGATGATCCGCGACAAGATCACGGACCCCTGGCAGGAAGTGTCGTGGGAGGTCGCCATCGACCGCGCCGCGTCCGAGTTCAAGCGCATCCAGGCGAAGTACGGCAAGGATTCCGTCGGCGGCATCACCTCGTCGCGCTGCACCAACGAGGAGGCCTACCTCGTCCAGAAGCTGGTCCGGGCCGCGTTCGGCAACAACAACGTCGATACCTGCGCCCGGGTCTGCCACTCGCCCACGGGCTATGGCCTGATGTCGACGCTCGGCACATCGGCCGGCACGCAGGATTTCGCCTCCGTCGCGCATTCCGACGTGATCTTGGTCATTGGCGCCAACCCGACCGACGGTCACCCGGTCTTCGGCTCGCGGATGAAGAAGCGCCTGCGCGAGGGCGCCAAGCTCATCGTCGCCGATCCGCGCAAGATCGATCTGGTGAAGTCGCCCCACGTCGAGGCCGACTTCCACCTGCCGCTGAAGCCCGGTTCCAACGTCGCCTTCATCAACTCGATGGCGCACGTCATCGTCACTGAGGGCCTGATCGACGAGGCCTATATCCGCGAGCGCTGCGACCTCGGCGACTTCGAGGCCTGGGCGCGGTTCGTGGCCGATGAGCGCCACTCGCCCGAGGCTCAGGAGCGCTTCACCGGCATCGATCCGGCCGAACTCCGGGGCGCCGCTCGCCTCTACGCCACGGGTGGTGCGGCCGGCATCTACTACGGCCTCGGCGTGACCGAGCACAGCCAGGGCTCGACCATGGTCATGGGCATGGCCAATCTCGCCATGGCCACCGGCAACATCGGCATGCTGGGCGCCGGCGTGAATCCGCTGCGCGGCCAGAACAACGTCCAGGGCTCGTGCGACATGGGCTCGTTCCCGCACGAGCTGCCGGGCTACCGCCACGTCTCGGACGACGCCACCCGAGAGACCTTCGAGTCCCTGTGGGGCGTCACCCTCGACAGCCAGCCGGGCCTGCGCATCACCAACATGCTCGACGAGGCCGTCGATGGCGCCTTCAAGGGCATGTACATCCAGGGCGAGGACATCGCTCAGTCCGACCCCGACACGCACCACGTCACCGCCGGCCTCATGGCGATGGAGTGCATCGTCATTCAGGACATCTTCCTGAACGAGACGGCGAAGTACGCCCACGTCTTCCTGCCGGGCGCGTCGTTCCTGGAGAAGGACGGCACCTTCACCAATGCCGAGCGCCGTATCTCCCGCGTCCGCAAGGTGATGCCGCCGCTTGCCGGCGTCGGTGACTGGGAGGGCACGATGCTGCTCTCCAACGCCCTGGGCTACCCGATGAACTACAGCCACCCGTCCGAGATCATGGACGAGATCGCCTCGCTCACTCCGAGCTTCAAGGGCGTGAGCTTCGCCAAGATCGACGAGCTCGGCTCGATCCAGTGGCCCTGCAACGACGACGCGCCGCGCGGCACGCCGATGATGCACGTCGACCGTTTCGTGCGCGGCCTCGGCAAGTTCATGATCACCGAGTACGTGGCGACCGAGGAGCGCACGGGTCCGCGCTTCCCGCTCATCCTCACCACGGGCCGCATCCTGTCGCAGTATAATGTCGGCGCGCAGACCCGCCGCACGGAGAACTCGCGCTGGCATGAGGAGGACGTGCTGGAGATCCACCCGTTCGACGCGGAAGTGCGCGGCGTGGTCGACGGCGATCTCGTGGCCCTGGAAAGCCGCTCCGGCGACATCGCCCTCAAGGCCGTCGTCTCCGAGCGCATGCAGCCGGGCGTCGTCTACACCACCTTCCACCACGCCAAGACCGGCGCCAACGTCATCACCACGGATTACTCGGACTGGGCGACCAACTGTCCCGAGTACAAGGTGACGGCGGTGCAGGTCCGGCGCACCAACCGGCCTTCCGATTGGCAGGCGAAGTTCTATGAGGAGGACTTCTCCCTGACCCGTATCGCGACCCAGTTGAATGCTGCCGAGTAGCCAGACCCTGACCGAAGACGACGCGCCGGCCGAGGCGGCCCGGCGCGTCACGACCCTCGTCGTCGCCTACGACGACCCCGTTGCCCGGCCGGGCGAGCGCGATCTCGCCGTCGAGATGCCGGTCAACCTCGTCTACGGCAGCGTGCCCTACGCGGTGATGATGTGCACGCCGGCCGACCTCGTGGACTTCGCCTACGGGTTCAGTCTCACGGAAGGGATCGTGGCCTCGGCCGACGAGATCCGGGCTGTGACGGTGGAGGATGGCGAGGGCGGCCTGCGCGTCCTCGTCGACCTCGCGCCGGGGCGCCTGCGCGAGCACCTCGCCCGCAAGCGCGCCATCAGCGGGCGGACCGGCTGCGGCGTCTGCGGGATCGACGATCTCGCCGCCCTGCCCATGGCCGAGACCCGCGCCGACGGGGCGGTCGGCGTCGGGATCGCAGCCGTCGAGCGCGCGCTGGCGGCGCTCGGCGACGCGCAGGTGCTGAACCGCCGGACCCGCGCGGTCCATGCCGCCGCCTGGGCCAACCTCGACGGGTCGCTGGTCGCCGTGCGCGAGGATGTCGGGCGCCACAACGGGCTCGACAAGCTCATCGGCGCCCTGATCCGGGACCGGGTCGATCCGGCCACCGGCTTCGTCGTCATCACGAGCCGGTGCTCGTTCGAGATGGTCGAGAAGGCAGCAAACCTCGGCGCTTCCATCGTCGTCGCGATCTCGGCACCGACATCGCTCGCCATCGACCGGGCGCGGCTGCACGGCATGACCCTGTGCGCCATCGCCCGCTCCGACACCCTGACGGTCTTCACGGGGCGTGAGCGTCTGATCCTCGCCCCGGCTCCCTGACCGCGCCCCCTTCTCTCACGCGAGCGTCCCCATGAGCGCCCTGACATCCGACCAGAAACTCGTCCGCATGGCGAACCAGATCACCACGTTCTTCCGGTCGTATCCGGACGAGGAGGCGGTGGCCGGTATCCACAAGCACATCGTGGCGTTCTGGACGCCGAAGATGCGCCGTTCCCTCGAAGCGTTCGGCCCGACGGAGGGCAGCGGCCTCGATCCCCTCGCCCTCAAGGCGATCTCCGAGACGCCCGAGGGCGAGAGCCCCGTGCGGGCCGGCACCCGCGATCCCGCCCTTCAGGGGGCCGGCGCGAGCGACGCGGGCTGAGGTTTTACAGCTGACCGAGCATCGGGGGGGCGCTGATCTTCGCGCCCCCCCCCGATGCTCAGTCCTTGGCGGACTCGCCCTGGGGTGTCGCACCGGGCACGACGGTGGCGCCGCCGATCACGCGGACCGGCCGTTTCTGGTCGGCGGGCGGGTCTTTCCAATCCTTCGTCGCCTTCGCCTCGCGGGGCGGCGGGGTCGTCGCCGGAGGCGTCGCGTTCGTGGCCGGCGTCACGGGCTTCGGCGCGTCGAGGGCGGCCGCCGGCTTCGTCTCGGGCGCGGCCGGGGGTGTCTCCGACAGGCGCGGCGCCTGCGGGCTCACCCTGGGGGCCGCCGGGGTCTTCGCCGGGGCGAGGCGGACCACCTTGGCCGGGGCCTCGGATGCGGGGCGGGCGTCGGGATTGAGGCCCATCGGATTGCGGTCGGGGACTTCGGCCCGGGCCGGTGGCGGCGCGACGGGGGCGGCACGCCGCCCGGCCGTGACGCCCGGGACTTCGCCCGGCGGAACGATGCGCGCGGCCTCGCGCACCGGGCGACGCGGGAGCGGTTCCTCCTCCGTCCAGCCGTATCCGGGCGCCGGCCGGGCGACGCGCATGGGCGGCGGGCCGACATCGAGGCGCTGGCGACGCAGGATGGCCCCGTCCCGTGCATCGACGAACACCCGAACCCGTTCGCCATAAGGGTCGTCCGCCTCGACGACGTAGGCACGGCCGTCGAACTGGGGCCGTGTGACGGCCCGGAAGCCCCGGTCGTTCAGGCGCCAGACCACGGCGCGGGGCGGCATGAGCATCTCGCGGTCGTCGAAGAACTGCGCCGAGGCGAGTCCCGGTCCGAGGACGGACAGGGCAAGACCACCCGCCAGGGCGGCGAAGCATGGCATCGATGCGCGCGGACGGAATTTCCCGCGCCGATTCTCTTCGCGCCGATTTTCTCCGCGTCCGTTCTTGCCACACGCGTTCATGGAGCCTCGTGTCAGAACTCTGAAGGCCGGAGGCCCGCTGTTGGCGCGGGTCCTCCGGCGGGTCTCCGCAAGGGCCTCGCCCCGCATGCCGCTTGTGCCCGGCAACCACTTGTTAACCCGGGGATTAGGGCGGGAATACGGGGCCTTCGGGGCGGGACTCTGTCGAACCGGTTCGGGGATCGGGCGTCCCTGCGGCAACGCTGCGGACGCCGAGACGCTCGTGCGCGCGTAATAAGGCGCGGGTGGACGCGCAACGGCCCTTGCTGGAGCGTTTAAAATCTGTCACTTTCTATCGTTAGGACAGTAAGACTGTCCCATTTTCGGCAGGGTGCCTGTCCGGTCGGCCAAGGATCTCCGCGGGTGACGTTTCCGGCGAACAAACGAGATTCCAAGACGATCGCCACCGTGGCGATTCGGGCCCGCACGGCTTGAGACCAGGCCGGCGTCGCGCCCGCGGGTCGCGGGCGCTTCCTCACCGAAGTCCCGCTGACGAGAAAACCCGCCGAGAGCCGACGCTGTCGAGAGATGCACCCGAGGGCCGGTGGGCGCTTGGGCACGAAACATGCTCGCGAGCGAGCACGTCGGAGGCGAGGGATGGTGAGCGTGGTCGCATCTGCTGAGTTCGGGGCGCTTCAGGCGTCGATTCCCGCCACCCGTGACGGCGGCGCGCCGCTGATCGTTCGGGACCGCGCGCTTCCGCAGGCGCAGGGTCTGTACGATCCGGCCCGTGAGGGGGACGCCTGCGGCGTCGGTTTCGTCGCCGACATGCATGACCGCCGCACCCACGCCATCGTCGCGCAGGGTCTGCAGATCCTGAAGAACCTCGACCATCGCGGCGCCGTCGGCGCCGATCCCAAGATGGGCGACGGCTGCGGCATCCTCACCCAGATCCCGCACGCCTTCTTCAAGGCGGAGTGCGAAGGGCTCGGCATCACCCTGCCGGAGCCGGGCCATTACGGCATCGGCCAGTTCTTCATGCCGAAGGATGCGGAAGCCCGCCAGCTCATCGAGGAGATCGTCGAGAAGTCCCTCGCCGACGAGGGCCTGCCGCTGCTCGGCTGGCGCGACGTTCCGGTGGACCCGAGCGACCTCGGAATCATGGTCAAGGAGACCGAGCCCCACCACCGCCAGCTGTTCATCGGCCGCCCGGCCACCCTCGCCGACGAGGACGCCTTCGAGCGCCGCCTCTTCACCGTGCGCAAGGTGATCTCCAACAAGGTCTACGGCCTCAAGGACCCGCGCGCCGACGTCTACTATCCCGTCTCGCTCTCCACCCGGACCATCGTCTACAAGGGCATGGTGCTGGTGACCCAGCTCGGCGACTACTATCGCGACCTGCAGGACGAGCGTTACGTCTCGGGCCTCGCCCTCGTCCACCAGCGCTTCGCCACCAACACCTTCCCGACCTGGCGCCTGTCGCACCCCTACCGGATGGTCGCGCATAACGGCGAGATCAACACCCTGCGGGGCAACGTGAACTGGATGGCCGCGCGCCAGGCCAGCGTCGATTCCGAGCTGTTCGGCAACGACATCTCGAAGCTGTGGCCGATCTCGTACGAGGGCCAGTCCGACACGGCGTGCTTCGACAACGCCCTCGAATTCCTCGTGCAGGGCGGCTACTCGCTCGCCCACGCCATGATGATGCTCATCCCCGAGGCCTGGGCGGGCAACCCGCTCATGAACGAGGAGCGCAAGGCGTTCTACGAGTACCACGCCGCCCTGATGGAGCCGTGGGACGGTCCGGCCGCCGTGTGCTTCACCGACGGCCGCCAGATCGGCGCGACGCTGGACCGCAACGGCCTGCGCCCCGCCCGCTACCTCGTCACCGACGATGGCCTCGTGGTGCTCGCCTCCGAGATGGGCGTGCTGCCGATCCCCGACGAGAAGATCGTCGAGTCCTGGCGCCTCCAGCCCGGCCGCATGCTGCTCATCGATCTCGAGAAGGGCCGCATCGTCTCCGACGAGGAGATCAAGAGCGAGCTCGCCGCAGCCCACCCCTACGCCGAGTGGGTCAAGAACACCCAGATCGTGCTGGAGGACCTGAAGCCCGTCATCCCGCGCGCCTCGCGCTCGGACGTGTCGCTCCTCGATCGCCAGCAGGCCTTCGGCTACAGCCAGGAAGACCTCAAGCTGCTCATGGCGCCCATGGCCGTGACCGGCCAGGAGGCCGTCGGCTCCATGGGCACCGACACCCCGCTCTCGGCGCTCTCGGACAAGCCGAAGTCGCTCTACTCCTACTTCAAGCAGAACTTCGCGCAGGTCACGAACCCGCCCATCGACCCGATCCGCGAAGAGGCCGTGATGAGCCTCGTCTCGTTCATCGGCCCGCGCCCGAACCTGCTCGACATGGAGGGCGCCTCCCGCAAGAAGCGCCTCGAGGTTCGCCAGCCGATCCTCACCAACGGCGATCTGGAGAAGATCCGCTCGATCTCCCACTTCGAGGATCGCTTCGACACCAAGACCCTCGACATGACCTTCCCGGCCGAGACCGGGGCGGCCGCCATGGAGGGCGCCGTCGACCGCCTGTGCGACCGGGCCGAGGTCGCCGTGCGCGGCGGCTACAACATCATCATCCTGTCGGATCGCGGCGTCGGCCCGGATCGCATCGCGATCCCGGCGCTGCTGGCCACGGCCGCCGTGCACAACTACCTGATCCGCAAGGGCTTGCGCACCTCGGTCGGCCTCGTGGTCGAATCGGGCGAGCCGCGCGAGGTGCACCATTTCGCGTGTCTCGCCGGCTACGGCGCCGAGGCCATCAACCCCTACCTCGCCTTCGAGACGCTGATCGCGATGAAGGACGAGTTCCCGCCGGACCTGACCCCCGACGAGATCGTCTACCGCTACATCAAGTCCATCGATAAGGGCCTGCTCAAGGTCATGTCCAAGATGGGCATCTCGACCTACCAGTCCTATTGCGGCGCGCAGATCTTCGACGCCATCGGGCTGAACTCGGCTTTCGTCGCGCGCGACTTCTTCGGCACGGCCACCACCATCGAGGGCATCGGCATGGCCGAGGTCGCCGAGGAGACGGCGCGCCGGCACACCGACGCGTTCGGCGACGCGCCGGTCTACCGCACGGCGCTGGATGTCGGCGGCGAGTACGCCTACCGCCTGCGGGGCGAGAGCCACACCTGGACGCCGGATTCCGTCGCGACGCTCCAGCACGCCGTGCGCCTCGGCCTGCCCGAGCGCTACCGCGAATACGCCCGCCTAGTGAACGAGCAGGAGAGCCATCTCAAGACCATCCGGGGCCTGTTTCGGATCAAGCAGGCGGCCGAGCTCGGCCGCGCGCCCGTCGACATCGCGGCCGTCGAGCCGGCCGTCGACATCGTCAAGCGCTTCGCCACGGGCGCCATGTCCTACGGCTCCATCTCGAAGGAGGCGCACGAGACGCTGGCCATCGCCGTCAACTCCTTCGGCGGCCGCTCGAACTCCGGCGAGGGCGGCGAGGAGGTCGAGCGCTTCAAGCCCATGGCCGATGGGCGCTCGCGCCGCTCGGCCATCAAGCAGGTCGCGTCGGGCCGCTTCGGCGTCACGACGGAGTACCTCGTCAACGCCGACATGATGCAGATCAAGGTCTCGCAGGGCGCCAAGCCCGGCGAGGGCGGCCAGCTGCCCGGCCACAAGGTCGATGCCAAGATCGCCAAGGTCCGCTACGCCACCCCCGGCGTCGGCCTGATCTCGCCGCCGCCGCACCACGACATCTACTCCATCGAGGATCTCGCCCAGCTCATCTTCGACCTGAAGAACGTCAACCCGGATGCCGACGTGTCGGTGAAGCTCGTCTCCGAGGTCGGCGTCGGCACCGTCGCGACGGGCGTGGCCAAGGCGCGGGCCGATCACATCACCATCTCGGGCTTCGACGGCGGCACCGGTGCGGCGCCGCTGACCTCGATCAAGCATGCGGGCGGCCCCTGGGAGACAGGTCTCGCCGAGACCCAGCAGACCCTGGTGCTGAGCCACCTGCGCGGCCGCGTGGTGCTGCAGGCCGATGGCGGCATCCGCACGGGGCGCGACGTCCTCGTGGCGGCGCTTCTCGGCGCCGACCAGTTCGGCTTCTCCACCGCGCCGCTCATCGCGGCCGGCTGCATCATGATGCGCAAGTGCCACCTCAACACCTGCCCCGTCGGCGTGGCGACGCAGGACCCGGTCCTGCGCAAGCGCTTCAAGGGCACGCCCGAGCACGTCATCAACTACTTCTTCTTCGTCGCCGAGGAGCTGCGCGAGCTGATGGCGGCCATGGGCTACACCAAGCTCGAGGACCTCATCGGCCGGGCCGACTTCCTCGACACCCTGGAGGTGATCGCGCACTGGAAGGCCAAGGGACTCGACTTCTCGAAGCTGTTCCACCGCCCCGACGTGCCGGCGCACGTGGCCATCCGGCACACGGAGAAGCAGAAGCACCCCATCGACGACGTGCTCGACCGGCGTCTCATCGCCGGCGCCCAGGCGGCGCTGGAGGGGGGCGAGGCCGTGGTGGTCGACGACGTAATCAAGAACTCCGACCGCACGGCGGGCGCCATGCTGTCCGGCGCCGTGGCCAAGCGCTATGGCCACGAGGGCCTGCCCGACGACACGATCCGGGTGAACCTCTCGGGCACCGCCGGCCAGAGCTTCGGCGCCTGGCTCGCGGCGGGCGTGACCGTGACCCTGACGGGCCACGCCAACGATTACGTCGGCAAGGGCCTGTCGGGCGGCAAGCTCATCATCCGCCCGTCCGATGCGTTGAAGGCGCCGCCGAACCACACGATCATGGCCGGCAACACCGTCCTGTACGGGGCGATCGCGGGCGAGTGCTACATCCGGGGCTCGGCCGGCGAGCGCTTCGCCGTGCGCAATTCCGGCGCCATCGCGGTGGTCGAGGGCATGGGCGACCATGGCTGCGAGTACATGACCGGCGGCGTCGTCGTCTCCATCGGCGAGACCGGGCGCAACTTCGCGGCCGGCATGTCCGGCGGCATCGCCTACGTGCTCGACGCGGACGGCTCGTTCGCCGCCCGCTGCAACCTCTCCATGGTCGATCTCGAACCCGTCGAGGAGGAGGACGACCTCATGCGTCGCTTCCACCAGGACGGCGACCTCGAGACCAAGGGCCGCGTCGACATCCTCGCGGACATGTCGGGCCACGACGAGGAGCGCCTGTCCCAGCTCATCACCAATCACCTGAAGTACACGGGCTCCCCGCGTGCCAAGGCGATCCTGGAGGATTGGGCCGGCTACCGCACCAAATTCGTCAAGGTCATGCCGGTGGAGTACCGCCGCGCCCTGCGCGAGATGGAGATGGCGCGGATGCCGGTGGCGGCGGAGTAGAATGAGCGCGCCGAATCTCCGATTCGACGTGCTCAAGGGTGCTGATGCGAGGGCCAATCTCCTCTCGCATCACGTTCGAAGGACAATGGACCCATGATCGAGCGAAGGATCAAGCTTCATCACGACGGGCATGAGCAGACCATCCGACTCCCGGGTGAGTTCGCACTGCCCGGCAATGAGGCGATCCTTCGCTTGGACGAGGGCCGTTTGACGCTCGAAGCCGTTGATCGGCCCTCTCTCCTGGCGACCCTGTCCGGGCTCCTTCCCCTGCTTGAGACGTTTCCCGAAGTTGACGATCGACCTCCGGAGCCGGTCGATCTCTAGTGCGCTACCTCCTCGACACGAACATCCTGTCGGCCCTGGTTCGCGCTCCGGATGGGCCTCTGAGGGACGCCATCGCGCGGGTCGGTGAGCAGAACGTCTATACGAGTGTGATCGTCGCCTCGGAATTGCGGTTCGGGGCGGCCAAAAAAGGGTCGGAGCGCTTGTCTCGCCAGGTCGATGCGGTTCTGAACGCAGTGACCATCGCGTCCTTGTCCGTCCCCGTCGATCGGACCTACGCCGAACTGCGGCGCAAGCTCGAAGCGGACGGCACGCCGATCGGGGCGAACGATCTGCTGATCGCGTCGCACGCGATTTGCGACGGGAGTGTCCTGGTGACGGACAATGTCGGCGAGTTCTCACGGGTGCCGATGCTCGACATCGAGAATTGGCTAAGACCATAGCGAGCGTGCTCGCGAGAAAAGAATCGGTCTCCGCTTTGCGCGGAGCGCTTGGGGTGAGTGGGGCTTTAGGACATGGGCAAGGTCACGGGTTTTCTCGAATTCGACCGGCAGGAGCAGAAGTATCAGCTCGCGGCCGACCGCGTGCGGCACTTCCGCGAGTTCACGCTGCCGCTGGACGAGCATGACCTGAAGAAGCAGGCGGCCCGCTGCATGGATTGCGGCATCCCGTTCTGCCACGGCGACACCGGCTGCCCGGTCCACAACCAGATCCCCGATTGGAACGAGCTCGTCTTCCAGTCGGACTGGGAGGAAGCGGCGCGCAACCTGCACTCAACCAACAACTTCCCCGAGTTCACCGGCCGGATCTGCCCCGCGCCGTGCGAGGAGGCGTGCACCCTCAACCTCGAGAACCAGCCGGTCGCCATCAAGACCATCGAGCAGGCCATCGCGGATCGGGCCTGGAACAACGGCTGGGTGAAGCCCGAGCCGGCCTCGCATCGCACCGGCAAGAAGGTCGCCGTCATCGGTTCCGGTCCGGCCGGCATGGCGGCTGCGCAGCAGCTGGCCCGCGTCGGCCACGAGGTCCACGTGTTCGAGCGCGAGCCGAAGGCCGGCGGCCTGCTGCGCTACGGCATCCCCGACTTCAAGATGGAGAAGCGCCACATCGACCGGCGCGTGAAGCAGATGGAGGCCGAGGGCGTCCGCTTCCATTACGGCGTCAATGTCGGGGTGACGAAGCCCCTCGACGAACTCTCGGCCGAGCACGACGCCGTGCTGTTCGCTGGCGGCGCCGAGGACCCGCGCAACCCGCAGCTGCCGGGCCAGGACCTCATCGGCGTGCACTACGCCATGCCGTTCCTCGTCCAGTCGAACCGCCGCGTCGGCGCCGAGCCGATGCCGGGCAACGGCGAATTGCCGATTCTCGCCACCGCCAAGAACGTCGTCGTCATCGGCGGCGGCGACACGGCGTCGGATTGCGTCGGCACTTCGTTCCGCCAGGGCGCCCTGTCGGTGACGCAGCTCGACATCCGCCCGCGTCCGCCGGAGCGCGAGGACAAGCTCTCGGTCTGGCCGTATTGGCCGACGAAGATGCGGACCTCGTCGAGCCAGGCCGAAGGCGCCGAGCGCGAGTTCCAGGCGGCGACCCTGCGTCTCGAAGGCAAGAAGGGCAAGCTCACGGGCGTCGTCTGCACCCGCGTCGACGAGAAGCGCCAGCCCGTCCCCGGCGGCGAGTTCGTGCTGCCGGCCGACCTCGTCTTCCTCGCCATCGGGTTTGCCGGTTCCGTCCGCAAGGGTCTGCTGGAGGAATCCGGCGTGACCATGGACAGGCGCGGCAACGTCACCGCCAACACCGTCGACTACCGGACCTCGAACGAGAAGATCTACGCCGCCGGCGACATGCGCCGGGGCCAGTCCCTCGTGGTCTGGGCGATCCGCGAGGGCCGGCAGGCGGCCCGTTCCATCGACGAGGCGCTCATGGGCGCCAGCGTCCTGCCGCGATAGCGAGACCGGGCGTCAACGGGCTTTGGCTTGTTGACGCCTGCCCGCGCGACCGCGCGGCGGCGGTCGTCCGCCGAACCCCGATAATCGATGACTGCCGGGGTCAGCCCGGCGGCCAGCGGAAATCGTCGGCCCGGCCGGGCTGGGTGACCGGCGCGGCGCCCCTCAGGAGCGCCCGCTCGACGTTGCCCGAGGGATCGGCGTCGCGGGGGCGCCCGCTCATGAGCGCGCCGCCGGGCGCGATCTCCGCCCGCCCCAGGGGCACCACGGGTCCGGCCGTCGGCTTGACCGGCAGAGCCGGGATACCGGGCGGCTCGGGCAGGCTCGGCAGCATGGCGGTGATCTGGCGGTCGATGGCGGTCGCGTCGTCGAGGCGCGGCGCCTCGCCCTCGATCGGGGCGGTGGCCACGGCCGCCGCCGGCGGTACCGCCGTCGAACCCGTCCCCATCATCCGCTTCAGTTCGACATCGGCGAAATGCGCGAGCTTGCGCGCACCGGCCTTGGTGAAGTGCACGCCGTCGCCGGCGCGCAGCTTCGCCTCCTGTCCGTCGAGGTCCGGCCCCGTCGCGGCGTAGCGGTTGCGGTCGTCGACGAAGCCCGGCCAGATATCGACGTAGGTCTGGCCCGCCTTGGCGACGCGCTCGCGGGCGATGTCGTTGATCTCCGCGAGATCCTTGGTGAGGGACTCGCTCCGCATCGGCGGCACGCCGACCCAGACCAGCGGAATCTTGTGATCCACGAAAACCTTCACCAGGGCCTCGACGCGCTCGCCGTAGAGCTGGCGCCACCGGTCGCTCAAGGGTTCGACGGTCTGATCGCCGTCCCGGATCGGCTGGCGGTCGTTGGCACCGACCATCACCAGGGCGTAGGCGACCTTCGGGGTGGTCTTGAAATAGTCCTCGGCGGCTTTCGGCCAATCGACGAGGTCCTTGCGCACGAGGCCGCTATCGGCGCGCGAGCGGTCGATCACGCCGATCTCGGTGTTGTCCTCGAACACGTCGCCGAGGCCGGCACTGAGCGAGCCGGCCAGGGAATCGCCGAAGACGGCGATCCGGGTGGTGGGCTCGACCTTGGGAACTGCCGGTTTCGGCTGGGCGATGACTGGGGCCGGGCGCGGCTTGCGCCGGACCGCGCGCGGATCGTCGGCGTAGGCCGGTGTGCGGGGCCGGGGCGTTGGGCGCAAGGTCGGCGCCGGCGCCGGCTGGGCCTGCTGCGGCCGGTCTTCCCACGGCCAGTAGAACTGGCGCGGCGCCTCCTGCGGCGGGGGCGCGTAGCGGCGGGCGGCCTGGCGGGCTCCGGCGTTGCCGTCGTCGCGATAATAGTCCCGGGTTCGGCGCCGGGGGGCGTCGTATCCCCCCCGCGGGGCGTCGTAGGAATCACCCCATTGCGCCGCGGCGGGGGGCGCCGCGCCGAGAAAGAGGACGAAGCCGGCGAGGACGGACCAGGTCGCGCGCGTTGTCGGCACCATTATGGCGAGCCTCGCATGGAGAGCCTTGTTCGAGCGCCGGACGAGCCGGGGGATGTCCGCATCCTAGTCCATGCCGATGCGTGGGTCTAAGCGTCTCTCACGGAACTCCCCCTGCGCCGCCGGGCGTCGGGCGAGGACCGACGGGCGCCCGCGCGTTTCGTGAGGTACGCTTGGGGCGATCGTCGCCTCACGAGCGCCCCTTGAGGTGAGCGAGGAGGGCCGGGGTCGCGTAGCCGTCCGCCGGCAGACCCTGCTCGATCTGGTAGCGGCGCACGGCCTCCCGCAGCTTCGGTCCGGCCCGGCCATCGGCCTCGCCGGCATAGAGCTTGCGGTCGGCGAGACCCGCCTGCAGAGCCTGGAGGCCGGCCTTGTCGAGGCGGGCCGCGGCGTTCGGCCAGGGGGCAGCCAGGGGCGGCCCCCCGGCGAGGCGGTCTGCGAGGTGGCCGACGGCCAGCGCGTAGGAATCGGACGTGTTGTAGGCGCGCACCACCTCGAAATTGTCGGTGATGAGGAAGGCCGGCCCGCCGTGTCCGCCGGGCAGGAACAGGCTCGCGTTTCCCGAGGCGGGCAGGGGCGCCCCGTCCGTCCGCCGCACGCCCCGGCGGGCGAAGTCCGACAGGTCGGCCCGGTACGCCGTCAGGTCGAAGTCCGGGGGCAGGGTCACGGCGTAGCCCCAGGACAGGGCGGGGTTCCAGCCGAGGGCGTTGAGGTAGCTCGCGATGGAGGCCAGGGCATCGGCCTGCGACCCCCAGATGTCGCGGTGGCCGTCACCGTCGAAATCGACCGCATGGGCGAGGAAGCTCGAGGGGAGGAACTGAACCTGCCCCATCGCCCCGGCCCATGAGCCCTTCATGCCGGCCGGTGCGATGTCGCCGCGCTCCAGGATCGCCAGCGCCGCCAGGAGTTCGTCCCGGAACAGGGTGCCGCGGAAGCCGGCCTGCGCGAGGGTCGCGAGCGCCCGGACCGTCGGCACCGTGCCGGCGCTGACGCCGAAGTCGGATTCGACCCCCCAGAACGCCAGGACGATCCAGCGCGGCACGCCGAAGCGCGCCTCGACGGCGGCGAGGGTGGAAGCCAGCCGCGCCGCCTCCGCCTGCCCGCGCGCGACGCGTGCCCCCGAGACCGCGCCGACGAGGTACTCCCAGACCGGCCGGGCGAACTCGCCCTGGCGCCTGGTGCGCGCCAGGACATCGGGATCGGCCTTGGTCACGCCGGCGAAAGCCGCCGCGAAGGTGGCCTCGGAGACGCCCCGGGCCAGGGCATCGGGACGCAACGCCTCGATGAAGGGGCGCAGGTTGGCGGCGGCCGGGGCCTTCGGTCCGGGTTGAGCGGGCTGGGCGAGACCGGCGCCGGGCCCGGCGACCCCGGCGAGAACGAGGGCGGAGACGAGAATCCTGACGAGCCGCCCGGTCCGAATCCTCACGTGCGGTTGCGCCTCGTCAGGGCCTCTTCCCAGGCCAGCGCCTGGGCGACGATGCCGTCGAGGTCGGCGTGGCGCGGGGTCCAGCCGAGGCCACGGATGCGGTCGGCCCGGGCGACGATCTGCGCCGGGTCGCCGGCGCGGCGCGGGCACAGCCGGACCTCGAAGTCCCGCCCCGAGACGCGCTTGACCACCTCGATCACCTCGAGGACGGAGTAGCCCCGGCCGTAGCCGCAATTCATCGTCAGGCTCTCGCCGCCCGAACGCAGATGATCCAGCGCCACGCGGTGCGCCTCGGCGAGGTCGGAGACCTGGATGTAGTCGCGCAGGCACGAGCCGTCCGGGGTCGAATAATCGGTGCCGTAGACGTCGAGATGGCTGCGGTGGCCCAGGGCCGCCTGGGTCGCGACCTTGATGAGGTGGGTGGCGTTGGGGGTCGATTGCCCGGTGCGGCCGCGCGGATCGGCGCCGGCCACGTTGAAGTAGCGCAGGATCACGTAGGTGAAGCCGTGCGCCTGGGCGGCGTCGGCGATCATCCACTCGCTCATTAGCTTCGAGCGACCGTAGGGGTTGATCGGGGCGGCCAGGAGGTCCTCCGGCACGGGGACGACGTCCGGCTCGCCGTAGACCGCCGCCGTCGACGAGAAGATCACGTGCTTCACCCCCTCGCGCACCGCCGTCTCGATGAGGGCGCGGGTCTTGACCGTGTTGGCGAGATAGTAGCCCAGCGGGTCGGCCACCGAATCCGGGACCACGATCCGCGCCGCGAAGTGCGCCAGGGCGTCGATGCCGTGCTCGCGGATGATTCGGGCCACCAGGGCCTGATCGGCGACATCGCCGATGACGAGGGTCACTTCGGGCGGCAGCGCCCAGTCGAAGCCCGTCGAGAGATCGTCGAGGACCACGATGCTGTCATGGCCCGCATCGAGCAGAGCCAGAACCATGTGGCTGCCGATGTAACCCGCTCCACCCGTCACCAGAACAGCCATGACCACCCGCTCCCAGACCGTACGGTATCGATATATCGCAAAACCCGCGCATGGGTTATGCCGTCCAACGGCCACGCTGGTCGACCGGTCTTCGACTATCCCCGGGATCTGCTTTTCCGAAAGCCGGTTCCCACCGTTCCGGCCAATGCTCTATCGTATGGCGCCTTCGAGGCTCGTCCCACCACACTCGATACCGGGTCCCGCTTGATGAAACCGATTCGCAAGGCCGTCCTTCCCGTCGCGGGCCTCGGGACCCGTTTCCTGCCGGCCACCAAGGCGGTGCCGAAGGAAATGCTCACCGTCGTGGATCGGCCGGTGGTGCAGCACGTCGTCGACGAGGCGCGCGAGGCCGGCATCGAGCATTTCATCTTCGTCACGGGCCGCGGCAAGGCGGTGATCGAGGACCATTTCGACATCGCGTTCGAACTCGACCGGATGCTGCAGGAGCGCGGTAAGCAGGCGGCCTACGAGGAGCTGAAGCGCGACCTTCCGGCCGCCGGACAGACCAGCTTCACCCGTCAGCAGGAGCCACTCGGCCTCGGCCATGCCGTCTGGTGCGCCCGCGAGATCGTCGGTGACGAGCCGTTCGCGGTGCTGCTGCCCGACATGCTGAGCCGCGGCTGCATGCAGCAGATGCTCTCGGCCTACGAGCGCCACGGCGGCAACGTCATCGCCGTCGAGGAGGTGAAGCCGGAGGAGACCCACCAGTACGGCATCGTCGGCGTCGGCGAGACGTTCGGTCAGACCTTCGAGATCAACGGCATGGTGGAGAAGCCCAAAGCCGGCACCGCCCCGTCGAACTTCATCATCTCGGGCCGCTACATCCTTCAGCCGGAAATCTTCGAGGTGCTCTCGCATGGCGAGAAGGGCGCCGGCGGCGAGATCCAGCTCACCGACGCGATGATCAAGCTCGCCCAATCCCAGGACTTCTTCGGCATGCACTACGAGGGACGGACCTACGATACCGGTTCGAAGCTCGGCTTCCTCACCGCGAACATCGCCTATGCTCTGGAGCGCGCGGATCTCGGCGGCCCCCTGCGGGCCGAGATCGCCCGGCTCCTCGCCAAAGACTGAGCCCGACCGCTAGGAACAAATCCGCCACGCCCCGCGAGGATCATCGGGGACGCCCCTCGCGGATCACGGGAAAAGCGCGGGGCCGCCCCCGGACGCCCTTGTGTTTTGTGCGCTGCACTCTATTTTGTGCATTGCGGGATCGCGATGGCGTCGCGATCCCGCAGCCCTTCTTGGGCGTTTCCTCCCTAGACTTCGGGCCGCTCTTCGGAGCGGCCTTTTTTTCTGGGGACGACTCCGTGGCCCGTACCCGCCATACGCTTCCAGCCAGGCTTGACGTCGGATTGCCCGAGGGCGATGCGACCGTTGCGCGAGGCCGTGGGCCTTCCGCGCGGGGGCCGGTTTCGAGGGTGCGATGGAAGACAGTGCCGCGCGCCTCTGGCCGCCCCTCGCCCGGTTCATCGCGGTCGATGCGCGACTGGGGGCCTGGGCGCTCGCGCGTGGTCCCTACGTCGCCGGCCTCTACGAATTTCTCCGATTCGGCGTGAAGCAGGCTTGGGCCTGTCTGTTCGGCGGCCTGATCTGCGCCCTCCTGATCGCGAGCTACCTCTTCTATCCCAAGGATGCCCCGCTGAGCCGCTACGACGCCCTCACCCTGGCGGCGGTCGCGATCCAGGTCGTCCTGCTCCTGTCGCGGATGGAAACCTGGGAGGAAGCGAAGGTCATCGCCCTCTACCATGCCGTCGGCACGGTCATGGAGGTGTTCAAGACCGGAGTCGGATCGTGGGTCTATCCGGAGGCGAGCGTGCTGCGCCTAGCCGGTGTCCCGCTCTTCACCGGGTTCATGTATGCCAGCATCGGCTCCTACATCGCCCGGGTGTGGCGGCTGTTCGATTTCCGTTTCACCCGCCATCCGCCCCTGTGGCTGACCCTGCCGCTGGCCGGGGCGATCTATCTCAACTTCTTCACCCACCATTTCGCATGGGACATGCGTCTGGCCCTGATGGCCCTGTCCTGCGTGCTGTTCGGGCGGACCTTCGTCTACTTCAAGGTCTGGCGGGTCCATCGCCGGATGCCACTTGTCATCGGCTTCGGGCTCGTGGCCCTGTTCATCTGGATCGCCGAAAACATCGGGACCGCGAGCCGCATCTGGCTCTACCCCAATCAGCAGGCCGGCTGGTCGGTGGTGTCGTGGGGGAAATTCGGATCGTGGTACCTTCTGATGATCGTTTCCTATGTCCTCGTCACCCTCGTGAGCCGGCCGCGGGAGTTCCGGCGGTCGGCTCGCGGGGAGAACCGGCTCGTCGCGGAAGCCGGAGCACGTCTCGGATCGGATCGTCTCAGTTGAGGCGGGTCGTCTTGGTTGACGTAAGTCGTCCTAGTTGAGGTAGGTGCGAATCCAGTTCGGGGACAGGATTTCGCCTTCCTCGGTGATGATCCATGGCTGCTTGGCCGGGTCGGTGAGGGCGCCGGCAGCGGCCTTGATGGCTTCACGCAGGGTGCCGTAACGCTCGGGCTGGGCGAGGGGGGCCGGGACGGGGGCGGTCCGCCAGATGGTCAGGTCGGCCGGACGTTCGAGGGCTTCGGTTTCCATGGTTCCTGTTCCTTGATCGGGAGGGTCGATCCCCACGATGCCGGCTGTCCGGCCCATCCTTTCTAAGCGGATGAACCTGAACGGCCGCTGCTGACGATGGTGGGGAATGGCAGCATCTCTGGGGCGGCTTTGCGGTCGTTTCGGACGCAATGACGAAGATTGCCTCCGGTCCGGCGCATGGTCAGGACGACAACGTGTCATCGTTCTGTCCGGTGCTACTTTGGCGATACGGCCGTGTCGGGTTACGGGTCTTCCTGTGGTTCGCCCTATAGGCAGAATGTAGCTGCGGCGTTGGGATTGAACGGTGTGCTGTCACACCCGGACCGCGTCGGCCCTTGAAGTCAGTTGACGGCAGAAGCGTCACCGACCGGTTAATACCGCAGTGCAGCAAATGGGTTTTCCCAGTACGGTGAAGAGGATGGCGATGGCGGATCGGTTCGGGCGGATGGTGGTGGGAGCGGCCCTGATCCTGCTCGCGCTGTTCGTGGCACAGCCTTACGTCACCGCCTTCCTGTTCAGCGCCCGCGCCCCGCGCGCGATCACGGCCCGCGGCGATCTCGCGCCGGCGGAAGCCTCCACGGTCGCCCTGTTCGCCCAGGCGAGCCCGTCCGTCGTCCACGTCTTCGCGCAGGCCGCGGCACAGGGCCGCGCCCTGCTGGGCGTCGAGACCGAGGAGGGTGGGGAGCAGGAGGGCAGCGGTTCGCAGACGGGCACCGGCTTCGTCTGGGACGCCGCCGGTCACATCGTGACGAACAATCACGTGGTGGCCGCGGCCGCCCAGGGGGGCGGCTCCGTTTCGGTGCGGCTCTCCTCCGGTTCGGTGGTGCCGGCCCGTATCGTCGGGGCGGCACCGAGCTACGATCTCGCCGTGCTTCAGCTCGGGCGCACCACTCCGCCGCCGCCCCTCGCCCTCGGCACCTCGGCGGACCTCAAGGTCGGCCAGACGACCTACGCCATCGGGAATCCGTTCGGCCTCGACCACACCCTGACCACCGGCGTGGTGAGCGCCCTTCAACGCCGCCTGCCGACGGCCGAGGGCCGCGAACTCTCGGGGGTCATCCAGACGGATGCGGCGATCAACCCGGGCAATTCCGGCGGTCCGCTCCTCGATTCCGCGGGGCGGCTCATCGGGGTCAACACGGCGATCTTCTCGCCCTCCGGGGCGAGCGCGGGTATCGGGTTCGCCATCCCCGTGGACGTGGTCAACCGCGTCGTGCCCGAACTCATCCGCAACGGCCGCACCCGCAATCCCGGCATCGGCATCATCGCGGGACAGGAATCCATCGCCGCCCGCCTCGGCATCGACGGGGTCGTGGTGGTGCGCGTGATCCGTGGCTCGCCGGCCGCCCAGGCGGGACTGCGCGGCGTCGATCCGCAGACGGGTGCCCTCGGCGACATCATCGTGGCGGTCGGCGACCGGCCCATCCATCGCCTCGCCGACCTCACGGCGGCCATGGCGGCGGCCGGCGTCGATGCCACCCTCGACCTGACGGTGGAGCGGGACGGACGCACCCTCCGGGTCCGCGTCACCACAGCCGACGTGGCCGAGGTTCGGCGGTGAAAGACGTGACTGGCCCGGGCTTTCCCGATCACGAAAGAGCGATCGATGCGTTGTGATCCGCGATTCCCGGCAATTTCCCATCGCCGGGCCGTACGCCTGCCGGACCAGCGCGGACGCGGCGCCCGCTCCGTTCCGCGGCTGCGCGGAACGGACGGATTTCTCGGCGCGCGCGGTCCGCGCCGGCGCGTCGGCGACCGGGTGCGCGCCGGGTCCGGCGGCGCGCGATGACCCTGTTGCTGGCGGGTTTCGGGCTCATGCTGCTGTGGTGGCTCGGCCGCAACGCCCTGCGCCGGTCGCCGGCCGGAGCGGCGCGGTTGCTGCGGCGGGCCTCCGGCACCGTCGCTCTGGCGGTCGCCGGGCTCGTGCTGGTACGGGGCCGCCCCGAACTCGGGGCGATCCTGGTGCTCGCCGGTTTGTGGCTCCTGGAGGGCGATGGGGGCCTGCGCCGCCGCTGGCGCGCCCTGTCGGATCGGGTCCGAGGGTGGCGCTCCCTACAGCCGGATCTCCACCGCCGGAACCCCGGTGGGCGTGAATACGCTGAGGCTGATCCCGACCCGGGCGCGCGCCGTCCGGCGGACCCAGGGGCGATGACGCAGGAGCAGGCCTATGAGATCCTGGGGCTTGAGCGCGGGGCGTCCCTGGAGGACGTCCGCGTCGCGCACCGGACGCTGATGAAGCGGCTCCACCCCGACCAGGGGGGGACGGCCGAGCAGGCGGCGCGCGTCAACGCGGCCCGGGACAGGCTGACGAACCGACATCGCTGATACTCCACGCGCGTGCCAGAGGGGGTTTTCGAGGGTTTTCCAAGCCGGCGAACGAGCCGGCCTGACGCACGCCGCTGTGAAGCGCCGCACGGGTCGAGAACCGATCCACGCGGGACCGGTCGTCCGCAGGAATCAGCTGCGGGTGGCGAAGCAGCTGAAGCCGCTGCGCTTGAGGGCATTGCAGGCATCCTGCGCCGAATCCTGCTCGGAGAAGCCGGAGAACCGGGCGCGGTAGAGGGTGGCGCCGCCGTGCTCGACCTTCACCGTGTAGGGCGCGGCCCGGGACAGGGAGCCGCCGGCGCGGGTGCGGGCTTCGGCCAGCATCGACTTCGCCTTGTCCTCGTCGTCCATGGCGCCGAGCTGGATCACCCACGCGGTGGGCGTCACCTTGGCCCCCGAAACGGTCTTGGGGATGGATTCCGTGCGTGGTCCGTCGACCGAAGCCAGGCGAGCCGGGCTCTTCACGCCCGTCGGAAACGGGGAGGCGGGGGCGACCGGAGCGTAGGCCTGCGCGGCGGCGGGCAGGCGCCCTCGAGCGCCGGCGGAGCCGGGGGTCGTGGTCGCCCGGTTCGGCGAGATGTCGAGGGGCTCGCGGGCCGTGGAGGCCGTGGTCTCCACGTCCTCGTCGTCGGCCGAGGCGACCTGGGTGCGGGTGCGGGACGCGCCGTCGGCCACCACGGCGGGGCGCGCGCGCTCGGCGACCTCGATGGTCGCGGGCGTCTGACGATTGCCCGCATAGGCGCGCGGCAGGTTGGCGCGCACGAGGTCGGCCATGATCTTGTCGCGGCTCGCCCCGGATTTGCCGCCGAGCACGATGGCGACGATCTGGCGGTCGTCGAGCTTGGCCGCCGTCATCAGATTGAAGCCGGAGTCGCGCGTGTAGCCGGTCTTGATCCCGTCGACGCCTTGGACGTTGCCGAGCAGGCGGTTGTGGTTGCCGATGACCCGGCCCCGGAAGGCGAACGAGCGGGTCTGGAAGTAGCGGTAGTAGCGCGGGAAGCGGTCCTGGATGGCGCGGGCCAGCACCGTGAGGTCGCGGGCCGTGGTGATCTGATCGGAATCCGGCAGGCCCGACGCGTTGGCGTAGTTCGTCCGGCTCATGCCGAGGGCCTTCGCCTTCGCGGTCATCATCTCGGCGAAACGCGACTCCGAGCCGGAGATGTTCTCGCCGATGGCGCAGGCGACATCGTTGGCGGACTTCGTCACGATGGCCTTGATGGCGTCCTCGACGGAGATGGTCGAGCCTGGGCGCAGGCCCAGTTTCGACGGCGCCTGCGACGCGGCGAAGGACGAGATGGTGAGGGGCGATTCGAGGGTGTAGCGGCCACGCTCCAGCTGCTCGAACAGCATGTAGAGCGTCATCACCTTGGTGATGGACGCCGGATGACGCAGGGAATCCTCGTTGACCGCGTGCAGGGTCTTGCCCGTCTTCACGTCGATGACCATCGCCGCGTAGGGCGGGCTGTAACCGCCGCCGCCGCGACGGTGATGGCGCTTGGCCTCGGCCGGGGATGCCATCGCGGTGAGAACGACCGCCGCCGCGATCAGGGCCGACAACGAGCGCGTCGTCCCCGGGCGGGACAGTTGCGCCGGGCAGGCCATCGCAGGGTTGGGAACGCTACGCATCACGACTCACCGCCTCGGCAAGGACGGCGCGGGGCCGGCTTGCAACGCAACATCAGGACGGGGAGGCGTCAGCGCCGCCGTGACCCCGCAACATCTGTCAATCAGGCTAGGCGGATGCAGTTACGGCGGGGTTAATGAGGCGCCGTGGATTTCGCCGATCATGTTGCAGCGCATCATAGGACTTGACGTATTTTGCTGCGACGCACAAATGGAGGGAGCCGGCGATCCGCGCGCGGCGGGCCGCCTTCCGCGGCAGATCGATCTCGACGCCAGGGATGCCCGCAGGGGCAGTGCCAACCATGAACATGATGACGCAAGCCTTCGACAAGACCGCGGCCCTCTACAGGACCGGTACCCAGGGCCAGGCTGGCCTCGGCACCGTGATGAAGGGCGTGACCGCCGTGGCCAAGACGAACCAGACCGCCGGCATCGAATGGGCGGATTTCGCCCGCCAATCGTTGGCCGAAGGCACCGCCACCATGAAGAAGCTCGCCGCCGCACGCACGCCGCAAGCGGCCCTCGAGATCCAGACCGCCTATCTCAAGAGCTCCTACGAGCGCTTGGTCGCCCAGGCCCAAACCATGCGCGAACTCTATACCGGCCTCGCCGGCACGATGAAGCCCCAGGGCACCGGCGCGAAGCTGCCCGCCACCGTCTGATTCACCCGTCCCGATCCATCGGTTCGAAGCCCCGTGCGTCCCCGACGCGCGGGGCTCTGTCGTTCTGGCGCGGCGGTTGGGCGGACAAGTGCGCGCAGCTGACTGGCGAAGTCGCCCCTCGCCCTATAGATTGCCTTCGTGGCCCGCATGGTTTGCGACACGGGCCGTTTGGCGAGCACCGTGCCGCCGCCTCATGGGGTCGATACGATTCAGATGTCCGACGTCCTGATGAAGGGCATAGCCAAGACACCCGCGCCGGAAGGTTTCCGTGCCGCGAGCGGCGGACCGTATCGGGAGCTGCCCCGGGCAGCAGCAAACCCCGACGGTCCGGGTAACGGTGACGATGGTCGGTCCGGTACGGCGATCATCACGCGTACCAAGCCGAAGACCAAGCGCCCGAGCCTGTATCGGGTGCTCCTCCTCAACGACGACTACACGCCGATGGAATTCGTTGTTCACGTCGTGGAGAAGTTCTTCAACAAGTCTCAGGAAGACGCTTACCAGATCATGATGCACGTGCACCAGAACGGTGTCGGCGAATGCGGCATATTTACCTATGAAGTCGCCGAGACGAAGGTGACGCAGGTGATGGACTTCGCGCGCAAACACCAACATCCTCTCCAGTGCGTTATGGAAAAGAAATAGGCACCCCCACACAGAGGCCACGCTTTGCCCAGCTTCTCTCGCAGCCTAGAACAAGCTCTCCATCGCGCCCTGGCGCTCGCCGGCGAGCGGCGGCACGAATACGCGACGTTGGAGCATCTTCTCCTTGCCCTGGTGGACGATCAGGATGCCGCGGCGGTGATGCGGGCCTGCAACGTCGAGGTCGATACCCTCAAGCGCAGCCTCGTCGAGTACGTCGATACCGAGCTCGCCAATCTCATCGGTGACGGGCGCCAGGACGCCAAGCCCACGGCCGGCTTCCAACGCGTGATCCAGCGCGCTGTGATCCACGTGCAGTCGTCGGGCCGTGAGGAG
Source organism: Methylobacterium sp. J-090 (assembly GCF_022829345.1). Taxonomy (GTDB): domain Bacteria; phylum Pseudomonadota; class Alphaproteobacteria; order Rhizobiales; family Beijerinckiaceae; genus Methylobacterium. The sequence continues at coordinate 16,981 of NZ_JAKSXV010000035.1, read as the reverse complement.
GTGACGGGGGCCAACGTGCTCGTGGCGATCTTCGCCGAGCGCGAGAGTCATGCCGCCTATTTCCTGCAGGAACAGGACATGACCCGCTACGACGCGGTCAACTACATCAGCCACGGCATCGCCAAGCGCCCGGGCGCGTCGGAGCCGAAGCCCGTGCGCGGCGCCGAGGAGGAATCCGCTGCCGAGCGACCGGGCGGCGAGGATAACGACGCGCGGCCGAAGAAGAAGGGCGATGCCCTCGAGGCCTACTGCATCAACCTCAACAAGAAGGCCCGCGACGGCCGGATCGATCCGCTCATCGGTCGTGAGACCGAGGTGCAGCGCACGATCCAGATCCTGTGCCGCCGTCAGAAGAACAACCCCCTGCTGGTGGGCGATCCCGGCGTCGGCAAGACCGCCATCGCGGAAGGGCTGGCGCGCAAGATCATCCACAAGGAGGTCCCGGAAGTCCTCATCGACGCCACGGTGTTCTCCCTCGACATGGGTACCCTGCTCGCTGGCACCCGCTATCGCGGCGACTTCGAGGAACGCCTCAAGCAGGTGATGAAGGAGATCGAGGCGCATCCCAACGCGGTGCTGTTCATCGACGAGATCCACACGGTCATCGGCGCCGGCGCCACTTCGGGCGGAGCCATGGATGCCTCGAACCTTCTGAAGCCCGCGCTCGCCAACGGTTCGCTCCGCTGCATCGGCTCGACCACCTACAAGGAGTACCGCCAGTACTTCGAGAAGGACCGCGCCCTCGTGCGCCGGTTCCAGAAGATCGACGTCAACGAACCGTCGATCCCCGACGCCATCGAGATCGTGAAGGGCTTGAAGCCGTATTTCGAGGAGTTCCATAAACTCAAATACACCGCCGAGGCGGTGAAGGCGGCGGTGGAACTCTCGGCCCGGTACATCAACGATCGGAAGCTGCCCGACAAGGCCATCGACGTCATCGACGAGACCGGTGCCTCGCAGATGCTGGTGCCGGAGGCGCGCCGCAAGCGCACCATCGGCGTCAAGGAGATCGAGGCCACCATCGCCACCATGGCGCGGATTCCGCCCAAGACCGTGTCGAAGGACGACGCGGTGGTGCTGAAGAACCTCACAGACAGCCTGAAGCGCGTCGTCTACGGCCAGCCCAACGCCATCGAGGCCCTCACCTCGGCGATCAAGCTGGCGCGGGCGGGCCTGCGCGATCCCGACAAGCCCATCGGGTCGTACCTGTTCGCCGGCCCCACGGGCGTCGGCAAGACCGAGGCGGCCAAGCAGCTCGCCGCGTCGTTGGGCGTCGAGATGCTGCGGTTCGACATGTCGGAATACATGGAGCGCCACACGGTGAGCCGCCTCATCGGCGCGCCCCCCGGCTATGTCGGCTTCGACCAGGGTGGTCTGCTCACCGACGGCATCGACCAGCACCCGCATTGCGTGCTGCTGCTCGATGAGATCGAGAAAGCCCACCCGGACCTGTTCAACATCCTGTTGCAGGTGATGGACCACGGCAAGCTCACCGACCACAACGGCAAGCAGGTCGATTTCCGCAACGTGATCATCATCATGACCACGAATGCGGGCGCTTCCGATCTGGCGAAGTCGGCCTACGGCTTCACCCAGACCAAGCGCACGGGTGACGACGTCGAGGCGATCAACAAGCTGTTCGCGCCGGAATTCCGCAACCGACTCGATGCGATCATCTCGTTCGGGCACCTGCCGAAGGAGGTGGTGGCCAAAGTGGTGGACAAGTTCGTCCTTCAGCTCGAAGCGCAGCTCGCCGACCGCAACGTCACCATCGAGCTTTCCGACGAGGCACGCGAGTGGCTGGTGGAGCATGGATACGACGATGCCATGGGCGCACGCCCCATGGCGCGGCTGATCCAGTCCACCATCAAGACGCCGCTCGCCGACGAGGTGCTGTTCGGGCGTCTCAAGGATGGCGGCGCCGTGCGGGTAGTGGTGAAGACGCCCGAGGAGGGCGAGAAGCAGGCCCTCGGCTTCGAGTTCCCGGCCGGACCGGTGACCCCGAAGCCCGAGAAAGACGTGACCAACGCGGCCAAGAAGCACAAGCGCACCCGCGCCAAGGTGTCGCCCCGCAAGAAGGACGATGGGTCCGGCAGCGGCGGCTCGGGCAGCGTTCGCACGGTGCCGAAGGTGCCGTTGGTCAAGGCCTGAGCCAGCGAAACGTCAGAACGGGATCGGCCCGGCACGGCTGGCCGATCCCGCCGTTTCCCGCAATGACGAACGCCGAAGCGGCCGCCGGTAGTCGACAGGCGGCCTCGCGATGGTTAGCAAGCGCCCCTTGAGGTATCGGCCCTGCTAGGAAACGCACGGTGTGCGTTGGCTAAGCCAATGACGAGGGGGCATCCCAATGAACGATTTGCATGAGGGGCCCCTCACGCCCGTGCAACACCAGACCGCGCCCGCGCCGACCCGCCGCGAGGAGCGGCGCCTGCGCCGTCGTCGGCGGCATCGGGGCGAGGAAATCCTCGGCTGGATCCTCGTGCCGATCATGGTGGTGGGACTCTACTGGGGCATCAATGCCGGCTTCGACGCCTTGGGCACCTCGCCGGGCCTTGTCTGGGACCAGCTCATGCAGGTCAAGGCGATGATGGAGAAGCGCAGCTAACGCGTCGTCCCGGATACGATCGGCGGAACGACGCTGTCGCTGCAGCCCTTCAGGCCCGCGTCAGGGCATGGATCGAGAACAGGCCCTCGGCATCGGTCCAGGCGGCCTGCGGCGTCCAGCCCGCCGCAACGGCCAGGGTCCGAAAGCTTTCGAGGGTGTACTTGTAGCTGTTTTCCGTGTGGATGGTCTCGCCCTCGGCGAAGGCGAAGGTGCGACCCGCAAGGCGAATCGTCTGCGACCGGCCACTGACGAGATGCATCTCGATGCGCGAGGCTTCTTCGTTGAAGAACGCCCGGTGGCTGAACCCCTCGACATCGAGGACCGCACCAAGCTCACGTTCGATCCGAACGAGCAGGTTGCGGTTGAACGCCGCCGTCACGCCGGCCGCGTCGTCGTAGGCCGCATCCAGCACGGCCTTGTCCTTCACGAGGTCGACGCCGACGATGAGCGTGGCGCCGAGCCCGAGCACCCGGCCGAAATGCGCCAGCAGGTGCGTCGCCTGGGGCGGCTCGAAATTGCCGATGGTGGAGCCGGGAAAGAACCCCGCGACGGCATCATGCGAGAGCCCATCCGGCAGGGTGAAGGCGCGGGTGAAATCCGCCGCTACGGGCGCGATGGCGAGGTTCGGGAAGTCGGCGGCCAGGGCCTCGGCCTCGCTGTGCAGGAACGTCTCGGAGACGTCCACCGGCACGTAGGCGGCGAGATCCGGCCGGTGCACGAGGAGGCGGCGCACCTTCACGGTGGAGCCGCTGCCGAGCTCGACCAAATTGGCCCGTGTCGGAAGAAGTGCGGCGATCTCGGCGCCCTTCGTATCGAGGATGCCGAGTTCCGTCCGGGTCGGATAGTATTCAGGCTGGCGGGTGATGGCCTCGAACAGGTCGGACCCGGCCGCATCGTAGAAATACTTCGCGGACAGGAATTTCTGCGGCGCCGACAGGCCCGCGACGACATCGTCCTCGAATTGCTGACGGGCATCCCGCGCGGCGAGGGGCTTCGCGTTCGTGAAGACGGGATTGATGGTCAACGATCGAGTCTCCGGGACGTCGGGTCTGTTCTAGGCGCGGGTGTCGGACAGGCGCAGGCCCGTGAACTGCCAACGCTGATGCGGATAGAAGAAGTTCCGGTAGCCAACCCTGGCATGGCCCTCGGGCGTCGCCACGGACGAGCCGCGCAGGACGAACTGGTTCGACATGAACTTGCCGTTGTACTCGCCGAGCGCCCCGTCCACGGGCCGGTAGCCCGGATAGGCCGTGTAGGCGCTTCGGGTCCATTGCCAGACCGATCCGAAGGCGTCGGCCAGGAGCCCGTCGCGGGCCGCGACTTCCCATTCGAATTCCGTCGGCAAATCGCGCCCGGCCCAGCGCGCGTAGGCATCGGCCTCGTAATAGCTCACATGGGTGACAGGCAGGGATGGGTCGACGGCACGAATGCCGGCGAGCGTCATCGTCGCCCAACCGACCCCGTCTCGGCGCCAGTAACCCGGTGCATCCCAGCCCTCGGCCTGTGCCGCGAGCCAGCCATCGGACAGCCAGAGTTCGGGCCGGGTGTAGCCACCGTCAGCCATGAAGGTGAACCATTGGGCGTTGGTCACGAGGCCGCAGTCGAGGGTGCCCCCCTGGATCAGCACCTCGTGGCGGGGTGATTCGTTGTCGAAGGAGAAGCCTTCGCCGTCATGCCCGATCCGGGTGATGGTTCGGGCGAGCGGCACCGTGCCGTTCGCGGTTTGAGGTGTCGGGAAACGCCACCCTTCATCGTAGGCCGGCCCGAGGGGGTTCTGCGCGAAGGCGTGCAGGATGTCGGTGATCAGCAGTTCCTGGTGCTGCTGCTCGTGGTAGAGCCCGATTTCGAGGATCGGCAGCAGCGTATCGAGGGACGCCGGCGAAGCCTGCGCCAGAAGCGCATCGACGGCGCGATCAACATGCGCGCGGTAGCCGGCCACCTCTTCGGTCGTCGGTCGGGTGATGAGGCCGCGCAGGATGCGCGGTTGGCGCGGGCCGGCGGCGACGTAGTACGAGTTGAACAGGTAGTGCAGGCGCTCGTCGTAGAGGGCGTAGCCCGGCAGATGCGCCCGCAGGAGGAACTGCTCGAAGAACCAGGTCGTGTGGGCGCGGTGCCACTTCGTCGGGCTCGCATCCGCCATGGACTGGACCTGCTGATCCTCCGGCGACAGGGGGGCGGCCCGTCGCTCGGTCTCGTCGCGAACATGATGAAACGCCGCGATCCAGGCCTGACGATCGACCGGCCGGGCGTTGAGGCTCGGCGGTGGGAACGCCGTGCGTCCGGACAGCTCAGGGGCGGTGTCGCGAAACGCTGCGGTCGCTGCCATGCCGGTTTCTCCGTGTCTCTGTGACGCTGGAAGATATGGCCGATGGGCCGTTCGGCAACGGGCGCGACGCCGAACGGTTCGTCGCGCCCGCCGCGCCAACCCGCTCGGCAGCGTGACGGGCCCGTTCCTCGAACCGGCCGCCTTTTTCGCGCCGCGGTCACACCCTCTTAACCGGGGCCAACCGACACTTGCCTTCCTCGCATGGCGTCGGACCGGGTTCGGATGCGGAACAATCTCATGGCAGGCGCGGCCACGGTCGCTGCGGCGGCGGGTGTAAACCCGGTTCCGACGATCCTCGTCTTCGATTCCGGGCTCGGCGGCCTCACGGTGCTGGAGCAGGTGCGCCGAGCCCGACCGGACGCAGCCTACGTCTACGCCGCCGACGACGCCGCCTTCCCCTATGGCCGCCTGGCGGAGGCGACGCTCGTCGACCGGGTGCTCGCCGTTATGGACCGTCTCGTTGCGGTCCACCGGCCGGACCTCGTGGTCATCGCCTGCAACACCGCCTCGACCCTGGTGCTGCCGGCCCTGCGCCAACGCTTCACGATTCCCTTCGTCGGCGTCGTTCCGCCGATCAAGCCGGCCGCGGAGGCAACGCGCACGCGCCGGATCAGCCTGCTCGCCACCCCCGGCACGGTTGCGCGCGCCTACACCCACGAACTCATCGAGACCTACGCGGGTGCCTGTGACGTCACCCTGGTGGGAGCCCCCAATCTTGCCGGCTTCGCGGAAGCGGAGCTCGCCGGGGCGCCCGTGGACGATACGCGCCTCGCCGCCGAGATCGCACCGTGCTTCGCCCTTGGCGAGGATGGCCGGCGGACCGATGTGATCTGCCTCGCCTGTACGCATTATCCGCTGCTGCTGCCGCGCCTCCAGGCCCTGGCGCCGTGGCCGGTCCTGTGGATCGATCCCGCGCCCGCCATCGCCCGCCGGGTGACGCAACTCCTGGGGGTTGGCCGGCGCCCCGCGGACGGCGCGTCGGGCTCCGTGCTCGGGGCTTTCACCGGCGGCGCGGGCCTCACGGACGCCTTGCGGGCGTCCCTCACCCTGCGCGGCGTCACCGCCGTCGAGGTCGAAGCGATGCCGCTCGGTCTCCAGTAAGGCCGCCCCTGCGGAGCCGAGCCGGCTCGGCATTGACGGGCGCGCCGGCCTGCTCTATCGAGGCGCACGTGACGGGGTCCCGACGAGGGGCCCCGAAACGTTTTCAAGCGCACCCGTGAGTCGGCTTCGGCCGCTCTGTCGTTCCGGGTCAGGCCCTTGGGGCCGGTCCGGAAAGAGGAGGGCGCGTTCCTCGATAGATCTCCGTTGCGAGAGGAACCGCGATGTCAAAACGCATTCAGGCGAAGCACAAGCTCGATCGCCGCATGGGCCAGAACATCTGGGGCCGCCCGAAGAGCCCCGTCAATCGCCGCGAGTACGGCCCCGGCCAGCACGGCCAGCGCCGCAAGGGCAAGATGTCCGACTTCGGCACGCAGCTGCGCGCCAAGCAGAAGCTCAAGGGCTACTACGCGAACATCACCGAGAAGCAGTTCCGCCGCTATTACGCCGAGGCGATCCGTCTCCGTGGCGATTCGGGCGAGAACCTGATCGGCCTGCTCGAGCGCCGCCTCGATGCCGTGGTCTACCGCGCCAAGTTCGTGCCGACCCCGTTCGCCGCGCGCCAGTTCGTCAACCACGGCCACGTCAAGGTCAACGGCCAGCGCGTCAACATCGCCAGCTACCTCGTGAAGACCGGCGACGTGATCGAGGTGAAGGATTCGTCCAAGCAACTCGAGATCGTGGTCGTGGCCTCCCAGCTCGCCGAGCGCGACGTGCCGGACTACATCGAGGTGGATCACGCCAAGATGACCGCGCGCGTCACCCGCATCCCGAACCTCGGCGAGGTTCCCTACCCGGTTCAGATGGAACCGAACCTCGTGATCGAGTTCTATTCGCGCTGATCCCGACCGGAGATCGTCGCCGATGCGAAAAGGGCCGCCCCTCGGGGCGGCCCTTTTTGTTGGGCGGGATTCTTGGTGAGATGGGTCATCACGCTTCCCGCAGGTCGGGTGAGGGGGAGTGATACCTTTTCCGGTTGATCACTTCGGATCGAACGGTCGCGTGGGTGCTCCCTCTCCTTCCAGGAGAGGGGACCCGCGTTTCACCGCCTCACCGACATGATCAAGCGGAAACCGTATGACTTCCATCCCTCATCGAAGAGGGGAGGGGCGGTCCCGACGATTGCGCGCCCGCAAAACCTCCGAGGCCTGCCGCGCACTCGGCGGCATCTCGGAGGTGCGAGCGTCGTCCAAAGCAGGAAGCCCGAGCCCCGCTTTCGGCCTGTCCTTGCCGGAAAAGGCATAGCCCGCATTTACCCCCGCATAGGCACCTGTGAAGTCCTCGGGAAAGGCCGGAACGACGAAGGTCGCGAGCCAGAGCAGGCTGAGCGGTGCGATCCGCATGGTCTCTCCGCAGGGGAATTCAAAGCCGAAACGCGAAACGGCGGCCCCGGAGGACCGCCGTGCGCTCAACTTGATCTTCCAACCATGGCCGAAGAACGACCAGAGTTTCGAATCAATCGTCGACGTTGATGCTCTGGGCCTCGCGGCCCTTCTGGCCCTCGACGACGCCGAGCACGACTTGCTGACCCTCGGCGAGGGACTCGAGGCCGGCGCGCGACAGGGCCGAACGGTGCACGAACACGTCCTTGCCGCCGTCGTTGACGGAAACGAAGCCGAAGCCCTTGGCCGGATCGTACCACTTCACGGTGCCACTCATCTCGGTCGAGGGACCGCTGGCGAAGCGTCCGCCGCCACGGTCGCCGCCACCGGCGCTGCCGTAGCGATCGCCACCACCAGCGCCGCCGCCGTAGCCACCACGGTCGCCGCCGAAGCGGTCACCGCCGCCAAATCCGCCGGTGCGGGGCGGACGCGCGTCGCGCATGGGGGCAGCCTCGGCCGTCGAGGTGTCCACGCTGGTGACGTCGGTCACCTGCGGACCCTTCTGGCCCTGAGCCGTGTGGACCGTCAGGCGCGTGCCGGGCATGAGGTCGGCATGGCCTGCGGCTTCGACGGCGCGGATGTGGAGGAAGGCATCGCCCGAACCGTCAGCCAGCTCGACGAAACCGAAGCCCTTCTCCTTGTTGAACCACTTGACCGTCGCATCGCGCTCCGGTCCCGAGGGGGCTGCCGCCGCGCGGGACGGGGCGCGGTCGAAACCGCCGCCACCACCGAAGCCGCCGCCGTAGCCACCGCCGCTCGGCGGAGCTTGATCGGGCCAACGCGGCTCGGCTCCACCCTCATCGAAGCCGCGCTTCTGCGGCCCCCTGAAATCACGACCACGTCCCATAGAAAGCTCGCAAAAACCGTCCGCCGACCATCATTTAAGAATACCGCGTGCGCGCCATCCCAGACAGCCCACGCTCCGCACTATCATTACCCCCGGCAGCGGTGACCAAGAATAACGCCATAGTCCTGACTGAAACAAGGCGCTATCGCAAGGTCCATTTCCGGCCTTCGGTTCAGGTTCCATCATTTTTGTGCGGCAAAATGCGTAGCCGGCATGACGCCCCCCGGAAACCCCTTCGCAAGGTTCGCTTCGGCGCAATGCGGCGTCGTTCCGAAATTGCGAGATTGGTGTGCATGTTAGGAAAACGAAAAGGCCGACGCGTCTAGGGTGCGGGCTGGGCCGGTCCGAGAGAGCGGACCGGAGCCGAACGCCACCGCCATGATCGCCACCCCGACCTTTCCGGACCTGTCCGCCCTGGTGGTGGACGAAAGCTTGTATATCCGCCGCATCGTGCGTGACATGCTCATGCGCGTGGGCATCAAGCGCGTCCTCGAAGCGCCCGACGGCGCCGAGGCCCTCGGCGTCCTCGCCGAGAGCAAGCCGGACCTCACCATCATCGACTGGGACCTGGCGATTCTCTCCGGCGAGGAGTTCATCCGCCTTGCCCGTACGCCGACGACGTCCCCATCCCCGACGGTGCCGATCATCCTGATGCTGGCTCAGCCGCGCCGCAACGTCGTGGATCGGGCGATCTCGCTGGGCGTCAACGAGATCATCGCCAAGCCGTTCTCGCCCAAGACCCTGTGGTCGCGCCTCGACGAGGTCATCAACCGCCCCCGTCCGTTCTCGCAGGTCAAGAGCCTGCTTCGGCCGGTGCCGCGCCTCCTGGCCGCCGGCAAGGCGAACTGACCCAGTAAGCGGAAGTGCTGTGGTAAGCCCCGTCCCGAACCCGTCGCCTCCCAGGGTGTGGGACGATCCACGTCAACGAATTCAGGGCTTTGCAGTTTGCCTGCGACACCTGTAGCTTGGTGAACGAATGATGGTCCGGCTTTCCGCCTGGGATCACGACGAGGGAATCCGGCGCAGCCGATGCGGGAAGAGAGTGCCGCGACCATGCCGGCCCGCCCCACGGCCGGCCCCGTTACGCCCACGGTGACGAACCCGGGGGCGCTGCCGGCACGCTCCGAGACGCTGGCCGCGGCCCATCGGCCGGCGCGCCGAAATGCCTACGCCGCCCTCGATCTCGGTACCAACAATTGCCGCCTGCTCATCGCCGAGCCGGCGTCCCACGGCTTTCGCGTCATTGATGCGTTCTCGCGGATCGTCCGTTTGGGCGAGGGGCTCGGGAATGCCGACCGCCTGAGCGAACCCGCCATCGAGCGAACCATCGATGCCCTCCGCGTGTGCCGGGCCAAGATGCAGGCGCGCGGTGTCGTGCGCGCCAAGATCATCGCCACGGAAGCCTGCCGGCTGGCCGTCAACGGCGCGGCCTTCGTCGAGCGTGTGCGCGACGAGGTGGGCCTCGACCTCGAGATCGTCGACCGCCAGACGGAGGCCTACCTGGCGGTGACCGGATGCGCGGCGCTTGCCGACCCTTATGCCGAATCGGTGGTGATCTTCGACATCGGCGGCGGCTCCACGGAGATCGCCTGGCTCGACGGGGCGGCCACGAACCCGTCCACGGACCCGACCCTGCGCATCCGCGCCTGGGATTCGCTGCCCGTGGGGGTCGTCACCCTGGCCGAGCGCCACGGCGGCGCCGACGTGACCCGCCTCACCTTCGAGGGCATGGTGGAGGAAGTGGCCGACATGCTGGCCCGCTTCGCCATCCGGGCCGCACCCGCCGCCAACGCCCGGCATTTCCACCTGCTCGGCACCTCGGGCACCGTGACGACGCTCGCCGCCATGCACCTGCGCCTCGCCCGCTATGAGCGCCGCCGGGTCGACGGCCTGTGGATGAGCGACGGCGAGGTCGGCGGCGCCATCGACGACCTCCTCGACACGCGTCTCGACCAGCGCGCGGACAATCCGTGCATCGGCCGAGACCGGGCCGACCTCGTGCTGGCGGGCTGCGCCATTCTCGAGGCGATCCGCCGGGCGTTCCCGTCCGACCGCCTGCGCATCGCCGATCGCGGCCTGCGCGAGGGCCTTTTGATGAACATGATGCGTGAAGACGGCGTCTGGCGCCGTGGGGGTTACCGGTGAGTGACAGGCGTGGTGCCGGCGCAGGGTTGCGCGGCGAACTCAAGCAACGGGTAAAGACGGGGCGCGGTCGCACCGCTTCGCAGAAGCGCTGGCTGGAGCGCCAGCTCAACGATCCCTACGTCGCCCGGGCCAAGCGCGAGGGCTACCGTTCGCGGGCCGCGTTCAAGCTCATCGAGATCGACGAGCGGTTCAAGCTCCTGAAGCCCGGCCAGCGCATCGTCGATCTCGGCGCGGCGCCCGGCGGCTGGTCCCAAGTCGCGGCCAAGATCGTCGGTGGCTCGGGGCGGATCGTCGGCATCGATCTTCTCGAGATCGAGCCCATGGTCGGCGTCGAGTTCATCACCCTCGACTTCCTCGCACCGGAGGCGCCGGGCCTCCTCACCGGCCTGCTCGGCGGGCCGGCCGACCTCGTCCTGTCGGACATGGCGGCCAACACCACCGGGCACAAACAGACAGATCACCTGCGGATCATCGGTCTGGCCGAGACGGCGGCCGAGTTCGCCCGCGAGATCCTGGCACCCGGCGGGTCCTACCTCGCCAAGGTGTTCCAGGGCGGCACCGAGGGCACCTTGCTGGCGGACCTGAAGCGCGACTTCGCCGCCGTGCGCCACGTCAAGCCGAACGCGAGCCGGGCGGATTCGAGCGAGCTCTACGTGTTGGCCACGGGGTATCGGGGCGGGCGTCCCTCCGATACGGCGGACGCCGAGGAAGACTGATCGGGCTGGGCGCCAGCCCTATTCCCACTCAATGGTGCCGGGCGTAGCTAGCAGGTTGAAATAGCTCACGAAAAAAGTCTCACTCTTAAAGACTACCGTCAACTGTATCGTCTCGAAGGGCTGACTGTTGATTTCATTGGCAAATTTCGGCGTTTTCGAGAAACGTACCCTTCGCCATCTATCGAGAGCGACGGCTGTTTTGATCCTGCATCAAGGTTGAGAAGGGCATCTGCTGTATGCGGCCTTCCCAATGGCCTGGGCAAGCCAGGTTGGCAACTGCGATGCGGCTGACACGAGTTCGCTGAAGTCGGGCGGCGAGAGCGTGCGCTTCAATGTTCTCGAGGCAGTATCCGCACTCTCCGGTCCCAGTCAGGCCAACGCCCGAATCGTGTTGCCAGCCGGTCGGTCCGCAAAAGCGAGTTGCCAGCGTGGGGCGTGCCGAAGCTCAACAACCTGCCTGCCGAAACGCGCGGTCCGCGAACACCACGAGGTAACATAGACCGACCGGACTGGCACTTGTGTAGAAAGGCCGAGGATGTTGGCTGCGGCAGCATCGCTCGGAACGATGATTTCGCCTCGTTGCCTTGCAAATGCCTGCACTGCCGCTCGATCGAAGGAACTCTCGGGCTGTACCGACCGGTGACGGAACGAACATAAACGCCGAGCCCCGCCCGAATCAGCCGGCCTCTCTCGGCAAGACGCGACAACGCCTGGCCCACCGCTGCACGATTGCCGAGATGGAGCAAGCTTTTGGCGGAGACGGGCGTGCCCTCCGGTTCTGACCGGACTGCCCAGGACGATCCGCTGACATGAGTTGCGCTTGGTTGTTCCGCTTTCCGACACCACGATTTACGACATGGAGGTCAGAGGCGAATTCCCGCGCCGGTTCTATCTTACACCGCGAAGTGTGGTGTGGGATCTCAGCGAGGTCGAGGCTTGGCTGAGACAGTGTCGTGCTGATAGCGATGCCGGACGCATCAGAAAGGCCCCTTCCCGATGTTCGCCTGCGCAAGACGCGCCCGGTAAAAGAACGCTGAGATCCAATTTATCGGCAAAGCTACCAGTCCGCCCAGTCTGATCGCTCCCGATGATTTTGGTGCTGAGCCCAGCGGTCCTCACGAGACCTGAGGCGGAATTGCAGGGCGATTGAAAATGTCGCACTCGGGCAAGCCCCGAGTGCAACATCAAACTACTACGCCGGTACTTCGCTGTCGGCCAGTTTTTCCTGACTCAAGTTTTCGAGAATGGCAGCGTGAACGGCGGCCGTGCGGGTGTCGCCGCCGTTAAGGCCCCTTATGATCTCCCCGAGTGAGGCCATATCGAAATGCCGCAACGTGGGTACGAGATCGTCAGGATCAAACCCTTCAGGGGGATTGGCGAAGAGCTTGATCAAGGCACCGAATATCGACGCACCATAAGTAAGAGGGCGAGCCTCATAGGCCTCGGCTATGCTGGTCAGTGCGGCAGAGACAATCGGCGGGCCATATCGACGCAGCGCGGCCGCGATCGAGGACGTGAACGCAACCTCTCCGGCTTTCCAGGCGGTGGATGCGGTGTTGCGGGCCACTCGCAACCCCGCTTCAGTCACGAGCCTTTGGATCTCGAGCGCATCTTCATCCCCCGCCGCCAAGGCGGCGTGGAAATCATCCAGACGGTTCATCGGCTTGCGGGCGCGATTGGCGACGATGAACATGCGCGCCTCATCCTCTGGGCTGTCATAGGTGAAAAGGCAGCACGGCAATTGCAGCAGATCGCCTCTTCGGACAGCTGCAGCCCAGCGGTGCTGCCCGTCTATGATCACCTTCGACCCATCCGGGCGCCGCGAGACGACGAGCGGAGCGCAGAGGCGCCAGTCGAAATTGGCGGCGATGCTCGCGATCAGACGCCGTGATCCTTCATTGTCGATCGACCGCTGGTAGGACTGATCGACGCTTAGCTCGGTGGTATGCACCCATTCGATGCTCGGCATTTTTCCAATGGGCGGCCGAAATCCGATCTTGCGCTCACCACCCCGTGTTCTTCCTTTTCCGGCTTTGCTCTTCGTTCCGAACTGAGCGGCTTTGCCAGGACCGATAGCGGCGATTGGCAGCGACACCTCTGCGTCAAAGCCGTCGATCAGTTGTGGAACTTCTTCAGGTGACCGAGACCAAAGTTGGCCTCGATGCTCGATGACAACGTCTCCCAAATGCACCCGCGCGGTGCCGACCAGTGTAACGATAAGAAAAGTGCCATTGGATGCGACGTCTCCAGACATTTGCATGCGCACCCAATCCGGGATGAATGACCCGTCATTGGTCCAGTTGCGAACGTCGCCAAGTTGGCAGGCAGTTTGCTCGAGCGTCATGTCATGTCTCCTGAAGACTCGCGAGCGTCATGCCGGCGAGTGATCAGGACGTGCCTCCCGAACATGCAATCTGGATGGCTTGCGATTGCCTCCGGTCCTAAGGGTTTGCCAAAGAGGGTGACGAGGAAAGGCGCCGCTGGAATTCTTATCCCAAACGCGCTATATGACCATCTACATGGTCAGGAGCGTGGCATGGATGCGATCAATCTGGCGGACGCCAAAGCCCATCTGAGCGAACTGGTCGACCGGGTCGAAGCGGGCGATTCGATCGAAATCACCCGGCGCGGCAAGCCGGTCGCGCGGCTCACTGCCGTGGCTAGGCCGCGTAAGCCGATCGATGCCGCACTGCTCCAATCGCTGACGGCGGCGATGCCGCCCCAGTCCCAGAGTGCCGCTGATCTCGTGCGATCGATGCGGGACGGCGACCGCTACTAATGCTCTATCTCGACACGTCGCTGATCGTTGCGGCGCACTCCAATGAAGCGATGACGCCGCGTGTTCAGGCCTGGCTGGCAGAGCAGGATCCCGCTCAGCTCCTGATCAGCGACTGGACGGTCACCGAGATGTCGTCGGCCATGGCGATCAAACTGCGGACTGGACAGATCAGCCTGGAGCGGCGCGCGGCAGCGCTCGCCATGTTCAACAAGCTGGTCGCCGAGAGCTTCACCGTGCTGCCCGTGACGGGCCGGCAGTTCCGCGCGGCGGCGAAGTTTGCCGATCAGCACACCTTGGGCCTTCGCGCCGGTGACGCCCTGCATCTTGCCGTCGCGTCGGAGCATGGCGCTACAGTGCATACGTTGGACCAGCGGCTTGCCGATGCCGGACCGGCGCTCGGTGTGCCGGCACAATTGCTGGCGTGATCCGGGCCTCTCACAGCTTGGCCGGCTCGCTTGGGAGCTACCATAGCGGGTGACTGGTCCGACGAGCAGAACGACGCGATCGTGGCGGATTACTTCGCGATGCTTGGCGATGACATCGCCGGGCGCCCCTACAGCAAGGCCAAGCATAACCGCTTGCTGCAGGCGGTGATCGATCGGCCCCGCGGCTCGATCGAATACAAGCATCAGAATATCAGCGCCGTGCTCAAGGGGCTCGGTGAGGACTGGATCCCCGGCCACAAACCGGCCTTCAATTTCCAGGCCTCGCTCGTCGATGCGGTGGTGCTCTGGCTCAACCGTCATCCGGATTGGCTCGCACCAGCCCCGCGGATGGCAATGGGGCCGTCGCCGTCAGCGCTTCGCGAGGAAGCAATGTTGTGGATCGGCCCGCCACCGACGCACAGCAATGCGCCGCCGCCCGACGAACTCGAGCAGATGACCTTCATCGCCCGGAAGTACGACGTGGCTGAGCGTGATGCCCGCAATCGGGCTCTGGGTCGCGCTAGCGAGGAACGTGTCCTCGCCCATGAACGCGCTAGGTCGTGAACTCATTCAGGTCCATGCGATGACACACGAAACGAGCGCGACGGCGGCCAGATAGTTGCAGGCTAAGCGATCATAGCGGGTCGCAACGCGCCGCCAGTTTTTGAGGTGGCCGAACAGCCGCTCGATCTGATTGCGCCGCCGGTAGGCGATCCGGCTGTGCCTGTAGGGCACCGTCCGGGTGGCCGTGGACGGGATGGTGGCGATCACCCGGTGGCTCTTCAGCCAGTCTCTCAGGCTCTGTGCGTCGTAGGCCTTGTCGGCAATCAGGCGCTTGGGCGGCACGACAGCCTGCAATAGCGGCAGCGCCATGGTGATGTCGGCCACGTTGCCGGGCGTCAGGGCGAACGCAACCGGTCGGCCACGACCATCGGCCAAGCAATGGATTTTGCTCGTGAACCCGCCGCGCGAGCGGCCGATCGCCTGGCTCCAGGCCCCCCTTTTCCGCCCGATGCCGAGCGGTGGGCCTTCACGTGGGACGCGTCGAGCATCAACTCGTCGGGAACGGGGCCTGCGGCCGTGATCTTGGCAAACAGCCGCTGCCAGACCCCGCGCTGAGACCACCTGTTGTAGCGGTTGTAGATCGTCGTGTGTGGGCCATAGGCGGAAGGCGTGTCTTGCCAGCGGCAGCCGACCTTCAGGACGTGCAGGATGCCGCTGATGACCCGCCTGTCGTCGACCCGAGGTTTGCCCGGTTGGCCGTGAGGCAGGTGCGGCTCGATCCGCGCCCAAGCCTCATCCGAAAGCCAGAACAACCGTGCCATCGCAATCCTCCTGCGCTGGAAACTCCAAACTCAGGAAGAAAACGCAAGCGACGGCAATTGGTTGTATGAGTTCCCTACCTAGGTCGTGAACTCATAACGGGTTTTGGATCAGGACGAGGATCATCGGGTTTCCCTCTTTGGAAGGAGATACCGATGGCACGGTTTGATCTGACGGATGCGGAGTGGGCGGTGATCGCGCCGGTCCTGCTGTGTTTCGGCGTGCAACTTTGACCCCGTGAGGCGGGGGATCGGCGTCCAATTCTGACCCCCTAACCTCGTTCTCGCAGACTGCCCTCCGGTACGGCCGGAAGGGTGGTGTAGGGGGATGAAGGGCGTGGACACGATTGCGCGCATCCGGCGCGAGTTCTTCACCCGCGGCCGCGCGATCAAGGACATCGTCCGCGACCTGCACGTCTCCCGCAACACGGTCCGGAAGGTCATCCGGTCGGGGGCCACCGCCTTCGCCTACGAGCGCGACGTGCAGCCGCTGCCCAAGCTCGGGCCGTGGCGCGACGATCTCGATCGGATGCTGACCACCAACGCCGGCAGGTCCGCCCGCGAGCGGCTGACCCTGATCCGGATCTACGAGGCGCTGCGCGGGCTCGGCTACGAGGGCGGCTACGATGCCGTTCGGCGCTATGCCAAATCCTGGAGCAGCGAGCGGGACTCCGTAACGGCGCAAGCCTTCGTGCCGTTGTCGTTCGCCCCGGGCGAGACCTACCAGTTCGACTGGAGCAACGAGATCGTGCTGATCGGCGGCACGACCGTCACGGTCAAGGTCGCCCACGTCCGCCTCTGCCACTCGCGCATGCTGTTCGTGCGGGCCTATCCGCGCGAGAGCCAGGAGATGGTGTTCGACGCCCACGACCGGGCGTTCGCGTTCTTCCAAGGTACCTGCCAGCGCGGCATCTACGACAACATGAAGACCGCGGTGGAGACGATCTTCGTCGGGCGCGAGCGCGCCTACAACCGCCGTTTCCTGCAGATGTGCTCGCACTACCTCGTCGATCCGGTCGCCTGCACGCCGGCCTCGGGCTGGGAGAAGGGGCAGGTCGAGAACCAGGTCGGGCTGGTGCGCGAGCGCTTCTTCACCCCGCGCGTCCGGGTGAAGAGCTACGAGGAGTTGAACGCCCTCCTGCTCGATGGGGTGATCGCCTACGCCAAGGCGCATCCTCATCCCGAGGAGCGCGAACACACCGTCTGGGAGCGGTTCGAGATCGAGCGGGCAGCCTTCGTTCCCTATGCCGGCCGCTTCGACGGCTTCCACGCCATCACCGCCTCGGTGTCCACGACCTGCCTCGTGCGCTTCGACAACAACCGTTACTCGGTCATG
>NZ_JAKSXV010000013.1 GCF_022829345.1 Methylobacterium sp. J-090 | reverse complement strand
CATGACCGAGTAACGGTTGTTGTCGAAGCGCACGAGG
This sequence comes from Methylobacterium sp. J-090, assembly GCF_022829345.1. GTDB lineage: Bacteria > Pseudomonadota > Alphaproteobacteria > Rhizobiales > Beijerinckiaceae > Methylobacterium. Next base: position 12,861 of record NZ_JAKSXV010000013.1, on the reverse strand, counting down.
CAGGTCGTGGACACCGAGGCGGTGATGGCGTGGAAGCCGTCGAAGCGGCCGGCATAGGGAACGAAGGCTGCCCGCTCGATCTCGAACCGCTCCCAGACGGTGTGCTCACGCTCCTCGGGATGAGGATGCACCTTGGCGTAGGCGATCACCTGATCGAGCAGGAGCGCGTTCAGCTCCTCGTAGCTCTTCACCCGGACACGCGGGGTGAAGAAGCGCTCGCGCACCAGCCCGACCTGGTTCTCGACCTGCCCCTTCTCCCAGCCCGAGGCCGGCGTGCAGGCGACCGGATCGACGAGGTAGTGCGAGCACATCTGCAGGAAGCGGCGGTTATAGGCGCGCTCGCGCCCGACGAAGATCGTCTCCACCGCGGTCTTCATGTTGTCGTAGATGCCGCGCTGGCAGATGCCTTGGAAGAACGCGAACGCCCGGTCGTGGGCGTCGAACACCATCTCCTGGCTCTCGCGCGGATAGACCCGCACGAACAGCATGCGCGAGTGGCAGAGCCGGACGTGGGCGACCTTGACCGTGCTGGTCACGCCGCCGATCAGCACGATCTCGTGGCTCCAGTCGAACTGGTAGGCCTCGCCCGGGGCGAACGACAGCGGCACGAAGGCCTGCGCCGTAACCGAGGCGCGCTCGCGCTTCCAGGTTTTGGCATAGCGCCGAACGGCATCGTAGCCGCCCTCGTAGCCGAGCCCGCGCAGCGCCTCGTAGATCCGGATCAGCGTCAGCCGCTCGCGATCAGACCTGCCGGCGTTGGTGGTCAATATCCGATCGAGATCGTCGCGCCACGGACCGAGCTTGGGCAGCGGCTGCACTTCACGCTCGTAGGCGAAGGCGGTGGCCCCCGATCGGATGACCTTCCGGACCGTGTTGCGGGAGACGTGCAGGTCGCGGACGATGTCCTTGATCGCGCGGCCACGGGTGAAGAACTCGCGCCGGATGCGCGCAATCGTATCCACGCCCTTCATCCCCCTGCACCACCCTTCCGGCCGTACCGGAGGGCAGTCTGCGAGAACGAGGTTAGGGGGTCAGAATTGGACGCCGATCCCCCGCCTCACGGGGTCAAAGTTGGCACGCCGAAACACATGTACGGCAGAGGTCAGGCGCTCCGACCACCCCGCATGCCATAGGTGATCTCGAACCTGTGCGGACAGGCGACAGACAAGCCGTCAAGACGAATGCGAGCGCCGCACTGCCGAATTTGACTGTTGGTCCGTGTACCTGATTGGACAGTGGACCTGACCGAAACTTTCGCAATGCGGCATTCCGAATGTGGTCGACGGTTACGACGACGCGCTGGAAACGCGTCGAATGCTGGGGGACGCGCACTGTCCCGCGAGACCGACGGATTTTGCAGAGAACGTAGCAGTTCCTCCGATTCTCCGACGTCCAGGTTCTCACGAGGCGCGTGCCTGCGTCACCCATCCTTGAGGAGCGTCCGCCCTGAACTCAAACGCTTCAGCTATCGGGCGAACTCGGTAGGCTTTCGCCGTTGCTTCGCACGCCACGCCCTGTCAGCGTCCCGGATAGTTCGCACTTCCTCCTGCCTTTCCGCAGCTCGGACGGCACGGGTAAACATCCTGCCATCACGCCGAACCGATCTGCCGTCCGCCCCGAAGGCTTTGGAGACGCTGGCATCCGTCATCTCCTTGTAGACGAGATGAGACACGGCAGCGAAGCTTCGATTTCCCAGAGCGAAGCCGTGACGGCCTACCTCGACATGCGCGCGCGCCAGCTGCAGCTGGGGCGGATCCTCCAAGTACCGCAGGAGGTCTGCCGGGGTTGGCCGCTCCCCCTCCCAGAGTTTCTTCACCGCGATGCGATGCAGCACGGTGGCAGCTTTGCGCTTCAGGGCATGCGGGCGGTTGATATGGAGGTAAGGCTCCTGGAAGAAGCGCTGAAGGCCGGAAGCGTCGGTGACGAAGACGCCCTCTCGGCTTCCGCTCATCGCGTAAGGCAACGAGTTGACGACACAAGGCACGATGGTCTTGCCGGTCACATCGATACCTACCCGCTTCAGCACGGTGTCGGCATGGATCTGAAGCCCCTCTGCGAGCCGCCTTACCTGCTTGATCGCCGACGTCATCTCCAGGGCGAAGTAGTAGGCGGAGGAGGCGTTGAAGCCGGACAGCGTCTTGTTCTTGCACTCGACCACGAAAACGTGGTCGCCCCACGGAACGAGAGCGTCGTACTGATACTCTTCGCCGCCGACTTTGAACTTGAGGGTTTGTGCACCGAAGCCTTGTTTCTGCAGGAAGCGGAGCATTTCGCTCTCGAAGGCCTCGCCTTTCCGCTCGAGGGGCTCCCGCCGATGACCTATGCTCGACAGAGTGGCCCGGGCGGGATCGGTGTCCAGAATGCCCGGACCGAACAATAGTAGGGACCCGTTCTCCAGTCTGATCGCGGGATGATCGAAGAGGTCTCGACTCGAGGCGCGCAGCGAGACGTTATCGACGAAGGTCTGCGCGGCACCGTCCTTCAGCCCGACGCGATCGAGAACCGCCACGAGGTCATCGCGCGAGACCGTGACGCAGAGGCCATCCCTGCCACCCCGAGCGTAGCGATCTTCCATGAATTGCCGCAGCGTCGCGTATCCGCGCACCCACTCGACCAGTCGGAGGCCGCCGGGCCGCTCCAGATCGTCGACGATCTGATAGCCAAGGATTTCACTCAGAGAAACGTCCGCATGCGCCTCCTCGGCCGAGACGAAAGCTCCTGGAGGCAAGTCGAGCGGTCCGGCGATGCCGGACGCACGGGACTGCGCGCCTGTCTTGAGCAACATCTCCTGAAAGGTCTGGACCATTCGATCGTTCAGACGATGGTTCGCGAAGTGATCGAACAGTTCGGCTTCGCTAATCCAATCGTACTGGACCGCACGCTCTGCACCTGCGGGGGCCCAATCAGGTAGATCGGTTCCTGCGAATGTCGCGAGTTCGCCGCCGAAGTGTCGACAGCGCTGATCGATATTCTCCCAATGCCGCCAGGAGGCAGCCAGGACATCAGTCAGGCCGGCCTTGAAGATCTCATCGTCCGTCGCCTTCGTCAGCTCGGGCAATACGAGAAACTGCTCGGCATCGAACCAACCGTGACCGTAGCCGAGCAGCAGCATCGTCCGGGTAGCAATATCGACGAGTGCGGACAGGACACTGTCCGGCGAGAAAGACGAGCCGTCCGGTCGTTTGATCCGGAACGATTGCAGAGTCAGTTGGCTTCGGCGGCGGCCGGATGAAAGTAGCTCGTTCGCGAGTTGATCGTAGGTATGAGCTGCGCGCGAAAGTGCCGCCGAGGCTTGTACCTCCGGAAGCAGTTTCGCGGCCACCGTAGCCTCCTGGGTACGGAGTATCTCGTGATAGCCGGACTCGATACGACGGGTCAGGTCGATCTCGGCATGGAGAGATTCGAATGCCCCGGCACCGAGCCGCTCGCCAAGGAATACGGCCAGCCCGTCCACGAACGCGGCACGGGCCGCATCCCTTCCGGCATTAGGCCTCCTGATGACGAAGTCGCCGCTTCGCCGGATGTGACCGAGAAGCTCGGACAGTGCGTCCGTATCGAAGTCGAAAGACGATAGACGTCGCTCGAACCAGGGCCAATCGAAGGACTTCAGTGCCTTCGCGACGTCCTTCTCCTTCAATCGCTCCTTTTGTGCCGAGGCCGGCATAGGTCGTTCAGGCGTCTGGTCCATCGGTTAGGTCACCACGGGGTGTCGGGAAGCGTGAAGGCCAGTCTATGCTCTGATTGCGGCGGAAGCTCCGATCGTCCAGCTGCATCCGAGCATTACCGGCCGTTACCAAGCTGGGGACAAAACGGAAACACAATATCACCTGACGGCTGTTGCGACTGGTCGCTGGGCTCAATCCTCTGAGTAAGGGGGCCGTGGACAAAAAGACTCAGGCAGAGCGCGGTCGAGAGTTGATCGGCAGCGCTCAGGCCTCCTAGCGCGGAAGCGCACATCGAACTCGTGGCGGACCTCGAGCCCATCGCTGACCATCTGGAAGCGATTCAACATCGTCGTTCGCGGCCGTCTGTTCACCATCCCATGTCAGGCATTCAGCCGAGTTCCGCCGAACGTCCACTTACCCACGACCGTGCCTCCGAAGCGGACCAGCGGCTTTCGGCCAACTTCAGTCGTACGGAGCTTGCCCGCTAGAGCGGCATCCGACCCCGCCCCGCAGCCGCGCGGTGAGCGAGCGCAGCAAGGCCGCTTCACCGCCGAACAGGTGGGATGAGCCAGCCACATCGATCCAGAGGCCGTCCGGGGGATCCGGTGCGACGAGCGGCGCGCACCACAGGCACCATAGCGCTAGCCGCGCGAGCGCCTCTGCGTCCTCGTCGGGACGGGCATCGACGACAACGAGATCCGGGATCAGCGCCTGGGCATGGGTTAGCGTCATGCCCGCGCGCAGGCCGGCCTCTCGCGCGGCCCGGCAGATGCTGGCGATCACGCGTGTGGCTCCCTCGCGCCTCACGGTCACGAGCGGACTATCCCGCGGCGGCGCGGTCGAACTCCGCTTGCGGATGCGATCCGTCGGCCAAGTAGGTAACCAGAGCGAGATGACCCGTCTCATCGCAGGCCTCGAGTTGCCAACGACAGGCCTCGGTTCCGGCCGGCGCGCCGCGGCAGCGCAGGAGCTCGACCTGCCAGAGGCCTCGCGCCAGCCCAGGCGAGGCCAGCGCTCGTGACGACAGCGCGCTCAGCCGCCAGCGCGTGACGGCGGCACTCGCCGTCTCGCTGGCCTCGGCCTTTCGGGTTGGCCGCCGGAGCAGGAAAACGGGGACGGCGGTTTCCTCGGCGGCGAGCTGCAGCCGCCGCGACGCCGTCAGCGAAAGATGCACGATGTCGCCCACGACCCCAGCCAGACCGGGAAATCGCACCCCCTCCTCGATCAGCGGCATCAGATCGGCTTCGCGATAGGTCTCGGCATAGAGAACGCGATCGGGATGCAGGCCCGCCCTGGCGAGACCCGGTGCGAACAGGTCGCGCGATGACAGGCACCACAGGACCGAACCTGGCAGCCGCGCGAGGATGCCAGCGGTGAACAAGATGCAGGCCGCCGTATGTTCGTGCGCCGGTCCGCCCGGAACGATCTCGTGCAAGGCCCCGAGACGGAGGCCGCCGCCGGGCAGATGCCGATCGATCACTGGTACGCCGAACGGCAGTGGCTGACGCATCGGCGAGGCAGATCGAGGCCCACGCTCGAGACCCGCGATCGCGCCGCGGAGCTGTTCCAAGATCGGGCCGTGATGGGACGTCGTCATTCACGTTGCAACACCGGACCAGCTACGTTTGTTCATGTTATGTTCTGTCCGGCGAACGCCCACAAGCCTTAAGGTCGGTCGCGCGTTCGCTCACGTTATCCACAGGCCGCCTGCGGTTCGGCAGCCATGTGAAAACCCTGCCTTGGTGAGGCCGACGTCGAAGAGACGGCCTCCCTGGGCCTCAAACGCGGAGACGCGGTTGAGTGCGTTCAATCCAGTGATTTGCGGCAGGGCTGCCGCTGACTGGCGATGCGCAGATGGAGAGGTTGAGAATTCGCGGCGAGTGATCCGCGAACCTTGCTCCACCGGCGTCGGTTGGTGATGGGCGTCGGTCGGAAGAGGGCTGACCTAACCAGCCAACCGTACGGAGACGGACATGAGAGTGGGATTCATCGGCCTCGGGCAGATGGGCAGTGCCATCGCAGCGAACCTGTTGAAGGCCGGGCACGATCTGACCGTCTGGAACCGGTCGGCTGACAAGGCGAAGGATTTGGTCGCGGCTGGCGCGCACCTCGCCACCAGTCCCGCCGAGGCGGCTCAGGGCGAGGTCGCCATGAGCATGCTCTCCGACGACGCAGCCGTTGAAGCCGTCGTTTACGGGGAGAACGGTATCCTCGGTGCGCCAGCCTTACACGTCTCGCACAGCACGATTGGTATTCCGCTAGTGGAACGCCTGGCGAAAGACCACGCCGCGCGGTCCGGGTTCGTATCCGCCCCGGTCTTCGGCCGGCCGGCTGCGGCGCAGGCCGCGAAGCTCTTCGTCGTTGCGGCAGGAGACGGCGAGGCCATCGATCGATGCGCGCCGCTGTTTGAGGCCATTGGCCAGCGCACGTTCCGGGTGGGTGCATCGCCGTCTGCGGCGAGCCTCGTGAAACTCGGCGGCAACTTCATGATCATGGCCGCCGTCGAGGCGATGGCGGAGGCGATGACCCTGGTGGAGGCTGGGGGCGTCGACCGCCGCGCCATGCTCGATGTCCTGACCGGGACGATCTTCAACGCTCCCGTCTACAGCCTCTACGGTGAGTTGCTCGTCGAGGACCGGTTTCGGCCCGCGGGCTTCGCTGCGCCCCTGGGGCTGAAGGACATGAACCTCGTCGATGCGGCAGCGACAGCATCTCGCGTGCCGATGCCGGTGCTCGGCGTCGTTCGAGATCATCTTCGTTCGACGATCGCTAGCCATGGGTCGGATGTCGATTGGGCGGGCATCGCTTTGGCAGTTCGGCAAGCGGCAGGTAAACACTAACACTACCTATGAACGCATTATCAAATTCTACTCCGGCTGCGTTCTACCATGAAGGTAGATAAGTGACTCTAATTCTAGAAGAAATCTTTTATAATATTCGCGCGAGCTTGTTTAATGTTAGCAAAGAAGATCTTATGACCGTTGGTAATATTAAGGCCGCAAGAATTCTTTCGAATATCAATTTGTGTAGGCTGTACGTCAAAATTTTTTTCAATCTTGGCCAACTAAGGGCTGGTTGCTTGAATGAACTTAACGCCAGCGGGTGAGGTCAGTGGTGCGCCCTATACTAAGGTGGTGAGTTGAACTGCGATTGCTGTGACGCGCAACCATATGTAACAATCGAAAAAATCCAGCGCGGAACGCAATGGCCGGGGAGCGCCCACCGGCCACTTCGCTGCCAAACATCACTTGGCTACCGAAGCTCTCGCATGCGAGTTCGGCGATTTGGGCGGTGGGCTCATTTATAGATTGGATTTATAGATTGGAACGAATGCTAGAAGCCCGCCCAACTGACTTAATGTTGGCGCTATTGTGATTACAGAGACTTAGAACTTTGGAGTTCTCATAAATAGAGACTCATAAATCATAAACAGAGCATGCGGAGATACATTCATTCTTTTCATAAAAAACATCATGTCATCAACATATTTCTGTGTCAGATCATACCGCGATCCGTCGTAGGCTCCTCCATTTCTTGTGCTCTCGAAATGACGGCAGATGCTGTAACCCAGCATAAACGCCCCGTATTCGCGGCCATAAGTTTTTAAATAATCTACTTGAAAAGCAATACTCTTAGGCAGACTATCGTACTCTACACCCCTGTCATCCCAACACATGATAGGGGGCTCACGGCGAAGCCAGAAAGCAAGAAATCCTGATTTCTTAAAATGATCAGGATCGCCGGATTTCATCCTACGTGGCAAAGCATTGATATCATCGTTCCAAAACTCGTGGGCATACGCCATACGTCTGTCATCAAACGTTAATTTTATGCCTGTCCCATCGACCAAATAAATGTAATAATCTTGAACGGCTTTCGAAAAGCCTTTCAGAGATGTCATGTCGTTAAAGATGTTTCTAGTGAGCTGTGGCGTGTTCATTGTAAAACAACATGTCCAAACCAAAAAAGGCGGGTTACCCCACCTTTTTCGACTAAAAATCAGTGATATTAGCGGCGAATAATGCTTAAGGCATCATATACATCACGAGGACTATTGTCTCCCTCGCCCGAACCATTGGAGGAAAACTTCATTGTTACCTCCGATTCACCAGAGCGCATCCTATGATAGCTAGGTGAATCAAAAATCGAATGTTCAGAGTCCTTTGGTAACGGATGGATCTTATCTTCACTCACGTGAACATATGTATCTGAAGGCGCAACAGTCATGGTAAAATTTCCGTAACAGGTATATCATCAGCAGAGCTTTAAGCGAGCTCACATGGAAGGCACTGTTACTCGTGTTTGCTTACCATTAGCTTAAATCCTAATTTGAATGTCTATAGGCATTTTTTGACAGGTTTGGTGATTCGGAATAGTCGATGGGTACGCGAACGTCAATCCTAGGTGGTCATAGTCCGAAAAATTTCAATTGCAATACCCCACAATTGTGTGAATGGGCAGTCAGAGCCGATGGGCCTCTGACAATATGCAACTGAACTCGAAGCGACGCATGCGACTGTCCCTTCCAGCCCCATTTGAATGAAAGCGGATAGGGCAATGGTGGCGTTAGCTGAGTGCTAAAGAACTCTGCCAACAGCGTGCGACGAAGGGGGTTTCGTCCCGCCGTGGATTGGGATTTCGCCTCGAACCGAGCTGTAGGCCTGAAGCTCAACCGATCGCACACCTCAAAATACCTTTTCCATGTGGGGCGTTGCCGTGATTCGCTGATGCTATCGGCGTTGGGGAGGCTCGAATTGGTCAGACAGGGTTCTTCGATCTTGATAAGCACCATCCGCGCCTGTCGGAGAACGGCGACCCGCTGGTGAAGCTTGCAGCTCTGATCGACTTCGGGGCGTTCCGGCCGAAGCTGGCGACCGCGGGGAAGCGATCCGCTGGGTCGAAGGGCGGCCGCCTGCCCTACGATCCGGTGATGATGCGCAAGATCCTCGTCCTTCAGACGCTTGACACGTTGTCGGACGACGTCACGGAGTTCCTGATCCGGGACAGGCTCTCCTTCATGCGCTTCCTCGGTCTTGGCTTCGAGGATAGGGTGCCCGACGCCGAGACGGCGTGGCTGTTCGGGTACACCTGACCCGGGCCGGGGCGATCGACGAGCTGTTTGCCACCTTCGATGGCTGGCTGAAGGGCAAGGGCTATCTTGCGATGTCGGGCCAGATCATCGACGCCTCGGTCATCGCGGCTCCGCCCCAGCGCAACACCGATGCGGAGAAGGCAACTCTCAGGGAGGACAAAATCCTAGACGCAATGGCGGCCAAACCAAAAAAGCTTGCGCAGAGGGACAGTGATGCTCGCTGGACGCTGAAGCGGGCCAAAGCGCGGCCCGCGAAGGCAGACGGCACGAAGGCCAAGGTCGAGATCGCCGTTCCGATGTTCGGCTACAAGACCCACGTCTCGATCGACCGGGAGCACGGGTTCTTCCGCCGTTTCACCGTCACCAGCGCGGCCACCGACGATGGGGCGCAACTGGCGAACGTTCTCGATCCGGCCAACACGGCGAGCGACGTTTGGGCCGATACCGCCTACCGCTCGATAACTAACGAAGCCCATCTCGCCAATCATGGCCGGCGTTCGAAGCTCCACTGCCAACGGCAGCCCGGCAACGACCTGACGCCGTCGCAGCGCAATGCCAACCGCGTCCGCTTCAAGGTTCGCTCTACCGTCGAGACGGTGTTTGCCGGCCAGAAGCACTGCGTCGGCTTGTTCGGCACATGATCGGTCTGGCCCGAGCCCGAACTAAGATCGGCCTCGCCAACCTTGCCCACAACCTCAAGCGCTTCCTCTGGATCGAAGGCCGGGCGGTGGCGGCCTGAGGCAACCTCGGGATGGGCTCATGAGGCCTTCACGACCACCGCCAGACTGCCAGATCGCCAGTCCAAGCCCTCCAAGGCTGCGGCCGTCGTCAAACCAGCAGCCCCCCCTCGATTACGCGGTTCTTCGAAGTGTCCGGCCGGCGCGTGACTGCTGTCCCCCCTCCTACAGCCCGGACTTCAATCCCATCAAGCAGGTCTTTGCCAAGCTGAAAGCCGTCCTCCGGACGGCCGCAGCGCGAACAGCCGCCGACCTGACCATGCTATCGAGAACGCATTCGCCGCCGTCCGACCGGACGAATTCCAAAACTATCTCTATGTCGCTGGATACGATACCTATGATTCAACGTGGAGGAGTACGGTTTTCGTAGCATTTTTTGACGAGCGATCCATATTGAAAAGCATATTTATTTTGAATAGGTGCATTATAAACCATGAGTGATTGCGTTTTGGGCGCTGTTCGGCCGGTCGGCGTCGGCGACGAGAGCCTACTCTATTGAAGCTTCTCCTCACATCCCAGCGGCGATGAAGTGATGCAGCACGTACCAAATCCGAAATGGATCGGGTGTTGATCGGGCAGCCTGTTGGACTGCGAGTGGCGCATAGGGCTCGCCGGCAATGCACGGCTGTGATAACTCGCTGACGCATTCTATGGAGGGTGTAGAGCTATAGAACGAGGGGCAAGGTGACGGCAACATGCGTTGGGCGCATCGTGACAGGCACCGTGGCAGTGGGCATTCTTCTATCGGCTGCGTTCGTATCTGGCTTGACTTGGTTCGGCGTGCTGGCTGCTGATTACGGAGTTTGTATCCGGGGGATGTCCGGAGACTATTTCGACAAGGCGTTGACCGCGTTGGACAGCAATGTTGAATTAGGTATCAAGCTTTCTGTCGGCATCGTAGGCGTCGGCGGTGCTTTGCTGCTCGGCCTTAAAACCGGCGTTGAGATGCCGCGGTGGATGAAAACGATATTCGTCACCGCATTGTTATGCTTCACCCAGTCGGCGCTGTTCGGAGCATGGTGGCGGCTCGGCGTCGCCAATGGATGGCTAAACGAGTGTCCAAATCTTGTGCGCGAGCCGAGGATGACAGAGATTTATCGATCCGCGTTCTCAATGTTCATCCTAGGTCTCGGGACGTTGATGCTGATGCTTTTCGCCGTCGTTGCGACCGAAGTCCGAAGGATGCCAGGCGAGACGGGAGATTGCGGGGATGATTAAGACCGGGGTACTCTCCGCAGTTGGTAGCTTGATACTCGCATGCACTCAGGCGGTGTCAGCGATGGATGCCGTTCGCGCGGATAATTCTGAAGCGCAACTCCGTTACGATGCCCTGCGCAAGGGCATCGTACTCACGGAGGAGGCCCTCGAAGCGTATCGCGGGTTGACGCCTGCCCTGGGTGGCCTCGGCCCAGGGGCGTCCTTCGAGGGCGTTCTGGGCGGTTTGGTTGCCGGTAACAACACCGGCGGGACGATGGGGCACGGGGTAAACGCAGGTGTCGACGTTCGCCCTAAAGCGGGCAATCTTGAGCCCAAACGGACGCCCAGCGACACTGTACGTGCATCCGTGGGCGGTTTCCTGGACGCGCTGGCAAACATCCAAATTAAAGTCCGCCCGCTACCGCCGCGCGACTATATTGTAACTATTAACGGTCGATCTTATCCAGCGTCGGAAAGGTCAATATACGCTATTCCGCCGGGCATCGTGCAGATCTCCGTGTCGCGCAAGGGTAAGCACCCGTGTCAATGGGCTGGGGCCGTCGGTACCGAAGGTGATAAAGTTTTGGATTGTAGGCTATAATCCCGTTGAGATAAGCCCGACGCGAACCCCAGCCACGGCCGCTCGTCTTAACATGCTCCCTACAGCGGTACCGCACGTGACGGCTCGTGAGCCAGGACCGGTTGGACGAGTGCCGCCGGATCGACTCCATAGCGTCTCGCCCAGTCCGATAAATTTCTTGGCCGATAGCTAGCGTCGGTGCGCCAGCGGTCGAATATGGACGCATCGATCGTCTCATTGACGATCTCGTCGTGGCCGCCCGGGAACGGCCGCGGCGGTTCGCCGACGATCCGGTAAAACGGGCGGTCGAGTTTCGCCTTCGCGTAAAGCCCCCAGGCGAACTCGCGAAAGCTGTCAGATATCGCCGCGTGCAGCATGTCCGCGCCCGGTTCGACGGTGCCGCGGAGTGCGAGGCCTTGCCGTTCCGCCTTCTGCATCAGCCACTGGAGAGGTCGCTGCGCGAGAAGGTCGCTGCGGCAGCCGCCGCCGACGTTGGCGTGCGCCCCGACGAACCAGCGTTGCTCCACACTCTCGATAGGCCGCGGGGCCGCCATCTCGCTCGCCGGTACGCCGTCGCGAATTTTCTTGGTCCAGAGCGTCGGTGCGAACGATTGGCGGTGCTCATCGACGGCAATCGCGTGATAGGCGTTCTCGATCGGCAGACGTAGGCCCGTGTGTAGGAACTTGAAACCCGAACGGCTGAGGCCAGGGATGTTGCCGAAGGGAATGCCCAGAGCGCCGACGGTGTCCCATACTCCGACCACCTTGATCGGCGCTGGTATCGCCTCCGCGAGCATCCACCGCTCTTCGAGCGTGAGCGTCGCTGTTGCCGCCGTGGACATCTCGGCAAGTTTGCGGATCGTTGGGACCGTGTCATCCTTGCGATAGCGCTCGAAGAGCTGTGCGACCCCGAGCGCTGCACCGGGGCGGAGGAGCCCGCATTTTGAAATGAAGCCTGCCAAGCTACGGGCGGTGTAGGCCCCCCGGCTGAATCCGAAGATAAAGATTTCATCGTCGGGCTCGTAGGCTTCCACGAGCCACTGATAGGCGTCAATGACCGCCCGATCGAGGCCGTAGCCGAGCATGCCGCCGCGGACTTTCTCGCCAAATGTCGTCCCAACGCCCTTGCTGTAGTAGACGACCTGTTGTGCCCCGTCGTCGCTGCGCGCAGCGCACAGCGCCTTCAACCGCCAAACGTTGGTATTGTCGCCTACGGTGTTCCACGTCCCATCGAGGAACATTGCGATCCGCTTGCGGTCGGGACCGCCCGTTTGACTGCCTGGGTTCGCCATCGCTCTACCTCCCCCTTCGGAAAAAGCGTTTGATCCAATCGAACAGACCGGTCGATGTAGGCACCGGCGGCAGGAGGGCCGACGGCTCCTGTACGGGCGTGTCGTAGAACTGCGCTTTAGCCGCCCTGTCGCGGTCCTGCTCTGCCGCGACCTGCTCCGGCGACTGGCCTGCCCCCGTTCGGTGGCCCATGTTCGAAGTTAGTGCATCGTCGGTCGCGTGACGATGGCAGGGCGAGCGGACGGCACTGATCCGCTCGGTTCGGTTGGCCAGATGAGGACCTCTGGCGCAGGCGGCTGG
>NZ_JAKSXV010000011.1 GCF_022829345.1 Methylobacterium sp. J-090 | reverse complement strand
GGAGAACGGTTACTGCGAGAGCTTCATCGCGAAGCTGCGCGACGAACTCCTCAACGGCGAGGTGTTCTACAGCCTCAAGGAAGACAGCGTCGTGATCGAGCAATAGCGGCAGCACTACCACGGCATCCGGCCGCACTCGTCGCTCGGCTACCAGCCGCCTGCGCCAGAGGTCCTCATCTGGCCAACCGAACCGAGCGGATTAGTGCCGTCCGCTCGCCCTGCCATCGTCACGCGACCGACGATGCACTAACTTCGAACATGGGCCACCGAACGGGGGCAGGCCAGGACGGCTCACCGCCTCACAGATCGCTTCTGCATCGCCGGCATCGATCTTGCCGCGCTTCACGTAAGGCTTGACGTAGTTCGGCGGCATAAGGCGCACCTGATGGCCAAGCCTCGCAATCTCACGCGCCCAGAAGTGAGCGCCACCGCACGCCTCCATCCCGACGAGGCAGGATGGCAACTTGGAGAAGAATGTCAGCACCTGCGAGCGGCGCAATTGCCGTCTCACCACCGCGGCGCCCTCCGAGGTGATCGCGTGCACCTGAAAGATCTGCTTAGCCAGATCGAGCCCGACAACGTGAATCTGAGACATTTCGGTTCCTCCGCGTTCGAGAACTGATCCGGATTGAAAAACCAGATCAGCACTGCCGCAAGCAGGGCCGTTCCACACCATCATACCAAAGGGCGGACCACTTCAATGGGGGCTGACCAGCGGGAATGTTTTTTGCAGGAGGCAGTGCACTAGGATCTCAGTTAAAGGCTGAGAAAACTGACGGGCCCTACGGCTTAAGCATATGAAGATCATAGCCTCGACTTTCTATGGCGCACAAGCCGCGCACATTAGAGTACAACACGGCATATGGCCGTTTTGCATTCGCCGGACTTATTTGGGTTATCATGATCGATGGTACTTCCATAAGGTGTCGAGCTTCACGCGCGTTCGACATGCTTCACCACGCACCCGCGCATATTTGGCACGGTTTTATGCTAAAACATGCCATCCGGCGGCTGGGGAAGAAAGCTAGGCGCTGAATGACTGAGCCCTATTTAGCCAGCATGGCTTACGCACCCCAGACCACTGGCGAGCTGTTCAAGGCGAAAGCCGTGACCGACTCGGATATCGCCGCCGCAGTGGACGCCTTCCTGGTCGATCCGAGCATCTCGGGGTTTCTGTTCGGCGAGGGCTACCGAATCGACCTCGCCGAGGCCGTGAGCGCACACGAGTGGGCGTTCGTCACGACGTCCAATAAGGATGCAACGGAGCACCTGATGCGCGCTGCCGTGCGCACCGCGATCCTGCTCGTCCGGCCGGAGAAGGTGTGATCCCGAATCGGGAGCGGGCCACCGCCGGGCTATTGAGCCGCCCGTAACTCGCCGGCCGCATCCTGCGCTGGAGCCACTGTAATGCGTATCGGCTCAAGCGTGAGATGGGCGTCCAACCCCGCCGGCCCGTGATCTGATCGAGTGGCGGGGTCGTTACGTTTACTTCAGATCGGTGTCTTTGTCACTTCTTCGCATCGCCTTCCGGACGCTCGGAGGCAGTCCACTCGATCCTAGCCTCTCGGGCCGTCTTGGTTAGAACGACGGTGTTGCCGTTCATAGTGCCGACCCAGGACGATGGGATGGTGTGATGCTGACCACCCGCCGCCGGATCGTTCTTCGTCAACTTGATCTCCTTGCCATCGTATTTGTCGACCGTGCCCACGTGGATCTTGTCGGAACCGACGACCTCCATGTGTTCACGGACAACGCTATTAGTCGTCTTGGCCGTCGGATCCTGGGCCTGCGCGAACGGCGCCAAAACGCACGACGAGGCTACAATCAGGCAGGCGGCAGTGATGGCGCGAAGCATGGGAAAATCCTGTTCGAAAATTGGGGGTCGCTGATCAACGCGACCCTCAAACTGGCCGTTCCTGTTCGCATCGCCGCAGTTCCGGGCAGCCGAGCAGCGGGGGCGAGCCCTAACGGCATGAGCCTTCACGCGTGCGCCGTCGGCAGCTCGGCCACCTGGGTCGTGTAGCGGGGCGAGCGCATCTCGAACTTAGTCGACCACGTACGCTTCTCCGTGAGCCCAGCGCGTGCCGGCACCACCGTCCCCCATCCGAACCGCCCGTTGCACGCGTCCATGGCCGCCATGAGCGGCCCGCTGCGCTCGCGGTCGAGTCGGCCGATCAACGCGCAGGGCGAGGCCGCTAGGGGCATCAGATCCGTCTCGACATCCACGGCATCCTTGAAATGGTGCCGACTTCAGTACGCCTTCCTTTGGGACGGCCCGTTGCGGCGTCCCGACGCGATTCAGTAATAAAGTTGAACATGTACATCCGCTGGGAATTGAAAAGTACGTGTCGAGCGTCCTCGATTTAATGCTCGTGATAGGAAACTAATTGGCCCTCGTTATCTTTTTTGTGATTATCGGTCCCGCGTTTGGGCTCGCTGTCTACGATTTCGTTCAGTCCAAAAGCGCTAAGCAAATTTAGCGCATTTTTCACTGAAAACGCTTTTGTAGCGAACACGAAAGTGCGGTCGTTCGCACTTTCGTGTTCATACGTGCGCCGGAACGGTTGGTTTGGTGCCGGCCCTCACAGTATTAGCTCTGCTGGCGAGCTCAAGGTCGTGGCTGATGACGAGGCCGGCGAACTCGATGTGGCGACGATCCTCGGACAGTTCGGCAAGGTGCCGGAGGACTTCACGGAGAGCCTGCAGGGCGGTTGATGCGGTCGGCTGGGGCCTAGGTGTCTGGATGCGAGACCTTCTTTGCGCCAGCGACTCGAAGCCGATCCCGCATTGGCCAACTCAACCTACAGAGCACCCAGTTCTACTCTCCATCAAGCGCGCCCTCCGCATCGTTGCAGACGCCAATGAAGTCCCACATCCAGACAGCTAGGCCGCACGAGATCACCTCGCGAGCGGTGCGCGGATTGACGCCGATCAGGGTGGCTATCTCGTCATTCGAATAGGTGTCGAGCATCGGTTTCTCCTACGAAAAGGTCGAATTCGGAGGTCAAACGGCGGCGGCCCCCCCCAAAATTCGAAAACCTGCAGCGAGCCGAAAGTCGGGCGTAACTCTGCCCGCAGAGAGGTAGAGTGCCTCCGGAGTACCCATGGTGCGCTGCGATGGTGCGGTGCGGCGCAGATTTGGCCGATACGTCGAAGCTCAGGTTCCTCGACACGCTTCGAACGCGTCTCAGCCACGCGTTTCGTGTTGCGACGCAACATATGCCGGCGTGCTCCGTTGATCACCCGCTACCCTCGCATCGCTGCGTGAGGGACGGCATCACTTCATTCGCTCGCCGAGCGGAGGACGATGCTGCGACAACGCCGAAGGGCTTTTCGATGCGCATCCTCCCGACCCTTTCCACGCTCTTCATCGTCTTCGCGCCGTTGCCGGCGCTGGCATCCTCCTGCGCCGAGCAGATCGGCACCATCGAGCGCCGCCTCGACAGCGCCGGCGCCATCGAGATCGCCGGCCTGCAAGATGGTCACATGGTCCGCACCGGTTCTCCTCGTGGCGTGACCACGGTGCGACTCGATGCCCCGAGCGACCCCGACACGATCTCGACGGCAGCCCATGTCACCATCGCGAGAACCCTCATCGTCCGTGCGACGGACGAGGATCGCCGCGGCGACAAACGTGCCTGCGAGAACTCCATGAGCGAGGCCAAGGGCATGATCGGCGCCCTGCCATAGATCGTTAGCAACGAGCCGGTCTGGGACTTTTCTGGATCGGCAAGCCACCGATAGGGGAGCGCGAGGCGATGCTTGGACCTGCCGAATTCGAGGACATGCGATTGGACATCGCTGCCGCCGAGCAGGCGCGCTTGTACGACGTCGCTTTTGCCAGCTTGAACCGCCATTGGTCCGCCCGTGGCGCGACCTCAGTCGGCAGCGTCGCGCGGATCTGCGAACTCGTTCGTGAGCATGCCGCCGACCGCCCACACTCCGATTGGAAAGCCGTCGTTGTGGAAGCCACCGGCGAGGCTGGCTTTCACGTTCTATGGAATGGCGACGAGGTTGCTTCGCTGGAAGCGCGAGCATAGGCGCACCCGACCCCGACAACTCCATGTTGCCTCGATGGTACGAAGCCATCGGGACAACCATCGGGTTGCTGAACGGCCCGCTCAGCTTCCGCTCACGGCTACGGTCGAATCCTCCCTGTCATCCGGTCCAGCGGGTTCGGGCCGAGGTCTCAGGGGATCGTGTCATGGTGCGCTTGAAGGTGCTTGGGATGGCTGTGGCGGTGGCTGTAGGTCTTGCCTCCGCTCCGACGGCGAATGCGGCCCCGTTCGGGTATGGGCCGGCTGGAGCTGCCGATCTCATCGATCATGTCGCCGGCGGATGCGGTCCTGGCTTCCACCCGAACCGCTGGGGCGAGTGCCGGCCGCACTTCCGGGACGGTTATGGTCGGGGCTACGGTGGACCGCGACGGTTCTACGGTGATCGTCACGGCTACGAGTATCGGGGTGGGTACGGCGGTGGGTATGACCGCAGCTACGACAGGCCCCGTCGATTCTTTGAAGGCTATTGAGGCAAGCCCATAACGGTGCCTCCTTGCGGGGCGCGGTGTAAGCTGTCCCTCGCCTTGGCTTTTCGTCTCGGTGAGGGCGGGGGAACGGCATGAGCGGCGATATCACAGCGTTCCTCACGGTCGATGTCAGCAGACCAGGTGTGACACTCGGCACGGCGATCGACGACAGGAGCGCTCACGGTCAGGTCCTGATGGCCGAGGAGTTCCTAGGTGTACGGTCCCGGGATGAGGTGTGACGGATCGAGCCTGAAGCGATCGGGCTCTTTCGTCCAGGCGTTCAGGATGAACGCGGTGGGCGTCAGGCCGCGCAGCGTCTTGAGCCTTCGGGCGTGGTTGTAGGCATCGACGAACAGATGCAGATGCGTTCGCAGCTGAGAATGGCTGTCGTAGCCTGCCCGCCGGCCGCGATGGTGGAGGGCAGGCCAAGTACATCGAGGGCTTCGGGCCGAAGGTGGACGGATTCGATCAGGTGCCGACGGGCGATTTCGATGCGCTCGAAGCCGCCATCGGCCCGGAGACCGATGCCCTGATGATCGAGCCGATCCAGGGCGAGGGCGGCGTACGGGTGATACCGCACGAGCACCTGCGCGCCCTGCGCGCTCTGCGACGCCCACGGCCTGCTGCTCATCATGGACGAGGTCCAGACCGGGGTCGGGCGCACGGGCCGGCTGTTCGCGCATGAATGGTCCGGTGTGACGCCGGATATCATGAGTGCCGCCAAGGGCATCGGCGGCG
>NZ_JAKSXV010000010.1 GCF_022829345.1 Methylobacterium sp. J-090 | reverse complement strand
GCGCGATGTGGGCCGCCGAGGGCGAAGCTGCCATCCGCACCGTCGTCGATACCGCGCGCCTCACAGGCAGCAGCTCCTTCGGCACCATCCTCAAAACCGTCGGCGCCTGAACCCCGAGATTACGGGGGTGGGTAATTACATCGCCATGGACCGGAAAACGAGCCCCGATGACCACGATCATGGCCGTGTTTAACGCCGCAGACGTCTCATCGAACCTGTGGAACTTGCCTTGCGCGGTGCCGACCTATGCGATGTCGATGTGGAGGTCGCCGATCGGGTCGGCCTTGAAGGCGAACGCTTGGGCTTCACCATCGATTTCCGGCAGACGACCGATACCGTGACGCTGTGGACAGCGGGGTAAACCGGAGGGAGGCAGGTGCGGGATGCTGGGCTGGAGCCCGTAAAGGCAGTTATTCGGCAACAGCAAGGCATGCCGGCGAAAGGCGGAACGTGTCGGTCCCGGCGCCCGTCTTTTCAACAAGAGGGATGGGGATTTCGAACTCGTGAGACTCGAATAGATCTTCGGGCATGTGACATCGCTCATGGGCAAAGCGTCACTCGTGCCGCCGTGCCGATGCCCTGCGACAACTGTTTTGCGCGTCAGCCGGCAAAAGGAGGCGCGATCAGTAGGGAGGTGGAAGTCCGCCGCTTGATCGTCCGGATCCTGTGCCCGGTTGCTGGCGTGAGCCGACGTCTGAGGTCTCAGGATGACGAGCAGCTCGATGGTTGCGCTGTCACAAGCCGGGGCCTCGCCCGTGTCGATGCCGATCCATGATTCCCCATACGCCGTTCCATCATACGAAAAACCTTGATCGTATGATCGAACTGCGAAGCGAAATCGCTGAATGTTCCGACCCCTTCGAGCCAGTCGCGTTCGAGCGGCCCTCTGATGGCAGTCGAACCCAAAGCCACCTTGTAAAATTGCCTCCGGCTCGGGCGAAGAACTCCTGTCGCGAAGGCACCGCTTCCACGCTGGATTCCAGGGGTAGAGGGCACATAAAAATCCGCGCGGGGTGTGGGCGACACCCCGCGCGGCTGTCGGATCGACCGGTTCCGGTTCAAGCGGCCTGACGTCGGGCCACCAGGGGAACGGGCAGCTCGATGTCGACGCCGAGCGTCGAGACGTCCTTGCCGCGGTCCAGGCGGATCTGGACCTTGTCCTGCTCGACGATGACGTGCTTGGCGATCACCGCGAGGATTTCTTCGCGGAGCACCATCACCAGATCGGAGCCGCCGGCATTCCCGCGCTCATGCGCGAGGATGAGCTGCAGGCGGTCCCGCGCCACCGGCGCGGACCCCCTTCGGTTGAACATCTTGCGAAGGCTCATGCCGCCCTCCGGGTGAACAGCTTGTTGAGAAGGGACTTCTTGTCCGACGGAACCGCCATCGGCACCGTGTCGCCCTTGAGGCGGCGGACCGCATCGATGTAGGCGCGGGACGGGGCGCAGAGGGGGTTGTTCAGGGTGACCGGGCAGCCGACGTTGGAGGCGCGCAGGACTTCCATGCTCTCGGGGATGATGGCGAGCAGGGGGATCGAGAGGATCTCCAGGACGTCGTCGATCTTGAGCATGTCGCCCCGGTCGGCCCGGGCGGGGTCGTAGCGGGTGAGGATGAGGTGCTTCTCCATGGTCTCGCCGCGCTCGGCCTTGAGGGTCTTCGAGTCGAGGAGCCCGATGATCCGGTCGGAATCGCGCACCGAGGAGACCTCGGGGTTGGTCACCACCACGGCGAGATCGGCGTGGCGCATGGCCAGCGTCGCGCCGCGCTCGATGCCGGCGGGCGAATCGCAGATCACCCAGTCGAACTTCTCACGCAGCTCGTTCATGACGCGGGCGACACCCTCGTCGGTCAGCGCGTCCTTGTCCCGGGTCTGCGAGGCGGGCAGCAGGGAGAGGTTCTCCAGGCGCTTGTCGCGGATGAGGGCCTGGTTGAGCTTGGCGTCGCCGTTGACCACGTTGATGAGGTCGTAGACCACGCGGCGCTCGGCGCCCATCACGAGATCGAGGTTGCGCAGGCCGACGTCGAAATCGACCACCGCCACGCTCTGGCCCGCCTGCGCGAGCGCGGCACCGAGGGCCGCCGTCGTCGTCGTCTTGCCGACGCCGCCCTTGCCTGATGTCACGACCAGAATTTTGGCCATACGAGCTGTCTCCCTCAATCCAAGGATGCGAATTTGATGGCGCCGCCATCGAGCCAGATCTGCACGGCCTGGCCGCGCAGGTGGGTGCCCATGTCCTCGGCCGTGCGGACGAGGCGGTCGATGCCGAGGAGTTCGGGCTCGAACTTGCGGCAGCAGATGCGGGCCCGGGGATTGCGGGCGGCGCCGGCGATGGCGCGCCCCCGCAGGGCGCCGTAGACGTGGATGGACCCGCCGGCGAGGATCTCGGCTCCCGAGGAGACCGAACCCATGACGGTGACGTCGCCGGTGGGGTGGACGATGGACTGGCCCGATCGCACGGACCCCTCGATGGTGAGGGACGTGGTGGCGGGCTCCGGAGGCGCCGGCGGCTCCTCCGGCAGGGCCGGGATCTCGATGGTCGAGACCGGTCGTCCCGCGTTCAGCAGGGGCGGGCGCCCCGGTCCGACGAGGGGAAGGGCCGAACCCTCGATGCCGAGGATGCGGATGCGACGGCTGCCGAGATCGGCCAGCAGCGTGTCGAGGCTGGGGGCGTCCGGCGCCAGGGCCGCGACGTCGAGGATCAGGGCGCGCCCGTCGAACAGCGTCGGCGAGCGCTTGAGGGCCTCGTCCAGATCGGCGAGCCAATCGGGAAGCGGCTGCTCCGGGGCCAGGACGAGCGCCTTGAAGGCACGGCCGCGAAGCTCAACGGATCGGCGGGGAGTGGGGGCGCTGGTCACGGCGTCTCACGATTCCTTACCAGACCATTGATGCCCGGTATGGTTACCGCTTCGTTAACGCG
The DNA here is from genome assembly GCF_022829345.1 of Methylobacterium sp. J-090. Taxonomy (GTDB): domain Bacteria; phylum Pseudomonadota; class Alphaproteobacteria; order Rhizobiales; family Beijerinckiaceae; genus Methylobacterium. The sequence goes on along the minus strand of NZ_JAKSXV010000010.1, from coordinate 25,537 downwards.
CCGTGTTCAAAGGATGAATGATTGCTCCTGTCCCGGGATACCGTGATCCCGGGACCACGGGCCGTTCAGTCGAGGGCCGCGACCTTGATGGCGTCGCCCTCCAGGCGCACCTGCGCCGGCAGGCCGCGCTGGACAGCGCCGAGGTCGTCGGCCGTGCGGTAGAGCCCGTCGATGGCGATGAGCTCGGGCTCGAACTTGCGGCAGGTGATGCGCGCCTCCGGGTTGCCCGCCGCCCCCGCGATGGCGCGCCCCCGCAGGGCGCCGTAGACGTGCAGCGACCCCCCGGCGATCACCTCGGCGCCGGACGCCACCGAGCCCATGACGGTGATGTCGCCTTCGAGATGCAGCACCGTCTGCCCCGAGCGCACGGGGGCGTCGAGGATCAGCGAGCGGGCCGGCGCGGGCGCCGGGGCCACGGACATCCGCCCCTCGGGCGCTTCGGCCTCGGGGGCGGCGACCTCCTCCACGGGGCGCCCACCGGCCAGCGGCGGCGGCAGGCCGTCGCCGAGGAGGCCGGGGCCGGCCCCTTCGATGCCCATCACGGTGACGGCGCGGCCGGACAGTTCGGCCACGAGGGCGCGCAGGCTCTCCCGGTCGAGGCCGGCGGCCGAGACCTCGAGGATCACCGGACGCCCAACGAAGAAGGCCGGCGAGCGCCGCGCCAGGGCGTCGAGCTCCTCCAGCCATGCCGCCACGGGCGGCACCGGCGCCAGCACCAGCGCCATGAACGAGCGGCCGCGAAAGCGGATCGGCGGGCGGGCGGGAGTCGCGGGGTCAGGGGCGGCGGAGCTTGCGGTCACGGCATCGATCTTCTGAAAAGGAGGGGCGGTGGCCCGTTCGCGACGGGAACCCCGGCGCGGTTCTCGGCAGGTGTCTTGGTCTCCATCGTAACCCGGAGCAGGGTCCCGGGTGGACACCCATTCCGGCCGTCAACACGATTTGACGCACGTGGCTCCCTCGGACCGTTCCGCCGAATGGAGACCTGCGCCGGGAGATTTCGGCAAGGACAGCGATGCCGGACGAAACAACCTTGGAATGGTTCCACAACATAGCGATTGCCGGCCCAAGAGGTGGCTCGGTATAGCGGGCGTCATCCTATCCGGGACGGTGCCGCGTCTTCATCGGAGTGCGCTCGCCTTCCGTCCCGCCTCGAGAAGGTGCCGCCGATGCCGGACGAAACCGCCCTGCGAGATCCCGGCCGAGGCCTCGGCTGGCGTGTCCGTGCCCTGGTCGCCGGCCGCGTTGTCCTGGCCACCTTCGGCGGCTACGGCGTTGCCGCCCTGTCCACCGCGTTCCTCGCCCTCGTCCTGCCCATGGCCCGCTCCGAGGCCGTGGCGACGGCGACGCTCCTCAGCTTCGCCATCATGGTCGGCGCCGTGGTCTGGGTGTTTTCCGCCCGCACCCTGGCCCGGGCCGCCTTCGGCCTCGCCGTGCCGGGGGCGCTCCTGGCCGGCGGCCTCTGGCTCGCCATGACCCTCGTCGACACGGTGCCGCCGGCATGAGGCAGGGGTTCCGTCAATCCATGGCGTGGCTGCACACCTGGGCCGGTCTCGTGACCGGCTGGGTGATGTTCTGCGTGTTCGTGACCGGCACGGCGACCTATTATCGGACCGACATCTCCCTCTGGATGCGCCCCGAGCTGCGCGCCGCCGCCGTCGAGCCGGGCCTCGCCGCCGAGCGCGGCGCGGCCTACCTCAAGGCTCACGCGCCCAAGGCCGTGTCGTGGTTCGTCTCCGTGCCGCAGGAGGACCGGCCCCTCATCGGCGTGTACTGGCTCGACAGCTTCGAGGCGCCGATCCAGCAGGCGACGCTCGATGCCGAGACCGGCCAGCCCACCACGGCGCGGGCGACGCACGGCGGCGATTTCCTCTACCGCTTCCACTACGAACTTCAGATGATGCCGATGCTCGGCCGCTGGATCGTCGGCGCCAGCGCCATCATCCTCCTCGTCGCCCTCGTCTCCGGCATCGTCACCCACCGGCGGATCTTTTCGGACTTCTTCACCTTCCGGCGCGACCGCTCGGCCCAGCGCGGCTGGCTCGACGCCCACAACGTCACGGGCGTCCTCGCCCTGCCGTTCCACCTCATGATCACCTACACGGGCATCGTGACGATCGCCTTCACCCTCATGCCCTGGGGCATCGCCTCGGCCTACAAGGGCGACGAGATGCGATTCTACGTCGAGGCCGGCCAGAGTCCGGCCTGGCGGACCGCCGCCGGGCGCCCCGCCGAGGCCCTGCCGCTGGCACCCCTCGTCGACCGGGCGCGGGCGGAGGTCTCCGAGCCCCTGGAGATGGTCATCGTCAACAATCCGGGCGACGCCGCCTCGACGGTGGTGGCGGTGTTCGAAGAGCCCAAGGGCCTCGCCCATCGCCACCCCCAGATCGCGTTCGAGGCGGTGTCCGGCGCGGTCGTCGCGCGCCTCGGGACCCTGAAGCCCGCCGCCCACGTCTTCACGAGTTTCCTCGGCCTGCACGAGGCGCACTTCGCCGGGCCTGCCCTGCGGGGCCTGTTCTTCCTCTGCGGCCTCCTCGGCTCGGCCACCATCGCCACGGGCCTCGTCCTGTGGAGCGTCGCCCGGGCCCCCAAACCCGGCATCGCGCCCGGCTTTGGCCTTCGCCTCGTGCGCGGCCTCAACCTTGGCACCATCCTCGGACTGCCCATCGGCGTCGCGGCCTTCTTCCTCGCCAACCGGCTCCTGCCCGTGGCCCTGGAGGCGCGCGCCACCTGGGAGGGCGGCGCGTTCTTCGCCGCCTGGGGTCTCGCCGCCCTGGCTGGGTTCGCCTGGCCGCACAGTCGGACATGGCGCGAGATGGGATCGGTGGCCGGCCTGATGTTCCTTAGCGTGCCCCTCGTCAGCGCCCTGACCACGGATCGCGGCCTCGACTTCGTCTGGTTCGACCTCGCCATGGTCGCCATCGCCGCCGGCCTCGGCTCCGGCGCCTGGAAGTTGTCGCGCTACGAGGGCGCGCGGCGGACCCGCGTCGCCCGCAACGCCCAGACATTGGCCCGCGCATGACCCCGTCCTCCGTCCTCCTCAACCTCGCCCTCAGCTTCGCCGGGCTCTCCGCCCTGTGCCTCGCTATGGACCGCCACCACCGCGCGATCTTTCACGGGGCCCCCTCGCGAAAGCGGGCGCGGGCCCTGCGCTGGACCGGCTGGTGCGGGATCGCCGTCTCCTTCGCCGCCGCCGTGATCACGGCGGACTGGAATTTCGGGCCGGTGCAGTGGCTCGGCTCGCTCACGGGGGCGGCCCTGATGCTCGTCGGCCTCGTCTCGTACCGGCCCGGCTGGGTCCGCCCCGCGGCGGTCCTCGCCCTGCCGCTCGCCGCCGTCGCAGCCTTCCTCGCCTGAATCGGGCCGGGCTCCGGCGTCGGGTGACCCGACGGCGCGGGGCGAGGCACCCGGTCTGCGCACTCGGCCATGTGGATGGCCCGTGCGGGCCCGGACCTTCGCACTGTCGCCGCCGGCATCCGCGCGCTACCACGCGTGGTCGTGACACAGCCCCGCTCTCTCCCGCCCTCGCCCCGTCCCGCGCGCCACCGCATGATCCGGGCGCTCCTGCCCCTCGCTGCGGGCCTCGCGCCGTGGGCGATGCCCGTCATGGCCCAGGCCCCCGATCCGGCCTGTTTTCCGACGGCCGGGGGTGCCCTGGAGATCTGCCGGGGCGGCGAGGCCGAGGGCGTGTTCTTCGCGCCCCGTGCCTGCGAATCGGCGGCGAACGTCCAGATCATCCGCACCGCCGGGCGCACCGGCCGGCTCCAGGTGGTCTATCAGGCCGAGGCGCCTGTGAGCGGCCGCCGGCGGGGCGAGACCTGCCCGGCGCGGCGGGTCACCAGCCCCCTCGACGGCGGCTCCGTGCGCGTGGGGGGGATGCCCGAGCAGCTCGCCACGCTCATGCCGCCGACGGAGGCGCGCCTGTGGGAGATGGCCCGGATCGTGCGCCGGGAGGGGCGGAGCCGCCGGCGCGGGCGGAGTCCCGAGGTGGCCGAGACGATGCCGGAGGGGGTCGCCGCGCGCCATCCCATGGTGGTGGCCGGGCGGGACTGGAGCGGGGACGACTACACCTACGTCTTCCTCCTCACCACGGTCCCGAGCCCGAGCGGGAACCGCCACGCCCTGATGCAGGCCCGCACCGCCGATTTCGAGCGCTTCGACATCCGCGGCCGGGCCGAGGACGGTCCCGCCTGGGTGCCGTTCACCCCCGAGGGCGGCAAGCGGCGCCGATCCCGGCGCGGCGGCGACGCCCCGGCCCCGAGCGCCGTCCGCGACGAGACCGGCGCGCCCATCGTCGGCAACTGCGCCGGCGAAGGCTTCGACCGGCACGACCTCGTCGGCTTCATCAGCGTGGTCGACCGCGTCTACCACTACTTCTACACGGACGTGCTGCCCGCCGATTGCGGCGCGCCCCTCGCCCAGCGCCGCCTCGGCCTCTACCTGCGCACGAGCCGCGACCTGACGGCCGACCGGCCGTGGTCGTCCGCCCGCCTCGTCGCCGAGCCCCTGCCGGGCCAGGCCCTGATCCGCGTCGCCAAGGCCAAGGGCATGGACCGCTGGGCCGTAGCCTACAGCTGCAACCGCCCGGCCAACACCATGGACGGACCGGTGGCGGATCTCTGCGTCCAGTATACGGGCGACCTGTCCATCGGATCGCTCGCCGGCCTCGTCTGGTATTCCGAGCCCGTGGCTATCATGCGCTCCCCGGCCTATCTCGGCCTGCGCTCGGGCGGCGACGGCGGCGGCCGGTTCGGGCGGGCGCAGCATGCCTGGATGACCGACCGGTACGGCAACCTCGACACCCCGGGGAGCTACCCGGCCAAGGCGGGTTTCCTCACCTGGCTCGACCGCCTCGCCCCGGGCTACGACCCGCAGGGCGCATCCTCGGTCTTCGGCCGGCCGGTCTTCTGGGGCACGTGGTCCGTGCGGCCGGTGGAGGCGCGCTGATCCCCGTCGCCGGACACCGATCCCCGGAATCGCTGGCCGCGCGGCGCCGTCCGTCCTAAGCAGGGGGCGTGTCGCCCGACGCGCCGACTCTCGCGGTGGCGGCCCTGCGCCGGAGGGATCGTGATGGATCGTCGAAATGTCCTCGCGCTGTTGGCCATGGCGGGGGCGGCCGGGTCCCTCGGACGGCCGGCCGGCGCGGCGCCCGGGCCGATGGCCTGCAACGTCGTGCTCGTCCACGGATTGTTCGCCGACGGGTCGTGCTGGTCCGACGTCATCGCGCGCCTGCAGGCGGCGGGGCTCAACGCGACGGCCGTGCAGAACCCGCTGACGACCCTCGACGAATCCGTGGCCTCCGTGCAGCGCGTGCTCGCACGCCAGGACGGTCCGACGGTTCTGGTCGGGCACTCCTTCGCCGGCATGATCATCAGCGAGGCCGGGATCGACCCAAAGGTCTCGGCCCTCGTCTACGTGGCGGCCCGTGCCCCCGATGCCGGCGAGGATTACGCGGCCCTCGCCAAGACGTTTCCGACCCCGCCCGCCAGCGCCGGCATTGTCTTCGACGGCGCGTACGGGCGCCTCGGCGAGGCGGCGTTCCTGCGCGACTTCGCCGGCGACCTGCCCGAGGCACGGGCGAAGGTGCTCTACGCGGTGCAGGAGCCGTTCGAGAAATCCCTGCTCGCCGGCAGGACCACCCATGCGGCCTGGCGCACCAAGCCGAGCTTCTACGCCGTTTCGACGGAGGACCGGACCATCGATCCCGACCTCGAACGCTTCATGGCCAAGCGCATGGGCGCGAAGACCATCGAGGTGAAGGCGAGCCACCTGTCGCTGATCTCGCAGCCCGACACCATCGCGGCCCTGATCCTGGAAGCCGCCGGCCGGTCCTGACGGCCGCGCGGGACGATCCGCGCGGGACGGGGAGGGGGCATGCCGACGCCGCCCCTTGCCGGAACGCCCGACACCTTCTATTGCGACGCGATAGCTCGATCCCGTGACCCGGCGCAGCCGGCCGCATTCCTGCGGCCCGTCGCGTGACGGGCTCTTCTCGCTTCCGGATACCCTATGAAGCTTCGCAACATCGCCATCATCGCCCACGTCGATCACGGCAAGACCACGCTCGTCGACAAGCTCCTGTCGCAGTCGGGCTCGTTCCGCGAGAACCAGCGCGTCGAAGAGCGCGCCATGGACTCGAACGACCTCGAGAAGGAGCGCGGCATCACCATCCTGGCCAAGGCGACGTCGGTCGTCTGGAAGGATACCCGCGTCAACGTCGTCGACACCCCCGGCCACGCCGATTTCGGCGGCGAGGTTGAGCGCATCCTGTCCATGGTGGACGGCGTGATCGTGCTCGTCGATGCCGCCGAGGGCCCGATGCCGCAGACCAAGTTCGTGGTCGGCAAGGCCCTCAAGATCGGCCTCAAGCCCATCGTGGCCATCAACAAGGTCGACCGCCCCGACGCCCGCATCACGGAAGTCGTGAACGAGGTGTTCGACCTGTTCGCAGCTTTGGACGCCACCGACGACCAGCTCGACTTCCCGATCCTCTACGGTTCGGGCCGCGCCGGCTGGATGGCGACCTCGCCCGACGGCTCGCAGGAGGACGGCCTCGCGCCCCTGTTCGACCTCGTGCTCGCGCACGTGCCCCAGGCGCGGGTGGACGAGGGTCCGTTCCGGATGCTCGGCACCCTGCTCGAGGCCAACCCGTTCCTTGGCCGCATCATCACCGGCCGCATCGCGTCCGGCACGGTCAAGCCGAACCAGGCCATCAAGGTCATGGATCGCGAGGGCAAGCTGGTCGAGACCGGCCGCGTCTCGAAGATTCTGGCCTTCCGCGGCCTCGAGCGCGCGCCCATCGAGATCGGCGAGGCAGGCGACATCGTCTCCATCGCGGGTCTCGTGAAGGGGACTGTGGCCGACACGTTCTGCGATCCGCAGGTCGAGACCCCGATCCAGGCCCAGCCCATCGATCCGCCCACCGTCACCATGTCGTTCATCGTCAATGACTCGCCGCTGGCCGGCACCGAGGGCGACAAGGTCACGAGCCGCATGATCCGCGACCGCCTGTTCAAGGAGGCCGAGGGCAACGTCACGCTCAAGATCGAGGAGGCGGCCGACAAGGATTCGTTCTTCGTCTCGGGCCGCGGCGAGTTGCAGCTCGCCATCCTCATCGAGACCATGCGCCGCGAAGGCTTCGAGATCGCCGTCTCGCGTCCCCGCGTGGTGCTGTCGAAGGACGAGGATGGCGGCGTGCTGGAGCCCGTCGAGGAGGTCGTGATCGACGTCGACGAGGAGTATTCCGGCGTCGTCGTGCAGAAGATGTCCGAGCGCAAGGCCGAGATGATCGAGATGCGGCCGTCGGGCGGCAGCCGCCTCCGGCTCGTGTTCCATGCGCCGACCCGTGGCCTCATCGGCTATCAGGGCGAGCTCATGACCGACACGCGCGGCACCGCGATCATGAACCGCCTGTTCAAGGCCTACGAGCCCTACAAGGGCGAGATGATGGGTCGCCGCAACGGCGTGCTCATCTCCAACGACAAGGGCGAGGCCGTGGCCTACGCCATGTGGAACCTGGAAGATCGCGGTCCGATGATGATCGAACCCGGCGCCAAGGTCTATCAGGGCATGATCATCGGCGAGCACAACCGCGAAAACGACCTCGAGGTGAACGTGCTCAAGGGCAAGAAGCTCACCAACATTCGCACCACCTCGAAGGACGAGGCCGTGCGCCTGACCCCCCCGATCCGCATGACCCTGGAGCGCTCGCTCGCCTGGATTCAGGACGACGAGCTGATGGAAGTCACCCCGAAGTCCATCCGCCTGCGCAAGACCTACCTCGACCCCAACGAGCGCAAGCGCTTCGAGCGCTCGGGCGGCGCTGCGTAACACGGCTCGCCTTCGGGATTGATGGACGAGGCCGGGCTCTGCCCGGCCTTTTCTTTTGGGAACGCGAGGGCTCGGCTCACCTCAATGGGTTCGGCCAACCGCTGCGGGTGTGGCCGAGGGAGCTCGCTCGCGCTGCGCACGGGCAGGCGGCGGATGCGGTCGCGATTCGGCGACCGTTGAGGCGAACGCGAGCCGGTCTCCCCCGATGACATGGCTAGCGGTTCGTGCCGCCGGCCCACACGGTGCTCTTCATGGCCAGGATGGTCATCAATCGAGCTCGTCTAGAACTTTTCCTTCTTTGCTTGGAGGTCTTTGCCCCCGTTGATCCGATAACCTGCGACGCACTGTTTCACGAACGGCGCCCTCAGTTTATGCCGCATCTTGTTTCGCTCGGCCTGTCTTTCGCATTTCGACTGCCAATCGGCACTTGTCGCGGCCTTTGAAGGACGCGCACTGGCCTCGGACCAGGCTAGCGAGAGGGAGGAGAAACCCAAAAGGACCGTGACGAGGAGCCGTCGCCCCTGTGGCTTCGACCTCCGGGCGCGGACATCCGCGACGCCTGTCATGCGGAACGTGTTGAGCGGGCGCATCCTTAAACCGGAACGCCGAAACGTTGGCCAAAAAAGTACAGGGCAGAGAACACGACGATGATCAGCACGATCAGGAACGCCAGGATATACAGGAGGGTCGTCGATTTTCTCTTATCCTCGAAGCTGTAGTGAGGTTTGGCTGAGGTTTCCATGAGTTGTCGCCTTGTCATTTCGATTCACTCTGCCTCGAACCGCTGAGCGGTGCGCGGCATTGGGGTCTCGGACTGCTGCTTGGCTTGCTCACGGCGTGGAGGGGCAGCGCCGGACTCGAAGAGGCAGTCAATGACGGGTGTCTTGAGCCGGGGAATTGTTTTGCGTCACGCTCAGGACAAGTTGCGCAAAATTTTAGAGTTCGTGATCTAAAGCAAGACTTGTGAGAATCGTTCCGGAACGAATTTCACTTAAGATTGATGGATTAAAGGCCTTTTGCCCTATTCTGCTCGCGTCGCGCCGCTGACAGCGAGGCCGGTGGCGAGAGGGCGGATCAAGGGACTCCCTTGATCCGGGGCGATCGCGTGGCTGTCGTAGGAGATCGGCCTCACCCCTCCCGCGCCCGCTCGCGCAGCAGATACTTCTGCACCTTCCCCGTCGACGTCTTCGGCAAATCGCCGAACACGATGTGGCGGGGGAGCTTGTAGCCGGCGAGCCGCTCGCGGCACCACGCGATGAGGGCGTCCGCCTCCACGGTGGCGCCGGGTTTGAGCTCCACGAAGGCCATGGGGGTCTCGCCCCACTTTTCGTCCGGCCGGGCGACCACGGCGGCGGAGGCGACGGCGGGGTGGCGGAACAGGGCGTCCTCCACCTCGATGGAGGAGATGTTCTCGCCGCCCGAGATGATGATGTCCTTCGAACGGTCTTTCAGCTGGATGTAGCCGTCGGGGTGCTTCACTCCGAGGTCGCCCGAGCGGAACCAGCCGCCCTTGAAGGCGGCCTGCGTGGCGGACGGGTTCTTGAGGTAGCCGCGCATCACCACGTTGCCGCGAAACATCGCCTCGCCCATGGTCTCGCCATCGGCGGGCACGGATTCGCAGGTCTCGGGATCGCGGATGTCGAACCCTTCGAGCACGGGGTAGCGCACGCCCTGGCGCGCCATTTTTGCCGCCCGCGCTTCCGCGTCGAGGGTGTCCCAGTCCCGGTGCCAGGCGTTCACCACCGCCGGGCCGTAGGTCTCGGTCAGCCCGTAGAGGTGGGTCACGTCGAACCCCGCCTCCCCCATGGCGGCGAGCACCGCCTGGGGCGGAGGCGCGGCGGCCGTGAGGAACGCGACCCGATGGGGGAGGGGGCGGCGCTCGGCGTCGGAGGCCCCGAGCAGGAGCTGCATGACGATGGGCGCGCCGCACAGATGCGTGACGCCGTGCTGGGCGATGGCGTCGTAGAGCGCGCCGGCCCGGACCTGTCGGAGGCACACATGGGTGCCGGCCACCACCGACAGGGTCCAGGGAAAGCACCAGCCGTTGCAGTGGAACATCGGCAGGGTCCAGAGATAGACCGGGTGCTGGCCGAGGTTGCCGGTGATGACGTTGCCCAGCGACAGCAGGGCCGCGCCGCGATGGTGATAGACCACGCCCTTCGGGTCGCCCGTGGTGCCCGAGGTGTAGTTGAGGGAGATGGCGTCCCACTCGTCGGCCGGCATCGCCCAGTCCGCCGCCGGATCGCCCTCCGCCAGCACGGCCTCGTAGCCGAGGCCGCCGACGGCGGTGCCCTCGCCGGTGAAGACCGGATCGTCGACATCGATGACCAGCGGCGTCACGCCGGCCCGCGCCAGGGCAGGGGCCACGACGTGCGAGAACTCCCGGTCGGTGATGAGCACCTTCGCCTCGCCGTGGTCGAGGCAGAACGCGAGGCCGGCGGCATCGAGGCGGGTGTTCAGGGTGTTGAGCACGGCGCCGGTCATCGGCACCCCGTAATGGCACTCGATCATCTCGGGCGTGTTGGCGAGCATCACGGCCACGGTGTCGCCCCGGCCGAGGCCGCGGGCGGTCAGCGCCGCGGCGAGGCGCCGGCTGCGCGCGTAGAGGTCGGCGTAGCTCCGGCGCAGGGGACCGTGGATCACCGCGACGTGGTCGGGAAACACCCGCGCGGCGCGGTCGAGGTAGCTCAGCGGCGTGAGCGGCTGGTGGTTGGCCGAATTCCGGTCGAGGTCCCGGTCGTAGATCGACGGTTTGGCTGACGGTGCTGAAGCGTTCATGGCTGTTTCCCCTCAGGGCTACAGTCTTCACGCATCGGGTTGTGCCGCGCGGGTCCCCTCTCCTGGAAGGAGAGGGACAGGGTGAGGTGTGCGAACTCTCCGAAAAGGTCCCACACCTCACCCCAACCCTCTCCTTCCAGGAGAGGGAGTTCGGTTGTGTCCGACGCCGACCGTCCGCCGATCTTGGTCGGCGAAATTGGCAGAGGGCCCAGTTCCCTGTGAATCCGGTAGCTTTCGATAATACAGTACCGATCCGAACTCCGCCGACAAGGCCCGGCGCACGATCAGCCGCCGCCGGGGTCGGTCTCGTCGTCGGGCGTGTCGCCGCCCTTCGGGCCCTGGCCCGGCTTGCCGCCGGTCTTCTCGTTGGGGTCCTTCACCGCGTCGGGGGCGACGTTGGCGGGTTTTTTCGCAGTCTCGTCGGATTTGCTGTCGTGATCGTCCGTCATGGGCGTCCTCCTTGTCGTCGGTCTCAACGCGCCGCGCCGAAGGCGGTGCCCGGCTCCTCGGCTTCGGCGAGGCGCAGGATCGTGGCGCGCAGCCAGCGATGGGCCGGATCGTCGTCGTAGGAGGCGTGCCACAGCATGGAGATCGCGACGTCCTCCAGGTCCACGGGGGCCGGGCTGACGCTGAGGCCCAGCGCCCCGGCGAAGAAGGTGGCGAGGCGCGCATGCATGGTGGTGATCACCGGGGCGCTGCGCACGAGGAACGGCACGGCGAGGAAGCGCGGCGTCGTCACCGCGAGCGTCCGGCTCAAGCCCAGTTTCGCCAGGGCCTCGTCCACGACGCCGTGCGCCGTCTCCTTCAGGCTGGTGAGGATGTGGGGGAAGCGGACGTAGTCCTCCAGGGAGATCGGCGGCGTGATGCCGACGAGATCGGCGTTGAACATGCAGAGGTAGTTGTCGCGGTAGAGCAGGCGGCGCTTGTGGTGGGTCTGCCCCTCCGTGAAGAAGCCGATGCCGAGATCGACCCGGTCGGCGTCGAGCTCCTGCAGGATGCGGATGCGGTCGATGGAGCGCAGCAGCAGGCTGATGCCCGGCGCCTCCGCCCGCAGGTAGGCGAGCAGCCTCGGCCCGAGCAGCACCTCGGCGCTGTCCGGCAGGCCGATGGTGAAGGTGCGCTGCACCGTTCGGGGATCGAACACCGCGTCGCGCCGGACCAGGGACTGCACCTGCCGCAGGAGAGTACGGACAGGCTCTGCGAGCGCCAGGGCACGGGGTGTCGGCCGCATGCCCTCGGGGGCCCGGGTCAGGAGCTCGTCGCCGAACAGCAGGCGCAGGCGGGCGAGCGACGAGCTCATGGCCGACTGGCCGATGCCGATCCGGGCCGCCGCACGGGTGACGCCGCGCTCGGACAGCAGGGCGTCGAGGGCGACCAACAGGTTCAGGTCGATACGGGTGAGATCGACGTGATCAATAGTCATTATCGATGCGTTCTGTTTGATCCATGGTGCACTGCACCGCATATTCGCTTCAACGCAAGGGCACACCGACCCTTCGCACACAGAGCGAGACCCGACATCATGACGTTCCGGACCTTTGCCGCCGCCGCTGCCCTCGCTGCCGCCCTCACGGGCGCCGCCTCGGCCGAGACCATCAAGCCGCTCGATGGCGGCAGCATCAACCTCGGCGACCTCGCGGGCGTGGCCTATTACACGCCTGAGCCCAAGGGCTACCGGGTCGTCGTGACCCTGGCCCGCACGGACGCCGCCCGCGCCATCCGCTTCGAGACCGTCCTCGCCTCCGGCCAAAGCGTGACCCTCTCGACCCCGCAGGAGTTCGGCACGGCCGCCGATACCGTCGAGATCAGCCGCACCGGCGACACCGTCGCCGTGTCCCGGCCGCGCCCCACCCTGACCCGGGAAGCGGCGGCCCTCAACTAAGGGCTCGGCCGTTGCCGACCCCCGCCTTCCCGACCAATCCTGGCCGGGAGGGTTTTTGTTTCGGGTCCCTTGCCGGCCGGCCGGGCCGGGAGTCTTTCCTGTTTCGGGTGACAAGCCGGGCAGGCTGCATCGGGAAAGGCCCGCGGCGCCGTCTTTTTCGCCTGGGCGCGAGCCGGCTTGCGGGCCACAATGGCAGCAGACCGTCACCGACGCAGGACCGATTCATGCGACGCACCGCACCGGCCACCCTCCTGGCCCTGATGATTGCGGGCACTCTGCCCGTCGCCGCCCTGGAAGGCCCGGCCCCGGCCGCCCCCGGCACCACGGCGCCGGCCGCCGCATCGGGCAAACCGCGCGTGGTCATCGTCGCCACCGGCGGCACCATCGCGGGGGCCGGCGCGGATGCGGCCAACAGCGCCACCTACCAGGCCGCCAAGGTGCCGGTGGACAAGCTCATCGCCGCCGTGCCGGCCATCGCGGGGGTGGCCGAGGTGCGCGGCGAGCAGGCGTTCCAGATCGCGTCCGAGAGCTTCACCAACGCGCAGCTCATCCAGCTCGCCAAGCAGGTCTCGGCGCTGGTGAAGCGCGACGACGTCGACGGCGTGGTCATCACCCACGGCACCGACACCGTGGAGGAAACCGCCTACTTCCTCGACCTCGTGGTGAAGACCGACAAGCCCATCGTGATGGTCGCCTCCATGCGGCCCTCCACCGCCATCTCCGCCGACGGCGCCCTCAACCTCCTCGACGCCGTGGTGGTGGCGGGTGCCAAGGATGCGCGCGCCAAGGGCGTGCTGCTCACCATGAACGACGAAATCCAGGCCGGGCGCGATTCGACCAAGCGCGTCAACATCAAGCCCTCGGCGTTCGTTAGCCAGTGGGGGCCGCTCGGCATGGTGGTGGAGGGCAAGACCTACTGGTTCCGCGCTCCGGTGAAGCGCCACGGCACCACCTCCGAGTTCGACATCGACGGCATTGATGCCCTGCCGGACGTCGCCATCGTCTACGGCTCGGGCAACATGCATCCCGAGCCCTACACCACGGCGGTCGCGGGCGGCGCCAAGGCGATCATCCATGCGGGCACGGGCAACGGCTCGGTCGCCGGCTACCTCGTCGACACCCTGAAGGATCTTCGGTCCAAGGGCGTGCAGATCATCCGCTCGTCGCGCGTCGGCGACGGCTTCGTCCTGCGCAACGCCGAGCAGCCCGACGACAAGTACGACTGGGTGGTGGCGCACGACCTCAACCCGCAGAAGGCCAAGATTTTGGCTGCGGTCGCGCTCACCAAGACGCAGGATACCAAGGAGCTGCAGCGGATTTTCTGGGAGTATTGAGGGGGCCGGCAGTCGGAGGCCGGCGGCGGGTGCCCTTGGCACGGGCCCGTTGTCGACCCGTCATGCGAACTCCGGCCGATGGGTTCGGACAATCGAGCGTGTCCGGCGGCCTGAGGTGGAGCGCGAGTCCCCTCTCCTGAAGGAGAGGGACAGGGTGAGGTGTTTGGAGTCTCCGGAAAGTCCACGACCCTCACCCCAACCCTCTCCCAAACAGGAGAGGGTGCCCGTCGCGACGCTTCGATCCGGGGTGATCAAGCGAAAACAGTCTTAGATCTTCTCGCCGCCTCTCAATCGAACCGTAAGGCTTCCCGTCGCACCCTGCGCCACAGACGGCTGCAACGGGCCGCCCAGAGGCAGTCTTGAGGCACCTATCCCTCGTCGCGGGCGTCGCGGCCCTCGGTATCCTCGCCACGTCGGCCTTCGGCGCCGGCGAGATCCCGTTCGAGAAGGCCAAGGGCTGGGATATCGAGCGCTCGGCCCCGGGGACGAGCGGTTCGACCTGCCTCATGAGCAAGTCCTACAAGGACCCCGACGACAGCAACGCCGTGAACGCCCTGATCTTCGCGCTCGCCGATGATCAGGCCATGATGACGTTCATCTACGAGCATTGGACCTGAGACAAGAACGAGAAGGTCCGCGTTCCCCTGATGCTGGACAAGCGGGTCGCCATCGCCAAGCACACCTGGACCGGCGACGGGACGAGCCTGACCACGACGGTCCCGGCGACGCTGGTGCCGCAGATGCTGGCCGCCAAGAAGATGATCCTGAAGCTCGACGGCGCCGACGGCGATTTCGACCTCGCCGGCTTCCCCGAGGCCTACGAATCCCTGCGCCGCTGCGACGCCGCCCCCATCGCGCCGGCGCCGGCGCCGACGATGCCGTCCGAGGCCCGGATCAAGACCTACTATCTCGGCGCCCTGATGGAGGCGGCGATCAAGGAATGCGACGTCGCGACCACGGGCAAGCAGCGCACGGCCTTCGACACGAAGATCCAGGCTCTGCGCAAGGAGATGGGGCCCGTCGAGGCCGAGATCGCCAAGGCGGTCGCCGGCTGCGCCGAGCCGCGCTGCCCCGGCGAGAAGGACAAGGCGAAGTTCCAGGTGGCCCTGGAGGATTTCCTCGACAAGTCGCCGGAGGACTTCGCGGCTGTCATCGACAAGCGCGCAGCCGAAGACGCCGGCGGGACGGCCACCCCCAAGCTGTGAGCTGCGCTTCGACGTCGGGCGCCGAACCGCCCGACGTCGTCCCAATGCGGTCCATTCGCCATCGCCCCTATGGTCGCCGTTTTATGTCAGCCAGTACCGCTCGGGCTTGAGCGCCGGCGGGGCCGGCTCGCCCAGGGCATCGAGGACGACGCCGTCAAGCGTGTGCAGGAGGGCGTCGAGCGGCAGGTCGTTGGGCTCGGTGCCGAACGGCTCCTCGAGTTCGTCGCCGAGCGCGTCGAGGCCGAAGAAGGTGTAGGCGACCAGCGCCACGGCGAGCGGCGTCGCCCAGCCGAGGGAGGCGGCCAGCCCGAACGGCAGCAGAAGGCAGTAGAGCCACGCCGTCCGGTACAGGAGCAGGGTGTAGGCGAAGGGCAGCGGCGTGCCGTGGATGCGCTCGCACACGATCTGGGCCTGGGATAAGGCGGCGACGCGCTGCTCCAGCACCCCGAACAGCACGTCCGTGAGGGCGCCCGTGCGGTAGGCACCAGCGAGGTCGGCCGTGAGATTCATCAGCACGGCATCGGCCGGGCTCGGGGTTTGGGCGATGGCCTCGGCCTCGCCGGGCGAGAGCCAGGGGGCGGCCGCCGCGACCTCGTTCCCGCCGCGCACCTGCGCGTGCAGGGCGTGGGCGAAGCCCGACACCCGCCGAAGCACGCGCCGCCGCAGATCCACGTGCTCCGGCTCCGGCACCAGAGCGGCGAGCAACCGGGCGATACCCCGCGTCTCGACGATGAGCGCCCCCCAGGCCCTGCGCGCCTCCCACCAGCGGTCGTAGCAGGCGCCGTTGCGAAAGCTCAGGAAGATCGAGAGCGCCAGCCCGATCAGGGTGAACGGCCCGACTCCGGCCGTGATGGGAAATGCCTCGGGCCAGCGCATCTCCGCCGTCGTCACGCCGACCGCCACGGCGGTGATGCCGAGCACCTTCGGCGCCACCTGTGGCAGGATCGAGCCGCGCAGGGTGAACAGGATCGTCAGAAGACCCGGACGCGAGCGGACGATCATGGTTTTGGGTGCTTCGGTGTTCGAGCGCGAAAACCCTCCCCCCTCTGCGGGGGAGGGTGGCCCGCGTGAGCGGGTCGGGAGAGGGGAGCGCTGCCCTCTCCGAAAAGGTCGCGCTGCCCCTCTTGCGGGACTTCGTCCCGGCCCGTCTGCTTCGCAGGCATCCTCTCCCGCAGGGGGGAGATGGTTTTTTACGCCGCCGAGGCGATGGCCGTGGAGGCGCGGCGGACCTTCTTGTCGAGGCCGTCCACGAAGGCGTGGGCGTCCTCCTTGCGCTCGAACACGTGGGGGGCGAGGCCGCGGCGGTTGAGGGCCTCCTCCATCTTGAGGCGCAGGAAGGCGCTCGTGGCGTAGCGGGTGGTGGTGGCGTAGTAGTTCGCTGCGAGATACTGGATCATGCTCGCGTAGTCGTCGTAGAGGTTCTCGTTGATGCGGAACCCGTCGTGGTTGACCACGGAGTTGACCCGCTGGCCGGCCTTCTTGCAGGCGCCGACCAGGACCTTGCGCAGGTCGTCGATGTCGCTCTTCACGCGGGCATGCCAGCCCTCGAGGTTGACGAACAGGATGTTGCGCTCGGAATCGTAGCTGACGCGCTCCGACAGGTTGAGGTTGAGCAGATCGGCGAGCAGTTCCATCGGCTCGTCGCGGAACAGGCGCGCATCCATGAGCGCCGGCTGCTTGATGATGGGCCGGAAGCCCATATGGGGCAGGATGTCCCGCTCGATGTCGATGCCGGGCGCCACCTCGATGAGCTCCAGGCCCTCGTCGGTGAGCTGGAACACACAGCGCTCGGTGACGTAGATCACCGGCTGCGACCGCATCTGCGCGTAGGAGCCGCTGAAGGTGATCTGCTCGACCTGGGGCAGGAATTTTTGCGAGCGGCCTTCGGTGACGATGCGGAGTTTGCCGTCCTCCACCACGGTCTCGAGGCCGCCCACCGTGAAGGTGCCGGCGAAGACGACGCAGCGCGCGTTCTGCGAGATGTTGATGAAGCCGCCGCAGCCGTTGAGGCGGCCGCCGAACATGCTCGTGTTGACGTTGCCGTGCTGGTCGCACTCGGCGAGCCCGAGGCAGGTCATGTCGAGGCCGCCGCCGTCGTAGAAGTCGAACATCTGGTTCTGGTCGATGACGCAGTCGGCGTTCGTCGCCGCACCGAAGCTCGAGCCCGAGGCGAGCACGCCGCCGACCGCCCCGGCCTCCGTGGTGAGGGTGATGTAGGGCGTCACCTTCTCCTCGTTGGCCACCGCCGAGATGCCCTCCGGTGCACCGACGCCGAGGTTGACCACGCCGTTGGGCGGGAGCTCGAAGGCGGCGCGCCGGGCGATGATCTTGCGGGCATCGAGCGGCATCTTCTTCATGCCGGCCACCGGCACGCGGATCTGTCCGGCCAGCGCCGCATCGTGCTGCACGCCGTAGTTCATGCGGTGCATCTCGGGTTCGGCCAGCACCACGCAATCGACGAGGATGCCCGGCACCCGCACGTCCTTCGGCAGCAGGAAGCCATCGTCGACGATGCGCTCGACCTGGGCGATGACGATGCCGCCATTGTTGCGCGCGGCCATGGCCTGGGCGAGGCAATCGAGGGTCAGCGCCTCCTTCTCGAAGGAGATGTTACCGGCAGGATCGGCCGAGGTGCCGCGGATGAAGGCGACGTCGATCTTGGTGGCCGTGTAGAACAGCCACTCCTCGCCATCGACATCCACCACCTTGACGATCTCGTCCTGCGTCAGGGTGTTGACGCGGCCGCCGCCATGGCGCGGGTCGACGTAGGTGTGCAGGCCGACCTTGGAGAACAGTCCCGGCTGGCCGGCGGCACAGGCGCGGTAGAGCTGCGAGATCACGCCCTGCGGTAGGTTGTAGCCGAAGATCTTGTTCTCCTGGGCCGCCTTGGCGACCTTCGGCATCCGGCCGAAATTGGCCGCGATGACGCGTTTCAGGAGGCCCTCGTGGTGCAGGCGGCCGGTGCCGAGGCCCTTGCTGTCGCCGGCACCCGCCGTCATGATCAGGGTGAGGTCGCGCGGAGCGCCCGTCTCGACGAAGCGCTTCTCCAGGGCGGCGTGAAGCGCCTCCGGAATGCAGCTCTGAACGAAGCCCGTGGTGGTCACCACGTCGTTCTGCCGGATGAGCGCGATGGCCTCTTCCGCCGAGATGACCTTATTTTTCTTCATCGCCCCACGATCCTCCCCGTGCCTCCACTCTCGATGTCAGGCGGCAGGATTTATTCTGCCGGTTTCGGTGCCGTGGAAGTCTTGTTGGCTCAGGCGAGCGTAGAGATCGCGTCTCCACTTCGCAAGGGTACCCTCGCCGGTGTTGCGATGCGTTTTGATCCTGTTGCGGCGCACATATCACGTGCGCCCCAACTATCGCCGCGGGGTGTTTCGCCGCCGCGGATCGTGTGGGGCGGCCGCGGAACCCCATCTTGACTGATAAGGCGGCCGCCGACCTTCATATTATACATTATTCGGTGAGAGGGCGCTCGGCTCCGGCGTGGCCCTGGAGGAGCTGATCTTTGTCCACTCCGAGGGCCTCGGCGATCTCGGCCAGGGCGACGTGCTCGACGGTGCTGATGCCGGCCTGATCGGCGACGTCGGCCGCGATGAGGAACACGGCCGCGCGCTGGCCGACCTCGCGCCCCCGGATCGCTGCGACGTCGCGCAGGTTCTCGGCGCGGCCCGCCCGGGTGCGCGCCCGGTCGAGACCCTTGAACAGTTCGGCCTCCAGCTTCAGGGTATCGTAGCCCTTCTCGAGGATCGGATTGGCTCGCATGCCGGCCAGCGCCGCCTCGACCTCCTCCTCATCGATCTCAGAGTCGGCCAGGATGACGTTGGCCGTGGCGGAGACCGCCGCCTCCATCAGCGTCCGGTCGCCGACATAGGCCGTCACGTTCTGGGTGAAGCGGCCGACGAGGTCCTGGAACAGTCCCATGGTGTCTCCTGCGAAGGGCTCGGTGATCCGCGCCCGTGATGCGGCGCTGCAACAGATGACCGGGTGGTGACCGGCGCAGGCCCTGCTTAACAAAAAATTAACCATTTTCTTAACAAAACGATACCACGAAACGGCGCTGAGCCGCAGCGATCTGCCGAGATGAATTCGGGTCTCGTTCGAGCCGCTTAAGTTCTTCCGCAGCTTCGCAAAGCAATATCCAGGACAAATTGAAGACTAGAGGGACGCGCGGCCGCTTTCGGCCGAACGAACTCCCGTGCGCGGAAAGAGACGGCGGCATGTACATCGTGATCGATGAGCGGAGCAGCGTGGCGACCGAGACCGTCGCCGGCTTCGGAGCCCAGGGTGTGACGGCCCACAGCCTCGCCGCCGACGCGTTCCAGGCCTGGCTCGACACGACCCCGGCCCACGACCTCGACGCGGTCCAGGGCTTCGTGCTCGGCGAATCCGCGAGCCGGACCCGCACCACCGCTGCCATCCGCAGCCTGTCGCACGCCCCGATCATCGCCCTCAACGAGACCCGCTCCCTGGAGCAGACCCTCGATCTCTTCACCGCCGGCATCGACGACGTGGTGCGCCGTCCCGTCCACGTCCGCGAGATCCTCGCCCGCGCCGAGGCGATCCGCCGCCGGATGGGCCGGGGCGAGGTCCAGGTCCCGGCCCAGGACAAGGCCGGCCGCCTCAAGGTCTATGCCGACGGCCGCGACCCGGAAATCGACGGCGAGAACCTGACCCTGCCTCGGCGCGAGCGCCACATCCTCGAGTATTTCGCGCGCAATCGCGGCCGCCAGCTCACCCGGGTGCAGATCTTCAATGCCGTCTACGCCGACCACGGCAGCGACGTGGAGGAGAGCGTGGTCGAGGGCCACATCAGCAAGCTGCGCAAGAAGCTGCGGATGCGCCTGGGCTACGACCCCATCGAGGCCAAGCGCCTGGCCGGCTACACCTTCGTCGGCTGAACCGGCGCAGCTCGCCGTCGGTCACGAAAAAACCCGCGCTCCGGAAGGAGCGCGGGTTTTCGTTTGGGCGATCTCGTCCCCGGGGCGGAGCCCGGGGACGAGGACCGGTCTTACCGGAACAGCGAGAGCACGTTCTGGCTGGCGCTGTTGGCGATGCTGAGCGCCTGGACGCCGAGCTGCTGCTGGGTCTGGAGGGCCTTCAGCTTCGTCGACTCCTCCTCGATGTCGGCATCGACGAGGGTGCCGATGGTGCGGTCGTTCGACTTCATCAGGGTTTCGACAAAGGTCTTCTGGCCGTCGATCTGGGTCTTGTTGGTGCCGAGTTTGGTTGCCGCATTGGTGACCGCGGCGATGGCCTTGTCCACCTGGGTAATGATGGCCGAGAGGGCCGCATCGCCGGCGGTTCCGGTCAGCGCCGAGATGTTGACCGTGTCGACCGACACCCCGGTGGTGGCGTCGACCGTGTCGAGGATGCCCTGGCCCGCCGTGGTGCCGGCGGCGGTGCCCTTGCCGGTCACGCCAGCGGTGCCGGACGCCGTCTGCGCGTTGGTGAAGCCGAAGCTGGCCACGTCCGTTCCGGCGAAGGTGAGCGACGGGGAGGCGCCGCTCGTGGTGAAGGTCAGCTTGCCGCTCGCGAAGCTGGCGCTCGCTGTGCTGCCCTGCGCCAGCAGGCTCGCGTTGATCAGTTTGGCGATGTCGTCGCCGTTGACCGCCGCGTTGCTGGCCGAGGCGCCCGTCCGTCCGGCCGGAAGTGTTGCATAGGCGGCGGCATTGAGGGTGACGGTCTTGGCGCCAGCGCCGTCATCGATGCTGATGACCTTCGATCCCGAGGACAGATCGAGGTTGGTGTAGGCGGTTCCGGTGACGCTCGGGGCGGTCGAGATGGCGCCGAAGCCGATATCCGCCAGGGCGAAGGTCGAGGTCGGCGTGTTGATCGCGTTGACGACCTTGATGTTGACCTGGGCCGCCGCGCCGGTTCCGGTGGTCTGGAAGGTCAGGCGTCCCGCCGTGTCGAGCCCAGCCGTAACCTTGCCGGCGAGCGCCGAGGTGCCGGAGGCGGTGATCTGGTTGTTGATCGCCTTCAGCAGTTCATCGGTGGTGACCTTGCTGAGATTGGCCGCGCTGGAGCGGAGCGTATCCTTATCGAGCTGGACCACGGCGCTCGCGCCACCGCCCAGGTCGATCGAAAAGGCGATTTGCTTGGTGGCGCCGGCATTGACCGTCGTGAAATCGACGGTTCCGGTTCCGGCCGTGAAGGCGGTGGTACCGGTCAGCGAGGTCGAGCCGACAACTTGGCCGGCCGTCGCAGCGGTGTTGATGGTGGTGGTGTTGGTGTCGTACAGCTTCACCGCGTTCACATCGATGCCGATGTTCGAGAAGGTGATCGCGCCCGCCGCGGTGCGGGCGAAACCGGCGACGACGTTCTGGGTTGGCTGGAACGACGTGTTTGACGCGGCGGAATTGACCGCCAGCCAGTTCTGGCCGCTCGAGTTCGACGAGGCGGCCGTCGACTTCATGTTGCTCTGGATGGCGTTGATCTCGGTCTGGACCTTGCTGCGGTCGACGCCCGGGGAGAGGGCGGTCTGCAGCTTGGCGCGCATGTTCTGCAGGTTGGTCAGCACGCTGTTGATGCCGGTATAAGCGGTGTCGACGGCCGAGGAGCCGAGGCCGAGGGAATCCTTGACGGCGCTGAGCGAGGAATTGTCGGTGCGGATGGTGGTGGCGATGGACCAGTAGGCGGCGTTATCGGAGGCATTCGACACGCGCTGGCCGGTGGACACCCGGTTGCTGGTCACGTCGAGCTGCGAGTTGATGCTCTTGAGGGTCGTCAGCGCCGTCATCGCGGCGTTGTTGGTCAGCAGGCTGGTCATGGCGGGTGTGATCCGGGACTGAAATTCTGCGGGAGTTTTTGTAATTCGGCGGGTTGCCGAAGTCTTGCGAGGTCAATCGATGAATTTAATCAGCGATTACAGGTCGCAAAATATTACATTCCGGGTTTTCGCCGGACCAGTGGGGCGACATCATGTCTATGAACCGTTCTGGTCCATCCACTGCACTCGCATCGAACTCGTGCCGGCTCCGATGAGGAAGACCGTTTGTCGATGGAGGCAGTATGACCTGAGCGCGTTAGCAAGCGCTTAAAGCGCGACGTCAGCGCTTCGAACTCGGCTTGACGGCGGTTCACGGATTGCGGGGATGCCGGCGCCGTGGGGTGGCTCTGGATCCGAGCTCCCCGCATGAGCCTCGTGCCGCTGGACAGCTTGCCGCCGTCGCACCTGAAGGCGCTTCTCGATCATTTCGGGAGATCGATGATCCACGGGTTCCCTGGCCGGTGGCGCCTCCGCCGCCGGCTCCCCGCTCGTCGTACGACGCTGCGTTACGCGCGCAGCGCCATCGGAAAATCCCGCGCGGGTGCTGAATTCAGGGCTGCGCATCGGGCGGTCAGGAACAAGCCCTGAACCGGTAAAGGAACGCGTTGGGGAGCATGGGGAACGCGAGATCAGCTGTAGAGAGAGCATTAAAAAGGCTGATGCTTCAACGGGATAGGTTGGAGCGGGCGGCAGGAATCGAACCCGCATATTCAGCTTGGGAAGCTGTGGTAGGTCGTTGATTTTGCTCACCTGTGTTCCCCGCGACTGAACCGCTGCAGAACACGTGGTGGCGCGAAATCGGACCTCGCCGTGCGCATGGGAGGAACAGACCTCCAGAAACGGCAGTCTCAGGCCTGATCGGGTCCGAGATGTTGCCGCAGGAAGCTTGCGACCCGGGCTGCCGAATTGAACTGAGCCGGTCTTGTGAGGCCATGCCCCTGGCCCGGGTAGATCTTGACCTGGTACGGTGTGTCCTGTGCCTTCAGGAGGCGTTTAATCGCGTAACCCTCTGAGCCGGAACGATCGGATCCGAGGCTCCGTGCAGAATCAGGATCGGTGGTAGCCGAGGCGGGCGCCCGGCCAGACCCTCGGGCAGCGGGCCGAAGTAGTCCACGATCGCCTTGACCCGGGGATCGGCGGCCGCGCTTTCGAAGGCGGGCGCGGCTCCGAGCGAGACGCCAACGATTCCGAGCCTTCTCGGATCAACACCGGGCTGTGACGCGAGCCAACTCACAGCATTTCGCACAGTTGTAGCCCAGAGCGGAAAATCCTGACGAAGCCGCGAGTAGGCGACGCGCCGGTCGGCTGTACGGTCGAGGTAATGCACGAAGGCAACGTGATAGCCGGAGATTGAGATGTTCCGGGCTGCGAGCCGATCGCCTTCCGCATAGGTCAGCTCGTCCGCACCGTGCAGCAGCAGGACCGCCGGCCTCGATCCGCCTGCACCCTCCCCTGCTGCAGAGCCGCGCGAGGCGGCAAACCACTCGACTTCAATCCGGTGACCGCCACTCGTGAAGCTCTGCATTTCTCGTTCGATGCTCCCGATGAAGATGAGCTCGGCTGTGCCGGTGCTGACGCATGGGCAGCATCAACTCTCAGCACCGGGGGAGGATGCGAGGGCTGCCCGAGGCCGCGGGTTCCGCTGAAGGATATCCCACCCGAGATCACGGTCGGGCCACCGCCGCCATCCACAGCGCGGGCCGCCGGGACAACGGCGGCCTATGATAGAAAGAAAACGGTATTGTCCGTTTCGTTTCTCTCGGTCGTGATCGGCTCCGGCTCCGGCTCCGGCTCCTGCTCCGGCTGCGGCTTCGACGAGCCTCTCCATCGCCTGCAGTTCGCGCATCCGCGTCCGCAAGGCGTCCAGACGCTCCGCGATGCGTACCTTGCGCACGCGCGCGACCTCGTCCTCCTGGCGGTCGGCGGTGTCGAGGGCGGCGAGATAGCGCCCGATGCTCGCCTCGACCTGCTCGATGCGCCGCCGGACCGCCGCCGGGGTGAAGTTGCGATCGCGTGTGTTCACCGCTTTGAAGCGGCTGCCGTCGAGCGCCACGACGCCACCGGGCAGGAGGCCGAGTTGGCGGCACAGCATGACGAACTGGCGGCAGGCGCCCTGGATCGCTGCCCCGTTGTCGCGCCGGAAGTCGGCGATGGTCTTGAAGTCGGGGGCAAGGCGGCCGGTCAGCCACATCAGCGCGACGTTGCGGCCGGCCTCGCGCTCCAGACGGCGGCTGGAGGCGACCTGGTTGAGTTAGCCGTAGAGGTAGAGCTTCAGCAGGGTCGCGGGATGATAGCCGGGCCGACCCGTCGCGGCGGGCATCACACCGGCAAAACCAAGGGTCGCGCGATCGAGTTCATCCACGAACGCATCGACGACACGAACCGGATTGTCCTCGGACACTTAGTCGTCCAGGCGATCCGGCAGCAGCGTGACTTGGTGACGATCCGCACCTTTAACGAACCGCGTCATACAAGCCTCCGCCGTCACGCAGAGACTACCAGAACCGCAGCGTTTTCACACAGCCTCATCCCTTCTCGGACGAAAGGGGGTAGGTGCGACGGCCCAAGGGGCCGCTGCTGTGATCGTCAGATGTCGGTCTGTTAGGACATCACCAGCGCGTCGTCCGCCTCGATGCCGAGGTAGTGCACCGTGCTCTCCAATTTGGTGTGGCCCAGCAGCAGCTGACAGGCACGCAAGTTGCCCGTCCGCCGGTAGATTAACGCGACCTTCGTGCGGCGCAGACTGTGCGTGCCGTACCCTGTCGGGTCGAGGCCGATCAGCGTGACCCAGTCATCGACGGGTCGTCCATACTGCCGCGTCGTGAGGTGCCCGCCCGGGCGGCTTCGGCTCGGGAACAGCCAGTCGCCGGCCCGCAGCCCCCGCAGCTTCAGCCAAGCCGCAAGGGTCTCCCGAGTGGTCTCGGTCAGCTCGAAGGGTACGGGCCCGGTCAGTCTTCTGCTGGACGATGGTGGTGCGCAGGCGGACGCCGTCGCCGAGATGGACATCGGCCACGCGCAGGCGGACGAGATCGCAGCCACGCAGTTTGCTGTCGATGGCGGTGTTGAACAGGGCGAAATCTCGCGTGCGGCCCTCGTGCTGCAGGCGGGTGCGGATCGCCCAGATGTGCTTGGGCTTGAACAGCGGTCTGGGGTCGACGAGGCGGCCGAGGTTCCACGGTCGGCGGACGGTGTCACTGGTGGAAGGCATGAGGAAACTCCACTTGAGGAGCCATCAGCATCTCACCCCAACCGAGAACCGCCCGCGCCGTAGCTGCGCGCCAGATGCAGACAAAAATTCTATTTCAACGAGCGAATATTCGGAGTGATCGATTAGGTGCAATAGATCTATGTCGCCTCGAATCAGCCCGTCAACACTGACCCGTTACAAATAAAAATCTAGAATAGTTTTACCATGATATCATTTTCAACAATCTTTAATTTGAAAAAGTGATATACAATAAAACTTTACAAAGATGATTACTTGAATCCCGTAATATCACGCAGTGATAGGAGTGGCGCGCGACGATCACCCTTCGAGGGCCGAAACTCTGATCACCGACGGCATGAAGCATTCTAATTCGGGAAATTGAGACACCGTCCTGGCCTGCCCCCTGAAAAGTGGTCCTCCCTGAGGTATGGCTTTGAGCCATGTGGAGGATGTTGTCATGGGACGGAAGAAGCATACGGCTGAAGAGATTGTTGCCAAGCTGCGTCAGGTTGATGTCTTGGTCTCGCAGGG
>NZ_JAKSXV010000006.1 GCF_022829345.1 Methylobacterium sp. J-090 | reverse complement strand
GGCGGATTGTCGACCCGCGCGAAGGGGGCATCGACCGCCAAGACCCCGGACCGGCACGCCGCCTGAGGTGTCCGCGCTACCGAATACGCACGCCCCCCGGACGCTGTTTTCGAAAGCCAAGATGATCCGGCACGGAGCGCGACAGGCGCCCTCTCCCGGTAGTTAGGGAAATAGAAGATGGCTTTTCCAGGCGCTCGAACGGGAAGCAAAACGCTTCGAACAGTCGAGAGACTACCCCTCTTATGCAACAAGCGCGCTAGGGTGACGAGTTTGTGAACTCCAAAAAGGTCACACACCTCACCCCAACCCTCTCCTTCCAGGAGAGGGGGCCTGTCGCGACTGTTCGAAGCGTTTTGCTTCGCGTTCGAGCGCCGGGAAAACCCATCTGCGATTGCCCTACCTTCCGGGGGAGGGAGCCTGTCGCGCTCCGTGCCGGATCATCGTGGCTTTCGAAAACAGCCACCGGGGGGCGTGCGTATTCGGTAGCGCGGAAACCTCAGGCGGCGTGCCGGTCCGGGGTCTTGGCGGTCGATGCCCCCTTCGCGCGGGTCGACAATCCGCCTCCGGCCGCCTTGGTCTTGGTCTTCGCCTTGGTCTTGGCGTTCGCTTTGGCCTTCGTCTCGGCAACCTTTCCGAGCGCTGCCTTACCCTTGGGCGACACGCCTTTTGCCGGCTTTCCGGCCGCTTTGGCGAGGCGGGCCTGGAGCAGGCCGAGCACGGCCGCCTCCTCGGGCTTCAGGCGGGTGAGGTCGTGGCGCAGCTCGTCCTCGACGGCGTCCTTCACCTGCAGCAGCAGGTCGCCTTCGAGGTAGCCGTCGAGCACCTGCGGATGGATGTAGCACTTGCGGCAGATGGTCGGCGTGTTGCCGAGCCGGCTCGCCACGCTCTCGATGGCCGTGCGCAGGTTCTTCTTGGCGGCGGCCGCGCTGTCGAACGCCTCGAATTCCTGAAGCGCCAGAGCGGCCAGGACCGTGCCGGCCCACGTCCGAAAGTCCTTGGCGGTGATGGGCTGGCCGGTGATCGCGCGCAGATAGGCGTTCACGTCGGCCGAGGTCACGTCGCGGACCGTGCCGTCGGCGTCGCGGTACTGGAACAGCTCCTGGCCGGGCAGATCCTGGCAGGCCTTGACGATCCGGGCGACGCGCCGGTCCTTGACGCCCAGATCCCAGGTCTTGCCGCTCTTGCCCTTGAACCGGAAGGTGAGCGCGCTGCCCGCGATCCGGGCGTGGCGGTCGCGCAGGGTGGTGAGGCCGAAGCTCTTGTTGGTGCGGGCGTAATCGTCGTTGCCCACTCGAATGAGCGTGGTCTCGAGGAGATGCACCACCGTCGCCAGCACCTTTTCGCGCGGCAGGCCGGCCTTGCCCATGTCGGCGTCGACGCGGGCGCGCAGACCCGGCAGCACGTCGGCGAAGGTCATGATGTGCTCGAACTTGGTCTGGTCCCGGGCGGCCCGGAACCCTTCGTGGTAGCGGTACTGCTTGCGCCCTTTGGCGTCGCGCCCCGTGGCCTGGATGTGGCCGTTGGCGCGGGCGCAGATCCACACGTCGGTGTAGGCGGGCGGGATGGCCAGCGCCCGGATGCGGGCCAAGGTCTTCGCGTCGCGCACGGGTGCGCCCTTGGGGTCGCGGTAGGAAAAGCCGGTGCCGCTCCTGCGGCGGGTCAGGCCCGGGGTGGCGTCGTCGACATAGGCGAGGCCCGCCTCCTCGGCCGCGTCGCGCGGATCGGCGACCGTGCCCTCCTCGTCCCGATCCGACGCCATTCTGGTGCTCCCCCGGGTGGTTTCGTGAGGCAACAACCGGTGGCCGGGCAGCCGCGTTCCGGGCGCGACATCGCGTTCGACGCGCCCCTACAGCCAGCGTTCCATGACGGTGCGCGGAACGGCGTCCCAGCCGAGACCGGCGTAGAAGTCCCGCACGGCGGTGTTGGTGTCTCGGATCATGAGCTGCGCCTTCGGAACGCCGCGTGCCCGCAGCCACTCTTCCCCGGCCGCCACCATGGCCCGGCCGTGACCTCGGCCCCGCGCATCCTGCGCGACGGCGACGTAGTAGAGCCAGCCGCGATGGCCATCGTGGCCGACCATCACGCTCACCGCCACCCTCCCGTCCGGTGTGACGCCGACGAGAACGTCGGAATTCGCCCGGCCGGCGGCGCGGTCGATATCAGCGTCCGGATCGTTGTGGGGCACCACGAGGCCGCAGGCCCGCCACAGGGCGATCACCGCCGCGCGGTCGCCGGCGTCGAACGGCCGGATCGTCAGGCTTTCGGTCGTGTCCATCGTCTTGCCTTCCTGCCGTCTTGCCTCCCCGCACGGCGAGGCATGCTACAGGCTGACGGATGGATACGCCGCTCCACTCGCCCCAAGCGCAAAAGACCCTGGTCTTCGTCGTCACCGAGGACTGGTTCTTCGCCTCCCACTTCCTGCCCATGGCGCGGGCGGCCATCGCCATGGGCCTCACCGTGGCGGTGGTGACGCGGGTGCGCGACCACCGCGCGCCCATCGAGGCGACGGGCGCGCGGGTGATCCACCTCGAGGCCGAGCGCTCCAGCCTCAACCCGATGGCGGCCGGCTACGCGGCGGGCCAGCTCGCCGGCATCCTCAAGGCCCTGAAGGCCGACATCGTCCACTGCATAGCGCTCCGCGCCATCCTCGTCGGCGGCACCGCCGCCGCCATGGCGGGCATCCCCGCGCGGGTCTACGCGCTCACCGGCCTCGGGCTGCTCGGCGCCCGCGCCGACGCGACCGGCCGCCTGTCGCGCCTCGCCGTGCGCGGGCTCATCCGGGGCCCACTGGCTTCCAGGAAGACCCGGTTCCTGTTCGAGAATCCCGACGACGCCCGTGCGCTCGGCCTCGACCCGGCCGACACGAACGTCACCCTCGTCGGCGGGGCCGGCGTCGATCCCGATGCCTTCACGCCCCGGTCCCTGCCGCCGGCCCCGCCCCTGCGGGTCGCCCTGGTGGCCAGGATGCTGTGGTCGAAGGGCGTCGACACGGCGGTGGAGGCCGTGCGCCTGGCCCGCGCCAGCGGGGCGGCCGTCGAACTCTCGCTCTACGGGGCCCCCGACCCGTCGAACCGCCGGGCGATCCCCGAGGCGACCCTCCGGGCTTGGTCGCGCGACGGCATCGAATGGCACGGGCCCACCGCCGACGTCGCCGGAGCGTACGCCGCCCACCACGTCGCCTGCCTGCCGTCGCGCGGCGGCGAGGGCCTGCCGCGCACCCTGCTGGAGGCCGCCGCCTGCGGGCGCGCGCTTCTCACCACCGACGTCCCGGGCTGCCGGACCCTGGTGCGCGACGGGATCGAGGGCCTCGTCGTCCCCCCCGACGATCCCGCCGCGCTCGCCGCCGCGCTCATGCGCCTCGCCGCCGATCCGGGCCTCGTGGCGCGGATGGGCGACGCCGCACGGCAACGCATCCGGGACGGGGGCTTCACGGAAGAGGCCGTGGGCCGCGCCGTGTGTGCGATCTACGCCGAGCTCGTCGCATGATCGCCTCGCCCGATCCCCTCGCCTTCATCCGTGAAAACACCCGGCTGCTGCCGGTGCCCCATGCGCCCGAGATCGTGCTGCATGTCGCCGACGAGGCCACCGCCCTGTGGCAGAAGACCGAGGATGAGCTGGAGGCCATCGGCCTGCCGCCGCCGTTCTGGGCCTTCGCCTGGGCGGGGGGGCAGGCGCTCGCCCGCTACATCCTCGACAACCCGCACGTGGTGGCCGGGCGCCGCGTCCTCGATTTCGCCTCGGGCTCGGGCCTCGTCGCCATCGCGGCGGCCAAGGCCGGGGCGGTGCACGTGACGGCGAGCGACCTCGACGGGTTCGCGATTCCGGCCATCGGTCTCAACGCGGCGGCCAACGGTGTGGCCGAACGGATCGAGGCCGTACGCGACGACCTCATCGGCTCCGACCCCGGCAGCGCCGTCGTGCTCGCCGCCGACATTTTTTACGAATGCGATCTGGCCGGCCGGGTGACGCAGTGGCTTGCCGGGCTGCATGCACGCGGCGCCACCGTGCTGGTGGGCGATCCCGGCCGCTCCTACCTGCCGCGCGATCGGCTCGAACGTCTCGCCACCTACGAAGTGCCGGTGAGCCGCTCGCTGGAGGATGCCGAGATCAAGCGGAGCAGCGTCTGGCGCTTCACCGCCTGATCGCGGCCGGCATCACGGCCCGCAGGACGAAGTGCGTCGGCCCGCACAGGGCGAGCGGGATGCCTGCAACGAGGAGGCCGAACCAGGCCCAAGCCGGCATCCAGGTCTGGGCGGCGGTGTCGCTCATGCCCCAGACGTAGTTGATGTTGACCGGGGTCAGGCCCGGATCGGGCCGGGGCGCCGGCATGGCGAGGAAGCAGATCGCCAGCACCACCACGGCGAGGCCCGACCACGCGGTCCAGGCGCGCCGGTCGTAGCCGAGCCGCCAGACGAGGTAGACGAGCAGGAACGGCAGCCAGCCGTGGAACAGCGACAGGCCGCGCAGGAAGGCCGAGTTCTCGGACTTGAACATGTAATCGGTCATGCCGGTGAGCGGCATCCCGAACAGGCCGGCGGCGAAATCCGCCACCCAGATCACCTGCGGCGCCAGGATGCCGACGGCGCACATGGAGACGAGGAGCGCGCTCTCGGTCCAGAGACCGACGAGGGTCAGGATCAGGGCGATGTCGCAGAAGTACAGGAAGTTCGTCGGCCCATAGTACCAACCGTAGGTCGGCACCAGCACGGCCATGAAGGCCGTGTAGGCGAGCTTCAGGGCGAGCGGCAGGCGATGGGCGCGCGCCTCCGGCTCGGAGGGAAGCGCCGTGCCGTCCCAGGGTGCCGGCGAGAGGGAAGCGCTCATCGTCTGAAAATCCGTCCGTCCGGCCCTGATCGGCTCCTGGTCAGGGACGATGCCGTGCCGCCGTCCCCAACGCGGTGACGAACGGCACAGCTTGACGCAGGCGGCCGGTCGGAACCGGCCGCGGCGCTTGCTAGAACCGGCCGCGGCGCTGGGCGTCGAGGCTCCACGGGCCGGCGCCGGCGGCGGCGAGGTAGAGGAACACGAAGCAGAACAGGATCGCCGCGTCGCCGCCGTTGAGGGCCGGGAACGGGCTCTTGGGCGCATGCGCCATGAAGTAGGCCACCGCCATCTGGCCCGACAGGAGGAACGCCACCGGCCGGGTGAACAGGCCGAGCACGATCAGCGCGCCGCCGACGAGTTCGAGCACGCCGGCCAGCCCGATCAGGGAGATTAGCTCCGGCGCGCCGCCGCCGCCCATGCGCGGGGGAAACCCTAAGAGCTTCTGCGTGCCGTGGGCGAGGAACAGCAATCCCGCCATGATGCGCAGGACGCTGAGCAGGCGCGGAGCCCAGGTCGTCGAGAGGGCGGTGGTGTTCATGCGGTGTCACGCTCCGGGGGAGGGCACGGGGCCCACGGGATGGAGTGTCGCATCGAGCATGAATTTCACGTTCGGTCGATCCACACCGGCCACGAACGGACGGGACCGATCATCGGCCCGTGTCGGGCGGCACGGTCGACGGCGTCTGCGGCGCCGAAGAGACCCCCTCAATCGGTGGCGACGGCCACGAGGGAGAACAGAGCCGCCAACAGGACGTTGCCGACGACGACGAGGGTGAGGACGAGCATGGCGGAGAAACTGGGCGTTCGAGGATCGGGAGCCGAACCATGCGGCCACGGATCTGGCCCGTTCGTGAACGCCAGGGTCCGGTCTGCCCAACAACGCGGAACGGCGTGAACGAAACGTCTCACCCGAATCAGGGGAACGGGTTTCCGGGCGAGGCCTTGCCGAGCCGGTCCAGCAGGGCGGCGATCCGGTCGTCCACGGGCTCGGCCAGGGTGGCGGCGTAGAAGGTCCGCAAACTGAGGCCGAGGTGGCGGCGGACGTTCGGCGCGAGGGGCGGCGGTCCGGATCGCGCCGTCCGCGCATCGGCCTGACGTTCGGACGAGGCCTCGCCGTCCCGTGCGCCGTGTGCGCGTCCGCCTCGTGTCATGGGCATCCGGAAGTCCCCTTCCCGCCACGGTGTCGCGACGGCGCCGGATCGGGCGCCATCGGCCATCTCCAACGATCTCACGCCAGGGTTAAGGAGAGTTTTCGCCCGGCAGCCCCGGACCGCGCGCCTCGGGTGCGGGGCAGCAAATAAATCCCGGATCGCCCGATCCGCGGGAAACGGCGCGCCGTCAGGGACTTGGCGCGGGTCCGCTGCGTCGGCCCCGCGCGCGGACCGTTTCAGCCCCGCTGTCAAGTGGTAGACGTCAACCTCGATACCGGTCTACATCCGCTGCTGAGGCGTGAGTGCGACCGCCGCCTGGCCATTTCTCAGTCACAGGAGGTCGAGTTGAGCGGAATGCAGAGTATATCGGTGACCGAGCGTGAGCGGGATACATTGATCGCTGCACTGCGGTATTATCAGTTCTACCGACTTCAGGGGAATCCATTCAATCCGCAGCAGGATCACTTGATCGACGCCATCGCCAGCGAGTCCGGCGAGGCCCTCGATCTGGCCGCCATTGACGACCTTTGTGCCGGTCTCAACGGCAACAAGCATGCCCTGAGCGCCGCCGCCTGAAGGCCGGCACCGACGCGCGGCGTTGCAGTGCAATACGCCGCGCATAGGGAGAAACCCATGGGGAGGAAACGGCCCCGGTCGGGCCGCTCCGCCCCCATCGTCACGGCGCCGCGTCGAGCTGACGCTTCGCTCGCCCGAGGGCGTCCATGCAGCCCTTGGCATCGCCTTTCCCGTCGGCGGTGCGCGCCTCGTCGAGGGCGACCTTGGCCTGCATCGCCTTGTCGCCGCCCTTGCCGGCCTCGGCCGATTTCTCGGGCGGCGCCGTCGGCGGCGTGTCCGCCCTGCCTCCGGCCGCTCCGCCCTCGCCGCCCCGCGCACCGGCATCGGCCTGGCCGCCCGTCGAGGCCGAGATCGACTCCTTCGCCTGATCCTTCACCTTGGCCTCGAGGGCCGCGATCTGGTCCGTGCAGGGCGAGGCGTGGGCTTGGCCGGCCATACCCGCGAGGGTGGCGGCGAGGAAGCCGGTGGCGAGCCATGTCATTGACGTCATCGTTGGGTCTGTCCTGAGAGAATGAGGGCCGAAGCGGCGGCGTCCCTCCCTCAACCCGCCAGGACGCCCAAGGGCTCCGGGCCGGGCGACGGAACCGGCGCTTTTCATGACGAGCACCACGAAAAAGGGGTGCCGCGCGAAGCGACACCCCCTGGTCGTGATGCCCCCCGGAGGGGCGCCGGTTCAGGCGCTGAGCTGATCGCGGATCGGCAACTGCCGGATGCGCCGGCCCGTGGCCGCGAAGATCGCGTTGGCGATGGCCGGGGCCACCGGGGGAACGCCCGGCTCGCCGACGCCGCCGAGCGGCCCCGAATAGTTCGGGTTCGGCAGCAGGTGGACGTGGATCTCCTTCGGCGCGGCGTCGATGCGGGTGATCTCGTAGCCGTCGAAGTTGTTCTGCTGGGCGCGTCCGTCCTTGAACGTGATCTCGGCCGAGAGGGCGAGGCCCATGCCCATGACCACGGCGCCCTCCATCTGCGAACGGATGCGCTCCGGGTTCACCTGCGGTCCGCAATCGACGGCGATGTCGACGCGCTTGACCACGACCTCGCCCTTCGACCCGACCTCGACCTCGGCCGCCACCGCCGTGTGGGTGACGAAGCTGTAGTGCCCGGCGATGCCCAGCCCGGTGTTCTTCGCCATCTTGCGGCCCCAGCCGATGCCCTTGGCCGCCGCCTCGATGACCCCGCGCAGGCGCCCGGTGTCGATGGGGTAGCGGGCCGGGTCCTCGCCGTAGTTCCAGACGTCGCCGAGCGTGGTCGGATCGATCTTGCGATCGGGGCCGATGAGCGCCAGCAGGTACTCCTTCGGGTCACGCCCCGCCGCATGCGCCAGCTCGTTCACGAACGACTGGATCGCGAAGGCATGGGGGATGTTCGAGACCGAGCGGAACCAGCCGATGCGCACATGCGCGTCGGCGGACGGGTTCTCGAGGCGGATGTTGGGCACGTCGAACGGCGTGTTCGTCAGGCCCATGCCGAGCTCGAACGGCAGTTCGTTCTTGGCGCCCGCCGCGAAGATCGACCCGATGGTGGGGGCCGCCGAGCGATGGAGCCAGGCCACCGGCATGCCCTTGTCGTCGAGGCCGGCCTCCAGGCGCTCCACCGAGATGGTGTGATAGTAGCCGTGGTGCAGGTCGTCCTCGCGGGTCCAGGTGAGCTTCACCGGGGCGCCGTCCACGGCTTGGCTGCACAGGGCCGCTTCCAGCACGTAGTCCGGCTTCGACTTGCGCCCGAAGCCGCCGCCGAGCAGGGTCTGGTTGACCCGCACCTTGTCGGCGGCGAGGTTCAGCTTCTTGGCCAGGCGATCATGGGTCGCCTGCGGCGCCTGGGTGCAGGCCCAGGCCTCGCAGAACCCGTCCTTGATCCGCACGACGGCGGCCGGGGGCTCCATCGGGGCCTGGACGAGGTGGGGCACGAAGTATTCGGCCTCGACCCGCGTCTTGGCCTTCGCCATCGCGCCGTCGACGTCGCCCTGGTTGCGCACGACCTTGCCGGGCGCGCGCGCCGCCTTCTCCAGCTCACCCCGGAAGGCGACGGAATCATATGAAGCGTTGGGGCCGTCGTCCCAGGTGATCTTCAGGGCCTCGCGGGCCTTCATCGCCGCCCAGGTGTTTTTCGCGATGACCGCGACGCCGCCCAGCGGCTGGAACTCGACGGGCGCCTCGGGAGCGTCGATCTTGAAGATCTTGACCACCCCGGCGACTTTGTTCGCTTCGGTGTCGTCGTAGCTCACCACCTTGCCGCCGAAGACCGGCGGGCGGGCGACGAGGGCGTAGAGCATCCCGTCGAGGCGGGTGTCGAGGCCGTAGATGGCCTTGCCCGTGGTGATGTCGCGGTTGTCGATGAGGCCGATCTTGCCCTTGCCGATGTACTTGAAGTCCTTCGACTCCTTCAGCGTCACGGTTTCGCGGGCCGGCACCGGCAGTTCGGCGGCGGCGGCGGCGATCTCGCCGTAGCCGAGGCTGCGCTTGGATTTGGCGTGGGTGACGACGTGGTTCTCGGCCTTCACCTCCGAGACCGGCACGTTCCACTGCTTGGCGGCGGCCTGGACCAGCATGAGGCGGGCGGCGGCACCGGCATGGCGCAGGTGCTGGAAGAAGTGGCGCAGGGACCGCGAGCCGTCCGTGTCCTGGTTGCCGAAGCGGGCCTCGTCGCCCCAGGCCTGCGTGACCTTCACCTTGTCCCAGGTGGCTTCGAGTTCGTCGGCGACCACGAAGGCGATGGAGGTGCGGACCCCCTGGCCCATCTCGGCCCGGTGGCAGGTCACCGTCACGGTGCCGTCCGGCGCAATGGCGACGAACACCTTCGGATCGTCCTGCCAGCCATGCGGCATGGCATCGGCGCCGAATTTCTTCGGCTCGTTCGTCTTGTCCTCGGCTTTCGCCGGATCACGCCACGACAGGGCGAGCACCAGGGCGCCCATTCCGCCGAGCATGGCGCGGCGGCTGACGTTCGCGAGGGCGGTCGGGGCAGCCGCGGTGTCGGGGACGAGCTCGGCGGCGAGCTTGGCGGACATCATCTCGGACTCGTGGATCACAGGCGCTCTCCCTTGGCGGCGGGGGCAGCCTGACCGGCGGCCTGATGGATGGCGGCGCGGATGCGCGGGTAGGTGCCGCAGCGGCACAGGTTCCCGCTCATGGCCTCGTCGATCTGCGCGTCCGTGGGCTTCGGGGTGTCGGTCAGCAGGGAGGCGGCCTGCATCATCTGCCCGCACTGGCAGTAGCCGCACTGGGCGACGTTGAGGTCGCGCCACGCGGCCTGGACCGGGTGGTTGCCGTCGGGGGACAGGCCCTCGATGGTGACCACGGCCTGGCCCTCGGCGGCCGAGACCGGCGTCACGCAGCCGCGCACGGCGGTGCCGCCGACATGGATGGTACAGGCGCCGCAGAGCGCCTGGCCGCAGCCGAACTTGGTTCCGGTGAGCCCGACCTCGTCGCGCAGGTACCACAGCAGCGGCATGTCGGGATCGCCGTCGAAGCTGCGTGCAGCTCCGTTCACGGTGAGTTTGATCATCGGTCCATCCTATCCTGAATCGGGTGAGTCCAGCGGTCGTGGACCGCGGGTCCGCCCGTCTGGGTCGCCAATCATGAGCCACGTCGTCGGCGTCCGGGCACGCGATCCGTGTCGCGGTCCCGCATCGATCGCTCGCGCGGAGAGCCCCGGCTTCCTTCGGGAACGGCGGCGGCCGCCGACAGCGGCAGCCGGTGCGGCGCGGCGGGCGCGTCGCCGTTCTTCGGAATGAGACCAATTAAATGCAGCGCGTGCTGCAGTGCAACGCCGCCGGTCCGATCGGGCTCCGCGCTCGGGACGTTTCGGCATGGCGTATGTGCGATGGCGCACGAAGAGCGCGGGGGGCGATGCGACCGCCCGCCGCTGATGGGAGGGGCGGCCCGTGGCCGCGTTCAGGTCTCGACCAGGCCCGCGCTCGACCCCGACGCCTCCGAATCCCCGGCGCCGTGCGGCAGGGCGAGGTAGTCCGACGAGCGCATCTCGATGAGGCGCGACACGGTCCGGTCGAACTCGAAGGCCTCCCGGCCCTCGGTCGCCGTATAGAGCCCCTGCGGCTCGGCCGCCGCCGAGGCGACGAGCTTCACGTGGGCGTCGTAGAGGGTGTCGACTAGGGTGATGAAACGCTTGGCCTCGTTGCGGGTCTCCGCGCTCATCACCGGGATGTCGGCGAGGATCACCGTGTGGAAGGCCCGCGCCACGGCCATGTAGTCGGAGGCCCCGAGCGGCTGTGCGCAGAGATCGGCGAAGGTGAAGCGCGCCACACCCGCCGCCTCCTCGGGCACGGAGACGTCGCGGCCCTTCACCCGCACGGTGGCGGGCCTGCCCCTGGTCTTGCCGGTGAGGCCCTTGAAGGCGCGGGCCAGGGCGGCATCCGCCTCCGCATCGGCGGGCACGTGGTAGACCGAGGCGCCACCGAGCTTCTCGAGGCGAAAATCCGTGCGCGAATCGAGGCGCAGGACGGCAACACGGCTCTGCAGTTCGGCGACGAACGGCAGGAACAGCGCCCGGTTGAGGCCGCCCTCGTAGAGCCGGTCGGGCTCGACGTTGGACGTCGCCACCACGGTGACGCCGCGCTTGAACAGGGCGTCGAACAGGCGCCCCAGGATCATCGCGTCGGCGATGTCGGTGACGGTGAACTCGTCGAAGCACAGGAGAGTGGCCTCGTCGGCGAGCGCGTCGGCCACCACGGGGATCGGATCGTCACCCTTGGCCGTGCCGGCCTTGAGGGCTTGGCGGTGGGCGTGGATGCGCTCGTGCGCGTCGGCGAGGAAGCCGTGGAAATGCACCCGGCGTTTCGGGCCGGGCGCCGCCTCGTGGAACAGGTCCATGAGCATGGTCTTGCCGCGCCCGACGGAGCCCCAGATGTAGAGGCCCTTCGGCACGGCGGCCGGGTCCTCCTTGCGGGAAAACAGCCAGCCGAGCGCGCTGCCCTTGCGGGCGCGCCGGCGCCGGCCGAGTTCCTGCGCCAGCCCATCGAGGGCCCGCACGAGGTGGACCTGCGCCGGATCGCGCTCGATGGCGCCGGAATTCACCAGGGCCTCGTAGCGCTCCAGGACCGGACCGTGGGGGATCGCGCCCGAGCGGGCGTGATCGGAGGGGGCCGGAGGAGCTGATGGACTCACGACGGACAAAGCCTCGACGCCTGGGCCGGGACGGGCGGCCCGCTTCGGGTCTGCCGCGTGCCCAAGGCCCGATCAAGCCGAATGGTTGGTATGCCAGAGACACGGGCGGCAGGACGTTTTGCTGCATTGCAAAAATCTGGCAGCGATGCCACATCTGCCTGACCTTGAGGGAGGTGACGTCCGGACCCCGGCGCGGCAAGCGCGCCCCAGCACCGGAAAGGCATCACCATGCCGGAACCTCGACCCGAAGCCCCCGCCCTGCGCCCCGTCATCCGCCGCCTGTGGCCGAGCGACGCCGCCGCCGTGGAGGCCTACTTCCTGCGCCTCGATCCCGAGACCCGCGCCAGTCGCTTCATGGGCACCCTGAGCGACGCGGCGGCCCTCGCCTATGCCCGCCGGGCCCTGAAGGTCGACGGGGTCGTCTTCGGTGCCTTCGTCGACGGCACCCTGCGGGCCCTGGGCGAATTGCGTCCGACCCGCGCCCCGCCGCCGGGCTTCTCCCTCGGCCCCGACGCGGAAGCCGCCTTCGCGGTGGAGCGCGACTACCGGCGCAACGGCCTCGGCCAGGCGCTGTTTCGCCGCATCGCCGGGGCGGCGCGCAATCGCGGCGTGCGCGACCTGCGCGTGCGCTGCCTCGCCCGCAACCGGCCGATGCTCGGCCTCGCGGCCCGGGCCGGCGTCGACCTGCGGATGGCGGGCGGCGAATCGGAGGGCGCCCTCCACCTCGCCCACCCGACGCCGGCCTCCCTCTGGCAGGAGGGGGTGACCGAGGCGTTCGACTTCACCCTGGCGCTGGCCGCCGCGTGAGGCCAGTGTAGGGCCCGGCGCGCGACGTGCTTGCCGACGTGCCTTCCAACTTGCCTGCGAGGTGGCTTTCGCCATGCGACGGACCCTGTTCCCCTGCGTCCTCCTGCTCGTCTCCGCGAGCGCGGCCGTGGCCCAGGCGCGCCTGGCCACGCCGGACATGACCTGTGCCGAGGCGGCCGGTCTCGTGACCCGGACCGGTGCCATCGTGCTGACGACGGGACCGTTCACCTACGACCGATTCGTGCGCGACGGCGGCTTCTGCCCCCTGCCCACGGTGCCAAAGCCCGCCTTCGAACTCACACGCGACGTGCCGCGCTGCTTTCTCGGTTACACCTGCCACGACCGGTTCACCGAGGGCGCCGGTCGCGAGTAGATCGCGGTCCCCACGGCCAAGCTGCCTTGTTGCGGCCAAGCCCCGTGCCGATGCTGGCCGCGACGCCCCGCGAGAGGGCCGGCACCAAGGGGCCACCGCCATGGACACGATCGATCATATCGCGCGGCAACCCGGCGATCTGCGCCTGCAGCGCTCCGTCGCCGACACCCTGCGGACCATCGCGGCGGCCTGCGCCGAGCGCGACGCCCCGCCGGTCAAGGCGGCCCGGCGCGAACTCGCGGCGATCTACGGCGCCACCCGCCTGAGCCGCCGGCGCGACCGCCTGCGCGCGGCCGGCTGACCTTACCGAGACCGTTCCGGCCGCACGGCGAGCCAGACCGTGTGGCGGGCGCCCCGGCCCCGCCCGGCCCGCACGGGCACCGCCTCCACGGCGAAACCGGCGCGGACGAGGCGCTGGGTGAAAGCCGGATCGGGATGGGCCGACCACACGGCGAGCACGCCGCCGGGACGAAGCGCGCCGCGCGCCGCCGCCAGGCCACCGGCATCGTAGAGCCGGTCGTTGTCCGCCCGGGTCAGCCCCTCGGGGCCGTTGTCGACGTCGAGGAGGATCGCGTCCCAGGCCAGCGCCGAGGACCGGATCAGGCCGGCGACGTCGGCCTCCCGCGCTTCCACCCGGGGGTCCGACAGGGCATCGGCGGAGATGTGGGCCAGGGGGCCGCGCCCCCAGGCGAGCACCGCCGGCACCAGTTCGGCCACCACGAGCCTGGCATCCGCGCCCAGGGCATCGAGGGCCGCCCGCAGGGTGAAGCCCATGCCGAAGCCGCCGATGAGGATTCGCGCCCCGGCCCGTCCGCCGATCCGCGCCGCCGCCAGGGTCGCCAGCGCCTCCTCCGAGCCGCTGAGGCGGCTGTTCATCAGGTCCTCCCGGCCGATCCGGATCAGGAATTCATGGCCGCGCTGGAGCAGGCGCAGCTCGTCGGTCGTGCCCGGGATCGGGGCGGTGTCGAGGGCGACCCAGGGAATCACGGCGAACCTCGCGGGCGTCGGAACTAGCGTGGAGCCGGGTATCACACCCGGCGCACCCCGCCCATGCCGCACCCGTATTCGCGTTCGCGGCGCGGATCGCCTATATCGGACCGATTCCAAATGAAGGTCTGAGATCCATGGCGACGGCGTCGTTCGACACCGCCCGGGGCGACGCGAGTGCCGCCCCCGCAATCGAGAAGCTGCCCGAGTTCGAGCCGGCCTCCGCGCCGCTTGGAGGCCCCCTCGGCCGCTCGTCCCTCGTCGGCCTGACCCGGGACGACCTCAAGGCGCGGCTCTCGGCCATCGGCGTGTCCGAGCGCGAGCAGCGCATGCGCTCGGGCCAGATCTGGCACTGGGTCAACGTGCGGGGCGCCAGGCACTTCGACGACATGACCAATGTCGGCAAGGGCCTGAAGGCGGATCTCGCCAGCGCCTACACCCTCGACCGCCCGGAGGTGATCACCGAGCAGGTCTCGCGGGACGGCACCCGCAAGTGGCTCATGCGCATGGCCCCCACTGGCAAGCACGACCACAACCGCGGCGCCGAGATCGAGTGCGTCTACATCCCCGGCCGCGGCCGGGGCACCCTCTGCGTCTCGAGCCAGGTCGGCTGCACCCTCACCTGCTCGTTCTGCCACACGGGCACCCAGCGCCTCGTGCGCAACCTGACGGCGGCCGAGATCGTCGCCCAGGTGGTGGTGGCCCGCGACCACCTCAACGACTGGGCCGGCCAGAACCCGACGCCGGCCGGGGCCGACGAGGTCCGCCGGGCGGTGACCAACATCGTGTTCATGGGCATGGGCGAGCCCCTCTACAACATCGACAACGTCATCGATTCCGTCGGCGTCATGGCCGATCAGGAGGGCCTCGGCCTGTCGCGCCGGCGCATCACCGTCTCCACCTCCGGCGTCGTGCCGCAGATGCAGCGCCTCGGCACCGACGCGCACGCCATGCTGGCGATCTCGCTCCACGCCGTGCGCGACGACCTGCGCGACACCCTGGTGCCGCTCAACCGCAAGTATCCGCTCGCCGAGCTCATCGCCGCCTGCCGCAACTATCCGGGCCTCAACAACGCCCGGCGCATCACCTTCGAGTACGTGATGCTGAAAGGCATCAACGACACCGACGCGGATGCCCGCGAGCTGGTGCGGCTGCTCAAGGGCATTCCCGCCAAGATCAACCTGATCCCGTTCAACCCCTGGCCCGGCAGCGTCTACGAGTGCTCGGACTGGGAACGCATCGAACGCTTTTCGGAGATCGTCTACGACGCCGGCTACGCCTCCCCCGTGCGCACGCCGCGCGGTCGCGACATCCTCGCCGCCTGCGGCCAGCTCAAGAGCGAGACCGAGAAGCTGCGCGCCCGCGCCCGGATGATGCTGGAGGACGGCATCGGCGCCGAGGGCGTCTATGCAGGCGCCGACGACGGCGACGACGACTGATTTTTTGGCAATACCCTCCTCCTTGTGGCTGCCGGACTCACACAACCGCAACATCGACGATTTCGACCGATCCCCGAAGAACCTGGCGCGTCGGCGTGAAGCGCGACAGGCCCCCTCTCCTGGAAGGAGAGGGCTGGGGTGAGGTGAGAGGTCTCTCCGGATAAGTCACACACCTCACCCTGTCCCTCTCCTTCCAGGAGAGGGGACCCGTGCCTTCCCTGACGAGTTGGGTTTGCTATGCCTACGACGGGAAAAGAGCGGCGAACGACCGCTCATCCGACAACCTGATAGGGGGGGCATCATGCGGTTCCTCGGCCGCGTCTTCGTCGGGTGCCTCGCCCTGCTCCTGGCGATTCCCTGCGGCGCCTTCGTGCTCGGCCTCGGCGCCATGCTCGATCCGGTCTCGCGGGAGGTGCTCGGGAGCCTCGGGTTGGTCGGCCTGTTCGAGGGGCTGAACGACCTCGCCTCCGGAATCGGCCCCGAGACCATCCTGTTCGCCCTCGCCGCCTTCGCCCGCGCGCTGTTCCTCCTCCTCGTGGTGCCGCCGGTCGCGATGGCGGTCATCGGCGAGACCCTGAATTGGCGGAGCCCCGCGTGGTACGGCGCCGGCACCGGCCTCCTCACGGCGCTGGTGCCGTGGCTCGCCCGGAATGCGGCCCGCGCCGGCGACCCGCAGGCCTTCGCGCAGGAGGGCCGCATCACCGCGATCCTGTTTCTTACCGGCGCGGCCTCGGGACTCGTCTACTGGCTGGTGGCGGGCCGCTTCGGCCCGCGTGACGGAGCCGTGTGAATGCGCCGCCTCTCCACCCCTTGCCTCGCCCTCTGCCTCCTCGTCGCCGCCACCCCGCCGGCCCGGGCCCAGGCGGATTCCTCGCCGATCCAGTCGGACACCGCCCGGATGCTGCCGGTGCTGGCGGCGAACGGCATGGTCTCGTCGCAGGAAGCCCGGGCGACGCGGATCGGCGTCGCGATCCTGAAGGCCGGCGGCAACGCCGTCGACGCGGCGGTGGCCGTGGGTTTCGCCCTGGCCGTCACCCTGCCGCGCGCCGGCAATCTCGGCGGCGGCGGCTTCATGATGGTGCACCTGGCCCGTTCCGGCGAGACCGTGGCCATCGACTACCGCGAGACCGCCCCGGCGGCGGCCCGCGCCGACATGTTCCTCGACGCGCGGGGCGAGCCCGACCACGCCGCCTCCACCCGCACGGGCAAGGCGGTGGGCGTGCCCGGCACCGTGCGCGGGCTGGCCGAGGCGCACCAGCGCTACGGCTCCGGCCGTTTCACCCTCGCCGACCTCGTCGCCCCGGCCGAGCGCCTCGCCCGCGAGGGCATCGACGTCGAGGCGGGGCTCGCCGATTCCCTGCCCCGCGCCGCCGATCTTCTGGGGCGCTGGCCATCGAGCCGCGCGATCTTCTTTGCCGGCGACAGACCGCTCCGGCGCGGCGAGCGCCTCGTTCAGGCGGACCTCGCCGACACCCTGAGATTCATCGCGAAGGAGGGCCCGGACGCGTTCCACACCGGTCCCATCGCCGAAGCCATCGCCGGGGCGGTGCGCGCGGCCGGCGGCGTCATGACGGCGGACGACTTAGCCGCCTACCGACCGGTGATCCGCCAACCCGTGCGCGGCACCTATCGCGGCCTGTCCGTCGCCTCGATGCCGCCGCCGAGTTCGGGCGGCATCCACCTCGTCGAGATCCTCAACGTGCTGG
Source organism: Methylobacterium sp. J-090 (assembly GCF_022829345.1). GTDB lineage: Bacteria > Pseudomonadota > Alphaproteobacteria > Rhizobiales > Beijerinckiaceae > Methylobacterium. The sequence continues at coordinate 12,546 of NZ_JAKSXV010000006.1, read as the reverse complement.
AGGGCTTCGATCTGGCGAAGATGGGGGCCGGCAGCGCCGACGCGATCCATACGCTGGCCGAGGCGATGAAGCCGGCCTACGCGGATCGGGCCACCTGGCTCGGCGACCCGACGCGCTCGCAGATCCCCGTCGAGGGGCTGACGGCGAAATTCTACGCCGAGGGCTTGCGCAGGGCCATCGATCCGGCCCGCGCCCGTCCGGCCTCCGAGGTCAAGGCCGGCGATCCCTTGCCCTTCGAGCCCGACCAGACCACGCATTTCTCGGTGATCGACGCCGAGGGCAATGCGGTCTCGAACACCACCACGCTGAACTTCTCCTACGGGATGGGCCTCGTCGCCCCCGGCACCGGGGTGCTGCTCAACAACGAGATGGATGATTTCTCCGCCAAGACCGGGGCGCTCAACGCCTACGGTCTCGTCGGCGGCAAGGCCAACGCGGTGGCACCGGGCGCTCGCCCCCTGTCCTCGATGACGCCGGCCTTCGTGTTCCGGGACGGCAAGCTCCTGCTGGTGACGGGAAGTCCGGGCGGCAGCCGCATCATCTCGACGGTGCTGCAGACCATCGTCAACGTCGTCGATTTTCGCATGAACCTGCTGCAGGCGGTGGCGGCCCCGCGCATCCACCACCAGTGGCGCCCGGACGTGCTCACCGTGGAGGAAGGCGTCTCGCCCGACACGATCGCGATCTTGCGCGCGCGCGGCCACAGGGTGGTGGTAGCGCCGGCCTCGGGCTCGGCCAATTCCGTGATGGCCGTCGATGGGCTCAAGGCCGGCGCCGCCGACCCGCGCCAGCGCGGGACCCTGGCGGAGGGATACTGAGGGAAGCGGGGAAAATCGCATCGGCTGAGCGCATCTCTCCCCACTGCGCCCCGCCTTCACACATCTCGCGGGCAGCGCGGGTCCCCTCTCCTGAAAGGAGAGGGACAGGGTGAGGTGTGTGATTTTTCCGGAGAGTTCGCACACCTCACCCCAACCCTCTCCTTCCAGGAGAGGGGGCCTGTCGCGCCTTACGCCGGCACATGAGGGCCTTTGAAACGACTGCTGCGTGGATGTGTGAATCCGACAGCTCTTGTGGGACGGAACCGGCCCGTTACCGCGTGTAGGCGAAATGCTCCCGCCTGCGCTCGATGGAGGACGGAATCCGGAGCGACTCCCGGTACTTCGCCACCGTGCGGCGGGCGATGTCGATGCCCTCGTCGCGCAGGCGCTGCACCAGGGCGTCGTCGGAGAGCACGTCGCTGCGGGCCTCGCCGTCGACGAGCTGCTTGATGCGGTGGCGCACGGCCTCGGACGAGTGCGAGGCCGTGCCGGCGGCGCCGGGAATCGCGGCGGTGAAGAAGTACTTCATCTCCAGGGTGCCCCGGCTGGTGCCGATGGACTTGTTGGAGGTGACCCGCGAGACGGTGGATTCGTGCATGCCGATGGCCTCGGCCACGGTCTTCAGGTTGAGGGGGCGCAGGTGCGCGACCCCGTGCAGGAAGAACGCGTCCTGCTGGCGCACGATCTCGGAGGCGACCTTGAGGATGGTGCGGGCGCGCTGCTCAAGGCTGCGGGTCAGCCAGTTCGCCGTCTGCAGGCACTCGGACAGGAACGCCTTGTCGCCCTCGGCCGCCGCCCCGCGCGAGACGCGGGCATAGTAGCTCTGGTTCACCAGGACGCGGGGCAGGGCCTCGGCGTTGAGCTCCACCAGCCACGACCCGTCGGGGGCGGCGCGCACGAACACGTCGGGGATCAGCACCTCGACGGCCCGTGCCCCGAAGGCGCGGCCGGGCTTCGGGTCGAGGCGGCGCAGCTCCGCCAGCATGTCGACGAGGTCCTCGTCGTCGACCCCGCAGAGGCGGCGCAGGGACGCGAAATCGCGCTTGGCCACGAGGTCGAGGCGCGAGACCAGGGCCTGCATGGCCGGATCGAACCGGTCGCGGTCGCGCAGCTGCAGGGCGAGGCATTCGGCGAGATCGCGGGCGGCGATGCCGGCGGGCTCGAAGCTCTGCACCAGCTTCAGCACGCGCGCGACGGTGTCGAGGGGCGTGCCGAGCCGCTCGGCGACCTCGTCGATGGATTCGCGAAAGTAGCCGGCATCGTCCACGGCATCGATGAGGAAGCCGCCGATGAGACGGTCGACGGGATCGCGGGTGGCGAGGTCGAGCTGCGCGGCCAGGTGCTCGCGCAGGGACATCTCGGAGGTGAGCGTCGCCTCAAAATCCGGGGCCTCGCCGTCGAAGGAGCCGCCGGTGTTGCCGTAGGGCGCCGGCGTCAGGGACAGCATGTCGCCCGACGCCGCCTCGCGGGCATGGGTCGGGTTCTCGTCGGCGAACACATTGTCGAGGCGGGTGTCGAGGGCGCTCTCCATGTCGGCGCCGCTCGCCGTCAGGGTGGTGGCGATCCAGGACTCGTCGCCGCCGTCGAAGTCGCCGCCGTCGCCCTCGCCGCCCTCCGCGTCGCCGTGGCGATCGACGGAGGATTCGGACGGGGTCTCGCCGGGCGGGCGCTCATCCCCGGTCTCGCCCTCGGCGCGCTCGAGGAGCGGATTGCGCTCGAGTTCGGCGTCGACGTAGGCGGTCAGGTCGAGATGCGAGAGTTGAAGGAGCTTGATCGCCTGCAGGAGCTGAGGCGTCATCACCAGGGCTTGGCCCTGGCGCATTTCCAGCCGTTGCACCAGACTCATGATAAGGTCCCGATCCCCGAGTCGCACCGCCGTTCGGCGGCGCGCGTCACCGCGGGCCGAACATCGGCATTAATCTTGCTTCTTTTTGCTGTTCCAAGGTTTAGCCCCAACCCGACCGGACGTCAAAGCGTGTCGGGGCGGTCCTGCCTAAAAAATGCCCATGCTCACCGATCGCCGTCGCGGCGTGGTGTCAGCGTCACATCGGGGCGGTCACGAAAGCCTTTTCGCAGGCTGCGGCCCTCACGACGTTCGGGCATGGATCCCGCGCGTCGGTGATCGCGCCCCGATGCGGAATTTTTCGCGGGCGTCGCAGACTTTATAAGCGTCGCAGACTTTGCAGGCGTTGCAGACTCTGTAAGCGTCGCAGGGCTTCTCCCGGAAGCCGGCGTTCTAAAGCCGAAAATCCTCGCCGAGGTAGAGGCGGCGCGCGTCGGCGTTGGCGACGATCTCGTCGGGCGTCCCCTCCGTGAGGATGCGGCCCGAATGCGCGATGTAGGCCCGGTCGATGAGGCCGAGGGTCTCGCGGACGTTGTGGTCGGTGATGAGCACGCCGATGCCGCGCTGCTTCAGGTGCTTCACCAGATCCTGGATGTCGCCGACCGCGATGGGGTCGATGCCGGCGAACGGCTCGTCGAGCAGCATGAAGCTCGGGGACGAGGCCAGCGCCCGGGCGATCTCGCAGCGGCGGCGCTCGCCGCCCGACAGGGCGATGGAGGGGGATTTGCGCAGGCGCGCGATGTCGAATTCCTCCAGCAGGGATTCGAGCTTTCTCGCCCGTTCCTTGCGGTCGGGCTCGGCGACTTCGAGCACGGCGCGGATGTTGTCCTCCACCGTGAGGCCGCGGAAGATCGAGGCTTCCTGCGGCAGGTAGCCGATGCCCAGCCGCGCGCGCTGGTACATGGGCAGGTGGGTGATCGGCAGGCCGTCGAGGCTGATCGAGCCGCGATCGGCCTGAACCAGGCCGGTGATCATGTAGAAGATCGTGGTCTTGCCGGCGCCGTTGGGGCCGAGCAGCCCCACCGCCTCGCCGTTGCGGACCGTGAGCCCGGCCTCGTGCACCACTGTGCGGGCGCCGTAGCTCTTGCGCAGGCCGCGCACGTGGAGGATGCCCGGACCGCCGCCCTCGGCGAGAATCGCGGCCTCGCGCGCAGCGGTCGCGTCGCGGCGCCCCCGGCCGAACAGTCGGCCGAACAGGGAAGGCCGGACCGGAGCGGCGGACACCGGCGACGTATCGCTCAATTGGCCTGCGCCCGCGGCTTGCTCGCCTCGGCGGGCTTGGTCTCGGCGGGCTTGGCCTCTGTGGGCTTGGCCTCCGGCTTGGGCACCGCCTTGGCGGCGGCGGGCGGCTGGGCGCAGCCCTTGCCGGCCTTGGGGCCGTCCTCCTTCTGCGGCACGAACAGGGCCGAGACCCGGCCGCCGGCCACGGGGTCCATGTTCGCCCGGCCGGTGTTCATGTCGTAGACGAGGCGCGAGCCGCGCGTCACGTTCTGGCACTGGCTCAGCACGACGTTGCCGGTGAGCACGATGCGCTTGGCCTCCTGGTCGAACACCGCGCTGTCGCCCGTCGCGACCTGGTCCTTCTGCACCACGGTGACGGGGCCGGCGCATTCCACGCGCTGGATGCCGTTCTCGCCCATCCCGCCGGCGGGCTTTTCGCCGGCGTCGGCCGTGTCGGCGGCGGGCGCCTTGGTCTTGTCGTCCTTGGCCTTATCGTCCTTGGCCTTGTCGTCTTTCTTGGCCCGCTTGTACCGCACGGTCATGCTGGAGCAGCGGATGGTGCTGTCGCCCTGCACGGCGACGACGTTGCCGGCGAAGATCGCCTTGTTCTCGCGGTCGAACACGTCGAGGCGGTCGGCGTCGATCTTGATCGGCTCCTTGCCGCCGCCGCCGAGATTGCCGAGCCCGGCCGCCTTCTCCTTCTTGGGAGCCGGCGCGGGCGTCTGCGCGCCGGCCGGGGCCGCGAGGATCAGGCCGGCGGCAAGCATCACCCGGCCGAGGGCGCGCGCCGCCGTCACGGCCGGGTCTCGCCGTCGGTCGGCTCGGCGGCGGAGGTGAGGACGCGGGCCGGCTTGGCGGACTTTTCCGGCTTCTCGAGCTCGTGCAGCACCGTGTGGACGTTGCCGACGAACGAGATGACGTGGCCGCTGTCGGTCACGTCGAGGGTGTCGGCCACCACGGTGCCGCTCGGGATCGCCACCGCGACGCTCTCGTTGGACTTGACGGTGCCGGCCTTGAAATCGACGGCGGCCGATTTCAGGCGGATTTCCTCGCCCTTGTCGGTCCAGATACGGATATCCTGTTCCAGGCTCAGGGATTCGCGCGCCGTGTCGAACAGGCCCGAGGCCGCCTCGAGATGGGCGATGCCGCCCTTGTCGTCGGTGTTGAGATGGCCCTTCATGGCCTGCAGCTCGATGAGGGTCGGCTTGCGCACGTCCTGGAAAGCGGCGGTGGCGGTGACCTCGTAGCCGCGCTCGCCCTGGCGGAAGCCGGACAGGCGCGGGCTTTCCATCTTCACCTTGGTGCCCGACAGGCTCACGGGGCCGATGCTGACGCCCGGCAGGGTGGTGCCGAAGGGATTGAACATCACGGCGGCGAGCGCCAGCACCGCCGTGCCGGCGACGAGGGGGATGATCCGCCGTAGGGTCCGCACGCGGGTGCTGTGGCTGCGCGCCCGCGCGTGGGCACGGGTCCGGCGCGCATCGGCGCGCGGTGCTTCGGTCTGGATGGCCTCACCCACGTGCATGATCGTCCCAAACATGCCGCCGGATGCGCGCGGGCCATGGCGAAGTTATGACCACCCGATTGCCAAATCATCAAGGGCGGCGGCGCGCGCCGCCGCGATCATGTGCGGGGGCGCACGACGCCCCGAAGAATAGCCTCAGGTGTGCGCGAAAATGTCGGTCTCGGGCCAGCCGGCGAGATCGAGGCGGGCGCGGGTCGGCAGGAAGTCGAAGCAGGCCCGGGCCATCTCCGTGCGGCCCTCGCGGGCGAGCATCGCGTCGAGGCGGGTGCGGGCGGCGTGGAGGTAGAGGACGTCGGAGGCCGCGTAATCGAGTTGCGCCTGGCTCAGGGTCTCGGCCCCCCAGTCGGAGGATTGCTGCTGCTTCGACAGATCGACGCCGACGAGTTCGCGGACCACGTCCTTGAGGCCGTGGCGGTCGGTGTAGGTCCGGGCGAGCTTCGAGGCGACCTTGGTGCAGTAGACCGGCGCTGGCATCACCCCCAGCGCGTTGAAGAGCACGGCGAGATCGAACCGGGCGAAATGGAAGATCTTGACGGTTTCTGGATCGCCCATGACCCGCGCGAGGATTTCGGGCACGGGTCCGCCGGGGATGATCTGCACCACGTCGGCGCTGCCGTCGCCGCGCGAGACCTGCACCACGCAGAGCCGGTCCCGGTGCGGGTTGAGCCCCAGGGTCTCGGTGTCGATGGCGATGGCGGGGCCGGCGACGTAATCGCCGGGCAGGTCGCCGCGATGGACGCGCACGAGGGGCTGGGGGGCCATGGGAGACTTTGCGGAAGAGGGCGGGACGCGAACCCGCGCGTAGCATTCGGGCCCCCCGGCCGACAAGCGCGCGGCGGACAACCGGTCCGTCGCGCGCGGAATTCCTATTTCTGCTTGGCGATGATCTTGTCCTTGATGCCGTCGTAGACACCCTGGGGAATCACCTTCTTGGAGACGAGCTCGTCCTTGCCGCGGTAGGGGCGACCCTTGACGATGGCCGCCGCCCGGGCGGCGCCGATGCCCGGCAGGGCGTCGAGCTCGGCGGGACTGGCACTGTTGAGGTCGATGAGCGCGGCCTTTTCGGACTTGGCCTCGGACTTGGACGTCTCGGGTTTCGCGGCCGCGGCCGGCGCTTTCGGCGGCGCAACGCTCGGCGGCGTCGGATTCGACGGGGCGGGTACGGCCGGAGCGGGCTTCACCGAGGGGGTCGCGGGGCTCGGCGACTGCGCGAGGGCGGGGACGGAGGCGAGGCAGGCCAGCACGGCGAGGCTGCGCAAGAGGGATGACGGCATGGGACACTCCCGGATCGATGGCGCGATCGTGGTGCCGCGCCAACGCGCCAAGACTTAGGGACGTGCGGTTGAACCGCCGCTTAACGGTGCGACATCAATGCAGATCCCGAATGAGATCGAGCCAGGATGATCCGACATCTTGATCCGTGAGCGACCTCGCGCGATGGGAGCCGGGCGAACGATCCGAAACCTTCGCCCCGAAACCTTCGTCATGGCTCCGCGGTCGCGGCCTGGGCCGGAGGGCGGACTCCACTTTTCGAGCGGGTGCTCTAGCCAGGGCGGGCGCACGCGGCTATAAGCCCGGCCTCGAATCTCCGTTTGAACACGGTGCCGAGGCGTCCTCCCGGAGGGGGATCGCCTGAGGCGCCCTTTTTGCCATCGACAGGATCATCCCATGGCCGTTCCGAAGCGCAAGACCTCCCCCTCGCGGCGCGGCATGCGCCGGTCCGCCGACGCCCTCAAGGCTCCGACCTACGTCGCCGACAAGGATTCGGGCGAGCTGCGCCGTCCCCACCATATCGACCTGAAGACCGGCATGTACCGGGGCCGTCAGGTCCTCAAGGTGAAGTCGGCCGAGGCCTGAGCCTTCGGGCTTCGTCCTCGGACGAGGCCGGTCGCTCCGGCGGCCAGGGTCGGATGACGGACAAGGCCGTGACCCGCGCAAGCGGGCGCGGCTTTTCTCGTTGGGGCTTCGGTTCTCGGCGGGGCTTCGGTCAGGCGATGCGTCGGGCCGCCTCGGCATAGCTGGCCGCGGCACTCCGGGTCCGTTCCAAACGCGCCGACCGCAGGCCCGGATCGGTGCTGACGAGGAGCTGGATGAGGAATCCCGCATCGGGACGCAGGGGTGCGAAGCGGCGGGCGCCGTAGGCTTCGCCCGTCCCGGGAATCACCACGAGGTCGTAGGCCGGGACCTGTTCCGTTTCCGGACGTCCGTCTGTTCCCAATCGCCCCATCGCATCCATTCCCGCGTGAACCGGGGTGAGATGCGCAAGAGGTGGGCCGGCGTTAACGGTTCGTCAACCTTTCGTCCGGGGCCGGGCCGACTTCTCGGCGAGCGCTACTTCTTGGACAAATCCTCGAGGCGCGACTGCATCTCGGCCATCTGGCGCTTGAGATCGTCGAGGTCGGTGCCCGTGGGAGCCGGCGCGGCGGCCTGCGCCGGGCGCGGTGCGGCCGAGGGGTGCGAGCCCATGCCGGAGAGCGGACCCGTGCCGAAGGTCGTGAACATCTTCATGGCGTCGCCGAAGAAGCTCATGTTGGCCCGCACCTGCTCCTCCATGGCGTTCTGGAACACGGTGGGGGCGAAGCTCTGGGTCATCTTCTCGCGAAGGCCGTCCTGGTCCCGGGCGAAATTGGCCATGGAGAATTCGAGGAAGCTCGGCACCATGGTGCGCATGCTGTCGCCGTAGAAGCGGATGAGCTGGCGCAGGAAGGCGACCGGCAGCAGGTTGTCGTCCCCGGCCTTGTTCTCCTGCTCGAAGATGATCTGCGTCAGCACCGAGCGGGTGATGTCGTCGCCCGAACGCGCGTCGTAGACGAGGAAGTCCTCGCCGTTCTGGACCATCGTCGCGAGGTCCTCGAGGGTGACGTAGGTCGAGGTGCCGGTATGGTAGAGGCGCCGGTTGGCGTACTTCTTGATAACGGTGTGGTTGGACTTACCGTTGTCCGCCATTTCTGGGGGCCTCTCCCAACGCGATCATGCAGGTCGCTCGATCTTTGCGGCTAGATCTTCGACGACGCACACGGAGCCGAGAACGCTCCCGATCCGCCAATCTTCATCTTAAGGCGTTCGCCCGCCGACGAAAACACCTATCTGATCGCCGTCCACGCGGAATAATGCCGGTCCCCGTGCCGACGCGGCATGGCGGCGGCGTGACAGCGTCCGCGCGTCCTCTCCAAAGCGCCTTGACTTCGGGGGGGCGTGGGCTTTCATCCGAAAGCTACGGCACAAGGCGCGCACGCTCACCCGAAAGCGACAACGCCGCGCCGGCCGGCATGAGGAGAACGTCACCATGGCAGCAGAAGATATCGTCATCGTCGGGGCGGCCCGGACCGCGGTCGGCTCGTTCGGCGGCGCCTTCAACACCGTTCCCGCCCATGACCTCGGGGCCGTGGCGATTAAGGCCGCCCTGGAGCGGGCCGGCGTCTCCCCCGACGACGTGGACGAGGTGATCTTCGGCCAGGTGCTCACCGCCGGCGCCGGGCAGAACCCGGCCCGTCAGGCCGCCATCAAGGCCGGCATCCCCGAGAAGGCCACGGCCTGGGGCCTCAACCAGGTCTGCGGCTCGGGCCTGCGCACCGTCGCCATCGGCATGCAGCAGATCGCCAACGGCGACGCCACCGTGATCGTGGCCGGCGGCCAGGAATCCATGTCGCTCAGCCCCCACGCGCAGTACCTGCGCGGCGGCCAGAAGATGGGCGACGTCAAGCTCGTCGACACCATGATCAAGGACGGCCTCTGGGACGCCTTCAACGGCTACCATATGGGCACCACCGCCGAGAACGTGGCCCAGGCGTTCCAGCTGACCCGCGAGGAGCAGGACGCCTTCGCGACGAAGTCGCAGAACAAGGCCGAGGCCGCCCGCAAGGAAGGCCGCTTCAAGGACGAGATCTGCCCCGTCACCGTGCCGGGCCGCAAGGGCGACACCATCGTCGACACCGACGAGTACATCCGTGACGGCGCCACCGTCGAGGCGATGGCCAAGCTCAAGCCCGCCTTCTCGAAGGACGGCACCGTGACGGCCGCCAACGCGTCCGGCCTCAACGACGGCGCCGCCGCCATCGTGCTGATGTCGGCCTCGGAAGCCGAGCGCCGGGGCATCACGCCGCTCGCCCGCATCGTCTCCTGGGCGACCTCCGGCGTCGACCCGAAGGTGATGGGCACGGGCCCGATACCGGCCTCGCGCAAGGCCCTGGACAAGGCCGGCTGGAAGCCGGCCGACCTCGACCTGATCGAGGCCAACGAGGCCTTCGCCGCCCAGGCGCTCGCCGTGAACAAGGATATGGGCTGGGACACCGACAAGGTGAACGTCAACGGCGGCGCCATCGCCATCGGTCACCCCATCGGCGCGTCCGGTGCCCGCGTCCTCGTCACCCTCCTGCACGAGCTCAAGCGCCGCGACGCCAAGAAGGGCCTCGCCACCCTGTGCATCGGCGGCGGCATGGGCGTCGCCATGTGCATCGAGCGGGTCTGAACCACCGCGGGGCGGCGCCATAATTCTTGATGGCGCCGCAAATTTAAATGGGTCGCACGACGGCTGCCTCGCCAGCTAAAGCCGCACGCGACAGCGCACTCATAAATCCGACAAGAAACATTCAGTGGAGGATATCATGGCTCAGGAACGCGTCGCCCTCGTCACGGGCGGAACGCGCGGCATCGGCGCCGCCATCTCGAAGGGCCTCAAGGCCAAGGGCTACAAGGTCGCCGCCAATTACGGCGGCAACGACGAGGCCGCCAACGCCTTCAAGGCCGAGACCGGCATCCCCGTCTTCAAGTTCGATGTCGGCGACTACGCCGCCTGCGAGGCCGGCATCAAGCAGATCGAGGCCGAGGTCGGCCCCATCGACATCCTGGTGAACAACGCCGGCATCACCCGCGACGGCGCGTTCCACAAGATGAGCTTCGAGAAGTGGCAGGCGGTCATCAAGACCAACCTCGACTCGATGTTCACCTGCACGCGTCCGCTGATCGAGGGCATGCGAAGCCGCAACTTCGGCCGCATCATCCTGATCTCGTCGATCAACGGCCAGAAGGGCCAGGCCGGCCAGACCAACTACTCGGCCGCCAAGGCCGGCGTCATCGGCTTCGCCAAGGCGCTGGCCCAGGAGAGCGCCGGCAAGGGCATCACCGTCAACGTGATCGCGCCGGGCTACGTCGCCACCGAGATGGTGATGGCCGTGGCCGAGGACATCCGCAACAAGATCATCGCGACGATCCCCGTCGGCCGCCTCGGCGAGGCCGAGGAGATCGCCCGCGCGGTGGAATACCTCGCGGCCGAGGATTCGGGCTTCGTCACCGGCTCGACGCTCACCATTAACGGCGGCCAGTACATCGCCTGATGTGCTGAAACGGGTCCGGGTACGCCCGGACCCGTCCCTTCATGTTCGCGGCGTCGGCCGCCAGCCCGGTGGGGCCATCTCGAAGCCCGGAAATTCGAAGGCCGGCGAGACCGTGCAGCCGACGAGCGTCCAGGCGCCCAGGCTCGTGGCCGTCTGCCAATGGCCGGCCGGCACGACGATCTGGGGCTGCTGACCGCGCGCGAGGTCGGGACCGAGATAGGCCGCCGCCGCATCGTGGCCGTTGGGGCTCTGGGTGATCACCAGGGGGGCGCCGGCGTGCCAGTGCCAGATCTCGGCGGCATCGACTCGGTGCCACTCGGACACCTCGCCCGTGTCGAGCAGGTAGTAGATCGCGCTGCCCACCGAGCGCCCGTCGACGGTGCGGGGATCGCGGAACGTCTCGCGGTAATGGCCGCCCTCGGGGTGCGGGACCAGCCCGAGGCGGGCGATGATCTCGGCGGCGGTCGGTCCCTGGCTCATCGGTCGCTTCCGTCCTGATCTCAAGGCTCGATGGCGGCGGCTGGCATCCGCACGCCCGAGGGGGCTTCGGTCTGCCCGGACGGGGGCTTGGACGTCTTCGGGCGCGTGGCGGTCCTGGTGGAGCCGCTTTTGCCGGCGTCACCTTTGCCAGCGTCACTTTTGGCAGTGGCGGGGTCGGATTTCGACTTCGCCACCGGCGCCGCCTTGACGGCGGGCGCCTCGCCGCAGGCCTGGAAGGCGAGCTGCGCCAGGGGCTGACCCGCCTCCGAGACGATGTTGAGGGTGTCGGGCAGGGGCGTCGGGGTGGCATCCCAGCGGATGGTGCCGCCCTTGGCACCCTCCAGGACTGCCGGCGCCCCGCCCCGGCGCAGGGCGAACAGGTCCGGCCCGTAGGCGGTGGCGACCTTGCCGGCGATGACGACCTGCAGCACCCGCGCCGAGTCCGGCGTCAGCGGCAGGAGGGGATTCTCGACCACGATGAGCCCCGTGCGGGTCACCCAGACGGAAAAATTCTTCGGTCCTTCATAGAGAGCGGCCTTCTCGGCGCAGGCGACGGTCAGGTCCGGGCGCGGCGCGGCGGGCACGGGAGGCAGGGCCGCGGGTGTCGTGACGGGCGTGCCGGCGGCGGGCGGCGGCGCGACCGCCTTCGGCTTGGCCGGGACCGCCTTCCGGGGCGCCGGCTTCTTCGGGGGCGTCGCGGGCGCCGGGTCGTCCACCGCCGGCCCGTCCCCTGCCGGTGCCTGGGCAGAGGCGGCGTGTGTCCAGACGGCGAGGAGGGCGGCCAGGGCGAGGAACGGCGGGCGCATGCGCGAAGGACCGATCATCGGGGCTCGCCGCCGGGGGGAAGACGCCGGGCCTCCGCCTGCGGCTCGATGGGCAGGATCGGCGCGGAGCGGTCGATGGGACTGATCCGGGGCGGTTGCAGGCTGCGCATCAGGGTCTCCTCGCCGTCCTCCATCAGGTCCTCCTCGTGCTCCATGCGCAGCTCGGGCCGTCGCGCGCGCGCCATCATCGTCATCACCACGATGCACGAGAGGGTGAAGGCCGCGATCGCGGCCAGGATGAGGGTGGTTTCCATGCCGCCATCAGCGTTACCCCAGGATGGCCCGCGATGCGACCGGGACGGTGATCGGCCGCGCGGCCGGAACGGTCCTTGCGTGGCTCCGCCCGACCGGTCCGGGGGCAGTTCCGCAACCCCGTGCTGGCCGTGACCCTGGCCATCACCCGTCGGTTCGATCGCGGCGAGATCGACGAGGAGGCCCTCGACGGCCTGTTCGCCCGGCTGCGGGCGCAGTCCCTGGCGGACCGGGCCGGACGCCTGCGGGC
>NZ_JAKSXV010000084.1 GCF_022829345.1 Methylobacterium sp. J-090 | reverse complement strand
CCGGTAGGCCTGGGCGACGATGCGCTGGCGCGGGCGCTCCACCACCGCTCCGCCGATGTCGCGGATTTCGGCGCCGGCGCGGGACAGGACCGCCCAGTCGCCCTCCTCCAGATAGGTGATCTCCTCGGTGAACGGCGCCAGCGCCAGAGCATCGGAGCCGAGATAGGTTTCGCTGGTTCCCAGTTCGTCCTGCCCGAAGCCGATGGCCAGCGGCGCGCCGTGGCGGGCGCCGATGAGAAGGTCGTCGTAGCCGGAGAAGATGAAACCCAGGGCGAAGGCGCCGTGCAGGCGGGGCAGAGCGGCGGCCACCGCGTCCTCCGGCTCGAGGCCCTTGTCCATCTCCCGGCTGACGAGCTGGGCCACCACCTCCGTGTCGGTCTCGCTCTCGAACCGGACACCGAACCCCTGCAATTCGGCCTTCAACTCGCGAAAGTTCTCGATGATGCCGTTATGGACGACCGCCAGCCGCGCCGTGGCATGCGGGTGGGCGTTGGCCTCGGTGGGGCGGCCGTGCGTCGCCCAGCGGGTGTGGCCGATGCCGATGGCGCCGCCGAGGCGCTCGTCGCGCAGGCTCATCTCCAGGTTGGCGAGCTTGCCCTCCGCCCTGCGCCGCACCAAGCGTCCCCGTTCGAGGGTGGCGATGCCGGCCGAATCGTAGCCGCGATACTCGAGCCGCCGCAGGGCCTCGACCAAGGAATCCGCCACGGAAGTCCGACCGACGATCCCGACGATGCCGCACATGACACGCTACCCCAGTTCTGTTGCAGGTCACCGGCCCTGTTGGCGATCGCCGGCGGAAATCGTCATCGAGTCTGTCGAACGCCCTCTTCCGGAGGCTCCATCCTGCGATGCCTTGGGGAAGAGCGCTTCGGTCCGCGTTCACGGGCCGGCCGCCGGGTGGGCGGAGCCGATGACGGCGCCCGCCCACCCGGAGGTCATGATCGAGGCTCAGGCGAGGTGGCGGCCTTCCGCCATGCCGTACTGCAGGTAGTGCTGCAGGGGGTCCATCTGCGCCGCCGCCACGTCGGGATTGGCCGCGAGATAGGCGTTGTTGTCGAACGCCGTCCCGGAAGAGCGTCCCTGGCGCCATCCCATCTCCTCCTGATAAAGGAGGGGATTCAGGCCCAGCGCCGCGACGTCCGGATTGGCGGCGAGGTAGCCGTTGGTGGAGAAGAACGCGTTCGGATCGCGGCCTTCGTGCCACCCGTAGGTGTTGTAGTGCTGGAAGGCGTAGCCTTCGGGGTCGTGGTTGGCCGGCACGGCGGCAGCGACATCCGGGTTCCTGGCTAGGTAGTAGGTCGCGTCGAAATCGCCGTCGATTGCGTGACCGTTGGCGGCCGTGACGGCACCGGGGAAAGCGAACCGGCCTTCCGCCTTGCCGTACTCCTCGTAGTGCTGCAGGGGGTTCAGGCCCGCTGCGGCAACGTCCGGATTCCTGGCGAGATAGGCTTCGGCCGAGAAGTCCGGGCCCGCGCTCCGCCCCTCTTTCCAGCCATACTCGTTGTAGTGCTGCAGCGGATTCAACCCGGCCGCCGCGACATCCGAATTGGCGTTGAGGTATCCGCTCGTGGAGAACTCCGCGTTCGGGTTCCGGCCCTCGCGCCAACCGTACTGCGCATAGTGCTGGTCGGGGTCGATCCCGGCCTGCCAGACGTCGAGGTTCCGGGCGGCGTAGTACAGGTCATCGACCCCGGGCTGGCCGTCCCGCACCTGGACCGTGCCGTCGGCGAACGTGATGGTGCCGACGCCCGTGAGATCCGTCACCGTCCCGTCCGGAGCCTTCATCACGCTGTGACCGTGACTGAAGTCGAAGGACGCCTCACCGAGCTTGAACGCGAAGGTCTCGCTCGCATTGGGGGCGGACTTGGTACTGTCGATGCGCAGGGTCGCCTGGGCGCCGAGGCCGCCCGGATCGACGGCCGAGTAGGTGAACGTATCGCTGCCGGCCGAGGTCGCGGCATAGCGGTACTCGCCGTTGGCCGCGATCGTCAGGGTGCCGTGCTGGCCCGTCACCTGTGCAGAGCCCGAGGCGGGCAGGGTCGCCACGACACCGTTGCCGAACTGAACCGAGCCCACGTGCAGGGCGTCGCCGTTCGGATCGCTGTCGTTGGACAGCACGTTGCCGGTGGCGTCGGTCTTGTAGGCGATGCCGGAGCCGACATCGCCGAGGGCGACCGGCGCGGCGTTGGTGGGCTGAGACGGGGTGACCGGCGGGGGCGAGGACGGAACCGAAGGAATCGGGGTCGGGTCCGGGGGGGTCGAGGGCGGGGCGGGGGGCGTGGCCGGCGTCTCCGTCCCCGGCATCGTGACGACGTCGACGCCCATGACCGTCAGGGTGTGCGTCTGCTGGACCTTGGCGCCGTGGATGTCGGTGACGTCGTAGCTCGCCACGATCACCCGCTGGTCCCTGGCCGTGAGGGAATCGAAGGCGGCGGCGGATGGATCGACGGTCAGCTTGTGGGTGGCGGCGTCGTAGCGCAGCCCATCCGGGACCGTCTCCGAAGTCTTGCCGCCATCCGTGGAGAAGAAAAGGTGCTCGACGGTGAGGGAGGCGGTCTCGCCGGCATCCGGGTCGCTGGCGCCCGCCAGTAGGTCGTAGCCGTCGGGGGGGGAGGCATCCTCCATGACGAAGGCCGTCAGCGGGCCGGCGACCATGGGCGCTTGGTTGCTGACCGGGGACGACGGACCCGACGGGGCGGGCGGCGTCACCGGTGGAGTCACGGGGGGGGTGACCGGCGGCGTCACCGGGGGCGTCACGGGCGGCGTGGTGACGTCGATTCCCGTGACCGTCAGGGTCTGGGTCTGGTGCACGCTGGCGCCGTGGATGTCGGTGATGTCGTAGCTGGTCTCGAACACCCGCTCGGCACCCGCCGCGAGGGGCGTGAACGTGGCGTTCTTGGGATCAACGGTCAGCGTGTGGGTGACGGGATCGTAGGTCAGCCCGTCCGGAGGCGTCGCCGAGGCCGTGCTGCCCTTGATGGCGTAGAGGAGATTCTTCACCGCCAGGGAGCTGGTCTCACCGGTATCCGGGTCGCTGGCCCCCGCGAGCAGATCGAAGCTCTTGCTGGTTTCGCCTTCCTTGGCCGAGCCCGTGAGGGCGCCGTCGACTTTGGGCGCATCGTTGGTACCGGTCACCGTCAGGGTCAGGGTCTGGGTGGCCTTCGCCCCGTGGATGTCGGTGACGTCGTAGCTGGCCACGAGCACCCGCTTGGCCTCCAGCGGGAGCGGATCGAAGATGGCGTTCTTGGGATCGACGGTCAGCGTGTGCGTGGCGTCGTCGTAGGTCAGGCCCGTCGGAATCGTGGTCGAGGCGGCGCCATCGACGGTGTAGGCAAGGTTCTTGACCGCTAGGCTGAGGGTCTCGCCGGCATCCGGATCGCTGGCACCGGCCAGCAGGTTGAAAGTAGCGCTCGCGCCGCCCTCCGTGGCCGCGCCCGTGAGCGGGGCGGTGACCGAGGGCGGATGATTGGCCGCCACCGGTACCAGGTCGACCTTGACGGTGTGCGCGCCGAGCCCGGTGAGGAGGATGTCGAGCTTGTCGTCGACGAGACTGCTGACCGTCGCGCCGGCGCCGGTCACGACGACCTGCCGTCCGGCCGGCGCCGCGAGATCGACCAGGACATGGCCTTCGCCCGTGAGCGAGAATTCCAGGTTGGTCCCGTCGCCCTTGACGCTGACGAGGTCGCCACGGTCGGCCACCTTGGTGATGTGAGTGACATCGTCCGGCGTCGTACCGAGATTGATCTGGAAGGTGCCGCCGTCCTTGTCCACGAAGACACTGTTGGCGTCGTAGGCGTAGTAGCCGGTGACGCTCTTGATCGTCGCGGCGCTTCCGAGGTCGAGGGAGAACTTGCCCGCCCCCGTCGAGCCCACGACCGCCGTGACGGCGTTCGCGGTGGAATCGAACTGGTAGTTGAACGACGCCGCGTCGAAGGCGCTCATGCGCTCGGCGAGATCGGCCAGGGTGACGAATTCCGAGCCGGCGTCATAGGCGGTCTTGATGAAGCTCGTGAACATGGCGGTCGAATATTTAGAGGCGACCCCGTCGGAGGGCCACTCCGTCACGCCGTAATCGTGCCAGGGCCAGACGACCACCGGCATGTCCGAATGGGAGCTCAGGTCCTTGAATGTCTGCTGCCAGATCGCACTCGCTTGAGCGGCCGTGTTCGGCTGGAAGCCGATGAGGGTGAAGTCCGAGGGCACGTTGGGGGCGATGTAGACCTTGCTGTCCCCGGGCGTCAGGTGTCCGATCGCGCCGGGATAGCCTGCGCCGACCAGCGTCGTACCACCGGTGATGTAGGTGTAGTACTTTTCGATCTCCTGGGCCGTCGGCAGCAATTCGGGCGCACCGGGGACGGCGGCACCTGTCACCGTGAGGCCGAGTTTGTCCTTGATGATGGTGTTCGACCCCTCGAATTCCGCCTGAATGCCGGCGGCGGTCAATTTGTTGGTGTCTTCAGGATGGGTAATCGAATGGGAGCCGATCTCGTTGCCCATGGCGAGAATCTTGTCGTAATACGGCTTTGACTTCACCCAATCCGTGTAGCCGTTGGTCGTATTCTCAGCAGTACCGCTGCCGATATCGATGTAGTACGACCCGACGAAGTTGTAGTCCGTCTTCCATTGCTGGAGGATCGGAAGCATCTTGTCGTAGATGCCTGCCTTGACATCGGCGGTTTCCTGGGCCTGGTCCATGTCGGAGCGCGAGGCAACGACGGCCGCATCGCGGCTGATCTTCAGACTGAGCTCGGGCCCCGCAGCCGGCTTCTCGACGTAGTCGATGGCGTGCTGGAGCATGTTGTTGTCGCCGAGCAGGCTCTCGTTGGCGAAATGCACGTTGCGGCCGCCGGTCTGCGTGCCGATCACCGCATCGACGGTGGTCGAGCCGAACGCCATCGTTGCGATGTGGCTCACATCGGTGCCATCGGCGCTTTTGTAATAGTTGGAGTTCATGCTGGCGTAGCTGTGGATCGTCTCACCGGCGGTATAGCCTTCGAGCATCGGGTTCGACAGGTCGTTGGCTTTGACCTCAATGGGAACGGTGCCGGTGTTTCCGCCGGGATCTAGGTTGAGCAGAGTCTTCATACGAGCATAGGCGTCGCCATTGAGAGCTAGTCCGGTCTCGTCATTGGTCATGAAGTTGCCGGCAGTAATTAGATTAATGCCATATTTGTAGACGGCCTCGGTCAGCACGTCTTGGATCGACGCGACATCGTTCTTGTTCACGTTGCCGAACGACGGAAACACCAGGGTGTCGTAGCCGGCGAGCTTGGTGAGATTCGTCAGGTCTGCTTCGGACAGGACGTCGAACGACAGGCCGGCCGCCACGGCCTGATTCTGAGCCGCCATGAACAGCTGCGAATAGGCCATGGGTGCAAAATACTTGGCCGCCGAAGTCTCGGAATAGACGATGCCGATCTTGTGCGCGTCGGCCGGCTTGGCCGGTGAATCGTAGACGGTCAGGGGACCCGTCAGGAAGTCGCCCGGAACGGCTTGTGCCTTGGATGTCCCCGCGACGCCGTAATTGATGTTGACCTTCAGGTCGAGGTCCAGATCCGTATCGCCCGGCGTGAGCAGGGCTTGCGGGACGGCAAACTCGACGGTCTTGCGGTCAGCGGAGAAAGTATAATTCAACTGAACGAATGTTCCGGTCGGCCCGGAAGCCGTTGTGGGGTAGAGATAAAGATTTCCATCCGGATGGAAGAGGACGTAATACTCGGCACCCGTCCCGGCGCCGGGGTAGGACTGATATCCAGTCGCTGAATTCCGGTCCGTGTTCAACCACAGCACCGTATTGGTCAGAAGCGGCTCGGGTGCCTGGAGCGCGAAGACATAGGCCCCCGCCTCCGAGGTTCCGTAGACGGCAAAGCCTGGCGTCCCCTTTCCCGGCAAATCGATCCGTTCGCTCTTCGTCCACTCGCCAAGATTGCCGTCGATCACGTGTGCCATCTCGTCCTCCGGTGTGCGACGCGTTCCATCGTGCATCGGCTTCTGAAAGTGGATATTATCTCTCTGAGAGATTATTCGTAATCACTGCCCACCAATACGCGGGCGGTAGGCGTCGCAATCTCCTGTCTTAGAGACTAACGACGATCTATTCTTCTTGAGTCATTACTGAATTTTTAGAGCACGTTAATAATTCGTTAGCAATATAAACCTTAATGGTTAACGGCCTACGCCTTTTGATACATGGCACGTACTCCCCTTGCGTGCGTACCTTGGCCGTCGTTGAGCGGCGGAGGGTGATGTGAAAGGTGCGAGCGATGGGGGCCGGCTCCCTCCGCACAGGGCCGTCGCACTGGGCATGGGCTCCCGGAAGGGGGCACGGGACCGTCGTTCGCGAATCGCCGGATCGATGATGCTCGCGACTTGCGCCGTCTGGCTGGCGGGGGCCGCGCTCGCCGCGATGCCCGCCGCCGCTCCGGTCGCCGGGGAAACCGCTGCCGAGAAGATCGGTGCCAAGGAGATCGTCGCGCGGGAGATCCTCGCCCTTTACGACGGGGCGCAAGAACAGGCGCCGGATCGGACCCGTATCCACAAGTACGCCGAAGTCGTCCTCAATCATCTTGGCTACGCGGTCGTCTACCGCGACGTGCGCGACCCCCTGCCGGAGCCCGGCGCGGTGGCGCGCTATGCCGGAATCCTGACTTGGTTCACCGCACCGCCGTCGTCGCGTGGGCCGTACCTCGCCTGGGCGAGGATCGCGGTACGCTCGGCCCGCCGCGTCGTCATCCTCGGATCGACCGGTGGCGCGTTCTGGTCGGACGACCATCCGGCGATCAACGCCATCATGTCCGAACTCGGTCTCCACCACGAGCGGCGCGCCATCGAGCTCACCCTCGGCACCGAGACCGTCCCGGTGTCGAAGCGGCTGACCGCGTTCGAGCGCGGTCTCGATCCGGTCCTTCCGACCTACGACGTCGTCAGGACGGTGCGGTCCGACGTCGAGCCCTGGCTGCACCTGTCGATCCCCAAGCGCGAGGGCGGCGGGACGAGCGTCGTCGTCGCCACGGGTCCGCGCGGGGGCTACGCCGCATCGGGCTACGAGATCGTCGAGGAGTCCGGTCTCGGACGGTCGCGCTGGCTCATCGACCCGTTCGCCTTCTTCACCCGCGCATTCCGGTCGGAACCCTGGCCGATTCCCGATGTCACCACCGTGTCCGGGCGCCGGCTCTACTTCCATCACGTCGACAGCGACGGGCTGAACGACGTCGTCGTCGCCCGCAAGCAGGAGCCGGTCCTGGTTCCCCAGGTGTTCCTGAACGAGATCGTCCTGGCCTATCCCGACCTGCCGGTCACCCTGGCCCTGACGCCCGGCGACCTCGATCCCCTGCTCGGCGGCAACGCGACGCCGACGGACCTCGTGCGGCAGATCTGGTCGAAACCGAACGTGGAGGCCAGCGTCGCGTCGTACACCCGGCCGCACCGCTGGGAGTTCTTCGCGGAGGCGGACCGCGCCGCGGAGACGGCGGTGGTCGCAGCCGATGCCCCGCAAGACCGTCTCGGCCTGCGCCGGCTCCTCGATTGGGCGGGATACGGCACCGCCATCGACAGCCACGTCGCCGGCGGGCGCAATCTGCCCCGGGAGTACTTCCGATTCCCCTTCGACCTGCGCACCGAAACAGAGACCGCCCTCGCCACGGCGCGGACCCTCCTGCCGACCGACAAATCGATCCGACTGTATCAATGGACCGGGGACGCGCGGCCGTTCGAGGAGGCCATCGCGGCGACGCGCCGCCTCGGACTCCTCAACATCAACGGCGGCGAGAGCCGCCTCGATCCGGGCTACCCCTCGGTCAGCCATCTCGCGCCGATCGCGCGCCCCGTCGGGATCGAGCGCCAGACCTACGCCGTCGCCTCGGACGAGCTGCCCCGGTCCAAGGCGTGGCGTCCCATGGTGGCCGCCCTGCAGGGCCTGCGCACCACGGCCCTGAACACCGAGACCCCGCGCCGGCTGAAGGGTTCCAGCCTGCATTATCACCTCGCGTCCCTCGGCAGGCAGCCGGTCCTGCGCGAGGTCCAGGCGCATCTCGCAGAGGCGCGAACCGCGCATGTGGCGCCGATGACGACGGCGGATTACGCCGAGCTGGCGCAGGACTTCCCCGCTGTCGCCATCGACGCGCTGGGAGACAGCGCTTGGAGCATCACCGGGCGCGGCGCCGTCCAGACCGTCCGCTTCGATGCGGCGGAGGCGATCGACGTCGACCTGTCCCGCTCCGTCGGGGTGATCGGGCGGACCCGCCACGGGGACGCCCTCTACATCGCCCTCGACCGCGCGGTGGAATCCGCCCGGGTGGTCCTGTGGACGGAGGCGGGCCCCGCCCCGGCGGCGGTCTCCCTCGCCGATGCTCGGTGGCGGCTGTGGCGGGTCGTGCGGTCCGGGTCGGATTGGAGCTACGAGGCGAGCGGTTTCGGCCCAGGCGACTTCGCCTGGGACGGCGTGCCCGCGGGGGCCTACCGCGTGATCGCGCGGCGGAACGGGGAGGATCTGTGGAGCGCCGAGGTCGCCCCGTCCGTCGACGGGCGGCTCAGCTTCAGCATTCCGGTCGCGGGGATCGCCCCCCTCGGCGTCGAGATCCGGCGCGTGGCCACGGCGGAGGCGGCGCGATGACGAGTCCGCGCATCCTCCTCGCGGTCATCGTGGCGATCTGCCTCGCCGCCGGCTACTTCGCGCAATCGGGGCCGGAAGAGCGCATCGCGACGCTGATCCGGGACGGCCGCCGGGCCGAGGCATCCCGGGAGATCGACACTGTCCTGGCCAGCGGGCGGGCGACGCCGCACATGCTGATGACGCTCGCCCATCTCCAGGACGCCCTCGGCGAGCCCGCGCGCGCGACCGAGACGATGGAACTCTATCGCCTCGCCCGCCCCGACGACACGGCCGCGCTGGATTGGCTCGTGAACCGCTACGAGGGGTCGGAGGACCCCGACGGCCTCGCCGAAGCCCTGGCGGCCCGCCTCCAGGCGAGACCGACCCCCGAGACCCTGGTCCGCCTCACCGCCCTCCACCGGTATGCCGGACGCTTCGCCGAGGAGCGGGCCGTCCTCCAGACCTATGACCAGGCCCTGTCCCTGGACCCCGATCAGGCCCAGCGCCTCGCCGAGCTCCTCGCCGCCGAGGGACGCGACGCCGAGGCGATCTCGGTTCTGAAGCGGGTCGACGAGGCCGCGGTGGGAGATTGCGAGCGAAGCCGCACCCTGCTCTTCACCCTGCTCGTCCAGGGCGGGCATCACGCCGAGGCCGCCAAGCGGGCGCGGGGCTGGTTCGCCCTCTGGAAGAAGCCGTGGCTCGCGACGCGGTTCACCCTGCGCCTGGCACGCCATGCGCCGTTGGATGTGGCCGCGCGCCTGGCCCGGACCAGCGCGGCGCTGCACCCCGATGGCGGCTTGTACCTCGCGAAATCCCTGGGCGAACAGGGTGCCCGCGGGGCCGCCGAGGCCGTCCTCGCCGATTGGCCCTGGCCGGACACCCGCCTCACCGTGCAGGAGGTCCAGAGCTTCGTCCAGGTCGCCGCGATCTTCGGGCGCCCGGCCCACCTCTGGGGGGCGTTCGCCCGCCTGCGTGCCCAACCGGCCGAGACCGCAGCGCAGGCCGCCTTCGCCGAGGCCCTCGCGGATCAGTACGGCGATGGGGCCGTGCTCACCGTCCAGCCGCCCCTGGCCATGGAGCTCCTGCGCGAGCGGCCGGTGTTCGGGGCGCGCATCGCCATGGCAACGGGGCGCCGGTCCCTGGCGCAGCACCTGCTCGCCACGACGGAGCCCGGCGTATTGTCCGTCCCGGAGCAGCTGGGCTGGTTACGCCTGCTGCGGACGGCTTTCGGCCCGCTGCGCGGCTTCGAGATCCTCGACGGTTTCCGGCGCCGGGGCGATCTGCCGGCCGGCCTGCAGGCTTCGCACCTCGAACTCGGCGCCGAGATCGGCCGGGTGAGCGTGCGGCGGTCGAATTTCGCCAATGCGAACCTGACGGGGCGGGCGACGCGATGAGATGGTCCGTCGATCCCGTCACGCCGCTGCGCGCCGTGAGTGCCGCGACGATCCTCCGGTTCCTGACGCGCGACGTCGCCACGTCCCTGTTCTCCGTTCGCGGCCGCTACGAAGCGGGCCTGATCTTCGTGATCCTGCTGATCGTCGAATGGATCATCCCCGGCCCCGCATCCCTCGCCCGCATCGCGCCGCATCCGTTCTGGATACCCGTCATCCTGATCAGCGTGCAGTACGGGAGTGCGAGCGGCATCCTCGTGGCGGCCTTCGCGGCCTGCCTGAGCTGGGTCGTCGGATGGCCGGCCCAGTCGGGCTCCGAGGATTACTTCGCCTATTCCCTGCGCATCTGGCGCGAACCGGTCCTGTGGATGATCGGTGCGCTCGTCGTCGGCGGCCTCCGCAGCCGGGAGATCAAGGACCGCCGGTCGATCCACGATCGCCTGATCCTGGCCGAGACGCAGCGGGACACCATCGGTTCCTACGCCCTCGATCTGCAGGAGGAACTCACCCGCTGCGAGCGCAAGGTCGCGACCACGGAGGTGTCGTCCGTCGAGGCCGCCGTCGAGGCGCTCAGCACCCTGCGCGGGGGGGCGTCCGCCGAGCCCCTGCCCCTCCTCCGCTCCGCCATCGAGAGCTGGATGGGGAGCGCGACGTGGACGTTCTACCGGGTCGAGGGCGACGATGTCGCTGCGTCGCTCGGGGCCCGGGACGAGGCGGCGCCGGGGCCCCTGACCGTGGAGACGGTCTTCAAGGTCGGCTCCGTCCACGCCATCGCCCACCGGCAGATGGCCGTCCTCAGCGTCTTCGACGCGTCGCATGCCGAGCTCCTCGACGGTCTCGGCGTCTACGCCTGCTCCGTTCCGCGGGCCTGGCGGGGCGGCAGCCACGGCCTCCTCGTCATCGAGACCCTGCCGCTGCATCGCCTGAGGGACGCGACGGCGGAGGCGGTCGCGCTGATCGCGGGCGCCCTGGGGGAGCGTCTCGACAGGCAAGTCCCGGAAGCGGCGATCGTCCGCTGCACCCGCGAGATCCGCGACCTCGCGACGGCGTCCGTCGCGTTGCAGCGCGCGGCCGCCGCCGAATGCCATGCCGGGCACGCGCCATGATCGACGTCGAGACCATCCCCGCCATCCCGTTCACCGCACGGCTCACGCCCAGGGCGACGTCGGCGCTCGTCCTCCTCTTCGCCGTCGACACCCTCGTCCTCGCGGGCTTCCTCGTGGGAGACCTGAGCGGGCTGGCGGCCCTGGTCGGTCATGGCCTCAACCTCTGCCTCTTCGTCGCGACGGCGCGTCCGGCCTTCGCGGGGGACCTGACCTTCCTCGTCGTCGTGGCGCTTCTGAGCGCCAGCGCAGGCCCGTTCGGGACCCTGGCGACCTTCGCTCTCTATGCCCTGCTCGTGCGGACGAACGTGGCCGCCGCGGATCTCGAGTGCTGGTACCGGCGGATCTCGGGCACGCCGGACCTGAACAGGGCCGAGGCCCTCTACGACCGCATCGTCGACGGGCGTGCCCGGCGGCCCGGCCCCGACGCCGTCGCCCGCTTCCATACGGTCCTCGAGGGCCCCCTGGCGCAGCAACAGGCCCTGCTCGGCCTCATCGGCCTGTCCTACTTCCCCGAGTACCGGCTCCTGCTGCGCAAGGCCCTCTGCAGCGCCGAGCCCAGCATCCGCGTTCACGCCGCCGCCGTATCGGTCAAGCTGCGCACGGTCCTGCGGGCGGAGTTCGGGAAGGCCTGCCCGAATGCCGGGAATGCCGTCGACGCCGATCCCGCCCGTGCCGAGCGCCTCGCCCTCCTCGCCGACAGCGGATTTCTCGACCCTTCGGAGAGCATGGTCGCGCGCGAGGCGGCCCTCGGACTCTGCCGGCCGGCCCTGCAGGGCCGGCCGGACGACAGAACCCTGCGCAGGCAGGTGTTCGGGCTCCTTGCCAGCCTCGGGCGCTGGGACGAGCTGCGCGCGTCCCTGGACGCGACGCGCGCCCGTTCGCCCGACGAGGACGCCCTGCGCGTCAGATGCCTCATGGAACTCGCCCGCGCGCGCGATCTGCACCGCGTGGTCGGTCGTCCGACCCCCATCTCCGCCCGCCCGGGAGCGACCCGCGATGCCCTTCTTCGCTAGGCCCCGCGCGACACCGCCGGAGGCGGATGTCTGCGTCATCGTCGAGGGCTGCTATCCCTTCGTTCCGGGGGGGGTCTCGACATGGGTCGACTGGCTCATCAAGGGCCATCCCCACCTCACCTTCGCCATCGTCGCCATCGTCGCCGACACGGCGCCGCGCGAGCGGCGCTACCAGCTGCCCGCGAACGTGGTCGATTTCCGCTGTCTTCCCCTCCACCGGCCGTTCGAGACGGCGTCGTGCCGGGACGCTGCGCGGCCGGAGGGCATGGAGGAGGCGCTGGCCGACGCGTTCATCCTGCTCGTGACGGGGGGCGGACTCGCCGCCTTCCGGCGGCTGGTGCGGCTCGTCGCCGATCCGCGCAACGCCTTCACCATCGAGACCCTGATGGTCTCGCCCCTGTCGTGGCGGCTGACGTGCCGGATGTACGAGCGGCTGATGCCGCACGCCTCCTTCCTGCACTTCTTCTGGGCGTGGCGCGCCCTGTTCGGCGGCCTGTTCGCGGTGCTGGTCTCCGATCTGCCGCGCGCTCGCGTCTATCACACGATCTCCACGGGTTACGCCGGCCTGCTGGCGGCCCGCGCCGTGATCGAGACCGGATCGCCGGCCTTCATCACAGAGCACGGCATCTACACCAACGAGCGTCGCGTCGAGATCCTCATGGCCGAGTGGATCTGCGATACCGTCGACAAGGGCATGGACCTCGACGACGGCCGGGTCGACCTCCGGGACATCTGGATGCAGGTCTTCGAGGCGCAGGCCCTGATCTGCTACCAGGCCTGCACCCGGATCGTGACCCTCTACGAGGACAACCAGCGCCTCCAGCGCGCCCTCGGGGCGCCCCGCGAGCGCCTGGCGGTGATCCCCAACGGCATCGACATCGCCCGCTTCGAGGGCATCCCGCAGGCCTCCGCCGACGCTCTCCCCACCATCGCCCTCATCGGGCGGGTCGTTCCGATCAAGGACGTGAAGTCCTACATCGAGGCGGCGGCGATCCTGCGCACCACCTTTCCGACCCTGCAGGCGCTGGTCCTCGGGCCGACGGACGAGGACCCCGCGTACTTCGCCGAATGCGAGGCCTTCGTCGCGGAATGCGGCCTCGCGGACACCGTCGTCTTCACCGGTGCGGTCAACATCGTCGCGTATCTCTCGCGCATCCACGTGGTGGTCCTGACGAGCCTGAGCGAGGCCCAGCCCCTCGTCATCCTGGAGGCGGGGGCGGCGGGGATTCCATGCGTCGCCACCGATGTCGGGTCCTGCCGCGAAATCCTCGAGGGGCGCTCCGACGAGTCACCGGGACTCGGGGCCGGCGGCATCGTGACGGCCCTCGTCGATCCCCACCAGACGGCCGGGGCCGTCGGGCGCCTCCTCGGCGACGCGGCCTTCCGGCATGCCTGCGGCGAGACCCTGCGGACGCGGGTGCGCCGGTACTACGCGTCGCAGGATGCCCTGGACTGCTACCGCCGCACCTACGCGGAACTCCTCGAGAGTTCGGACGAGCACGCCGCCCGGAGGGCGTCCTAGCCATGGCCGGCATCGGATTCGAGCTGCGCCGCCTCGGGCGCCGCGACGACCTCCTCGGGCCCATGGCGGCCATCGTCCACGCGGCCATCGTGGCGGCCGGCCCCTGGCTCTACACCGTCCTCGTCATCCTGATGATCAGCGAAGTCACCCGGGGCGTGATCGGAGAGGAGGAACTCGCGACCTTCCGGGTGCTCCTCGTCTACGTCTTCTCGATCTCCCTCGTGGCGACGACGCCGGTGACGATGATCGGCACGCGGGTTCTCGCCGACGACCTCTTCCTCAGGCGCTACGACGACGTGCGCGCCCTGTTCCTGCTGACGATGCTGGCCGGCAGCGTCCTCACCATGGGGCTCGGCGCCCTCGTGTTCTGCGTCGTCATGGCGACGCCCGCCCCCGTCGCGCTGGCGGGCATCGCCAGCGCCCAGCTCGTCGCCATGGTCTGGGTCGCCCTCGTGTTCTGCGGGGCGATGCGCGACTACCTCCAGGTGACGATCGGCTTCGTCCTCGGGCTCGCCGTCGGCACCACCCTGGCGATCGCGGCGGCCTTCTGCCAGCTCGGCGCCGTCGCGATGATGCTGGGCTTCGCCCTCGGCTTCCTCGTCGTCTTCGTGTGCCTGACGGCGCGGTTCATGGCGACCTTCACGGCCCCCTGCCGCGACCTCGGCCCCGTCACCGCCCGCGTCGTCCTGCGGGTGCGGATCAGCCCCGCTCTGGCGCTCGGCGCCTTCGCCAGCGGCCTCAGCGTCTGGATCGACAAGTGGGCGATGTGGTTCAGCGATTACGGCGAGCGCCTCGACGTCGGCCTCATCCATGCGCCTCTCTACGACGCACCGATGTTCATCGCGAGCCTCACCGTCGTTCCGGCGCTCGCCCTGTTCGTCACCAGCGTCGAGACGACGTTCTTCGAGAATTACCGAACCTATTTCCGAGCCATCGACCAGCACGCGACCCTGAAGACCATCCTCGAAAAGGAATCGATCCTCCGGCACGAGACCGTCAAGACGCTGACCGGCATCATCCTGATCCAGACCGCGCTGTGCACCATCGTTCTCCTGACGGCCCCGGCGATCATCGAAGCGTTCGGCCTCGAATTCCAGCAACTGAACCTCTTCCGCATGGGCGCGACGGGGGCGCTCTTCCAGTTCCTGTTCATGACCTGCTCGGCGATCCTCATCTACTTCGATGCCACGCGCCTCTACGCCGTCCTGCAGATCGCGTTCGTCGCCTGCCTCGGCGTCCTGACGGTAGTGTTCTCACGGTTCGATCTCGGGCTCGCCGCCGCCGGCTACATGATCGCCTGCATCGTCCTGGGCTTCTCCGCCCTCGGGGCGCTTCTCACCATCCTGCGCAGCATCAACCACCGCACCTTCGTCGGGAGCGCGACGCGGTCCGCGGTCTGAATCCATCGGCCACATCACGGGGGGGATCATGATCTATTCTTGGAGACGCCGCATCGCACGTACGGCCCGCGCCGCCGCATGGGTCTCGGTGGCCCAGGTCTCGGCGCTACAGGTCTCGGCGGCCTGGATCGTCACGGCGTCCCTCGCCGCCGGCCCGGCCGTGGCGGAGGGAGCCCCCAGGAACCTGCTCCACGTCGGCGACCGCCTGAAGATCACCCTCTTCGAGACCATCGAGGTCGCCGACGCTGCGACCGGCCCGGCCGCCAAGGAGACCGGATCACCGCCCATGGTCCAGACCGCCTATCCGCGCCTCGACCTGTCGGGCGAGTACGGCGTGGAGCCGGGCGGTGTGGTGACCTTCCCCGTGTTCGGCCCCATCGCCGCCGGCGGGCGTTCGATGGAGGCCTTCCGGACCGACCTCGGCGATGCGTTCACGCGCACCTATCAGCGCACGGCCAGCATCACGATCGCGTTCGTGCAGCGCTCGCCCGTCTACGTCGTCGGAGCGGTCCGCACGCCGGGGGCCTATCCGATCTCCCCCGGCATGATCGTCGTCCAGGCCGCCGCCCTGGCCGGCGGCGATCTCGCCACGTCGGCGTCGAACCCCGCCATCGAGACCATCCGCGAACTCGATCGCCGCGACGCCGCCCGGGAGCGCGTCAAGACGTCCCTCGTCCGCATGGCCGCCCTGACGTCCGAGCGCGACGGCACCCCCCTGGCGAAGTCGGTCGATGCCCTGCGCCACCTCACCGGGATCGAGGGGCTCATCGCGGCCGAGCAACGGATGGCGGGACTGCGGGCCCAGAATGCCGGCAGCGTCCGGGCCACGCGCGACGCGACCATCGCCGCCCTCGTCGACGAGATCGAACTCATCAAGCAACGCAGGACGGGCTACGACGCCCAGATCAAGGTCCGTGGTGAACGCCTGAAGATGATGGAGGCCCTGTTCACGCGCCAGGTCGTCGAGAACGAGCGGGTCGCGGACGTGCGGCGGGACTTCGTCGATATGGAGGGGCGTCGCCGGGACATCGAGATCAGCCTGCTCCAGGCCGAGCAGCGCCTCGAAGCCGCCCGCAAGGGCGCGGTCCAGGCCGACCTCGACCGCCGGCTCGCCCTGGAGCGCGACCTCGTGAACGCGACGGCCGAGGTGCGGGAGGCCGAACGCGCCGCCGCGGTCCTGAGCACGACGGCGGCGATGCAGGAACTCGCGAGCCCTCCCGGCAGGGATACCGAGACCGCCGGCGTGGTGTTCGAGATCCTGCGCGCCACCGCCGACGGCTTCGAGACCCTGAGCGCCCGGGAAACCGACCTTCTCGAACCGGGCGACGTCCTGCGGGTCTGCACGGCCAAATGCCGGACGGGCCCGGTCGGCGAGAGGTTCGTCGCCAAGTGAATCGCCAGGTCAGCCGGCAAGTGAGTCGCCCGATGACGAGCAAGCCGTCTCGCACAGATCCGCCCGTTGCTTCGAAGTCCGGTTCAGGCGTCCGTGTCAGGGGTATCCGGCCATGATGATCCAGTTCAACCGCCGAGCCCTGTTGATGAGCGTGGGCCTCGGCACGGCCGCCCTGGTCGGGGGCGGCGCCACCGGCTCGGTCATGCGACTGGGACCGGCGGCACGGCTCGACGGAATCGAGGTCGAACGGTGGGGCTGTCAGTATCAGAACATCGACCTCGGCGAGGTCGCACGCTCGCCCCTCGATCTCATCGTCCTCGATCCGGTGGTCCAGGGAAAACCCCTGACCGAAGCGCAGACGGTCCTCCTGCGCCGCAAGCCGGATGGCGGCCGGCGCCTCGTCCTGGCCTATGTCAGCATCGGCGAGGCGGAAAGCTACCGGGATTACTGGCAGGCGGACTGGCGCGCGCGCCCGCCGCCCTGGCTCGGTCCCGAGAACGCCAACTGGCCGGGCAGCTTCGCCGTGCGGTTCTGGCATCCGGACTGGCGCGACATGCTGCTGGGTTCCGGCGGGACGCTCGACCGCATCCTCGAGGCCGGGTTCGACGGCGTGTTTCTCGACAGGGTCGATGCCTACGGCGACTGGCCGGATCAACGTCTGCGGGCGCAGGAGGCCATGATCACCTTGGTGAAGGCCGTCTCGGACCGCGGTCGCGCGCGCCGTCCCGGGTTTCTCGTCGTCGGACAGAACGCCGAGCCCCTGCTCCTCAGCCAGACCTACCTCGATGCCATCGACGCCGTTAGCAAGGAAAGCCTGCTCTACAACCTGCACGGCCCGGGCCAGGCCAACTCCGACGCGGATGTGCAGTGGAGCCTGAACTATCTGCGCAAGGCCCAGGCGCATGGCCTTCCGATCCTGGCGATCGAGTATGCCGACACGTACTTCTCGAAACTAAAATGTAGATTCCATCTCAAGAAACTTGGAATGATACCTTTCGTTGGAGCAAAACTCCTCGACACAATTCCGAAATATTGATATTGTGTTTATTTTTAGAATAAAATTACGTATTCTGTCGATCGTAGTGCCGCGTGAAAGCAGACGGTGATCCGGAGATCGTTCAAGGGGAGGCGGGGCGTGATGAAGGACCGAAACTCGGCCGAGCTTGCCTCGGCACTGGCGCGGTGCCGCGCGGCGTTCATCGGGGTGGGCGTCATGAGCGGGCTCGTGAACGTGCTCTACCTCACGGGCTCGTTCTTCATGCTCGAGGTCTACGACCGCGTGATCCCGAGCCGCTCCGTGCCGACCCTCGTCGGCCTGATGATGCTGGCCCTCGTGCTCTACGGCTTCCAGGGCGCGCTCGAGACCCTGCGCTCCCGCATCCTGACCCGCGTCGGCGCCGCCCTCGACGAGGCCCTCAGCGCGCGCGTCTTCGACATCGTGGTGCGCGGCCCCCTCAAGGGCAGCACCCAGGGAGATGGCCTCCTGCCCCTGCGCGACCTCGACCAGCTGCGCGGGTTCCTGGGTGGCACCGGCCCCTCCGCCTTCTTCGACCTGCCCTGGATGCCGATCTACCTCGTGATCTGTTTCCTGTTCCATCCCCTCATCGGCGTCGCCGCCCTGGTGGGGGCCATCGCGCTCGCGATCCTCGGCCTGCTGACCGACCGCGCCACCCGTGGGCCCGCGCGGAACGCCACCGGCCACGGCCTGCACCGCAACGGCCTTGCCGAGGCCGGGCGCCGCAACGCCGAGGTGCTCGCCGCCATGGGCATGCAGGGGCATTTCGCCACCCGCTGGGCCGGGGCCAACCGCGACTACATGCACGCCCAGCAACGGACCTCCGACATCGTCGGGGGCTTCGGGGCCGTGTCGAAGGTGTTCCGCATGGCCCTGCAATCGGGGGTGCTGGCGCTCGGCGCCTGGCTCGTCATCAACGGCCAGGCCTCGGCCGGCATCATCATCGCGAGCTCGATCCTCGTCGCCCGCGCCC
>NZ_JAKSXV010000081.1 GCF_022829345.1 Methylobacterium sp. J-090 | reverse complement strand
GAGCCGCGGCTACGGCGTCTGGGCCACGGGCTACGGCCAGTTCGGCTCCGTCGATTCCACCGCCAACGCGGCGGGCCGCTCCGAGACCGTCGCCGGCATGGCGGGCGGCATCGACTTCCACCCGCAGGTCGGCACGGTGCTAGGCCTCGCGGCGGGCTACGGCTCCGTCGACGTCAGCCTCAACCGGACCGGTGAGCGGGCGCATACGGACAACGCCCAGGTCGGTCTCTACGGCGGCTTCTCTCAGGGCGCTCTCTACGCCAACGCCACCGTGGGCTACGCCCACACGGAAGGCCGCGTGAACCGGTCCCTCGGCTTGGCCCAGATCCAGGCCGGCGGCGCGCAGGGCAAGGTCAGCGGCGACCAGTTCATCTCGGCGGGCGAGCTCGGCTACCGGGTCACGGTCGCCCCCACCACGGTGCTGTCGCCCTTCGTCGGGTTCCAGGTGAACACCTTCGATCAGGACCGGGTCACCGAAGGGACTGCCGGCCCCTTGAGCCTCACCATTACCGCCAAGGACTTCCTCTCGGCCCGCACCCTCGTGGGCGGCCGCCTGGAGACGGCGACGACGGTCCTCGACGGGCGTCCGGTGTCCTTCTGGGTCAAGGCAGCCTACGTCCACGACTTCGCCGACGTGAGCCGCACCATCGGGGCGTCCTTCACCCTGGTGCCGACGGTGCCGTTCGCCGTCTCCGGCCGCCGCCTCGACCGCGACCGGGTTCTCGTCGGCCTCGGGGTGAGCACGGAGCTGGCCCCCGGCCTCGCCGGCTTCCTCGGCTACGATGCGGAGCTCGCCTCCACCGACACAATCCAGGCGGTGCGCGGCGGCTTCCGCTACACCTTCTGAGTCCGGACGGGTTCGCTGAGAGGGGGCGGCCGGTCTCCGAGCCGCCCCCTTATTTATGCGCGGATGGGACCGGGCGATCGCGAGGTGCCACAAACGGCGAGCGGGGTGCTGAGGAAGGCTGGAGCCGTAGCTGGATGGATGCCGGAAACAGCCGCTCTCAAGATCGTATCGAACGATGAGATTGGCGAGTTGGAAGGCGCAACGATCCTTGGGCAATTCGGAGAGGTGCCAGAGGATTTCGCGGAGAAGCTACAGGGAGGCTGAAATACATTCAGTTCGGCACAGACAGACAGCGACGCCCCTTTCCACAGCTGTCTGGCGGACCGACCGAAACCATCTTCGCGCCTTTTCCCTCGAGATCGACGAGCAATGCCCGGGTTGCTACGGACGGGGCGACGATGCCTTCGACCGGATGAACTTGTACGAAATGAGTTGGATCGGCGCTGCTGATGACCAAGCCCTTCGTCTGCCCATAGTAGTTAGGCTTGATACTCACCGAGCCGTCGGGGTCCGCTTGGATCAAAGCGTGATAATCCCCTTTGCCATCACTGGAGATCAAATGGATGACCTGCGAGGGCGAAGCGCCAGATTTGGCGGTCTTGCCGATCTCGGCGAACTCGGCCGCGGCTCCATGATCGGTCTTGATGGCATTCTTCCACCCAGCGGCCCCCTGCGCGCCGATATGAAGGCCATTCATCTGCCCGTCGGGCTTCGAATTCCACTCGCCCGTTAGCCAGATCCCATCGACGTTCGTGCCCTTCCAGCCTGCCGCCGGCGCGACAAGGTTTACATCAATCTCGGTGCCATAGACTTGACCGTTGAAGCCATGCTTCGGCGGTACACCTGAGGTGTCAAAGTTCTTGGACGTGAAGTTTGCTCCCCACGCTTGGGCGTTCGTGGCCGCCATGTGAGCGCCGCCGTAGACCCCCACGGCTGGTGCGACCGTAGATGCTGTGCGCGCAACGCCCAGCACGCCCGACGTGATGATGTATCCCGGGGTAACACCATCGATCTTATTAACGTTCGCGTTTGCGGGGATCTCGATCAAGCCGCTGATCGCTGAAACCACACCGTAATCGTTTCCACCCGGCATCAGCTTCGCCGGTGGATTACCGAGGTCGACGGTCAAACCAGAGTAGGCCCCTCGCCAGGTTTCCCACGGTGGCGACGCAACGGACAGTTTGGTCCGCTCGCCGTCCCGTCCTGCGCCAGGGGCGATTCGGTTATCGTTGCTCGGGATTTCGGCGGGCGGTCTGGCCGGTTGGGGCTGTGCGAAGGCACAGGACGCCAAGCCTATGAAAAGCAGAGCAATTTGCGTTCGCATGTCACCACCTCGCCGACCAAATGGCCTTTCCGTACAGCGATCGCTGCCATTGAGAAAGCGGCGCCGTGCTCTGAGTAGAAGCCTCAAAGCGCTATGTGGGGGCTGACTGATCGGCGGAGCCATTTGATCATCCAGAAGGCATAAAAGGTTTAGGCAGCCTTCTTGCGGCCCTGTGCCTTCGGCTGCTCGCTATCGTTGCGGTCGGCGACCCGGCAAAGACCGATGGACTTCGCCAGGGCCGAGCGCTGCGCCGCGTAGTTCGATGCGACCATCGGATAGTCGGCTGGCAGACCGAAGCGCTGGCGGTAGCTCTGTGGGTCGAAGCCGTGCCCCGTCAGGTGCCGCTTCATGGTCTTGTAGGTCTTGCCGTCCACGAAGCTGATGATGGCGTCCGGCGTCACGGACTTGCGGATCTGCGCGGCGCTGGGCTTCTCGACAGCCTCCTCCTGCGCGGCTTGCGACGTCCCGACCGTGCCGACGGCCAAGCCGTTGAGGGCAACGTGGACGCTGCGGATCAGCGCGGGCAGTTCCGCCACCGGCACCGAGTTGTTCGACACGAAGGCCGAAACGATATCACCGGCCAGATCGATCAAAGCCGTTTCCTGGAAATTGCTATCTTCGCTCATGTCGCTGTTCACAATTGATACCCCTCTGCACTCGCCATTCGCACTTCTCGCGGGTTCTTGCGCAGGTGCGGCGGGACCCGAACGAAACAGGCGATGTCGGGCAACGTTGGATCGTCGCTGCGTGCGAACAGCAGAGCGTTTCCACTGCGACCTGTGCCCAGCTCGCCCTGGTCGGCCTTGAGCAGCGGCCGTAACTGAATCAGGCAGGCGAGGTCAGGATCAAAGAACTGCGCTTTGCCGGCGGCTAGGTCTGGCTCGGGCGCCATCTTCACCGTCAGGACGCCGTTGATCTTGGACAGGAAGGGCGAGAGGGCGACCATCACGCCACCTCGGCGCAGCGTGCGAGAAATGCGTCGGCGTCGATGCGTCGAATGACCGTCCGACCTCCGATCCGAACACGGGCAATTTGCCCGTCACGAAGCAGGCGCCAGACGGACGCCCATGAGATTCGGAAGTAGGCGGCGAGTTCGTCGACAGTGAGTGCGCCGGTGGCAAACCCATCGGGCGAGGGGGCTTTTTCGGACTTCGACATCAGGTGAGCCTCAGATATGTTGTCTGATGCCGTATGATGTTTGTCTGATGTCCACCATAAGAGCCCCCCGCCGCTCGGGACTTAAGATGGCCCCGTCTCTTTAATTCAGCGGACGATCACCCTGTGGTTCTACTGCCGCGTTTTCAATGACCTCGAAGAACCAGTGCGGCGCCTCTTCGCAGGCTTTTCGGAAGGCATTATCTACAGAGCCAGGACGCATCTCTCAAGGTGTCGGACCGTTGCTCCGGAAAACCAATCGATTTTGGCCCATTCCCCTTCGCGCACGTGCCTTGGGGTTTGCCAGCAGCTGGGTAGCCACACGGTAGGGCTCGCTGGGTGGCGTACCATCCTCACGCAGATTCCGGACGGTTGCCCAGAGCAGCTTTTGCTTCTCTGGGTCAGCCGGCCGGTGGGGTGGTCGAGCAGGTGGGGCGAGCGATGTAACGGAGAGCCCCAGGAGCTTACGGATAACTCGGCCGGCGGTCGTGTCGCTCTTTATCGTTCGAACGAATTCGGCCGGATCCTCCCCGAGGCGACCAGCAGTTTCTTCCGCGAACGACAGAGCGTCGGCGCCAGCTTCGACAGGGCGACCGTCGGGCCACCGGGCCGTGAGTTGATCGCTTCCGCTGTTCATCGCCAACAATCCTTAGCAACGATTTCGACAACGATAAACGTTGGCGACCCAAATGGGTATGCTAAGTCACTGAAATTGTTGGCGCGCCCTACGGGAATCGAACCCGTGTTTTCGCCGTGAAAGGGCGACGTCCTGGACCGCTAGACGAAGGGCGCTGGTCGGAGCGAGGCCTCTATAGGCGGGATCGGAGGCGGGGGCAACGGGCGTTCGCGGACAAGTTTGTCGCTTGACGAATTGGCCGGTGGCCGGTTTGTCGCGGGAGACAGCGGTGGGCGTTCCTCGCCCGCACCCGGCAACAACGGACGAGCCCCATGACCACGCGACGCGACGGCCCGCCGGGCCGGCAGACAAGACGGCCCGGCCCCGGCGGCGACCGTTTCCGGCCCCGCCCGCCGGGTGCCGAGGGCGACCACGTGGTGCTCTACGGCTGGCATCCCGTGGCCCAGGCGCTCGCCAATGAAGGCCGGCGCCTGCACCGGCTGCTCGCCACCGAGAATGCCATGGTGCGGCTGACGGAAGAGATCGGACAGCTGCGCATCGATCCCGAACTGGTGCGGCCGAGCGCCATCAACGCACTCCTGGGGCCGGACGCCGTGCACCAGGGCCTCTATCTCGAAGCCGATCCCCTGCCCGGGCCGGACCTCGAGGACCTGCCGGACGACGCACTCCTTCTGGCACTCGACCAGATCACCGATCCGCACAATGTCGGGGCCATCGTGCGCACCGCCGCCGCCTTCGGGGTGGCGGGCATCATCACCACCGCGCGCCACTCGCCGAGCGCCACCGGCGTCCTCGCCAAATCCGCGTCCGGCGGCCTGGAGCACGTACCGCTGGTCATCGTGCGCAACCTTTCCGAAGCGCTGATCGATCTCGGCAAGCGCGGCTTCACCCGCATCGGTCTCGATTCCGAGGCCGGGACGGACCTCTCCGCCGTCGGCCCCAAAGGCCCGGCGGTCATCGTGCTCGGCGCCGAGGGCAAGGGCCTGCGCCAGCGCACCCGCGACAATTGCGACGTGCTGGCGCGAATCCCGTTCCGGGGCGAGATCCGCAGCATCAACGTCTCGAACGCCGCCGCCATCACCCTCTACGCCCTCAGCGTCGGGCGCTGAGGGCGCGACCGCATCAGCGCCAGAACGGCTTCAGATCGACGAGGTCGGCATGGGCGTCGGCCGCCTTGCCGAGCAGAGCCTTGGTCTCGGCCTCGTTGTCGCCCGCCGTGAGGCCGGCGGCGAACAGGGTCGGAGCCGGGATCGTGCTGCTCTCCGTAGCCAGGCTCGCCAGAACCTCGTGGGCGGTGGCCATGTCGTTCAGGGCGCCGAGGTGGTCCTGGAGTTCGGATACGGCCTGAACGAAGGCCTTGTGACGCCGGTGCGGTTTCTTGTCGGTGTAGAGGCTGGCGAAGAACTCTGCTCCGTAGCGTAGCTTCTTGCCCTCGATGCGCACGCGGTGGCGGGCTTCGGCATCGAGGCGTTCGAGGTGGCGGCCGCGCTTGCGGATGCGGCGGCGGATGCGATCGAGGATATCGGCGGCGAAATCCTCCGCCGGGGCATCGCGGGCAGGCACATCGCCCTGCGCATCCCCGCCCGTGCGCCAAGCCCCCATCTCGATCCAGGCGGCGACATCGAGGATCAGGCTGCGCCAGGCCGGTGATTCCAGGGTCGCGATGACGGCATCGTGCGCCCGGTCGCGCTCGGCCTCCAGGCGCGTGCGCAGGTCGAGGAGACCGGCCTCATCCGGCCGTTTCTCGAGTTCCGCCGGCAGGGTGGTCTCGAGGAAGACGTCGAGGTTGCGCGCCCGGCCGAACGGCTCGGTGACCCGCTTGATTTCGTCGCGCAACTGCGCGGCGGTGGGATCGGTCGTCAGGATCGGCTTGAACAGGGTCAGGGCCGAGCGCAGGCGCCGCAGCGCGACGCGGATCTGGTGAAGGCCCTCCGGGTGGCGCCCTTGCAGGAACACGTCCTCATTGAGGCACAGGTGATGCAGGCAGGCCTGGGCGACGGCCCGGAACGCGTCGCCGGCCGTCGCATCCGGATCGAGGCGCACGGCGCCCGCCTTGCTCGCCTTGCGCAAGGTGCCGTCGACGAGGCTCCAGCCCCGGGCGCTCTTGCTCAGGGCACCGAGACGCAGGGGCACGGTCTGGGCCAGCACCTGGGCGAGGCCGAACAGGTCGGCGGGACTGCCCTCTTCGAGTTCGAGTTCGACTTCGCAGAGGGGTACGTCGCCCTCCGGCGTCTCGATGCGTCCCTGATCGAGGGTCGCGGAAATGAGAGAGGCGCCGTGGACGACGAGGCGGGTCGTGCGATCGACCACCGTGGTGAAGGCGGGCACGAGATCGGCCTTGGACGCGTCCGCCAGGAGGGCCGGCACCGGCGTCTCCGCCAGAACCGCGAGGTCGGGAGTTTCCCCCGCGATATCGGTCTCCCACTCCGCCCGGTCGAACAGGCCCGCGCCGGTGGCGGCCGCCTTCACCGTCTGGATGCGGCGATCGCCCTCCCGGCGCACCCGCAGGGTCAGGCCGCCCTTGCGCAGATCGCCCTTGGCCGTGTCGAAGTAGGTCGAGGTGAGGACGACGGCCTCCGGCGTCCCGTCCGCCCGAAGCAGGGGGTGGTTCGCGAGGGCGGCGAGGTCCGCGACCCCACATTCCAGCTTCAGCTCGATCTCGCGCGGCGTTGTCATGGTCAGTCCTGTTGTGGCGGCCGGGCTCGGGGGAGGGCCGCGGGGTGCGACCTCAAGACCGTGGTCCCGCGTCCGTTCCCCATGGGCGGTCGCGTTCGGGCCCCCCATTATGCGACAGGTGGGGAGTGCGGGGCGACCCGGGCGTGCATGATTTTCGTTCGCGGATGCCACTTTGTGGTGTAGCGGAGGGGCCTCCATGCCGGCGCGCGGGCCATTGACGCGGAAGTTTTGAGTTTGGGAATGACGCGGGACCGGATCAGGGCCGATCGCCTCCTGGTCGAGCGCGGCCATTTCGAGAGCCGCGCGCGGGCGCAGGGCGCGATTGCGGCAGGCCTCGTGCGGGCCGACGGGCGCGTGGTCGCGCGCGCCTCCGACCTCGTCGCACCGGATGCACGGATCGAGGCTGAGGCACCCCATCCCTTCGTCTCGCGCGGCGGCCTCAAGCTCGTCGCCGCCCTCGACGCCTTCGGGTTCGTTCCGGCAGGGCTGACCTGCCTCGATGTCGGGGCCTCCACCGGCGGGTTCACCGACGCGCTCCTCGGACGCGGGGCCGCCCATGTCTACGCCGTCGATGTCGGGCGCGATCAGCTGCACGCGTCCCTGCGAACCCATCCCCGGGTGACGAGCCTCGAGGGGCACGACGCCCGCGGTCTCGACGCGGCGACGATCCCGGTGGCGCCGATGCTGGTGGCCATCGACGTGAGTTTCATCTCGCTCCGCCTCGTGGTGCCGGCCGTCGCGGCCCTGATGGGGGAGGGCGCGGCCCTGACCGCCCTGGTCAAACCGCAATTCGAGGCGGGCCGCGACCGGATCGGACGCGGCGGCATCGTCCGCGACGCGGCCGTTCACGACGCGGTCTGCACGGAGATACACGATTTCATCGCAGGCGCGGGCTTCACGATCCTCGGCCTGATCCCGTCCCCCGTCACCGGCGGCGACGGCAATCGCGAGTTCCTCATCGGGGCACGCCGGAAAGCAAGTCCATGATCGATTCCCCCGACGTCGTCACCATCGCCAAGCTCGGCGCGCGGGGTGACGGCATGGCCACGGACGGCACGGCCGTGGCCTATGCCCTGCCCGGCGAGCGCGTCGCCATCCGGCGCGAGGGCGTGCGCGGGCAGATTCTTTCCGTGGAGACCGCCTCGCCGGAGCGGATCGATCCGTTCTGCCCGTATTTCGGCACCTGCGGCGGCTGCGCCGTCCAGCATTGGGCGCCCGAGCCCTACGCCGCCTGGAAGCGAACGCTCCTCGCTCAGGCCCTGTCGCAATCCGCACTCGACACCGCGCCCGAGGCCCTCCGGGACGCCCATGGCGAGGGACGCCGCCGCCTGACCCTGCATGTCCGCGCCGGGGAGGCGGGGGCCCGGGCCGGCCTGATGGCGGCGCGCAGCCACGACCTCGTCGCCATCGACCATTGCCCGATCACCGTGCCGGCCCTCCACCCGGCACCCGCCATCGCGACGGCGCTCAGCGCCCCCCTCGGCCATGGACGCAAACCCCTCGACGTCGCTTTCACCGCCACAGATGCCGGGCTCGACGTGGATATCCGCGGCCACGGTCCGGTGGCCGAGGGCGTCCGCGCCGTCCTCGTGCGCCTCGCCGACGAACTCGACCTCGCCCGCCTCTCGCTCCACGGCGAGATCCTGGTCGAGCGCTGCGCGCCGGTCATCGAAGCCGGCGGCATCCGCCTTAGCCCCCCGCCGGGCGGCTTCCTCCAGGCGACGCAGGCCGGCGAGGCGGCCCTGACGGCCCTGGTGCTCGCCGCCCTCGACAAGAAGACGAAGCGCGTCGTCGATCTCTTCGCCGGCAGCGGCCCGTTCAGCCTCGCGCTCGCCCAACGCTGCGACGTCCACGCCGTCGAGGGCGACGCGGCGGCGCTGGCGAGCCTCGACCGGGCCGTGCGTGCCACCCCGTCCCTGCGCCGGGTGACCACGGAGCGGCGGGACCTTTTCCGGCGCCCGCTCCTGCCGATCGAGCTCGACGCCTACGACGCCGTTGTATTCGATCCGCCCCGCGCCGGTGCGCAGGCGCAGGCGGCGCGCATCGCCGAGAGCAAGGTCCCCCTGGTCGTGGGTGTCGCCTGCGATACCGGCACCTTCGCGCGCGACGCCGCCGCCCTGGTGGCGGGCGGCTACCGTCTGGAGCGGATCACCCCCGTGGACCAGTTCAAGTACTCGAGCCACGTCGAGGTGGTGGGGGTGTTTCGCCGGACCGTCGTGCGCAAGCGCCGCGCCTCCCTGGCATGATCCCGCGCGACGGGATTTTCGCTCGACAAGGGCGGGGCCTCCCCTAGTTGGCGCCTCATGCGCATTCCGTTGACGATCCTCGGTCTCTCCCTCGCCCTTGCGACGCCGGCCCGGGCGGACCGATGCGGCGACCTCATCGACCGCGTGATGGCGGCGACGGGGGCGACTCTGGTCCGGCGCACCGTCGATTTCGCCGAATTCAAGGGCGCCGAGGATGTCGGCCTGACCCTGGCCTGCGGCGATCTCTCGGCCGTGGGCACCCAGTTCAAGGGTCCGACCCTGCCGGCCGGCTATTTCTCGCTGTTCGGGCGCGCCGGGGAGGCCATCAACGGCATCGCCGCCGAAACCATCGCGGAGGCCGGGCGAACGGCGTGGGCGAGCGCCGAGACCAAGCGCCACAGCAAGGTCGATGCGGGCAAGGCGCTGGTCACCTGCTCGGTGTCGAACTCCGGCAACGGTCTGGTCACGGCCTGCGCAGTCATCGACAAGGACGACCGGACCTGACGCGCAACCATGATCCCCTCACGAACGCATCGCGAAGACCATGTAGCCGGAATAGGTGACGGCCGCGGCCATCCAGAGCCAGATTGTGGTGTCCATGGCTCGGGAATACGGTCATGCTGCAGTGCAGTCGATTGGGCGGGTTGCCGCTGCGTCAACGCTCAACTTATGGCGGTAAGCCCTTCTTAACCATGCGGCGGCGATTGTCCGCCTGCACCGCAGCCGACCGGGGAGCCGATGCGCCGTTCGATCCTCGTCCGCTTCGCAGCCCTGGCCTCTGGCGCGATGGGCCTCGCGGCTGTTATCCCGCAGGTAAGGGCACAGGAACAGACACAGGAACCACTGCTCCTGCGCATCAGGCCACCCGGTGAGACGCCGCGCGACCTCGGCGCCGGATCGGGACCGATGACGGACGACGAGGTCCGTCAGGCCCGCGCCCGCAACGAGGCGGTCTGGGCCCGCGCCGATCGGCGTGCCCGTATCGCCATCGCGTCGGTCTGCACCGGCTGCCTGGCTCCGATCCGGCCCCATGCCGAACGACCGCCCCCGGCCGCCATCGAGGCGGCTCCGGCGACCCTTTTCCCCTTCGCACAGACAGGTGCCCCATGACCCAGTCCCACCCGACCAGCGGTCCCGTCGCCGATCCGGCCTGCCCGGTCTCCCTCGACCTCCTCGGCGAAGTCTACCGGGCCGATGCCGACGACCTGCCCGAGCTCCTGGCCACCATCGCCGAGCCGACCCGCTCGAAGCTCGCGGTCTACCTCTACGGCAAGAGCCACATGCACCAGCTCGGCCTGACCGTGGCCCGGGCGTGCGAACGCGACGACCTCGTGCGCGTCGCCGGCGAGATCGGCTCGGTGGTCTACGGCCAGTCGCGCATGAAGCCGGCCCGCCCCGTCGTCCCGACGGAGGCCGCGCCCGCCCCGGCCCGCAAGATCAGCCTCGCCGGCACCCCGGCCAAGAAGATCAGCCTGGGCGGGTCCGCCGCGAAGGGCCGCTCGTTCGATTGAGGGCGGGGCAACCGCACGCGGAGAAGACGACATGTACGGTGCGTGGTGGAAGCTCGGTCTCGACGCGACTCTGCTGGCGATGGAATCCCAGCAGGTGATCGGCCTGCGGCTGGCCAAGATCGCCGCGGGCGGGAGCGGCGCCCAGGCCGAGGCGCACCGCATGGTGAGCGAGAAGATCATGGCCGCCAACGAGGCGGCCCTGCTCCTGGCCACGGGCGGCTCCACCGCCAAGATCGTGGCCGGGTATCGCCGGAAGGTACGGGCCAACGCGCGGCGCCTCGCGAAGGGCTGAGGCCTCCGGGGAGGGTTAACCCGACGTTAACCCTCCGCTTTCATCGTCGGCCTCGAATCCACGGGGAGACCGCGATGCATCCTTTCGAGCAACAGGTGCGCGAGCGCGCCTACTTCATCTGGGAGGGCGAGGGCCGGGTGTTCGGCCACGCCACCGAGCATTGGCTGCGGGCCGAGCGCGAACTCGCCGCCGACGCGCCCGTCCAGGTCCGTCCGGTGGTCGCCGAAATCAGCCTAGCGCCGAGCCCCGCCCGCGCCCTGAAGCCCAAGGCCGGTGCCCGCAGCGCCGCCGCCAAGGCGGTCGCCGAGACGGCTGAGGCGGCGAAGCCTACCAAGGCCGCGGCTGCCAAGCCCACCAAAGCCACCGCCACGAAGGCAGCGACCGCCAAAGTCGCGACGACCAAGTCGGCCTCCACCAAAGCCGCTCCGACCAAGGCCACCACTGCCAAGGCCCCCTCCGCCAGGACGGCGGCGTCCCGCTCCAAGGCATTCGAGGCCGGAGTGGTCATGCACTGACGGCGCCCCGCACCCGTTTCCAACATCCGCGAAGCCCGCCGCCCGAACAGGACGGCGGGCTTCGCTGTTTCGATGGCCCGCACGGGAACACGCCGATCAAGCGTGACGTTGAGCCGCGGAACACCCATTCGTCCGGGGCCTCGTCTCCGGCTCGTCTCACGAGGTCGCTCATGAAGACTCTTCTCCCCACCCTCGCCGCCCTCGCGATCGTCGGCGCTCCCGTCGCCGCGCAGGCCGCGCCCTACGGCTACGGCGCCGCCCCCATCCCGGGTGAGGTCGAGACCGTGGCGGGCGTCGGCGGCCGCGCGCCGTGGAGCCGCCCCTACGAGTACGATTCCGGCAGCGACAACGACCGCCGTCCCGAGCTTCCCTACTATCAGCAGGGCCGCGGCCAGCAGACCGGAGGCCCCGCCCGCAACCTCCTGCCCGATGACGGCCTGCATATCCTCCCGCGCTGAGGCGGTACATCGTCTCCGTTGAGACGGAACGTCGGCGCACGCCGACCGTTCGCGCAGCATCGACGGCTCGGCCGGCGCATCCCCTCCGGACGCGCGCCCCGCCCATCGATACGGGGCAGGGCACATGGCGTCAGCGGTCAAGGCGGTGATCTTCGATATCGACGGGACGCTCCTCGACAGCGTCGATCTCCATGCCCAGGCCTGGGTCGAGGCCTTCGCGCATTTCGGCATCGAGACGGAGCAGGCGAAGGTCCGAAGCCAGATCGGCAAGGGCGGCGACCAGTTGCTCCCGGTCTTCGTCGATCGGGACCGGGTGGCGCGCGAGGGCAAGGCCATGGAGGCCTACCGGTCCGACCTGTTCAAACGGAACTTCCTTGAAAAGGTCCGGCCGTTCCCGGGCGTGCGCCCCCTGTTCGAGCGGATCAGGGCCGCAGGCCAGACAATCGCGCTGGCCTCGTCCGGCAAGGCCGACGAGGTCGCGCATTACAAGGAACTTCTGGGCATCGCCGATCTCGTTTCGGTGACCACGACCTCGGACGATGCCGAACGCTCGAAGCCGTTTCCCGACATCTTCGCATCGGCGCTGGCCAAGCTCGCCCCGCTGAACGCCTGGGAGAGCATCGTGGTCGGCGACACCGCCTACGACGTCCGGGCCGCCGCCAAGGCGAGCCTTCCGACCATCGGGGTCCTGTGCGGCGGCGTGACGGAGGCGGAATTGCGGGCTGCGGGCTGCGTCGCCATCGCTTCGGACCCGCAGGACCTGTGCGACCGCTACGGCGAATCACCCCTGTCGCGGTGAGGTGACGGGCCGGGGCCACGTGCTTTC
The DNA here is from genome assembly GCF_022829345.1 of Methylobacterium sp. J-090. Classification (GTDB taxonomy): domain Bacteria; phylum Pseudomonadota; class Alphaproteobacteria; order Rhizobiales; family Beijerinckiaceae; genus Methylobacterium. The sequence continues at coordinate 24,438 of NZ_JAKSXV010000081.1, read as the reverse complement.
CCACACATGGATATCCACGGATTTCCGGCGCGCACGATCAGGCGAGCGAAAAATTCCATGCCGGCTATGGATAGACGGCAAAAAGGGGGTGGCGCCGTTCGGTTCCATGGCGTAGCGAGCCGCGCGGGATTAGCCTGATCACAGCGACGGATTCGCGGACCCATGCTCCAGTCGGCCCTTTCGAGCGAGACCACCCAGTTTCCCTGCGAGCAGACAACGCTCCAGGATCAGATCGACGCGGCGGTCCAGGACCGGTCGACCCCCATCAGCCGGCTCCTGCGCCTGATGTCGGCCCTCGACGCCGATGCCACCGCCAACCAGAATCTGCGCCACCAGCTCCGCGCCCGCATCGGCGCGCCCTTGAGCGCCTGATCGTTCCGACTCCCGTCCGCAATCGTGTGGATGGGGGTCAGCGGTTGCGGACGCGCCGGACGGCGGCCGGTTGCAGGCGCCGCATGCACGCCACGTAGATCTGGCGGCCGATCCCGTAGAGGCCGAGTCCCTTCGGGTCGGGAGTGACGAACACCTTCGCGCGGGCCTCGTTGCGACAGGCCGCATCCTGCGGGCTCTGGATCGGCGTGGACGCCCCCTGGGCGAACGCTCGGCCACCCGATGCGTCCAGTGAACCGATGACGGCGAGAGCCATCGCCAACCCCGCGGCACGCCCGTCAAATCCCATCATCCCCGCTCCCCCCGGTCACCGGCGGCGAGGATATCAAAAGCTCGGCCGCAAGAGCAGGGGGCGGAGCGGCGGATTACGACGTCAGGGCATCACCCAGGCGCAACGGGCCTCGTCCCGAACCGTGAGGCACTCGAACGGCGCGCCGCCGATCATCGCCCGCTGCTCGGCGGCACCGATCCGGTCGCGCGCAATCAGGTGGCAGGCCGGGTGCCGGGGAAGGCGCTCGAGGGCCGCCGCGTGGTCGGTGCCACCATCGCCCATGAGCAGGCGAAGCCCGACGAGGCTCTCGCAGGCGATGACCGGCTGTGCGGATTCCGGCACGGCGGCTGCACCCCCGGCCAGGAACAGGAATGTGCCGCCCAAGGCACCAATGGCGTGTCTCATCGCGGCGTTTTTTCCTGTGCGCTCTTGTCCTGTGCGTTCTTGCCCGGCGCAGCCTTGCCGGTATCGGGCTGGGCCCGGCGTCCCGGACGCGCCTGCTCGACCGGAGTCACGGACCCGGCAACGGTCCACTGGCACACGCTCGTGGTGCGCACCGCGACGCAATCGTAGACGCTGCCGTTGAGGGCGGCGTGGTCGGCGATCGCCGTGACGGCCTCGCGACCGAGGATCGAACACCCGAGGTGATCCGCCTTGTCGTCGGACAGGAGGGCCGCCGCCTTGGCCGGGTCGTTGCCGGTCTGGCGCAGCAGGATTCGCAGGTTGGCGAGCGACGCGCAGCCGATCACCGCAGGGGGCGCCGGGGCCGAGACGGTGGCGGGGGCCGCCAGGGCGACCGAGCCCGACAGAAGCGAGGACAGGAGCGTCGGAAGAACGAACCGCATGGCGGGTTGGGTATCACGGGGGGGCTGCGGGCGGAACAGCAGGGTCATGGGCGCCGCAGCTTGCCGAAGCGCTTCACCGCGCGCTCCCGGCGCAGGCGCGACAGGCGGTCGATCCAGAAGATGCCGTCGAGCTGATCGATCTCGTGCTGCAGGCAGGCGGCGCGGAACCCCGCCGCGCTCTCCTCCCGGACGGTGCCGTCGAGGTCTTGGAAACGCAGGCGCACCTGGGTCGCCCGCTCGACGAGGTCGGTGACGCCGGGCATCGAGACGCTGCCCTCCATCTGCGGAGCGCGCTCCGGCGAGGCCCAGACGATCTCGGGGTTCACGTAGGTGGTGGCCGGATCGCCGGGCTCCAGCCGGACGACCATCACCCGCTGAAGACGCCCGAGATGCGGCAGGGTCAGGCCGAGGGCCGAGACCGCCTTCAGGGCCTCGAACAAGTCATCGGCAGCCGCCCGCAGGACATCGTCGAAGGCCTCGACGGACGCGGCCGGCAGGCGCAGGCGCGGGTCGGGGTAGAAGAGCAGGGATTGAGCGGGCAAAGCGCGGCTCCGATGGACGAGGTCCGTGAAGGGATGCATGCGGGGCGGGGCCTGCCTGCCCTCGACGCGGGGATCGGTGAGGGTGCTGGCGCGGGCCTTGCGGTGTCCTCACCCGTCACGCCGCATCGGCGGCGCGGACAACGAAGAGGATACCGAATGGCGCGCAACCCGCACGATGCGAAGCCCCCGACCGCGACCGGCGCCCGGCGTGGCGCCCACGAGTTCGGCGAGGTCATCCTCCTCGGCCTGACGAGCGTGCTCGGGCTGCTCTGGGCCATCGTGCTGGTGACGCATTTCCACGCACCTCTGAGCGGGTTCGGCCAGTCGCTCTGGCTGATGCGCTGACGGCGTTCACCGAACCCGCGGATCAGTACTCCCATTCGGCGCCGACACCGACGGCGGTTCGGCCGTCGCTGCCGGCCTCGCCCTGGATCTTGATGCGGCGCGTCACGTCGTAATCGACGGTGGCCGCCGTGTCGGCGGGCTTCGCCCCGGCCTTCACGCCGACGCTGAGCTTGTCGCTGAGGTAGCGCGACGCGCCCACCGCCGGGCCGCCGCTCGCCCCCGTGGAGATGTCGAGGCTGTCGAGGCCAAGGCCCTTGCGCGCCTGCTCGAACACGTCGACGCCACCGGCGCCGCCCGAGAACTGGGCCACGGCCTGGGCCAATTGCAGGGCCTGGAACGGCGAGAGGCCACCGGACGCCTTCTTGAACAGGAGGCGCGACAGCACCTCGTCCTGCGGCAGGGTCGGGTCGGAGGTGATGGCGAAGACCGGCTGGCTCGCGGGCCCCGTGACGGCGATGCGGGCAGTGATCTCGGCGGCCTTGGTCTCGGCCAGGAAATCGAGATCGGGCTGCGCGATCTCGCCGCCGAAGACGAGGCGCCCCCGGGTGAAGTCGAGGCGCTGCCCGACCACGCTGAGGCGGCCGCGCCGCATCTCGAAATCCCCCGTCGCCACGGGGTCGCGCGAGGAACCGGTGAGGCGTAAGGCGCCGCCGAGCTCGGCATCGATGCCGCGCCCGCGCACGAAGATGCGGTTGGGCGCGTTCACCGCCACATCGAGGGTGGCGTCGAAGGGCGGAGCAACCTTGCCCCGTCGTCGTCCCGCCGCCGCCACGGCGGCTTTGCGGTCGGCGCGGGCGGCGAGGCGGGCGCGCACATCGGGCGGGGTGTTGACGTGGCGCACGCCCTCCAGGGGCTTCACGCTGGCGGGCAGGCGATCGGGCACCGTGACGTCGACGGAAACGAGATCGACGCGGCCCGAAACCTTCGGCGTCCGTGCCAGCGGCCCGCTCAGGGCGAGATTCAGGCTCGCCACCGCCGTGATCAGCGGACTCGACACGAGTTCGGCCCGCTCGGCGACGAGGCGCAGGCTGCCCGGAAATCCGGCTGCCGGCTGCAGGGCGACACGGCCATCCGCGCGCAGGGTGCCGCCGTTGCGGGTCAGCGCGGTGAGGCGCTCCACCACCAGGGTGTCGCCGCGCCCGGTGACGCGGCCCTCGATGTTGGTGAGGCGAATGCCCTGGAGCGGGTCGGTGAAGGACCCGCCCGTGAGGGTGGCGGCGCCCTCGGCGCGGGGGGCGGCGAGGGTGCCGGACACGCCGGCATCGAGGGCGACGCGGCCCGTGACCCGCTGCCCGCCGACGCTCAGGAGGGAGTTGGCGAGCGCCGCCTCCAGGGTTCCGCGAAGCTTGAGCGCGATGGCGCCGCCGGCAGCGACCGGCACCGAGCCCGACACGGTCATCTCGGCGCCGCGCCCGGCCGAGACGCGACCCTCGATACCGGCGCGGCCATCGGACAGGGTGCCGCTGGCCTTCGCGTCGATGGGCGGCAGGCCGGCCTTGCGCGTCTCCGGGGTAACGAGGCGGGCCAGGGTGAGGGCGTAGTGCCCCTCGGGCCGCTGCGACGTGCCGCGAAGGTCGGCCTCGCCGTCGAGGGTGCCGGTGAGGGCGAGGCCCGGCGAGGCGATGCGCGCCAAGGCGAGCGGCACGGCGCGAAGGCCGAGCTTGAGGTCGAGGCGCGAGCCGGCCCGGCCCGACAGGCTGACCCGGCCCGACCCGGCGGCGATCACGAGATTGTCGATGAGGGCGCCGCCCTCCGCGAGGGTGATGGTGGCGGGTCCGGCGAGGGCGAGACGATCGCCGCCGCGCGCGGCGGAGAAGCGGGCGAGTTCGATCCGGGTCCGGTCCGCCGGCACGAGACGGGCGGCGCCGTCGAGGTCGAAGCCGCGCGCCTTGGCGGTGAGGGTGATGTCGCTGGCGCTCGGCGCTCCCACGGCGGCGAGGCGCACGGTGTCGAGGGTTTCGCCCGAGACCACGACCCGGTCGGCGTTGACGCGGCCGTCGATGACGGGACGGGCGAAGAGATCGCGCCCGGTGAGATCGGCGTCGAGGCGGGCGAGGCCGATGGCGCCCGTGCGCAGCGACGCGCCCTTCGCCCGGATCGCCGCATCCTGGCGGCCACCAGCGCGCGACAGGGTCACGGCGGCATCGACATTACCGCCCAAGGACGTGAGAGCCAGGGGCGAGAGGTCGTCGAGGTTCGCCGCCGCCACGGTGAGGCTGCCCTCCGTGAGGAAGGAGCGGGCGTCGACGCGGGCGTTGCCCGCGATGGCGACGGAGCCGAGGCTGAAGGCGAGGCGATCCAGCGACCAGTCCTGGGGCAGACGGGCGAGGTGGGCATCGGCGCGAAGGGCGTTGCCGGCGACATCGCCGGTGAGCTTCACGGTCCCGTCGAAGGCGCCGGTGAGGTCGCGGAGCGCCGTCTCCATGCGGAGATCCCGGATGGGGCGCCCCTGCGCGCGCAGGTCGTCGGCGGTGACCGTCGCCGTGAGGTCGGGCTTCTCCAGGGTGCCGGTCAGGCGCCCATCGAGGAGGGCACGGCCGGACAGGGCGGCATCGACGACGGAGAGGTCCTTGAGATCGACGAGGAGCTTGGCGTCGGCCATGCGGGCGGTGGCACGGCCGTCGAGGCGGGCCACCATCTCGGCACCCTCCAACCGCGCGCCGTCGAAGGCATAGCCGTCATAGACCTGGAAGACGCGCCCGGTGAAGCGCGGATTGCGGCCGAGCAAACCGTCCAGCGCGGGCACCGAGAGGGCGAGGCGATCGGCTCGGACATCGACATCGGCCGTGACTGCCTTGCGAGCCGGGTCGCCGCCGAGCTTGGCCTGCGCGGTCAGGCTTCCGGCGAGGGAGCGGCCGGCGATGTCGGAGAAGGCGGCGAGATCGGCGAGCGCCGCATCGACCGTGCCCGTGAGGGTGTTCTGCCCGATGGTGCCCATATAGGTCGCGCGGGCCGTCGGCCCGTCGATGGCGAGCTTTGCCACCTCCACGATGCCGCTGGGCTGGAGCGTACCCCGGAAGGCGAGGGCGGCCCGCGCTCCGATGGCGCGGCGCAGGGCCGGATCGGCGAGGCTCAGGCCTTCGACCTTGGCGTCGGCACTGAGGGCGAAGCGGCTCGCGGCGGCGTCCGGCCCCGTCGGCGCCATGGCGATGGCGGCCTCGACACGATCAAGGGCATTGCCGTCGGCGCGCAGGCCGGCGGCCTTGAGGACGCCACCGACCGTCGGACGGGCGATGGGACCCTTCAGGCTTCCGTCGAAGACGAGGCTGTCGAGCTCGGCGTCGCCCGCCTTGGTGGTCCCGCCCTCCGTCGGCACGGCGCGGGCCGCGACGACGAAATCCGCGACACGGTCGGCGGTGAGGGTTCCGCGCGCGTCCAGGCGGGCGGTCCGCGAAGTGAGATCGAGGCGGTCGATGCCGAAGGCGCCGCCGTCGGAGAAGCGCAGGCCCCCTTCGAGCTTCGTGGTGCCGGAGAACACGGCAGCCGCGGGGCCGGGCAGCAACGCCTCGATCCGCGAGGCGAGGTCGAGGGCGAGGCGCCGGTCGGTGCCGATGCGCGAGATCCGGGCCGTGCCCTTGGCGCCGAGATCGGGACCGGCATCGAAATCGAGGCGGGCGTTCCACGAATCCAGGGTGCCGCGCCCGTCGAGATCGAGGTTGATGGCCGGCGTTCCGGGCAGGTTGGCCGCCTTGGAGAGCAGGCCGCCCACGGGCTCCACCAGGGTGGTCCTGAGCTCCAGGGTCTCGCCCTTCGGCACGAACAGGAGGCGGGCGGCGAAATCGCCCGCGGCGTCGAGCCGGCGGACCTTCAGGTCGAGGTCGAGGCCTTCGGACGGCGCGCCGAGCCTGGCCCGTCCGTCGGCGGCGAGGCGCGCGGTCTGGCCCGCCAGAGCCTCGCCGAGGACGAGTTCGGCGAGCCGGAACGCCTTGACCTCGACCTTCACCGGGAGGTCGGGCAGCAGCGTGCCGTCGGGCTCCGCCTTGGCCGAAACCGGGGCGGGCAGGGGGCGGCGCAGGACCTCGAGGCGCCCGACCTCAAGGCTGTCGATCTCGAGGCGGCCCGAGAGCAGGGCGAGGCGACGCCAGACCAGGCGCGCCCTGTCGAGCTTCAGCCAGACGCCGTTGGCGTCGCTGATGGCGATATCGCGCACCGTGGCGTCGGAGGATAGGGCGCCGTCGACGGCCCCGATGGCGACCTGCGAGCCGGGAGTGGAGAGTGCCTTCGAGAGCAGACCGCCGAGAACGGACTTTTCGGATTCGTCGGCGTGGGTGGGGATCGCGGGGCCGAGGAGGAAGAGCGCGAGCGTCAGCGCCACGACGGCGCGGGTCTTCCCTCCCCCCCCTGCGGGGAAACGGTTCAGAACGCGACCGGGTCTTCCGAAAATCCCCATCAGAACGACTGCCCCAGGCTGATGTAGAGGGCCACGGGGCGCTCGCGGTTGCCCTTGATGCGGTCCAGGGGAAAGGCGACGTCGACGCGGATCGGGCCGATGCCGGTGTAGTAGCGCAGCCCTAAGCCCGCCGCGTAGCGGATGCGCTCCTCGAAGTCCGGCAGGCTCGACGCGAAGCCGGTGCCGGCGTCGAAGAACGGCACCACGCCGATGGTGTCTGTCACCTTGATGCGGGCCTCGAACGAGGCCTCCAGCAGGCTGCGCCCGCCGATCGGCAAGTTGAACGGGCCGCGCGGCCCGAGCGTCCGGTAGGGGAAGCCGCGCACGGAGCCGCCGCCGCCGGCGAAGAACCGGATGTTGGCCGGGATCTCGTCGAGGTTTGCGCCCGAGATTGACCCGAAGCCGATGCGGCCGGCGAGGATGTAGCGGGCCTCGTCGTCGAGGGCATAGTAGGTCGAGCCCTGCGCTTTCGCGACGAAGATCGACGGGTCCGAGCCGAGGAAGCCCGCATAGGGCGTCGCCGAGGCGATGACGCGAACCCCCTTGGTCGGGTCGAGGAGGTTGTCGGTGGAATCGTAAGACACCGAGACGGGCACGCCGACGAGGCGGTAATCGACCTTGCCGAGCGCGTCCTGCGAGCGGCCGGCCTGCCCGTCGATCCCGACCTGCGCGAAGAACGCGTCGGAGAAGCGGTGGCGCAGGCCGATGGTGCCGCCGGCCGCGTCGCTGACGTAGGATTGCTGGGCCTCGCGGCCGACGAACAAGTTGGCGACGAGGTCGTTGCGGGTGCCCCACAGGGCCGGCTTGACGAAGGTGGCCGAGAGACGACCGCCAAGGCCATTGGAATCGATGCCCGCGAGCTTGCGCTGCGTCGCGTAGAGGTCGTTGCCGAGGTAGTAGACGTCGGCGTCGAGCCGCAGGGTCTCGCCGCCGCCGAAGAGATTCCGGTTGGCATAATAGGCGCGGATGCCGGGGCCGTCGACGGTGGAGTACCGGGCCGCCACGCCGATCAGGTTGTGGTCGCGCTCGGTCACGTCGACGAAGATCGGCAGGTTGCCGGCGGGATCGAGGGCTTCGCCCTCGCGCACCCGGATCGACCCGAGGGCCTCGACCTTCGCCACGGACCGGCGGATGTCGGAAATGGCTTTGGGCGCGTACGGATCGCCCGGCTCGGCGTAGATGAACGAGCGCACCACCGCCGGATCGAGGCCCGTGGTGCCGCGCACCGTGACCTCGCCGAGGCCCGCGATGGGGCCGGGAGCGATGGTGAAGCCCACATCCATCACATGGGCGGTGTCATCGACGACGGGCGCACGCGCGACCGCCTTGGCGAAAGGATGGCCGAGGGCCCGGAACCGATCGACGACCTTGGCCTCGCGGGCGAGCACGGTGGCGGAGCGCGCCGGCACATCGTCGTCCACGCGGGTGAAGCGGACGGGCAGCACCTCCTCGGGAAACGGGTTGCCGGCGGGATCACGCACGGTGACGGCGCGCAGGATATAGAGGGGTCCGGCTTCGACGGTGATCCGCACCGGCACGAGGGCGCGGGCGCGGGACCCCTCCGCCGCACCGGCCGCCGCCGCGACGCTCGACTCGCCCGAGAGCGTCACCCCGTCGATGCGGATCTGGACGGTGCCCTGATAATAGCCGTAGCCGGAGAGCACGTCAGCAAGACGGCGCTGGTCGGCCTCGGCCCGGCGCACGAGGCCCTCGCCATCCGGCGGCGCGTCCTGGCGCAGGCGGTAGAGGGTGGAGGTGTCCTGAAGCGCGCGCAGGACGTCGTCGTCGTCGATCCCCTGGAACTTGACCGTGTAGGGCAGGGCGTCCGAACTGGGAGCCGGCGGCTCTTCCTCGGAGCCGAACAGGCCGAACAGATCGAAGGCGACGGCCGGCTGCACCGCCATGCCGCCGCCGGCGAGCGCGAGGGGCAAGGCGGCGCGCGCGACGGCGCGCATCATCGCATGACGCAACCGCAACCGTACCGCTGTCACCGACGACGCGTCCCACCGGGGAGTCGGCCCGCGCTACTAAACGGCCCGCTCGGAGTCCACATGTTCACCGCCGTCATCCCGCCCCCGCTTCGATGCCGGTCCAGTAACTCGTCCGACCCGTCTCCACGCGGTTAAGGCCGCGCCGACACGACCGGTGACGTTCCGCGACCCTGCGGGTTCCTCCCGGAAGCCCCCAAACGCGTCGTTCCCACCGTCCTGTAGCGTAGCCGTCACACCGTCATGCGGCAACCACACCGCCATGCGGCACAACCTTCGGGCCTTCGCCATCCCCCTCGGTGGCGCCCTCGACGACGCCCCGGAGACAGGGCGGACGTGACCATCCGACATGGCCGTCGCCCGGGCGGGACGAACTGCGAACGGACGCGTCTGCGGGAACCCCGCCGGGCCTCGCGCCTTGTCTGTCCGTCGCAGGCTTCCTAGATCACATCTTTCTCACTATGGACGCTCCCCAGCCCGGCTGCGCATCCTCCGGTCCTTTTTGGGCCAGCCGGTCCCACGGGACTGTGCGAGGTGCCGCCTCGATCATACGGCATCCCACCGACCTGCGGCCCAGGAGCCGAGCATGCGAATGCTCGGGGAAGTAGGCACGACTACTCACGACGAGACTTCTCACGACGAAAGGATAAGCCATGAGCACGGGCACCGTGAAATGGTTCAACGAGACCAAGGGCTACGGCTTCATCCAGCCGGATGACGGCAGCAAGGACGTGTTCGTCCACATCTCCGCCGTCGAGCGCGCCGGGATGCGTAACCTGATCGAGGGGCAGAAGCTGTCCTACGAGATCGAGAGCGATCGCCGCACGGGCAAACAATCCGCTGGAAACCTCCAGGCGGCCTGAGTGCGGGCCTCGGTGCCCGGCTACTGAGGCATCGATTCAACATCTCGAAGGGAAGCCGCTCGCCACCGGGCGGCTTCTGTTGATTCCGGATCGTCGTTCGGGCATTGGCTGCCCCGATCGACACAGCTTTCCAACCGTTCTGATTCACCCTACGGCCGCGCGCCCCGCGAGGCGGGCTCGGCCGCGACACACCACGAGAAAGGTCAGATGGGCGCCTTCGACTACAGGAATTTCGACGATCGCCGCAAGAACTCCGCCAGCGCCAAGCAGATGCTGCTGGAAAAATTCAAGGCCCGTCCCCCGGCGGATGACCCGGACATGATCGCCAAGGCCGAGGCCCGTGCCGCGGTCTCCCGCGCCCGCGAGGAGCGGGCCAGGGAGCGCGAGGCCGCCCGGATCACCGCCGAGCGCCAGGCCGCCGAGGAGAAACGAGCCCGCGAGGAGGCCGAACTCGCGGCCCAGATCGCCCGCGAGGAGGCCGAGGCCCTGGCCGCCGCCGAGCGCAGGGCCACCGAGCTGGCCGAGAAGAAGGCCGCGCGCGACGCGCGCTATGCCGCCCGCAAGGCCAAAGCCCGTCGCTGATCTTGCGTTTCCGGGTCTGAACGAAGGGGGGCCGACGCCGTCGTCGGCCCCTTTTTCATGTCCGTCCCGCCGCCGTTCAAGCTTCGGATTCGGTCTCGTTGGTCTCGGCGGCTTCGGTCTGACCTTCGACCTGCTCGTCCTTCGGCTCGGTGTCGGCCTCGGGGCGCGGCCCGGCCTTGAACGAGCGGCGCGGCGCATTCCCGCGCTTCATCTGGGCGGGCTTCTCGATGGCACCGAGCCGCTCCGAGAGACGCTTGGCGCGCTCGTTGAAATCGTCGGTCGTGCGCGATTGGGATGCACCGCTCTTGAACGCGTTCGCCACTGGGGCCTCGTGGAGTTGCCCAGGGCACGGGGTCGTGCGGGGTTGGCCGATCCCTAGCACGCTTCGCCCCTGCGGTGGGGACTATCTTCGTCGGGGGAACCGCGCACGGCTTGCGGATGGGCGCGCCGTTGGCAAGAATGCGCTCCATCCACCTGCGAACGAGGGATCGTTTTCCATGGCCGATGCGACTGCCGAGATGATTCCCTGCGCGTGCGCCGACTGCGTCTGCACGGTGAAGACGGGCACCGGGATCGAGCGGGACGGCAAGACCTTCTGCTGCGAGGCCTGCGCCGACGGCCACGCCTCCCATGACGGTTGCGGCCATTCCGGATGCGCCTGCCACGGCTAAGTCACGACCGTGCGGGAGAGGGCGACCGCTCCCTACGCGCTCTTGACCGCCGGCTTCGCCTCGTCCTTGGGCGACGCCGCGTCCCGCGCCTCGGTGCCCTTGCCCACCGTGCGGCGGGCGCGGAAGGCGGGGCGCACCTCGGTCTCCTTCTTCCGGAGCATGGCGCGGTACTCGTCGCGCCGCTCGTGGATCGAGGCGATGACGAGGCCCATGGGCACGCCGACATCGACGAGGACGGCTTCCGACAGTTGCAGGGAGGCCTCGATGGTCTCGGGCACCGCATCGTCGACACCCATCTCGTAGAGGGCCGTGGCGTGGCGCGCGTCGCGGGCCCGGGCCACGATGGTGATGTCGGCGCGCTCGGCTCGCGCCGCCTCCACCACAGCTTCCACCGCATGCGGATTGTCGAGGGTGACGACCAGCGCCCGCGCATTGGCGATGTCGCAGCGGCGCAGGAGTTCCGCATTGGCCGAGTCGCCGAAATACACCGGATTGCCGAGGCGGCGGTGCTCCGAGACGCGGGCCGCGTCGGCATCCAGCGCGAGATACGGGATCTTGTGGCGGGCCAGCATCTCGCCGACGAGTCGCCCGACCCGGCCGTAACCGGCGATGATCACGCGGTTCTGCTGCTTGTCCGGCACGGGTTCGGCCCGGGCGCGGCCGAGCTGACCCCGAGCCATCCGCTTGCCGAGGCGGCGGGCGAGGACGGCCAGCGCCGGAATCGCGATCATCGTCACCGTGGTGACGATGAGGGCGGCTTGGCCCACCTCCTCGGGCACAAGGTTTCCGGCGAGCGCGCCGCCGATGAGCACGAACGCGAACTCGCCGCCGGGACCGAGCAGCAGCGCCGCCTCGAGGCCGACGGCGCGCGACAGCCGGAGGAAGCGGGCGGCCGCGACGATGATCACACCTTTGATCAGGGTCAGCCCCAGGGCGAGGCCCAGGATGGCGCCGGGCGCCGCCATGAGATGGGCCGGATCGAGGTTCATGCCGACGGAGACGAAGAACACGCCGAGCAGCAGGCCCTTGAACGGGTCGATGGTGGCCTCGATGGCCCGGCGGTACTCGGTCTCGGCGAGCAGCAGTCCGGCGACGAAGGCGCCGAGCGTCATGGACAGGCCGGCGGCGGCGGCGGTGAGCGCCGTGCCGATGATGACGAGGAGGCAGGCCGCCATGAACAGTTCGGGCGAACGCGTGCGGGCCACGAGCTGGAACAGGGGCCGCAGGGCGAGGCGCCCCGCCACCACGATGACGACGATGGCCACCGCCGCCTGCCCCAGGGCGAAGGCCAGCGCCCCGCCGACATTGGCCCCGTCGCTGCGCCCCAGCACCGCGATGGCGAACAGGACCGGCGCCACGGCGAGATCCTGGAACAGCAGCACCGCGAAGCTCGCCCGGCCGGCCGGCGTGTTGAGGCGCTTCTGCTCGGCCAGCACCGGCAGCACCACCGCCGTGGAAGACAGGGCCAGCGCCAGACCGACAATGGCGGCGGCGGCGAGCGGCACCGCCAGGGCGTACAGGATGGCGCCGATCACCAGGGCCGAGGCGACCACCTGGATCGAGCCGAGGCCGAAGACGAGGCGGCGCAGGGTGCGTAGGCGCTCCCAAGACAGCTCGACGCCGATCATGAACATGAGGAAGATCACGCCGAACTCGGCCAGATGCGCGATCTCGGCCCGGTTGCCGATGGTGACCCAGGACAGCCACGGATAGGCCTCGGCGAGGCGGCCGAGGCCGAACGGCCCGAGGAGGGCCCCCGCGCCGATGAACCCGAGCACGGGAGAGATGCGCAGCCGATGGAACAGCGGCACCACCACGCCGGCGGTGACGAGGAACAGGATCGCTTCCTTGTAGGAGCCGGCGTGCATGTCCGTCATGTGGTCTCAGGGTCTCCTTCCGGCCGGCGCCATCGGCCGAGCTCCCTTGTGGGGCTCGGTCCCGACGATCATGCGGTCCGGGGGCACGGGGGCGCAATCGCCGTTCGGGCCGGATCGCACGAATCCCGCGCCCGGTGGCGTTGCACGGACAACGCACCGCACGGCTCGGCGCAAAAACGGCACAATACCCGCTTAGCCGGGGGCGTAACGGAATGTTAAGTGCGGCGTTCGTCGCGTTTCGAGACACGAGTGCCCCATGCGAAAGACGCCGCCCAGCCGGGATGTCCAGCGCGAGCGCCGCGAATGGCAGCGGGAATCCGATCGCTGGACCCATGAGCGCCACGTCGAGAAGGGCTACCGCATCAAGTGGGGCTACGTCGGCATTGCCTATCTCGTCGAATTCATGGTCATCGGCGCCTCGCTCTGGGGCGCATGGCTGTTCGCCGGGGTCTACAGCGACGGTGATTCCAAGGCGTTCTACTTCATGCTTCTGGCGCCGCTGGTCTACGCGGCGGTGGAACTGTGCCGGGTGCCACTGGGCATCCTCGCGCGGACGCAGCGCTCCTACGCGATCCGCATCATGGCCATCATCGGTATCATCTTCGCCGCCGGTGTCACGACGAAGTCGGTTTCGCAGCTCGGCGAGATGATGTTCCACCCCCGCCTGATGGATGCGGCCAAGGCCAAGACCGCCCTCAAGGACGCGCAGGCCGATCGGGGGACCATCGACGGGCGGATCTCGGCGGCCGATGCCCGCGTGGCCCAGTACACCGCCGAACTCGACCAGATCGAGAAGCGAGCGGCCGAGAACGCGAGCCAGCTCTCCGCTCTCCCGGCCCAGCGCTGCGAGCGCATCTCGGGCACCAACAGCCGGGGCCAGCGCTACTCGAACCTCAAATGCGTCACCGACCCCCGCACGGCGACCCTCAACGCCAGCGTCGCCAAGGCCGGCAGCGACCGCGCCGGAGTGACGAAGGCCCTGGAAGAGGCCCGCAAGGCGCGCAGCGCCCTCGACCGGGGCGAGGCCGACCGCAAGGTCGCGGATGCCGAGCAGACCTACCGCAACTCGGTCAACCGCTCGCAGCTGCACTCCTTCACCGCCATGGTCTACGGCGTCGACCCCATCGACGTGACGGAAGCGCAGGTGCACGCCTTCCTGCGCATCTTCGTGTTCGTGCCGGCGCTCTGCGCCGCCTTCGCCTCGACGATCCTGGCGCTTTGCGCGGTCTCGGTCCGAAAAACCTTCATGGACGAGGACGACCTCGGTGCCACCGTCGATCCGGCGGCCACCCCCTACATGCTCGATTCCATCACCGACGCCCTGCGCCAGGAGATCGGCCTCGCTCAGCCGAAGCCCCCGCGTGAGGCGAACGCCGCCTCCGGCGCGGTGATTCCCATCGACCGACGTCCGGCCGGGCAGACATCCTTGCCGGCCAGCGCGGGAGCCGGTGCATGAGCATCCACACCACCGGCACGCCGGAGAACGTCGTCCTGGCGCAGAACGTCAACGGGCGCCTGCGCGCTGAGACGAAGATCATCGCCGCCCGCGCCTTCCTGTTCCGGTCACTCGGCTTCGGCGCGTTCTGCGCGCTCGCCGGCATCGGTCTCGGTGCGGCCTCCTACGGCTACGCCTATATGAACCAGTTCGACACGGCGGCGGAGAAGATCGCCGCCGCCATGCAGGCGGCGCTCTCCGACGTGACCCTGAAGACCAAGGGCGAGGTGACCCTGACGGATAACGTCCTGAAGCTCGAGGGCGGGATGCCGAAGGCCGCCGGCACACCGACTCCGACGAAGGCGCAGCTCGGCAACGACGCCGCGCCCGCCTCGAAGGCCATCGTGAACACCACCTTCACGGTGTTCAAGCAGGTGCCCTACATGGACGGCCAGATCGTCACGGGCTGGAACTTCCGCGCCAACGAGGACCAGCCGTTCCAGCAATATTGCTACTTCTCCCGCCGCACCAACGAGGCCAAGGGCCAGGTCGAGATCAAGATCGACCTCGCCATGGACGGCAAGACCCTGCCGCAGCCGCAGAAATCCGACGTGAACCTCGGCATCCTGGCGTCGAACTGCGTGTGGCACGACGGGAAGACGCTGTGAGGGCGATCAGTCCCGCCGGCGCGCCTCGGCGGTGCGCGTCGGATTGAGAAAGGGAAGCCCGGCGAAATCCCGCTCGTTGTCGGTCACCACCGTGCAGGCGTGGACCTCCGCGATGGCGGCGATGATCATGTCGAGGGCGTTGCGTGGGCGGCCCTGACGCCGGCCCTCCGCCATCAGGGCGGCCCAGGCGAGACCGGCCGTCCCGTCAAAGGGCAGGACCCGGCCGGCGAACAGGGCCTGTGGTCCCTCGGGCCCCGAGAACCACGCCTCCAACCCGTCACGCCGGCGGCCGGCCGGCAGTTCGAGGATGCCGCGCCGGATCTCCGCCACGGTCAGGGCACTGATGAAGAGATCGGCGTCGGCCCGATCGGCCATCCACGCGACGAGGGATGCCGACGGCACCGACCGTACGAGGTTGCTGAGGATGTTGGTGTCGAGGAGGTAGCGCGTCACAGGTCGACCCTGCGGCCTTCCTCGTCGGAGCGCGTCAGGTCGAGGTCGAGACCGACGAGGGGCGAGCGCCGCAGAGCCGCGAGGATGCCGCCCGTCTTCGGTGCCTGTTCGTCGAGAACCTTGGTAAGGGTGGTGCGCAGCCGGGCGGCCTCGGGACCATCCTCCGTGAGGCGGCGGGCCAGGGAGCGGATCAGGGCGCGGTCGGCCTCCCGGCCCATCACCTCGAAACGGGCGATGCCGCGCTGGGTCAGGCGAGCCCGGTAGGCGCCGAGCGCCCGCTTCTGGGACGTGTTGTCCATGGCCGGCTCCCACTCTATATCCGGTGATATATCCGGCATGCCCGAACCAGACAAGAAGCGCACTTGGTGGCGCCCTTGCCCCGCTCGACCCATACCATCGCCCACGGATCGATCCCCATGCGCTTTACCGGCACCGCCGACTACGTCGCGACCTCCGACCTCACCACGGCCGTCAACGCCGCCATCGTGCTGGAGCGGCCGTTGCTGGTGAAGGGCGAACCCGGCACCGGCAAGACCGTGCTGGCCGAAGAGATCGCCAAGGGCCTCGGCGCGCCGCTCCTCACCTGGAACGTCAAGTCGACCACCAAGGCGCAGCAGGGGCTCTACGAGTACGACGCCGTCTCGCGCCTGCGCGACAGCCAGCTCGGCGACCCGCGCGTGTCCGACATCGGCAACTACATCCGCCGCGGCAAGCTGTGGGAGGCGTTCACCCATGCGGAGCGGCCGGTGCTGCTCATCGACGAGATCGACAAGGCCGACATCGAGTTCCCCAACGACCTCCTGACCGAACTCGACCGCATGGAATTCCACGTCTACGAGACGGGACAGACGATCCGGGCCGAGCGCCGGCCCATCGTGATCATCACGTCGAACAACGAGAAGGAGCTGCCCGACGCGTTCCTGCGGCGGTGCTTCTTCCACTACATCCAGTTTCCCGACGCCGAGACCCTCAAGGCCATCGTCGAGGTCCATTACCCCGGCATCAAGCACCGCCTCGTCGAGGAGGCCCTGCGGGTCTTCCTCGAGACCCGCGCCGTGCCGGGCCTGAAGAAGAAGCCCTCCACCTCCGAACTGCTCGACTGGCTGAAGCTTCTCGTCTCCGAGGACGTGACCCCCGAGACCCTGCGCGAGCGCGACGACCGCAAGCTGATCCCGCCCCTCCACGGTGCGCTCCTGAAGAACGAGCAGGACGTGAGCCTCTTCGAGAAGCTCGCCTTCATGATGCGGCGGGAAGGACGCGGCGGCTGAACGGCGCCCCTGGCGAAGCCGGCCGACCGGACCAGATAGAGGCCATCTCCGTGTCCCATCCTCAGCATCGGACCGCTCCCATGAAGATGAAGAAACTCGGCCGCACCGGCCTCGACGTCTCGCCACTCTGCCTCGGCTGCATGACGTACGGCATCCCCGAGCGCGGTCCCCATCCGTGGACCATGACCGAGGAGGCGAGCCGGCCGCTCCTGCGCAAGGCCGTCGAGATGGGGATCAACTTCTTCGATACGGCGAACTACTATTCCGACGGCACCAGCGAGGAGATCGTCGGCCGGGCCCTGAAGGAGTTCGCCCGCCGCGACGACCTCGTCATCGCGACGAAGTGCTATTACGGCTTGAGCGACCGCCCCAACGCCGGCGGCCTCTCGCGAAAAGCCATCTTCGCGGCCGTCGATGCCAGCCTGACGCGTCTCGGCACCGACTACGTCGATCTCCTGCAGATCCACCGCTGGGATTACGGCACGCCCATCGAGGTCACCCTGGAGGCGCTCCACGATGTGGTGAAGGCCGGCAAGGCCCGCTATATCGGCGCCTCGTCGATGTACGCGTGGCAGTTCGCCAAGGCCCTGTTCCTCGCCGACCGCCATGGCTGGACGCGGTTCGCGACGATGCAGAATCACTATAATCTTCTCCACCGCGAGGAGGAGCGCGAGATGCTGCCGCTCTGCGCCGATCAGGACATCGCCGTGCTGCCGTGGAGCCCGCTGGCGCGCGGCCGCCTGACCCGGGACTGGGACGCCAAGAGCGCGCGCCAGGAGACCGACCTCGTGGGCAAGCGCCTCTACGACGCGACGGAAGCCGCCGACCGGGCCGTGGTCGAGGCGGTGGCGTCCATCGCCGAGGCCCGCGGCGTGCCCCGTGCCCAGGTCGCCCTGGCCTGGGTCGCCCAGAAGTCGCCCGTGACGGTGCCCATCGTCGGCGCCTCGAAGCCCGGGCACCTCGACGACGCCGTGGCGGCCCTCGACCTCGCCCTGACGGCCGAGGAGATGGCGGCCCTGGAGAGGCCTTACGTCCCGCACGCCGTCGTCGGCTTCAACTGAAAGTCCACCGATGCTTCGTGTCCTGCTCCTGCGCCACGCCAAGTCCGATCGTCCGGCCGGAGCCGCCGACCTCGACCGGCCCCTGAATCCACGTGGCCGCCGCACGGCGCCGCTGATGGCCGGCTACCTCGCCGCGGAAAACCTGCGGCCCGACCACGTCGCCGTCTCGCCGGCCAAGCGGACGCGGGAGACCTGGGAGCCGATCCACACGGCTCTGGGCGGCCCGGAGGCGACCATCGTCCCGGAGATCTACGAGGCGCCCGACGCGGCGCTCCTCGCGGTGATCCGGGCGACGCCGGCGACGGCACGCGGCCTCCTCATGGTCGGCCACAATCCCGGCTTCCAGGACGTGGCGCTCCGCCTCGTCGGGTCCGGTTCGCGTGCGGCGCGCGATCGCCTCGCCGATGGGTTTCCCACGGGCGCACTCGCGGTTCTGGATTTCGACGTCGAGACCTGGGACAAGATCCGCGCCGGCTCCGGGCGATTGGAGCGCTTCGTGGCACCCCGCGACCTCGACGCCGAGGAAGCCGCCTGAGCGCGGGCAAACCACGTCCGGCCGGAATTGAACCGTTCCGGCGCCGGGCCGTTTCCCCGATCCCCGGTCAAGCTCTCCGAGTGTCGTGCTCCTCGCATCCCTTCTGGTCCTGACGGCGCTCGTGCCGTCCCTCGCGGGCGGCGTCGAGACCGTGCGCCGCACCGTGTCGGGACCGACCCGGGACTGGTCCGCCTTCGGCACGCCTTCGGAAACGCCCCGGTTCCTGACGGAAAGTCGCGCCGTCTCGAACTGGCGGACGGAGGCGGGGGCCTCCCTGCGTCCGGCCGCCCTCGCCCTGGCGGCGCGCTGGTCCACGACGGAACCGGCCTTCGTCGCCCGCTGCGTCAAGCTCAACAACTACTGGTGCATCAAGAAGGCGCGCTGGTCCGGCGAGATCGGCGCCGATGCCGAGGGTCATACGGGCTTCGCCACGGCGGCCGACGGCGCCGACGCGGCCGCGGGGCTGCTCCGGCGCTACTATCGCGACTTGAACCGGCGCACGGCCCTCTCCATCGTCAGGCGCTGGGCGCCCGCCGAGTGCCGCGGAACCCCGCCGATCGCCACGCGGGTGCCGACCGCCCTCGCGCCGCGCGGCCTCGGCGGGACCCTGCGGGCGCGCTTCCTCGCCCGCAACACGCGAGCCGGGATGCCGCGCCGGGCGCTCGCCGCGAAGGGCGGTCCCCTGCGGGTCCAGCCGTGGTCGCCCCTGGCGCGGATGGGCAAGCGGGTGCCTCCGGGATCGGCCCCGAAGACCCTCGCCTCCGTCTCGGCCAAACCGCCGGCGACGCCCCGTCATGGGATCCTGGTCCGGCCCTCCGAGCTCCTGGTGAAGCCATCCGTCATCCTGGCCAAGCCCTCCGTGCTCCTCGTCGAGCCGAGCGCGGTCCTGGGCAACGCGACCCGGGCCGTCGAGACCGCGACGGCCCAGTTGCAGAAGCGGTTCGTCGCCGAATCCGCCGCCCTGCCGCCCATCGTCGCCGGCCTCGGCGGTCTTCGCCCCCTCGATCTCAGCGTACCGGCTCCGCTCTGCGGCAACGACGAGACCCGCATCCGCAATTACGCCGCGCGCATCGCCGGCAGCGTCGGCCTGAAGGTCGAGGACGATCTCAAGCTGTTCGGGCCGGACGGGCGCCCGTTGCCGGCCCTGCGCTCGGTGATGCTCGTCATGTCGAGCGTCGAACTCGGCGCCCTGCGCGCCGGCCCCGCCCTCGTCGACGCGGCCATCGCCCGCCTCGACGCCGGCACCCTGGCGGCCGTCGGCACGCCGGCCCCGACCCCGTGAGGCGTGACCTTGCGGGCCGGCCGCTCCGGCGCCACTTCAGCCGTGGCGGTTTTCCGCGCGTTTCCCCGTGCCCTCGATCGAGTCGTTCATGAACAGCTTTGCCGCGCGTGCGGGTTCCGCGGTCAAGGCCTTCGCCGAGGCATCGAGCGACCTCCTGATCCAGCCGACCCTGCGGCTGGGCGTTACCGGCCTCGCCCGCTCGGGCAAGACCGTGTTCACCACGGCGCTGATCCACCACCTTGTGGAGGCGCACGCCCTCCCGGCCTTCGCCCCGGCCCACGAGGGCCGTTTGCGCCGCGCCCGCCCCGTGCCGCAGCCCGACGACGACCTGCCGCGCTTCCCCTTCGAGGAGCACGTCGCGGCCCTCACGCAGGATCGCCTGTGGCCGCGCTCCACCGACCGGATCAGCCAGTTCCGCCTCGCCATCGAGTACGAGCGCAAGGGCGGCTGGCGCTCGGGGCCCGGCACCCTGATGCTCGATGTGGTCGACTACCCCGGCGAGTGGCTCCTCGATCTCGCCCTCATCGACCAGAGCTACACCGCGTGGTCCCGATCCACGATCTCGGGCACCCGCCGCAGCGGCCGGGCCGCCATGGCGGCTCCCTGGCTCGACACCCTGAAGGGCCTCGATCCGAAGGTGCCGCTGGACGAGATGGTGGCGGAGCGCGCCAGCACCGCGTTCAAGGCCTATCTCGCCGCGCTCCGCGCCGGGCCGGAATCCGTGGCCACGACGCCGCCCGGCCGCTTCCTCATGCCGGGCGATCTCGCCGGCTCGCCGGCCCTGACCTTCGCACCGCTGGACAACCTCACCGACCCCCTCGACCCCGGCAGCCTCGCCGGCCTGATGGAGCGGCGCTTCGAGGCCTACAAGGCCAAGGTGGTCGAGCCGTTCTTCCGCAACCACTTCCAGCGGGTCGACCGGCAGATCGTGCTCGTCGACGTGCTCGCGGCCGTCGATGCCGGCCCGGCGGCCCTGGCCGAACTGGAGGAGGCGCTCGATTCCGTCCTCCTCAGCTTCCGCATCGGCCGCAACACCATCCTGTCGCGCCTGTTCGCGCCGCGCGCCGAGCGCATCCTGTTCGCGGCGACCAAGGCCGATCACCTCCACCAGACGAGCCACGACCGCCTCGACGCCCTCCTGCGCCTCCTCGTGTCGCGGGCCATGCGCCGCACGGAGGCCGCCGGCGCCCGGGTCGGTACCGTGGCGCTGGCCTCCGTGCGCGCCACCCGCGAGACCACGATCCACGACGGCGCAGAGGTGTTGCGCGCCGTCTCGGGCACGCCGGAAGCTGGCGAGACCGTCGGCGACGAGACCTTCGACGGGTTGAGCGAGGCGGCGATCTTTCCCGGCGAACTCCCGGAGCGGCCGGAAGCGGTGCTGGAGGGCGCGGTGCCGCCCGGGTCCCTGCGCTTCCCGCGCTTCCGGCCGCCCCTGGTGAAGCCCGACGCCCTCGGACGGCCCGGCCACCTGCCGCAGATCCGCCTCGACCGGGCGATGCAGTTCCTCCTCGGCGACAAGCTCAGTTGAATCCAGCATGACCATTACGCCCCCGCCGAACCGCCCCCGGGCCTTCCGCATCCCCGCCGCCGAACCGGCCGGGGTGACCGAGGGCGCCGTGCCGCCGCCGATGCCGCCCGCCCAAGTCCGCATCGTCGAGGAGCCGTTCGAGATCGTCGAGGCGGCCGACGGCACGCCGGTGCCGGTGGCGTCGAAATCCCGTGCGCCATGGCTGTCGATGCTGCTCGTGGCGCTCGGTGGCCTCGTGTCGCTGGGCGTCGGCCTCTCCGTCGAGCGCCTCATCGCGGATCTCTTCGGCGCCGCCCCGTGGCTCGGCGCCGTCGCCCTGGTGCTTCTGGGCGTCGCGGCGCTCGGCCTCCTCGGACTCGTCCTGCGCGAGCTCTCGGGCATCTGGCGCGAGCGGCAGATCGAACGCCTGCGGGCCAGGGCTGTGGAGGCGCTGGCCACCCGCGACCACAGCGCGGCGCAGGCGGTGGTGAGGGATCTCAGCGCGCTCTATGCCGGGCGCGCGGCCCTCGCCGCCGGCCGGACCCGCCTCGACACCCTCGGCGACGCCATTCTCGACGTCGACGACCGTTTGGGCCTCGCCGAACATGAACTCCTCGCCCCCCTCGACCGGCAGGCCCGCCAGGCCATCGCGACGGCGGCGAAGCAGGTGTCGGGCGTCACGGCGCTCAGCCCCCGCGCCATCGTCGACGTGGCCTTCGTGATCTTCGCCGCCGTGCGGCTGCTCCGCCAGATCGCCACCATCTACGGCGGGCGCCCCGGCTTCCTCGGATTCCTGCGCCTTGCCCGCTCGGCGCTCGCCCACCTCACGGTAACGGGCGGCATGGCGGTGGGCGAGAGCATGATACAGCAGGCCCTGGGACTGGGGCTCGCCGCGAAGGTCTCGGCCAAGCTCGGGGAGGGGGTCCTCAACGGCCTGATGACGGCCCGGTTCGGCCTCGCGGCCCTCGCCGTCTGTCGCCCGCTGCCGTTCGTCCGCGCGGAGGCGCCGCGCCTGTCCGACGTGGCGGGCTCCCTGTTCAGATCCGCCGGGGATGCGGACGACGCCGGGGTCAGAGGTCCTTCATGAACCCGGCGAGCCGCATCAGACCCTCCGGCCAGGGACCATGGCCCGAGGCCACGTTGATGTGGCCGGATTCCCCGGCATCGACCACCACGGCGCCCCAGGCATAGGCGAAATCCTCGGCCCGCTCGTAGGCGCAGTACGGATCGTTGCGGCTCGCCACCACCAGGGACGGGAAGGGCAGGGGATCGCGCGGCACCGGCGCGAAGGCGGTGACGCTGGCGGGCAGGTTCGGCGTGGTCTCGACATCGGGGAACGCCACCAGGATTGCGCCGCGCACCACGCCGGGCGGGAAATCCGGGGCTGCCTGCACGGCGGCGACCACGCCGAGGCTGTGGGCGATGAGGAGAACGGGGCGCGTCGCCGCCGTCACCGCCGCGACGATGCGGGCCCGCCAGGCCGGGGCGTCGGGGTGATGCCAGTCGTCCTGCTCGACGATGCGGCCCGTGGACAGGCGCTCGGCCCAGCGGGCCTGCCAGTGGCCGTCTTCGGAGCCGGCATAGCCCGGCAGGATGAGGATGTCGCAATCGCCGATCTTCATGGACGATGCGATAGCGCCTCGGCCCGTACCGGTCGAGCCCGTTCCGGCGGGCGCAGCGGAGACCGACGGGTCCACCGACGAAGAAGGGGTGGCGCCCTGTCGGACACCACCCCTTGCCATCCACCCTATAGAGCGTGCGCCTCAGTGCGGACGCGAACTCGGCGTCTCGCCATAGCCTGCACCACCCTGAGGTGCCGCCGCGCGCTGGGCGGCGGCCTGGAGGTTCTCCGGGTCGAGGGCGCTGGCGACGAACTCGCGTCCGCGATGCGTCACGTCGCGGGCGTAGCGCAGGCCCTGGTCGCGGACCTCGTCGGCCCAGGGGCCCACGGTCTCGTCCTCCTGACGGGTGCGGGGCAGCAGGGCACCGATGAGGAGGCCGGCGGCGAGGCCGACCACGCCGACGAGGAGGGGATTCTCGGTGACGAAGTCCTCGACGACCGAGCGGCCATCGCGAAGACGCTCGGACCCGCGCTCACCGAGATGCTCGATCCGGCGCCGGCTGGTGTCGCGAACGTCGTAGGCCCGCTCGCGGAGGTCCTGCGCCGTATCGGCCACGCGGGCGCGCACCGTCTGGGCGGTCTCGGACACCCGGTCCCGCACGTCCCCGGCGATTCCGGCGGCGCGGTTCGTCAGGTCGTCGGCGGTCTCGAGGGCCATGTCACGCAGGTTGGTCGTACCGGATCGGACATCGTCGGCCACCGATCCGACACGCGCGTCGAGGGTGCGATCTTCCTGGTGACCACGCGGCATGCCGGCCGCGAGAGCGATGTCGTCGGGCAGGGAACGGGGTTCGT
This sequence comes from Methylobacterium sp. J-090, assembly GCF_022829345.1. GTDB lineage: Bacteria > Pseudomonadota > Alphaproteobacteria > Rhizobiales > Beijerinckiaceae > Methylobacterium. Next base: position 1,049 of record NZ_JAKSXV010000081.1, on the reverse strand, counting down.
CGCCGGGCTTGGGGGAATGGGTCATGGGTGACTCCTAAAGGGGAAGAGCCCGCGAAGGGGAAAAGTCCTTGGCACGGGCCGGATCGAGATCGGACGCAGAGCTAGGTCAAAGCGGGGTCAAATCTGGGTCTCTTGGCCGAGATCCTTGACCGGATGACGCGTCGGCAGGTCCGGGTCGTAGACACGGTCCGCGCCCGTCTGCACCACCGGCAGGCTGTCCTTCGCCTGGCGGACCCGGCGCTCGGTGGCGACGGCGGCGGCCGCATCGGACGACATCCGGTGCAGGAGCCAGCCAACTCCGGCGGCGATGATCATCACCGGCACCGGGTTACGGCGCACGGCGGCCAGCGCCCCGTCATAGACCCCGCTCAGCGGCGTCCGGCGGGCGTTGCCGAGCATCTCGTCGACGATGCTCGACACCGAGAGCCGTTCCTGGATCTGGTCGATGGTCTGGTCGAGGCGGGCGCGGCTCGCCTCGATGTCCTTCTCGAGTTCGTTCAACGATCCGCTCATCCGGAGACCCTTTCAGACAATGCGCGGGCATCCTGGCGGACCTGACGCGAGGTCCGCACGGGAGCGAGGGTCGAGAGCGACATGGCGTTGCGACCGACCAGCGCGAGGATCACCGCGACCACGAGGAGCACGCCACCAACGATGAGGGCGGCGAGCGCCTCCGAGTGGACCACCGTGGCAAGCCATTTCACCAGGGCGTCCACGAGGACGAACAGGGCGACGACGCCGAACACGGCGGCGCCCACGAGAAGCCCGAGACCGACGAAGAGCGAGCGGACGTTGCTCGTCATCTCATTGCGGAAGAGGGCGATCTCCTTGCGGGCGAGTTCATTGGTCTCCCGCAGGGCATCACCGATGAGGCCCTGGATGCTGGGATTGGTTCCGTTGGACATGGGCGCCGGCCTCAGATGCCGTGATCGCGATGGAGGCCGGGTGCCGGCACGTCGCCCAGGGAACCGCCCCGGACCGGAACCTCACGGGGCTCGTAGTCGCGTACGGCCGACATGCTCGACGACTTGATGAATCGAGCCACCACG
>NZ_JAKSXV010000073.1 GCF_022829345.1 Methylobacterium sp. J-090 | reverse complement strand
CGACCGCCTCGTCGGCCTCACCATGCTGGTGGCGCTCAGCCCCGTAATGCTCGCCGTGGCGGCGGCCGTCGCCGTCACCTCGCCCGGCCCGATCCTATTCAGGCAGAAGCGCTACGGCTTCAACAACGAACTCATCGAGGTCTACAAGTTCCGCTCCATGTTCGTGGACCAGGGCGATGCCACCGCCGCGAAGCTCGTGACCCGGGGCGACCCGCGCGTGACCCCGGTGGGCCGCTTCATCCGCCGGACGTCGCTGGACGAGCTGCCGCAGCTGTTCAACGTCATCAAGGGTGAGCTGTCCCTCGTCGGACCCCGCCCGCACGCCCTCCAGGCCAAGGCCGCCAACACCCTCTACGACCTCGTCGGAACTCCGCGAGAAGCTGACGGCGGCGATGCCAGGCCTGAAGGAACGCGCCAAGACCCTCGTCGATCTCCTCGACAGCGCCTACTACCTCACGGCGGCTCGGCCACTGGTCCTCGACGAGAAGGCGACCGGGCTC
>NZ_JAKSXV010000116.1 GCF_022829345.1 Methylobacterium sp. J-090 | reverse complement strand
TGAGCATGTCGCGTGGTGCCCGCCGCCAAGTCAACGGCAGGCGGCTCACGCCTTCGCAATCGGCGGCTCGCCGTAGCGCTCGAACAGCAAATTCAGCGCTTCGGCCATCATCGCGGCCTGTGTCCGTTCCTGTTTGATCGACAGGATGGCGAGTTGCTGGCGCACGGCCGAATCGAAGTAGGCGGAAATCACGACCTTGCCCTTGCGGCTGGGCGCGGCCTGCGAGGATGCCGGGGCGGTAATGGCGGGCTCTACCGCAGCCGACGCTTTCCCGCTCACGGTTTTGATTTTCGCTAGTCCCTCTTCGAAGCGATTGGTCATGTGCTCATGCTTTCCTGTGAGCCTGTGGGAATGGTCACGTGCGTGCTAATCCGCCTGTGAGGATGCGCAATTGCGCGCATGTTCACACATCAAGCCGGCGAAAGCGGGCCTCGGGACCACGTGTCAGAATTCCGCAATCGCCTCGGCCCTGGACTTCGGGCCGCCCGTGGCCCGCGTCTTCCAACCTTCGATCCAAAGCGCTCCAGGCTCCTCACGCGCGCACCCGTTCGCCTGTGGGGATGCGCAGTTGATCGCATGTCCACACGTGCAGGCGTGAGATTTCAGACGCGGCCTTTCCATCGGGCTCAACCTCCTGCGCCACCTGTCCGGAGATCAGGCATCGGCTGTAGGCCACGCGATCGCCGAGCCGCACCGGGCATACCTCCAGGCCGAGGGTCCCCCGGATCATCTCTTCAGCCTCGTCGGCGATCGCGCCATGAGGCGGTACCGCATTGAGCACGGCGAAGGCCGGCACCTTGACCAGTTTGAGCAGGTCGACCGTCTTGCGCATTGCCCGTAGATCCATGATCGACGGCTGGCACGGCACCAGCACGAGATCGGCGCACCGCGCCGCGTCAAGGGCCGTGCTCTCCGCGTGCGGAGCCGTATCGAGGATCAGCGCGTGCGTGCCGATTTCAGCAGCGTGTTCGACCAACTTCGCGAGGCGGGCCGGCTGGATGCTCTCGACGTGCGGAAGCGGCTCGGCGCGGGCATCGTGCCATTCGCTGGCCGACGCCTGCGGATCGAGGTCAAGCACCAGCGCGTCGGCGCCGTGCTGCCAAAAGGCGGCGGCGAGGTGCAGCGCCACGGTGGTTTTTCCGACGCCGCCTTTTTGATTGATGAGCGCGATGGTGCGCATCTGGGCTTCCTCACATGCGAGCCGGTGGCCCTGTGTAGTCCGCCACGTGTGCACACGTGAAGGTAAATCGTACGTTAAGGATTTCCCTTCCGGCCCTCCTCAAGGTCCCGAGCCATCTCGAACGCTCGCCGAAATTTGAATTTCAAGCGGTCTCCTAGCTCCTCAAGAGCGTCCGCCATGACGTCGATCACCTCGGGGTCGATCCGATTTTCTGGGGCTGCAACTGCCTGAAAGGCTTTGGCCCAGACATCCACCCGATTGATGCTGGCTTCCATATCCGCGACCAAGTCGAAGATGGTCTCTGGTGCGTTTTGTTCGCCGCTCATGACCGCCTCCAATCGCAGCCGACTGCACTGAGGACGAGGGCGGCGCGGGTCATGGCTGGGGGCTCGCCCATGCCGTGAAAGCGTGCGCCGGCATTGCGGGCGGGAATCACGTCGTAGGTTTCAAACCCTGGTACGTCGCTGCGATAGGGAGGGTTTAGCCGGTGCATCAGGGGACGTTGGCGTTGCCATTGAAGCCAGCGCCGTTCGGACTCCAGCCAAGCGTCGTAGCTGTCGAGCAGCGCGTCCGTAACGGGCTCGGCCGCCGCCGTGGGGTTGCCGATGATCGTTACGCCGCCGCCGATGAGCGGAAGCGTCAGGAGTCCTCGGAGGAATCCTCGGCGGGGTGAAGGCAAGCCGCTGGCGGCTGCCGGAACGGTGTCGTTCGGCATTGGTGTTGTTCCTAAAAGCGCTGTGTGCGACACCTCAGGAATTAATCGCGCCTTAAGGTATCGTCAATACCTGTGGCATCGATCAATCCTTATGGTATCTAAACCTATGGTCATTTCCAGCGAACAGGTTCGGGCCGCGAGGGCATTGCTGCGCTGGGAGCAAAGGGCCTTGGCGGAGGCGTCGAAGGTGTCCCTACCTTCCATCAAGCGGCTCGAAGGCCAGCCCGGCCCGCTCGCCGCTCAGTCTCGAACCGTGGACGCTATCCAGTCGGCTCTTGAGGCGGCCGGCATCATCTTCATCGCTGAGAACGGCGCCGGGCCGGGCGTTCGTCTGCAAAAGCAGATCACCCTGGCCGAGCCCGTCGCGTGAGATCGGCGGCGGTCGCATCGAAGATTGAACGGGTGGATCGATGGCGAACCTAACGGCCACCGATATGGCGCTGGTCGACGGCATTTTCGGAATGTACGGCGGCTACGTGCTGGACTTCAGCAACGCCCGGTTCGCGGCGTTCTTCAGCCGGGACCTCGGGGTCGACATCTACCACGAGCGATACGCGATCCACGGGCCGGCGAAGGGAAAGCGCTTCCGCGCATTCCTCGAAGTGGCCCCTGATCTCGTTGTGGCTCGGGCGCTTGTGGCCCTGTGGGAGTATCGCGAGGCTGGCTTGCTCGATCGAGGCGAGGCCGAGAAGGTGCCCAACGCCCGGCTGCGCTTGAGCAGCCTCTTGGTCAAGCTCGGGGGACGAGCGTTGCCGGCGGACCCGAACGCCGTGCCTTCAACGCCACCGCCATCGACCGGCCCGAGCGAAGGCGTGCTCTCGGCGCTGGAGCATGACTTCCTGGCGATGAGGGGAATGGACGAAGCCCCGCAGCAACGGGGCTACGCGTTCGAGCGCTTCCTGAAACGGTGGTGCGACGTGTGGGGGCTGGCGGCCAATGCCGCTTTCTCCACGGTCGGCGAGCAAATCGACGGCTCGTTCCAGCATGACGGCAACACCTATCTGGTCGAGGCCAAGTGGCAGCTCCGTCCGATTGGCGCGGGGATGTTGCACAGCTTCCAGGGCAAGCTGCTTATGCGCCCGGATTGGACCAGGGGCCTCTATGTCTCGAACGGAGGGTTCTCGGACGTGAGTTCCGATGCCTTCACCGCACAGCGCCTGATCATGATGGACGGCGCCGACATCTACCATGCCCTTAACCGGCGGGTCGACTTGGGGGAGGTGATCCGCCGGAAGGTTCGATATCACTCGGAACGACGACAGCCGTTCGCCCGTGTGACCGACCTGTTCCCGGCGTGAGGTGAGACGATGACGCCACTTACCGCTGACGATGCTGGGGGATTTCGCGCGGGTCTGCGGAAGGCGCCTCAGCCGTGACCGTCGGGCGAGGCAGCATCCATTGTGACCGTTCGATCCCGCTCTACCCGAGCGAGGCGCGGATTGTGGCGGAGATCTACGGGCCCGATGCCTCGGGAAAGATGGCGGCGGCCTGGGACGGTGTTGCCGCCATCCTAGAGCGCGATGGGTTGCCGCGCCGCGACCCTCTGTTCGGGAATCGACGGTATTGGCCTGCCGTCGTCGCCTACCTGCAACGTCGCAATCGCCTCTCGTCCGAGACGGTCGGGTCTGCCCCGGATGGAGAGGAAAATTGGACCTGAAGCACGTCAATCCGGTCCGTTGGACCCTGCGCGAGGGCGGCGCATCTTCTCCACCCGCTCGCGCACGACATCGTTGGCGTCTCTCGCCGCCGAGGGTGCCGCGAGGCCGAACAGGGATGCGTTTCGGAGGCGGCGCCACTGGTCGATGGCGTCGAGGTCGAACCGATGGGTGTCAGGATCGGGCCGGGGAAAGCCTCGGCCATAGAGCCGTTCGCTCACCTTCTCGAACTCCGCAAGCGTCAGCCCGAGGCGGCGCGCTGCGGCGGATGCCGGCACATCGCGGGGTTCGACATGAAACCGCATAGGCGTCCCTCTCAATCCCCGGCGGGCAACCGATCAAGGAAGGTGTGCGAGGCGTGACATCCGATGTCGATGCGGCGCGGAGGGCGTTGGGTGACCCGACCGCCATCGTGTTTTCGCTCCAGGCGGAAAAGGCATTAGCCCGTGTCGGTCTGCCGCTCGCCGATCTGCTCGCAGAGGCGGTCACGGGCGTCCCGGCCGTCAGGGTGCTGATGGAGCACGTGTCTGGCCATCGGTTTCACGACTGGTCCAGCATGGTCGAGAACCGGGGGTACTTTTGCGACGCGCGGTCGATGCTCGATGGTCGCTTCCTTGAGCACCAGCCCGCATGGCCGGCGGTCCTCAGACGGTACGATCTGCTCGTAGAATGGTGCGATCTTGCCGGAAGCCGCTTCGCTGAGATCGAGCCAACTGAGCGGGCCGGGCGCCTCGATCGTCTCGCAGATGACAACCCTGATGCCTACCATCTGCTCGGCGAAATCCGGGGTATCGCTCGCACGGTTCGGGAGCGGTACGAAGCCATGATGGCACTGCTGCGCGGTGGGGATCTGGAAGCCTCCGGGCATGCAAGAGGGAGTGGTGCGCCGGCGCCCATCCTGCCCGGCGTGTGGAGCGCACCCAAGACACGGGTCAGCTTCGTCGATGGGGAAATCCTCGAAGTGGTCCATGTCGGCGTGGAGCGGACCGGCAATTGGCCTCCGTCGCGCGTGGAGCGCACGGAAGTACGGTGGTCCGGTGTGGTGGTTCGGCGCGTAGGCGTCTCAAAAGATGCTGCGTCCGTCGCAGCTCGGCCTGAGCGCAGCAAGGGTGGCGCCCCTCCAAAATTCCCGTGGGAATCCGCGTTCGACCGTCTGATGCTTCGCGTCAGCACCGATGGCAAACCGGAAACTGGCGCCGAGTTGGCGCGATGGTTGGCTGATGCCCTTGAGCAGGAAGGCGCGGTCGGTGTGGACCTAGAGTATGTGAAGCAACACCTCCGTAACAAGCACCCCATCCTCTGGCAGGCCTGCCTGCAAAGCACCTAGAGTTTGAAATCGTTGAGCCTGTTTATGTGAAGGGCTGCCCGGGTGGTTGCCGCCCATCGGCTCTGAATACCGGAGCGATCATGTTAGTCGTTTACTGACGTCGCAACCGGCCTACATCGTTCCTGGGACGACCTTAGAGTGAACCAAGGGCCTATCCTATGGCGGCCCCCTGCTCATGATGAGGGAATTTATACATAAACTAACTAAATCAAAATAAACAACCATCTACTTTAGACGCCAACAGCGCCATGGTTGGAACTAGACAAGAGCGCAACAAGGGGAGGCGATCATAAGCAGGGCGGATGATTTCAAAACACTGTTTTCAAATATTGCAATCGACAATGCAAGCAGCATATCCCAACGCTATGGCGAAGTAACAAGGGCACTAAACCTTCAGTTCCGTGATATAGAAAGCCGAACTGCTAATACACTTCAGGTTGGTTCCTATGGACGGTGGACCGGCATTAAGGGTATATCTGATTTGGACATGATATACATCATGCCGAACGGACTTTGGGACAAGTACAAGGACAAGCCCTACCAGCTGCTAAGGGACACAGCTGACGCGATCAGCAATCGCTATACTACGACCGAGGTTTACCCCGACACGCTTGTCGTTGTGATCAAGTACCAAAATTTCAAGATCGAGGCGCAACCTGTCTTCGAGGATGAAGATGGCTTCTGGTATCCATATACTCGCGGTAACAATAAATACAGGCTGACCAAGCCCCGAGAAGAATTGTCCGCAACTAGACAGATAGATAATAACAAAAATGGCAACCTTCGCCGGCTCGCCAAAATGACCCGTGCTTGGAAGAACAAGCATGGCGTTGCCATGGGCGGACTGTTAGTCGATACACTTGCGCACAATTTCTTGATAGGTCGAACGACTTACGACACGGCGTCATTTGGTTCGTGCGGTCAGATGATGCGCGATTTCCTCTTCTACTTGGCCGATCAACCCAAGCAGGATCGCTATGGAGCTCTAGGTAGCGGTCAGCACGTCAAGGTACATAAGGCGTTTCAGAACAAAGCCAAGAAGGGGCTTGAGTTAGCTGACAAGGCACTTGAGGCTGGAGAAGCAACAAAGGCTAACAATCGCTGGCGCAAGCTGCTTGGACGGGCTTATCCGATCTCAGAGGCTGTAGAGGTTAAGAGGGCTTACATCGTTGAGGCTGGCTACACTGCGGATAATACTGAGGAGTTCATTGAAGATCAGTTCCCTGTGGACATTCGGCACTCGCTGCGACTTGAGTGTGAGGTACGCCAGCATGGCTTCCGCACGATCTTCCTTCGCGCGGGGAGAGTACTAGGTATGAACCGCCTTAATGTGTTCAAGTCCAAGTCGCTCAGGTTCTACATTGTAGACCAGGATATTAAAGGCATCTATCACGTCTACTGGAAGGTGCTCAACAGGGGTTCAGAGGCAATCCGGCTCAACAAAATACGTGGCCAGATTGAGAAAGACAGTGGAAGCAGGACCAAGCAGGAGCATTCGAATTTCCGTGGCGAGCATGTTGTAGACTGCTTTGCAGTTCAGAACGGCGTAGTGATCGCCAAGGACCGTATCCATGTCCCTATTGTAGACGAGAGTGAGCGCTGATGGACAAGGACCTGCTGCTAAAAACAATTGCCGAGAAAGGCTATGATGTCGCATTCGGTGTGAAGAAGACGTTTGCGACATACGACATTGTTGGAAAGGGACCGGGATGGGTCGGAATCATTTCCAGTGCAGTCGGCATATTCGCACTCATCTATGATCCACTTTCTGCGAAGGTGCCGTCAGCAATCCTGCTCATCGCTGGTATTGCGAGCTTGTATCTCTCGTTCTATCGAGCCGAAGAGTACGAGAATGCTGCGAACAAGCTACTCCATCAATACAACAAATTGAAGTCTCTTTATCGCAGTGTTCAATCTGGTCAGGATACTACTGCGGCGAAGATCGAATTTGATACAATTGATGTTGAATATTATTCTACAACTATTGGCAGGCAGGTGTTTCTAAGTGGATGGTACGCCCATTATAAGCTGTTCGCAGAGACGCAGATCGACTGGATGGACGAGCAACTTCACTTCACGTGGAAAGACAAGGTGCCGCTGTCTGCTCAGATTACGATCGTGGTATTAGCCATCGCAATCATCGTCGGGGTTGGATGGTGGATCGCCCAGGCCAATTTTTGTCGCTAGAGGCGTCGCTGACGCGGCCGACCCACTCAAATCAAAGAGTGACTGGCTTCCAGCATCGGCTTGGCAGTGCCCAATGACCTGATGTCGGCGAATGCCGATGTCGCCACCTTCCCGACTGGCAACGCTGGGTTCGGTATGCGGTGGCACTAGCGAAGGGGGTAGAAAACCTAGTTATCGCCTCCTCTCGCTCCGGGTAGGGGCTTCAATTCGGTCAGGTTCGTCACCGTCAACACGTAGACGGGACACCCTGCACCGATGGCTAGTTCTACCCCTCCTCGCCTTCCTGCCTTCACCGTTGCATCGGAAGTTGGCGACCCGGTTCATGTCGTGACCTGGTGCCCCTGGTGCGAGGCTCTGCACTGGCATGGTGCTGCCGGTGGAGGCGGTCACCGGGCGCCGCACTGTGCTGATGATCAGCACTCGCCGCTCGGGCATACCGGGTACGATCTCGATGTCATTGGCGGGCCGGCCTCCGAAGAAGCGGCTGTCCCTGGTGGCCTGTTGGTGGGCGAACAGCGACTGTTCCGCGTGATGGATCAGGCGGCTGGCATCCTACGGGCGGGCCTGCTGCGCTACGTGCTCGGCATCAAAACCGTGCGCGGGCCTGTGCTCCAGAAGCGAACGCCGAAGGGCAACGCCTGGATTTTCGGCGCCGAAAGCTGGCTCATCGAACCGCGTGGCCGCAAGCCTATCGAGGGGCGGGGCTTCTTGCGGTTGGCCGCTGCCTTGTACGGCGTTCCTCCAGGCGTTGCGGCGGTTCGCTTCCTTGAGGCTCTGTCGTTCGACCGGCTCGATGCGCAGGCGGCCTTCGAGCTGCAAGCCGTCATCGATGCGTGGGTGGTGCGCGGCGCTCCTTCACGGGCGTCTCGCTGATGTCGGCGGGCGAGGGCGAGCCGGGTCCGCCGAACGACCCGCTCCACGAAATCACGCGGTTGGTGGATGGCGCCGAGCCCATCGGCCACGATCAGGCTGACGACGAGACACCCGAAGCGGAATCGGCAGAGGGGGAGCCGAAGGCCTCGCGGGCGAAGCCCAAGGGCAAGGCGGCCGGTGCGTCATCCGGCGATGCTGGCAAGGCCAAGACCTCCAAGCGCCGGCGGACCCCTCAACGCGACAGCCTCATGTCGCTGACGGAGGATTGCGATCTCTGGCACGATGAGGACGGCGAGGCCTACGCCACCTTCGCGGTTCGCGATCATCGCGAAAGTTGGGGCGTCCGTTCCAAGAAGTTCAAGCGGTGGCTGGCCTCGCGCGCCTATGAGACGACGGGCCTCGTCCCTGGTGCTCAGGCGCTCGAAGACACCCTGCGCGTGTTGGAGGCGAGGGCGACCCAGGAAGGGCGGCTGCGCACGCCCTGGTCCCGCGTGGGGGCGCAAGGCGGCTTCCTATACCTCGATCTCTGCGACCCCGAATGGAGCGTGGTGAAGATCGGCCCCAACAGCTGGGACCTCATCAAAGGCCACGGCCTGCCCTTCGTCCGCTCGGCTGGCATGCGGGCCCTGTGCGAGCCCGAAGGCGGCTCGGAAATCGGCGAGCTGCGCCGGTTCGTCAACGTGGCGACGGATGAGGATTTTCAGCTGGTGGTCGCGTGGCTGGTAGCCGCGATGCGAGAGACCGGCCCCTATCCCATCCTCGTCGTCAACGGCGAACAGGGGTCGGGCAAGTCCACCTTCTGCAAGCTCATCCGCACCCTGGTCGATCCGAACGTGGCCCCGATCCGTGCCGTGCCGAAGGACCCGCGCGATCTCATGATCGCGGCGAGCAACGCGCACATGCTGGTGATGGACAACCTGAGCCGGGTCGAGCCCTGGCTTTCGGACGTCCTGTGCTCCATCGCGACGGGCGCCGGCTACGCCACGCGGCAGCTCATGAGCGACCGCGACGAGTCGATTTTCATGGTCGCGCGGCCGATAATTTTGAACGGTATCCCGGCCCTAACCGAGCGGGCCGACCTCGCCTCGCGGGCCGTGACGATTCAGCTCCTCTCCATCCCGGAGGATGAGCGGCGGGCCGAAGATGAGTTCTGGGCCGATTGGCAGGTGGCAGCACCCCGTGTGCTCGGCGCCCTGTGCGATGGCCTTTCCTCGGCCGTCCGCCGGATCGGCTCCGTTAAGCTCGAACGTGCCCCGCGCCTTGCGGATTTCACGAAGTGGATGACGGCGGCCGAGCCCGGCTTGGGTTGGGAGGAAGGCACCTTCACCGCCGCCTACACCGGCAATCAGGAGGAGGTGAACCAAACCGCCTTCGAGTCCGATCCGGTTGCGATGCAGGTCTGCCGGCTGGTCGAGCCGTTGGAGCACGGGTGGGAGGGTACGGCGGCCGACCTGCTGGAAGCCCTCACGGAGATCGCGCCGGACAGTGTGACCCGCCTCAAGTCCTGGCCTGTCACGGCGCAAGGCCTCGGCAACCGGCTGGTGCGCTGCGCCCCGCTGGTGAGGGCCAAGGGCTTCAACATCGAGAAGCGCCATTCCGGCATCCGAACCATCCGGATCTCCCCCGTCGTGAAGAGGGGTGCCTGAGCATGGCTCCGAAATATCCTCCGGTCGAGGAAGCCTCGGAATGGTTCGTGGCCTTCACCAACGACAAGCGGGAGAACACGACAGCCGATAGCATTCGGCGGCGAGCCTTCAGCACCTACGTGCCGGCAATGACGGTGACCCGTGTGCGGAGGAACAAGGCTGTCGCGGTCAAGCGACCGCTGTTCCCCCGGTACATCTTCGTCGGCCTCGCCCGTGGGCAGAACCTGCTCGGCCTACGCCAGACGCCTGGGCTTGAGGGCATGGTGCGGATCGCCGGGCGACCGGTGACCGTCGAGGCTGAAATGCTCGATGGCCTACGCGCGGCTGAAGCGGCCGGGGTGTACGATTTCACGGACGATCATCTCGCCGAGATGGCGGCTGCGGATCGAACGCAGGCCGCTAAAGCTCTCGTGCCGGGCATGCGGGTCAACATCGTTGACGGCCCTTTCCGATCCTTCCCAGGCACAGTGGCGGGGTTCCTGCCCGACGCTCGCATTTCCATCACCGTTAGGATTTTCGGCACCTCTCAAGCGGTGCCGATGCCGCTCGATCACGTCGAGGCCGCGAAGGTACGACCATGACGGCGCCCGGTGTTCTCGGGCGGACGATCATAGGACCACCACCCTGTCTTGGTGGTGGCCCTCTTCTGCGTGGAATTCGTCCTCCTCGCGGTCGGGCTGTTCAAGCGTTTCGATGGAGACCCCATCAGCTCGGACGACGACCCGAAACACCGTCAGGCCGGCCGCGTGAACGGCGCGGATCGCCCTCTGGATTTCGCTTTGCCTGACCGACGTTCGTCTCATCCCCGAACCCCTTCCCTCAAAATATGGAGGTGTGAACCTATGGCTTGGCGCCTGCTCATCACGGATGTCGAGCTTACCCCGAGGCGGCCATGACGGCGGCTGGGGGCCTTGAGCTTCTGCGACGGATTGCGGAGGACCGCCACGAACCGGCGGACCTTGCCGCCTTGGCGGCACGGTTGCGGGAGTACCTGTCTCTCGCTCCGGCTGGCTTCAGCTTGGAGGACGCCTTCGGCCTCTCGGTCGGACCGGGTGGTGAGCCCTGGTATGCACGGGAGCGTCGCGCCGGTCGGGACCGCGAGCTGTGCGCCTTGGTCGAGCGATTCCACCGGCCGGATGCTTCGGTGCGCGAGCGGGCGCTGTGGCTCCAAATTCTGGTCAAGCGCTACGGCACCGACTGCTGGCCCCGTGATAGTGCTTCAGGCGTGATGCCAGAGCATTATCGAGGCACGGAAAAGGAATACCTGTTCCGTGCCTTTGAGTTCTGCCCGGCCCCTGAAAGTGATCGTCAGCTAAGCAAGATCCTCATTGGCATCTAATCTCTCAACAGCTTGAATTAATCATCCTGTTTTGGCTTCTGAATACCTGTGCGAGATATCTCTCGCGGAGGATGCCATGAAACTATTCAGCGCGTTTATTCACACCATCTCCGGCAAGGCGAGCGCTTCCGAGCTGGAAGCTGAGCTTCAAGCCGCCAAGGCTGACCGTCAGGCTCTTCGTGCGCGTGAGCAGGCCTTAGCCGTCGAGCGGCAGGATGCGGTGCTGGCTGGAGCGGGTGAGGATCTGGACCGGATCGAAGCCGAGTTGGTCGCCATTCATCGCGCTGCCGAGCGTCATGACCTTCGTATTCCCGAGCTGCGGCGCCTGCACGGGGCCCGGCGGATGTCGGAACAGCACAAGGCCGACAAGCTCGCCGGCAGGACCGGCCCGGCATAGCCGGCGGGGGTTCTCGTGTCCTCACCGTCCGGGCCGCGTAGCGGTGTCTGGAACCGCACCAAAAGCCGGCAGCAAATCCTCAGCGCGGCCGGCACCCCCCACCACGATTTTTCAGAGACAGGAGGCCAGGATGAGCAGGGTCGATCACGTCATCGCGCAGTTCGGCGGGCAGGAGCGCGTTTTCCGATACCCACGGTCAAACGGGCTCACCAACCTCAACCCTCACATGAGGGAGGACTTCTCGCCCTACGCCGCCTTCCAGAGGTTCGGCCTCGGGCAGTGGACGTTCGAGGATCTGGTGCGGGTCCTGTCGCCCGCTTCGTGGCCCTTCGTCGGATATAAGCCGGACCCCGAAATCACGGATGTCCTGATCAAAAACGGCCCCGGCAATTATGCGCCGCTCGCCGCTCGCGTCCTTGAGGCGGGACTGTTCGGGATCGCGGCCGAGGCCGCTGTGTTCGACGAGCGCGAACCCTTCAAGGGGGCCGCATGATCGAGTTCAGCCTTCCCAAATTCGAGAGCCTTGCGCTCTCCGCGACCCGTAAGGCGCGCCTGCGGGAACGAGTCCTCGGGGGCCTGACAAGCACGGCCCAGAGCATCGCCGAGGACATCCGGCAGGCCGCGCCAGAGGATGAAGGCGCCCTGCGGGACAGCGTGCATGTCGAAACAGATGCGCAGGCCCTGCGCGTCACCATCGAGGCCGGCGGGCAGTCGACCACGAAGTTCTCGAAGAACGGTAGGGCCTACGATCACGCCATGGCGGTGGAGTACGGCACCACCCGCCAGCCCGCGCGGCCATTCTTCTATCCGTCGATCAACGCCCGCGAGGACGAGTTCGGCGATGCCGTCGATCGATCTGGGCAAGATGCCCTGGATGAGGGGTAAGCCATGAGCGGCCCGCTTTCCTATTCCGTCACCGCCGACATCACGAAGTTCGAGGGGGCCATGAGCAGGGCGCGCGACCTCGCGTTGCAGCGCTCGGCCGAGATGCTGAAATCCTTCCAGAGCACGGCGGCCGGCATCAACACCGCCATGAGCGGCATCCAGGGGCTGGCGCGGCTACCGGGGCAGTTGGACACCGCCAAGACGGCAGCGATCGGCCTTGCGGCGACCGGTGCCGGTATCCTCGCGGCCTACACGCTCGTGTCGTCCTCGATCAGCCAAGCGAACGCGCAGCTCGACCGCTTCATCAAGCTCGGGGCCGATGCCGGGAAGGCTGGCATCGGGGTGGAGTTCTTCCAGCGATTCAGCGAGGCGGCCGAGAAAGCCAAGATCAGCACCAGCGAGGTGGAGGCGGCGCTTCGGAAGGCAGGGCAGGTCGTCACGCCTAAATTCGAGCACGAGGACCCGGTCAAAAAGCAGCTCAACGACGTTTTTGAGACCGGCTACACCGGCAGCTTCCAGTCCCAGGGGCTGGCGGACTACAACAAGGCCAACACGAACGAAGGCCGCATCCGTGCCGCCGTGACGGCCATGCAGGAGTTGCGGGACCTGGGGCTGGGTCTGGCTGCGATCGACCTCGGCGAGAAGCTGTTCGGTGCGGACATCGCCAACAACATCCGATCCGGCCGCCTCGACATCGACGCCATCGCCGCGAGTCTGGATCGCAAGCGCGAGGATCTGGTCAAGCAAGAGGACGTGGACCGGGCGAACGAGTTCCGCGACCGCCTCGACGCCGCCTACAAGGCCATCGACGATTTCTTCCACGTGTCAGTGGCCCTGGAGGGCACCGGCCGACAGGTGCTCGATATCTGGCTGGGCATCGCCGAGGGCGTGGCCAAGGCCACCGCGAACGCCGGCAACTTCTACACCAAGATCCAAGAGATGCAGGGGCCGCTCGCCGACTATCTGAAGACGGTGGGCCTCATCATCGGAGGCACCGCCAAGATCTTCTCCGAGGGCTTCAACGATCAGGTGACCGGCGCGCGGACGATCTATGACAAGCCGATTGGCCCGGAAAAGCCAGCCGGCCCTGAGAACGCGATCAAGGATGCACCGGCACCGCCGCGTCGTCCCCTCAGCTTCTTCACGGAGGAGCCGAAGACAGGCGGCGGCGGACGAACCTCGAAGCCGGCCGCACCGAGCGAGAGCCTGGACGCCGTAGAAACCTACGTGAACGGCCTGACCCGCACCACGGCGGCCCTCAAGGCCGAGGTGGACGCGATCGGCAAGAGCAACACCGAGAAGGTGGTGGCGATCAACCTCGCCAAGGCTCAGGAGCTGGCGACGCAGAACGGTCTGACGCTCAGCGCCCAACAGATTGCCACCATCAAGGAAACCTCGGCCGCGACGGCTCAGTATCGCGACAAGATCGAGGAGGTGCGCGAGCAGCACGAGAACCTTCGGTCCATCGGCTCCAGCGTGCTCGGGGGCCTGGTCTCAGATGCCCGCAACGGCGTGACCGCGATGCAGGCGCTCACGAATGCGGTTGGCCGTTTGTTCGATCGGCTCGCGGACCAGGGCGTGAACAGCGTGGTCGACAGCCTGTTCGGCAAGAGCGGCAGCACCAGCGGCGGCCTGCTGAGCGGCTTGTTCGGCGGTGGGAAGGGCCTCGATGTCGGCCTCAACTTCCTGAAGTTCGCCGATGGCGGTCACATCCGAGGGCCCGGCACGGGCACCTCGGACGAGATCCTGGCCCGCCTGAGCAATGGCGAGTTCGTCATGAACGCCAAGGCGACCAAGGAATACGCCCCGCTCTTGGAGGCGATGAACGCTAACAGGCTCCCGGCCTTCTCGACCGGCGGGTACGTGGCCGGCCCGCGTTCGGCGCAGTCTCAAAATTGGTCGATCCCCGAGAGGGGTCGGGAAGGTGGTTGGGGGGAGTACCTGTCATGAGTGCCATCAGCATCGTGCGGAGCGAAACGGGCATTGCCATCGCGACGGATGGAATCGGCTATGACAGCCAAGGCGTGGTGCAGGGCCACGTCTCCAAGGTGGCGATCATGCCGGAGTGGTCCTGTGCCTTCGCCAACCGAGGCGCAGGTGGGGCGTGCTCGGCCATGCATCATGCCCTGGTGCAGATCGCGAACCGTGGTGTGACCATCACGGGATTCGATGATGTGCTGGCGCTGATGCCTCCCCTCAGCGTGGAGCTGCACGCCGCGCTTCAAGCTGAAGGCCGGTCATATCCGCACTTCAGCTTCATGATCGGGGGGTTCTCGACCGAACGGAATCGGTTCGAAACGCACAGCCTGCGCAGTCGCGACTTCACGTTTGCGATTGGCGAAGAGACCATCGTGCAAGCCGCCTACACCCTGGCGCCTTTGCCCGAGAGCCACTTCGCACCGACGCCGAGCGAGGATGCACGCAAGGCCGCCGGGCTGGTGCTCGGTGGTTCTGAAGGCCCTCCCGAAGATGGTCGCCATATCGCGATCCGAGGTGTCTGCGCTGCCCGTCTCGACAAGGGGGCAACCCCCGACGAGCCGGCGGATGAGGATTACAGCGTGGGCGGCTTTGTGCAGCTCACCACGATCTTCCGCGACTGCATCACGTCCGAGATCGTGCATCGCTGGCCGGACCCCTTCGGCGAGAAGGTCGACCCGACGCGCGGCGATCTGCTGCCGGGCTTCCTGCGCGGTTGAGACCTCGTCCTGCTGCGGCATAGCAAAGGGGTCGGCGCTGGCATCTGGTTCAGTCCGGCCCCTGCCCTTCGACAGGACACGAGGTCTCCATGAACACCGCTTTCCTCCTCATGGCTCAGTACGATGGCGCCGCGGTGATCCTGATCGACCGCGTGGCCAGGGACTACTTCTCGCACCTCACCCCGGAGAAGCTGGTCCGGAAGATCAGCACGGGTGCCATTGCCCTGCCGCTCATTCGGATCGAGGCGAGCGAGCGGTGCGCGAAGGGTGTCCACCTCACCGACCTTGCCCGCTGGATCGATGAACGTGCGGAAGCCGCCCGCAAGGAATGCCGACAGCTCTGCGGCTGACCACTGCTCATCCTTGCCCGCCGCTCTCCTCGGGTTCCACCGGTCGAATTCCTGGCCGGTCCCTGCTCACGATGAAGGATGGTTTCGATGCCTACCCGGCCCCCCATATTCCGCCCTGCCACGGGGCGTGGTTCCCTTGCTGATCAGCAGGGGTATGACCGCAGGCGGCGGCAACAGGTGCCGACCCGTCCCCTGTACTCCACGGCGCGATGGCAGGCTGTGCGGGCCGTGCAGCTTCGGGAAGAGCCGTTGTGCCGGATGTGCCTCGCCGAGGATCATGTGACCCCGGCCGTGGTCTGCGATCACGTCACGCCCCATCGGGGGGACGTGGCCGCCTTCTGGGCCGGCCCCTACCAGTCTCTCTGCACCTCATGCCACAGCTCGAAGAAGCAACGGGAAGAGGCAGGGCGATAAGCATCTCGGTGATGTCCCTGTCCGATGCCAGCAGGTGCAGACCCCTGGTCGTCACCTAAGCCTGAGCCATAGACCTGGGGTTCTGTTGGATCTTCTGGCTCACTGTCCCTTGTCCGCACCGATTACCCCGCTCCCCTTTGTTCAACGGTTGATTGATATGAACAAAGCTTTCCTTGATAGTATTGAAGTGTAAGGGGGGTAGGGGGGTCCAAAAGTCCAGGATTTGTTTAGCTCTAGACCGGTGTGTAACCCTGTCTTTTTCGCCGCGAAATTACGACAATTCTTTTTTCTCCCTATACGACTTTTATCCTACACAGCTGGTCGCGTTATGTTGCTTGCGCATGGCTTTAGGGACAACCGTGGACAAGCCTTGGACGATCCGCCTGGAGATAATCTGCCTACGGAATGGACGGCTTGGACAACTTGGACGGCTCGCTCCTTCTCTAGGAGAAGAAGATATGAGCAGGCAGACCATAGGCGGTTGGGCAGAACCGGACAGGTGTGCCGTTCGGTGGTGAATAGGGAAGGGGCGAAAAGACGTGTGACGACAATGGCTTGCACAGCAGATTGCTGTGCGTGAGTAAGACAGTAGGGGGGTGAAAGCCGTCCAGCCGTCCAACCGCGTTTAAAACGCTGTGATTTCAATGGGGTACGGCTTGAGCCCATAGGGCTTCAGATCGTCTGGCCCGTCGTCCATGGATCGGCTGATGAGCCGGCCTTCAGGAGCGGAATCGGTGACGTTCGCCGAGCCTTTACCGGACGTTGGACCGCTGATGCCGATGGTGGAACGCTCGCGGCGGGTTGAGGCTAAGCCTCACCCGTTGGCGGGCACCTCGGTGCTCTTCCCGAGGACGCGGTACACGCT
Source organism: Methylobacterium sp. J-090 (assembly GCF_022829345.1). GTDB lineage: Bacteria > Pseudomonadota > Alphaproteobacteria > Rhizobiales > Beijerinckiaceae > Methylobacterium. The sequence continues at coordinate 3,255 of NZ_JAKSXV010000116.1, read as the reverse complement.
GGCCCGGCCGATGCTAAGCCGCTTGGCGATGGCGGCAGGACCGATGCCCTGGGCCTTGAGGGCGAGGATCTGTGTGGTGTCGATCGTCGCCGGCCTGCCCTTATAGACCCCTGCCTCTTTGGCCTTGGCGATTCCTTCAGTCTGGCGCTCGCGTCGCAGGTTGGTTTCGAACTCGGCGAACACCCCCAGCATGTCGAGGAACGCCTTGCCGGCGGCGGTGCTGGTGTCGATCGGCTGTTCCGTTGCCTTCAGCGCCGCACCCTTCGCCCTTAGGTCTCGAACGATGTCCTGAAGGTCGGCGATGGAGCGGGCGAGGCGGTCGATCCGCGTCACCATCAGCACGTCGCCCTTGCCGATGAAGTCGAGGATGATCTTGAGCTGCTCGCGGCCTTTGGTAGTGGTGCCGCTGCCGACCTCCTCGCGGATGATGGCGCAGCCGGCGCCCGCCAGGGCGGCGCGCTGAATGCTCAGATCCTGACCTGCGCTGCTGACCCTGGCGTACCCGAATGAAGGCATGATGTGTCTCGTTTGGCTCTAGGCCCGGAGACTATGCCGTCTCATATATCGGAAAGCAATCCATATGAGACGCCGGGAACGTCTCAGGCCTTCGTGCCGCCGGGGTATACCCGAATGGGACGAAGAAGGACGGTAGAGCGGGTGAGACAGTATCAGAGGGGGCGGGGCATACGTGTGGCCCGGCCGGGAATTGGGAGTAGTGGAACCGCATGCGTCTAGCTGGTTGCGCACTACTGGCGCGCTGGGAAAACCCTTCAGCGGCAAATGTAAGGGTATCGGCGCTCACAGAATGGCGTCGATACCTTTGTGTGCTGCGAGCGAAAGGAGCTTGAGAGAAGGGCCGCTAGGCTTCTTCTCACCGCGCTCCCACTTGCTGACAAGCGACGTTGTTACATTCAGAGCCAAAGCGAAGATCGATTGGCTCATATTCGCATCTTCTCGGATGCCTTTGATCGCTTCTGGCAGTAAAACCTCCACTGGGGTTAGGCAAGACACGTCGAAACGGCGCATATCGGCTCTGTCGAGTGCACCAACCGCGTGGAGGTCTTCTGCTACCAGATGAAGCGACCGAAGTGCATCACTCCGGTACGTCTTCTGGTTAGTCATCTATTCTATTTCTCTCCAGTCATGCTCTTTAGCAAGACGAGTAATGTTCTCATCACTGAGATCCGCTAGCTTATTTGCGAAAAAATTATATTCTTCGCTTTCCTGATCGCTAAGATTAGGCTTGTTGCTCTTTGCAAACATATGAAGAAACACAGCAAAATCACCTATTTTATAACAGATGACTGTACGAAACCCCTTAGATCTTCCTTGACCTTCACGTGGTACGCGCTGTTTGATTAGATATTTTCCGATACGAGCGTCAATTAAACCACGCTCTGCTCGTAAAACAGCATTTTTTAGCTCGCTATCTGGTACATTAGCTTTTGCGAGCTTTTTGGATAGGTCAGGTGGTACTAGGATTTTCATTTGATGATCCCCAGGGCATTAGCCCGCTAATTCTGTGTGCCATGTGAAACGTCCTATTTGTCTCAGGGGGTAAGGTCCCTGCACGGACCTATGTATAGCACTAAGTGCCATGGTTCAAGCTTTATCGGAGATTCTTTAAACGGGGCTATCTGGTTCGCCCATTTTCGCTGTGTCTGCCCGTTCAACAGGCCCACATGAAGCCGTCAGGATCCTGCGCGGGTGAGTCCGGCTCTTTGCCTCAACCGGTAATCCGATGTTCAGCCAGACCGCGCCACCGATCGCGGGCCTGCTCTGCTACATGCAGCTGCTCCCGTAGGGACACGATCTCGGCGTGCAAGTCGCCCGCATCCACGGCCAGCTCGACGCACTGGTCCTGCACGTCGGCTAGTTGCTTCCGTAGCTCGACGTTCTCCAGGACCACGGCAAGGAAGTTCGTTGGGTATTCCGCCCTGCCGGTCATCCCGTCCTCATCCTCGATGCCGCGCTGGCCGGGAGGGTTACAGCGCCTCCCTCACGCCGCCACCGCACCGCTGGGGAAGTTCGCTCTAATGCGTGCATCGTTCGTCATACCGACCGCCCGGATGCATCCCCGGCATGGCTCAACCGTCTCCACAGGTCGCGCGGATTCTAGATGTTCTCATGGTCGGGTCCGGCTCTGCCGTTCCGGCAGCTTCGCAGCAGTTGTCCTAGCCTCGATTTTCCCCGGACTTAACACCCTCCTATCCGTGGGATGAATCGTTCTGCACCCTATGCCCTGGACAGGCGACGCGGCTTCTGCCGGTCCTCGTAAATCTACAAACTTGCGGCGGCCGCGCCGCATCCAGGCCTGCCACTCTCGGCTGAGGATACGGACGAGGTTGGGGCTGTTCTTTCGGCCCTCATGCCGGCGCTCCTCGATGGTGAGCAATCCGTCACCCTCGGCGAGGCGGATGGCAGCCTGCGCGAGGCGTCGGCATACGCCGGCCCGGGCCGCGATGGCATCGATGCACAGCCCGCACACACCCTTGGCCGTCACTTCGTCCGCCACGATACGCAGGACGGCGAGCTGGCCGGTGGTGAAGCGGGCGGCGAGGGCGGGCGGCATCGGGCCGGAACAAGCCAACAACCGACGCCGGTCGCGAGAGGCCAGCTTGTCGGGCGAGGTCACATGCCGGCGAGGCGGGAACAGGCTCGCTCGTCCGACCGGGACACCGACCGGGACGATACCCTGCCGGATCGCGCTCCGGCGGGCATGGAGCTGCTCGGCGAGGGCTTGAGCGGCTTCGTCACTCAAGGCGCCGGCCGCATGCCCCTGCCACACCTGGCGGGACAGCTCATCCATCTGCGCAAGCGTGCGCACGCCGTCGATCACGGCGGCCATGGTCGCGTGAAACATCGTCCTCGGTCCCTGTAGGGCCGCGACTAGGGTCCAGGCACGACATCTCGATGCAGGAATTGGCGTTCCCGCTTGACACCCGAGGGTGCCGTATGGCTTTTGGGAGGCTGTATCGGCCCTTCCAAAAGCCACTCGATTTCGCGGCCCTCCTGTTTGGCGACAGGGGGGCCGTAGTCGTTTCAGGGTCTATCGCGCGGCGGGTGATCTCTCCTGATGCCGGCAGCGGCTCGAAGCCTGAGCGTTGCCGGAATTGAGCATGTCGCGTGGTGCCCGCCGCCAAGTCAACGGCAGGCGGCTCACGCCTTCGCAATCGGCGGCTCGCCGTAGCGCTCGAACAGCAAATTCAGCGCTTCGGCCATCATCGCGGCCTGTGTCCGTTCCTGTTTGATCGA
>NZ_JAKSXV010000072.1 GCF_022829345.1 Methylobacterium sp. J-090 | reverse complement strand
TTGAGCTGACGCCCCGGGGGGCGCCGATCCCTAGTTGAAGGGATCGATTTCCGCCGACTCGTAGCTGGTGACTTCCATGGCGACGCAGATTTCCTTGACGATGGGGGAGGACCACTTCATGGTGTTTCTTCTGGTTTGGATTGGTTTGGTTGAGCTGACGACCCGGGGGGCGCCGATCCCTAGTTGAAGGGATCGATTTACGCAGAACCGTCGCTGGTGACTTCCATGCCGCCGCAGATTTCCTGAACGACGGGGGCAGACCACTTCATGGCGAAACTCCTTCGTGTTCGACGTCCTTGATATGGCGATACATTGGGCGCAATACA
>NZ_JAKSXV010000069.1 GCF_022829345.1 Methylobacterium sp. J-090 | reverse complement strand
TACTCGTTGATGGCGGCGACGACGCCGGCGCCGACGGTGCGTCCGCCTTCACGGATGGCGAAGCGGAGCTTCTCTTCCATGGCGACGGGGACGATGAGGGTGACGTCCATGGTGACGCTGTCGCCGGGCATGACCATCTCGGTGCCCTCGGGGAGCACGCACACGCCGGTCACGTCCGTGGTGCGGAAGTAGAATTGCGGGCGGTAGTTGGTGAAGAACGGGGTGTGGCGCCCGCCCTCTTCCTTGGTGAGGATGTAGGCCTCGGCCTTGAACTTGGTGTGGGGCTTGACCGAGCCCGGCTTGCACACGACCTGGCCGCGCTCGACGTCCTCGCGCTTGGTGCCGCGCAGGAGCACGCCGACGTTGTCGCCGGCCTGGCCCTGGTCGAGCAGCTTGCGGAACATCTCGACGCCCGTGACCGTGGTGGTCTGGGTGTCGCGGATGCCGACGATCTCGACGGTCTCGCCGACCTTGACGATGCCGCGCTCGACGCGACCCGTCACCACGGTGCCGCGGCCCGAGATCGAGAACACGTCCTCGATCGGCATCAGGAACGGCTTGTCGATGGGACGCTCCGGCTGCGGGATGTAGTCGTCCACGGTCTTCATCAGCGCGATGACGGCGTCGTGGCCGACCTTGGCGTCGCCGTTGTCGAGGGCGACCTTGGCCGAGCCCTTGGTGATCGGGATGTCGTCGCCGGGGAAGTCGTACTTGGAGAGGAGCTCGCGCACCTCCATCTCGACGAGCTCGAGGAGCTCCTCGTCGTCGACGAGGTCGACCTTGTTGAGGAACACCACCAGCGCCGGCACGCCGACCTGGCGGGCGAGCAGGATGTGCTCGCGGGTCTGGGGCATCGGGCCGTCGGCGGCCGACACCACCAGGATCGCGCCGTCCATCTGGGCGGCACCCGTGATCATGTTCTTCACGTAATCGGCGTGGCCGGGGCAGTCGACGTGGGCGTAGTGGCGGTTGGCGGTCTCGTACTCGACGTGGGCCGTCGAGATCGTGATGCCGCGGGCCTTCTCCTCGGGTGCCTTGTCGATCTGGTCGTAGGCCGTGAACGTCGCCCCGCCCGTCTCGGCCAGGACCTTCGTGATCGCCGCCGTCAGCGACGTCTTGCCGTGGTCCACGTGACCGATCGTGCCGATGTTGCAGTGCGGCTTCGTACGAGCGAATTTCTCTTTGGCCATCGT
>NZ_JAKSXV010000068.1 GCF_022829345.1 Methylobacterium sp. J-090 | reverse complement strand
CAAACATCCGCTCGATGGCGCTTTCCGAAAGCCGCACTCAGCAGGCGTGAAGCGCAACAGGCCCCCTCTCCTGGAAGGAGAGGGTTGGGGTGAGGTGTGGGACCTATTCGGAAAGTTCGCACACCTCACCCTGTCCCTCTCCTTCCAGGAGAGGGGACCCACGGTTCCCGCCCGATGTGTGAATGCCGTAGCCTTCAAGAACCGCCCAGGCGTAGGGGACCGTCGCGACACGTTGCGCCGACGTGATGTGTCGGAAACCGTCTCAGGCGACCGCACCGAAGGCCTCGCAGCGGAAGGCGCCGTAATCGGGTCAGAACGCCGGTGAGCAGGGCGAGGCCGAGGCCCGTCCGGCTCAGGGGCTTGGTACCGCCTTTGGCCAAAGCCATCAGGACGACGCCGGCGCACAGGACGACGATGCCGGCGGCGGCGAGCGGCGCCACCGCCTCGCGCA
>NZ_JAKSXV010000065.1 GCF_022829345.1 Methylobacterium sp. J-090 | reverse complement strand
GGCCGTGAACGTCGCCCCGCCCGTCTCGGCCAGGACCTTCGTGATCGCCGCCGTCAGCGACGTCTTGCCGTGGTCCACGTGACCGATCGTGCCGATGTTGCAGTGCGGCTTCGTACGAGCGAATTTCTCTTTGGCCATCGTCTCTTTCCTACGGCAAGCTCACACGAGCGGGCGCCCGGTCAGTCGCTCGAAAACCCTTCGAGCCGGGCGAAAGACGGGGGCCCGCTTAGAGGCTCGCCGTCCTTTGATCAAGGGCTTTGCCGACAATCGGTCCCCAGCCGCCGGGCCGGCGCCCCCTCAGCCGGCGGAACGCTTGACCGGCGAAGCTCCGAGGAGGGCCGCCTTGTCGACGCCGAGGGCCTCGGCGATCTCGTCCAGGGCCGTGGCTTCGAGGGGCGAGATGCCGTCGTGATCGGCGACATCGGCGGCGATGAGGAAGGCGGCGGCGCGCTCGGCCCCGTCGCGTCCGCGGATGCCGGCGACGCGGCGCAGGTTCTCCGCCCGCCCGGCCCGGGTCCGCGCCCGGGCGATGCCGTCGTAGAGCTCGCTCTCCAGCATCAGCCGGTCGTAGCCCTTCTCGAGGATCGGGTTGGCCTGGATACCGGCCAGCGCCGTGTCGAATTCCGCGCCCGCCACCTCGCCATCGGCGACGATGACGTTGGCGGCAGCCGAGACCATAGCCTCCATCAGGACCGTGTCGCCCGCATAGGCGGTCACGGTCTGGCTGAAGCGGGCGACGATGTCCTGGAAGATGTTCATGGCGGTTTCACCGGGCGGCTCGGCAGGGCGATGCCGGGGGACCTCGCCGTTCCGCGCCTGGAAGGCAAGGGGCGGCGGGCCTATTTCAGAACAGGGCCACGAGGGTGACGCCCGCGACCATGAGAAGCCCCCCGACGATCCGCCACGGGCTCGCCGCATGGACGGAGAACCCGATCCAGCCGAAATGATCGAGGAGGATCGAGGTCGCGACCCCGGCGGTGACGAGGATCGCCAGGAACGGCGCGGCGCCGATCTGCTGCGCCGCGAAGAACTGCGACAGGACGACGAGGGCGCCGAGGCAGCCGCCGAACCACGCCCAGGCCGGCACCTGCGCGGCCGCGGCGAGGCTCGGCAGGCTGAGGCGACCGGAGACGAGGCCGACCAGCAGGAGGGTGGTTCCGGTCCCCAGCGCCACGACGAGCCCCGCGGCGAAGGGCTGGCCCAGGGTCTTGGCCAGGGTGGCGTTGGTGCCGCCCTGGACGGCGTTGGCGATGCCGGCCACAAGCGCGAGGCCATAGAGGTACCACATGGGGATCACGCTTCGGTTCGGTCGATCATCGCCGGACGGGGGGCGATCCACCATGAGATAGGGCAGCGGCGGCCGGACATGATCATCGGGACGGGACGTGACGACGCGGCGGGGCGGGGGGGCATCGGGCCCGACCTGCGCGCTCTCCTGCGGCAGGCGACGTCGGAGGCGCATCGGCGCCTCGATACCGGCTGGGCCGGCCACGATTTCGGGGAGCGGGGCGCCTACGGGGCGTTCCTCGTCGCCATGGCGGCGGCCCTGGTGCCCCTGGAGGCGGATCTCGCCCTGGCGGAGCCGGGGGCGCTGCCCCCCGACTGGCCGGCCCGCCGGCGCAGCGGGGCACTCCTGGCCGACCTCGCGGCCCTGGGTCATTCCGGGCCGCCGGCGCCGGCGCCGCCCCGCGCGCCGACGCGGCCGGAGGCGGCGGGCCTGCTCTACGTCCTCGAGGGCTCGCGCCTCGGCGGCCAACTGCTCCTGCGCCAGGCGCTGGCGAGTTCCGACCCGGCGGTCCGGGACAACACCCGCTTCCTCCGGCACGGCGAGGGCCAGCGCCTGTGGCCGAGCTTCGCCGCCTGGCTCGCGGACCGACCCCCCTCGGACGCGGACGGCGCCGCCACCGGCGCGCTCAGGGCGTTCGCGCTGTTCGAGACGGCCCAGGGGACGGGGATCTAGTTTGTCTCGCAGAACGGCCGTGGCCAGAACGGTCGTGGCGCTCGAGACGGGAACCGGCGGCGACCGGCGTTTCGCGAGGTACCCTCAGCGCTGTGCGTTCCGCGCCAAGACCTGCCGCAGGATGTCGGCGGTGTAGGGTTTCTTGATCATCGGCACGGTGCCGAGCTCGGGGGGAATCCGGAAGCTGTCGCCGTAGCCGCTGGCGAAGACGAACGGGACGTTCAGGGCCGCCAGGCGCCGGGCCACGGCCAGGCTCGTCTCGGACCCGAGGTTGACGTCGAGGAGGGCGAAGGCGGGCGGGCAGAGGTCGATGAGGCGCAGGGCTTCGTGGACCGAGCCCGCCATGTCGACGGACTTCGCCCCGAGGAGGGTGAGGATCTCCTCGGCCTCCAGGGCGATGATCATGTTGTCCTCCACCACGAGGGCCGTGCCGGCCAGGCGCGGGGCCTCGGGCGCGGCCGCCCCCGCGCGCCGGGCGGCGGCGGCCGGGCGGGTCGGCGCGGCCTGGACGAAGGCCGCCGGGATGACGAAGCGCCCGGTGACGCCGGTCAGGGCGTATCGGATCTCGGCCTCGCCCTGCAGCTCGTAGGGGATCGAGCGCTCGATGAGGGTGGTGCCGAAGCCGCGCCGCGAGGGCGCGCGCACGGGCGGGCCGCCGGTCTCGCACCAATCGAGCACGAGGCGGCCGCCGGCATCGCGGGTCCAGGCGATGGCCACCGTGCCGCCGCTGTCCGACAGGGCACCGTACTTGGCCGAGTTGGTCATGAGTTCGTGGACGACGAGGGCGAGGGTGGAGAAGGCCTGCGGCTCGAGGAGCACGTCGGTCCCGTCGAGGCGGACCCGGTCCGCGCGGGCGCCGAGATAGGCCGCCGCCTCCAGGCCGATGAGGTCGCGCAGCGAGCCCGGCCCCCAGTTCGTCGTGGTGATCTGGTCGTGTGCGCGGGCCAGGGCCTGGACCCGGTCGCCGAGGACGCGCGCGAAATCCTCGATGCTGCCCGTCCCCGACCGGCTCTGAGCGACGATGCCGCGGATGAGGTTGAGGATGTTGCGCACCCGGTGATTGAGTTCCGCGATGAGCAGTTCCTGGCGCTCCTGGGCGGTCTTGCGCTCCTTCTCCGCCGAATCGGTCAGCCGCAGGATGACTTCGAGCAGGGTGATGCGCAGGGCCTCGGCGATGCGCAGGTCCGCGCCGCTCCAGGGCGTCGACTGGCCGTGCACGACCTCGCGCCAGGCCTCGAAGCTCTTGCGCGGGGTGAGGCGTACGCCGTTGGGGCCGGGGTTGGCCGGTTTCTCGGGGTTGCCCGCCCAGGTCACCGTGCGGGCGATCTCGGTCCGGAAGAATACGAGGTAGTCGCGCGGCGCCCGCGAGATCGGTACGGCGAGCAGCCCCGCCGCCCGCTCGGTGAAGTCTCGGCCGGGTGGATGGACCTTGCCGATCTCGTTCGTCGCGAAGGCGCGGCTCGTGGCCGTGCGGTTGAGAAAGCGCACGAGGCCGGTGAACTCCTCGGCCGTGGGGGTCGCGTCCCGCAGGGTGATCTCGCCGTTGACCCACACGCCGATGCCGTCGCAGGGAACGATGCCGGCGATGTCGTCGAGGAAGCCGGTGATGTTCTCGAGGCTCGTGCCCCCCGAGGCCAGCGCCCCCATGAGCCGGTCGTGCAGGGCGCGCGACTGGGCCTCGTAGGCCACCTCCGCCTCGCGCTCGCGGCTCTCCAGGATCAGGGAGAACATCTGGCCGAACAGCTCCGCCCCGGTCCGGCGCTCCAGGGAGATGTGGCGCGGCGACGAATGGTGGCAGGCGAACAGGCCCCACAGCTTGCCGCCGCGCAGGATCGAGACGGAGAGGGACGCCCCCACCCCCATGTTGCGCAGGTATTCGAGGTGGATCGGCGAGACCGTGCGCAGGGTGCTCATGGACAGGTCGAGGAGCCCGCCCTCCGGGTCGCGCGCCGGCAGCACGGGGATCGCGGGGGCATCGACATCGGCGATGATGCGCAGCCAGTTGCGCTCGTAGAGGGCGCGGGCCTGCTGGGGGATGTCGGAGGCCGGATAGTGCAGGCCGAGATACGGATCGAGGCCCGAGCGCACGGATTCGGCCACCACCACGCCGGACCCGTCGGGGTCGAAGCGGTAGACCATGGTCCGGTCGAAGCCCGTGAGCGCCCGCATCTGCCGCACGGCCTCGCGGCAGAACGCCTCGAAGCCCCGGCTCTGCTGCAGGCGTCCGATCATGCTGCGCACGAGGTTGCCGGCGTTGAGGTGCTCGGACGTGCTCGGCTCGGCCTCCATGACGATGGCCGAGCCCGAATGGTGGAGGGCGACGTCGAAGGCCGGGCCGTCCGTCTGCAGGGCGATCCCGAAGATGCGGTCGATGGCGTCGGGACCGCGCAGGGCTTGCAGCTGGCCCCGGATGAGGTGGACCGCCTCGACGTCGAAGACCTCGGTCAGGGGCAGGCCCAGCAGGTCCTCGGCGGGCCGGCCGAGCCATTGCGCCGCATTCTGCGAGACCCGGACGATGAGCCAATCGACGGAGACGGCGACGAGGAACCCGAACGGCTGGACCGCCCCCAGGACATGGATCGGTTCGCGGTCGCAGGACGACAGATCGACGGAGGGGACGACCCTGCGCTCGGGGGATTTCATCGCGACCATGAGTGACCGAACCGTACCGCCGACGAAATCCGCCGTCTCCGGTTCAACGCCGGAGGGCGACGGAAGGCTGCGCGGGACGGCATCGGTGGTGGATCGGAGGAGCCGAACCGCCCCCTGTCGGAGCCTGCCTCATGCCGAGCGGTCGCGCCGGGTGCAAGGGGGGCGGACGACGCAGGCGGCCGACCGTGAGGCCGGTCCCCGCCCGCACGGCGTTCGCCCCTACACCACAGGACGGTGAGGTCGGATCGGGGTCGTCCGCCGATCGCTGACTTTCGCCGGATCGGGAAGTGGAGCGGGTACCGGGAATCGAACCCGGGTATTCAGCTTGGAAGGCTGCTGCTCTACCATTGAGCTACACCCGCATCGGGGACCGTATCGCACGATCACCGAGGGTCGAGACAGGGAGCCGGACCGTCGCTCGCGATCTCGTCAGAGGTTTGGTGGGGGAAGTAGGACTCGAACCTACGAAGCTTACGCAGCGGATTTACAGTCCGCCCCCTTTGCCGCTCGGGACATTCCCCCAAACCGCCGCCCGTGGGCAGCGCGCGGGTCCTTATGATGAGGCCCCGCGCGGGTGTCAACGGGCTTGCGGCTATTCGGGGCTTGCGGTCATTCGATCGCCGCCAGGTCGCAGATCCGGACCTGGGCGCGGTCGGCCCCGCGCCAGGTGTCGACCGCGAGGGTGCCGGCGGCGTGGAACTCGCGGCCGATGCCGGCGAGGATGGCCTGGCCGAGGGGGCCCTGCGCCGCCCGGAAGCAGATGGCGCCGACGGCCTGGCCGTCGCGGCTGCGCAGGCGGGCGCGGACATGGCCGTTGCCGACGATCCCCGCATCGACGATGCGGTGGCGCGGCAGGGCGAAGACCGGCTCGGGGGCGCCCGAACCGAACGGGCCGGCGCGCTGGAGCAGGCGGACCATCTCGGCGGTGGCGCCGCCGGCGCTCACGGTGCCGTCGAGGAGGAGCGCCTCGACGGCGCGGGCCTCGCCGACGGCCTGCGCCAGGTCGGCCGCGAGATGGGCGGCGAACGCCCCCGTCTCGGGGCCCGCCAGGGTGACGCCGGCCGCCATGGCGTGGCCGCCGCCCTTGAGGGCGAGGCCGGCCTCGACGGCGGCGCGCACGGCCCGGCCGAGATCGGCGCCGGGAATCGAGCGGCCCGAGCCCGTGGCGGTGCCGTCGGGGCGGAGCGCGAAGGCGAAGGCCGGGCGGCCGAAGCGCTCCTTGAGGCGGGCGGCGATGAGGCCGACGACGCCCGGATGCCACGCGGCCGAGGCCGCGACCAGGACCGGGCGCTCGGGGTCGCCGGTGAGCGCGTGGTCCATCTCGGCCTCGGCGGCGGCCACGGCCTCGGCCTCGATGGCCTGGCGCTCGCGGTTGAGCCTGTCGAGCTCGGCGGCGATGCGAGCGGCCTCCGCCGCGTCGTGGGTGGTGAGCAGGCGGGCGCCGAGGCCGGCCTCGCCGATGCGCCCGCCGGCGTTGATGCGCGGGCCGACGAGGTAGCCGAGGTGCCAGGCCTCCGGCGCCTCGCTCAGGGACGCGGCGTCGAGGAGGGCGGCGAGCCCGGGGCGCCCGCGCCCGCGCATCACCTTGAGGCCCTGGACCACGAAGGCCCGGTTGAGGCCGGTCAGGGGCACCACGTCGGCGATCGTGGCCAGGGCCACGAGGTCGAGGGCGGCGGCGAGATCGGGCAGGTCCGCCGCGCCGTCCCGGCGCAGGCGACGGTTCAGGGCCACCAGGGTGAGGAACACCACGCCCGCCGCGCAGAGGTGGCCGAGGCCCGACAGGTCGTCGAGGCGGTTGGGGTTCACCACGGCGCGGGCGGGCGGCAGGCTCTCGGGGGCGCCGTGATGGTCGAGGACGAGGACGTCGAGGCCGAGGGCCTTCGCGGCTTCCAGGGGCGCGTGCCCGCTGGTGCCGCAATCGACGCAGACGAGGAGGGTGGCGCCGGCCTCCCAAAGCGCGGTGACGGCGGCGACGTTGGGGCCGTAGCCCTCGGTGATGCGGTCGGGGATGTGGATGCGGACATCGAGACCGAAGGTGCGGAGATAGTCCGCGAGGAGCGCGGCGCTGGCGGCCCCGTCGACGTCGTAATCGCCGAAGATCGCCACGGTCTCCCGAGCCGTCACGGCGCGGGCGAGGCGGTCGGTCGCCGCCGCCATGTCCACGAGGCAGTCCGGGTCCGGCATCAGGTCGCGCAGGCGCGGATTGAGATGGGCGTCCGACTCCGCCGGGCGGATGCCGCGCCCCGACAGCACCCGGGCGAGGAGGTCCGGCAAGCCGTGGGCCTGGGTCATGGTGGCGGCATAGGCCTGGAGCGCCGGATCGGCGCAGCGGTCGCGCCACGGCCGCCCGAGGACCGAGCGGGACACGTCGAGGAAGGCGCGGGGGATCTCGGCTGACACGGGGGGACCCTACTCCAGTCCGGCCGGCCCGGTCCCGCTGAAAACGAAAACGGGGCCGGCGATGGACGCCGACCCCGTATCCCGTCCGATGGGCGCGGGCGAGGCCCGCGTTCGGCTCAGAGGTTCTTGACGATGGAGTCGACGACCTTCTTGGCGTCTCCGAACAGCATCATGGTGTTGTCGCGGAAGAACACCTCGTTCTCGACGCCGGCGTAGCCCGAGCCCATGCCGCGCTTGATGAACAGCACGGTCTTGGCCTTCTCCACGTCGAGGATCGGCATGCCGTAGATCGGCGAGGCCTTGTCGGTCTTGGCCGCCGGGTTGGTGACGTCGTTGGCGCCGATGACGAAGGCGACATCGGCCTGCGGGAAGTCGCCGTTGATGTCCTCGAGCTCGTGGACCTCGTCGTAGGGGACGTTGGCTTCGGCGAGCAGCACGTTCATGTGGCCGGGCATGCGGCCGGCGACGGGGTGGATGGCGTACTTCACGTCGACGCCCTCCTTCTTGAGCATGTCGACCATCTCGCGCAGCGAGTGCTGGGCCTGGGCCACCGCCATGCCGTAGCCCGGCACGATGATGACGCGCTCCGCGTTCTTCAGGATGTAGGCCGCGTCGTCGGCGGACCCCTGCTTGACCGGCCGGGTCTCGACGGCGCCACCGGCACCGGCCGCGGCGGAATCACCGCCGAAGCCGCCGAGGATGACCGAGATGAACGACCGGTTCATCGCCTTGCACATGATGTAGGACAGGATCGCGCCGGAGGAGCCGACCAGGGCGCCGGTCATGATGAGCGCGAGGTTGCCGAGGGTGAAGCCGATGCCGGCCGCCGCCCAGCCCGAGTAGGAGTTCAGCATCGACACGACGACGGGCATGTCGGCGCCGCCGATGGGGATGATCAGCAGGCCGCCCAGCGCGAAGGACAGCAGGACGATGACCCAGAAGACCAGCTTGCTCTCGGTGCCGATGAACACCGCGATGAGGCCGACGAGGGCGATGGCCAGAGCAATGTTGAGGGCATGGCGCTGGGGCAGCATGATCGGCTTGCCGGACATGCGCCCGTCGAGCTTGGCGAAGGCGATGACGGAGCCCGTGAAGGTGATGGCGCCGATGGCGACGCCCAGCGCCATCTCGAACAGCGACTCCTTGTGGATGTGGCCGTTCTCGAGGATGCCCACCGCCTGCGGCGCGTAGAGGGTGCCGGCCGCGCCCGCCACGGCCGCGAGGCCGACGAGGGAGTGGAAGGCCGCCACGAGCTGGGGCATGGCCGTCATCGGCACGCGCTTGGCGATGACCGCGCCGGCCCCGCCGCCGATGCCGAGGCCGAGGATCACGAGGATCCAGGCGCCGAAGCCCGCCGGCGGATGGCCGACGAGGGTGGTGAGGACGGCGAGCCCCATGCCGACCATGCCGTACAGGTTGCCCTGCCGGGATGTCGTCGGGTGCGAGAGCCCCCGCAGCGCCATGATGAACAGGACACCGGAGACGATGTAGAGGAGTGCCGAGACGTTCTGGGACATCGTCTCAGGCCTTCTTCTTGTACATGCCGAGCATGCGCTGGGTGACGAGGAAGCCGCCGAAGATGTTCACGCTGGCGAGAACGATGCCGAGGAAGCCGAAGAAGCGGGCCCAGCCGGTGCCGTGCTCGAGGAGCGGCACGCCGGCGGCCAGGATGGCGCCGACGATGATCACCGACGAGATGGCGTTGGTCACCGACATGAGCGGGGTGTGCAGCGCCGGCGTCACCGACCAGACCACGTAGTAGCCGACGAAGATCGCCAGCACGAAGATGGCGAGCTGGAACACCGTGGGATCGACGGCGCCGTGGGTGACGGCCGAGAGGCCGTGTCCGAGGCCGTCGGCGTATTTCTGCGCCTGGGCGGCGTGCTGCTGCGCGATGTCGGCAGCGGTTCGAGCCGCGGCGGCGGCGGCGCGCGCCTGCTCGGCGGCCTGATCGGGGGAAAGCGTGGCCATCGTATCCTCCGGCGGGATCAGGATTTGGTCTGGAAGGCGGGATGCACGACCTGCCCGTCATGGGTCAGGTTCGTCGCCTTGACGAGTTCGTCGTCCCGCTTCACCGCCAGGGACTTCGCCTCCTTGTCGATGAGGGTCTCGACGAAGGCGTAGAGGTTGCGCGCGTAGAGGCTCGACGCCGTGGCGGCGAGGCGGCCGGGCACGTTGAGGTGGCCGACGATCTTCACGCCGTGATCCGTGGTGACGATCTCGCCGGCCTTGGCGCCCTCGACGTTGCCGCCGCGCTCCACCGCGAGATCGATGAGCACCGAGCCGGGCTTCATGGTCGCGACCATGGCGGCGGACACGAGCTGCGGCGCCGGCCGTCCCGGGATCAGGGCCGTGGTGATGACGATGTCCTGCTTGGCGATGTGGGTCGCCACGAGGTCGGCCTGCTTCTTCTTGTACTCGGCCGACATCTCCTTGGCGTAGCCGCCCGAGGTCTCGGCCTGCTTGAACTCGTCGTCCTCGACCGCCACGAACTTGGCGCCGAGGGACTCGACCTGCTCCTTGGTGGCGGGGCGCACGTCCGTGGCGGTGACGACGGCGCCCATGCGGCGGGCCGTGGCGATGGCCTGGAGCCCGGCGACGCCGACGCCCATCACGAAGACGCGGGCGGCGGGCACGGTGCCGGCGGCCGTCATCATCATCGGCATGGCGCGGCCGTACTCGGAGGCGCCGTCAACCACGGCGCGGTAGCCGGCGAGGTTGGCCTGGGAGGACAGCACGTCCATCACCTGCGCGCGGGTGATGCGGGGCATCAGCTCCATGGCGAAGGTGTCGAGGCCGGCCTGCGCCATGGCGCCGAGGGCCTCCTCGTTGCCATAGGGGTCCATGATCGCCACCACGGTGGCGCCGCGCTTCAGCAGTCCGATCTCGTCGGCGCTGGGGCGGCGGACCTTGAGGACGAGGTCGGCGTCATTCGCCGCGTCCTGGGCCGAACCGGCGATGGTGGCACCCGCGGCCTCGTAGTCGGCATCCGGCACACCGGCCGTCAGGCCGGCACCGGATTGGACGGTCACATCGGCCCCGAGGGCGATGAACTTCTTGACCGTTTCGGGCACCGCCGCGACCCGCGGCTCCGCGGGATCAGACTCTGTCAGGACAGCGATGCGCATTCAGGAAGTCCCCCTCGGCGATCGTTCCGGGTCGCCGTAACTCAGCAGAAATATAGAGCCCGATCGCTGGTATACCAGCGCTTCCGGGCTACGTCACGCGAAGAAGAGGTAGAGCAGAAGCAGGACCGCGACGGCGACCGGCGCCTTCCAGCCCACGGCCGGCGCGAGGGCGCCCACGGCGCCGGCGGCGCCGGACAGGACCACGGCGAGGATGGCGGTCAGCCAGGCCTCGTGGATGCCGCCGATGGCCAGGGCGAGCACCCAACAGATCACCACGGAGGTGCCGATCTCGACGAAACGAACGAAGCCGCGATAGGTCTGCTCGTGGGTCTTCTCGTCCATGGCGGGGCTGTAATGTACGCCGGACGCGGTCTTCAAATCGGCCATCTCAGGGTCGTCCCCATGGGTCTATCTTGATTTGTTCCAAGGGGATTTAGCGCATGCCCCGGCCGCTCGCAATCAGCATGCGCGCCATGCAAAGGCCACGAACGGATTTTTGTCACGCCGGCCGGATTCCGCCTCGGCGACGTCGTCACGCCGGCAGGGCGAGCCCCGCCCGGGTCAGGGCCTCGCCCTGGCGGGTTTCCAGTTCGGGGAGCGAGAAACGCTCGATCTCGGCCTCGAACAGCCGGTGATAGTTCAGCTCCGAGCGCAGGTGCAGGAACACCGCGCCGAGGCCGACGGCGGCGCGGTCCATGAACACGAATTCCTGCGGCACCGTCACGGGGCCGCGTGCCTTCAGGGCCTGATGCACCTCGAAGGCCTGACGCCGTCCGTACTCGCCGGGCTTGACGCCGTCGGCCACGGTCCGGGTGCGGTCCTCCAGAATCGGCCCGTAGATGAAGCGCGCCCAGATGTTGAGGATCTCGATGAGCTCCTTGTTGAGGTTCTTGAAGCCCCAGACCTCGTAGGCGTGGACGATGCGGGCCTCGTCGTTCTCGAGGAGGCCGCGATAGAGGTCGACCACGCCGCCGACGAAGCGCGGGTGGAAGATCCGCACGCAGCCGTAATCGAGGAGGTTGATGCCCTGCGCCTCGCCGCCCTCGGAGAACACCGTGTAGTTGCCGAGATGCGGGTCGCCGTGGATGACGGCGGCGCGGCTGAACGGGTGCCACCACGCCTTGAACATCGCCTTGGCGAGGCGGTTGCGGATCTCGATGGGGCTCTGGGAAAAATTCAGGATGCGCTCGCCCTCGAGCCAGCCGAGGGTGAGAAGGCGCTTGGTCGAGAGATCGCGGTGGATGTCCGGCACCCGGACCTCGGCCACGTCGCGCAGGACGTCGGCGTAGAGCGCCGCGTGCTTGGCCTCGCGCTCGTAGTCGAGTTCCTCGCGCACCCGGGCGCCGATTTCCTTGGCGATCTCACGGGTATCGAGCCAGGAGCTCATGCGACGGTGGAGGGCGAAGGCGACCTCGAGCTGCTTCAGGTCGGCCTCCACGGCCGATTGCATGTCGGGATACTGGAGCTTGCAGGCGAGCGCCGTGCCGTCGAGGGCGGTGGCCCGGTGGACCTGCCCCAGGGAGGCGGCCGCCGCCGGCTTGAGATCGAAATCCCTGAAACGCTTCTGCCAGTCGGGGCCGAGTTCGGCCATCATCCGGCGCTTGACGAAGGCCGCCCCCATGGGCGGCGCGTCGGCCTGGAGCTTCTGCAGCTCGGTCGCGTATTCCGGCGGCAGGAGGTCGGGCACCGTCGCCAGCAACTGGGCGACCTTCATGATCGGCCCCTTGAGACCGCCCAGCGCCTGGGCCAGGGCGGCGGCGTTGGTCGGCGCCTCCTTGCCGCCGAACAGGCGGGCGCCGGCCATGCGGGCCGCGACCCCGCCGACATTGGCGCCGACGCGGGCGTAGCGGCTGGCGCGCGCGGAGAAGCGGTTGGCTTCGCTGTCGTGATCGGCCATCGGGTTCTTCAGATCTCGGAAAGGATGCGTCCGGCAACGGGGCGCTCCCTTGAGATAAGCCCGCCGGCCTCCCCTGCCAGGGCGCTGCGCCGTTGCGGCGCGGCGGGGGGGGGTTAGGTGGCCGGCCAGTTGTCGCGAATCCAGCGCAACAGACCCGCTTCATCGATTTCGCCGGCGGCGAGGCTGCGGATCACCAAGGTCGCCTCAGCCTGCTCCGGCTTGAAGGGAATGCTGTTCAGTCGGAGGAATGTCACCATCGCCACAAATGCGATCCGCTTGTTGCCGTCGATGAAGGCGTGGTTGCGCGCGAGACCGAATGCATAGGCGGCTGCCAGCGAGGCAAGGTCACCGTCTTCATCGCGCCATCTGTTGATCGGGCGTGCGAGGGGCGATTCCAGGGCGTTCTCATCGCGCAACCCCGGGGGGCCGCCGAAGCGAGCAAGCTGACGCTCGTGCGCGACCATGACCTCGTGAGAGGTCAGCCAGCGGGGCTCGGTCATTGGGCGAGTGCCCGAAGGGTGTCCTTGTACTCGTCCATGATGTCATCGACGATGGCCATGGCCTTGTCGAAATCAGGGTCGTAGGGCGTCAGGCGTACGCCGCCATCGGGCATCTCCGTGACATGAAGCCATTGCCCCTGTTGGAGATTGAGCTTCGTGATCAGGTCCTTCGGTAGGATCAGCCCGGTGGAATTCCCGATCTTCTTGACTTCGAGCTTCATGACGATCCGCCTTTCGTTGTACGAAACGTACAACGAAAGGCGGGGTCCGCCAAGCCGCCGTCAGCCCTCCATCGCCTCCAACTCCGCGATCATGCCCTCGATCATGGTGAGGCCGATCTGCCAGAAACCCGGGTCGCGGGCGTCGAGGCCGAAGGGGGCGAGGAGCTCGCCGTAGGGCTTGGCGCCGCCGGCCGAGAGCAGGGCGAAGTAGCGCTCGACGAAGCCCTCCTCGGCCTTGGCGTAGACCCCGTAGAGGGAGTTCACGAGGCAATCGCCGAAGGCGTAGGCGTAGACGTAGAACGGCGAGTGGATGAAGTGCGGGATGTAGGCCCAGAACGGCTCGTAGCCCGCATCCAGGGTGATGGCCGGACCGAGGCTGTCGCGCTGCACGGACATCCAGAGGGCGTTGATCTGCTCGGCCGTGAGCTCGCCCTCGGCGCGGGCGAGGTGGACCTTGCGCTCGAAGGCGTAGAACGCGATCTGGCGCACCACCGTGTTGATCATGTCCTCGACCTTGGCCGCCAGCATGGCCCGGCGCTGGGTCGTGTTCGTGGTGGCGGCGAGCAGCCGGCGGAAGGTCAGCATCTCGCCGAACACGCTCGCGGTCTCGGCCAGCGTCAGCGGCGTCGGCGCCATCAGGGCCCCGTTGGGGCCGGCCAGCACCTGATGCACGCCGTGGCCGAGCTCGTGCGCCAGGGTCATCACGTCCCGCGGCTTACCCTGGTAGTTCACCAGGACGTAGGGATGGGCCGAGGGCACGGTGGGGTGCGCGAAGGCGCCGGGCGCCTTGCCGGGCCGCGTCGGCGCATCGATCCAGTTGCGGTCGAAGAAGGTCTTGGCGATGCTGGCCATGCGCGGCGAGAAGGCGCCGTAGGCGTCGAGCACCGTGTCGCGGGCTTCCGTCCAGGGGATCGTGCGCTGCTCGACCTTCGGCAGGGGCGCGTTGCGGTCCCAGTACGGCAGGGCCTCGACCCCGAACCACTTCGCCTTCAGGGCGTAGTAGCGGTGCGACAGGCGCGGATAGGCCGCCTGCACCGCCTCGACCAGGGCGTCGACCACCTCGGGCTCGACCCGGTTCGACAGGTGGCGGGATTCGGCCACATCGGTGAAGCCGCGCCAACGGTCGTTGATCTCCTTGTCCTTGGCCAGCGTGTTGGTGATGAGGGTGAAGGTGCGCAGATTTGCCCGGAACACCTCGCCGAGCGCCCCCGCCGCCTCCTTGCGCACGGCCCCGTCGGGGTCCTGCAGGCGGTTGAGGGTCGGCTCCAGGGTGAGCGGCTCACCCTGCACGGAGAAGCGCAGGGACGCGATGGTGCCGTCGAACAGCCGGTTCCAGGCCGAGCGGCCGGTCACCGACTTCTCGAGGAACAGCTTCTCGGTGCGGTCGTCGAGCTGGAACGGCTTTTCGCGGCGCAGGTCCTCGATCCACGGCGCGTAGGCGGAAAGCGGCCCGTCGGCCATGGCCGCGTCCAGGGTGGCGTCGTCGATGCGGTTGAGTTCGAGGGCGAAGAACAGCAGGTGGCTGGAGGCCGTGGTGAGGCGCTCCTGGGTGTCGCCGTAGAATTTCTCGCGGGCCTCGTCGGTGGTGTCGCCCGAGTAGACGAGGCCGGCGAACGACATCAGGCGCCCGAGGAGATCCTCGATGGCCTCGTAGGCCCGGACCGCCTCGGCGAGGCGCGCGGAGGCGTCCGGACCGGTGGCGAGCGCCGCCAGACGCCCGGCATAACGCTCGGAGACCTCGCGGCAGGCCGCCTCGGCGCGGGCGAGGTCGGCGCGGAAGTCGGGCGCGTCGATGCCGGAATAGAGGTCGCTCAGGTCCCATTCGGGCAGGGCGCCGAGGTCGGCGGCGTGCGCGGCCGCCCGTGCGGCGCTCGCCCCCTCGGGAGTGGCGACGATGCCCGCGCGGCTGGCTTGGGCGACGGCTCGACTCGGCATGATGGGCTGCTTCCCTGGAACATCGGTCCGGACGGTGGATACCGGCCTTCGACGAAGCCGGTGCAAGAACGAAAGTCCGACGCTGTCGGAGCCGGCACCGGGGTGCCGTCGGCGGTGATATCGAGCGCGCGGCCCCCGCGATCAACCGTCATCCGCACGAAAGCCGTGGGTGCGGCGTCGACGATCGGACTTCACGGAAAAGCGGATCGTCGTTAAGCGCGGCTTTACGCTCTTGGGGCACCCTGCGGATCGAAACGAAACAGTCCGGCGCCGCCCTCCGAGCCCGTCTCGCGATGCGGCCGCCCTCCCCCGATCGAGGCGCAGCCCATGACGACAACGGTCCTCATCGTCGATGACGATCCCGTGCAGCGTCGCCTGGCCGAGGCGATGGTGCGCCGGCTCGGCTTCGACGCGAAGGTCGCCGAGAGCGGCGAGGACGGTCTCGGCCTCCTGCGCGCGGGCGAGCCCATCGACGTGATGCTCCTCGACCTCGTGATGCCCGGCGGCCTCGACGGCCTCGGCGTCATGGCCGAGATGCGCAAATCCGGCCTCGACGTGCCGGTCATCGTCCAGACCTCCAACGGCTCCATCGACGCCGTCGTCACCGCCATGCGGGCCGGCGCCGTCGACTTCGTGGTCAAGCCCGCCGGCGCCGAGCGCCTCCAGGTCTCCATCAAGAACGCCCTCAAGGTCGATCAGCTCGAGGAGGAAGTGCGCCGCATGCGCCGGCGCGCCTCCGGCTCCCTCTCGTTCAAGGACCTCACCTCGAAGAGCCCGGACATGGAGCGGGTGATCCGCTTGGCCGAGCGCTCGGCCAAATCCAACATTCCCGTGCTCATCGAGGGCGAATCGGGGGTCGGCAAGGAGGTCCTCGCCCGCGCCATCCAGGGCTCGGGCGACCGGCGCGGCAAGGCGTTCGTGACGGTCAATTGCGGGGCGATCCCCGACAACCTCGTGGAATCGACCCTGTTCGGCCACGAGAAGGGGGCGTTCACCGGTGCCACCGAGCGCCACATGGGCAAGTTCGTCGAGGCGTCGGGCGGCACGCTGTTCCTCGACGAGATCGGCGAGTTGCCCCTCGACGCCCAGGTGAAGCTCCTGCGCGCCCTGCAGGAGGGCGAGGTCGATCCCGTCGGCGCCAAGCGCAGCGTGCGGGTCGACATCCGCCTCGTCTCCGCGACGAACCGCTCGCTCCTCGATCTCGTGAAGCAGGGCCGGTTCCGCGAGGACCTGTATTACCGCCTCAACGTCTTTCCCATGACCCTGCCGCCGCTTCGCGCGCGCCGCGAGGACATCCCCGACCTCGTGCGCTCGTTCTGCGCCCGGTTCGCGGCGGAGGAGGGCAAGAAGGTCCGCGCCATCACGCCCGAGGCCATGGCGCTGCTCACCCGCTACGGCTGGCCCGGCAACGTCCGCCAGCTCGAGAACGCCCTGTTCCGCGCCGTGGTGCTGGCCGACGGCGACGAGCTCACCGTGGCGGAGTTCCCGCAGATCGCCGCCCAGGTCGAGGGCTTCGACGTCCGCATCCCGGCGGCACCCGTGCAGCCCATGGTCCAGGCCGGGGCGCCCGAGCCCGTGCGCGAGATCGTCCGGGTCGAGGTCCGCGATCCCCACGCCATGAGCCTGGTCGCCGAGGAGACCGGCGAGATGAAGACCATGGACGGCCTGGAGGCCGAGATCATCCGCTTCGCCCTGCAATTCTACCGGGGCCGGATGTCGGAGGTCTCGCGCCGCCTCGGAATCGGCCGATCCACCCTCTACCGCAAGCTCAAGGACCTCGGTCTCGACGGCGACGACAAGGCCGAGGAAGCCGCCTGAACCGAAATGACACAGGTACGCCCCGCTCGGGGGCGTGCCGTTGCGCACCCGCGCGCGCCGGTCGATATCTTTAACTGAAGCGACCGGCCGTCCGGTCCGCAGGAGTTGCACCCATGGGCGTCACGCGCTCCGCCTCCGTCGCCGTGTCGGCCCTCATCGCGGGCTGCATCGGCTACGGCGCCCACGCCCAGGTCGCCCACGCCGAGGTCGCCCACGCCGAGGTCGCCCCCGCTCAGGTCGCCGCGCCGGACCGACCGGATGCGCCCCTCATGCAGAAGGCCTCCGTCGATCCCGCGCCTCCGGATGCGTCCAAGACCGTCCCCGTCCCGGTCGCTCCGCCGGCCGCCCCCGAGGTCGCCGCTCCGCCGTCCGAATCGTCCCCCGCCCCCATGGCCGAGGCCCCCCCGCCCCCGCCGGTGCCGAGCGATCCCCTCGGTGCGGCCGTGGCGGCGCGCCTGACCGATCCCGCGCCCCTGCTGCCGCGCCTGACCACGAAGGACCGCGAGGCGATCCAGGCGTTCTACGCGCTCGGCGCCTTCAAGCCCGTCTGGATCGTCGACGGCGCCTACACGGCGGCGGCGAAATCCGCCGCTGCGCGCCTGGCCGCCGCCGGCGAGGACGGCCTCAAGGCCGCCGCCTACCCGGTGCCGGTGCTGGGCACCCAACCCCTCACCGAGGCGCAGGTGGCGGAGGCCGAACTCAAGCTCTCGGCGGCGGTCGCCCTCTATGCCCGCGACGCGCGCGGCGGCCGCATCCACTTGGCCAGCCTGTCGCGCCTCATCACGCCGACCCTCGACCTGCCCGCCGCCGACGCGGTGCTGGGCCGGATCGCCC
This sequence comes from Methylobacterium sp. J-090, assembly GCF_022829345.1. Taxonomy (GTDB): domain Bacteria; phylum Pseudomonadota; class Alphaproteobacteria; order Rhizobiales; family Beijerinckiaceae; genus Methylobacterium. Next base: position 105,113 of record NZ_JAKSXV010000065.1, on the reverse strand, counting down.
CGGCCGGCGCGCAGGCCGGCGCCCTGCTCCAGGCCTACAACCCGTCCCAGGCCGGCTACCTCGCCCTGAAAGCCCGCCTCGCCGCCGCCCGGGGCGGCCACGCGCCCGGGCCTGAGCCCACCGTGCAACTGCCGGCCGGGCCGGCGCTCAAGCTCGGCATGCACGACCCCCGCGTGCCGGCCCTGCGCGCCCGCTTCGGCCTCGCGAGCCGCACCGCCGGCACCCTCGACGCCGCGCCGGGCGAGCCCGACGCCTACGACGCGTCCGTCTCCGCCGCCGTCGCCGGGTTCCAGCGCCGCCGGGGCCTGCCCGCCACCGGCACCCTCACCCCGCAGACCGTGGCGGCCCTCGGCCGTCCCGACGCCGCGCCCCCCTCCGACGACAACGAGGCCGCGCTTCTCGTCAACATGGAGCGCTGGCGCTGGCTGCCGGCCGACCTCGGGCGCGACTACGTGATGGTCAACATTCCCGAGTTCCAGGTCCGGGTGTTCAAGGACGGCCGCAAACGCGACGAGGCCCGGGTCATCGTCGGCAAGACCGAGAGCCCGACGCCGATCTTCTCCGGGCTGATGGAGTACGCCGTCGTCAACCCGTCCTGGAACGTGCCGCCCTCGATCCTGAAGAACGAGTTCCTGCCCGGCCTCGCCCGCGACCCGAACTACGCGGCGCGGCGCGGCTACGAGGTGGTCTACCGCAACGGCAACGTCTCGGTCCGCCAGCCGCCGGGCGAGCGCAACGCGCTCGGCTTCATCAAGTTCATGTTCCCCAACAACCACGCGGTCTACCTGCACGATACGCCGAACCGGTCTCTGTTCTCCGGGTCGCGCCGGGCGCTCAGCCACGGCTGCGTGCGCGTCGACGATCCGTTCCGCTTCGCCGATGCGGTCCTGCCGGACGCGTGGTCGGGCGAGCGCCTGAAGAAGCTCATCGGCAAGGGCGAGCGCACGATCCGCCTCGCCGAGAAGCTGCCGGTGCATCTCGCCTACTTCACCGCCTACATCGACGACGCCGGGGGCTACCGGACCCTGCCGGACCTCTACGGCTACGATTCCCGCATGAAGATCGCGCTGGGCCTCGCCCCCGGCAGTCTGCTGGTGGCCAAGGCTTCGGGCGACAAGCCGGCGCCCAAACTCGCCGCTCCGAAACTCCCGGCCCCCAGGCTCGGCGCGCCCAGGCCCTCCGCCGCGCCGGCCGCCGAGGTGCGGCGCAGGTCCGTGCGCGAGGTCCGCTCCGTGGACGCCGCGCCCGCCCGCCCCGCGCGCACCGCCGCCCGCCCGCCGGCTGATTTCGGCGAGCCCGGCCTGTGGACCCCGGCGCCGTCGAGGCCCTCCTCCGGCTGGTGGTAGGCGCCGTCGGCCTTCGGTCGGAAAAACGACGACGAACCCTTGGGAAAACACCCCTCTGTGTGCCCGCGCACGCGGCGGCACGATTTCGCCACGGTTGGACCTTAGCCATAATCGGGATCAACCGGCGAACCGCCGAGGACCCGATAACCGGACGTTCATGGTTTTCGGCAACCTTGCGTTCACCATGATCCGGCCGGTGGGCAGGATCTGGCAGAGGGTAAGGACCATCGTGCGTCAGTTCCTGCGACACGGACCTCGTCCCGGCCCGCGCCTGCGCCGCGCCGCCATCGCCGCCTCCGGCATCGCCCTGGCCCTCGTCGCCGGCACGCGCGGCACCCAGGATGCGGTGGCCAACGGCGACACCCGCACCCTCTCGATCTTTCACAGCCACACCAAGGAAAGCCTCACCGTCACGTTCAAGCGCGACGGGCGCTACGACCGCGCCGCCCTGGAGCAGCTGAACTGGCTCCTGCGCGACTGGCGCGTCGACGAGCCGACCAAGATGGACCCGCGCCTGTTCGACACCGTGTGGGAGGCCTACCGCTCCGTCGGCTCGCAGGAGCCCATCACCGTGGTCTCGGCCTACCGCTCGCCCGGTACCAACGCCATGCTGCGGCGCCGCTCCAGCGCGGTGGCCGAGTACAGCCAGCACATGCTCGGCAAGGCGATGGACTTCTATCTGCCCGACGTCTCCATCGACCAGATCCGGGCCGTCGGCATGCGGATGCAGCGCGGCGGCGTCGGCTGGTATCCCCGCGCGGGCTCGCCCTTCGTCCACCTCGACGTCGGCTCCGTGCGCTCGTGGCCGCGCATGACCCACGACCAGCTCGCCCGCCTGTTCCCCGACGGCAAGACCGTCCACCTGCCCGCCGACAACCGTCCCCTCCCCGGCTACGAACTCGCCCGCGCCGAGGTCCTGGCGCGCGGCGGCACCGTGCTCGGCATCACCCAGGTGGCGCAGGTGGACGAGGATGACGGCCCGAGCATCCGGGGCTTCTTCGCCAGCCTGTTCGGCGGCGGCTCCAGCAGCGAGGCGCCCGCCCCGGCGCCCGCGCCCACGGCGCGCACCCGCGCCAAGCCGACGGTGGTGGTGGCGAGCGCCGACCCGGACGATCAGACCGGCACCCGCGCGGCCCTGGCCTACGCGGCGCCGGCCGCCAGCGACACCCTCAAGTCGGCTCTCCTGCGCCGCGACGGCCGCGACGCCCAGAGCCTGCTCACCGCCGAGCCGAAGGCGGCGGAGCCGGCAGCCCTCGGGGGCGAGGCCAAGGCGACGACGGAGGTCCCCCTGCCCCCGCGCCGTCCCGCCGAGTTCGCCGCCGTGGCCGCGGCGCTGGCCATGCCCCTGCCCCCGCCGCGTCCGTCGGTTCAGGTCGCGGGCCTCGGCACGGCCGGCATGGCCAATCTCGGCGCCGCGTCCAGTCAGACTTCGACCCAGCCCGCCGCCGTCACCCGCCTGGTTCCGGCCAGCGCCGACCCGAAGCTTCAGCTGCGCGCCCTGTTCGCCGCCGCCGCGCAGGGCGCCTCCGAGCCCGCGAGCCGCGCCGTCCCCGTGCGCCTCGCCGTGACCAAAGCCAAGCTCGACGGCGCGCCGGAGGGCAGCCTGACCCAGCCGGCCGCCGTCGCCACCCGCTTCTCCGCCCGCGCGCCCGGCGACGACCTCACCGCCGGCCGCTTCTCGGGCTCGGCCACCCGCGCGGTGCCGGGCGTGCGCTGATCTCGGCTTCGATCGAAAACCGGAAGGGCCGCGGCATTCCTGCCGCGGCCCTTCCGGTTCTGGCGATGGGTCCCGGCGTCACACCATGCCGAGCGCCTGCATGTAGAGCTCGAGGATGGCCTCCTCCTCCTGGCGCTCGGCGTGGTCCTTCTTGCGCAGGGAGATGATCTTGCGCAGGGCCTTCACGTCGAAGCCGGTGCCCTTGGCCTCCGCGTAGACGTCCTTGATGTCCGAGGCGAGGCCGGCCTTCTCCTCCTCCAGGCGCTCGATGCGCTCGATGAAGCTCTTGAGCTGGTCGGCGGCGACGGACGAAGCATCGACGGCGGGTGCGGCGGAAGCGGCCATGGCTGTCTCAATCCCTGATTGGCGGGGCGCAGTCTGTCGAATGCGCCGGAACCGCTTCACTAAGCGTTCAAGCTTACCGGGTTGTTACGGCCCCCGGCCGGGACTGGTCCGACGGGCTAAGCTTTTGTTCCTGAACGGGCTTTCGCCGCCCCCCGGGATCAAGCTCGATGCGGCTGCGTCGCCGCCTTAATGCGGCTCCTCCGCCGGCTTCAATGCGGCTCCGCCGCCGCCTTCAATGCGGCTCCGCCGCCGCCTTGGCGAAGGCCGCTTGCTGATCCGGCGTCGCGTCGGCCTGGTGCAGGCGCTTCCAGTCGGCGTAGGGCATGCCGTAGACGGCCTCGCGGCTCGCATCCTTGGTGAGCGGCAGGCCCTTCGCGTCGGCGGCATCCTTGAGCCAGTTCGACAGGCAGTTGCGGCAGAACCCGGCCATGTTCATCAGGTCGATGTTCTGCACGTCCGTGCGCCCCTGCAGGTGGGCGACGAGGCGGCGGAACACGGCGGCTTCGAGCTCCGTGCGGGTGGCGGCGTCGATCTCGGTTGCGCTGGTCTCGGTCACGGCGATGTCCTCGGTGTGGTGGGCAGATGCTGTGTGACAGGTCGTGTCCAGGCTCGCGCCGTCAAGGACAGGCCGGCCGATTCGGATTCGATGCCCTCGCGTCCAGCCGGGTGCCAAACCGCACGACATTCGGTCCGGGGCGGGACTACATCGACGTTACACAAGAACTCACGGCCCACCGCCTTTCGACGGAGACCGCGATACTCAGAGGTTTACTGTCATGAACACCCGTCTTGCTTCCACCGTCGCTGCCGTCGTCTTGAGCCTGAGCGCGCTGGCGTCCCCGGCCCTGGCCCAGAGCTACACCGCACCCGCCGGCGTTCCGGCCTATGCGGCGCCCGGGTACGCCGGCAACACCGCGCTCGACGACGATGGCCTGACCACGGGGTCCATCGCCCCGCGCCGCAGCGACATATCCGCCAAGGAAGGCAACGCCGAGCAAAACAGCTTCCCGGTCTGGCAGTACGGCCGGACCTCGGGCGGCACGCGTTAAGCGCGCATCCCGTTGCAGGATCGGCCGGACGGCGGGGCGAGAGCCCCGCCGTTTTCGCGTGCCCGGTCCGAAGGTCGGGTCAGGGCAGAAGCGGACGCAGGAGCTTGGCGAAGCGCGTCGCCCATTCGATCTGGCCGGGTTCTTCCGCGATGAGGTCCTGGCGGATCTCCACCAGCGCGTTGCGCAGGCCGCGCGCGAGGGCGTGCCGGTCGATGGTGTCGCCGGGCAAGCCCCCGCCATAGGGCTCGTTGTCCCCCACGGTGAGGCCGGCGGGGTCGGCGCGCAGGCCCGCGATGAGCGGCGCGCTCAGGCGGTCGTCTCGGTCCCACAGGATGCCGACGTGCCAGGGGCGCGGCACCGTGCGCCAGTACGGCGTGAAGCTGTGCATGGTCACGATGGCGAGGGGCACGCCCGTGGCCTCGGCCGCCGCCACGTGGGCGTCGATGGCCGCGTCGAACGGTTCGTAGAACCGGCGGATGCGCGCCTGCTTGCCGGCCTCGTCGATGCGGGCGTTGCCCGGCACGATGGCGCCGTCGGAGAGGCGCATCACCAGGGTCGGGTCGGCCCGGCCCCGGTTGGGGTCGATGATGAGGCGCGAGAACCGGGTCAGGATCGCGGGCACGCCGAGCTGCGCGGCCAGATGCCGGGTCACGGCCGCCGCGCCGATGTCGTAGGCGATGTGGCGGGCGTATTCGTGGTCCGGCACCCCGAGGCGGTCGAGGTCGTCGGGCACGTGGTTCGAGGCGTGGTCGCAGAGGATCAGCAGGCCCCGGGCCGGATCGCCCGGGATGGTCTCGACGGGATGAGGAGGCAGCATGGGCGGCGGGGTCCTGAAGGCTCGGGCAGGCGGGGGCAAACATCCGGCCGCGCGATCGCACAGCTTGCCGCGACGGCGGGCGTCGGGCACAGCACGTATCGCGGACAAGCGCGGGCACGGCAACAATCCGGCGCGCACGAATCCGTCCCGCGAAACAACGATCCGGCGGGGCAACGCCGGGCGGCCTTCCTCGACCTTACCGCGATACACGGACACGCCATGACCGCGCCCTCCTCCGCCGACCACGCCGCCGCCCGCACCCTCCTCCTCGGCATCCTCGACGAGGCCATCGCCGCCGCCCACCCGGCCCGCTGCCTCGTGCCGCACCTGCCGGCCCCCGGCCCCGGCCGCCTCATCATCCTGGGCGCGGGCAAGGCCGGCGGCTCGATGGCGGCGGTGGCGAGCCGGTTCTACCGGGAGGAGCACGGCGTCGACGCGAGCCGCATCGTCGGCCTGGCGGTGGCCCGCCACGGCTACGGCGAGGAGGCGCCGATGATCCGCATGGTCGAGGCCGGGCATCCGGTGCCCGACCAGGCCGGCATCGACGCCACCATCGACGCCCTGAAGATCGCGGCGGATGCCGGCCCGGAGGACGACGTGCTCGTGCTGCTCTCCGGCGGCGGCTCGGCCAACTGGATCGCGCCCGCCGGCGACCTCACGCTCACGGAGAAGCAGTCCATCACCAAGGCGCTCCTGCGCTCGGGCGCGCCCATCAACGAGATCAACTGCGTGCGCAAGCACCTGTCGCGGATCAAGGGCGGGCGCCTCGCCATGATGGCCCGCAACGCCCGCTCGATCCTGACCCTCGCCATCTCGGACGTACCCTTCGACGACCCGGCGGTGATCGCCTCGGGGCCCACCGTGCCGGACCCCTCGACCCTGGCCGAGGCCCGCGCCATCTGCGAGCGGCGCGGCATCCCCCTGCCGGAGACGGCCAAGGCGCTCCTCGCCGACCCCATCAACGAGACCCCGAAGGCGGGCGACGCCGCCTTCGCCCGGGCCGAGTACCGCATCATCGCCCGGCCCATCGACGCCCTGGAGGCGGCAGCCGAGGCCGCGCGCCGCGCCGGCTACACGCCGGTGATGCTCGGTCCCGACGTCGAGGGCGAGGCCCGGGAAGTCGCGGCCGAGCACGCCAAACTCGCCCTCGGGCACCACGCGGCCGGCGCGAAGGTCGCGATCATCTCGGGCGGCGAACTCACCGTCACCATCGTGGGCGAGGGCCATGGCGGTCCGAACCAGGAATACGCCCTGGCGCTCGCCATCGCGCTCGACGGCGCGCCCGGCATCCTCGGCATCGCCGCCGACACCGACGGCACCGATGGCGGGCGCGGCGAGGCCACGGACCCCGCCGGCGGCCTCGTCGATCCCACCACCCTGGCGCGCGCCCGCGCCGCCGGCCTCGACCCCGCCGCCATGCTGGCCGACAACGACTCGACCCGGTTCTTCGACACCCTCGGCGACCTCGTCCAGCCCGGCCCGACCCGCACCAACGTCAACGATTGCCGGGTCATCCTTGTCGGGTAAGGGGATGATTCACCGCCGCTGCGCGAACCCTCTCCTCCGCATGGGGGGGAGGGTTCTGGCGGGCGTGCTCGCGGCTCTCTGCGTGACCACCGCCCCCGCCCATGCCGACCTGCGCATGTGCAACCTCACCACGAGCAAGGTCGGCATCGCGCTCGGCTACCGCGACACGCAGGGGTGGGTGACGGAGGGCTGGTGGGACGTGGCGCCCAAGGGCTGCGAGACCCTGCTCAAGGGCACGCTTGCGGCGCGGTTCTACTACGTGTTCGCCGTGGACTACACGCGCGGCGGCGAGTGGAGCGGGCGCTCGCTCATGTGCACCAAGGACCGCGAGTTCACGATCCGGGGCGTCGAGGACTGCCTGGCACGCGGCTACGACCGCAACGGCTTCTACGAGGTCGATACCGGCGAGCAGAAGAGCTGGACGATCCAGCTCACCGATCCAAACCAGCCGGCGGGCGTGCCGTAGGGCGCGAGGCTGATCGTGTTGCCAGCGTCGGTGGCGATGCCTACCATCCGGTCATGGCAGTTTCGCAATCGCCGCCGGCCAGCCTCACCATCCGCGACCTCGACGGTCGCGTGACCGAGGGGCTGCGCCTTCGTGCGGCCCGCAACGGCCGATCGATGGAAGCGGAGGCGCGCTTCATCCTCTCGGAAACCTTCCTCTCGGAGACTTCGGATTCGGAGACCGGCGACGTGCCGAACCTCGCCGAGGCGATCCGACGTCGGGTCGCACCGCTGGGCGGTGTCGATCTGGAGGCGCATCCGGCCGTGACGCTCGGTGAGCCGCCGTCGCTGGACCCATGATCGTCCTCGACACCAACGTCATCTCGGAGCTGATGCGGCTCAGCCCACATCCGAACGTCCTGGCCTGGGTGGCGGCGCAGCCGCGCGCCGCGCTCTACACCACCAGCATCACCCGGGCGGAACTCCTCTACGGCGTCGCCGCCATGCCCGCCGGCCGCCGGCGGGACGGGTTCACGGCAGTGGTCACGGCGATCTTCGCCGAGGAATTTCCCGGTCGCATCCTGCCGTTCGATGACGCGGCGGCCGATCACGATGCGCGGATCGTCATTACGCGTCGGGCGGCCGGTGCACCGATCGAAGGGTTCGATGCCCTGATCGCGGCTACGACCGCCGCCGCCGGTTTTTCGATCGTCACCCGTGACGTTGGCGGCTTCGCGGGATGCGGTCTCACGATCATCGACCCGTGGCGTGAAGCGCCCTGACGATCCTCATCAGTGCGTCACCGCTGACGGTCCCGGATCGGCCCTGCAACCCCCCCTGTCGACCGACTCCATCCCGCCCTGCCCAGCGCCTCAGGTGGCGCGCAGGCCCGCCTGCACCTTCGCCGGCGTGAACGGCACCGAGCGCAGGCGCGCGCCCGTGGCGTCGAACACCGCGTTGGAGATGGCGCTCGACACGATGGCCGCCGAGGGCTCGCCCGCGCCCCAGGGTTTTTCGCCGGGCCGGTCGATGAGCTCCATGACGATCTCGGGCGCCTCCGGGAAGGTGAGGATCGGATAGGTCGCCCAGTCGAGGCTCGTCACCTGCGCCCGGTCGAAGGTCACCTCCTCCTTCAGGGTCCGGCTCACGGTCTGGAGGATGTTGCCCTCGAGCTGGTTGCGCACCCCGTCCGGGTTGATGATCTGCCCGCAATCCTGGACCACGTAGAACCGCGTCACCCGGATCGCGCCGGACCTGCGGTCCACCTCGACCTCGGCGACGCCCGCCACGTAGGTCCGGTAGAGCTCGTAGCGGACGTAGGAGATGCCGCGCCCGCGCACTACGTCGCCCTGCGTGCCGGCCTTCGGCGACGGGCGGGTCTCCCATTTGGCCAGGGCCATCACCCGGCGCAGCACCTCCGCGCCGCGCGGATCGTCGAGGGCGGCGAGGCGCGCCTCCGCCGGGTCCCTGCCGGCGGCGGCGGCGCACTCGTCGAAGAACGCCTCGTTGGCGAAGGTGTTCTGCATCCGGCCCGGGGTCCGGATCCAGGACGGGCGGAACGGCGTGTCGGCGAGCCGGCGGCACACTGTGCGGACGTTGGGGACGGTGTAGGGGATCGCCGAGTTGTGGATGATGTTGCCCGGCGCCATGGCGGTCTCGTGCGGCAGGCCGGCGAGGTCGGCGGCCACCAGGGCCACGTTGCCGGCCGAACCCTCGGGGATGAGGAACTGCGAGGTCCAAGCCAGGACCTTGCCGTCGGCGTCGAGGCCGGCCTTGAGGTCGATGAGGGTGGGCGGTCCCTTGGGGTCCCAGCCGTGCTCGTCGGCCCGGGACCATTGCACCCGCACGGGGCGGCCCACGGCGCGGGCCAGCAGGGTGGCGTCGGCGGCGGCGTCCTCGTGGCCGTTGCGGCCGTAGCAGCCCGAGCCCTCGACGTAGAGGCAGCGCACCTTGTCCGTGGGGATCGCCGTCATCGCCGCGAGCTGCCGGCGCAGGGCGTGGGTCATCTGCGAGGCGGTCCAGCAGGTGAGCGCTCCGTCCTTGATCTCCGCGATGGCGCAGGACGGCCCGATGGAGCCGTGGGTGTGGATGGCGAAGTCGTAGGTCGCCGACAGGGTACGGGCGGCGCTCTTCAGGGGCTCGTCCGCCGCCCCGACGTTGCTGGTGACATCCTCCTTGGTCACCCGCGTGGCGCGGACGTGGTCCCAGAGCTTGGCCTGCTCGGGCAGGCCGGAGCCCGCCGACCAGCGCGCCTCGAGGGCGTCGGCGGCCCGGATGGCGCCCCATTCGGTCCTGGCGACGACGCCGAGGAAATTGCCCTCGCGCACCACCCGGATCACCCCCGGCAACGCCAGGGCCCGGCTGTCGTTCACGGATTCCAGGGTGGCGCCGAGGGCGGGCGGGCGCACCACCCGGCCGTGGACCATGCCGGGCACCCGCACGTCCTGCATGTAGGTAAAGGTGCCGAAGATCTTGGCCGGGATGTCGAGGCGGGCCACGGGGCGGCCGACGAGGGTGTAGAGCGCCGGGTCCTTCGGCTTGGCCGCCTTGTCGACCTTGAGGTCGAAGCGCCGGTCGCCGATGAGGTCGGCGAAGGTGAATTTTTGCCCGTTGTCCGCGCCGACAATCGACCCGTCCTTCAGGCGCAGGGTCTCGGGCGCGACACCGAGGCGCTCGGCGGCGAGGGTGACCAGGGCCTTGCGGGCCGTGGCCGCCGCCTGCCGGATCTGCGCGCCGCCGTTCTGGATCGACAGGCTGCCGTAGGTCGGTCCCTGGTCGGGGGTGAGGCCGGTGTCGCCCTGGATCACCGTCACGGAGGCGAGCGGCAGGTCGAGCTCCTCCGCCGCCATCTGGGTCAGGGCCGTGCGCACGCCGGTGCCGAGATCGACCTTGCCGGAATAGACGGTGACGCGCCCGTCCGCCCCGATGGTGAGGTAGGCATCGACCTCGTCGACGTTGATGGGTTTCGTCAGGCCCGCCGTCGGCAGGCCGGCGGGCGTGGCGGCCGGCGCGGGCGCCTGGGCTCCGGCCCCGCGCGGCAGGAGCGAGAAGCCCACCACGAGGGCGCCCCCCAGCAGGGCGCGGCGCGAGAGGGCGGTCGGGGCGTCGGGAATCGTGTCGCGCATGGCCAAAACCTCCCGGATCACAGGGTGGATGCGGCGCGCTGCACGGCGCGCACGATTCGGGCATGGGTGCCGCAGCGGCACAGGTTGTTCGCGAGCGCCTGGCGGATCGCGGCCTCGTCGGGCTTGGGACTGTCGGTGAGGAAGGCGGCCGACTGCATGATCATGCCGTTGATGCAGTAGCCGCACTGGGCCGCCTGCTCGGCGATGAACGCCGTCTGCAGGGGATGGGGCGCCTCCTCGGTGCCGAGGCCCTCGAGGGTAACGATCTTCTGGCCGGCCTTCAGGCTGGAGACCGGCGTGATGCAGGAGCGCACGGCGGCGCCGTCGATGTGGACGGTGCACGAGCCGCACTGCCCCAGGCCGCAGCCGAAGCGCGGCCCGTGCAGGCCGAGATCGTCGCGCAGGACGTAGAGCAGGGGCGTTTCGGGATCGTCGAGGCTGACGCGCACGGCGCGTCCGTTGACGTCGAGGGACACCGGCCGGGTCATGGGCGCTTCCTGAGTTCTGTATTCTTGAATCGTTCCTAAGAAGGTGCGGGATCGCCGCATGGGGGTCAAGCAGCCCTATGGGGCCTCCTCCGCGGCCCTTTCGCAGCCGTCCGCGCACCCCCGCGCCATGCGCCCGTCACGGGGCCGGTTTATCCGTGCCGGGCGTGCTCCTTGACGGGGCGGCCAGAGGGGTGCTTCTGGCCGCTCGCTTAACGTCCGGCCATCCGCGAGCCGGCGGGGCGCCGAAGTGCTTGGGATGGAGGCCGGTTTTGAAACGTTCACGCCGCACGAAGATCATCGCGACCCTGGGGCCCGCCTCCGATACCCCGGAGATGATCGAGAAGCTGTTTCGCGCCGGCGCCGACGTGTTCCGCCTGAACATGAGCCACCTCCCCCGCGAAATGCTGCCCGCGAAGATCGAGGTGATCCGCACCATCGAGCGCGAACTGCGCCGGCCCATCGCCGTGCTGGTGGATCTCCAGGGGCCGAAGCTGCGCGTCGCCGCCTTCGCCGAGGGGGCCGCGATCCTGGAGAACGGCGCCACCTTCGTCCTCGACAGCGACCCGACGCCCGGTGACGTGACCCGCGTGTTCCTGCCCCACCCCGAGATCCTCTCGGCCCTGGAGCCCGGCCACGTCGTGATCATCGACGACGGCAAGCTGCGCCTCGTCGTGACGGAGGTGTCCGAGGGGCGCGCCGTCACGAAGGTCGTCATCGGCGGCCGCATCTCCAACCGCAAGGGCGTCTCGCTCCCCGACACGGTGATCCCCGTCGCCGCCATGACGGAGAAGGACCGGGGCGACCTCGAGGCCGGGCTCAACGCCGGTGCCGACTGGATCGCCGTCTCCTTCGTGCAGCGCCCCGAGGATGTGGCCGAGGTGAAGAAGGTGGCGGCCGGCCGCGCCCTGGTCATGGCCAAGATCGAGAAGCCGCAGGCGCTGACCCGCCTCGACGAGATCATCGAGATCTCCGACGGGATCATGGTGGCGCGCGGCGACCTCGGCGTCGAGATGCCCCTGGAGCAGGTGCCCGGCGTGCAGAAGCGCATCACCCGCTCGTCGCGCCGCATGGGCAAGCCCGTCGTCGTGGCGACCCAGATGCTCGAATCGATGATCACCGCGCCGGTGCCGACCCGCGCCGAGGTCTCGGACGTCGCCACCGCAGTCTACGAGGGGGCCGACGCCGTGATGCTCTCGGCCGAGAGCGCGTCGGGCGCCTTCCCCATCGAGGCCATCACCATGATGAGCCGCATCGCCGAGCAGGTCGAGCGCGACGCCCTGTACTGGACCATCCTCACGGCCCAGCGCTCCGAGCCCGACGCCACGGCGTCCGACGCCATCGCGGCGGCCGCCCACCAGATGGTGGACGCCCTGAAGCTCACGGCGATCATGGCCTGGACCCATTCGGGCTCCACCGCCCTGCGGCTCGCCCGCTCGCGGCCCAACGCCACGATCATCGCGCTCACCCCGAAGCGCGAGACGGCGCGGCGCCTGGCCCTGTGCTGGGGCACCCACCCCATCGTCACCAACGACGCCAGCGACGTCGACGACATGGCGTTCCGGGCGGCGAAGTTCGCCGTGCGCGAGCGCTTCGCCGAGATCGGCGACCGGGTGATCGTGGTCGCCGGCGTGCCGTTCGGGACGCCCGGCGCCACGAATCTCGTGCGCATCGCCTTCGTCACCCGCGAGCACGCCGCCAAGGCGTGAGTGCGGTTCTCTCGAATCCCTGCCCCTGGCTGGGATTCGTCAGGTTCGGCGGATGATCGCCGCCGTTCGGTTGCACGACCAGACCTCGTCGAGGTCTGGCCTGAGACTCAAGGCGCGACCGGGTCTCGTTCCGCGGCGATCCGGTCGGCCAGGCGCGCGACCGCGTCCGCCAGGGCGTCCACGGCGACGTATTGGAGCATGTGGCCGATGCCGGGCAGCAGGACGAGGCGGGCTTGTGGGATCGCGGCGGCGAGCGGCACCGCCTGCCGGTCGGCGGGCACGGCCCCGTCGGCATCGCCCGAGATCACCACCGTCGGCACCCTGAGGGCGGCGTAGCGCGGCGCCTGGGCCGCCAGCGCCCCTGGCAGGCCGGCGAGGTCTTGAAGGTTGGCCCGGATCGAGCCCGGGCGCAGCACCAGGGCCGCACGACTGCGGTCGAGGTAGTCCGCCGGGGCGTCCTGCGGGCGGAACACCGCCCCGCCGGCACGCGGCAGGTAATACAGCCCCACGGGGGTCGCGAGCGTCTGGCTAAGGAGCCAGGTCATCGGCGGCCACAGGGCGAGGCGGTAGGTCCACGGCACCGTCCCGGTGCGCGGATACGGCATCGCCACGGGCGCCGCGAGGACGAGGCCCGCGACGCGCTCGGGATGGTCGAGGGCGATGGCCGTGGCGAGCGCCCCGGACCAGGAATGGCCGAGCACGATGGCCGGGCCGATCTTCAGGGACGCCAGGGCCTGCGCGATGGCGTGCCCTTGCGCGGCCGGCGGGGCCATGTCGCGGCCGCCCAGCCGGTCGCTCCAGCCGGAGCCCGGCCGGTCGAAGGCGATCACCCGAAAGCCGTCCGCCGCGAGGCGCCGGCCGATCCCCTCCATGGGGTCGGAGGCGTTGGCCGAGGCACCGTGCAGGAGGACGACGGTGCCGCGCGCCGATGGGTTTGGCCCCGCTTCGATGCTGGCGAGGCGCCCGCCCGGTACCGGCACGAACGGTCCCTGCGGCGGGTGGCGCGCCTCGATCCGCAGGGTGATGAGCAGGGTCGCCAGGGCGCCGGCACCCAGCACCACGGCGACGAGGCCGAGCAGCCCCGCGAACACCTTGAGGAGGATCATGGGGGCCTACAGGTCCCGCCCGTCGACGTCGGGGGCGAGGCGGTCGATGGCGCTCTGCAGCTTGTCCATGCGCGGATACAGGGCGGCGGCCCGGCGGAAGGCTTCCAGCGCCCGGACCTTCTCGTCCATGGAGAGGTAGATCCGGCCGAGCGCCGCCCAGGCCTCGTAGTGCCGGGGCTCGATCACCAGGGTGCGCTTGAGGTCGGTGATGGCGCCGTCATGGTCCTTGAGCAGCCAGAACACCGTCGCCCGGCGGTTCCAGCCCTCGGACCATCCCGGCTCCAGGGTGGTGGCCCGGTCGAGCAGCTCGACGGCGAGGGGAAAATCCTGGCCGCTCATGGCCTGGCGTGCGCGCTCCGTGAGGAGGTCGGCCGTGGCGCTGCCCGAGCGCCCGAGGCGCTGCTCGATGAGGCGGGCGATGCCCTTGGCCTCGGCATCGTCCTCCGCCGCCTTCAGGCGAGCGTAGAGGTCGTCGAGGCTGATGGCGGCCCGGGGCTTTTCGGGTTGCTTATCGGTTGTCCTGGGCGCCGGCAGGGCCCGGGCGAGGGTGACGTCGCCCACGCAAAAAGCCGCGACGAGCGCGGCTTTGAGAAACGTCCGAGGTAGGATCTGGCTGGGCATGGGGGGAGCTTCCTCGCCCCGCCCGGTGCCGTCAACCCGCCGGCTTGCCGCGCCCGCACGGAGGCGGGCGAGGAGGCCTCAGCCCTGGCGCGCCTTGAAGCGCTTCTGGGTCTTGTTGATGATGTAGACCCGGCCCTTGCGGCGCACGATCTGGTTGTCGCGGTGACGGCCACGCAGCGACTTGAGGGAGTTGCGAATCTTCATCGGTCTCACGTCGGCCGGACTTTGAAGCCCGCCGCCTGTCCATGGGGTCTCGGGAACGAGGCACCTCGAACGGCGGCCTCGGCGATGTGTGTGGACGCATCGCGGAAAGGCGGTTGCCTTATCAGGATTCGTACCGCCAAGGCAAGGCGGCGCGACGCGAATCCCGCCGCGCGGCCATGGGGGCCGCACCGGGGGGGATCGCAAGCCCGTAGCACGGATCGCCGCGACGCCCTCCCCCGAAACGAAACGGCCGCCGGGCGGGTGCCGGCGGCCGTATGGCGATGGATGGGTCGGTTGAGGGAGGCGGGGCGTCGGCCCCGTCCCGCTCTCAGGGCCGGGGCGCGGGAGGCGCCGCGGGCACGGCCGGTGGCTCCGTCGCGGGAGCATCGGGCGCCGGGGCCTTCGTCACCTCCGCCACGGTGGTCTTCGTGAGTTCCGGATAGGCCTCCACCACGTGGGCGCCGTTGAGGGGCTTGCTCTGGCCGTTGTGGCAGGTGGTGCAGTTCACCTTGGGCACGTCGCCGAGCACGCCGAGGCGGTTCTTCGGGAACGTCGACGTCAGGGGCTCCATGAAGTTGCCGTTGATGTCCCGCACCATGCGGATGCCGTGCCAGGCGGTGGTGCGCTGGGGCGTGCTCTGCTGCCAGTTCGAGATGGCCCGGGTGTTGTGGCAGAAGGTGCAGTTGACCCCGAGCCCTTCCGACATGTGGATCATCAGGCCGTAGGTCTTCTCCGCGTCCTGGATCGGCTTGCCCTTGGTGGTCGGCAACGCCGTGGTGGCGTTCACCCGGATGGCGTTGTTGTCGATGGTCTTGTCGGCGAGGTATTCCGTCAGGGTGTCGTAGGGCAGCGAGGCGAGGCCGACCGAGGGGGCGGCCATGTTCTGCCCGTTGTTGCGGGACACGAACCCCGAAGTGTGGTTCGGGCCCGGGTTGGTGAACCAGATATTGGCCGGCACGGGCTGGCCGCGATGGCAGGTGTAGCAGGTCACGCCGGCCCCACCGACGTGGCCCGCCTTCCAGTCGCTGTTGATGTGCTGGGTCATCTGAAGCATCCGCCGGGCGACGCGCTTCTGGTAGAGGCTGTCGTCGGCCATGTTCTCGGTGTTGTGGCAGTAGGTGCAGCCCTGCTCAGGGCTGACCCACTCCGTCATCGAGACCATGAGGCGGTTGAATTCGTTCGTCGTGAGGCCGCTGAGAACCTTGACGTTCTCGTAGGTCTGCCCGGCGAGTTCGCCGCCCTCCTCCGCCGGATCGGCGGGGGCGGGCGCCAGGTTGGCGTCCTTTTTCTCCGCGACCTCCGCGCGGGTGTGGACTTGGTCCATGCCCGTGCCGCGAAAGCCGTTCTGCGTGGTGGTGAGCGGGGGCCGCTCCCAGCCCGAGGTGCCGAACATCGCCACCGTGAGGAAGAAGGCGATGGAGGCCCCGAGGACGACGAAGAAGGTCTTCATGGGGTCCCTCCGGGCTGGCTCAGGGGATCGACGATGGGAGCGTAGACCTGCGGGTAGGCCGGGGCGACGCCGTGCTTGACCGCCCAGAGGTACCAGTTGTCGACCACCGTGCCGGTGAGCAGGATGCCGATGCCGCCCGTCAGCGTGGTCAGGACCGCGAACCACCAGGCCCAGCGGTGGACGGATTCCATGGTGGCGTTGAAGCCCATGGTCCAGCGCCAGAACAGGGCGGCGCGTTCCGTCGCCGTGCCGCGATCGACGATCTGATCGATCTCACGCTCGCCGCCGAAGCGGCTCACCGCCAGGATGGTGCCGCCGTGCATGGCGAACAGCAGCGTCGATCCGTAGAGGAACACGATCGAGAGCATGTGGAACGGGTTGTAGAACAGGTTGCCGTAGCGCAGCGAGAACGCGGCGGTCCAGTCGAGGTGCGGGAAGATGCCGAACGGCACCGCCTCGCTCCACGAGCCCATCAGCACCGGCCGGATGAAGCCGAGGACGAGGAACAGCCAGATCGCGGAGGCGAAGGCCCAGGGCACGTGGTAGCCGAGCCCCAGGGCCTTGGCCCGGCGGAACAGCCGCAGCCACCACAGCAGCACCGACGCCGTGAGGAAGAAGCCGGCGATGAGCCACCACCCGCCCTCGGCGAGCGGCGGCAGGATCTTGAGGCCGTATTGCGGGCGTGGCGGCTCGAGGGCGAGCCAGGGGAGCTGGCGCACGAACTGGACCGGGTCCCAGTTCACGCTGGCCCACATGTTGAGGCCGATGATCTCGAAGGCGATGAGACCGCAGGCGAAGGAGAGCGCGCCGAGATAGCCGATATAGATCGGGCCGACCTGTGAATTGCCGATGAGGCCGAACAGGTAGGAGTTGAACGGCTTGCCCCAGCGCTTGTCGGAATCGACGGGCACCCCGAGTTCCGGGACGACGGGACGGACCTGCACTTCCGTGAAGATGTTCTGATAGTAGGCCATGTGCGGTTCCCCCTCTCAGCGCCAGACCGGGAGATTGAGCCACCAGCCCCACCATTCCGGCCAGCCACGGGTCCAGAACGGGCCGCTGATGACGATGCAGACGGCGCTCCAGAAGCCCGCCGACAGGGCGAGGAACAGGCCCAGCCGGTGGATGCCGAGCGTGCCGATGGAGTAGCCGATGGTGTCGCGGAAGAAGGTGTCCTCGTGCTCGGGCGTCTTCACCACCTCGCCCTTGCCCGGATTGGTCGAGGACAGGATCAGCGAACCGTGGAGCGAGAGCGCCAGCGTCGTCGTGAAGAAGAACGACACGGCGAGCATGTGCGCCGGATTGTAGTGGAAGTGCAGGTACTGGTACCCGGTGTTCGAGACCCAATCGAGGTGGGAGAGGATGCCGTAGGGGAAGCCGTGACCCCAGGCGCCCATGAGGAGCGGACGGACAACCACCAGGGAGACGTAGGCGAGGATCGCCACCGAGAAGGCGAAGGGCACGTGGTAGCCGATGCCGAGCTTGCGGCAGATCTCGACCTCGCGCAGCGCCCAGGACGAGAACGCCCCGACGGCGCAGAAGGTGATGATCTGCCAGAGACCGCCCTCCTTGAGGGGGGCGAGCGCCAAGCCGTATTTCAGGTCGGGCGGCGCGATGTTGATCTGCCAGATGTTCCAGGTCGGCCCGAGCGCCGCGCCGTAGATGATCAGCGCCGTGCCGAGCACGGAGAAGAACAGCGTGGTGACGCCGAAGAAGCCGACGTAGAACGGTCCCACCCAGAAATCGAACAGGTCTCCGCCGACCAGCGTGCCGCCGCGGACGCGGTATTTTCGTTCAAAACTCAGCATCGCCATCGCGAAACCCTCCCGGCGCCACGGTTCTTCTCGGGTTTTTTGGGAGTGGCGCGGGCGGGGGCCGAGGAACTCGGCCGCCCGCCCGCTGACCTTGCTCGGGCGCGCCCGTCAGGCGGGCATCGTCGGCAGGACGAGGCTCTGGGCGTTGGCCGCGCGCGGGGCTTTGGGGCCTTCCAGCCAGTTGAACCGGTCGGTGCTGAGCAGGATGAAGTGGATCAGCAGGGCCAGGATGAACAGGAAGGTGAACAGCGCCACCAGGGTGCGGCGCGGATCGAACAGGAGCCAGACCTTGTGCATGGTGCGTCCTCCTCAGGAAATCAGCGAGGCGACGGTCTGGGCCGCCGTCTCCAGGGCGGCGTAGCCCTTGGGTCCCGGCAGCCACGGGCGCCACATCCACACGAGGATGTGGGCGACCACGGCGATGGCCGTGAAGATGATGAAGCTCGTCAGGAAGATCGCGTGGAACTCCTTGGCTTCGGGTTCCGTCAGCCCGGACAGGCTGCTGGGTTTCTCGACTATGCCGTTGGCCATCGGTTCAACCTCCGTGGGTCTGGCCGCGCGGGGGCGCGGCGGCTGTCACCGGGGCCTTGGCGGCTCCGGCGGTCCTTCCCTCCGTGCGACGGATGGGAGGTCGGTGGCGGGCGGACCGACGGGCCTCACCCGAAGGCGGATCACCCCATGGAGACGCGAATCATCCCATGAAGACGAAAGGGAGGGCCGAGACGGCCATGCTGCGCGCCTCGGCGAAGACCGAGCGCCGCTGCGGCGCGATTCCGACCGGATGGGCCGGCATCACCCGCTGGGCGCAGGCGGCGGCGAGGAAGAACGGATAGGTCGCGGCCAGGATGAGGCGGAACTGGACCGCGTCCTGATGCAGGCGGGAGACCGGGTTCAGCGAGCGTTGCATGGGGCACGTCTCCTGTGGGCGGATCGTTGCGGCGCTGGGCGTCGGGCAGGGGCCGGTTGGACGGCGCCGCGCCGTTCCAGCCGGAAAGGGAAGGCGCGCGCGCATTCATGCGGCGGCCCCGAGGGCGGTATCGGCGCGGGCGCGCGCGACGTGATCGGGGGTGACGCGGGGCGCGTCCTCGCGGCGCGCGGCCCGCTCGGCGGCATCCCGCAGGCGCTTGGCCGCCGAGATCCGCACCAGCACCGGATGGGACTCCACCAGGGCCTCGAGATCGGCCCGCGCCGCCTCGTCCCACGGCAGCTCGCGGTGGAGCCGCCCCGGCGTCGCCTCGACCGCATCCATGTCGCGGGCCAGCGGCAGGATGTGGAAGAGCATGTCGAACAGGGCGTTGCAGACCTCCTGGACGAGGTAGGTCGCGCCCGAGAACCCCATGAACGGCGTGCCGGTGTGGCGCCGGATGATGGCGCCGGGGAACGAGGCCGGGACGAAGATCGCCCGCGCACCGGCCTCGGCCGCGTACATCCGCTCGTTGAACGACCCGAACAGCACCAGGGGCGGATTTTTCGCGATGAGGTCGCGGATGGCGGCGTTGTCGGTCTTGGCGCCGGC
Organism: Methylobacterium sp. J-090; assembly: GCF_022829345.1. Classification (GTDB taxonomy): domain Bacteria; phylum Pseudomonadota; class Alphaproteobacteria; order Rhizobiales; family Beijerinckiaceae; genus Methylobacterium. The sequence goes on along the minus strand of NZ_JAKSXV010000065.1, from coordinate 85,838 downwards.
CCTGCGGGACACCGCGAAATGGCAGGGCAGGCCCATCTCGTCCTCGAGGAAGTGGCGCACGCCCCGCGCGTAGGTGTCGCTCGCCACGATGCCGAAGCTCGCCGTGCCGAAGAAGTCCTGGGTCACCGAGCGCCACAGGTCCCAGACCGGCTTGATCGTCGTGTGCTTCTCGCGCTCGATGAACGGCTCGGGGTCGAGGCCGAGGAGTTCGCCGAGCGAGCGCAGGAACTTGGTGGTCGAGTGGATGCCGATGGGCGCCTGGAGGTAGGGCCGCTCCAGGGCCTCGCAGAGCAGGCGGCCGAACTCGCGGTAGAGGCAGATGTTGGCGTCCGCGTTCACGAGTTTGGGAACGTCGGCCAGATGCGAGCCGAGCGGAAAGGCGAGGTTCACCTCGGCGCCGATGCCCTCGACGAGCCGGCGGATCTCGGCGAGGTCGGACGGCATGTTGAAGGTGCCGTAGGCCGGGCCGATGAGGTTGACGCGGGGGCGCTCGCCGGCCTTGCGCTCGGGTCTCGCCGGGATGCCCTTCTTGGCGAATTTCCGCGCGCCGTATTCCTGCCAGAGCCAGGCCATGGCCCGGTCGGCGGCCTGCCACTGGTCCTCGTCGATGGTGCGCGGCAGGAAGCGCTGGAGGTTGGTGCCCTCCGGGGTGACGCCGCCGCCGATCATCTCGGCGATGGAGCCGGTGACGACGACGCTGGGCTGGCCCGGATCGAGGGTGGCGTGCGCCCGCTTCATCGCGGCTTCGGTGCCGTGGCGGCCGAGCTCCTCCTCCGCCAGTCCCGTGACCACGATGGGCAGCTCGTGCGGCGGCAGGGCGTCGGTGTAGTGCAGCACCGAGGTGACGGGCAGGTTCTCGCAGCCGACGGGCCCGTCGATGACGACCTGCAGCCCCTTGATGGCGGTGAAGACGTAGACGGCGCCCCAGTAGCCGCCGGCCCGGTCGTGATCGAGGACGAGCATCAGGCCATCTCCCCGATCGGATCGTGGGCGGGCTTGCCCCGGGGCGCGACGGTGACGGCCTTGCGCAGCTGCGGGACGTCCTCCCAGATGCCGGCACTGTGGCCCTCGCCGACACCGGCGAAGAAATCCCGCATGGCGTCGAAGCGGTGCCGGTTGCCGATGGCCGCGTTGATGACCTTGGCGAGCGACCCGGCGCCCGCGACGCCCATGAGCGGGCGGGCCGAGATGAGGTTGGTGAAGTACAGGGCCGGGATCGCCAGGGCTTTCGCCTTCTGCACCACCGGGGTGGTGCCGATGGCGAGATCCGGCCGGAATTCCATCAGGGCGGCGAGATCGTCCTCCAGGGAGGCGCGGAACCGTACGGCGACGCCGCGCGCTTCGAGCCAGTCCCGATCGGCCTCGGCATAGGGTGTGCGCGGGCAGGCGGTGCCGACGTAGCGCAGATCGGCGCCGCTCTCGACGAGGAGGCGCCCGACGAGGAGTTCCGAACCCTCGTAGCCCGAGAGGGTGATGCGCCCCCGGATCGGGGTCGCGGCGAGTGCGCCACGGATCATCGGCAGCATCCGGTTCTTGGCCGCTTCCACCGTGGCGCGGGGGACGGCACAGGCCTCGCCGATCCGGTCGAGCCAGTCGGCGGTGCCGTCGTGGCCCACGGGGGCGGAGCCGACGACGGGGCGGCCCGCCGCCTGGAACTCGCGGATGGAGGCGGTGTAGAACGGGTGGATCGCCGCCACCGCCGCGCAATCGAGGGCCGCGTAGAGCTCGCGCCATTCGCGGGTGGGGACGACGGGACCGGCGGCGAGGCCCAGGGGCTCGAGAAGGCCGCCGATCACCACCGGGTCGGCGGGGAACATCTCGCCGAGCAGGGCCACGGTGGGGCGCTCGGCCCGCCCCGTGCGGGGCGCCTGGACGGGACCCTGCTCGGCCTCCGTGCGGGCGAACTTCAGCATGGCGCCGGCGAGCACGTCCTTCGCCTCGGCGTGGGTCGGCACCCCGAAGCCCGGCACGTCGATACCGATGATGCGGACCCCGTCGATCTGCTTGGGCAGGAGCCGCAGGGGCACGCCCGAGGCGGTCGGCACGCACAGGTTGATCACCACGACGGCGTCGTGATCGGCGGGTTTCGCCACGTCGAACACCGCCTCGCGGATGTCCTCGAACAGCTTTCCGGTCACGAGCGTCTCGGAATTGAACGGCACGTAGCCGACGCTCCGCTTCGCCCCGTAGAAATGCGAGGTGAAGGTCAGGCCGTAGACGCAGCAGGCCGAGCCCGAGAGGATCGTCGCCGTGCGCCGCATGCGCAGGCCGACGCGGAGGGAGCCGAAGGCCGGGCACATGCTCTGGGGCTGGTCGTGCGGGCCCGCCGGGTAGTCCTTTCGAAGCTGCTCCAGCGTCTCCGACATCCCGGCGGCCTCGGCCGCCGCCCGCATCGTCGCCTTGCCGGAATGGCAGCCGAGGCCGTCGCTCGTCGCGGCAGCGAGGTTCACCACCTCGGCCGGGACGGCCGGGGCCGCCAGGGTCGAGGCGGGGCGCTCCTTACGGGCGCGCAGATCGGCGATGTCGAGGGTGACGGCCATGCGCGTCAGACCTCGTCGTAGACGACTTCGAGGGACGGCTTCACGACGTGGGCCGTGCCGCACATGTCCTCGAAGGTGGCCGGCACCAGGGTGACGCCGCGGCCCACGGCCTCGCCCTTGAACAGGCCGAGCAGCCCGTCCTGGGAGAGCGGCGTCGGGTGGTTCGGGGCGGCGTCGTGGACGTTCTGCGCGAGGTCGGCGAACAGCGAGCCCCACGGGCTCTCGGGCCGGCCGATGATCTCGTAGTTCGCGCTCTTCTTGCGGATGTCGTCGTCGGCCGGGATCGAGGCCAGGACCGGGATGCCGACGGCGGCGGCGAAAGCCTGGGCCTCGCCGGTGCCGTCGTCCTTGTTGATGACGAGGCCGCCGACGCCGACGTTGCCGCCGAGCTTGCGGAAGTATTCCACCGCCGAGCAGACGTTGTTGGCGACGTAGAGCGACTGGAGGTCGTTGGAGCCGACGACGATGACCTTCTGGCACATGTCGCGGGCGATGGGCAGGCCGAAGCCGCCGCAGACCACGTCGCCGAGGAAGTCGAGCAGCACGTAGTCGAAGCCCCATTCGTGGAAGCCGAGCTTCTCCAGCAATTCGAAGCCGTGGATGATGCCGCGTCCGCCGCAGCCGCGCCCGACCTCGGGGCCGCCGAGCTCCATGGCGTAGACGCCGTCGCGCTTGAAGCAGACGTCGCCGATGGCGACCTGTTCGCCCGCGAGCTTCTTCTTCGTCGAGGTCTCGATGATGGTCGGGCAGGCACGGCCGCCGAACAGGAGCGAGGTGGTGTCGCTCTTCGGGTCGCAGCCGATGAGCAGGACCTTCTTGCCCTGCTGGGCCATCATGTAGCTGAGGTTGGCGAGCGTGAACGACTTGCCGATGCCGCCCTTGCCGTAGATCGCGATGATCTGCGTCTCCTTGGTGGCCTTGACCGGCACGGGGTCCGGCTCGATGCCGGCCTCGGCGCGGAGCGCCTCGGATGCCTTCAGGGCGGCGCCGTTCAGCTGCATGTTCATGCGGCACTCCAATCCAGGATCATCTTCAGGCAGGCGGGCTCGCCGAAGGCCGTGCGGTAGGCTTGCGCCGCGTTGGCGGCCGGCTGGCGATGGGTGACGAGACCGTCGAGCGACAGACGCCCCGATGCGACGTGCGCCGCGACGGTGGCGAGGTCCTCGGGCTTCCACTGCGCCGCGACCCGGATGCGGGCCTCGCGCAGGAAGGCGGGCGGGAAGGTGAAGGCGAGCGGCGCCTCGTAGAACCCGGCGAGCACGATCTCGCCGCCGGCCCCTAAGCGCCCGATCAGGGTGTCGAGGAGGCCGGCATCGCCGCTGGCATCCGTGACCGTGGCGTAGTCGCGGCGGGTGTCGGTGTCGGGGTGGAGCACGGCGTACCCGTCGCCCCCCTCGGCCCGGATGGGATTGGTCTCCCACACCACCGGCGTGCCGCCCGCCGCCACGGTGAGGCGGGCCAGCAGGCGCCCGAGGACGCCGTGCCCGACGATGAGGGAGGGGCCGGACGAGGCGGCGCCGAGGGCGTGCTGCGCCGTCGCCGCCAGGGCGAAGAGGATGCCGCGCTCGCTCAAGGACGGGTCGAGGGGCACGAGGCGGGCGCCGGCGCTGACGAGATGCGAGGCCGCACCCCCGAACAGGCCGCGCACGGGCCCGAAGCAGCGCGCACCGGGCACGAACACGGTCTGACCGACCGCGACGCCGGATTCCGCGCCGGCCTCGATGACCGTGCCGACGGATTCGTAACCGGGCACGAGGGGATAGCCCATGCCGGGGAAGGCGGGCATCCGGCCGGACCAGAGCAGCCGCTCGGTGCCGGTGCTGATGCCGCTCCATCGCACGGCGACCACGGCATCGGCCGGACCGGGGGCGTCGAGGGCGAGGGTGTCGAGGGCGATCCGTTCCGGCTCGTGGAGGACGATGGCACGCGCTTGCATGGTTCTGGCCCTCCCCGTCCCGGGACCGTCGAAGCGCGGTCCGCATATGTCATCCTAGATAGACACTTTTATTCGTCAAGCATTACTTACATCAGCGGTTGTCTAATCGAGTGGACACGAGGAGGCGGGTCAGGAGCGGGCGGCGGGTCGGGATCTCGCGGATGGCGCCAAAGCCGGCCTCGGTGAGCAGGTCCGTCAGCTCGGCGGCGGTGCGGCAGCGGCCGGTGCCCATGGCGAGGAGGTAGAAGCCGAAATAGGCGTCGGCCATCGCCTCGGCCCCGGGCGTGCCGGCCATGGGTTCGGCGATGAGGAGGGTCCCGCCCGCGGGCAAGGCGGCGTGGGCCGCGCGCAGGAGGGCGCGGACCTTGGCGTCGTCGTGGTCGTGGACCACGCGCACGAGGGTGACGACATCCGCCCCGCCTGGCAGGGGATCGTCCGGGAACGCGCCGCCGAAGGTTCTTGCACGCGCGCTCAGGTCGGCTTCGGCGAACCGCGTGGCCGCCCGCGCCGCCACGGCGGGCAGATCGAACAGCATCAGGTCGAGGCCGGGGGCGTGGCGGGCGGCCGCTTTCAGGAAAGCGCCCTCCCCGCCGCCGACATCGAGGATGCGGTGATGGTCCCGCAGCGGATAGGCGTCGAGGATGTCCCCCGCGATCAGGGCCTGGGACGCGCCCATGAGTTCGCCGTAGGCCGCCACCGGCGCCGCGCTCGCGGGGTCGCCGCGCGCGGCCTCCGCGTAGGCCCAGTAGCCGGACAGGTTGGTGGGACCGGCCTCCCCCCGCAGGAGGGCGACGGGGTCGGCGAGATCCGCGTAGAGAAGCGCGTGATGCTCGATCATCGCCGCGACGGACGGGTTGCCGATGAGCGCCGCGCCGAGGTCGGCCAGGGCGAAGCGGCCGTCGGGCAGGCGGGCGAGGAGGTCGAGGGCGGTCGCGGCCTTGAGGAGGCGTTCGGCCCGGTCCGGCGCGAGCCCGACGCGCGCGGCCAGGGCGTCGGGCGCCAGGGGGCCGTCGGCGAGGAGGCGGAACAGGTCGAGGCGCACGCAGGCGAACAGGGTCTGCGAGTAGACGAAGCCGGCGCAGAGATCGAACAGGGCTTTCGTGTTCGCCCGGGCGATGCGTCGCGTGAGGGGAAAGCCGGCGGCCCAGCGCTGGAAGCCGGGTCTGGCGATGGTGCGGGTGCGGAAGGCGCGCCAGCGCGCGCGCCACGAGTCCTTTCGATGTGCGCCGTCGCCGCGCGGCGTGTCCGAACCCGCCATCAGGGCGGTCGCGGGAGGAACGGCCATGGCGGACGCGCCGTCCGCCGTCAGGCCAGTTCCCGCACGAGGTGGGCCGGCAGGAACAGCCGCGTCTGCGCCTCGATCTCGGCCCGGAGCGCGTCGGCGCCGGGGCAGGCCGGGATCACCTCCACGGCCTCGCGGGCGAGGCGTTTGAGGCGGGCGAGGGCCCCGCCCATGCCGAGCAGGGCGGCGGCGTTGGGCCGGCCGAGGGTGGCGTCGCGGCCGACCGGCTTGCCGACCTCCTCCTGGCGGCAGGCGACGTCGCGCAGGTCGTCGGCCACCTGATAGGCCTCGCCGAGGCATTCTCCGAGGAGGCGCCACGGCAGGGCCGGCGCGCCGGCCGCCGCCGCGCCCGTCACGGTGGCGGCGGCGAACAGGGCGCCGGTCTTGGCCTGCTGATATTCGGTGAGCGCCACGGTGGGCTCGGATTCCCAGGCCTGGCCCGCGACGATGCCGTTGGGCGAACCGACGGCCCGGGCGACGAGGCCGACGAGGGCGGCGAGGCGCCCCGGCGAACGCGCCGCGCCCCGCGCCAGGGTCTCGAAGGCCGAGACGATGAGGGCGTCCCCGGTCAGGACGGCCAGGGGCTCGCCGAAGGCGGCGTGGACCGAAGGCTGGCCCCGGCGCAGGGGCGCGTCGTCGAAGCACGGCAGGTCGTCGTGGACGAGGGAGGCGCAGTGCAGGAGCTCGATGGCGGCTGCCGCCGCGTCGGACGCCGCCGGGTCGTCGTCGCCGCAGGCCTGCGCCACGGACAGGCACAGGCGCGGCCGGATGCGATGGCCACCGGGAAACACCGCGTAGCGGATCGCCTCGGCGAGGCGCGGCGGGGCGCCGGGGGCCTCCGCGTGGGCGACGGCGGCGTCGAGGGCGCGTTCGATGCGACGGTTGGCATCCATCTGACGTCTCTCCCGATTTGTGCGGCGGCTGTCTTTTCGACTTGCCATTTCAAACTGTCAGATAATATTGACACTCGTCAAGGTGCGGTTTGGGTGACGGAGGGGTCGGCGCGTGCGGGTCGTGGTGATCGGGGCTGGGATCGGCGGGCTGGTGGCGGCCCTGCGGCTCGCCCGTGCGGGCCTCGACGTGACCGTGCTCGAACGCGCGGCGCATCCGGGCGGCAAGATGCGGAGCGTCCCCGTTGACGGGCGGGCCGTGGAGGCCGGCCCGACGGTGTTCACCATGCGCTGGGTCCTCGACGAGATCTTTTCGGAATGCGGCGCGCGTCTCGACGACCGCGTCGCGCTCAGCCCGGCGGCGATCCTGGCCCGGCATGCCTGGGGGCCGGACGGCCACGTCGACCTGTTCGCCGACCCGCGCGCCTCCCGCGACGCCATCGGGGCGTTTGCCGGCGCGCGCGAGGCCGAGGGCTACGACCGCTTCCGCGCCCGGGCCGCGGCGGTCTACCGGACCCTGGAGGGGCCGTTCATCCGGGGGCAGCGCCCGAGTCCGCTCGCCCTCACCCGCCGGGCCGGCCTGTCGGGGCTGGGCGACCTCTGGCGCATCCAGCCCTTCACCACCCTGTGGTCGGCGCTCGGCGAATACTTCGCCGATCCGCGCCTGCGCCAGCTGTTCGGGCGCTACGCGACCTATTGCGGCGCCTCGCCGTACCGGGCGCCCGCCACGCTGATGCTCGTCGCCCATGTCGAATCGCAAGGGGTCTGGCACGTGGCGGGCGGCCTGAGTGCGCTGGCCCGCGCGGTGGCGGATCTCGCCGCCGAGCGCGGTGCGCTTCTACGCACCGGGGCCCACGTGGCGCGCATCGTCACCGACCGCGCCGGCGTCACCGGCGTGGAGCTCGACACCGGCGAGCGCATCCCCGCGGAGGCCGTCGTCTGCAACGCCGACGCGGCGGCCCTGGCCGAGGGGCTCCTCGGCGCGCCGGCGGCCCGGGCGGCCGAGCGGGTTCCGCCTTCCGAGCGCTCCCTCTCGGCCGTGACCCTGTGCATGAACGCCCGCGCCGAGGGCTTCCCGCTCCTGCGCCACACGGTGTTCTTCTCGGGCGACTACGCCGCCGAGTTCGACGGAATCGCCCGGGGGCGGCTGCCCGCCGACCCCACGGTCTACGTCTGCGCCCAGGACCGGGGCGATGCCGCCCCCGACGAGCCCGGGCCCGAGCGCCTGCTCGTTCTCGTCAACGCGCCGGCGGGCGCCACCTTCACCCCTTCGGAGATCGCCACATGCACGCGCGCCCTGCATCGCCGCCTGGGGGCCTGCGGGCTGAGGCTGACGGACACGCCCGCGACGGTGACGACGGGGCCGGCGGGGTTCGGGACGCTGTTTCCGGGGACGGGGGGCGCCCTCTACGGCCGGGCGTCGCACGGGTGGATGGCGTCGTTCCGGCGGCCGGGCGCGCGGACAGCGATTCCGGGCCTGTATCTGGCGGGGGGCAGCGTCCATCCGGGGCCGGGGGTGCCGATGGCGGCCCAGTCGGGGCGCTTGGCGGCGGACAGCCTGCTGGCGGACCGGGCCACCGCCCGCGCTTCGACACGCCGGTCGGCCGGGGTGGCTACGTCTGGTGGTACGTCGATGCCCTGAGCGCCGATGGCCGCCAGGGGCTGACCATCATCGCTTTCATCGGTTCCGTGTTCTCGCCCTACTACGCTTGGGACCCGAGCCGCGATCCGTTCCGGCACTGCGCGGTCAACGTCGTGCTCTACGGGGAGCGGTCGAACCGGTTCTGCATGACCGAGCGGGGGCGCCGCGCCGTGTCGCGGGACGCGACGCACCTCGCCATCGGCCCGAGCGATCTCGCCTGGGACGGCACCACCCTCACCATCAACCTCGACGAGGTGACGGCGCCGATCCCCTCGCGGGTGCGCGGCACCGTGCGGGTGCGCCCCACCGGCCTCACTCCCGGCCCGTTCACCCTCGACGGGCGGGGCCAGCACCGCTGGTGGCCGATGGCGCCGTCCTCACCCGTGGAGGTCGCGCTCACCGAGCCGGCGCTCGCCTGGACCGGCACGGCCTATTTCGACACCAACCACGGCGACACGCCCCTGGAGGACGCCTTCACCAGCTGGACCTGGTGCCGGGCCGATCTGACCCGAGGCGCCGCGATCCTCTACGACGTGCGGCGGCGCGACGGCACGAGCCAGGCCCTGTCCCTGCGCTTCGACGGCACGGGTGCGCCCCGCGACATCGACCCGCCCCGCCCCGCCGCCCTGCCGCCGACCCGCCTGTGGCGCATTCCCCGCTCCACCCGCAGCGACGATGGCGCGGCCCGGGTGGCGCGCACCTTCGAGGACACGCCGTTCTATGCCCGCTCCCTGCTGGAGACGCGGCTGTGCGGGCAGGCCGTGCGCCCGGTCCACGAGAGCCTGTCGCTGGACCGATTCAGGAACCCTCTGGTGCGCTGGATGCTGCCGTTCCGGATGCCGCGACCGCTCGGGTGAGGAGCCCATTTTTTCGCGGTGGGTCGCGGATCACCGTCCGCCCCGCTTCAGGCGTCCGGGACAGGGGGGATTCGATGCGGGCGGGAGCCGTCCTCATCGGCGCTGCTCCTGGCCGCCGCCTCGCGGTCGCGGCGGAGGCCGCGCTTGAGCGCCACGAGCTGCCAGAGGGCGAGGCCGAGCGCCAGGGCGAAGACGAGCCCGATGTCGAGGGCGGCGAAGAACGGGTCGCTCACGGGACCGCGTGCGGGGCAGCCTCGGGCGCGAAGCCGGGGCTGCCAAAGGTCTCGCGCTCGCGCAGGGTCTCGACGAGGTCGAGGACGCGGGCGATCTGGCCGGGCACGTCCCACCAGGCCGGGCCGGCCGGGACCGGCTGCGCCGCCACGGCCGCGACGAGGAACGCGACCTCGGGCAGCGGCGGCACGTCGCGGAGGGTCCGGTCGGCGAAGGACGGCGCGAGGGTGGCGCGGGCCAGAAGCGCCGCCTTCCGCCGCCCATCGACCCGGGCGCGGGCGCTGACCGGATCGAGGTCCTGGCGCTCCAGTTCGCGGCCGATCTCGGCGTAGATGAGCCGGGCGGCGCGGATCGCCGGGCGGCAGGTGCGCGGCAGGCCCGGCAGGCCGGCCTCCGAGCGGGCGTAGAGGAGGTCCGCCGCCGCCAGCAGCCGGGCGACGACGCCCGCCAAGGCCGGACTCGGGCGTGGGTCGGCCAGGAAGGCGTCCGGGTCGATGCCGGCCTCGACGAGCCAGTCGAGGGGCAGGTAGAGCCGGCCGGCGCGGGCATCCTCGCCGACATCGCGGGCGATGTTGGTGAACTGCATGGCGATTCCGAGGTCGCAGGCCCGGGCCAGGGTGGCCGGATCGCGTGACCCCATGATCAGGGTCATCATCACCCCGACGCTGGCGGCGACCCGGGCCGCGTAGGCGGTGAGATCGGAGAGCGTCGCGTAGCGCCGACCCTCCCCGTCCCAGGCCAGCCCCTCGATGAGCGCCATCGGCAGGGCCTGCGGGATCGCGTGGGCGACGACGAGGTCGGCCAGCGCCCGGTCGGCCGGGGCGTCGGCGGGGCGCCCGTCATAGGCGCGCGACAGGCGCGCGGACAGGCGCGCCACGGCCGCCGCCCGGGCGCAGGGCGCCACATCGTCCACGGCGTCGTCGAACAGGCGGCAGAAGGCGTAGAGCCCGTAGGCCGGGCGCCGAACCTGGGCCGGCAGCAGGGCCGAGGCGGCAAAGAAGCTGCGCGAGCCCGCCCGGATCGCGTCCCGGCACGCAGCCCGGTCGGCCGCGTCGGCGTGGGCCGTCGCCCACAGGGGCGGTCGGTCGGGTTCCGGTACGGCCCAGAAGGACGACCCGACGGCCTTAAGTGAAGACGCGCGCATCCGGCACCACGGAATCGAGGACTCGGGCAGAGGACAGGACGCCGGGCAGCCCGGCGCCCGGATGGGTGCCGGCCCCGACGAGGAAGAGGTTGCGCACCCCCTCCGAGGCGTTGTGCGGCCGGAACCACGCCGATTGGGTCAGCACCGGTTCGAGGCCGAAGCCGGAACCGCGAAAGCTCAGGAAATCGGCGGCGAAGTCGTTGGGCGTCGTCACTTTCGATGTGACGAGGGATTCCGAGAGCCCCGGCATCACGGTCGCCTCGAGATGCCGGGCGATGGCCTGCCGGTACGGCTCGGCCAGCGCCGTCCAATCCTGGCCGCCGTCGAGGTTCGGCACCGGCGACAGCACGTAGAAGGCGTCGCATCCGGGCGGGGCCAGCAGCGGATCGGTGGCGGTGGGCCGGTGCAGATAGAGGCTGAAATCCTTCGCCAATTGCTTCTTCGAAAAGATGTCGTCGATGAGCCCGCGATAGCGCGGACCCATCAGGATGGTGTGGTGGGCGATGTTCGAAAACTTCCGGTTCGTACCGAAGTACCAGACGAACAGGCCCATGGAGGAATGCGCGCGCGCGAGGCGCTTCGCGCTCCAGCGCCGGGCGGTGCCGCCGAGCAGGGTGCCGTAGGTGAAGGCCGAATCGGCGTTCGACACGACGATGTCGGCCGGGATCGCTTCGCCATTCGCCAGGGTGACCCCCATGGCTCTTCCACCCGTCACGGTGATGCGGGCGACGTCGGCGCCGCAGCGCAGCGTCCCGCCCTGCCCCCGGATGAGGTCGCACAACCCATCGACGAGGCGGCCGGTGCCGCCCATGGCGAAGTGGACGCCCCAGCGCCGCTCCAAGTGGGCGATGAGGCAGTAGATCGCGCTCGCCCGGAACGGGCTGCCGCCGATGAGGAGCGGGTGGAAGGAGAAGATCGTCCGCAGGCGCTCGTCGCGGATGTAGCTCGCCACGAGATCGTAGACCGAGCGGTGGCCGCCGAGCCGCAGCAGGCTCGGCATGATCCGCAGCATGTCGGTGACCGACGAGAACGGCACGTGGCCGAGTTCCTCGAACCCGACCCGGCAGATCGCTTCCGAGCGGGCCATGAAGGCCTCGTAGCCGGCGACGTCGCCGGGCGAGAACTTTTCCACCTCCGCCCGCATGGCGGCGATGTCGCCGCTGTAGTCGAAGGTGGCGCCGTCGTCGAAGCGGATGCGGTAGAACGGCCGCATGGGGGCGAGGGTCACATCCTCGTCCATGCGCCGGCCGCACAGGCGCCACAGCTCCTCGAACAGGAACGGCGCCGTGACGATGGTGGGGCCGGCGTCGAAGGTGAAGCCGTCCTGGCGGTGGACGCGGGCGCGGCCGCCGGGCTGCTCCAGGCGCTCCAGCACCGTGACCCGATAGCCCCGGGCGCCGAGGCGGACCGCCGCCGCCAGACCGCCGAAGCCGGAGCCGATCACCACCGCGTGCGGGCGCGGATCGGGGCTCGTCACGGGGTTCGGCATGTCGGCAAGTGTCAACATAAGATGACACTAATCCGCGTCCGCGACGGGACGCAAGCGCTGTTTTACGCCTCCGCCTCGGCGGGCGCCGGACTGAGCTGGCGGATGATCCTGGCGACGGCGTCCGGCGCCTCCTCGTGGGCGAGGTGACCGAGGTTGCGCAGCAATTCGACCCTCGCATGGGGCAGGCGCTTCTGCAGGGCGAAGGCCGTGTCGGGGGAGATCGCCCGGTCGCTGCCGCCCACCACCAGCGTCGTCGGTACGGTGAGCCGGGTGATGGCGCGGTCCAAAGCCGCCAGATCCCAGTTCGCCATCATGCCCAGCGCCCCGGCGACGTGGCCGGGGCAGCGGAACAGGCGCCGGTAGAGGTCGAGTCCCTGCGCGTCGAGGCGCGAACCGGTGCCGCGGATGAGGCGCTCCACCGCCGGACGGTCGGCGGTCCAGGCGAAGATGCGGGGCGTCACCGAATTGAGGAACAGCATCCGGGCGAGCCCCGGAAACAGCACCGAGGCGAGGCCGGGGAACGGCGTCAGGGCGCCGTTGAGGGCGACGAGGTGGCGGGGGGCCAGTCCATCGAGGCAGAGCCGGACGAGGAGCGCGGCGCCGGCCGAATGGCCGACCATCACCTCCGGGGCCACGCCAAGAGCGGACAGGAGATCGCGGATCGCCGCCGCCATGCCGGGCAGGGACAGGCGGCCGGGTGGCAGCGGATCGGTGAAGCCGTGGCCGGGCAGATCCGGCGCCACCACGAAGAAATCCTGCGCCAGCAGGGGCGCCAGCCCACGCCAGGAATGGGTGGCCGCGCCGGTGCCGTGCAGGAGCAGGAGCGCCGGGGCGCTCACGTCGCCGAAGGTCTGGACGTGCCAGGTCAGGCCTGAGGCTTCGACGAAGCGGCTGGCCTCGCGGTGGGGCCAATCCGCGCCTTCGCGCTCCCAGACGGGTCGGTCGCTCGGCGCGGGCATGGTCGCTCCCTCAGGTCGCCGCGCGGATCGCGGCGCTCATCGCCCCCGCATCGGCGTAGGGCAAGGGAAGATAGCGCGCGCCCATGGCCTCGGCGAGGCGACGGGCGGGGTCCTGCGGCCGGGCGGCGGTGTCGATGAGGATGACGCGCACCCCGTCCGCCCGCAGCGTGGCGGCGGCGGCCAGAGCCTCCGCCCCCGCCTGGGCCCGGCCGGCCGCACCCGAGCGGGTGACGTTGGCGCGCCCGTCGGTCAGCACCACCACCACCGGCGTGCCCCCGCCCCGGTGCACGGTCCGGGCGAGGTCCGCCGCCGCGTCGAGGCCGGCGGCGAGCGGCGTGCCTCCGCCCCCGGGCAGGGCGCTCAAGCCCCGCCGGGCGCGGGCGAGGGCCCGGGTGGGCGGCAGGATGAGTTCGGCGCCCAATCCGCGATACGCCAGGACGGCGACGCGGTCGCGGCGGATATAGGCCTCGGCGAGCAGCAGCTCGACGGCGCCCTTGGCCTCGGCGAGGCGCTCGAGGGCGGCCGAGCCCGAGGCATCGACGGCGAAGATCGTCGTGGTCTGCGTGCGCTGGACGAAGCGGGCGATGCGCAGGTCCTCCGGGCGGATCCGGATGCGCCGGGGCTCGCCGTCCGTCCGGCGCAGGCGCTGCCAGGGGGCGGCGGCGCGCAGGGTCTCGATGAGGGCGAGGCGCCCGTGGCGCGGGTCGCCGGCGCGCGCGCTTTGGGGCCGACCGGCGTGGCGCGCGGCGGCGGCGACGCCCGCCTTGCCGGCGCGGGGCAGGCGCGGGCGGGCGCCGGCGGCGACGAGCCCGGCGAGGAGGCCGGGCGGCAGGGCGCTGCGCGCGGCCTCGACCATGCGCTCGTCGAGGGGGGCGGGATTCGGCTCGTCCTGCCCGGCGCCGGTTTCCGGTTCGGGGGCCGCATCGGTCTCCGGCTCCGGCGCGTCGGCCTCGGGCGCCGGCGCGGGCATCCGCGTCGCCCTCGGGCCGAGGACGAGGCGCGCGGCCAGGATGGTCTCGCCCTCCCCCGGCCCCTCGCGCCCCGCGAGACGGGCCAGCAGCCGCGCGACCCGGGCGGCCAGGAGCGGACCGCGCAGCGAGACCACGCCAAGGGCGTCGGCGGCCTGACACAGGGCGACGGGGGCGTCCTCGGCCGGCGGCCCGGTTTCCGCGAGGGGGGGCGGTTCCTCCTGCGTGGCCGCGTCGCGCCAGGGGATGTCCGTGAGGTCGATGTGGAAGGCGAGGCGGTCGGAGAGGGCGTCGGGCACGCGCTCGTCCTCGCCCTGGCCTTCGTCGAGGAGGATCACCCCGAGGCGGGCCGGGCGGCACTGGCCGACGCCGTCGCGCTCCACCCGCACGGTGCCGTCGTCGAGCACGGCGGCGAGGCGGGCCGCGTGCCCGGGCGACAGGCGCTCCGCCATGGGCACCACGAGGAGCCCGCCATCGGTCTCTGCCAGCAGCCCGGTCTCGGCGACGGGACGCCCGGCCGCGAGGGTGGCGGGCAGATCGAGGCCGCCGAGCAGGCGCGCATCGGTGATGCTGCCCAGCATCCGCCGGATCGGCCGCTCCGCTGGCGAGGCGTTCTGCAGGACCGCGAGCCAGGCGTCGCGCACCGGCCCCGCCCCGGCGCGCACGACCACGCCGCCGACCCCGTGCGGATCGGCCGCCGCGAGGTGCGCCACCAGCAAAGCGTCGGCCCAGGTGGTCACGGGGCGAAGACTTCCGCGACAGCTCGCGCCACCCGCGCGGTGGAGCCGGATTCGTCCAGTGGATTGCGACGCAGGCGGTGGCGCAGGGACGCGGGGGCGATGCGGGCGAGGTGGTCGACGCCGACGGTGTCGGCGCCCTCCAGGGCGGCGAGCGCCCGGGCCGTGCGCATGAGGGTGAGCTCGCCGCGCAGGCCGTCGGTGCCGAGCGCGAGGCACAGGCGCGCGGCCGCCTCCAGGGTGGCGTCGGGGACGGTGAGCGAGGGCAGATGCGCGCGGGCGCGGGTCAGGGTCTCGCGGATCGTGGCATCGGCCTCGGCATAGGCGGCGCAGAACGCCTCCGGGTCGCGCTCGTAGGCGTCGCGGCGGCGCACCACGTCGATGCGGGTGGGCAGGTCCGTCGGCGTCGTCACCTCGACGGCGAGGCCGAACCGGTCGAGGAGCTGGGGCCGCAGCTCGCCCTCCTCCGGGTTGCCGCTGCCCACCAGCACGAAGCGGGCGGGGTGGCGGATGCTCAGGCCCTCGCGCTCGACGGTGTTGACCCCGGAGGCCGCCACATCGAGGAGGAGGTCGACGAGGTGGTCGTCGAGGAGGTTGACCTCGTCGATGTAGAGGAAGCCCCGGTTGGCCCGGGCTAGCAGCCCCGGCTCGAACGCCTTCTGGCCGTGGGCCAGCGCCCGTTCGAGGTCGAGGGCGCCGACCACCCGGTCCTCGGTGGCGCCGAGGGGCAGGTCCACCACCGGCACCGGGACGCTGTGGACCTCAAAGCCGCCGGCGTGGTCCCGGCAATTGTGGCAGAGATCGCCCGGCCGGGCGGGATCGCAGGCATAGGGGCAGCCGGCCACCGCCCGCATGGGCGGCAGCAGGGCGGCGAGGCCCCGGATCGCCGTGGACTTGCCCGTGCCGCGATCGCCGAAGACGAGGACGCCACCCACCGACGGGTCCACGGCTGCGATGAGCAGCGCCTGGCACATCTCGTCCTGGCCGACGATGGCCGAGAACGGGAAGGTGGGGGCCGCCGCGCGCGGGGTCGTGCCCGCGTGGGCGGCGCCGTTCGCCTTCGGACGCGGGGGGCGTCCCTCCGTCCGAATGGCGCCGGGCTTCGCGTTCAGGGCCGAGACGGAGGCCGGTTCACGGGACATCGCTCGGGTCGATCCGTTGACGATCATGGGCCTGATTTCCCCTTGTCTCGACGCATCGCGCGCCTCCTCCCCGCGAGGGGAGGAGGATGGCCTACTCCGCCGCCGCGCGCTCGACGCCCATGCGGCCCCAGATGGTGCTGAGCGCGTCCACCAGATGATCGATGTCGGCATCCGAGTGCAGCGGCGACGGGGTGATGCGCAGGCGCTCGGTGCCGCGCGGGACCGTGGGGTAGTTGATCGGCTGGACGTAGATGCCGAACTCGTCGAGCAGGGTGTCGCTGATCGCCTTGCACAGTACCGGATCGCAGACCATCACCGGCACGATGTGGCTGTCGTTGGGCAGGTAGGGGATGCCGGCCGCGTCGAGGCGGGCGCGGACGGTGGCCACCCGCTCCTGGTGCCGGGCGCGCTCGGCGCCGCTGGCCTTGAGGTGACGGATGCTCGCCGCCGCCCCCGCCGCCACGGCCGGCGGCAGCGAGGTGGTGAAGATGAAGCCCGAGGCGAAGCTGCGCACAAAGTCGCAGAGCTTGGCCGAGGCGGTGATGTAGCCGCCATGCACGGCGAACGCCTTGCCGAGCGTCCCCTCGATGACGTCGAGGCGGTGGGCGAGGCCGTCCCGCTCGGAGATGCCGCCGCCGCGCTGCCCGTATAGGCCGACCGCGTGGACCTCGTCGAGGTAGGTGAGCGCGCCGTGGGCCTCGGCGACATCGCAGATCTCCGCGATGGGGGCGATGTCGCCGTCCATGGAGTAGACGGATTCGAAGGCGACGAGCTTCGGGCGGGAAGGGTCGACCAGCCGCAGCTTGCGGTCGAGATCCTCCGGGTCGTTGTGGCGGAAGATGTGGCGCTCGGCGCGGCTCGCCTTGATGCCCTCGATCATCGAGGCGTGGTTCTCCGCATCCGAGAACACGGCGCAGTTCGGCAGCTTGCCCGCGAGGGTGCCGAGCGCCGCCCAGTTCGAGACGTAGCCGGAAGTGAACAGGAGGGCGGCCTCCTTGGCGTGGAGGTCGGCCAGCTCCCGCTCCAGCAGCACGTGGTAGTGATTGGTGCCCGAGATGTTGCGGGTCCCGCCGGCCCCGGCGCCGCAGCGGTCGAGGGCGTCGTGCATGGCGCCGAGCACCGCCGGGTGCTGGCCCATGCCGAGATAGTCGTTCGAGCACCATACGGTCACGGGGCGGGTGCCGCCGGGGCTGTGATGGGTGGCGTGGGGGAAGCGGCCGTTCTGGCGCTCCAGGTCGGTGAACACCCGGTAGCGGCCCTCGCGGTGGAGGCCGTTGAGCTCGGCGGCGAAGAAGTCTTCGTAGTTCATACCTGTCCCCTTCCCGTTTTTATGATGGTCTTTGCGATCGTGAAGTTCAGCCTACGGTTTCGCGCGCCTCCCTCCCCCTTGCGGGGGCAGGGGCGGTGCCGGAGCGGTCGCGCCATACTCGGCTCCACCCGCTCCGAGGGAGGGCGAAGCGAGGGCATCGGCGTCCTTGCCCGGCAGGCTCCAGGCCCACAGGGCGGCCGACGGCAGCGGCAGCATGAGGAAGCCGTGCTCCAGGGTGGCGAGCGCCATCAGGGTGGTGACGATGGTGAAGCCGACGAGCTCGTGGGCGTCGATCCCCTCCCCCAGGGCGGCCCCGGCCAGCCACGCGGTGCCGAGGCCGGCGAGGGCGACGGAGACGGGGAAAAGCGGGTTCATCGCCCGGTTGCGCAGGAAGCCGGCGAGGTAGGCGAGATGCGCCGGGAGGAACTCGGCGTTGAGGTTGCGCACGCCGAGGAACATGTTGAGGCGGGCCGAGAGGTTCATCCCGGCGAGGATGAGGTAGGTCCACAGGGCGAAGCGGTTGGGGCCGCCCCAGGTCAGCCATAGGATCGCCAGGCCGCCGGCGACGATGGCCGCCTCGTGCCACAGGCTGGTGGCGAGCGCCGCCCGGAAGCGGGCGAAGCCCCGGGCGCCCGGCGGACACGCCTGCGTGCGCGGTCCGGAGACGAAGCCCATGTAGTAGCTCATCTCCTGCCAGCCCCAGACCAGGAGCGCGCCGGTGAAGGCGGTGTAGGCCCCCGCCTCGCTGGTATCCGCGGCACTGGCGCCGATGGCCCACAGGGCCCCGGCGAGCACCAGGGTGCCGCCCGCCATGCTGTACGCGTGGGTGCTGCGCGGGCGGTGATCGAGCAGGATGATGAGCCCGGTGGAGAACCACCAGATCACCACCGCGTAGAGAGCCGGGATCGCGTGGGCGGCCATCGTCCTACCAGACCGGCTCGAGGCGGATTTCGGCGGGCATCGGGTTGTCGAGGGTCGGCAGCGCGTAGAGCCGGGCGAAGTTCACGGCCGAGGCCGCGATCCAGGCGCCGTGCTTGAGGCGGCCCATCAGTCCGCCCTGCGCCTTGGCGTCGGCGATGCCGTTGGAGCAGGCGAGCAGCCGGTCGAGGGCCCGCTTGAACTTCGGGTTCTCGAGGTCGAGGGTGAGGGGGAAGGTCTGCTTCGAGATCTCCGAGGTGATGCGGAAGACCTTGAAGTCGTAGTCGGTCGGATCGACCCCGAGCGCCTTGTGGAAGGCCGGCCGGCAATGGTCGCGGACATACATGGTCGCGAACACGGCGAGCAGGAAGAACTTGATCCAGTAGCGGTTCACGCCCGTGGTGAGCTTCGGGTTGGCGCGCATGAGCAGGGCGAAGGCCTCGCCGTGGCGGAACTCGTCGTTGCACCACTTCTCGAACCACTTGAAGATCGGGTGGAAGCGCCGCTCCGGGTTGCGCTCCAGCTCGCGGAAGATGGTGATGTAGCGGGCGTAGCCGATCTTCTCGGAGAGGTAGGTCGCGTAGAAGATGAACTTCGGGCGAAAGAAGGTGTACTTCTTCGACTTCGTCAGGAAGCCCAAGTCCACGCCGATGCCGAAGTCCTTCAGCACGTCGTTGATGAACCCGGCGTGGCGCGCCTCGTCGCGGCTCATGAAGCCGAACAATTCGCGGATGTCCGGGTTCTTGGCGCGCTTCCGCATCTCGGCGTAGAGCACGCAGCCCGAAAACTCGGCGGTGATGGACGACACGAGGAAGTCCATGAACTCCTTGCGCAGCTCCGGATCGAGGCCGGACATGTCGGCGTCGAAATCGGCGTTGCGGGTGAAGTGGCGCTTGTTCGGGTCGTCGCGCAGCTCGGCGATGAGCTTGTCCCAGTCCCCGCGCACGGGCTCGACGTCGGTGCGGTCGAGTTCCTCGAAGTCCGTCGTGTAGAAGCGCGGCGACAGGAAGGTGGTCTCGTGCGCGGCCTTGGTGCCCTCGTTCATGGGCAACTTGGGCTTCACGGTCTGATGCTGGATCGAGACGGTCACAGGCGCCTCCTCTCGGAAAAGCTGACTTCGTAGAGTTCGGTGAGCTCGAGGTGGCCGGCGAGCTTGGTCCAGAGCCGCTCCAGGCGCCCGGCCCGGATCACCGTGGCGGTGCGGCGCACGGTCAGCCGTTCGCCGTAGGGGACGCTCACGGGGGAATCGTGGACCAGGACCTCGTCGCCGGGCTCGATGTCGAAATCGGCGTCGAGGGTGACGTGGGCGTGGAGGCTCTCGGGCGTCTGCTCGATCTCCACGGTGCAGGGCACCTCGACGGTGTGGCGGCCGTTCAGCCAGGCGATCATCGGACAGCCTCCAGATCTGGCATCAGGCGGGCGAACGCGGAGAAATTGGACGGCCCGAAGGCGCCGAGATTGACCGCGCGACCGGTGAGTTCGTCGTCGAGCTGCAGGCTGCCGTCGTCGAAATGGGTGAGGCGGAACGGTGCCTCCCGGCCGAGCCCGGCGCGCAGGCGGGCCTGGCCGAAGCCCCGCAGGGTGGCGCGCATGAAGTTGTCCTGGCCCGGCTCCACGGTGGCGACGAGGGTGCCGTGCGCGGCGTCGCGCAGGAGGATCGCGCCGTCCGGCCGGTCCTCGGCGGTGAGGCGCAGGGTGCGGACGGGATGGGCCGGGGGCATCCGCGTGAGGCCGACGCCTTCGTGCCGGGCGAGGCCGACGATGCCGAGCGCAAAGACGATGAGGAGGCCGGCGCCGACGGGAAACCAGGTCTCCTTCCCGAAGGGGGCGTTCAGCGTGCGTCCGCTCATGGGACCCTCCTTCAGCTGGCGGTGGCGAGACGCGGGCCCCGCGCGCGGGGCCGGATCACCGGGCTCGCCGCCTCTTCATCGACCTCGCGGGCCGCCGAGAGGGCGCGGGCGAGGATCGCCGCGACGGACGCCGCGTCGGGGACCGAGCGCATCATCGGCTCGGGGGCCGTCACGTGCCAGGGCCGGGCATGGGGCCAGAGGTGGAGATAGGCGATCCGATTTCCGGGCTTCACCGCGAGGGCGAGGTCGCCGCTGCCGTCGGCGAAATGCCGGCAGCCGGCCCCGTCCACGAGGCCGAAGGGCAGGTTGAGGGTCATCGGCAGGGCGATGCCGACCCGCATCACCACGCGGCGGTTGGTGATGGTGTAGGTGGTCGAGCGCGCCGAGAGCCAGCCGAGGAGGCAGAGCAGGCCGATGGCGCCGGCGCCGATGGCGAGGGTCGGCCCGGCGGCGAGGGCGGCCTCGACGAGGCGCCCTTCGGCCGCGAGGGGCGCGGCCGCCCAGAGGGCCAATCCGGAAAACCACAGGCCGACGAGGCGGACGTGAAGGGCGCGGAGCGCGATGGCGAGGCCGGCCGGGCGGCCCTGCCAGAGGATGTGCTCGCCGGCGGGCAGGGGTGCCGGCAGGCCGGGCGGTGCGTCGAACCGGTTGGCGGGGACGCCGTGGGTCGTGCGGGCTCGGGTCACAAGAACGCCTCCTGGCGGGCGGGGGTGGCGTAGAGGGTGCCGGCCCCGAAAAAGGCCATGATCCGCTCCTCCTCGTAGAGGGTCACGGAATCCGGGTCCTTGTGGGCGGGGATGTCGGCGAACTGGTGGGCCAGCAGGGCCTCGGTCTTCACGGTCCGCGAGAAGCGGCCGGTGCGGCAGAAGGTGTTGGGCATGAGCACCCGCCGGCCGCCGGCGCCGAGCTCGACCTCGTAGTAGCGCACCATGGATTCACCCCGATCGACCCAGAGGTCGGAGACGGTGCCGGCCACCTGGCGGTCCGCGCCGAACACGGTCATGCCGATGGGGTTGGGGCCGTCCTCGTGGACGACGAAGTGCTCGGCCACCCGCAGGGGCACGATGCGCTTGTCGCCGTCCCAGGTGCGGTCGTGGGAATCGTCGCGGTCGGCGAACGAGCCGGGGCCGATCTGGTCGTGCAGCCCGTCGGTGTCGGGCTCCAGGGGGGCGCCCGGCCAGACCTCGTGCTTGTGGCCGCGGTAGTTCCAGGTGTTGGGGCCCTCGTGCGGCGGCGCGGTCTTCACCTCGCCGTTGGAGAGGTGGAAGAACTTCGGCGTCGGGATCAGGATCGGATCGGGGGTGGCGCGCCGGCCCGGCAGCCCTTCGGCCTCCAGGGGATAGCCCTCGCGGCGGTCCTCGCGGCGCAGGTAGAAGATCAGGCCCGCGAAGAAGATCCAGAACGCGTAGAGCACCACCTGCGCGACATCGACGTAGCCCGTGATTTCACCTCTCGACATGGCGTGTCTCCCGGTTCTCAGACGGATGGATTGGGCAGCGTGTGGATCGGCGCGGCGCGGCGCCGGCCGGCGGGGTCGCGCACCAGGGGGCCGATGGCGATGAGGGTCGCGAACAGCAGGGCGATCTCGAGGTGGTAGACCATGAGATAGCCGGTGGAGGGCTGGTTCATCCCCTCCCCCAGGGCGCCGGAGGTGGCCAGATACGAGCCGAGGTCGCGCAGGATGCCGCTCGCCGCGATGGCGACACCGGCCGCACTCGCCTGCACCGCGCCCCAGGCGCCGAGCGCGAGGCCCGTCTCCTCCGGGCCGGCCTTGGCCATGGAGGCCGTGAGGGTGCCGTGGGCGAACAGGCCGCCGCCGAGGCCGATGAGGGTGACGCCCAGCGCGAAGAGCGGGATGGAATCGAGCGGCGCGGCGAAGATCACCGCCGAGAAGGCGAGGATGCCGGTGCCGGTGCCGGCCGCCGCCACCCGGAAGGCGTCGCCGCCCCGGCCGAGCCAGCGCGCGGCCAGGAGCAGGCCGAGTCCGCCGCCGGCCGCCAGCATGGCGGTGAGCGCCGTGGTGGCCGCCACGGGCAGGTGCAGGATCTGCCCGCCATAGGGCTCGAGTAGGATGTCCTGCATGGAGAAGGCGGCGGTGCCGAGGCCCGTGGCGACGAGGCGCCGGCGGGCGAGGCCGCTGTTCGCGTAAGCGGCCCAGGATTGGGAGAAGGTCTGGCGCGGGGCGTGCCGGTCGGTGCGCGACGGATCGCGCGCCTCCTGCTTCCACAGGGCGATGCCGTTGAGCACGATGGTGACCACGGCCGCGCCCTGGATCACCTTGATGAGGCGGAGCGCCGAGAAGTCGGCGAGCAGGAGGCCGAACACCACGGCGCTGACCAGCATGCCGGCGAGCAGCATCACGCAGAGCAGCGCCACCACCTTCGGACGGACATGGGCGGGCGCGAGGTCGGTGGCCAGCGCCAGGCCCACGGTCTGGGTGGTGTGGAGGCCGGCGCCGACGAGGACGAAGGCCAGGGCCGCCGCGACGTGGCCCGGCCAGGTCGGCCCGGTGGTGTCGCCCGACAGGATGAGGAGGGCGAAGGGCATGATGGCGAGCCCGCCGAACTGCAGCAGGGTGCCGAACCAGATGTAGGGCACCCGGCGCCAGCCCAGGACCGAGCGATGGGTGTCGGAGCGGAAGCCGACCAGGGCCCGGAACGGGGCGAAGACCAGGGGCAGGGACAGCATCACGGCGACGATCCAGGCCGGCACTTCGAGCTCGACGATCATCACCCGGTTCAGCGTACCGATGAGCAGCACGGCGGCCATGCCGACGGTGACCTGGAACAGGGCGAGACGCAGGAGGCGCCCCAGGGGCAGCTCGGCGGTGGCGGCATCCGCGAAGGGCAGGATGCCGGGCCCGAGCCGCATGAGGCCCCGGGCCATGGTGTCGCCGAGGCGGATCATGGCGCCCCCCGCCCCGACGCCGTGCGGGTCAGCTCGAAGGCCTGGGACAGGTAGAAGCCGCTGTTGACCCGGTGCGTGCGGGCGAGCGCAAATCCGGACAGGACCGGTTCGGCGGCCACGCGGCGGCGCAGGGTCGCGTCCGCCACCGGCACGATGGCCGGGGCCCGGTCGGCCCGGGGGAAGGCGCGGCCGGTCCAGTGCATGAGGGTGAGGAGGGGCGTGCGCGGCGCCACGGTGAACACCAGGGAGCGGTCGGTGCGCAGGGAGAGTTCGGCGAGAGCCCGGACGATGTCGGGGGTGGCGTAGTGGATCAGGGAATCCATCGCCACGACGTGGTCGAAGCGGCCGAGCCAGGGGTCGAGCATATCGCCGACGCGAAAGTCGATGCGGGCGGCTTCGGGACGTTCGGCGAGGCGCTCGCGGGCGAGGCCGACGAGGGTCGGCGAGACGTCGATGGCGACCACCTCGGCGCCGCGCCGCGCCGCCTCGATGCTGAGCGCCCCGGTGCCGCAGCCGGCGTCGAGGACGCGCCGGCCGGTGAGGTCGGCGGGCAGCCACGACAGGAGGTTGTCCCGCATGGCGTCACGCCCGGCCCGCACGGTGGCGCGGATCTTCGAGACCGGCGCGTCGGAGGTGAGGCGCGCCCAGGCCTCCACCGCCGTGCGGTCGAAGTAGGTGGTGAGCTGCGAGCGGCGAGTCGCGTAGCTGGTCATGGCGCGCCCTCCCCTCAATCGAAGCCGAGGAACTCGAACAGGTCGCGGTCCTTCATCGGGAGCGCGGCGAGCGGTTTGCCGCCGGCCCAGAGGTGGGCGGCCAGCCGCATGTACTCGTCGGTGACGGCGACGAGTTCCGGCGTCGGCTCCATCTCGAACAGGGTCGACTTCTTGAGGCGCGAGCGGCGCACCACGTCGAGGTCGGGGAAGTGGGCGATGCGCTCCAGGCCGACGGCGGCGTTGAAGCGGTCGATCTCGTCGGTCTTGGCCGAGCGGTTGGCGATGACGCCGCCCAGCCGCACGTTGTAGTTCTTCGATTTCGCGTGGATCGCCGCGACGATGCGGTTCATGGCGAAGATCGAGTCGAAGTCGTTGGCGGTGACGATGAGCGCCTGGTCGGCGTGCTGGAGCGGCGAGGCGAAGCCGCCGCAGACCACGTCGCCGAGCACGTCGAAGATGACGACGTCGGTGTCCTCAAGGAGGTGATGCTCTTTCAGGAGCTTGACCGTCTGCCCGACGACGTAGCCGCCGCAACCCGTGCCGGCCGGCGGGCCGCCGGCCTCGACGCACATGACGCCGTTGTAGCCTTCCGCCACGAAGTCCTCGATGCGCAGCTCCTCGGAATGGAACTGCACCGCCTCCAGGGCATCGATCACCGTGGGGGCCAACCGCTTCGTCAGCGTGAAGGTCGAGTCGTGCTTCGGGTCGCAGCCGATCTGCAGGACGCGCTTGCCGAGCTTCGAGAACGCCACCGAGAGGTTCGACGAGGTGGTGGACTTGCCGATGCCGCCCTTGCCGTAGACGGCGAACACCTTGGCGGTGCCGATCTTCAGGGTCGGGTCGAGTTCGACCTGAACGCTCCCCTCAGGTTGCCGCGACGCGACCGGATTCCGGATGGCGATGTTCATGCTGCGACCCCTGCGGTGATGCCTTCGAGACGGTCTTCGAGCTCGTCGCCGGCCTCGCGGAGGGCGTCGAGCATGGCGGCGTCGGGCTGCCAGAAGCCGCGTTCGTGTGCCTCGATCAGACGGTTGGCGACCTTGGCCGAAGCGGTCGGGTTGAGGGCCGCCATGCGTTCGCGCATGGCCGGATCGAGGACGAAGGTGGCGGTGATCTCGCGGTAGACCCACGGATCGACCTGCGCCGTGGTGGCCGACCAGCCCATGGTGTTGGTGACGTGGGTCTCGATCTGGCGCACGCCCTCGTAGCCGTGGGCGAGCATGCCCTCGTACCATTTCGGGTTGAGGATGCGGGTGCGGGTCTCGATGGCGACCTGTTCGGTGAGGGAGCGGACGCAGCCCTCGCCCCGCGTCTGGTCGCCGATATAGACCGGGGCCTCGACCCCGCCCTTGGCCCGCTTCACCGCCCGGCTGATGCCGCCGAGGGTATCGAAGTAATGGTCCACGGTGGTGACGCCGAGTTCCACGGAATCGAGGTTCTGGTAGGCGAGGTCGACGTCGGCGAGGACGCTCTTCAGGAGGGCGGAATGCTGCACCGGGCGCCCGTCGCGGCCGTAGGCGAAGCCCTTGCGGCGCGAATAGGTCTCGGCGAGTTCGTCTTCCGCGTCCCAGCGGCCGTTCTCGACGAGGTGGTTGACGTTGGAGCCGTAGGCGCCCTCGGCGTTGCCGAAGACCCGGAGCGCTGCCGTCTCGAAGTCGCCGCCGTGGACGCGCTGGTATTCGAGGGCGTGGAGGCGGACGAAGTTCTGCTCCACCGGTTCGTCCGCCGAGGCCGCGAGCAGGCAAGCCTCGGCGATGAGCTTGATCTGCAGGGGCAGCAGATCGCGGAAGATGCCCGACAGGGTCACCACCACGTCGATGCGCGGGCGCCCGAGGTCTTCCAGCGGAATAAGTTCGGCACCGGCGAGCCGGCCGTAGCCGTCGAAGCGGGGTTTGGTGCCCAGCAGCGCCAGGACCTGGGCGATGGGGCCGCCCTCGTTCTTGAGGTTGTCCGTGCCCCACAGCACGATGGCGATGGAGCGCGGCAGGGGCAGGCCGTCGGCCCGATGGCGATCGAGCAGGCGCTGGGCCTGGGCGGCGCCGTCCTGGACCGCGAAGGCGCTGGGGATGCGGAAGGGATCGAAGCCGTGGAGGTTGCGCCCCGTGGGCAGGATCGCCGGATTGCGCAGGAGGTCACCGCCGGGGGCGGGCCGGATGAAGCGGGCATCGAGCGCCCGCAGGAGGGCGGGGATCTCGTGGTCCTGCCCGAGCAGCGCGTCCGTGGCCCCGAGTTCGCGCAGGATCGCGAGGTCGGCGGCCCTCGGCACCGGACCGCCGGCCTTGAGGGCGGCCTCCGGGCTCGCACCCGCCACCAGGGCGGCGACGCTGTCGCGCGCCAGGCGGATTCCGTGAGCGGAATCCGCCATGGCGATGAGCATATCGACGCGTGCTTCGGTCGAGAGCGGCGCGCCGACCACGTGGAGCCCGTGCGGGATCAGGGTGTATTCGAGTTCCAGCACCGCGCGGCCGATGCGGGCGATCTCGGCTCCAGCGTCGCCCCAGGCCGGCGCGGCCGGGGAGAGCTCGACCATGGCGGCCTGGGCCTGGATCAGGGTGGCGAGGTCGGCGCGCTCGGCTTCCGCCTCCGGCTCCAGGCCGCGCCAGCGCTCGATGGAGCCCTTGAGGTCGACGAGCCCGCGATAGAGACCCGCATGGGCGATGGGCGGGGTGAGGTAGCTGACGAGGGTCGCGGCCGAGCGGCGCTTGGCGAGCGCGCCCTCGGAGGGGTTGTTGGCGGCGTAGAGGTAGATGTTGGGCACGTCGCCGATGAGGCGGTCGGGCCAGTCCGCGGCCGAGAGGCCGGTCTGGCGGCCGGGCATGAACTCGAGCGCCCCGTGGGTGCCGAAATGGATCAGGGCGTGGGCTTTGAAGTCCTCCCGCAGCCAGCGGTAGAAGGCGCAGAAGGCGTGGGTCGGCGCGAACCCCTTCTCGAACAGGAGCCGCATCGGGTCGCCCTCGTAGCCGAAGGCGGGCTGGATGCCGACGAAGACGTTGCCGAACTGGGCCCCGAGCACGAAGATCGACGCGCCGTCCGATTGCTGGCGGCCCGGGGCCGGGCCCCACTGCGCCTCGATCTCGGCGAGGTGGCGCTCGCGCCGCACGTGGGTGTCGGTGGGGATGCGGGTGTGGACGTTGGCGGTGGCCCCGAACCGGGCGGCGTTGCCGGTGACCACGGCCTCGCGCAGGGCCGCGACGCTGTCCGGCACCGTGACGTCGTAGCCCGCCGCCTTCATGGCCGCGAGGGTGTGGTGGAGGGATTCGAACACCGACAGGTAGGCGGCGGTGCCGGTGTTGCCGGCGTTGGGCGGAAAGTTGAACAGGACGAGGCCGACCTTGCGCTCGGCCCGCTCCGAGCGGCGCAGGCGCACGAGCCGCTCGACGCGGGCGGCGAGCATCCCGGCGCGCTCAACGCAGGCATGCATGTCGCGGTCGTCCGCGCCCGCCGGGAAGACGCAGGCGACGTGGCAACCCCGGCAGGGCGCGCCCGATTTGTCGGACCGGCCGCCGAACACCATCGGGCCGGTGGCGCCGTCGAGTTCGGGGATCGCCACCATGATGGTGGATTCCACCGGCAGCAGGCCGCGGTCGGAGGCGCCCCACTGCTCCAGGGTCTGCAGTTCGGCCGGATGGGCGGCGATGTAGGGCACGTCGAGGCGGGCCAGGATGTCCTGGGCGGCGGCCGCGTCGTTGTAGGCCGGGCCGCCGACGAGGGAGAAGCCGGTGAGCGAGACCAGGGCGTCGATGGCCGGCACGCCGTCCTTGAGGAAGTAGCGCTCGATGGCCGGGCGCGCGTCGAGGCCGCTGGCGAAGGCGGGGATCACCGTGAGGCCGCGCGCTTCGAGGGCGGCGATGACGCCGTCGTAATGGGCGGCGTTGTCCGCCAGCATGTAGGAGCGCAGGCCGAGCACGCCGACGGTTCCGCGGTTGCCGGTTCCGCGATTGCCATGGCCGGGCAGCGCACGGGCGTCCTCGCCCATCCGGCCGGGCAGGCGGGGGTGGTACACGCCGACCTCCGGGTACTCGACGGGCGGGTTGGCCTTGAGCTGCCCGCGATAGACCCGGCGCGGGCCTTCGGCGTAGCGGTCCACCAGGGCGCGGATCATGTTGAGGACGTTCTCGTCCGAGCCCGCGAGCCAGTATTGCAGGGTGAGGAAGTAGGCCCGCACGTCCTGGGCGGTGCCGGGGATGAAGCGCAGGATCTTCGGCAGGCGCTTGAGCATCTTCATCTGCTCGGCACCGGTGCTGGCGGCGCGCGTCTTCGGCGAGCCCCGCAGGCGCTTGAGGAGCGCCATCGGCCCGCTCTGGCTGCCGTCCATGCTGAAGGCGCCGATGCGGGTGAGCCGGGTGGCCGGCGTCGCGCTCATCATGCAGACGAGGGCGTCGCAATCGGCGCGGCGGGCGGCGAGATCGGCCAGGACCGGCTGGAAATGGTCCTCCATGAACAGCATCGCGCAGAGCAGGATGTCGGCGTCCGCGATGTCGGCCCGGCAGCGCGCGAGTTTTTCGGCGCTGGTGCTGAACTCGGTCGCCGCGTGCAGGACGATGGAGAGGCCCGGAACCGCGCGGCGGAGGACGCGGCCCGCGCGCTCGACGGAGCTGGCGAGATGCGTGTCCATCGTCACGATGACGACGCGCACGGGGATGGGCTCAGCGGCCGAAATGCGCTTTTGCATCGTACAGCGTCTCGACGGTGATGCGGGACAGGGCACGCTCGCGGGCGAACCGCTCGGTGTTGGCGCGGGCCTTGCCACGCACGAAGAACGGGATCTTCTTCAGTTCCTTCTCGGCCGAGGCCTCCCAGGCGGCCGGTGCGTCGTCGGGGGGCGGTGCGGTCAGGGGAATCTCGATGGCGGGAGCGGCCGGCTCCGCCGCCGCCGGCACGGAGGGGGCCGTCCCGTGCCGGGTCAGGTGCGAGGGGGCAGCGCCGTCGTGGAACTCGGCATCCTCGCGGAACATGCCGAGGAGGTGCTCCTCCAGCCCCATCATCAGGGGGTGGACGAGGGTGTCGAACAGGACGTTGGCGCCCTCGAACCCCATCTGCGGCGAGTGCCGGGCCGGGAAATCCTGCACGTGCATCGGGGCCGAGATCACCGCGCAGGGAAGCCCCAAGCGCTTGGCGACGTGGCGCTCCATCTGGGTGCCCAGAACCAGTTCGGCCTGTGCGGCCTGGATCGCCGCCTCGACGTCGAGGTAGTCGTCGGTGATCGTCGCCTCGATGCCGTGGAGGGCGGCTTCCGCCCGCACCTCCCGGGCGAATTCGCGGGTGTAGGTGCCGAGCCCCACGACCTTGAAGCCGAGTTCCGTCGCCGCGACCCGCGCGATGGCCAGCGCATGGGTGGCATCGCCGAAGATGAAGACGCGCTTGCCCGTGAGGTAGGTCGAATCGACGGAGCGCGAGTACCACGGCAACCGGGAGGGCGCGCCGGCGAGCACGGGGGCCGGATCGACGCCGGCGAGCGCCGCCACCTCCTCGACGAAGCGGGTCGTGGCGCCGACCCCGATGGGCACGGTCTCGACCATGGGCTGGCCGAAGGTCTTCTGCAGGTGCTGGGCCGCCGCGCGGGCGATCTCGGGATAGAGCACCACGTTGAAGTCGGCCGCACCCAGCCGCCCGAGATCGGCGGGGCTCGCCCCCCAGGGCGCGACGACGTTCACGTCGACGCCCAGCGCCGCCATCAGCTTCTCGATCTCGACGAGGTCGTCGCGGTGGCGAAAGCCCAGGGCCGTCGGGCCGAGGATGTTGCAGCGCGGGCGCCGGCCCTCGCGGGGAGCGGGCTCGGCCCTGGGGCCGGCCAGCGCCCGCACCAGCCGATAGAAGGTCTCCGAGGCGCCCCAGTTCTCCTTTTTCTGGTAGGCCGGCAGTTCGAGGGGAATCACCGGGATCGGCAGGTCGAGGGCGCGGGCGAGGCCGCCCGGATCGTCCTGGATCAGTTCGGCCGTGCACGAGGCCCCGACGATCATCGCCTCGGGCCGGAACCGGGCATAGGCCTCCGACACGGCGTTCTGGAAGATCGCGGCGGTGTCGGCGCCGAGATCGCGCGCCTGGAAGGTGGTGTAGGTCACCGGCGGGCGGGCGTCGCGCCGCTCGATCATGGTGAACAGGAGGTCGGCGTAGGTGTCGCCCTGGGGCGCATGCAGCACGTAGTGCAGGCCGCGCATGGCGGTGGCGACCCGCATGGCGCCGATATGGGGCGGTCCCTCGTAGGTCCAGAGCGTCAGCTGCATGGCCCTAGACCTCCAGCCGGGTGCGACGGACGAGCGGGCGGGCGAACAGCTCGGCGAGATCGCCGGCCTGGTCGTAGCCCTGGATCGGTGTGAACAGCAGTTCGATGGACCACTTGGTGGCGAGCCCCTCCGCCTCGAGCGGGTTGGCGAGGCCGAGGCCGCACACGGTGAGGTCGGGGCGCGCCGCGCGGCAGCGATCCATCTGCGCGTCGAGGCTCTGGCCCTCCACCACTTGCGTGCCCGCCGGCAGCAGGGCGAGTTCGGGGGCCATGTGGCCGCGATGGAGGTAGGGCGTGCCGACTTCGATGAGGTCGGCGCCCATCTCGCGGGACAGGAAGCGGGCGAGCGGCAGTTCGAGCTGGGAATCGGGGAAGAAGAACACCCGGCGCCCCCCCAGCAGCGCCCGGTAGGGGGCGAGCGCCTGCTCGGCCCGGCGCAGGCCGGGGGCGGTGACCTCGGCAAAAAGCCGGGGATCGACGCCGAACGCGTCGGCGACCGCCCGCAGCCACGCGGTGGTGCCCTCGGCACCCAGCGGAAACGGCGCGGGGATCCGGGTCGCGCCGCGCGCTTCGAGCGCCCGCGCCGTGTCGGCGAGGAAGGGCTGGGCCAGGAGGATGCGGGTGTTCGGCCCGATGGCCGGCATCGCGCCGGCCCGCCGCGCCGGCAGGAAGGCGACGTGCTCCAGGCCCATCTGCGCGAACAACCGCGAAAACTGGTCCTCGACCACGTCGGCCAGGGCGCCGACCACGAGGAGGGACGGTGCGGCCTCGGCGGCTGCGCGCGGCAGCTCGGGCACGAGGGCGGCGAGGCATGCATCCTCGCCCTGCGTGAACGTCGTCTCGATGCCGCTGCCGGAATAGCTCAGCACCCGCACGTCCGGACTGAGGCTCCGCGACAGGCGCTGGGCGGCGCGCGGCAGATCGAGCTTGATCACCTCAGAGGGGCACGAGCCGACGAGGAACAGCAGCCGGATGTCGGGCCGGCGCTCGATGAGGCGGCGGGTGACCCGGTCGAGCTCCTCGTTCATGTCGGCGAGGCCGGCGAGATCGCGCTCGTCGATGATGGCGGTGGCAAAGCGCGGCTCGGCGAAGATCATGACGCCCGCGGCCGACTGGATGAGATGGGCGCAGGTCCGCGAGCCGACCACGAGGAAGAACGCGTCCTGGATCTTGCGGTGCAGCCAGACGATGCCGGTGAGCCCGCAGAACACCGCCCGCTGTCCGCGCTCCTGGCGGATGGTGACGCCGCAGGCGGCATCCGTGGCGGGAAGCGAAACGTGGGCGTTCATCGCGCGCCCTCCGTGCCGAGGTGCAGGGCGGGAGCGGCCTCGAGGCGCGCGGCCCTGAGCTTGAGCAGGAACTGCGTCGCGTTGATCGCGTAGGAGGCGTAGGCGGCGAGCGCCAGGAGCATCAGGCCGGTCGTGTCGAGCCCGCCCGTGGCGAGCGCCACGAGATAGGCGCTGTGCAGGGCCAGCACGAGCATGCTGACCATGTCTTCCCAGTAGAAGGCCGGGGCGAACAGGTAACGCCCGAAGACCACCTTCTCCCAGATCGAGCCGGTGACCATGATCGCGTAGAGCAGCCCGGTCTTGGCGACGATGGAGGCGTTGGCCATCCAGGCACCCTCCCCCGTCGCGAGGGTGCGCAGGACGAGGATGAGGCTCGCCAGGAACACGAGGAATTGAAGCGGGGCCAGAATGCCCTGAACCAGGGTCCAGACGGTGGCGTCGCGGCGCGCCCGCTGGTGCGCGTCGTAGAGAGGCTGTCTGTGCCGGCCCTCTCCTTGGCTCATCGCCCACGCCCCTTTTCCACCCCGTCCGACCCCTCGCCGGAGGTCCGTTGAAGGGAGGTTAGGAAGGCCTCGGACGAGTGTCAAGTTAGCTTTACGTCAATCGTCACTTACGATCTGAATGCAGAATAGTTACAGGTTCGGGATTGTCAAAATGGTTCCAAAGCGTATCGTCGCGGCTCGTCCAGACGTGGCCATGGCTGCCGCGCCGGGTGTGAAGGCGCTCTGGAACGATGTGTTCGAAGACGTGGAAGCTCGACGCCCAAGATCGTAGCGAAGCAAAAGTGCCATCAGCAACATTGGGAGGCACCAATGGATGAGATGAGGCAGTCCGTAGAAGGCTTCGCTTACGAAGGTTCGGGCGGCGACGTGTCGGACCGTTGCCGATCCGGTTTCGAGGCCAGGCTCGGCCTCGTCGCGCGCGGTGCGCACTGGGGGCACGATCTCGCCCGCCTCGTCGAGGCCGAGATCATTCCCCGGTTGATGATCGTCCACCGGCCGGAATCGCGTTCCGTTTCAGGAACTATACTGCCCACTTCCGAGCAGATCGAGACCTTCACCGGTCTCATGCTCGCGCCCGCCGGGGATGCGGTGGAGGCCCGCATCGCCGCGCTGATCGACGAGGGTCTCACACCCGAAAGCCTGCTCCTCGACCTTCTCGCGCCCACCGCGCGCCACCTCGGCGTCCTCTGGGAAGAGGATCTGTGCGATTTCACCGAGGTGACCGTGGCCATGGGCCGGCTGCAGCGGATCATGCACGAAGTCACCCGGCGCTTCGGTGGCGAGACCCCGCAGCACCGGCACGGGCGCAGCATCCTGCTGCTGCCGTGTCCCGGCGAAATGCACAGCTTCGGCCTCGCCGTGGTCGAGCAGTTCTTTCGCGATGCCGGATGGGACGTCACCAGCACCGTGCGCGACCCCGGGGGCGACCCCCTCGCGCGGGTCCGGACCACGTGGTTCGACGTCATCGGCCTGTCCCTCGCCTGCGAGGCGCTTCTGCCGAATCTCGTGGATGCCGTGGCCGGCCTGCGACGCCATTCGCAGAATCGCGGAGTTCGTGTCATGGTCGGGGGGCCGGTCTTCACGGCCGATCCGGATTCTTGCAAATGCGTCGGTGCGGATGCAACCGCAGGTGACGCCCGCCACGCGATCAGCATTGCCGAAAGCTTGCTTGATCTTCCGGCCAGACCCTGCTGAAAGACCTGCCCGACCACATCACGACGTGGTGAACCTTGAACAGCCTGGCGCTTCCTGCCGCGAGCCACGCGTTCGCGGCGCTTCATAAGACCTTCGGTCCGCTCGATGCGCAGGCAGCCGGGCTTCTCGTCGCCGCCGCGACGGACCTGTCCCTCGTCATCGACGGAGAGGGGATGATCCGCGACGCGGCCTTCAGCGGCACGGATCTCGCCGGCGAGGGGTGCGAGACCTGGCTCGGGCAACGCTGGGCCGACACCGTCACGGTTGAGAGCCGTCCGAAGATCGCCGCCCTCCTGAAGGACGCCGAACCCGGTTCGGTGACCCGCTGGCGCCAGGTCAACCACATGTCGGCCACGGGGATCGACCTGCCCGTGCGCTACGCCGCCATGCGCCTGAAGAGCGGCGGTCCGGTCATCGTCATCGGCCGGAACCTGCGGGCGATGGCCTCGCTCCAGCGGACTTTGGCCGAGACCCAGCAGGCCCTCGAACGCGACTACCTGCGCATGCGCGGGGCCGAGACGCGCTATCGCCTGCTGTTCCAGCTCGGCGCCGAGCCGGTTCTGGTGGTCGATGCCTCGACCCGCCGGGTCACCGAGGTCAATCCCGCTGCGGCGCGCCTGCTGGGCAAGGCCGACAAGCGCATCGTCGGCCACGACGCCGTCGATCTGTTCGAGGCGGGCAGCGTCCGCGATCTCGAATCCCTGTTCGCGGGCCTGCGGGTCACGGGCCAGGCGAGCGACCTCAATGCCCGCCTCGGCAACGGACGCGGTCCCGTGCGGGTCTCGGCCTCCCTGTTTCGCCAGGAGAGCGCCACGAGCGTGCTCCTGCGGCTGGCATCCGACCCGGAGCGCGTGGCCGAGCCCGGCCCGAGCCGCACCAGCGCCGGCACCCTCGACGTCATCCACAACCTTCCCGAGGGGTTCGTGATCACCGATCCGGCCCGGCGCATCCTGGCCGCCAACCCGGCCTTCCTCGATCTGGCGCAACTCGCCACGGAGGAGCAGGTGCGGGGCGAGCCCCTCGACCGCTGGCTCGGCCGCGAGGAGACCGAAGCCGCCACCCTGTTCGCCACCTTGGCTCAGCACGGCTCGGTCCGCCACTACGCCACGAGCTTTCGCGGCGAGTACGGTGCCGTGGAGGAGGTCGAGGTCGCCGCCGTCGCGGTCCCGGGCGGGGCGCAGCCCTGCCTCGGCTTCACCATCCGCAGCGCCCCCCGCCGGACCGCTCCGGCGGCGCCCGGCGGCCGCGACCTGCCCCGCTCCGTCGAACAGATGACGGAGCTCGTCGGGCGGGTGTCCATGAAGAACCTCGTGCGGGAATCCACCGATCTCATCGAGCGCCTGTGCATCGAGGCGGCCCTGCGCATCACCCGCGACAACCGCGCGTCGGCCGCCGAGATGCTCGGCCTCAGCCGCCAGGGCCTCTATGCCAAGTTGCGCCGCTACGGGATCGGCGATCTCGACGCGCCGGAGCCGGCCGAAGAGGGGTGAACGTCCCGTCCGCCGGACATTGTGATGCTCAATATGTAAATCAAACTTGACACGGATTGCCGTCAATCACTAGCGTTCCCGGGCGGTGGCGGCTTCGGCCGGCCCGCCGATGGCGCCAGGGAGGCCGGTGAATGGCACCGTTCGCGTTCGGTTGGTGGCAGATCGTCCGCC
Source organism: Methylobacterium sp. J-090 (assembly GCF_022829345.1). Taxonomy (GTDB): domain Bacteria; phylum Pseudomonadota; class Alphaproteobacteria; order Rhizobiales; family Beijerinckiaceae; genus Methylobacterium. Next base: position 51,454 of record NZ_JAKSXV010000065.1, on the reverse strand, counting down.
TCGGCCTCGTCCAGACGGCACTCGGCGCCGTCATCGTCCTGATGACCTCGACCATCAACCGCGTGATGGTGGTGGAACTGGCCCTCCCGGCCATCGTCCCCGGCGGTCTCGTCGCCCTGCACTACGCCGTCCAGATCCTGCGGCCGCGCTGGGGCTACGGCTCGGACGTCCACGGACGGCGCACCCCTTGGATCGTCGGCGGCATGGCCGCCTTGGCGCTCGGCGGCTTCGGCGCCGCCGTCGCCACGGCTTTGGCCGAGACCCATCAGGCCGCCGGCCTCGCCCTCGCAATCCTGTCCTTCCTCACCGTTGGCATGGGGGCGGGGGCGGCCGGCACCTCGCTCCTCGTGCTCCTCGCCACGGGGGTCGAGGATCGCCGCCGGGGGGCCGCCGCCACCGTCGTCTGGGTGATGATGATCGCGGGGTTCGCCATCACGGCGCCGCTCGCCGGCCACTTCCTCGATCCGTTTTCCGGCGCGCGACTCGTCGCCGTCTCCGGCACGGTCTCGGCCGTCGCCTTCCTCGTCGCGGCCCTGGCCGTGCGCGGCGTCGAGTCCGTCCGCCCTGTAGACGACACCCGCGACGCCGTGGCGAAGACGCCGTTCCGGGCCGTGCTCGCCCGGGTCTGGGCCGAGCCGACCTCGCGGCGCTTCACGGTGTTCATCTTCGTCGCCATGCTCGCCTACAGCGCGCAGGAACTCATCCTCGAGCCCTTCGCCGGCCTGGTCTTCGCGATGACGCCGGGGGGGACGACGAAGCTCGCCGGCCTCCAGCACGGTGGCGTGCTGGCCGGGATGCTGCTGGTGGCAGGGCTCACCATGGGGATCGGCGGGCCCGTCCTCGGCTCCCTCAAGGTGTGGACCGCCCTCGGCTGCGTCGGCTCGGCCGTGGCCCTCCTCGCCATCGCGGGCGGCGGCCTCGTCGGGCCGGACTTCCCGTTGCGCGCGGCGGTGTTCGCCCTGGGACTGGCCAACGGCGTCTTCGCGGTGGCCGCCATCGGCTCGATGATGGGGCTCGCCGGGGCCGGTGGCGAGGCCGAGCGAGGCACCCGCATGGGCGTGTGGGGGGCGGCCCAGGGCGTCGCCTTCGGCGCCGGCGGCTTCCTAGGGACCCTGGCGGTGGATGCCGCCCGCCTCGTCCTGCCGCCGGTCCAGGCCTATGCCGGCGTGTTCGCGGCCGAGGCCGTGCTGTTCCTCTTCGCCACCGTCCTCGCCCTGCGCATCGCCCAACCCCAACCTCAAGTCCAGCAAGACCCGGCGCCGCGCCGCGCGCCCCGCTCCGACCTCGCCCCCTTCGCGACGCGCCTGTCCACGAGGTGACGCCCATGTCCGCACCGACCCTCACGTCTCCACCCAACCCCCATCCGCCCGAGCCGGAAACCTTCGACTGCGTGGTGGTGGGCGGGGGCCCTGCTGGCGCCACGGCCGCCACGGACCTCGCCCGGGCGGGGCGGCGGGTGCTGCTCCTCGACAAGCCGGGCCGGATCAAGCCCTGCGGCGGCGCGATCCCGCCGCGCCTCATCCGCGACTTCGCCATCCCCGACGACCTCCTCGTCGCCAAGGTCCGCTCGGCCCGGATGATCTCGCCGAAGGACCAGCGGGTCGACATGCCCATCGGCGACGGCTTCGTCGGCATGGTCGATCGCGAGCATTTCGACCCGTGGCTGCGCAACCGCGCCGTCCTGGCCGGGGCGGATCTCCGCGCGGCGACCTTCGACCGGATCGAGCGCGACGCCGAGGGGCTCGCCACGGTGCATTACCGGCAGGCGGGCACGCCCCGCCGGGTTCGGGCCCGCCTCGTCATCGGCGCCGACGGAGCGAGTTCCACCGTGGGCCGGGCCGAAATCCCCGGCCACGCCGCGATGAAGCAGGTGTTCGCCTATCACGAGATCGTGCGCCTGCCGCCCGAGGGCGGTGACGTCGCGGCGACGCGCTGCGACGTCTACTACCAAGGCAGGCGCTCGCCGGATTTCTATGCCTGGGTCTTCCCCCACGGCGACACGGTCAGCATCGGCACGGGCAGCGCCCGCAAGGGATTCTCCCTGCGCGGCGCCATCCGGGATCTGCGCGCCGAGACCGGCCTCGATGCCGGGCAGACCGTGCGCCGCGAAGGCGCGCCCCTGCCCCTCAAGCCCCTGCGCAAGTGGGACAACGGCCGCGATGTCCTGCTGACGGGGGATGCCGCCGGCCTCGTCGCCCCGGCCTCCGGCGAGGGTATCTACTACGCGATGCTGGGCGGGCGGCTCGCGGCGGAAGCCGCCGAGCGCTTCCTCGTCACCGGCAAGGCCTCGGCGCTGGCGCTGGCACGCAAGCGGTTCATGCGCCTGCACGGGCGCGTCTTCCTCATCCTGCGCATCATGCAGGGGGTCTGGTACCGCAACGACGCTTTGCGCGAGCGCTTCGTCTCCATCTGCCGCGACAAGGACGTCCAGCAGCTCACCTGGGATTCCTACATGAACAAGGAGCTGGTCCGCGCCAAGCCCGTCGCCCACGTGCGGATCTTCTTCAAGGACCTCGCGCACCTGTTCCGGTGGGTCTCGCCCTGATGCAGCCCGAAACCTGGGACTGGATGCCGATCGCCGTCGCGGCGGGCGTGGCCATCGTCGTGGCGGTGGCCGGCGGCGTGCTCACCACCATCGGCCCCTGGTACCACGGCCTGCGCCGCCCGGCCTGGAAGCCGCCGGACTGGGCGTTCGGGCCGATCTGGACCACGATCTTCACCCTGGCGGCGATCTCGGCCGTCGTGGCGTGGAATGCCGATGCGAGCCAGGAGCGGCGCAGCGCGCTGCTCCTGGCCTACGCGGTCAATGCCGTCCTCAACATCGCCTGGAGCGCGATCTTCTTCCGGATGCGCCGGCCGGACTGGGCCCTGGCCGAAGTCGTGCTCCTCTGGCTGTCGATCCTCGCCCTCATCGTCGTGACCCTGCGGGTCTCCACTCTCGGGGCAGTGCTCCTGCTGCCCTATCTCGCCTGGGTCGGGATCGCCGCCGTGCTCAACCGGGCCATCGTGCGCCTCAACGGCCCGTTCGGGGCGGCCTAGGGCGATGACCTGGCTCTTCGCCTCCGGGCACGTCATCGATGCCATCCTGGTCCTCGTCGTCGGCGAGGCCCTCGCCCTCGTGCTCTGGCGCGGCAGGCGGGTGCAGCTTCGTCCGCTGCTGTTCAACCTCGCCTCGGGGGCGGCCCTGATGCTGGCCGTGCGCGCGGCGCTGACGGGGGCGGCGTGGTGGATGGTCGCGGCCTGCCTCCTCGCCTCGTTCCTGGCCCACGGCACGGAACTCGGCCTGCGCCTGCGGAGTGCCGCCGGGGCGTGCGACGCATGCGGCAAACCACCGACCCGGACCGGCGGAACAATGCCGGAAACCGTCGCGTTCCCGAGCCATGAGTTAATATAGTTCCAGTTTTCAGATCGCGCGGAGAACAGGTGTGATGCATCGCCTCGTCGCCCTCGGCCTCGGTCCCGGTTTCCTCCTGTGTTCCGCAGTCTTCCCCGCCGGCGCGCAGGACGCCAGGGCCGAGCTCGTCAAGCGCGGCGAGTATCTCGTCACCGCCGGCGACTGCGTTGCCTGCCACACCGCCCCCGGCGGCAAGCCGTTCGCCGGCAATTACGTGCTCGACACGCCCATCGGCAAGATCCGCACGCCCAACCTAACGCCCGACAAGGAAACGGGTCTGGGCGCCTGGAGCGCCGACGAGTTCTACCGTGCCTTCCACGACGGCATCACCAAGGACGGATCGTATCTCTACCCGGCCTTCCCGTTCGCCTGGTACACGAAGGTGACGCGCGAGGATTCCGACGCGATCTTCGCCTACCTGCAATCCCTCGAAGCCGTTCGCGAGGTGCGCAAGCCCTCCGAGATCCCGTTCCCGTTCAACATCCGCACCGCCCTCGTCACGTGGCGCACGGCGTTCTTCACGGCCGGGGAATTCAAGCCTGACCCCGAGGCGAGCGCCGAGGTGAACCGCGGCGGCTACCTCGTCGAGGGCCTGGGCCATTGCGGCATGTGCCACAACGCCAACAAGATCGTCGGCAACAGCGCCCTCGCCGGCAAGCTCGGCGGCGGCGTCATCGACGGGTGGTACGCCCCCAACATCACCCCCGACGATCACACCGGGATCGGAGCCTGGACCGACGAACAGGTGGTGACCTACCTCAAGACCGGGACCGCGCCCGGCGATCGCCCCGGCGTCGCCGCCGGCCCCATGCGCCAGACGATCCAGGAATCCCTCTCGAAGCTGACCGATGCCGACCTCAAGGCGATGGTCGCGTATCTGCGCACCCAGAAGGCCAAGGAGAGCTACAAGACCAAGGACCTCCAGGCCTTCAACACCGCCGGTGCACCGGGGGCCGGTACTTATCTCAGCTACTGCTCTTCCTGCCACAAGCCCGACGGCAAGGGCGTCGAGGGTGCGATCCCGGCCCTCGCCGGCAACACCTCGGTGCAGGCGCAAGGCCCGGAGACGGTGATCCGGGTGATCCTCGGCGGTCTCTCGGCTCAGAACGGCTACGCCCCGATGCCGGCCATCGGTGTCGGCATGACCGACGCGGAGGTGGCCGACGTCACGGACTACATCCGCAATGCCTGGGGCAACAGCGCCCCCGTCATCACGGAACGGGGTGTGGTGGCGACGGCGCGCGAGAAGACGAAGACCATGCTGGCCGGCAGCGCGCCGTGCGCCGAGATCGCCCAGCCCGAGATCGCCAAGGCCCTCGACGACGCGGGTGCGGCCGAGGCCCTCAAGGGGCTGACCCCTGCGGACTTCATCCCGCGCCTCGACGCGCTGCTGCCCCGGATCAAGGCGGCGGCCCCGGGGGCCAAGGACGACGACATCGTCAACGGTGTCACCACGGCCTTCTGCACCGCCGGCCGTGACGATCCCGCCTATGGGCAAATCGGCTGGCACGCTGTCATCGGAAGCTTTTCTAGCATTGCCTATAGCCAGATCAAGAACCCCGAGAAGCAGGCGTCCAGCCCAGGGACGCTTCCGGGTGGAACAATCAAACCGAATTAGCCCTTCGATTCGCGATCGACGCGGAGTTCCACAAGTAAATCCTTCCCGATCACGGAGGCGTGATCGGGGCGTTTTGGTGTGGTATCGATCCGTAAAGCTCTCGACGGTAACCTGCTTCTCAATGGTTCGACGCGGAGAAGTGCGCGTGACGGCGAGTGCGGAGAGCGCGACGCAGGTGGCGCGGCGCGAAGCGAGAAGCGAAACCAACTGGATCGCGACGATCCGGTTTCGCGACGGAACGGAATTGCCGTGCACCGTGAAGGATGTCTCGAAGTCTGGGGCGCGGATCGGTATTCCGGCGGATTGCGCGCTGCCGGACGTGTTCATGCTGCGGATCATCGGCCGGGATTTTCTCTGTCTCGTCCGCCTGGCCTGGCGCCGGGGTGCTTACGCCGGCGTCCGCATCGAGCGGGTCGGCAAGGTCCCGGCTCCGGCCGCGCCCGTGGAGGCCGCCGCCTCGACTCCCGCTTCGGCCGCTGCCGCGCCCCAGGACACGGCCGCGGCGGGCGGTCTCCGGCGCACCCGCGGAATCTCCGCCTTCTGACGGAGGTTTGCTTCTGACGAAGCCTTGTGACGAAGCCTTGGACCGGCTCCGATTGGATCGACCGGCAGCGGGATTGGAGCGTATCTCCCCGGCTGAGACCCTCTCCCCTCGATCAGAGCGGGGACGGGGTTCGGCCATGCGGCGCTTGAGCGGCGTCGAACTCAACCTGTTTCGAAGGGGTCGCGCGGCGTTCGGATGATCCCCCTTCCGCTCGATCGAAGCGGGCGTGGATCGGCCGGCCGCTGTGGCGTCTGCGGGTGACCGGTTTTCTCCATTTCCGCGAATCAATCGGAGGAACCGCGCGGGCGGGGCGAGGTCTCGCCACGCCCTACGATCGCGGCGCCGCGGGGATGGCGGGCCGGCGCCGGAGAACCCGCCAGATCAGGCCGACGAGGGCCATCAGCGCCGGACCGGCCAGGGACAGCGGCATCGCCCCGAGCGGCAGTCCCTCGGCTCCGTACCAGAGGCGCAGCAGCCCCGTCATGGCCAGGCCCCATCCGGACGCGACCCAGACGAGGACGAACACGGCGATCCGCTCGCGTGGCGTGGCACGGGCCAGGAGATCCGGGGCGAGCAACGCCAGTCCGACACCGAGGATCGGCAGATCGTAATCGTAGGCGTAGGGGCTCACCAGAAGGCTCGCCAGGGCGGTGAGGCCGACCACCTGGGGGATGGGCATCCGGCGGTGGATGGCGAAGGCCACGAGGCCGAGGGCGACGAGCGCCACGCCGACCTGCGCGGCCATCGCCACCGACGCCGGCGCCCCGAGGGTTCGCACGGCGGCATAGGCCGAGATCATCCGGAACAGCGGGTAGAGACCCTGTTCGAGGAAGACGCGCGCCTCGGCGACGCCGCCGAGGAACGCGCTCCAGATGGATGGGCCGAGGATCAGGGTGGCGAGGCCGGCCGAGGCGGCGGCGACGCAAGCGGCGGTGAGCGCCGTGCGCCAGTCGCGGGTCATCGCGGCGTGGAGCGCGAAGCCGACGGCGAGATGGGGCTTGATCGCCATGAGTCCGAGGGGCAGCCCGGCCCGCGGGTCGCGCCGTAGGAGGTAGAGGCAGGCCGTACCCACGAGGGCGCCGGTGAGGAAACCGTTCTGGCCGCACGCGATGGTGACGGCGAGGGCGGGAAACAGCAGTGCGAGGAGCGCGCCGAGATGCTGCGGCGCCAGCCGCCGCAGGACCACGATGTAGGCCGCGAGGGTCCCGCCGGTGAACAGCAGGTACCCGAGACCGCGCGGGAGGTGGGCGAAGGGCGCGACCACGAGGTTGAAGACCGGCGGGTAGGTCCAGGGCAGGAAGGCGTCGGGCGCTCCGAGGGTGCGCTGGGCCTCCAGCATCGTGACGAAGTGGTAGGCTTGGGCGATCTCACCGCGCCAGACCAGGCGGCCGGCGATGCGGAACGCATCGAAGTCGATGAGCGTCGTGATCCGCCCGGGGTCCTGCCCCGTCAGTTCGACGGTCTTCGCGATGAGCAGGACTGCAAGGAGCGCGAGGATCGCGGGCAGAAGCAGGGACGGCCGGGCCATGTCCGTGTCGGGCCGGGCGGTGGCCGCCAAGCCGTCCGCACGGGCCGCCAGGCCGCCCGCACGGGCAGGCTGCGGTCTCGGGATCATCGCATCCCGCTCCAGGGCCGTCCGCATGGTGTTCTCCCGGCCGGGTCCGGGTGACCCGCTCCCATCATCGTGAGCCGAGCCTTGACGCGTTCGCTTTAAAAGTCCGTGAAATCGTCCGACGCCACGCCCGCGGCGCCAGCGGGGACCGATCTGCGCAACCGGCGAGGCATCGGCCTCGCCGGGCCCCGAAGCTCAGGCGGCACCCGCATGCGGCGCCGGGACCTCCGTGGAGATGGCGTCCACCGTGCGCTGGGGCGGGCTGCCCATTCCGTCGGAGCGCCCGATGCGGATCTGCTGGTTGACGGGCTGCATGTTGCCGTAGGGCGTCGAGAACGCGATCTCGGCGGCATCCCGTCCGACGCCGATGCGCACCAGTCCGTCGAGGTCGGCCTGGCGCGTGGCGTCGAACAGCCACCAGCGCCCGTCGAGATAGGCCTCGAACACCGCGTGGAAATCGCTCGGCACGAGGCCGTGGGCGTAGCAGCTCACGAACCGGGCCGGGATGCCCAGCGCCCGGCAGAACGCCGTGCCGATATGTGCGAAGTCGCGGCAGACGCCGGCGCGCTTGAGCAGGCTCTCGTCGGCGGTGGTCTCACCGTCGCTCGTTCCCGGCTGATAGGTCAGGTGGTCGTGGATCCAGTTGCAGATGGCGTTGACGCGTTGGTGACCCTTGGGGAGCGCCCCGAACTCGGCCTGGGCGAAGGGCGTCAGCCGGTCGGACGAGACGAAGCGGCTCGGCAGCAGGAACGGCAGGATGTCCAGGGGCAGCTGGCTGATCGGCGTTTCGTTGATGGTCGCCGGGTCGGCGCGGTGGACGGTGAGTTCGACCTCGGCGTTGTACTCCAGTGAGAACTGCCCCATCGGCACGTTGACGCCGAGATAGCGGTTCAGGAGATCCGGCGTCGTGTAGATGTCGCGCTTGAGATTGGGTGTCAGGACCAGCGATTCACTGAAGATCTCCAGGCTGCGCAGCTTGGCAACCTCGAGATTGAAGATGAAGGTCGTGTCCGAGAGGATGTTGTACGACAGGCTGCAGCCGAGGGTGTAGCGCATGGAAGCTCCTTCCTTTGTGCCGCGAAAGCTAGCAAGGATTACGCCTTCTCGCCCCGAAGGCTTTGCGCTATCCACCCCCCTGCCCTCCCCATGCGGGACGGCGCGGACGGCTCAGGATCGCGGCAGCAGGATCACCGTCAGGGAGCGTACGCCCTGCGCTCCGTGGATCAGCACGCCCTCAATGTCGGCCGTGGCCGAGGGGCCGGTGTGGAGCACGGCGTAGGCGGCACGGCCGAAATCCGGCCGGCGATAGGCCGCCTGGATGTTGACCAGGATGTCGTCCGGATCGAGCAGCACCACGAGATGCTGGGCGAGGTAGGCCACGGCGTTCACCGTCAACTCGGCCTGCGTGAACAGCACCGAGCCGGTCTCCGCCACGCCGAACACCGCGCGCACGATGGCCACATCCACGTCGGCGAGGTCCTGCGGGCGGGCGACCGCTCCGAGATCGCGGTTGCCAGCGATCTCCGGCACGGCGGAGGCGATGACGGTCGCCGTGTCGAGGCGCTCGCGCACGGCGGCGAACGGGTCCCCGCCGGGAACCGGGGCGGCGATCTGGCCGCCCATGCGCTTCAGGCGCTCGCCGAACTCCGCCACGTGGTCGTCGCCGACGAGGGGGGTGAAGAGCGGCACCTCCGGCAGGGGATGGTCGCCGGCCGGGCGGTTCGTCCGGATGCGCGCGAGGGTGTCGTCACGGGCGCTCATTTGGCGCCGTCCTGCTTGGTCATGCGGTTCTGCTTGTACCAGCTGTGGAAGCTCTGGCGCGGGGTCTCGGGCATCTCGCGGCCCTTCCCCCAGGTGTTGAGGGGATTGTAGACGGCAAAGCGCGGCAGGGCCCTGAGGGCGGAATCGGCCGCCCCGATGGCGGCGCGGTAGGCGGCCGGACGGCTCAGCACCTGGCCCGCCGCCTTCATCATCCCCTGCTTCAGGAGCGGGATCTGGTGCTCCTCGGCCAGCACCTTGCGCCAGGCAAAGATCTGCTCGTGGATGTTGATCTTCACCGGGCAGACGTTGGTGCACGAGCCGTTCATGGTCGAGGAGAACGGCAGGGTCGAATACTTCCGCTTGTTGAAGGTCGGATCGATGATGAGCCCGATCGGTCCCGAATAGGTCGCGCCGTAGGAGAGACCGCCGGAACGCCGGTAGACCGGGCAGGTGTTCATGCAGGCGCCGCAGCGGATGCATTTGAGCGAGGTCCAGAATTCCGCCATGCCGAGGCGTTCGGAGCGGCCGTTGTCGACGAGCACCATGTGCATCTCGGTGCCGGCGCGCGGTCCCCGGAAGTGCGAGGTGTACTGGGTGATCGGCGAGCCCAGCGCCGAGCGCGACAGCAGGCGGATGAACACCCCGAGATGCTCGATCCGGGGGATGAGCTTCTCGATGCCGATGGAATGGATCTGGAGCTTGGGCACGTTGCCCGACAGATCGGCATTGCCCTCGTTGGTGCAGGTGACGACGGTGCCGGTCTCCGCGATGGCGAAGTTGCAGCCGGTCATCCCCGCATCCGCGTCCAGGATGAGGGGGCGGGTGTGCATGCGCTGGCTCTCGGCCAGATAGTGAGCGTCGTCGTTCTCGGGGTCGGTGCCCATGGTGCGGGCGAACACCTCCGCCACGTCGAACCGGGTCTTGTGCACCGCCGGTACCACCACGTGGCTCGGCTCCTCGTTGTCGAGCTGCTGGATGCGCTCGCCGAGATCCGTCTCGATGACCTCGATGCCGGTGCCGGCCATGTAGTGGCGAAAGCCGCACTCCTCCGTGAGCATCGACTTCGACTTGATCAGCGTTTTGGCGCCGTGATCCTTCAGGATCCCGTGGACGATGCGATTGTGGTCGGCCCCGTCCGCCGCCCAGTGGACGTGGACGCCGTTGGCCTTCGCGTTCGCCTCGAACTCCTCGAGGTAGCGGTCGAGGTTCGCCAGGGTGTGGGTCTTGATCTGGGAGGCGAGCTCGCGCAGTTCCTCCCATTCGGGAATGCCGAAGGCGGCGACGTCGCGCTTGCCCCGCAGGTCCCACAGGCGGGCGTCGTGCGCCTTCTGGTGCAGGGGCGCCGCGAGGAAGCGCTCGGCGGCCTCGGCTTGGTCGATGGGCCGGTCGCCGCGGATCTTGGCGCCGCGCGGCTGCGGCTCGCGGGCGATCTTCACCGCCGAAGTTTTCACCGCAACCGGCTTCGTCGCGGCCTCGGCGTGCTGGAGGCGGCGGCCGTCCTGGCCGTGGTCGCTCTCGGGGGCCGTCTCGCGCAGTCCCTGATCCTCGATGCTCATGCGGCGGCTCCGTTGAGGATGCGGGCGATGTGGATGAACTTGAGCGGCGTGCCGAGGCGGGCGGCGCAGCCCTTCTGGTGCATCATGCAGGAGGAATCGGCCGAGACGACGTATTCGGCACCGGCCTGGGCGTGATCGGTCACCTTGTCGTAGCCCATCTTGGCCGACACGGCCGGCTCGAACACCGAGAAGGTGCCGCCGAAGCCGCAGCACTCGTCGGGGCGGCTCGGCGTGACGATCTCGATGCCCTTGACCTTGCTGAGGAGGTCGAGGGGCTTGGAATAGTAGGGTTTGTTCAGTTCCGACGGTCGGGCGTGGTGGATGCCGCGCAGGGCGTTGCAGTTCGAGTGGTAGCCGACCTTGTGCGGGAACGAAGCCCAGGGGAATTCCTCGACCTTCAGGATGTCGTGGAGGAATTCAACGAGTTCGAAGGTCTTCGACCGCACGGCCTTCACGTCGTCCGTCTGCGGGATCGCCGTGAGGTGCTCGCGGACCTGATGCGCGCACGAGCCCGACGGCGTGACGACGTAGTCGAACCCGGAAAAGTTCCTGACGAACAGGGCCTCGGTGGCGGCGGCCTCGGCGTGGCAGCCGGTGTTGGTCATCGGCTGGCCGCAGCAGGTCTGGTCGAACGGGTAATGGACGTCGAGGCCGAAGCGTTCGAGCAGCTCGAGGGTGGCGATGCCCACCTCCGGCTCGAAGGCATCGACGTAGCACGGCACGAACAGTCCGATGCGCATGGCGTTTTTCTTCTTTTCGCGGGCGGCACCGGGACGCCGCCCACCCTGGAAACATTCGAAACGACGTCCCCGGTTTAGCGAAGCAGGTTCGTCTTGGCGAGGTCGAGGACCGAATCCCCGCGCCCGCTCATGACGGCGCGCATCACGTAAAGGCTGAACCCCTTGACCTGCTGGCCGTCGATCTTCGGCGGCATCGACAGTTCCTGGCGGGCGACCACCACGTCGAGGAGGGCCGGCCCGTCATGGGCCAGCACCTCGCGGATGGCGCCCTCCAGTTCGGCGGGGTGCTCGACCCGCACGGCGTGGAGGCCGGCGCCCCGGGCCATGGCGGCGAAGTCCGGGTTGTCGAGGGCGACCCCCGTCTCGATGTAGCCGGCGGCCTTCATCTCCATTTCGACGAAGCCGAGCGTGCCGTTGTTGAACACCACCACCTTCAGGGGCAGCTTCTCCTGGCGCAGCGTCAGCAGGTCACCCATCAGCATGGTGAAGCCGCCGTCGCCCGAGAGCGAGACCACCTGGCGCCCCGGCTGGGCCGCCTGCGCGCCGATGCCCTGCGCCATGGCGTTGGCCATGGAGCCGTGGACCCACGAGCCGAGCAGCCGGCGCTTGCCGTTCATCCTGAGGTAGCGCGCGGCCCAGATCGTCGGCGTACCGACATCGGCCGTGAAGATCGCGTCCTCGGATGCCGCCTCGCTCAGGAGCTTGGTGAGATATTGCGGATGGATCGGACTCTTTTCGGATTTCAGGCCGAACCAGCCCTTCTTCGGAGCGCCTGTGGCGAGGTCGTCGAGGTCCTCGCGGGCCTTGGCGTAGTGCTTGAGCGCGGCGTCGAGATGCTTGCGGTCGTCCTTCGGCGTGAGTTTCGGCATCAGCGCCGCGATCGTGTCCTTCACGTCGCCGACGAGGCCGAGATCGAGCTTGCATCGCCGGCCGAGCTGCTCGGGGCGGAGATCCACCTGGGCGATCTTCGCGTCCGTCGGGTAGAACTGCCGGTAGGGAAAGTCGGTGCCGAGCATCAGCAGGGTGTCGCAGCCCATGATCGCCGCGTAGCCCGACGCGAAGCCGATGAGCCCCGTCATGCCGACATCGTAGGGGTTGTCGTACTCGACGAACTCCTTGCCGCCGAGCGCGTGGACGATGGGGCTTTTCAGGGCCTCGGCGAGCTGCAGCAGCTCGGCATGCGCTCCGGCGCAGCCGCGCCCGCACAACAGGGTCACGCGGCTCGATCCGTTGAGGAGGTCGGCGAGCGCGTCGAGCTCGCGGGTGGCGGGGCGCACCATCGGCTTTCGCGGGATCAGGCCGGGATTCGGCGCGATGCCCCGCTCCGGCGCGTCCTTCAGGGCGACATCGCCCGGGATGACCACGACGGCGACGCCGGAGAGGCCGATGGCCGCCCGCATGGCGTTCTCCAGCACCTGCGGCAGTTGCGAGGGATCCGAGACCATCTCGCAGTAATGGCTGCATTCGCGGAACAGGTTCTCGGGGTGCGTCTCCTGGAAGTATCCGGAGCCGATCTCGGCGGACGGGATATGGGCCGCGATGGCCAGCACCGGCGTGCGCGAGCGGTGGCAATCGAACAGGCCGTTGATGAGGTGGAGGTTGCCTGGTCCGCAGGACCCCGCGCAGACCGCCAGATCTCCGGTGATCTGGCTCTCCGCCCCGGCGGCGAAGGCGGCGACTTCCTCGTGGCGCACATGCACCCAGTCGATGGTCTCGCGTGCCCTGAGCGACTCGGTCAGGGCGTTCAGGCTGTCGCCGACGAGGCCATAGATGCGCTGGACCCCGGCCTGCTCCAGGGTCTCGACGATGAGGTCCGCGACGGTGACGGTCTTCATGAGGGGAATCCTTCTTTGGTGGTCCGAACCGTCCGACCGTCCCCCGTGTTCCGCGCCTGCCCGTCCTTCGGAGCGGGCCGCCGCTCGGGTCGTTGCACCGGTGTTCCACGATGCTATCGTGGTGGACGGACCGGGGGGCGGTCTTTGCCGGGCGCGCGTTCCGCGGCGGACACGCATCCTCCCAGACAGACCCCCTACGAGGCGGCATCCGTGAGCATCAAGGCCGGTGACTACGTCGCGTCCGACGACAACGAGGCGACGCTGACCGTCGAACGGATCGAGGGGGAACTGGCCCTGTGCAGCTGGTTCGCGGACGGCGATGTCGATGGCGAGCGCCACGAAGGCTGGTTCCCGCTCGCGAGCCTGACACTGCTGTAGGCCGGCGCGGACGAGGCCCGCCGAGGCAGCGACCGGTGGACGAATGGCTGGCGACCCCGGTTGGGCTCGAACCAACGACCTGCCGCTTAGAAGGCGAGCGCTCTATTCCCCGTTCCCGGCCTGTTCCGCGCCCTCTCCACAGGGGAAACGCCGCCGATGCCGGACCGCCAACTGCCTGTCCTGGCACCCTAAAACGTAGTTAGAGCCGGTTTACTTCCAGGAGCCTCTTAACCGTTTCGGGCAAAAACCGTTGCGCATCAGATTCTTGTTCGGTTCTCTGAAGTCGTCCTAGCGTCGTCCTAGCGTCGTCCTAGCTCGGACGACCGGAGGGGCCCGTGGCCAGCGAGCGCATCGACATCCGCCAGACCACCATCGAGAAGGCCAAGCGGGATGCCGCGGCCGGGGTGAGGCGGGAGATCAACGACACCGGCTGCAGGGGCCTCGTCCTGCGGGTCCAGCCGACGGGATGCGTCTGGCAGTTCCGGCTGCAGCACGAGGGCAAGGATCGGCGCATCACCATCGGGCCCGTCGACCTGTGGCCCCTGGCATGGGCCCGGCTGACCGGGGCGCAGATCCGCTGGCACGTCACGTCGAACCATGGCGTCCCCGACCCCTACTGGATCAAGGCCCAGCGGGATCACCACGTCTGGTCCGAGCGGATGAAGGAGGCGCGCCCCGAGGACCGGGCCCTCGATCCGGAGCCGAAGGGCCCCCCGGCGATGGCACGCCAGGAGCGGGCCAGGACCTGGACCTATCGCAGGGCCCGCGAGGAATGGGGCCAGCACCTCAGGGCCGAGTGCGCCGCCGGGCACCTCGTCGAGGAGACGGTGACGAACTACCTCGGCATCGTAGGCTCGCCCTCGATGCGCACGCTCGACGACCTACCGGTTGCCCGGATCACAGCCGCCGACGTCGCCAAGGTCGTGAAGGCCCTAGTGGCGGCCGGGAAGCGGAGCCAGGGCAACGACGTCGTCCGGGTCGGGAAGCGGCTGTTCGGATGGCTGGCCCAACCCGATCAGGAAGTGGAATCCGGCGTCGCACCGGGCGTCCTAGACCGGCTCAAGGCGCCGCGCCTCGGCAACGTGAAGGCGAGACAAACCTTCCCGGATCTCGACCGCCTCGGCATCGTCGTGGCCACGTGCCGGAGCGGCGTGCTGAAGCCGGTCCTCGGGACCGCCATCGAGCTCCTCGCGTGGACGTCGCAGCGCCGGCTTGCCATCGTCCGGGCCCGCCGCGAGGAGTTCGAGCCGTGGCCGCTGCATCCCGGCTGGGGCCTGTGGCGCTGCGGGCACCGGAAGACGCCGGGCGCCAAGGCCTCCGGCATGCCGCACACGATCCCGCTGCCCCCGACGGCGTGGACCCGGATGCAGGCCCATCTGACCTGGCTCGACGAGTACGCGCCCGACACGGAGTGGATGTTCCCGAGCCGCCGGCAGCGCCGCCGCGGCCAGCCGACGAAGACCGGCCACGTAGGCAAGGACACCATCACCCATGGTGTCCCCGTCATCCCCGGCGCCGATATGACGCCGCATGCCATGCGCCGGTGCTTCTCCTCGGCGCTCGCCAATTCCGGCATCCACCTGGCGTTCGTGGGCTACATCCTCGACCACGCCAGCAAGGGCTCGGATTCGACCCAAGACGAGAACCGCATGACGAGGCGCTACACCGAGGCGGACCTGCTCGTGTTCAAGCAGCCCGTGATGGCCCGGTGGGAGGAGCTCCTCAAGCCGGCCGCGGCGGCCGCCGTCCTTCTCCCCCCGCGGGAGCTAAAGGCGGAGCTCGTCCGGCTGCGGGCCCTGAGGAAGGGCACGGACTTGGAGAAGGAGAAGGTCCGGATTAAGGGGATCAACGCGCGGATGTGGGCCGAGGGCCAGACGACGAAGCAGCGCGCCCGGGCATCGAAGCAGGCCTGACCCGGTCGCGACCCAGCCGGGCCGCCACCTCCCTCGGACGCCGGCGCGACGCCTCCATGTCCTCGGCGAGGGACCGCCACAGGGCGTCCCGTTCCTCTCCGGCGGCCGCGGCCGCGACGTCATCGTATCCGAGCATTGACCCCTCCATCCTTGAGAACAGATAGGGAACATACGGAACGGTTCACGGGGGCAAGGACGGGATGCGCGAACCCCGGACCCTCCGGGATTTCCCCTACCGCCGGGTGCGCGTGACCTGCGCCTGGTGCCCCCACCGGCGGGGGGATTACTGCATCGAGCGGATGATCGCCCGCCTCGGGCCCGGGGCCAGCCTCGACACCGTGATCAGGCTGATCACCGCGGGCTGCCCGAGGCCGAAGGCGTGGGGGAAGCGTGGGCCGAGCCAGTACATCCCCTGGTGTCGGGCTGCGTTCGAGGACCTCCGGCACGGGCGGCCGCCGGACCGATGATTAGGGATTCCTTCACCACGACCCCACGACAGGCCCAGGGTCACCTTGACCGTGTGAATCGTGAGCTGCGATCCTGCTGATTCCCGAGGCCCGAGAGGCACCGATGAAACGCCGAATAGCGCCCCCCAACAACGAGATCCTATCCCCGGGGGCGTGACGCCGCGTGCGCAGCCCCATCATGGAGGCTGCCCAGATGAAGACCAATCAGACCCACCACATCAATCTGACCCCCCCCAAGGGGACCCTGTGGCTGACCGCTGACCACCATTTTGGCCACGGCGGTTCCATCGGACAGTCCCAGCGTCCCTTCCGCGACGTCGCGGAGATGGATCGCATGCTCATCGAGGCGTGGAACTCCGTCGTCCGCCCCGGCGACACGGTCATCCATGCCGGCGACTTCGAGTGGGGCCACACCCCCGAGCGCACCGCGGCGATCTTCGGATCGCTCCGAGGCAAGAAGCATCTCGTGATCGGAAATCATGACCGGCCGCGGGTGACGTCGCTGCCCTGGGAAAGCGTGCAGGAGAGGCTGACCGTCCACGCCGGCGGTCGCCGCATCGTCTGCGACCACTACCCGATGCGCGCCTGGCCGGGCAGTTTCCGTGGCGTCCTCCACGTCCACGGGCACACGCACGGCTCTCTGCCGGGGACGTCCCAGTCCTGTGACGTCGGGGTCGATGTCTGGGGCTACGCCCCGGCGCGGGTCGAGGACGTCATCGCGCGGATGGAGGCGACCACGGACTTGCCGGAGGAGCGCCTCCGGGCGGCGGACCGAGAGGCCGAGGACGACGTCGCCGAATGAAGAGAGGGCCCCGGATCGCTCCGGAGCCCTCTTTTTATGTGCCCTCGATGTCCCGGGCGATCTGGGAGGCGTCCGCGGCCCGCTCCCGGAGGAGCCGGGCGAGGAGCGGCCCCACCCAGGGCGGGATCTCGCGTTGCCCGGTGGCCCACCGCGCGACACGCCGGGGGTCGACGGATTCGCGAGGGCCCTCGGGATGATGCTCGCCGAGGAGCCTCGCCATCGAGTGCCGCCACTCCTCCGAGCCGTACAGGGCCTCACCGGCTTGGCGTAGGAGATCCGCGGTCAGCATTGGGTGCCGCCGAGCTTGGTGAGGCGAGCGAGACACTTCGGGCACGAGGCCGGCTCCTCGCTCGGGCCGGTCCACCCGACCGAGCGGGTGCCTTCCTTCACGCCGCAGAGCGCCTTACCGTCCGGGCCCTCGGCGACGACGTGGAACACCCGCCCACGGTCCGCTTCGTTGCCGTTCGCGCACCGGCCCATCAGGCGCTCGGACCGCGCGAATCCGCCATCCCCTAGGGCGTAGCGCGGGGCCGCGGCGAGGAAGGCCTCACGCTCCAGGCGGAGGCCTTCGATCCGGGCGGCCTCGGCCCGGGCGGTTTCTCCCTTCTCTTCATCGGTCGGGGGGACGTACGAGGGCAGGCCGAGGCTTGCCCTCATGTTGTGGAACAGCATGTCGAGTGGGCTGGGCATGGCGGTCCCTCAGAACTCGAAGGCGAGAATGGCGCGGCAGTCCGCGTCGGTGGCGTCGCGCTCCTCGTACAGGGCGGCCTCGGCGCGGTCGCGCTCCTCCTCGGCCCACGTCTCGATCATCGCCAGCGCGAGGCGGGCGGCGTGGGTGGCGGCGAGCCGGGCCGCGGCGACGGCCTTGGTGTCGGGCCCCGGAGCGAAGTCGAGGACGGCCCGGGCGGCGACCTTCGCCTCGGCGACGGCGGCCTCGGCCTGGGCGCGGCGGATGGTGAGGGCAGAAATGGTGGTGGTCATCGAGGTTTCCCTATCGTGCGGGCGGCGGAACCGGCCCGTGGTTGGTGATCAGAAGGTGGGGGCGGGAGCGGCGTCGTACTGGTCTTCGAATCGCAGGGCATCCAGATCCACGACGACGCGGAAGGCACCCAGGGCGCCGGGCTCGAACGTATTCCGGTTGTGCTTGCGCGTGGCCTTTGTGGCGATGGCCTTCGGGCTCGGCATCTGGACGACGGACAGCGTGATCTTGCCCTCCATCTTGCCCTGGAGCATCCACCGCTCCCAGGCGTGGCGCGCTTCCTTGGCGGTGTGGGCCGACACGACGAGGTCGAAGTCGTCGTTCCCGTAGGCGTCGCTGAGATAGTAGAGCGAGGGCTCGATGCCCCTGGTGGCCCACATCCGGTCGGCGATGTCCTCGCGCTCGATTCGGGTGAGGCGACGGACGGGATGGCTGATCTTGGTCATGGCGGAGGTTTCCCTGTGGCTGAGCGGCGGAACCTGCTCATCTCCGATGATACCCCTCGGCCGGCATGGCACAATGCCCGCCGGCCGGATTTGGCTAGACTAGCTGCCCTATGAAGGCTGATGGCCGTGGAAGCCCTCAGTTGCCTTCAGCGTCACGAATTCGCGCGCCCCCTGCACGGCCCCCTCGCCATCGTCCCAGATCGCCTTGTCGCGGTGTTGATGCGACGCTTCGCAGTCACCGTAGCCGACCATCAGGAACTCGGCCCAATCCCGGCTCGGCATGCTGAAAGCGATCGCCTCCCCGTCGATGATCGCTTGCTCATCCCCCCCGAAGCCGACGGCCTTATCGAACCCCTTCACCCAGAAAAAGGTCCACTCATCCTGCCTTGCCACGAGAGCCAGGACGTACGGCGCCTTCTCGATGATCGAGGCCATGTACTCCGCCTGCAGAGCGATTGTCGGGAGGCTCCGTTGGGCGTCGATTCTCGCCAGGCCCGCGTTCCACAACTTGACCTCCGCCACTTCGTTGGGCGAGCACTGAAAGGGACTGCAGGGCTCGGGCGGCTCGCTGAGCTCGTTGAGATCCACCTCTTTCAGGAAGTTCTCAAGCCGGATGTCCTCCGTCAATTCGGGGGTGCTGGGATGCGCGATCTGTTGCTTGGTCTTGGACTTAGACTTGGTCTTGGCCATGTTGCTCTCGATGCGTGTGGGGGCGGCGTGTCGGCCGCATGCGCAGGAGGAAGCCCGGACATCCGAAGAATGTGAAGTCGAAAAGGGCTCCATTATTAACGAGAATTAACCCTCTTTTTTGCGTCCCCGCTCTGTAGAGCCGAAACGCGATCTTCACTTATGCTTTACAGATGCCTAACCGGCCGCTCGATTTCGCACGCTTTCCATCAGGCCGGGGGCCTCCGCCTCCACGGACGCCGCCAGTGCCCGGGCCTGCTCGATGAGGACCTCCCGGAGCGTGCGGTCCCCCGCCGGCCGTCCGGCATCCGGGAGGGGCGCCACGTCATGGACGACCCGACACGCTCCCCTGACGACGGGTGGAAGGCGGCGGGGGATGAAGGGTACGATCATGCTGCGTCTTCCTGCGGTGCCCTCGCCAGGGCCTGGGCGAGGCCGATGATGAAGTGCCGGCGCGCCCACGGCGTGAGGGCGCGCGTAGTGTTCCCACCGGGGTACGCCCGCTTCCGCCAGGCGGCCCGGGCGAAGTCGAGGCTCCGGTGCCGGCTCACGATCTCGTTCGTAGACCGGCATACGATGGCGTAACCGCCCCCAGGGTTCCTCGGCATCAGGCCCTCCCGGGGAGCCACGCGGCCTGTTGCGCGGGCGACAGCAGCGAGCAGGCCTCGTCGATCTCGGCATCGGTAAGACGCGCCGGGATGCCCCCGTTGCCGTATCCCAGGGACGTCGCCCAAGGGATGCGGGACAGGTGTGGGAACAGGGCACGGTCGGCCCATCCCGACATCCGGGCGCAATCCTCCCGCCGCCGGGAGTACGTGACGCACCGGGCGGTGCCGTCGTGCTCGACGCCGAAGAGGACCACCGTCCCGTCGCCGAACGGCTCCCTGAGATCCCGCATGCCGTTCAGGAATCCGACGTAGCCCTCGGCCCACATGCGCAGGGCCATCGCGTTGCTCCCGCTGCGGGCGGCGAGCCGAGGGCGGCCGACGCCGGCCCGGGTGCCGACGAACGCCACGAGGCCGGTGGCCTGCCGCTCGTGGAGCAGGTCCACGAGCGGGGTGGCGATCTCCAGGCCCTGCGTCTCCAGCGCCCGGGCATCCGAGATGAGTAGCTCGCGCATCAGGCGGCCTCCTCCAAGTCGGGGGCCGCAAGGTGATGCATCATCAAGTCGACCGCCGCGGGCCCGAGGACGGCGACCGCCTGCCCGAGCAGGCGATTCGCTTCGATGACGCGGCGCACTGCCTGGGCCTGCAGGTCCTCGACCGGATCGGGGGCGGCATCGAGGGGCTCCTCGAAGCTGGCGACGACATCCCTCTTCGAGAGGCCGGGGACTGCGCGGAGGTATCGATCCGGGTCGGCATCGAACTGACGCTCAAGCGCGTCTCCGCCCGCCGAGACGGCCTCCTGCGTCAGGGGGACTGACTGGACGAAGGCCTCGATAACGGCGGCGCCCTCGGGGGTAAGCTCGTACGTCGCGCCCTCGACGGTACCACCCGCCCTGAGGTCAACCCTTTCGTTCGCCGAGAGGACCGTGGCACCCAGGATCTCGCTGCCTATGACGGGCGTCGGGCTGTAGGACACCTTGTCGATCTGCCCGAACTCGGCGTGGCGCTGCGTCCGGATGCTGCCATCCGGCATGCGTTGGGTCACCTCGACGATGCGCCCGGTTGGCACCGACTTGCCGGCGAGGAGGTCCTGAAGCTTGCGCTCGCTGGCCTCGTCGAGGACGTGGATCGCACCCTGGCGCAGGGCGCGCTGCCGAGCGTCGAACAGGGTCCAGATGTTGCCCTGGGAACCATCAGGGGACCCCCTGCCAAGCGCGGCGGCGACCTCCGCCGCGCTGGCATTGGACTTGCGCATCGCCTCCTGCGCGGCGTGGTATCCGACCGTGCCGCCCTGCCTCTCGATCAGGGCCTGGCTCGGGCCGACGATGAAGGTTTGGGGTGCCGGCTCGTTAGGGGCCAGAAACCGGTCTTCCTCCCAACTGAAGGCAGGCCAACACCCTCTGTCCCTCGCCCACCGGCAATCACCAACGGCTTCCTTCGCTGCCTTGGTCACCGTTGCGACGTCGGAGCCCTCAGGCATGAGGATGGCTTTAGAGTAGAACTCGGGCCAGCCAACGCGCACGACATATTCCCGGTCCGTGGAGTTGCCAGTCTCGGGGACGGTGAACTCGGTCCTGAAGTCTGAGGTATCTCTGCGCACGGGGCGCTCCTGTCTGTTGAAGGGATGGCCTTGGGGTGCGCCACTGCCGCCTGGCGCACGACGGGACGATCAGGTGGCGCAGGCGGTGCAGGTCGTCTCCGTGGCCCACCCGCAGCCCTCCTCGCAGGGGTCGTCATGCGAGCAGCCGCAGGACTGGCAGACCAGGCCGATGACGGAGGGGATGCGGAACCGCTCGCCGCCGTCGATCCATTGGCGGTCGTTCAGGCCTCCGTCGCCGAGCACGGCCTCCTGCAGCATGTCGTGCGCCTCGGTCACCGCCTGAATGGCGGCGCGCTCTGCGGGGCCCCCGGCATGCTCGGAGATGCCGCGGGCGATTGCGGCTTCGAGGGCGTAGGCCCCGATCTTGGCCTGATACTCTGGGGTCAATCCTGCCCAGATCGCGGCGCCGTCGAAGCGCGTGTCGGAGATGTTGCTGGGCTTAGCCATGATCGGCCTCCTTCGGTGCGGGTCCGCGGGAATCTCCGTCGATGCCGAGGGATGCCCCGGCCATGGCCAGGACTGCGAACAGGAAGACGAACCCGGCCGAGGCGAGGCCCGCGAACCACGTCGCCACGAGGAGATCCATGCCGTGCCCGGAGGCGACGAACGCGATAATCACGAGGGCGGCCGCGCTGGTGGCGACCCTCCCGGGGCCGCCGGCGACGAGGGTGAGGAAGGTGCGCATCAGCGGAGCTCCCCGGCGTAGCCGTACGTGTCCACGAACAGGTCGCGGAACTCGCACCGGTGCATGCGGGGCAGGAACGAGCGGATCGTCTGCCGGGTGGCGAGCTTCGGGCTATCGGAGGAGAACGGCGCGTCCGCCGCCTCCATCATGCCCGTGTCCCACTCAATGATCGCCGCGGCGAGGCGCAGGGCATCCTCGGCGGTCGTCTCGTGGGTCAGGGGAACGGTGAAGGCGTTCGCCGCCACGACGTGGATGACGCGGACGTAGTCGTCACCGAGCTTGGCGATGCCGGTCGTCACGTCCGGATCGAGGGGCCCGAGGGCGAGGCTGTCGTCGAGGTTGAGGCTGATCTCGCCCACGGGGCGCACTCCTTATGTCTGGGGGGATGCTCGCGATGGTGAGGCGACCCTGCCGCCGGGCGCGTCGACGGGGATGTCTCAGGCGGCGACGGATTCGGGATCGGCGTAGTAGGAGGCGACCATCTCGGCGATCCCCGGCCCGTCGAGGATCTCGCGAACCTTCGCGATGGCCGCGATCAGGCCGGTGGCATCCTCGATCCCGACCTGCTTCGCGAGATCCTCGATCTCTTCTTTGTCACCGGAGAGGTCGAAAACGGCATCGAGCCCGATCAGGGCCTGAAGTGCATCCGTTTGGGCAAAGTGGATGACATTGATGCCCTTCCGCTCAAGGCGTTCCAGGATGCGAGTTGCGACCTCGCTGGCCGGGCGCTTGCCCGAGGCGGCGACTTCGCCGGCGATGTGAGAGAGGGCCTGCTCGCGCAGTGTGGGCTTGCTCATGACTTCCTCGGGGGATGTGGGTGGAAATCTGGATGGCCACACTCGCCTGGCGCGTCGACGGGGATCTCAGCAGCCCGGCGGCGGGAGTGCCTCGGCACGACGGACGGCGGCGTTGAATTCGGAGACGTCTGGGCGGGTCGGGCCATCGTCATCCAAGCCCGCCACCACGGCGGCAAACGCCTCTTCCTGCGTCTCCGGCCGGGACGCGGCGGCCCGGGCCTCGACGAGGGCGCCGTCGATCCGGCCGACGGCCCAATGCGCCGCCTGCAGCAGCCCGGATTCGACCTCGCGGATCGCCTCGGCCAGTGCGCCGCCGCCCCGACCGCCGGTCTTCGAGCGGGCCTCGATCAAGGCTTCCTTCAATCGCTGGCGGGTCTGTGCGGCATCGAGGCTGACGAGGCCGTCCACGAAGGAGCGGGGAGCGACCATCAGGACGCCCTCGCTACGAGAACGGTGGTGATGCCGAGGGCCGCCAGGATCGCACGGCCCGCGGCGCGCCTGCCCGATAGGACGGAGGAGACGTCCGAGGGGGAGACGCCGACGCTTTCCGCCCAGGCGCGCTGGCCGCCCGATTGAGCGACGGCGTCCCGAAGCAGCGAGACGACGTCCTCGCGGCTGACGACAGTGATCGGCGCGGCGACAGCCGGCTGCGGCATGTGGAGGGCTCTCTCGACCTATGTCCTGGAAGTCGAACGACGCCGCGTCAAAGTCGCGATCCCGTCCTGTCGGCAAAATTAGGGCCTGGCACGATTCGTTGCAAGGTGGCAAAGTTGCAAAGTGGGCAACTATAAAAGTGACAAGAAGTTTGTCACTTTCTTCATCGGGTGATTCGACCGATGGCGGCTCGCCTATCCTTCGACTTTTAAAGGATTGCTTGTTTCATTCTTGCCTGGGCTTCGGCCTCGGGCGCGTCGCCAAAGGATCGCGCATGCCCATCTTCACAGTGCCCAACGACGTCCTGCTATTCCCGGTCGCGGTCAGGAGCGGACGCCTGGACGTCGGCGCGCCGTTTCCCACGCTGGAGATGACGCGGACGGAGACGGAGGACAGGATCTTTCTGCGGCGAGTGATCGACGTCTCCGCGGCGGACGGATCATTCGTGTTCAAGCGCGACCGGCTGCACGGGGGCTCACATCATCGCCTCGTGGGCGGCGAGCTCGTGAAAACGACGTACCGCGACGCCCTGGACGCCCTTGATCCGGAAGGGGCGGCCCGGCGCCGCTACGAGGCGCGCATCAAGTTCCTGCCCCGCAAGCCGCGCCGGTTCACGCTGGCCGTCGACCGCGCAGACGATGAGTGGATCGTGGGCGACACGTATCCGGACGAGCACTGGGATGGGGCGTACGTCGTCTGCACGCAGCGGGCCGGCCGGCAAGTTTGGTACAGGGCTGCCTCATACGAGGAAGTCTACGCCCTCGGCATCCGGCCCTGATCCGTACGTACGCCTGGTGCCATTCATAGGCGCCTGGACAATGGAAGACGTCACCCGAAGAGAAGGATCACCACACATCATGCGCCAGATCGCACGCCTCATCGCTCTCATGATGGCCGCCATGGCCACCGTCCTCCAGGTCGTCCTCGAATCCGGAAAATGGGTTCTCCGGACGGTCCGGTCCGCGTTTGCCCCGCCCGTCGGAGCCGGCGCCGGCATCGAGGCCGCCCTGGAGGACGGCTCCGACGTCGGTGCGCAGATCGCCACCGCGGCGCAGGCCCCCGCCCCGGCGGCCGCCAACGACGCTGGATTCCCGATGCCGCTCCTGCCGGAGGCCCCCTACGACCCGGCCACCGATTTCGGCGAGATCGCCCGGTCGTACATCAGGGCCCGGGTGACTTCCCGCCCCGAGCCGGATCTGTCGATGCTGGACGAGACGACGGAGTCCTGGCTGCGGGCGCTGACGCTGGGCGAGTGCCAGCGCCTCGCCACGACGCCTCCCCGCAGGCTCTCGGCACACATCAGGGGCGATCATTTGTTCCGCGGGCTGGCCCCCTGCCACGTCCGGAACCCTGCGCTGCCCGCGCTGCTGATGGCGGACACGGACGCGCCGGACGACCGCGACCGCGAGATCCTCGACGACCTCGCCGACGCCCCCGAGCTCGTGCCGGGCTACCAAGCACCCTGGGCATCCCGGGCCGCCTGAGACCGCCACCACCCCGGAACACGAAGGCCCGCCCCTCCCGGAGCGGGCCTTTTTTCATGCCTCGAAGCCGTCCCAAGATTTATTGTCGCACCCCCTATTTTTCGCTTGTGCTACCCCCTGTGCACACACGGAAGCATCACATGTGCGCACCGAATGCTACGTGCGCACGCCCTCATGCCGCCCGGAGACGGCCCTCTTTTTGGGCCCGGACGAGACGGCCCTCGGCCTCCAGCGCCCGGCTGCGCATGGCCGCGAGCTCGCGACGAAGGCGGGCGGCCTCGCCTTCGTGCGCGGTGATCTCGGCCCGGTAGGCCAACACGAGACGCCCCAGGACGCCCATCACGCGGAGGGCGCGCTGGACGGCGGTCTGGTTGCGCTCGGCCTGGATCTCGTCGGCCTGAGCCTGGAGGGCGATCCGGTCCTGCGTGGCCCTGTGGAGGACGCCGGCTAGACCCTGGCCGCCGAGGTCGAACGGGGTGACGATGCTGTGGGGCGTGATGCTCATCGGGGATCTCCTCGGGCTGGCGTGGAGTGACGATCCCAGCTCACGATTCGGTCGTCCAGCTGCGATTCCCACCGTGATTAAGCAGTCCCTGGCCCTGAGTGCGCAGACCCCCAACTTTTGAGATGGCCTGCAGGTCTCGTGTTCGTATGTGCTGTAGCGCCCCGTTACTCCTTCAGTCTGTAACGGGAAATCCGCGTTTGGTAACGCGAAGTCCCGGATGTGCGTACTCCCTCAATGCATGGCGATGAAGCCGATTGGGTCGCTGAAGGCGGCGTCGGCCGTGGCGCTTGTCGTCAGGGTGAGGATGTCCCCGGGGACGACGTAGACGGGGTTTCCTGAGGTCGTGGTGCAGGTGGCGACCTTGCTCCCGGCCGCGAATGCCACGGTGCCGATGGCGTTGCCGTTGAGGGCAAGCGTCAGGGTCACCGCGGCCGCCGGGGCGGTCCCACACTTGGCCTGGCTGCCGTTGAACGAGGTCGACCCGGTCTGGTTGGGCCCGATGAAGCCCACGCGCGACACCATCCGGCGCACGAGCAGCGCGTTGACGGCGGGCTTGCCCACGACGGCGAAGGGGAACGGCTCGATGGTGGAGACCGTCAATTGCCCCCACGGGAATTGAAGCTGGCCACCTTTGAGGATCGGGCTGCCGTTGGCGTCCGAGATCGGCGCGCCCGGCGTCGACCCGGCCGGGGCGGGATCGAACAATTGGAATCGTTCCTCCTAGGCGACCTGGACGACGTCGCCGGCGTTGTCGGCCACCAGCGCGCTGTACGTACCCCTCTGGGTCTGGGCGGGCTGGCCATCGTACACGAGGGGCAGCAGGGCAGCCGAGGCGATGTCAGCCGCATCCGAGGTGTACGAACGGCTGAAGAAGCCCACGAATCCCCGCGCCACGGTTGACGAACCCTGGACGCGGACGAGGTCGCCCAGTACGTACGGGTTTTCGCAGTCCAGGTCCCGCAGGAGCGACGACCATACCATGGCGCCCGAGGCGGCGGCCGAGCATTTTTGATAGCTTGCGGCGTTTGCCGACGCGGACATACCTGCGTCGAACGCGCTGACGCGGGCCCCGCTCGGCTGGCACCCGGAAGGTCGGGGCCTCATCGCCGACCTGGAAGCGATGGACTACTCCTCTCGAACGGTGTGATGCAGCACCATCTGCTTATGGCGACGGCAGCGCGGAAGCGGACCGTTCACTCCCCGCCTGTCCCGGTCACGGAGCGGACCGGCTGATGCCGACCCAACCCGGTCGTAGATGCGGCCGCAATGGCCGTCGGATTGCGGACCACAACGACCGGTCTTCTCGGAACCCGGACGAGGCGAGATCTCCTCGTCCTATCGCCGTGGAAGACTGTGCAGCGCCTTCAGGAAGGCGTCCACGTCCGCGCGGGTGTTGTAGAAGGCCAACGAGGCCCGCACCGACTGGTCGACGCCGAAGCGGCGCAGGGCGGGAAGGGCGCAGTGATGCCCCGAGCGCACCGCGATGCCGCGTGCGTCGAGATGGTGGGCCACCGCCTCGTTCTCGTGCCCGTCGATGACGAAGGACATCACGCTCGCCTTCTGGCGGGCGGTGCCGATCAGGCGCAAACCCTTTACGTCGGCGAGGCCGGCCTGCGCGTAGTCCAGCAGGTCGTGCTCGTAGGCGGCGATGCCGGGCAGGCCGACCCCTTCCAGGTAGTCGAGGGCCGCGCCGAGGCCGACCGCGCCGGCGATGTCGGGCGTGCCGGCCTCGAACTTCTCCGGCGCACCCTTGTAGACGGTCTTCGCGAAGGTGACGTCCTCGATCATGTGGCCGCCGCCCTGCCAGGGCGGCATCGCCTCCAGGAGGTGCTTCTTGCCGTAGAGGGCGCCGATTCCCGTCGGCCCGAACACCTTGTGGCCGGAGAAGACGAGGAAGTCGGCATCGAGCGTCTGCACGTCCAGCGGAATGTGCGGCGAGGACTGCGCCGCATCCACCAGCACCGGCACGCCGTAGGCGTGGGACAGCGCGATGATCTCCCGGACCGGGTTGATGGTGCCGAGGGCGTTCGCGACGTGAGTCACCGAGACGATCTTGGTGCGGCCCGAGAGCAGGGCGGCGAACTGCTCGAAGATGATCTCGCCGCGGTCGTCCACCGGGATCACCCGCAGGGTCGCGCCCGTGGCCTGGGTCAGGAGCTGCCAGGGCACGATGTTGGCGTGGTGCTCGATCTGGCTGACGATGATCTCGTCGCCCGGACCGATGTTGGCGCGGCCATACGTGTTGGCCACGAGGTTGATCGCCTCCGTGGTACCGCGCAGGAAGACGATGTCGTCCTTGGAGGGCGCGTTGAGGAAGCGCCGGACCTTCTCGCGCCCGCCCTCGAACAGGTCGGTGGAGCGCGCCGCCAGGGTGTGGGCGGCCCGGTGAATGTTCGAGTTGTGGCGTGCGTAGAACTCGGACGTGGCGTCGATGACGCTCTGCGGCTTGTGGGTGGTGGCCGCGTTGTCGAGCCAGACCAGGGGGTGCCCGTTGACGCTCTGGTGGAGGGCCGGGAAGTCCTTGCGGACGCGCTCGACATCGAAGGGCGCCGCCACCGGGCTCGACCCGTAGGAGGTCACGCGCGGGGCCGGCCCGCCGTGTCGCGAAGGCTCGGCGCGCGGGGAAGCATGCGGCTTCGAGGCGTGCCGGGACTGCGTCTGGGTGGAATCCGAGAGGAAATAGTAGTCGCTCGACGCGGATGCCGGATTGCCACCCGTCTGCGCCAGATGGGCGGGCTCGCCCGAGAGGCGCCCCGTGCGCTGGAAGTTTTCCTGGGCGAAGTCTTCCTGGGAGACGTCGCCGCCGCGCTTCGAGGGATCGGCCGGCACGAGGCTCGGTGCGATCGCGTGCGCGAAGGCGTTCGCGCGCGGATGGTCCTGCGCGATCGTCCGGTGCAGGTCACGGCCGCCGGGCAGGAAGGCGGCCACTTCCGGCACGGTGGGCACGAAGAATTCCGGCAGGCCGTGCCGGGCCGATAACGGATCGGCGAGGGGATGGACCGAGGGGATCGTCGCCGTGTCGAGGAAGCCGGCGCCCGCCGGCGCGGGCGTGGCGCCGAACGGGTTGGCGGCCGACGGCCCGGTCAGGCCCGGTAGCCCGACGCTCGGGCCACCGACGTTGCGCGCCCCGAGGGCCCTGCCGTCGGGCTGGAGGCCCGACGGCAGGGTGCCCGAGGGCGTGCCGATGGCGGCACCCGGAAGCGATGGCCGCCCGGGGGCCTGGGGAAGGCTCTCCAGCTCCTGCGGAACCTGCGGCGCGGCCGGCAGCGCAGGGGCCAACGGCGCGGACGCCGCCTGGCCCTGTCCGTAGATCTCGCGGGCGAGGCGCCCGACGAGGTCGGCATGCGCCAAGGAACCGGCGGAGTCGCCGGCCGCGCCCGTGGGGAGGCCGAAGGCGGACGATCCCAAGACGCCGGCCTCAGGCGTAGTCATGGTAGTTGCCCAGGAGCACGTTATCGAGGCGTGCGATGGCATCCTCCACCAGCACGGCGGCGGAGAAGTAGCGGGTCACGAGGTGCGAGGCGATGGAATGGTCGTTGGTGCCCATGTAGCGCACCGACAGGCCGGGCTCGATCTCGCCGGTGACGCCGGATTTCTGCAGGCCGACCACACCCTGCTCGCCCTCGCCGACGCGCAGGAGCAGGATCGAGGTGGTTTGCGCCCCAGAGACCGGATCGGTGTCGATCGGCAGCTTGTCGCTCGGCACGAGCGGCACGCCGCGCCAGGTGATGAAGGGCGCGCCGAACAGGTGGATCACCACCGGGGGCACGCCGCGGCGGGTGGCTTCCCGGCCGAAGGCCGCGATGGCGCGGGGATGCGCCACGAAGAAGGCGGGCTTCTTCCACACCAGCGTCAGCAGTTCGTCGAGGTCGTCCGGGGTGGGCGGGCCGCCACGGGTGGGGATGCGCTGGCGTCCGCCGACCTCGTTCAGCAGGCCGAACTCCGAATTGTTGAGCAACTCCCACTCCTCCCGCTCCTTCACGGCATCGACCGTGAGGCGGATCTGCTCGCGCAGCTGGTCGATCTCGTTGGAGTAGAGGTCGGTGACGCGGGTGTGGGTGTTGAGGATCGTCTGGATCGTGGAGAGGTGGTACTCGCGCGGGTCGATCTCGTAATCCACGAAGGTGGTGGGCAGGCGCGGCGCGCCGGTCTGCACCGCGAGCAGTTCGATGCCCTGCTCGCCGTGGCTGTTGGTGTGACCCCTCAGGCGGTCGCGCTCCTCGACATACTGCGCGATGCGGTTCTTGACGGCGTCGTCGTCCAGGGCCGCCCGGTCGAGGGTGAGCAGCGTGACGGCCGAGAGCGCCTTGACGGCGGGAGCGGGCTGGCCGTCGCCCGTGAGGGTGTCGTCGCCGAAGAAGTCGCCGCGGGTGGCGAGCCCCGAGCGCAGCCGGTTCTGGTACGGGCCGGACAGGGACAGCTCGATGGTGCCGTCGGCGACGATGGTCAGGCTGCGGTCGCCCGCGCCGCCGTCCGAGATCGTCTCGCCGGCTTTGTGCTTGCTCTCGGTGAACCGGTCGGCGAGGGCCGCGAGTTCGGCATCGCCCAGCCGGCTGAACGGCGGAACGGCGCGCAAGGAAGCGGGGCTGATCGCGCGCGCCTTGTCGGCGGCGGCGAACGCGATGCGGCCGGGCTTGGCCAGCACGACGGCGCGCCGGTTCACGCGGTAGACGCCGCCATCGACGTTGACGAAAGGCAGGAGCCGCAGGAGCCAGCGCGGGGTGTTGGCGAGGTTCTGGACTGACGTGACGGTCGCCGTCGATAGATTGCGTGCTGCGGATGCGCCCACGCTCTGCCCCTGTCCGCTCATGGTTGGTCGTCTCCGTCTGGATTGTCGGGTGATGCCGTGCGCATCCGGCCATGGATCAGCGCGAGCACAGTCGAGCGACTGCGCGTTCGAAGACAGCGCTGCGGTGAACACCGCAAAATCCTGTCGTTCCCGGCATGATGACTTGCACAGCGCCGGATGTGATGCGGTTCTAACCGTGGCTGTGATCGAGCGTCAACGAAAAGATATTCTATATTTGAATGCTTATGAGACTTAATTAGCCTATGAATGATAAATCGCGAATAAGCATGCTGCTTTACTGTACGATTGGAGAAAATTGCTATCGGAAATGAGGGGTCCGGGGAAACGGTTGGCGCAACCTCGCCGGAAATCCGTGCCGTCCGGCCCCCACACCTGTCAGATCCCGTCGCCGAAGAACTGATCCATGGTCTGGGCCGGGTCCTCGGCCGCACTGATGCGCGATACGACGCGGGCCGGCACGCCCGCCACGGTGGTGTGGGCCGGCACGTCGTGCAGCACGACCGCCGCGGCGGCCACCTTCGCGCCCTCGCCGACCCGGATGTTGCCGAGCACCTTGGCGCCGACGCTGAGGAGCACGCCGCGCGCGATCTTCGGGTGGCGGTCGCCACTCTCCTTGCCGTTGCCCCCCAGCGTCACCGATTGCAGGATCGAGACGTCGTCGGCGATCACCGTGGTCTCGCCGATGACGACGCCTGTGGCGTGGTCGATGAAGACGCCCGAGCCGATCCGCGCCGCCGGGTGGATGTCGGCGCCGAACACCTCCGAGATCCGGCTCTGGATGTGCAGCGCCAGGGTGGCCCGGCCCTGGTGCCAGAGCCAGTGCGCCACCCGGTACCCCTCCAGGGCGGCGAGCCCCTTGTAGAACAGGAAGGGGTCGAGGTAGCGCCGGCAGGTCGGGTCGCGCTCGCGGATGGCCACGAGGTCGCGCACCGCGTGTTCGCCCGCATGCGGGTCGGCTTCGAAGGCCGAGAGGCAGAGGTCGCGGGTGGAGAGCCGCGCCAGATCGCCGTCGCCGAGGCGATGAGCGAGGCGGTAGGCGAAGGCATGGATCAGGCTCGGCTGGTCGAGGACCGTCGCCTGGATGATGCCGGCATAGAGCGGCTCCTCGATGAGGGCCGCCTCAGCCTCGGCGCGCATCGCCCGCCAGACGTCGGAGCCGGCCGTGGTCTGGCTCACGCTGCGCAGGGGCGGGCGCAGGAGGTTGCTCGGAACGCGCGAGGCCTGGCTGCCGGCGGTCATGCGGATCGGCTCATGCGGATCGCGAAGTCCGGGCGGCGCGCGGCGGCATCGGCCTCAACCGACGCGCTGGAAGAGAGCGGCGATGTAGCCCACGAGGAGCCCGTGACCCTCGAACTGCACGTCCACGACCTGCGCCCCGTCCCGAGCCGGCAGCACGTCGACGATGCGTCCGGTGGCGTGGCGCCAGATCCCGAGGGCATCGGCCACGTCGAGCCGGGCGAACACAACCTGATCTCCGAGAACCATCGTTTTCTCCGGTCTGTACGTCGTCGCTCGAGGAGGGTGGCGAGGGGGTGCCGGTGGCGCGGTCCGGGGTCCGCGGACGGACCTATGCGGGGCACGGACGGGAGCGCCGCGCCTCGGGGAAGTGTGCCGATCCGGGGCCTCTAGGGTCAATGAGAGCGGTTTCCAAAGATCGGCCGCCTCCGGGCACAGCCTTCCTCCCGAACGGGTCCCGGGAGCAGGCTTGTCCTGCGCGGCCGATTCCGGCCGGCTCAGCGGGCCGGCACCGGGATGTCGGGGCGCGCGTCCCCGGTGAAGCCGTGCCGGTTCGGCATCGCCACCGCCGGGAGCGTGCCGGCATCCAGCACGGCGTTCTCCGGCAGGAGGCCGTTGAGGCGGAGGACGTCGGCGCTCAGGGCGTAGGTCTCGTCCGAGCCGAAGGATTGCGGCGCGTCGAAGGGCATGGCGCGCCGGATGTCGTCGAACAGGGTGGTGGCATAGGGCCAGTCGCTGCCCACCGTCCGGACCGGCTTCGGTGTGGGGAGCGAACCCTGGCCGCCGGCCAGCGCATCGGCGCTGCCGCCCTCGCCCTTGCCCTCGCCCTTGCCCTTGCCCCCGTGGCAGGCCGCGCAGCGCGCCCCGAACAGGGCGGCGCGGTCAGGCTGGGCGTAGCCGGTCGTCCATGGTCAGGACGAGGGGGCGCTCCACCAGACCGTGGATCGCCAGCCGGTGGCGGTCCGGGTCGATCGCCGGGACGCCAGCATGGTGACGCTCGAAATGGAGGCCCTTCGGGGTGATGATCCCGTGCAGATGCTGCAGCGGCGTGCCGTCGAGGCCATCGGCGAGGCGAAGCAAACCGCGTCGATGCGCGGGCCGGCGCAGGGCTTCAGGGGGCATGGGACGAAATTCGGACGGCGGTGAGGACGATCGGGGCACGGAGGCCGCACGCGACGGTGCGCGGGAGGGCCGGATCAACGGTGCCCCGAAGACCGGCATTCCAGCGTATCCATGCGGGGCGATCAACGAAACGGTCTTTCCATCGTCGGCGGACAGCGAGAGAAATAGCCTCTGGACGAGCCGGCTCCGGGGTGAAATTCTTGCCAGGACGTTCGATCGGGCTCCGGTCCCCGCGGCGGGCGCAACGCCTGCAGATCGGACCGGCGAACGGAAGCGGTACTTCCCCGCATCGCAGCGAGGTTTCCGGCGCTAATATTGTGTGTCGGGAGAAATACCCTCCGGAAGCCCGAGCGTGAAACACGAACAGTCTCCGGCGCGATCGGAATAAAGACGACGCTTTTATTGACCCAATCCGGACACAGGATACCATCCCCGTCATCGATCCAGGGCTCTTTATCGACCCGAATCACCTGGATTGTCTTCAGACAAGGCAGCTTCTCCAGACATGTCGGCGGCGGATACGATGACGACCAGGCAACAGACCTTCTTCTCGCGGCGGCTGACGGGTGCCTTGCTCTGCGGGTTGGCCCTGTGGGCGTGGCTCGCTGGCGCCGCAGCGGCGGCCGAGGGCCAGTTGCGGATCGCCAAGCAGTTCGGCGTCGTCTACCTGCTCCTCAACGTGGTCGAGGACCAGAAGCTCATCGAGAAGCACGGCAAGGCGGCCGGCCTCGACATCAAGGTCGACTACGTCCAGCTCTCGGGCGGTGCGGCGGTCAACGACGCGCTGCTGTCGGGCAACATCGAGGTGGCCGGGGCCGGCGTCGGGCCGCTCTTCACCCTCTGGGACCGCACCCGGGGCCGGCAGAACGTCAAGGGCATCGCCTCGCTCGGCAACTTTCCCTACTACCTCGTCACCAACAATCCCGCGGTGAAGACCATCGCCGATTTCGGCGAGAAGGACCGCATCGCGGTCCCGGCGGTGGGCGTGTCGGTGCAGTCGCGGATCCTGCAATGGGCCTCGGCCAAGCTCTGGGGGGACAAGGAGTTCGCCAAGCTCGACCGGATCAGCGTCGCGGTCCCGCACCCGGAGGCGGCGGCCGCGATCATCAAGGGCGGCACCGAGATCACCGGCCATTTCGGCAACCCGCCGTTCCAGGACCAGGAGCTGGCCGAGAACCCCAAGGCGCGCATCGTCCTGAATTCGTACGACGTCCAGGGCGGCCCGTCATCCTCGACGGTGCTCTACGGGACGGAGAACTTCTACAAGACCAGTCCGAAGACCTACAGGGCCTTCCTGGACGCCCTCGACGAGGCGGCGAAGTTCATCACCGAAAATCCGCAGACGGCGGCCGAGATCTACATCCGGACGACCAACAGCAAGCTCGACACGGGCCTGCTGAAGACGATCATCACCAACCCGGCCGTGACCTTCAAGGTGGCGCCGGAGAACACCCTCGGGCTGGGCCAGTTCATGCATCGGGTCGGGGCGATCAAGTCCGCGCCCCAGGCCATCGGCGATTACTTCTTCGCCGATCCGCGCATCACCACCGGCAGCTGAGCGGCCCGCCGTGATCTCCGCCGCCACCCTGTCCGACCTGTCCGTCCTGGAGTTGGCCGAGCCGCGCCCGCGCGGCTTCGTCCGGCGCGACGTGGCCCCCGCCCGGCCGGCGCCGGAACCCGCGCCCGGCCCGTCGCCCTTGCTGCAGATCCGGGGCGTCACCCTCGAATACCGCACGCCGCAGCGGGTGGTGCGGGCCACGCACAGGATCGACCTCGACATCCACGCGGCCGACCGCTTCGTCCTGCTCGGGCCCTCGGGCTGCGGCAAGTCCACCCTGCTGAAAGCAGCGGCCGGCTTCATCACGCCGGTGGAGGGCTCGATCACCCTGGCGGGCGCGCCGGTACGCGCGCCCGGACCGGACCGCATCGTGGTGTTCCAGGAATTCGACCAGTTGCCGCCCTGGAAGACGGTGGCGCAGAACGTCGCCTTTCCGCTGCGGGCCGCCAAGGCGCTGGGCCGGCGGGAGGCGCAGGAGCGCGCGCGCCACTACATCGACAAGGTCGGGCTCACGCCCTTCGCCGACAGCTACCCGCACCAGCTCTCAGGCGGCATGAAGCAGCGGGTCGCCATCGCCCGCGCCCTGGCCATGCAGCCCCGGGTGCTGATGATGGACGAGCCCTTCGCGGCCCTCGACGCCCTGACCCGGCGGCGGATGCAGGAAGAACTGCTCGCCCTCTGGGACGAGGCCCGCTTCACCCTGCTCTTCGTCACGCATTCCATCGAGGAGGCCCTGGTGGTCGGCAACCGGGTGGCCCTGCTCTCGCCCCATCCCGGCCGGGTGCGGGCCGAATTCAACAGCCACGCCTTCGACCTCTCCAGCATCGGCAGCGAGGCCTTCCAGGCGGCGGTGCAGCGCCTGCACGCGCGCCTGTTCGACACCGACGCCCCGGCGGAGGCGGCCCGATGAGCTTTTCGGCGACGCGCCCCGGTCTCGTGCCCCCGATCCGCCCGGAATACGACCGGGTGCTCACGCCCTTCGTGGAGGCGCCGGTGGAGCACGCGCTGCCGCTCGGTGCGCGGCTGTGGCAGCAGGACTGGCTGCGCAAGGGCCTGATCATCGCCGCCCTGGCGCTGCTCTGGGAGGCGCTGGCGCGCTGGCAGGACAACGACCTGCTGCTGCCCGGATTTCTCGCCACGATGTCCGCTCTCGTCGACGGCCTCGTCAACGGCGAGTTGCTGGACCGGGTGCGGATCTCCCTGACCGTGCTGTTGCAGGGCTATGTCGCCGGCATCGTGCTGGCCTTCGGGCTCACGACCCTCGCGGTCTCGACGCAGGTCGGCCGCGACCTGCTTTCGACCCTGACGGCGATGTTCAATCCGCTGCCGGCCATCGCCCTGCTGCCGCTCGCCCTGCTCTGGTTCGGCCTCGGCTCCGGCAGCCTGATCTTCGTGCTGATCCATTCGGTGTTGTGGCCGATGGCGCTCAACACCTATGCGGGCTTCCAGGGCGTGCCCGAGACCCTGCGGATGGCGGGGCGCAACTACGGCCTGCGGGGGCCGTCCTACGTCCTGCGGATCCTGATTCCGGCTGCCCTGCCGGCCATCCTGTCGGGCCTGAAGATCGGCTGGGCCTTCGCCTGGCGCACCCTGATCGCGGCCGAACTGGTGTTCGGCGCCGCCTCGGGGCGGGGCGGCCTCGGCTGGTACATCTTCCAGAACCGCAACGAACTCTACACCGACCGGGTCTTCGCCGGCCTCGTCCTCGTCATCGTCATCGGCCTCGTGGTCGAGAACCTGGTGTTCGCGGCCTTCGAGCGGCTCACCGTGCGGCGCTGGGGCATGGCCCGGTAGGATATGGCCGGGTCGGCGATGACAGGCCAGGGGCGACACGCGGTGACGGAGCAGGGCCGGTCCCCATGAGCACCTATGCGTCCGGATTCCTGGGCGGCGCCCTGATCGGCCTGTCGGTGGCGCTCCTGATGCTCCTCAACGGGCGCATCGCCGGGATCAGCGGCCTCGTGGCCGGCCTCGGCCGGGATCGGGGCCTGCGCCGATGGGTCGATGGCGCCTTCGTCGCCGGCCTGATCGCCGGGCCGCCGGTCTTCGCCCTCGCCACCGGGGCCTGGCCGGCGATGCGGTTCGTCGCCCCGCTGCCGGTGCTCCTCGTCGCCGGCCTCCTCGTCGGGTTCGGCACCCGGCTCGGGTCGGGCTGCACCAGCGGCCACGGTGTGGCCGGCCTCGCCCGACTCTCGGCCCGCTCGCTGGCGGCGGTCCTGACCTTTCTGGGGTCCGGTATACTCACCGTCGCCACCTTACGGGCGCTGGCATGAACGCCGCGCTGCGCCTGCTCGCGGCCCTCGCCACCGGACTGATCTTCGGCCTCGGCCTGTCGCTCTCAGGGATGCTCGACCCGGCCCGGGTCCAGGGCTTCCTCGACGTGACCGGCGCCTTCGACGGGCGTCAGACCTGGGACCCGACCCTCGCCTTCGTCCTCGGCGGGGCGGTCAGCGTCGCCGGCCTCGGCTACGCCCTGGCCCGGCGCCTGCCGCGCCCGGCCCTGGCAGCCGCCTTCGAGTTGCCGACGAACCGCCGGATCGACCGGCCGCTGATCGGGGGCGCGGCCCTGTTCGGGCTCGGCTGGGGCCTGTCGGGCTTTTGTCCCGGCCCCGCCGTGGCGGCCCTGTCGACGGGGGCGCTGCCCGTGACGGTCTTCGTTACCGCCATGCTGGTGGGCATGGCGGCCCACCAGCGCTTCGTCGCCCGCGCCTGAGCCTCAGCGCACCCGGGGCATGACCTCTACGGCGAAGCGCCGCATCTCGGCCTCGAACGGCTGGAATTGCAGCATGAAGAGCTCGATGCCGGCGGCATGGAAGGCGCGGATGCGGGACGCGACGGTGTCGTAGCTGCCGACGAGGCCTGCGGCGGTGCCGCCGTTGGTCCCGACATGGCGGGAGGCCGCGGCGTCGGTCTTGGCGAACATCACGCTCGCCGTGTCCGTACGCGTCCGGGTGTCCGCCCGCAGGCCCGCGTCGCGGTCGGCCAGGGCCAGCAGGCGCGCATGCTCGCGCTCCGCCTCCGCATCGGTCTCACGGGCGATGACGAAGGCCGAGAGCCCGTAGCGCAGGGGACCGTTGGCAGCAGGCCGGCGGGCGACGTCGGCGATCAGCGCCGCGACATCCGCGAGGGGCTGGCCGTTGATGAACCAGACGTCGGCTTGGCTTGCCGCCAGCGCCCGGGCCGGTTCGGATTCGCCGCCGAGATAGATCGTCGGGCGCGGCCGGAAGCTGCCGGCCGGGCGCAACTGGTAATCCGACACCCGAAAGTGCGGACCCGCATGGGTGACGCGCTCGCCCCGCATCAGCCGGTCCACGAGGCCGATCCATTCGGCGCCGAAGGCGTAGCGCGCGTCGTGGACTGGAAAGGGCAGGCCGGCCCGCTCGAACTCGGCCCGGTTCCAGGCATTCACGAGGTTCAGGGCGAAGCGCCCGCGGGCGATGTGCTCAATCTGCAGGGCCATCTTGGCCAGGACCACGGGGTGGTAGAGCCCGGGCTTGATCGCCGCGATGATCTCGATGCGCCGGGTCAGGGCGGCGAGCGCGGCCGAGGCCGTCCAGGCCTCGAGCTGGTCGCGACCGTCGTCGTAGGGGTTGGCGGTGTGCTGGGCGACGAGCACGGCGTCGAAGCCCAGCGCCTCGGCCTCCAGCACCAGGGCGCGGTTGCGGTCCCAGCTGGCGTCGTCGGGCTCGTCCGGATCGTGGTGGGCAGCGCGGGAGCCGTGGACGGCCGCCCAGATCCCGAAGCGGAGGGGATGGGTCATGCGCTCAGCCCCGCTCCGCCGCTGGCTGCCAGGTCTTCACCGCGGTCGCGTCGAGGTCGCGGGGAATCAGCTTGGCCTCGCGGAAGGTATCGGCGATGGCCTGCTGCTCGCCGAGCTCGGACCGCACCACCGGCGTGACCTCGTAGGTCCGGCGCCGGTTCACGGTGGCGACCACCTCCGGGGAGAGATCGCCCCAGATCGGCGCGAGGAGCGCCACCGCCGCATCGGGCTCGGCCTTGACCCAGCGTCCCGCTTGCCGGAGCGCGTCGTAGACGATCCCGACGACCCGCGGGTTCTCGGCCACGAAGCGGTCGTTGGCGAGATAGTAGCGGTGGTAGCTCGACAGGCCGGTGGCGTCGGCCAACACCCGCACCGGCCGCTTGGCCTGGGCGATGGCGAGGAACGGGTCCCAGATCACCCAGGCGTCGAGGCTGCCCTGGCCGAAGGCCGCCAGCCCCTCCGGCGCCTGGAGATAGGCCGGCTTGATGTCGGTGAAGGCGAGGCCCGCTCGCTTGAGGGCGGCTGCCAGGATGAAGTGGCAGCCCGACCCTCGCGAGACGCCGACCGTGCGCCCCTTCAGGTCGGCGATGGAGCGGATCGGCGAGTCCTCGGGGACGATGATGGCTTCCGCCGAGGGCGAGCCGACCTCGCGGGCATAGAACGTGAGTGGCGCATCGGCGGCCTGGGTGAAGATCGGCACCGCGTCGGCGACATCCGCGTGCAGGTCGACCGCGCCGGCGTTCATCGGCTCGATCACGCTGGTAAAGAGGTGCCAGGAAGGCGCGAACCCCAGGGGCTTCAGGCGCTCGTCCAGGGTACCCTTCGCTTTCAGGATGGTGAGCAGGGTCGAGGAGCGCTGGTAGCTCAGGCGGACGGTCCGCTCGGCAGCGTGGAGCGCCGGCGTCCCGAGGGGTGCCAGCGCTGCGGCCCCGAGGCCGGCGCGCAGGATCGTCCGGCGCGACAGGACGGTCCCGCGCGGCATGTCGTCGGTCATGAATCGTCTCCGGATGGCAAGTCTCGCAGGGTGTAAGTCCCGCAGTGGAAAGTCTCGTGGGACAACGTCGCGCACCGCGCCGCCGACGGTCTTCGCGGGACCGTTCGCGGATCACTTGTGCCGTTGCCGTGAGATCACGATCCCGTGCCGAAGATCTACCGGCGCGCGCCAAGATTTCGCAAGAAAATGGTTTTTCGAATTTGCGCACTTTCGTGGGGGAATGCGCCTGCGAATCGACAAAGCTCGAGAATGGTGGCGGTCCAGGACGTCATCGCGGTGTTGCTCGGCTCAACCCCTCTTTCCACCGGGAGGCATTCATCACGGTCGGGGGCGGGATTACGCCTCCGGTGCGCGGATCGCGGGCCCGGGGAAGACCCTTCTCGCGCGACCGTCCGACACCACGGCTTTCATCCTCGGTGGCGTCGCAATTTGGCCTCTGCTTTCATTGACTGGGTGCGGACTGGTTGTGAATAAATGAAGTTCTTTCCTGTGCTTTAAGAGACCTGCCCTCGTCTTCCGGCTCCCGAGATCGGCAAGCGCGGGGCCGGGCCGCGGATCATCCCGTCCATGCCGTCGATCACCCAGTTCGCCGAGGCCGTGATCCGCTTCGAATCCATCTCGAAGACCTACGCGCCCCGGCGCAACGGGGCGGCGGTCGCTGCCCTGGACGGCATCGATCTCTCCGTTCCGGCCGGGTCGATCCTGGGCATCATCGGGCGCTCGGGTGCCGGCAAGTCGACCCTGATCCGCCTGATCAACGGACTGGAGCGGCCGAGTGCGGGCCGTGTCTGGGTCGGGGATGCCGAGGTGTCGGCCCTGCGCGCGCGGGAGCTGCGCGCCCTGCGGGCCCAGGTCGGGATGATCTTCCAGCACTTCAACCTACTCTCGTCCCGGGACGCCGCCGGCAACGTCGCGCTGCCCCTGGAGATCGCCGGCTGGACGCCGACCGCGATCCGGGCGCGGGTCGCCGAGTTGCTCGATCTCGTGGGGCTCGCCGATCAGGCGGGGCGCTATCCCGCCGAGCTGTCGGGCGGGCAGAAGCAGCGCGTCGGCATCGCCCGGGCCCTGGCGACGCGGCCGGAGGTGCTGCTCTCCGACGAGGCGACCTCGGCCCTGGACCCGGAGACCACCCGGTCGATCCTGGCGCTCCTCGCGCGCATCAACCGGGAGTTCGGCCTCACCATCGTGCTCATCACCCACGAGATGTCGGTGATCCGCGCCGTGGCCGACCGCGTCGCGGTGATCGAGAACGGCGCGATCGTCGAGCAGGGCTCGGCCTTCGACGTCTTCACCCGGCCGCAGGCCGAGATCACGCGCTCCCTCCTCGCGGGAGAAATGGGCCATGGGCTGCCCCCGGCACTGGCGGCGCGGATCAGGGCCGGCGCACGGCCGGGCGCGACCGTGGTGCTGCGCATCGCCTTCGACGACGCCCCGGACGGCAGTGCGATCCTGGCCCGGCTCGCCCGCGACACCGGCATCGAGGCCGCGATCCTCGCCGGCACCGTGGACGAGATCGGCGGCCGTCCGTTCGGCTCCCTGGCGATCAGGCTGCCGCCGGCGCCCGACGTGGCGGCACGGGCGCGGGCCTACCTGGCGCAGCACGGCATCGACAGTCAGGTCCTGGGATACCTGCCGCCGGCCCAGGAGGCGTCCCGTGTCGCCTGAACTGATCCGCCTCCTCGTCCAGGCCACCGGCGACACCCTCACGATGGTGGTGCTCGCCGCCTCCCTCGGCACCCTGTTCGGCCTGCCGCTGGGGATCTTCCTGGCGACGAGCCGGCGGGGCGAACTCCTCGCAGCGCCGATCGCGAACGCCGTGCTCGGCTTCGTCGTCAACGCGACCCGCTCGACGCCCTTCATCATCCTGGTGGTGGCGATCATTCCCTTCACCCGGCTCATCGCCGGCACCTCGATCGGGACACTCGCCGCCACGGTCCCGCTCACGGTGGCGGCGACGCCCTTCCTGGCGCGCCTGATCGAGGCGGCGATCCGTGAGGTCGATCCGGGCCTCGTGGAGGCGGCCCGCGCCTTCGGGGCGAGCCCGGGGCAGATCATCGCCAAGGTGCTGATCCCCGAGGCGCTGCCCGGCATCGTGTCGGGCCTGACCCTGGCGGTGGTCTCCCTCCTCGGCTTCTCGGCCATGGTCGGCGCCGTCGGCGGCGGGGGCCTCGGCGACCTCGGCATCCGCTACGGCTACCAGCGCTTCCGGCCCGAGATGATGCTGGCCGTGGTCGTCGTCCTCGTGGTCCTCGTCCAGGCGGTGCAGACCGTCGGCGAGGGCCTGGCGCGGCGCCTGAACCGGCGCATCCGGCAGGCCTGACGCGCACCTTCGCACCCCTCCCGCCCCCAACCCGGACGATCCGCCATGCTGCGCGCCCTGACCCTCGCCGCCCTCCTCGCCGTGTCCGGCTCGGCTGTTCCCGCTCCAGCGCGGGCCGAACCCCTGACGCGGGTCCGCATCGGGGCGACCCCGGGGCCGCACGCGCAGATCCTCGAGGCGGTGAAGCCGATCGCGGCGAAGCGGGGGCTCGACCTCCAGATCATCGAGTTCTCCGACTACGTCGTGCCGAACGAGGCCCTCTCGGCCGGCGAGATCGAGGCGAACTCGTTCCAGAACCAGCCCTTCCTCGACAACCAGAAGGCCGACCGGGGCTACCGGATCACCGGTGTCGGCCTCACGGTGAACTTCCCCCTGGGCATCTATTCGAAGCGCCACAAAAGCTTCGACGCGGTGCCGAACGGCGGCACCGTGGCGATCCAGAACGACCCGACCAATGGCGGGCGCTCGCTTCTGCTCCTGCAGGACAAGGGCGTGATCAAGCTGGCCCCCGGCACCGGGTTCAAGCCGACGGTGGCCGACATCGTCGAGAATCCGCGCAGGCTCCGCTTCATCGAGGTGGACGCGGCCCAGACGCCCCGCGCCCTCGACGACGTGGACGCCGCGGCGGTCAACACCAACTACGCGACGCCCGCCGGCCTCAAGCCCTCCGACGCGCTCCTGAAGGAGGCGCCGAAGGGGCCCTACGTGAACATGCTGGCGGTCCGCGAGGCCTGACAGGGCAAGCCCTGGGTCAAGGCCCTGGTGGAGAGCTACCGCACGCCCGAGACCAAGGCCTTCGTGGAGACGACCTTCGGCGGGGCGGTGCTCACGAGCTGGTAGGCCGCGCCGGTCAGGCGGTCTGCGCCACCGGACGCGGGGGCGCGGCGAGGGACTGGTCCAGCAGGGCCCGCAGGGTGCGCGCGGTCCGATCCTGGGCCGCCGCGTCCCCGGAGCGAGGCGCATCGAGCGCGACCGTCCCGTGGATGCGGCCGGGATGGGGGCGCATGACCACGACCCGGTCCGCGAGGGACGCGGCCTCGGCGACGTCGTGGGTGACGAGGAGGATGGTCGGGCGGGTCTCGGCCCAGAGCGCCAGCAGGTGGCGGTGCAGGTCCTCGCGCGTGACGGCGTCGAGGGCCGAGAAGGGCTCGTCGAGCAGGAGGACCCGGGGGTCGGCCACGAAGGCCCGGGCGATGGCGACGCGCTGCTGCTGGCCGCCGGAGAGCTCGCGCGGCCAGCGCCCCGCATGGTCGGCGAGACCGACGCGGTCGAGGGCGCGGGCCACCCGGGCCCGGCGCTCGGCCGCCGGCCGGTCGGCGAGGCCAAACCCCACATTCTCGGCGATGCTGAGCCAGGGCAGCAGCCGCGGCTCCTGGAAGACCAGGCCGAGGCCGGGATGCGGGCCGTCGATGGTGGCGCCGTCGAGCCGGATCAGGCCCGCCGTCGCGACGTCGAGGCCCGCCACGAGGCGCAGGAGGGTGGTCTTGCCGCAACCCGAGCCGCCCACCACGGCGACGATCTCGCCCGGCGCGAGGGAGAGGGTCAGGCCGGAGAGCGCCCGCGTCCCGTCCGCGTAGGTCTTCGACAGGTCCTGGATCGTCAGCATCGCCGTGTGTCCGAAGCCATGTCCGTGGTGGGGCCAGTCCTAAAGCACGCCGCGGCTGACATCCTGCCAGCGCAGCAGCGGCCGGGTCGCCAGGACGAGGAGGCCGTCGGCGAGCTTGCCCAACAGGGCGAAGGCCAGGATGGCCGCCAGGATCTGGTCCGGCTTCCCGAATTGCTGGCCGTCCACCAGGAGGTAGCCGAGCCCTTCCGAGGCGCCCATCAGCTCGGCCGCCACCACGAACAGGAAGCCGAGCCCGAGACCGGTGCGGAGCGCCACCAGGGTGCCGGGTAGTACCGCCGGCAGGAGGATGCGGCGGGCGAGCGCGAGGCGCGACAGGCGGAAGATGCGTCCGACCTCCACGAGCTTGCGATCCACCGACGCGATCGCGCCGGAAACTCCGACATAGACCGGGAAGAACACCCCGACGGCGATGAGCACGACCTTCGGCGTCTCGAGGATGCCGAGCCAGAGGATGAAGAGCGGCACCCAGGCGAGCGAGGGCACCGCCCGCAGGGCCTGCAGGCTGGGGTCGAGGAGGTGACGGGCCAGCGGCAGCGTGCCGGTGAGGGCGCCCACGAGGATGCCCGCCCCGGCGCCGGCCACGAAGCCGAGGGCGACGCGCAGCAGCGTCGCCTGGACGTGCAGCCGGAGGTCCCCGGACTGGGCCAG
Source organism: Methylobacterium sp. J-090 (assembly GCF_022829345.1). GTDB lineage: Bacteria > Pseudomonadota > Alphaproteobacteria > Rhizobiales > Beijerinckiaceae > Methylobacterium. The sequence continues at coordinate 8,317 of NZ_JAKSXV010000065.1, read as the reverse complement.
CGCCAGCAGCGTCCCGAGGACCCGGCTCGGCGGCGGCAGCAGCCGCCCCTGGGCGAGGCCCGACCGGATGGCGAGCTCCCAGCCCAGGGCGAGGGCCAGGGGGATCAGGATGCCGAGGACGAGGCGCCCGCCCGTGCGACCGGCACCCCGTCGCCAGGATCGGTTCAGCCCGGGCATTGCCGGAGCGGTGCCGTCGCCTCCCGTGCCGGACGCGAGGAGCGGGGACGCGGTTCCCGCGCTCACCGCTCGGACCCGGCTGTGAAGCGGGGATCGATCAGCCCGTCGACGGCCGCGGCCACGTCGGTCTCCGCCGGGATCACGCCGGCCTGCTGAAGGGCGACACCCGCCGCCCGGATGCTCTCGGCCTGGACCCGGCCGATCTCGGGCCGGCTCAGATCGGTGCGGGCGAGCTGGCGGGCGATCACGGCTTCGGGCAGCTTGGTCGCGGCCACGAGGGCGCGCGTCACGGCCTCCGGGTTGGCGATCGCATAGGTGCGCGCCTGCTCGTAGGCGGCGATGACGACTTTCACGAGGTCCGGATGGGCCTTGGCGAAATCCTCGCGCACGTCGAGGACGCCCCAGGTGTTGGCGGCCGGGTCCCGGAAGAACAGGCGGGTGCCGCCCTCGATCTCGGAGGCCGCCATCATCGGGTCGAGGCCGGCCCAGGCGTCGACGTCGCCGCGCTCCAGGGCGGTGCGCCCGTCGGCATGCTGGAGCAGGACGAGCTTGGCGTCCTTCTCGGTGAGCCCTGCGCCTTGGAGGGCGCGGATGAGGAAGATGTGCGGATCGGTGCCCCGCGTCACCGCGATCCGCTTGCCCTTGAGGTCCGCGGGCGTCCGAATACCGCTGTCCTTCGTGGTCACCAGGGCGGTCCATTCCGGCTGCGAGTAGGCGTAGATCGCCTTGACCGGGTTGCCGTTGAGGCGCGCCAGCAGGGCGGCCGCCCCGGCCGAGGAGCCGAAGTCGATGGCCCCGCCGTTCAGGAATTCCAGCGCCTTGTTCGAGCCGAGCGACTGCGTCCAGCGCACGGCGATGCCCCGCTCCTTCAGGGCGGATTCGAGGAAGCCCCTCTCCTTCAGGACGAGGCTGACCGGGTTGTAGGTCGCCCAGTCGAGGCGAACCTCCGTCACCTCGGCGGCCTCGCTCCGCCGGGCCGCGCCCAGCGGCAGGAGGGCCACGCAGGCGGCGGCGAGGAGAAAGCGGCGGGTGAGGGAGACGTGGCGGCGCCGCGGGCGGATCGTCATGGGCTCGGGGTCCTGATGCGTAGAGGAGGGACGGGTCATGGGGCGGTCGGCACCCGGATCGCGGCGGCGGGGTGGCGATGGGACGGCCGCGGCAGGCCGAGGTTTTCGCGAAGAGTGCGGCCCTCGTAATCCGTGCGGAACAGGCCGCGGCGCTGGAGTTCGGGGATCACCAGGGCGGCGAAATCGTCGAGGCCGCCGGGCAGCGTCGGCGGCATGATGTTGAATCCGTCCGCGCCGTGGGCCTCGAAGCGCTCCTGCAGCGCGTCGGCGATCCGGCTCGGCTTGCCGACCAGGGTCCAGTGCCCGCGGGCGCCGGCGATGCGCAGATAAAGCTCGCGGATGGTCAGCCCCTCGCGCCGCGCCAGCGTCAGCATCAGGGCCTGCCGGCTCTTGCCGCCCTCGGTCTCGGGCAGATCCGGCACCGGGGCCTCGTCCGGATAGGCCGACAGGTCGGCGCCGGCGAGCTGTTCGAGGAGCGAGCGGCCGACCACGGGGTGGATCAGGTCCTGCAATTCCCCGTAGCGGTCCTGGGCCTCGCCCTCCGTGCGGCCGACGACCGGGAAGGCGCCGGGCATGATCTTGAGATGATCGGGGTCGCGCCCGAAGCCGGCCATGCGGCCCTTCACGTCGGCATAGAAGGCGGTCGCGTCCGCCAGGGTCTCTTGCGCGGTGAAGACGATTTCGGCGGTGCGGGCGGCCAGCGCCTTGCCGGCCTCTGAGGAGCCCGCCTGCACCACGACCGGATGACCCTGCGGCGGGCGCGGCACGTTGAGAGGTCCGCGCACCGAGAAGTGCGCGCCCTCGTGAGCCAGGAGGTGCAACCGGTCCGGGTCGAAGAACCGGCCGGACTCCCGGTCGCGCACGAAGGCGTCGTCCGCGTAGGAATCCCACAGGCCCCGGACCACGTCGACGAACTCCTCCGCCCGGGCGTAGCGGTGGGCATGGGCGAGGTGGCTCTCGCGGCTGAAGTTCCAGGCCTCGCGCAGGTCAGCGGAGGTCACGAGGTTCCAGCCGGCCCTGCCCTCGCTGAGGTGGTCGAGGGAGGCGAACTTGCGGGCGACGTGGAAGGGCTCGTTATAGGTGGTGGAGGCCGTGGCCACGAGGCCGATCCGCTCGGTCACCGCCGCGAGGTGGGAGAGTAGGGTCAGGGGCTCGAACTGCCCGACATAGCGGATCGCCGTGCGGCTGAGGGCGTCGATGTCCTCGCCCCGGACCGCGACGCCGTCGGCAAGGAAGATCAGGTCGAACTTCGCCGCCTCCGCCGTCCTGGCGATCCGCCGGTAATGCGCGGCGTTGACGCCGGCATCGGCCTGGGCGGACGGGTGGCGCCAGGCCGCGACGTGGTGCCCGCCGGGATACAGGAAGGCGCCGAGGCGCATGCGGTCGGAGCGGGCCGGCATCGCGGGCTGACCTCAGGCCGAACCGACGCGGTACTCGCGCGGCGGCGCGGTGCCGTTGACCGCGAAGGCCCCGACGATGCGGTCGCGGTAGATCCGCGGATTGTGCGAGGCGATGGTGCGGGCGTTGCGCCAGTAGCGGTCGAGGCCCAGGCCCTCCTTCACCGCCGAGGCGCCGAGCGCGTCGAACAGGCCGGTGGTGGCCTCCAGCACGAGGTTCGTCACCACCGTGACCGCCTGGTTGACCTCGACGTCGGCGAGCGCCGCCGGCGCCGTCGCGTCGGCCCCGGCGCGGCGGACCTCGAACACCCGCTGCAGCGCCTCGGCCGCCTTCAGCACGATGGCGCCGGCCGCGTAGGCGTTGCCCCGCACGCGGCCGACCACCGCCTGGATCTGCGGGTCGTCGCCGGTGCGGGCCGCGTTGCCGTGGCTGTAGACGCGCCGGCGCTCGCCCACGAGCCGGGCGACGTCCTCGGCCGCGGCCCGGCCGATGCCGGCCAGCGTCGCCAGATGCACGAGCTGGAAGAACGCCATGGCGTAGGGGAAGCGCACCGGGTCCGGCTTGATCCAGTCGGGCGCGACCACGACGCCGGTGAAATGCGCGGTGCCGCTCGCGGTCAGCGCCTGCCCGAATCCGTCCCAGTCGTCGACGATCTCCACGCCAGGGGCCCGGGTCGAGACCGCCGCGACCACAGGCGCGCCGTCCTCGTCCTGTGCCGAGAGGTGGATCCAGTCGGCGAACAGCGAGCCGGTGGTGTAGAATTTCCGACCGTCGACGACCCGCTCGGCCCCGCGCCGGCGGAGGATGGTGTCGAACTGGCCGACCTTGGCCTCCCCGGTCTCGGAGACGCCGCTGCCGATGGTCTCCCCGGCGGCGATCCGCTCGGTCCAGCGCGCCTGCCATTCGGGCGAGGTCGAGCACAGCACGTCCTCGGTGAAGCCGAAATGCGCGCGCAGCGCGTTGGTGACGTTGGAATCGGCCTGCGACAGCTCGATCAGCAGATTGAACAGTTCGGGCAGGCTCGCCCCGTGCCCGCCCGCCGCTTCCGGCAGCCGAAGGGTGGTGAAGCCCGCCTCCTTGAGCCAGCCGATCTCGGCATGCGGCAGCCGGCGCGCCCCGTCCCGCGCCACGGCGGTGGCGCGGATCTCGGCGAAGGCCGGGCGAAAGCGCGCGGCGAGGTCTTCGTAGCGGGCGCTCGGGCCGGCACCCCAGCCCGCATCCGTTTGCGACATGATCCTGCAATCCCGTCCTGAGCCGGCTGAACCCTCGGGCAGCCGTTGTTGAAATCCGGGATTACCGTTCGAAACTCAAGTCTTCGTCAGGGAAATGACGTGCCTTCGCATGAATTTGGGACACGGATCTCCAGGAACATCTTCGCAAGAACAAACCTCCTCTGGGCGATGCGATCCAAAAAAGAAGGTTCTTGTTGACCGGACGTCCGGGAGCAATACCTTGAGCTTCCTGGTCCCTCGCCTGCCCGTGCCTCTCGCCTGCCCGGGCGAGACCCGGCGAGGCCACGCCCGCTGCAGACGGATCCTTCGATGACGACGCGCCGAGAACTGCGGCTGAACGCCTTCCAGATGGCCTCGCCGGGCCACACCTGGGCCGGCCTGTGGCGGCACCCGCGCGACACGGGCAGCGCCTACAACAGCCTCGACTACTGGGTGGAGCTCGCGCGCACCGCCGAGCGCGGCCTCTTCGACGGAATCTTCCTCGCCGACGTACTCGGTCAGTACGACGTCTACGGCGGCACAGCCGACGCGGCCCTGGCGCGGGCGGCGCAGGCGCCCAACATCGACCCGTTCCTGGTGGTGCCCGCCATGGCGCAGGCGACCCGCCATCTCGGCTTCGGCGTCACCGCCAACCTGACCTACGAGCACCCCTATCCCTTCGCCCGGCGGATCACGACCCTCGACCACCTCACCGGCGGCCGAATCGGCTGGAACATCGTCACCGGCTACCTCGAGAGCGGCGCCCGCGGCATGGGCCAGGACACGGCGCGGGCGCACGACACACGCTACGAGGCGGGGGACGACTTCCTGGAGGCCACCTACAAGCTCTGGGAGGGCAGCTGGGAGGCAGGCGCCGTGCGGCGCGACCGGGCGGGCGGCGTCTTCACAGATCCGGCACGGGTCCACCGCATCCGGCACGACGGTCCGTATTACCGCGTCGATGGCCGCCACCTCGCCGAGCCGTCGCCCCAGCGCACGCCGGTGCTCTACCAAGCCGGCACGTCGAGTCGGGGCAAGATCTTCGCCGGGCGCCACGCCGAGGCCGTGTTCCTCAACGGCCAGACGAAGCCGCTGGCCGCCAAGGCCGTGCGCGACCTGCGCGAGGCGGCCCGCGCCGCCGGGCGCGACCCTTACGATATCCGCATGTTCCTCGGCGCAACAGTCATCGTGGCGCCGACCCGCGCCGAGGCCCTGTCCTTACGCGACGAGTATGCGCGCTACATCGACGTCGAGGGCCAGCTCGCCCTGGTCTCGGGCTGGACCGGCATCGACCTGTCGGTCCTGGGTCCCGACGAGGCCCTGGTCTACGTCAAGACCAACGCCATGCAGTCCCTGGTGGAGACCCTGACGCAAGACGGCGAGCGGCCCTTCACCCGGGCGGATTTCGCCGCGTTCGGCCCGCGCGGGGCCCGCGCGCCCTTCATCGTCGGCGCGCCCTCGGAAGTCGCCGACGAACTCGTCGCCTGGGCCGAGGCCACCGACGCCGACGGCTTCAACCTGACCCGCGCGGTGGCCCCCGAAACCCTGGAGGCCTTCGTCGACCTCGTCGTGCCGGAACTCCAGGCGCGCGGCGCCTTCAAGACCCGGTACGCGGAGGGCACGCTGCGCGAGAAGCTGTTCCCGGGCAGCGGACCGCTTCTCAAGGCGAGCCATCCCGGCGCGGGCTTCCGCCGAGAGGTGGCGAAGAGCCTGCTCGCCGCGTCATGAGGTGAGCGCAGGCGTCCGGCTCGTTGCAAGCCCGCTCTCAGTGTCTTTGGAGCAAGCGTCCGCTTTTCCAATTCGCCTCCCGAAAGCAGACGGGCAGCCGTCCACCCGTGTCGGTCTTAGAGTGGATTGGCGGATCGCGACCCAACCACGTTGTAGGGGGGTCTGACCTTCGCTCGAAACCGGACATTTGCCATGCCGTTTTATCTATTCAGCCGGCGCCCATCGTCGTCGTACCACGCGTATTAGTGCACCCGGGCCGACACCCTAGACGTTCGGGCAATCGAGTCACGTCCGGTGAGCGTAGCTGCCCGGCGTTTTCGTGCTGCAGTGCAACATACGGTTCCCGACGCTGTTAATCGGAAGCTACCCTCGCATCGCCGCGTGAGGGACGGCGTTGGGCCATTCGTTCGTCGAACGGAGCCGCGATGCTGCCACCTCGCCGAAGGCCATCCCAATGCACTTCATCCCAACCCTTTCCGCCATCCTCCTCGCCCTCTCGCCGCTTCCCGCCCTGGCCTCATCGTGCGCCGAGCAGATCGGCACCATTGAACGCCGCCTCGACAGTGCCGGCGCCATTGAGATCGCCGGACTGCAGGAGGGCCGCACGATCCGCACCGGGTCCCCCCGCGGCTTGACCACGGTGCGCCTGGACGCCCCGAGTGATCCCGAAACAGTCTCCACCGCGGACCACGTCGCAGTCGCGCGAACGCTCATCATCCGGGCCGCGGACGAGGACCGCCGCGGCGACAAGCGCGCCTGCGAGAACACCATGAGCGAGGCCAAGGGCATGATCGGCGCGTTGCCGTAGTCTAACAAATTGCGCCGGGCAGCTTCCCGCAGGATAGGACACGATGACCGGCAGCCTCGGGATAGCCCCCACGAGCGTGTGGGGGCGATCCATCGGCCGCCCGCGCGCCCTCGCACGTCGCTTCGGAAACCAGACCGGTAGTCGGGCCTACGACCTGTTCGTCCCGCCGGTACGTAGCGACGGGCCACTTCCGCTCGTCGTGATGCTGCATGGCTGTTCGCAGTCGTCACGCGACTTCGCCATTGGCACCCGGATGGACGGGCTTGCCGAGGAGCAGGGCTTCCTCGTGGCCTACCCGGACCAGCCAAGGTCGGCCAACATGGCCAAGAGCTGGAACTGGTTCCGGGACGGGGATCAGCAACGCGACCTGGGCGAGCCATCCATCCTGGCGGGCCTGACGCGCCAAGTCATGGACGAGTTCGACGTCGACCCTTCAAGGGTCTACGTCGCCGGCCTTTCATCCGGCGGGGCGGCGGCGTCCGTCATGGCGATGACCTACCCGGACCTCTATGCCGCGGTCGGCATCCATTCGGGGTTGGCCCATGGGTCCGCCGGGTCGATGGCGGCGGCACTCCTGGCGATGCGTCGCGGGGCTTCGTCCCAGCCGCGACGGGCGACGCAACCGATGCCGACCATCGTCTTCCACGGCGACCGCGACAAGACCGTCTCACCAGTGAACGGTGATCAAGCCATTGCGCAGGCCCGGCCCGCTGCAAACGTGAGCAGCGCCACCGAGAAGGGACGATCCGAGGGAGGAAGGGCGTACACTCGAACCGTCCTCACGATGCCGGGGAATGCGTGGTCCTCGGAGCAGTGGGTCCTGCATGGCGGCGGACATGCATGGGCGGGCGGTCACCCCTCCGGTTCGCACACCGACCCTGCGGGACCCGACGCAAGCCGCGAGATGATGCGGTTCTTCATGTCTCATGCGAAGGACCGGGGATTAGGCCAGAATTGAGACACTTGCGCGCTCTTCCGACGCTTGATCGCGCACCTTGAGCCCGCGACGGTGGTGCCCGACGCCAATCATCGGTGATGCGCTTCATCGATGGATGCAGCGGGACGGAGCTCCGTCCCGGGAGAATCCTCGGCAGCTAAGCTCGACGGCCTAATCCCTGAGAGGTAATCTAATGGCAATCAGTGAAACAGCCCTGCGCAACCCAGGCGCGACGGGGCTCGCATCAACAGCGATCCTGACAACCCTAATGCGGACGTTGGTCGACAAGGGGATGCTGTCCCGCACCGAAGCCGACAACATCTTCGTTCAAGCGTCCGCGGAACTTGGTGTGGGCGGCCCCAGCCTCTACCGTGCGGCCAAGATAATCGTCGATGAGGCTACGAAAAGCTTCTGAGCTTGATCATGTAATCTGAGGGAACGGCGGCGGGCGGGCCCTTCAGAGTTAGTCCGCCGGGGAGCGGAAGGTAGGGATCGGCCGACCGCTACTTCCGCGGCCTGTAAAATCGTCGTGAAACTCGGCATTTCGCGCATTCACGCTAACGTCTGCTCCACCGGAACGCCGCTACCTTGAGGCTGGGTCAGCCACAACAAATATATGGCGATGGACGAGCGTCAAGTGCAAGGCAAACAGGAGAAGCGATACGCCACGCGTCGCGAAACAATGCGACTGGCGAAGGTCATACTGGAAGATGGGGAAAGGCTGCCCTGCGTGATCCGCGATCTGTCTCTTTCGGGGGCCAAGCTGTCGGTTGCTCGCCGGCACAGCTTGCCCAAGCAGTTTGTTTTGTCCATGACGGATAGGGACTTGACTGTTCCAGTGCGAATGGCTTTGGCCTGCCCCCGTTCGGTGGCCCATGTTCGAAGTTAGTGCATCGTCGGTCGCGTGACGATGGCAGGGCGAGCGGACGGCACTGATCCGCTCGGTTCGGTTGGCCAGATGAGGACCTCTGGCGCAGGCGGCTGGTAGCCG